>CAWCUF010000001.1:0-690467 GCA_963798745.1 uncultured Actinomycetes bacterium
TGGCCATCGTGCTCGGCCTCGCAGGCCTCCCCTCGCTCCTAGGAAACGTCACCTACACCCTCGCCTACCTGTGGGCGTTCACCTTCCAGACCCTCTACCTGCTGCTGGACTCGTTGGCTGAAAGTGATGCCGCGGCCTTCACGGCCGGTGAGTTCCCCCTCAGCTACGGCCTGGTCACACCAGCCGTCCTCGGTGTCGGTCTCGCACTGGTCGCCGCCGGACGCTGGATCGCCACCAGACGCCGCCACCCCACACACACCGGTCGGTACTCACAGGTCACGCCAGCCACGGGGCCGGTCCGGTGAGGGGAGTCGGCATCCGGCGCGCCGCTACCTCAGCTCCATCCGGTTCCCTACAGCGTGAGAACCGCTGCCAGCAGACGCGGCGTGGGAAGGATGCGAAGCCCCTCGTCGATCTCAAGCTCGGCCCAGGTGCGGTCGCGCGCAAGAGTCTTCTCCTCGAGAGCGACGCGTACCTGGAGATCAAGGAAGTTGAGCTGGGTGGCGATCAGCATCGTGAAGTCGGCCGCCGAGCGTAGGCGTGCCGGCCCGCCAGCTCCGACGTAGGACTGGTACGCCCGCCGCATGGAGACCAGGTCGGGATCGCCGTCGTGGAAGCAGGCCATCAGGGTGCTGGCGAGCTCGCGGGCCGGTTCCGCCGGCCCTACGTCATCGAAGTCCACGACCACCAGCTCACCGGCGTCGTCGACCAGGACGTTGCCCGGATGCAGATCGCGGTGGCACAGTCGCATCCTGGTCCGCACGGTCGGCGAGACGACGGCGTACAGATCCGGGAGAGTGTCCACCGCGCGCGCCAGCCGCGAGCTCCACGACCTGCCAGCCCCAGTGGCGGCGGTCACCAACCCTGCCCACCCGTCACGGTCCGGTGGAACCTCGTACCACCGGTGAGGCGGAGCACCGCCCGGTTCACGGTCTGCGGGGTGAGCAGACTGGTGCAGACGCGCCAGGACCACGCCGAGCGCCTCCGCGTTGACCGTGAGGTCGGCGGGGCACAGGTCGACCCAGTCGTAGAGCCGCAGCCAGCCGCCCTCCCGGAGCGGCACCATGTACTTCCCGCTCCTATCAGGGTGGCCCCTCGGCACCCGCACGCCCGCCGCGGCCGCCCGCTGCGCGAAGGCAACCTCGGCCCGCACCTCCGCCTGCGTTCGGGCAGTCCCCGAGAACACCTGCTTGAGGGCGTACACCCGATGCCCGACCGTCAACCGCCACACCTGACCCGATGCCCCCCGGGCACCGGGTGTAGCCGAGACCCCGCCATCCCCGAGGTCGAACGCCTCCCGCGCCCGCATGACCACACTCATGTCCACAGGCTCCATCATGGGTGGTGCCCGCCTCCAAGCCCTCACCGAAGGTGACCAGCCGGCCACAAGATCACCATGTACAGGCTGCTCAGGTAAGCCTAATCTCACCCCTAGGGCTGACCCATCACAATCGGAGGTCAGCCCCGTGGCCCGATGGGTCATAGCCGATCGAGAAGGGGCAGGCGAGAGATGAGCAGATTCGTAGCAGTTGTCGGAACAGCCGTGCTTATCGCGGTCGGGTTGATTGCGCCACCGGCCGTGGCTGCCGCGTCCAGCGCGCCGGTTTACACGTGCACCGGTGGTGACTTCTCCACCGGGGAGTTGGTGCACATCCCACCCGGGGACTACCGCAGCATCACAGTCGCCGGTGCGTGCGACGTGGAGCCCGGTGGCGAGTACAGCATCGTTGGGAACCTCAACGTCTTGGCGGGTGCCGTGTTCGACGCGCAGAGCGCGCCGTCGACAATCACCGTGGGACACAACGTCACTGCGGCTGCGGGCTCGCTCTTGGGGCTGGGCTGCCAGCCCGACGCCCCCGGGAAGTCGGGACATCCGTGCCTCGACCCGTACGCGACTGGACGCTCCGCCATCACCGTCAAGGGAAACGTCACGGCCACCGGAGCGAATACCGTCCTGCTGAACGGAATCACGGTCAAGGGCAACGTCACGCTGACCGGTGGCGGCGGCGACATTCCGTGGTCGGTCAAGAACAACACGATCGGGCGCAACCTCACGGTAAGCGAGGTGACCCCATTCTGGTTCGGTGCATTGTTCAACAGCATCGCCGGGAACGCGACGCTGACCAACATAACGGTTACCGAGGATTACCCAGGAGCCAGCCAGAGCGTGTACATCGTGCGAAACACGATCGGGCGCAATCTCACTTGCACGGGAATCGGCCCCAACTTGTCCTTCGGCTTCTACCCCGGCCAGGTCAACACAGTCGGCCACAACGCGAACGGTCAGTGCGCATCTCCAGTGTCTACTTGAACCCGGCGTTACTCGCGTTCGCACGAAGTCCGTCTGCCACCCTACGAATTCAAGGGGGGTGGCAGACGGAGGGCACTGTCGCTGTGTCGGGATTGGCAAGTTGCCTGTCGCAGGTTCCCCTGGGCCGGCAGTCGCCGACGTGGCAGTTGTGACGGCGGACCAGCGTGATCCCTCGGGCGCTGGACTCGACGAGGAGGACGACGAAGGGGGGTCGCGATGATGCCCCGGAAGATGCGTCTCCCTCGAGCAGCAGGTCTCGCTCGGCGACAAGTTGCCACGGCGAGTCGCCGGCCGACGGTTCTGCCAAAGTGACGTGATGAACGGTGCAGGAAAACAACTCGATCATGAGCAATGACCGGCCGCACCGCAGGGGGCCGACGGACTGGAATTGGGCGCCTGGTGCGTCCCGGCGGCAGGCCCTGTGGACACGGGGATACAGCGACGTAGGTCTGGTAGTCCTGCCCGCGACCCTCGACGAGCCGGGCCACGATCTGCTGTCGGGATTGCTCTAGCGCGGTCCGGGCTGTGCTGCTGCGGCGGTGTCGAGGCCGTCGAGGAGCAGGTCGAGTCCGACCTCGAAGGAGTTCCCGAAGTGGTATCCGGGTTGGAGGGCGTGGTCGGCGGTGAACTCGCGCAGGTAGGGGTACTGGTCGGCGGGGATGGCAGTGAGGATGGCCTCGGCCAGGTCTCCGATCTGATGGTCCCCGCCGAAGGGAAGATTCGCCTCCTGCATGGCGTACCCGTACACGTAGCTGTCCAGGACGGCGTAGGCGTGGGCTGCCCAGGGAAGCGGGAGGCCGCCGCGTCGAAGGCAGCCGAGCACGGCGTCGTGGTGGTGCAGCAGGGCCGGTCCTGGTGAGGGGCGTGACTCCATCAGTGGGGGCGCCCACGGGTGCCCAAGCAAGACCTCGTGCAGGGACACGCAGCGGCGGCGCAGCGCTGTCTTCCAGTCCTCCGCGACGGGGGGCAGGTCGATCTCGGTGAAGACGGCCTCGACCATGCCGTTGACGATCTCCTCCTTGCTGGCTACGTGGTTGTAGATCGCCATGGGCGTGACACCGAGCTCGTCGGCGAGCCTGCGGATCGTGAGCTTCTCAATCCCGATCCGATCGGCGAGCCGCATCGCGCCGTCCAGCACACGAGCGGCGGACAGCGGCGGGCTGACACCCCGCCCCGCGTGCCCTGCTGTGGTCATGGTCGAGCCTCCCTGGGTTGGCCCTTGCGCGAGTGTACTTAGTACGTCTACGGTGAAGCGTACTGAGTGCAGCCCGCTGCGACAACCACACCCCACGAAGGAGGACCTTGATGCGACCCGACCCCGAGACCACGCAGAACGCAAACGGCACGGCGCATGCTCAGGACATGCAGGCGGTCGTGCGCGACCGGTACGGCAACGCCGACGTCCTGCAGATGCGCACGGTCGCCCGCCCCAGCATCTCCGCCAGTCAGGTGCTGGTCCAGGTGCAGGCCGCAGGCATCGACCGCGGTGTCTGGCACCTGATGACCGGTGAGCCCTACGCAGTGCGCCTCGCCATCGGCCTAGCCAAGCCGAAGCAGCCGGTCCTCGGGCTGGACGTGTCGGGGCGGGTGGTCGCGGTCGGGGCCGACGTCACCCGGTTCCAGCTCGGTGACGAGGTGTTCGGAATCGCCGACGGGTCCTTCGCCGAGTATGCCGCGGCGGAGGAGACCAAGCTGGTTCCCAAGCCGTCCAACGTGTCCTGGGAGCAGGCGGGCGTGGCTGCGATCTCGGGTGGAACCGCGTTGCAGGCGCTCACCGATGTCGGCAAGGTGCAGGCCGGCCAGCGAGTCCTCGTCGTCGGCGCCTCCGGGGGTGTCGGGACCTACGCCGTGCAGCTGGCCAAGGCGATCGGCGCCGACGTGACCGGTGTGTGCAGCAGCTTCAAGGTCGATCTGGTGCGGGCCATCGGCGCCGATCGCGTCATCGACTACACCCGCGAGGACTACCTCGACGGCGCGACGACCTACGACCTGATCCTTGACATCGGTGGGCGCAACAGCGTGGCCCGGCTACGGCAAGCCTTGACCGCGACCGGCACACTCGTCATCGTCGGCGGCGAGGACGGCGGACGGGTGACAGGAGGCATCGGGCGCCAGATCCGCGCCATGCTGATCTCGCCGTTCATCCGACAGAACCTGAAGAGCTTCATCCAGAAGGAACACCACACCAAGATCGAGCGGCTCGCCGAGCACCTCGAATCGGGAGCCGTCGTCCCGGTCATCGAACGCACCGTCGAACTGCCCGGCGTGCCCGACGCCATCCGCGACCTCGAAGCCGGCCGCGTGCGCGGCAAGATCGCCGTGTCCGTGCCGAACCAGGACTGACAGATCCCGGCCGAGAGGCCGTCGAGCGGGTGGACGACGAACGACGGCCACCCGACACCACCTGACGCCAGATAGGGGAAGCCAGTGAGCACGCAGACCGAGCACTACCCCGCCCGCCTCGACATCGACTACCCAGAGAAGCTGGACCGGGTGACCACCGCGTTCCGGCTGATCTGGATCATCCCGATCGCCATCGTGGCCATGGTGCTGTCCTCGACGGCCACGTCGACGACAACGGTGATCACCGAGACCGGCGAAGTGATCTCGCAGGCGACCCGGGACGCCGGCGGGATCGTCGGCGGGCTGTTCGCCGCCACCCTGCTGATGATTCTGTTCCGCCAGCGCTACCCGCGCTGGTGGTTCAACTTCGCCCTGCAGCTGCAGCGGTTCTTCGCCCGGATCGGTGCCTACGCCGCGCTGCTCACCGACACCTACCCGTCGACCGAGGACGAGCAGTCCGTCCACCTGGACCTGGACTACCCCGACGCCAAAGAGGACCTGAATCGGTGGCTACCGCTAGTCAAGTGGCTCCTGGCCATCCCCCACATCGTGGTCCTGGCCTTCTTGGGCATCGGGGCGTTGTTCGCCGTGATGATCGCCTGGTTCGCGATCCTGTTCACCGGCCGCTACCCCCGCGGGCTGTTCGACTACGTCGTCGGCGTCGGACGCTGGGCGCTGCGCGTGACCGCCTACGCCACCCTCCTTGTCACCGACCGATACCCGCCCTTCAGACTCAGCTGAGCCAGCACCCGCCCAGACCGCAGAGAACCAGCCGGTGGCGGCCACGAGTCGGCGCCCCCGCAACAGGTCCGACTGCAGCACCGATGCCCGATCGGCTCACCGGCGATCCTCCGAACTCGCGCCGGCTCTGCCCTGGCCTGCTCGGGGATCAGGGTGGGAGCTCCCAATACTGCTTGCGTGCTGGCATTGCGTGGATCACCAACTCCTCACCGCTCTCGAGGATCAGTACGACGGTCTCCAGCAGCCGCGCGTGCGTGTCGAAGCCAAGCCGCAGTTCACGATGCGGCCAGTCGTCGTCCCCCAGAGGCGCCCAATCAACTGCGACCAGTCGGCAGCCTGCACGGCGTCCTCGCTCGCCCCCGTGTTTGAGCGCGCTGTGGTGAAACCTTCACGCGGCGAAGTTGGCCAGCGCTCGTCGGATCGCCTCAGAACGCGACAGGTGCTCCCGCTCGGCCACCTCATCCAGGGCCGCCAGTTCCTCAGCTGTCAGGCGCACCGCCACAACCTGCATCGGCTCAGCGCCACGCCCCGGACGTCCCCGCCCGCGACGCTGCAACTCCTCGACGTCGTACTCGGCGTCGGCCCCGTCCGCCCACCGCTGGACTTGCTCCTCGCTCACCATACAGATATCGCATAACGTAAATCGAGCGCGGTGGACCAACCTCCGGAACTGGAACGGGCCGGTCGACCCACCGGGAATTCAAGCGTCTTTCCGGCCGCGACTCGGACGCTTGGTGGACGTCACCGACGCTTCCTACGCACTCGCACCTGTGCTTCGTGGGACTCCTCGGACCCTGCGGACATCCGACTCGCAGCGACGCGGACAGTGGGCCGGACGCCGGCACAGGCCAGACCGCCCAGGCGGCATGCACATGCCCCAACCGGCCAGGGACTGTGCCCCACTGCGCCGCGTAACGCGCAGCTTGCGAGAGGCATCACAGCGCCCAGATTGACGGGAACGTGTACGTGTGCGTGTGCGTGTGCGTGGACGGTGTCATCCTGCTTGTGGACTTGGCAATCGGCTGGGATCGCCACGGGTCTGTTGACCCACTTCCCGCCGGTGGCGCGGGTGGGGACGCTGCTCGGTCACGTCGTTGATCAGCTTCGACGGAGTTGTCCAGATCGCCAGAACCCGGGTAGGGAACCGTTGATCTCCTGCCGGCGCGGACCCTTGAGCGCCGCTCAGCCAGCGTGCGGGAAGAACCGTTCAAGGTGGCTGGGGCTGGACTTCGACAACGGTGCGTTCCTCCGAAGTGGTGACGTGCATTTCCTTCCGCGGATGGAGGCCCTACTCTGGGGCGCATGAATACACCTCGTGTCGGAATGCGTACTGTGATCGCCGCCGCAGCTGCGGGGGCACTGGTCCTCGGTTCGGCCGGTGGCGCGATGGCACACCCGGGGAAGTCCGACAAGGCCAAGGGGCCCAAGATGTCGAACTCCGCTCCGGTGGAGAAGTTGCAGGGGGTCAACATCAAGCGCCACAAGAAGATCGACCTGGCCGACGTTGGCGCCACGACCGCACTGAAGCTGCGCGCCTCGGTGCACAACTCGAAGAAGGTCGGGGCCAGCGACGCGCGCCCCACGGTCGGCCTCACCCTGGCGGTCTACGACAAGAAGGTCAACGGCACGATGGTGGCCGGTTCGGAGTCCGAGGCAACCGACTTGGCTCTCAAGGAGCGCACGAAGGCCAAGCGCAACCAGTTCTACGCCGGATCAGCCGTCATCTCCCAGGTGTGGACCCCTGGCCAGGTGGCAGCGCTGGCCAGCCAGGTCTCCTCGGAGGGCAAGGCCTTCATCTGCATCAGCGGCGTCACCGAGGACTTCGACAAGTACTCCCTGCAGACCCGCAAGCGTCTGGGCGCGAACGCAGATGGCAGTGATTTGAAGAAGAAGACCGTGCGCGACTGCGTCAAGGTCGTCAACTCGACCAAGTAGTACTCCTGCCCCCCGGAGTACCGTCAACTGATCAGTCCTCGTGGGGCTGGGCGCGAAGTATCACTCGCCCCCAGCCCCACGATCACGCTCAGGGCGTTGTGTCTGCCTCGGCCCCGTCAGGCGGTAGGAACACGGAGCAGGATCGGCGAGGGGTACATGAAGAAGGCAATGCCGGTCGAGGAGGACACGACAGTGCGGATGGTGCGGGAGTCGAGAAGGTTCACCCGATAGTCCTTGCCGTACGGCCAGCCGGCGTCGCGGTACTCCTCGACGAAGCCGAGATGGAAGCGGGGTCGGATCAGCCAGCCGGTTGGGGCTCTGCCACCTGGACGACCGGCTCGGACTGCAGCCAGCGACCGACCGGCAGCAGGCCTCCCGCCGGCCGCCTGCGCGAGCGATGGGGAGAGCCCCAGTAGGGGACACGCCCAGCAGGAATCCGGGTCGGGGGAACCCAGGGACTCAGCCACCGTGCGCGACTGGCGGCGGAAGGGGTCACCAGTCGCTGCTGCCGATGGGGTCCTGCTCAGGTGGCTGTGAGTGCTGCGCTGAGCGCGTCCTTCCTCGCGGCTCTGAATGCGTTCATCGCTGCGGACGTACGGAAGAAGGCGTCAGCTCCGTGGTACATGCCCGCGACGATCTCAAGTTGGCAGGGCACGCCTGCGGCCTGGAGGCGTTCAGCGTATTCGAGGTCCTCGGCGTAGAACAGGTCCAGGTCCCCGACCCCGATCCAAGCCGGGGGGAGGCCTGTCAGGTCTGCACGCCGCGCTGGGACGGCGTACGGTCGGCCCTCGTCGTCGCGGGGTGGATGCCCGAGATAGGACGTCCACCCGAACTCATTGCTGGTCGGGGTCCAGACGAACGAGCCCGTTCCCGCATGATCCGCACGTAGGACCGTGCGGTCGTCGAGCATCGGATACACCAACATCTGCAAGCACACCGGGACCTCGCCCCGGTCATGGGCGAGTTGCGCCAGGGCTGCGGCCAGCCCCCCGCCGGCGCTGTCCCCGCCGATGGCGATCCGAGACGGGTCGACGCCCAGGTCGTCCGCGTGGTCGTGTACCCACTGCAGCGCGGCGTAGCCATCCTCGAGCCCGGCCGGGAACGGGTCCTCCGGGGCCAGGCGGTAGTCGACACTGACGACCACGATGCTCAAGTCGTGGGCGAACCGACTACACAACTCGTGGTAGGTCGCAGGATGCCCCATGACGAAGCCGCCTCCGTGGATCCACAGCAGGGCCCCAGACGGAGCGGACCGGGCGGGCCCGTCGTAGACGAACACCTCAACCCCCGGGTGTTCCCCGAGTGCCGGAACGGTGCGCTGCGCGACATCGATCCCTGGCACGACGGTGCCGGGCGGGACCGGGGCCCGGCGGATCAGGCGCACCGCCCTCGGGCCGAACTGCACCGGCACCAGGAGCAGCGGATGGCGCAGCTCAGGCAGCACCGGGCGCATCAGCTGCCGGCGGGCCAGCACCACCCGGGAGGCCAACACAGCACCCACAGCGAGCCCGACCGCGAGTGCGCCCCTCAGAGCGGATCCGCGCGTTGGCACGAGATCCCTGCGCTCTTGTTCGCTCATGAGCCGACGGTACCCGCAGCCACCGGGCACCCCCACCAAGGAGCGTGCGACGAACCCGACCCACTCCAGCCCCAGGGACAGCAGGACCCAGGCAGGCAGCGCCTGCACCGCATCGCAACCCGGAGCAGTGGGCGATGTGGGGCAGGTCTGGCGGCGGCTCGTCGGAGCCTCGGCCTCCTCCGCGGCGCCCAGGGCAGCTGGGCTCAGAGGGTCACCGTCCCCGCCTGCGGCAGCCAGTCGGCGAGGTCAACGTTCCACAACACGTGCTCCAGGTCCCAGGTCGACCACGGCGTGCCCTGGTCCTCCCAGGTGATCGCGATGCGCTTCGGAACCCGCGCCCCGTCCACAACCTGCCAAGCCAGGATGTCGGCGTGCCAGGGGATCCTGCCGCTGTACTCGTCGCGATGTCGCAGCGCGGTGATCCGAGTGATCAGGTTGCCCTGCGGATCGAAGTGGACCGTCAAGTCGTCGTGGTCATCACCGAATGGGAAGACCAAGCGCGCCGACGTCTCATCGATGGGCTGCCAACCGATTCGCTGGTCGGTGATCCACAACGAGGGGATTAGTGGGGCCTCTGCCCACAGGATCATGTTGGCCGCCTGATCGACAGCCGGTCCTGTGGCCTCCCGACCCATCGGGCCGGTCATGCCCCGACCGTCCACGTAGCGGTCCAAGGCCCTGAGGACTGTCCGGCCGTAGAAGGTGACCTCCATGTAGCGCTCGAACGCCTGACCGGGACGATGTACCAGGCGGAAACGCAGCGGTACCCAGATCCCGAAATTGGCCCGCGCGCGCCCGTAGACCACCAGCGACTCCACGCGTGGGGCCTGGTCACCATAGGCAGTCAGGAGGAAGCGGCGCACCGGCGCGGGCACGTCCGTTGGTGTGTCCACTGCGCCGAGGTCCTCGCACTCCTCAGCAGGCAGCGCCAGATTCGCCGGGCGCACCTTCAGCCCCATCAAGCCAACGGCAGCCAAAGCCCCCAAAGAGGCGACGACACTTCCCGTGACGGTCACGATTCGGTTCATCGACCAGTCCCTCCCCAGGCTATGGGTTCCATCGACCACGTCCGCGCGCACCCATGACACCGAACCAGGCCCCTCGGCACGCCCCGCCTTCCATGCTCAACGCAGCACGGCGTCGAGTCAACAACCGCGCAGCGCAGGCCGATCAGGGCGGTAGCCGAAAGAGGCCTCGTGGCCCGGTGGCCATGTGCTCGGCATCGACTCCGGTCCACCCGTCCCGAATACCCTGCTGAAACCGACACTCACGTGCAGTCACGGTCGTGGACCGCCGCTGGATACCGGGCAGAGCCAGATCTACCAGCGCGCCGAGTTCGCTTCGTTCCGCGCTGAGAACGCGGCTCCGGGTGAAGGCGGCCATCGTGATGCTCGCCGACTCGCTCCCGGCGCCGCGGACGCGGGGCCTGCGGGCCGGATTCGCGTTCTTGGCGACCTCGCTGTGGCCGCCAACAGTGGGATGCCGAACTGATCGCCGGACTTCGACGATACGGCCGGTTCAGTCAGCCAGAAGGCGCTGTCTGGACCAGGGTCACGCGGCGTACGGGGTCCGTGCCTAGCAGGACCGGTCCTGCCGGGACAAGCGCAGAGAACCTCCGCCCACGCAGGTTCATCAGTCGGGATGTCTTGACCCACTGGTTGACGTCGAGGCGCTGCAGGTCGGTCACTTCCCAGAACCCGACCCAGTACCCGGCGCCGTCCTCGCCATGGTCAATCGCTGTTGTTGGGCGGATGACGTCGCCGCACGGGTGCGGTGCGCCGTCGGTCATCTCCCACCGCAACCACTTTGCACGCCACGTCACCACCGGGCCACGGTTGAGAACTGGGTGGGATGCCTAGATGAGGACGGTCGATCCTTCGCCTGCCTGTTCGTCGAACTGCTCGAGAACTTGCCAGGCTCGGATCCGAACGCGACCCGCCCACGGTTGGGGTCATCCTGAATGGGCCGGCCTATGAGGGTCATCGCCAGGTCCGGGCGGCGCCGCATGCCCCCGGAGTAGGTGGCGGGCACCCGGTCGGCGGCCTCGTGCGCGGGTCAAGTGGTGCAGGTCGGACATCAGAATGGACATCAGAATGAGGTTCTCCCGGCCCGTGAGCAGGTCGTCCACCGCGGAGAACTGGCCGGTGACGCCGCTCAGCCTGCGGACCGCGTTCGGCCTCGCGGACCACGTCGCGGCACAGGACGCGCCCGGTTCCGGCGGTGGGCTTGATCAGGGTGGACAGGATGTTCACCATAGTGGTCTTGCCCGCACCGTTGGGGCCGAGCAGAGCGACCATCTCGCCCTGCTCAACCTCCAGGTCCACCGCGTCGAGGACGGTGGCCTGGCCGTAGCGGCAGGCGAGGCCGATAGCCTCGATTGCTGGCGTGCGTGCGTTCATGGTCAGGCGGTCGCATCGGTGTCCGGGGTGTCGCCGATCCGCCGAATGCGGATGTCGCCGTACGACGTGCGCCCGACAATGCGCACCGAGGGCCCGCCGGCTGGCGGCGCGTCGGCTGTCGGGACGAACTCGCTGGCCACCCGGCCGTACTTGGTATCAAGGTCCATCCAGACGGCATGGCCATCTGGGATTCCCACCTCAAGATCTCCGTGCGAGGTCTTGAGGTCGACGTCGGACCCGCTCGCGACCCCGATGACCACGGCGCCGTGGGCTGTCCGGGCATCGACGCTCCCCGCCACGGACTCAGCCTCGATGCGGCCATGGCCGGCGCGCACCCGCAGGTCGCCCCCGACTGTGCCGATGCGGGGACCGGTGCTGCCGTTCTTGATGGCGACGTCGCCGGTGGCCGAGGCGATCTGGGTGTGGCCGGCCGGCGTCTCGATCGTGGCATCGCCGGCGACGCTGCCGACGACGATGTCGCCGGTGCCGCTGCGCGCATCGAGCGCCCCGGTGTGGCCAAGGCGGATGTTGCCGGCACCCGTGCGGACCGTGCAGTGACCCAGCGTGCCCGTCGCCTCGACGTTGCCCGCCCCCAGGTCGGCGTGCACGGCTGATCCGCTCGGCAGGCTGATCATGATGTCGAGCGAGGGAGAGTTGAGGATCCGAGCCAGCAGGCTCGGCTTCGGGGCGATGACCCGCAGCTGGTCGCCGAGCAGCTCGACTCGGGTCGCCTTGGCGACCTCCACGTGCGCGCGGTCGTCCGGGTCGGTCGGGACGACGTCGACCACGGTGTCGGAACGGTCGCTGGCCACGACTTGGACCTCCGCGAAGTTCGCCTCGATGGTGACGGCGATCGGTGTGGGGGTGGGGAAGGTCTGCATGGTGTTCCTCTCGTTCATTGGGCCCAGCCGGTGACGTGCTTGGAGCCGCGGTGGGAGGCGGCGGGGGGACTGGGAGCGCTGGGGGGGTTGGGAGCCGAGGGTTCGAGGGCAGCGGCGGCGGCGCGCACCAGCCAGGCGTTGACCGAACGGCCCTCGCGCCGGGCCGCCGCCTCGACGCGAGCCTTCAGCGAGTCGGGCATCCGCAGGTTGATCCGGGTCGCACCCTCGTCGGGCTCAGTTGTCGGGGTGGTGGCGGGGGCGGGTAGCGGCACCGGGTCCGGCTCGGTGGCCGGTGGGGACGCGGCCACACCTTCAATGACGAAAGCGGGTTCGCCGCCCCGAAGCCGCAGTTCCACCGACCCGGGGGCCAACTCGAGGGTGAGCTCGTCCGCCGCGGCGGACAGCGAGTCGAGCAGCGCCATGCGGACAGCCGACCGAAGCGGGAGAACCAGGCGCTCGGCGAGGGCCTCCGCTTCGGGGCCACCGGCCGCGGCGGCCACAGCCATCTGACGGGTGATGTCGTCCACGTAACGATCCAAATGCATGGCACCACTCTGGCACCATATTGGTGCCGTTGCAAGATGGGATGGCACCGGACTCGACTGCTGGTCGGCGGTTCGCGACATCCGCTGCGGAATGCGCGCCAGCAGGCTCATTCCGCACGGACGCCTCGCGTGGCGGTCATGTGCCGGCTGGCGGGGCAGGGCTTCCTTCGCGGCTCCGGCCTCCGGCGGTGTCGCTGCATCCGCCTACAGCAGTCGTGGTCGCTGCTCCTCGAAGACGCCGGTGTCCTGCACAGCGCCCTCCTATCCACTTGGTCCCCGTCGCCCGATAGACGAACGATCCAGGCGCAGTGTGACCCTACGCCCGACTTCGCCTGGCCTGGCCTCAGGGGCGTTCGCCGACTACCTGTCTGCCAGTGTCCGATGCGTGCGTTGCAACAGTCGGCGCACGCAGAGCCGGATCCTCGGGGACCGTGCAGCAGATGCTGCTCTACGCAGGCGACGAGTGCGTGGGTTGGTGCCAGTACGGGTCGCATGCAGCGCTGCCCAACATCAAGAACCGCGGCGCTTGCACCAAGCAGCTCGTGGAGTTGCGGGACTGGCGCATCGGCTGCATCTTCACCGGCAAGGGCCACCGGGGCCGCGGTGTGGCCCGGGCTGCCGTCTCTGGAGCACTGGATGCCATCCGCGCCGCCGGCGGTGGGATGGTCGAGGCCTACCCGGAGCAGGTCGAGGGCCGGCCCCCGCAGCGTGGTGCCATTTCCAGACCGGACCCGAGACCCTGTTCGAGGACTTCGGTTTCACCCGTGACCGGCGGATCGCCAAGTGGCGCTGGGTCATGCGTCTGAGGGTGGACGCCTGGGACCATCGGGCCACGTATGCCCGGTGACAGGCCCAGCACTCCGATCGCGAGCCGGACCGTGGCCCGAGCGGTTGGCAGGTCAGGACCTTGCCCACCGCAGCGGGGCTGGGGGGCGCGGTAGCGCACTACATCGGCGGCCTCGGCTTCCAACGCAGCGAGGACTTCCGGTGTCAGTCGGGGTGGCAACCTACCGGCCGCTACCGGAGCTGCGATCGGTGTTCCATCAACGTGGTGACGTTCACGAGGCGACCTTGCGCGTGAAGGTGAGGTGGGTGACGCCACTAGGGGAGGCAACCGTCTCGATGTCGTAGGACTTCTCGAGTGCCTCGAGACCGTCCCAGAGGCGGACACCGCGGCCGAGCAGGATCGGGACTTGGACCACATGCATGTGGTCGACGAGCCCGGCGGCGAGGAAGTCGCGCACAACGGTGGGGCCGCCGCCGATTCGGACGTCCTGGCCATCGGCTGCCACGCGGGCGGTTTCGAGGGCCTTGGCCGGGGCGGCCTCGAGGAAGTGGAACGTGGTGCCGTCCTCCATCTCGATTGAGGGCCGGGGGCGGTGTGTGAGCACAAAGGTCGGTGTGTGGAACGGTGGGTTCGGGCCCCACCAGCCTTTCCAGTCGGGGTCGTCCTGCCATCCGGGCGGGCCGAACTTGTTGGCGCCCATGATCTCGGCGCCGATGCCGGGTCCATGTCGCTGCGCGAAGGCGTTGTCGACCCCATCGCTGCCGCCCGCGTCCCAGAACCTGGTGGCGATCATCCACTCGTGGAGACGCTGACCCGCATGGCCGAAGGGTGTTTCGGCGGACTGCGGCTCGCCGGTGGCGTAGCCGTCGAGGGAGATGGACAAGTTGTGGATCCGTGTCAGTGACATCCGCACGCTCCTCAGTTCGTGATTGCGCCAGGCAGTCGGTTCTCGCCAGACCGTCCCGGGTGACCGGGAACCCCCTCGGCCGCGGAGTTCGACAGCTCGATCAACGGTGCCCTCAGGGTGCTCGGCGAACCGTGGTCGAGTCTAGTTCCGTCCAACGCTTACCTTTCGGTCGCTTGCCGGCACGAGCGTCGTCGAGTGCTGCTCGATTGACGGCGGAGCATGCCAACGCGTCCCCGAGCTCGGGCCCGGCGAGCGCGTCCGTCCTCAAGGCGGCAGAACCGAGCGCAGGACGGACCGCCTACGGTCGGCGGCGCCCGGTCTGCTCCTCGGCGGTGTGCTCAGCGATCTCACGTTCGTGGTTGCCGGTGTCGGCGCCACGCTGCACTCTGAGGCCCTCGACCGGACGCAGGGCCCCATGGGCAAGCTGATCTACGCGGCCAAAATCTCGCTCGACGGGTTCCTGGAGGACGAGACGGGTTCGTTCGACTGGTCCGTGCCTGATGAGGACGTGTCATCTGCTCGGTCGCGAAGCAGCTCCTGCAGCCCGCTGAGGTGACTAGTGTCCACTCATGGACCCCCGGCTCAGCTTCGTGACGCTCGTGGTGCGTGATCTGGCCAGAAGTCGTGCGTTCTACATCGGCGGACTCGGCTGGCCGGTCGAGTTTGAGAGTCCCGACGAGGTGGTCATGGTCCGCGTCGGTGACAAGGTGGTGCTCTCCCTGTGGCAGGAGGACGCCGCCGTCGCCGAGATCGGCCCGATCGGCCGAGCAGAGGGGGCATCTCCGATCACGCTGGCACACAATGTCGCGACGCCGTCCGATGTGGATCGCGTTCTGGCCGAGGCCCGGGCCGCGGGTGCCACGGTGGCGGAGCAGGGAGTCGAGCGGGACTGGGGTGGGTACTCGGGCTACTTCGCTGATCCCGACGGCTTTCGCTGGGAGATCGCCTACAACCCCGGTCCGATCGGCTCGTCGGTTCTCTGACGTCTTGCCCCTCGCCTGCTGGGATCGCCACCAAGAATCCACTGCCCGGTGGGTGCGTCTCCGCTGGCTCGCCGACCAGTTCTGGTGCGGAGCTGGGTCGGCGCGGCTCCGATGCTGTTGAGCGCCGGTGTGGTTTCAGGCAGGGTGGGCCTGTGCCGACGTCGCCGCCGGGCCGTTACGTGAGCAAGCCGCTCACCCGCGAGACGTGGCCGGACTTCGCAGCTCTCGTAGAGGCGAACTACGGGGTGTGGGGTGGTTGCTGGTGCATCGGGTTTAACCCCGAGGGCGTTGGCAAGGACAGCACCGTGGCGGGGAATCTCGACGCCAAGCTTGCGCGCGTCACCAACGGGACCGTCCATCAGGTACTGGTCTACCTCGACGGTCAGTGTGTGGGCTGGTGTCAGTACGGGCCGCCGGCCGAGGTGGCCACGATCAAGAACCCCAAGCCCTACGAGAAGCAACTCGTGCAACTGCCCAATGGCGCATCGGGTGTGTATTCACCGGCGACGGCCACCGGCGCCACGGTGTGGCGCGGGCAGGACTTGCTGCCGCACTGGACGTGATCAGCCAGGCCGGCGGAGGCACCGTCGAGGCCCACCCGAGCAACTGGACGGACGCGGACCCCAGCGCGGCGCCTACCTGCACACCGGGCCCGGAAGACCTGTTCCAGGAGTTCGGCTTCGTTCGGGATCGCCGCATCGCGAAGTGGCGCTGGGTCATGCGCGCAGATGTCCCGAACCGGACCCCTCAGCGTTGGGAGACACGCCCCAGCGGGGCTTCGCCCCAGCCCGCCCAGGCGTGTGGCGTGGGCCGGGTGGGGCTCTGGATTGGAAGCATCTGGACACGGGACGGTTCGCCACGCCTCTTTCGATCAAGCGGCTGCCGCGCCCGGAGGTGCTGCACTCCGCCGCCTGGGGACGCGGTACCGGGGGGCGGGAATGGAGTGGTGTCAGGGGTGCTGGTTGATGTCGCGGCGGCGCCCGATGGTCACGACGAGGACGAGCAGGAGGGTCGGCAGCTCGGTGATCTCGGGGTGCAGGATTGGAGGATCGCGCCGGGAGGGTTCCACGACCTTCGCGGGGGGGCCGAGCTTTGACCGCTCTGGACACTTGGGCCCAGGATGATCAGATGGCGACGATCTACTACACCGCGTCCACGGTCGACGGCTTCATCGCGACACCGGAGCACTCCTTGGAGTGGCTCCTGTCGCGTGACATCGACCAGTCCGGGGCAATGAACTACCCGAGCTTCATCGCGAACGTCGGTGCCATCGTCATGGGGTCGCACACCTACGAGTGGATCCGCGACCACGGCGGCGGCGATTGGGAGTATGAGCAGCCGACGTGGGTGTTCACGACCCGCGAAATCGAGAAGTACGGCGCCGGTGGCCCGGTCCATTTCACGGACTCAGACGTGCGCGAGGTGCACGCGCAACTGGCGGCTGCGGCTGACGGGCGAGATGTGTGGGTGTGTGGCGGAGGCGACCTCGCGGGGCAGTTCGCGGACGCGGGGCTGCTCGACGAACTGTGGGTGCAGTGGGCGCCAGTGGCCCTCGGCGCGGGTGCGCCGTTGCTGCCCCGACAGATCGAGCTCCGCCTTGACGACCTCGCGCGCAATCACGACTTTGCGTGCGCGCGCTACTCGGTCGTGCGCTGACACGGTAGCCCCGGTCAGCTGGTTGGTCATGGTGCCCTCCTGCGTTGATAAGTACCCTTGCCGGGCGGGCGGCTGCGGAACAGTGGTTCAGGCTGAGGCGCTGGGCAGGCGTGATCGCAGGAGCGGTACTCCTGGCCCGTGGAGCTGGTCGAGGTACGGCGCCCGGCCCGCCATGCTCATCACTAGTGCGAGAGTCGAGCCGGTGACCAGTGGGCCGGAGCCGGTGGCGAACGGCCCATCGTCTGCCCGCAGCTTCAGGCCGGCGACGTGGGTATGGCTGGCGACGGCGAAGTCTTGTTGGGCGTAGAAGTGGGCCACCGGTGTCAACGCCTCGACGCTCGGTGTCCCCGGCAACCGCAGTGGCCAACGGATGTCCTGAGCGTGTACGAGGACCTCACCAAGGTACGCGGGGGTGTGTCCGGAGGGCGCTGTGGTGCTGCCGATCACGGCGCGGAACCGGTTGAGTGTTTCGGCGGGAGTGTGTCCGAGGTGTTCGATGAGCCGGCGCTGGTTGTGCACGTCGGGGCGGAAACGTGCGCCGAGCATGCTGCGTAGCCACTGCCACTGGTTCATGCTGGCGGCCACCGTGAGGTGAGCCACGACTTGTTCGACGTCCCACTGCCGGCACAAGGTGTGCTGACGCCACTGCTCTGCACCGAGGCTCGACAGGTCTTCTGCCAGAGCAGTTCGCTCGGCATGGACCAGCGCCCATAGTCGGTTGTCTTGGCTTCTCCGCATGTCACACCTCTGCTTCACGTCGGTGTGCGACTACGCACCGCGGGGTGTGGGGTGGCGGAGCCGGTAAGGCGAGTTGCTCCGCTTCCCGTGAGGCTCGCCCGGTCCACGCGCCGTCCGCAGACCGCGAGCAACAGGTCAATGGCATCGGCCTCGACGTCGGCGCCCTGTCCCCAGGTTGCCCCGGTCTTGGCGTCAACCAGCCGTAGGCCGGCGGCACGCTCGCGCCCGCCGCCGAAGAAGACGGGGGTGCGCAACTGGTGGGCGAGTGCTTGGAGGATCGTTGGTTCCGGATATTTTCCGGCGATGCCCAGGGGGCGGCGGATGTCCTCCCCGTGCACGATCGCCTCGACCAGACGGGTCGCCAGGGCCGCTGGCGGAGTCCGCTCCAGGTCGGCGGCGTCCTCGAGTGCCGCAAGCGTGTCGTGTGGATCATGGCGCTTGTGTCGGGCGATGCCATTTTCGTTCGCACGATCGAAGTCCAGGCGCGCCCGGAGCAGGTCACGGACGAACGAGAGCCGGCCAGTCCGCGCCGTGTCCACCAGATGCGCCAGCACGTCGTGGACATCCCAGCCGGGGCACAAAGAGGGCAGATGCCACTGATCGGCGCGCAACCCAGCCAGATCCGCGGCCAACTGCCGCCTCTCGGCGTGGACGCTGCGCCAGATCGCTGCTGATGAGGTGCCCATGCTGGCTCCTTCTCGAGTGGAGTCGTCGGTAGGTCAGCGAGTGACTAACTACAATAACCGAAGTGGACACTACTGGAAGCATAGTAAAATGGGCCAATGGCTTCCCGACGGTCCTACGGCTCCTACAACGACGGTTGCGCCGCTGCCCACGCCCTCGACCTCGTCGGCGATCGGTGGACCTTGATCGTCGTACGTGAGCTTCTGCTGGGCCCCAAGCGCTTCATCGACATCCAGCGAGACGTGATCGGCATCGGACCCGCCGTCCTCACCCAGCGACTGCAGCACCTGCAGGCAAGCGGCATCGTGAAACGACGCCGGCTGCCCGCACCAGGGCGGATCGAGGTCTACGAACTCACCGAGTGGGGCTACGGGTTGGAGACCGTGAACACGGCGTTGTCGTTATGGGCCGTGGCCTCACCTGCCTTGCCGCGTGAGGCGGACATGAGCCCCGACACGGTGGTCCTGGCGATGCGCGCCCACGCACGACCGGTGCCCGGGGACCCGGGCGAGCGACGCGTTGAGCTGATCCTCACCGATTCCCGCCGCTGGGACGCCCAACCGGTCAGCTATTTGGCGCGGATGACCGCGACAACCACAACCATCGACCGGTCGCTGGAACCGGAACCGACCAACGCTGAAGTATCGGCCACCACCCAGGACTGGAAGGCTTGCGTGGTCGGCGGAGTCCCCATGGAACAGCTCACAAAGGTCCGCATATTCGGCAACGACGACACCGTACGAGAACTGATCCAGGCCACATCGCTGAGCGCGCCGTTGGGCCGATCCTCCAATGCGAGAGCATGAGACTTCACAGATCACGCCTGGTGGCCCGCCGAGCCGGCGAACGGTGCAACACCGCGTCAAGCCCGCCATGCCCTCAAGCCGATCCGATTGCAGTCACGCACCGATGGGGGCAGTTCCTGCTCGCGCCCGCCCCTTCCCGCCTGTCGGGCTACCCATGAGGGGCCTACTCCCGGCGTTTGCTTTGGCCATCTGCTCTGGGTCGTAGTTCGGGTTGCGGCCCGCCCACGCCGCGGGCTACATGTCGCGGTAGCGGTGCGCCTGCGCGGCGAACGAGGCGAGCCTCTCGACACCGGCCGGGGCGGGACCCGCGCCCCAGTCGGCGGGGTCGGCTGCGTACGGGGTGCCATAGGCCGCCGTGTCCCGCTGTGTTCGCCACCCCTCGGCCAGCGGGCCCAGGTCGAGGGTGTCGTAGCCGATCTCGTCGAGCAGCGCCCGGACCGTGGACCTGGCGGCCTCGTCGGCGCCGGCGATGGCCAGGGCGCTGCGGTCCTGAGCACCTGCCGGGCGCGCGAGCGAGGCGAGGTGGGCGAAGTAGATGTTGTTGAACGCCTTCACGACGCGGGAGTCGGGCAGGTGGGCCTGGAGCAGCTCGGAGGTCGTCGTGGACTCGTCGTCGAGCTCGACGACCCGGCCGTCGCGCTGCGGGTGGCCGGCCCCCAACAGTCGGCCAGGAACGGCCTTGGCTCTGCGTCGTAGTTGAGGGCGGTTGCGAAGCTGCGCTAGGGACATGGTGCGGTGCCGTGGTCTATCCGGCGCGTAGGGGTTCCAGTGCGTTGCTCCAGGACACGACGTCGTCGAAGGTCGCGTTCAGTGAGGCCAAGTGCAGCTCAGCTGGCCTGAACGTTCGCATCTGCTCGAAGTCGGTGAACATCGACAGTGCGACCTGCGAGCGGACGTCGGCCAGGCGGATCTCAGCGGCGATCAAGCGCAGCTGCTCCACAGCCCGGACCCCTCCGGCGGACCCGTATCCAACGAACCCGACTGCCTTGTTGTTCCACTCCACGTTCAGGAAGTCGATCGCGTTCTTCAGGGCACCCGGGACCCCGTGGTTGTACTCGGCCGTGACGATGACGAACCCGTCGAAAGACGCGATCGTCTCAGCCCACCGCTTCGTGTGCGGCTGAGAGTACTGCTCCATCATCGCGGGCATCGGTTCATCCAGCAGCGGCAGGTCATAGTCAGCGATATCAACGAGCTCGTAGTGCGCGTCCTGCCGTTGGGATGCGTGCTCAAGGACCCAATGGGCCACAGCCTCGCCATTGCGGCCGGGCCGGGTGCTTCCCAGGATGATGCCAATCCTTGTCATGTTCGCCTAACCTCCCAATATAGTTGCTACTTCAACAACTCATCGTGGTGCTCGGGGCGTCCTTTGTCAAGCAAGACCTGCCCGGGCGCCAGCCACCTCCCCACCAAGCCCCTGGAGTTGCACCGGCTCACCCATGCGGCGCTCATGTTCTCCAGGTCGGCCGGGGGCCGGATCGGGCCGGCGCGGAACGGTGAGTGAGCGCGACTGCGTTCGGTCCGACACCACTACCCGTTCCTCCGGATCCGGCCGTCCGCCAGGCCCGGGAGAGACCACCGCTCGGCATCCGGACGCCGCAGACACTGAACCTCGATCCACCGATGGGCGTGCACCTGTGGCCCTTCGAGCTGCGGTATGCCCGACTTACGCCCTGCTCGGTGGGGCCGGCCGACTAGAGCGACGCTCCGACCGAGACGGCCCGCTCCCGTGCCGACGAATCTCCACACGGTCGTCACACGATCCCCATCTTCCTGCCACTGCCCCGGGGTGAGGCTGAGAGCAGGACGAACGCCGCGAGGTGCGTGCGCGCTGACCGGTCAGGTCCTGGGCTCATCAGACGGGAGACTCCCGCGAGTCCGTGGCGATGAGGAGGATCAGATGAGTACATATAGGAGCAGCCGGGTTCTGCTCGGTCTTGTGGGAGCGGCCACGGTGGCGGCGCTCGTCGTACCGGGGGCGGCCTTCGCGAAGGGCCCCGGTGGTGGCGGCGGAGGTGGTGGCGGAGGTGGTGGCGGTGAGGAGACCACCGGATTCAGCCTGTCCGTTCCGGCGATCTTCGTGGGGACGAGTCCCTTCACCGGCCTGGACTGCGACGGCGAGACGTCCATGCCGCCGACTGGTGACCCGCTGTCGAGCTACCCACTGGATCCGACCGCGTTCTACTTCGTACAGCGTGTGCACGAGTGGCAGGCCACGTGCGTCCAGGGAGTCGCCCCGGTCTCAGCGACGGCTCAGTGGGGGGACAACCTCGCTGGGGACGCGAAGTTGAAGGTCGGAAGCCCGATCCGTGTGGAACTCGGACTGTACGACGACACGGGTATGGCTGGGTTGACCGGTTGGGAAGTGCTCAAGTTGGAGCCGGCACTGCTCGACAGGGTGTCTGCTTACGGGACGCTGGCCACGGCTGATGATCTGGGTGGCTACACCAGCACTCCGTTCGAGAGCCCGGGAGACGTTGGTCTGGACCTGGGGACTCGGGTCTGGGCACCCGCCGGGAGCTGGTGGAGCGGATCAGCGGCTACACATTCGACGGCTACGAACGCGCCGTCGACTCGCACGTGAAGAACCTGCGCCACAAGATGGGACCCGACGGCCAGGACGTCGTCCAGACCGTCGTCGGGTTCGGCTACCGGCTCGGGCTTGCGGCCGATGAGTGAGCGCTGGCGGCTGGGCATGCTCGGTCGTCGGCTTGCCGGGGTCATCCTCCTGGTGTCCGCTGTCTCGTTGTGTGTCCTGTTCGTCGGCACCGTCGTGCCGCACCTGGTCGCCGAACCGCCGCACCCGGACGACGCCGTCTCGCCCCCGTGGCTGCTGGCTGCGACGGCGGTCGCGCTGCTGACGGCCGTCGTCCTGTCAGTGGTCATGGCCCACCGGTTGACCCGCCCCATCGACGGGTACATCGACACTGCCCGCCGGTTCGCCGCCGGTGATCACTCCGCGCGCCCCGCCGAGCTGGGTCCGCCCGAGTTCGCCGACCTGACCAGCGCGCTGAGCGCGGCGGCCGAGGAGATCGAGAGATCGGAGGGCGCCCGTCGCCAACTCACCGCCGACATCGCCCATGAGCTGCGCACGCCGCTGACCGCGCTGCAGGCCGGTCTTGAGGAGTTGCGCGACGGCCTCATCCCGGCCGATCCGGCGACGCTGGCGGCCCTGCACGACCAGGCCGCCCGGTTGGGGCGGATCGTCAACGACCTCGCTGAGCTGTCGGCAGCCGAGTCGGAAGGCGCTCAGCTCCAACTGTCGGATGTCCATCTCGCTGATGTCGCGACCCTGGCCCTGGCCGCCCGCCAGCGTTCCATGGATGCGGCCGGGCTCCTCGTCGATCAGAACCTTGACCCCGATGTGCAGGTCATCGCCGACCCCGACCGCGTGCATCAGGTGGTCGGCAACCTTCTGGCCAACACGGTCCTCTACTGCCGTCCAGGCGACCGGGTCTGCGTCCGGGTGCACTTCGACGACGGGCACGGCGTGATCGAGGTGTCGGACACCGGGCCGGGGTTTCGGGAAGAGGAACTGCCTCACATCTTCGACAGGGCCTGGCGCGGCGTGTCGGCCGATGGGACCCACGGGTCCGGGCTCGGCCTCCCGATCGTCAGAGCACTGGTCCAGGCCATGGAAGGTACCGTCCAGGTCCATTCCGTCCAGGGGCAGGGCGCGACGATCTCGGTACGGCTGCCACGGTCGTTCTGATTGCACGGGGCCTTCCCGGCGTTGGATGCGCGGGTGCGTTCTGTGGGCCTGCCTCCGATGGATCGGGGATGAGCCCGGCATGGGCCGTCTCCAGAAGTCCGGCGAGCAGCTGGGTGTCGCACCGTTGGCGGCCAAAGCCAACCCCGCCAAGAACACGAACTCGGCCCTCAGGACCCGCGTCATAGCGGCGAGCTGGGCGCCTCTTGGGCGAGCACGGCAGCGCCCAGCGGACGCGCCCCACTCCTACGAATGGGCGGAGGACCCTGACAGCCCGGTCAACTGGCGGCTCGGTCGGAAGGCTCTGTGGAGTCAAGTTCTGCAGCATCTGTGCCGTGCTGCGTGACCTCGACTCGGACCCGGGTGAACGGCTTCGATCCCCGGGGCACCACCAGACCTACGCGGCCTGCTTGCCGTTGTCGGTTGCGAAGTCGACTCGACGCGGGCCACCGGTATCGGCTGTCCCGGCAGTGGGGCGACCCGGGGCGTATTCACCGCCATTGGCCGATTGGTGGCCTTGCGCGTCGGGGCTACCTCGGCGACTGACCCGGCTTCAGGTCTCTCCGAGGCTCAGTGGCGAGTGGTAGGAAGTGGTGTGGACTTCTTTGATGTCGTCGTGCTCGGTACTGGTTCGGCGGGTGAGGTTGTGAGCACGACTCTGGCCGAGGCGGGCCGCACGGTAGCCGTCGTCGAGAAGCTTCGGGTCGGGGGTGAGTGTCCGTATGTCGCGTGCATGCCGAGCAAGTCGTTGCTGCAAAGCGCGAGCGCGATACGCGGTGACGATCCCATCGCTGCCTACCAGGAGGCCCTCAGGAGGCGGGACGAGGTGGCCGAGCAGCGCGACGACTCCGGTGCGGCGCGGTCGCTGGAGGCGGCAGGGGTCCGCCTGGTGCGGGGTCACGGGCTCGTCCTTGGATCTGGAATCGTTGCCGTGGGCGGTCAGGAGATCGGCTGGGGGGACCTCGTCGTGGCGACTGGGTCGGTGCCGGTCCTCCCGGATATCCCAGGCATTGACGCGGTCCCGACGTGGACCAGCGACCAAGCCCTGTCGTCCTCGTTGCTGCCCTCCTCGCTCGTCGTGCTGGGCGGGGGTGCGGTGGGTTGCGAGCTCGCCCAGGTGTTCGCGCGGTTCGGGGCCAGCGTCACTCTGGTGGAGTCCGGGGACAGGCTCTTGGGCAAGGAGCGGCCAGAGGTTGCCGACCTGCTCGGGGAGGTGCTTCGTGCCGACGGCATCGACGTCCGTCTGTCTACGACGGTCGAACGTGTCCAACCCGCCGACGGTGGGGGGGCACGGGTGGTCATGTCGGACGGCACCTCGACCGACTGCGCACGGGTGCTCGTAGCGGTCGGGCGACGGCCAGCGGCCTCCGGCCTGGGACTGGAGAAACTCGGAGTCGAGCCTGACGACCGGGGCGCATTGGTCGTCGACGATCTATGCCGCGTCGCCGGCCAGGACCACGTCTGGGCTGCTGGCGATGTCACTGCCGTGGCGCCGTTCACGCACACTGCGAACTACCAGGCTCGTATCGTGGCAGCCAACATCCTCGGCTCTGATCGAAGGGCCGACTACCGAGCAGTCCCGCGTGCGGTGTACACGCACCCGCCTGTCGCGAGCGTGGGCCGCACGGACGCCGATGAGGGCCTGGAGTCCGCATCGTTCGACCTGGCGGAGCTATCCCGAACGCTGACCGACTCCGGCCCCGGTGGCCTGCTGGTCGTCACCGCCGACCGGGCTCGGGGGGTGGTGGTGGGAGCCTCGGCGATCGGCGTACGCGCCGAGGACTGGATGGCCGAGGCAGCGCTGGCTGTGCACGCTCAGGTGCCGCTGACGGTGTTGACCGATCTCGTGCACGCATTCCCCAGCATGGGGGAGGCGTTCGAACCGGTCTACCGCCAGCTAGCCGACCGCTGCTCCGCGGGATGACAACATCGGGAGCAGAAACGCTCTCATGTCGGGGCCCATACATGTGCGACGTGGGTCGGGACAATGGAATGGTCGTCCCGACCCACGTCGTGAGTCCAGCATGAGTCTCGCCTAGTGCTTGAACGCCTCCTTGGCCTTCTCGGCGGCCCCCTCCACGGCGTCCTTCGCCTTCTCGGCGGCCTCGCCCAGCCCGGAGGTCACCTCCTCGCCGGCGTCCTTGAGGTCTGACTTCGCCTGGTCCATGCGGCCCTGGCGCTCGAGCTCCTCGTCGTCAGTCACGTCACCGATCTTCTCCTTGGCCACGCCGCGGACGTCCTCGGGCACCAGGTTCTTGTCCTGCTCCGCCATGATCGCTCCCTTCTCATCGGGGATTGTCTGGTCGGGGACCTTCACCCCGATTTCCACGATACGCCCGCCCGAGTTGCCCCGCGACGCGGGGCTGTGAGCGGCTACGTTCCGCGGGGAGCCGCATCGGCTGGAGTATCGGCCCTCCCCGTTCGGTTAAGCCGACCGGACCGCGTGCCTATCTGTCGACCGCGTGACCGGCGAACGCAGCCGTGATGCGGAGGGTGTCCACACCGAACTCACAGTCCAACCTCCAAGGAAGGGACCCAGATGACTGATGACGATGGCCCGACCCACGTTGCGGTGCGGGTCTCGCACCTCGCTGCCGCGGTTGGTGTCGACTGTCTCGCGCCGGTTCGGGTGATGGTGGCCTGAGACGCCTGGCACAGAGGCGGCTGCGTGAGCGTGTCCCAGGTCGGTGACGCTGTCAGCGGCAAGCTGCCTACAGTGCCTACAACCTCATTGGCGGCCAGATTGACGCCGAATCCGACCAGGATCACCCCGAGAGCGAGGATCGGCACCCAGACTGAGGTCGGGGGAAGCCCGAACAGCTGCAGCACGCAGGTGGCGAACGTGCAGGCGACCAGGCTCTCGTTGATGACCATCGAGAAGGCCATCAGCATCGCCGCGCCGGCCGCCACAGCGGTGGGGCCGTACGCCTTGGACAGAATCATCGCGATCCGCCAGCCGACGGGTACTTGCGCGACACGGTGATGTAGCTGTGCACACTCAACCCGCTGACTGCCGCGGCGAGTGCGAAGGCAATCGGGAACCACGCCCCGGCCAGCTGGGCCACCTGCCCGGTCAACGCGAAGATCCCCGCACCGACCATCACCCCCGTGCCCGTGGCCACGGCACCGGCCAGACTCAGGCTGTTCCTCTCGTAGGCCGCCACGCTGTCCGCCCCCTTCCGCGCCTATCGAACAAGGTGCATGACTCGAAGGCCCCATGCCTGCGCCACAGGACGACGTCGTCCGCAGACCGAATACTGCCGGGCTCGGCGGGCATCGCTCACGTCTGCGCGGGTAGAAGAGTCACATGCCCATGATGAAGAAGAACGGCAAACCCAGGAAGAGCGAATTGCCGAGCCCCGTTGCCCGCTCGGGCAAGAAGGCCAGGCGGACTTTCGCCAAGGCCCATGACTCGGCCGCGGAGCAGTACGGCGAGGGCAGACGCGCGATGCAGACCGCCTACGCCGCGCTGAAGCGCACCCACGAGAAGGTCGGCGACCACTGGGAGAAGAAGGACAGCCCAGGCCCCTCGGACGCCCAAGCCGAGGGAGGCAAGGACACCGACCTGCCGACCGCCGGCGGTGTGGATGCCAACGCGTCCAAGAAGCACCTGTACAAGGTGGCCACGAGGCTCGACATCCGCGGACGGTCGAAGATGTCGAAGTCCGAGCTGGTGGCGGCGATCCAGAAGGCCAACCGGAAAGCCACAGCCGAGGCACGACGCTGAACCACGACGGGGCGGCCGGATGAGTCGGACGCCGAACGGCCAACCAGTCTGGGTGCCCGGCTCGGACGGGGCGATGATTGCCCGTCCGGCGGCTCACTCCGGCGCCATCGGCCGCCTCGGCGCCACGTGCCACCTCAACGTCAGGGAAGACGATCTCGACGGGCTCGGTGAACCTCTTCCCAGTGACCTCGTCGTGGCGCATGAAAGTCGGCGGCTCGATACGGACGTGCATCGAATACCTGCCATCCGCGGGGAGCCGCCAGTTCCCTCCGTAGTGGTAGAGCATCGGATGCCACACCATCGGCGGTTGTGGCTTCCCACGACCGTGCCGTCTGCTGCCGTCGATGTCACCTCGACATTGAGGCATGGCACGAAGCGACCATCGCCCGCGTTGAGGCGGCGGTCGTTATACCAGTCGACCGATTCGGCGCTGGCCAGTTCGACGGCGTCGACGTTGCGCCACGGTCCTTGGCGTCGGATGACCTCGGTCTTGTACAGCCCGTTGATGGACTCGGCCAGGGCGTGTCGTAACTGGAGCCGACGGCCCCGACCGACGGCCGGATCCCGGCCTCGGCCAGCCGCTGGGTGTGCGCCAGCGACAGGTACTGGCTGCCATGGTCGTGGTGGGCCACCAGGGCGGTGAAGTCCGCCCGGCCTTCATGCTCACGGACCCAGATCGCCTGCTCGACCGCGTCGAGGACCAGGTCGGCAGTCATCGACGTGGCAGCGCGCCAGCCCAGGATGCGCCGGGCGTAGGCGGCGATCACGAACGCCACGTAGACCCAACCGGCCCACGTGGAGACGTAGGTGAAGTCGGCCACCCACAGCCGGTTCGGGGCCAGCGGCTCGAAGTCGCCCCCCACCGGGTCCGCGGGCTTGGGTCCGACGCCGGCGATCGTGGTGCGCTTGACCTTGCCGCGGACCGCCCCGCGCAATCCGAGTTGGGCCATCAGCTGCTCCACCGTGCACCGAGCCACGGGCACCCCCACCCGGTTCAGCGCCATACCCCATCGCAGCCCGCCGCAGGGCTGGTGGTCGGCCTGCTCGTGGATGGAGTCCACGATCACTGACCTGGCCGGTCGAGCTCGGCCGCGAAGAAGGCCGAGGCAGCTTTCAGGATCGCGTTCGCTCTTCTCAGCTCGGCGTTCTCCCGCTTCAGCCGTTTGATCTCGACTCCTCACTGGTGGACCCCCGCGCGGGCGCTCTGATCGACCTCGGCCTGGCGCACCCACTTCCGAACCGTCTCGGCCGCGGACACCCCCAGCAACTCCGCGACCCGGGCCATCGCTGCCCAATCCGTCGCATGATCGGGCCTGATCTCGGCATACATCCGAACCGCCCGGGCCTTCAGCTCCGGCGGATACCTCTTCGACGTGTTCCCTGACATGAACTCCAACCCTCCCAAGGCTTGGAGTCTCCGGACTCACCAGGGCGGTTCAGTTTGATAACGCATCCTGTGGGCGGCAACGACACACCCGCCAGCGACGCGGGAGTCCAGCCGTGGCCATGCCAGACGCCGCCACCCCTGGACGCGGTCGAGCCTCAGACAGCGCCTTTCGCGGCGAAGTGACACACCCTGCGGTCGACTGGATCGAGGCGTGGGCAGGCGTTGAGCGTGAACGGCGTGCCGCCCGCAGCGCGGTGCTTCCACCGTTGGGGTATGCGGCGCTGTCACCCGGTCTGCTGGTGGGAGGTGCCTGGGGCAGGCCGCTCTCGCAGAGGTGCTTGAGCCGCTGCAGGTCGGCACGTGCCCGGGTAGCGACCCGTCGCCGGATCAGCGGCTCGAGCAGCCGCGCTACGCGGCCGGGCACGGCCAGTGACTGCTCGACGTGCAGCAGCGTGCCCGCCGGATGGGGGCTGACCTCGTAGCGCGCGGTGACCGTCATCCCCTGACCCTCCAGCAGCACAGCCATCGAGGCGCCGGGGTGGAACTCCATGATGCGTCCGTGCATCTCTACGCGTCCGAGGTTGTCCTGCAGGACCTCGCGGGACTCGGTGCCGACCATGCCGGGTTCGGCGTGAAGCACTTCTCCTCCCGCGTGATCGGGCTGCCACTGACGTGCCCGTTCAGGATCCTCGATCCAACTGAACACCACCTCCGGTGCGCACCTGATCACCATCGAGTGCTGGAACGGGATCACCCCACTGTCCCACCTCGGTCGCCAGCGCCGCCCGCTCACCCGACACGGACCGCGCAGGAACAGTCCCTCACTGGTAGACGATCGCGCACGGAGGCTCCTCCGGGCGAATCGAGGACGGGCGTTGGGTCAAGACCGCACCGGGTGCGGTGCGTCCGTGCGCGGCGGCGCATGCGCTACCCGTCGGAGGTGCTGGTGGGGGTGAAGTGGGGGTCCGTCGGCCAGAGTCCGACGGCGACCAGCCCTGGAAGCGCGGCGGGCGATAGGGATCAGTCGACGTCGGGCAGCGGGCCGAAGAACCCGAGAACCCGCGTCACCTGGCCGTGCTCGTCGACCTCGGTGACGTCGAAGCCGGAGAGGAGCACAAGGCCGTCGCGGCTGATCTGCCATGAGTAGCGGTGGAGTTGATGATGACTGTCCACCCCGCTCGTGCGCGAGTAGGTCGCCCCGGGAAGACTGCCTTGCACCCTGCGGACGTTCGTCTCGAACTCGTCGATGCCGTGGGTCGCCACGCTGGGATCGACGAACTCGACTCCTGGTGCCACCGCCCTCTCCACATGGTGGCGGACCAATACTGGATCAGGCTCATTCCACGCAGCCAGCATGTGGTCGAGGGATTCGGGATAGGTCACGAAGACTCCTGGGACGGATCCGGTGCGCAGGGCAGCGACCGGATGGTCAACAGCCAACCCTGAATACGCCTCGCTGTCGATAGCCCACAGCCCCGGGCAGCCCAGAGGCCGGGGGCTGTGGTCTGCTCCCCGCGCGGGCGGAGATGACCGGACGGGCTGGATGAACCGTTGGCGTCGATCGATTCCGATGCCGAACGTCCGATACTCGACAGTTGCAGGCGGTCCTTCCTGGCCGGTCATGCCACCGCTGCAGCCAGGACCGTCCTCGCTCCCGTCACCGTGCGTCCGCCGGCGGCGGTAACGGGCACCTCGTGGTGTCAATTCAGCGCCCCGCCCCGCGCCCCACCGGGATCGATGGCTGCCCCACCGCGGATCGCCTGGTCCTGCGCCGTGAGGATCCTCCCGTGAGCTCGGGATCGTGCAGATCGAGATCGTCCCCCCGGGCGTGGACCCCGCGTTGGTCGAACGTCTGCGGGAACGGCTGGGCCTGCACCGCGGCCACGTGGCATCCGGCCGGGCCAACGAGGCGGATCCCGGTCCCCCGCTCAGCGGTCCGTTCGGGGCCGCGCTCGACGAGATCCCGCTGACCAGCGGAGACGTCCTGGTCTCCTCATGGGGCAGGACGGTCTACAGCGTGAGCCGCACGATCCGGCGCACGCTACCCGGCGTGGTGATCGCCCCGGCCATGGGGGGCAACGCCAGCGACCGGCCCTGGTTCCAACCGAACGAGATCGTGCGCACCTGGTCCCGGTCGCTCGGCGGGCGCCCCGTGTACCTCAACGCCCCGGCCCTGGTCTCCGCCACACTCGCCGAGCCACTGCGGGGCCGAGCCCGAGGTCCGCGACATCGTCGCCCTCTGGGACCGCGCCCGGGTCGCCCTCGTCGGGGTCGGCGCGTGGCCCAAGCCCGATCCCAGCTACGCGGCCGCCGGATTCCCGGTCCACGACCCAGCCCTCGCCGACGCCGTCGGCGACGTCGCCGGGTGGTCGTTCACCATTGACGGGCACATCGTGACCCTCGAGCAGGGCCGCGTCCTGCTCGAGGGTCACCCCGGACCAGCCCCGGGCGATCCCCCACGTCATCTGCTTTGCCGGCAGCGCCACCAAGGCCAGGGCAGCCATCGGCGCAGCGCGAGCAGGATTGATCAACGTCCTGGTCACCGATGCAAGCACGGCACGCGCGATGGACGCCGCCCTGGACGCCGAGGCCGGGACGCGGAGCCAACGCTGAAAGCGCCCTGGTTGCAGCTGTTGCGCTGGAGCCGGGATTTCCGGCAGGCGGACGGGGATGGTGGCCGCACGTCCCCGCTCAGTTGCCGATCGCCGGGTCTTGAGGACCCGATGCTGCTCGACCTGCAGTCGGTTGCCGGCTCCGGCGGGGCCTGGACCTGATCCTGGGGGCACCCTTCGTGGTCCAGCACGATTGTGCACATTCGTGCTGGACGTCGGTGCACACACCTGATAGATTCCGCTTGTCGGCGTGATCGAGACCCCTCGCGAACATGGCGAAGCACGACCGCAGGCCAAACACGGAGGAACCATGACATCTGAGTACGACCGATACCACGCCGCCGCATACGCCCTGCCGGAACAAGGCTGGGCCTGGAATCTGTATGGTGCGGGCGAAGAGAACATGGGCAAGGACGGTCAACCCGAGCTGGTGCCCATCCCCAAACCCGATGCCGACCAGATGCTGGTGCGCATCGATAGCGTGGGACAGTGCTTCTCCGATGTGAAGATCATGCGCCAGGGGGGCAGCCACCCGAAGCTCTACAATCGCGATCTGTCCCAGGAGCCCACCCGGCTGGGGCACGAGGTCAGCTTGACGGTCATCGAAGTCGGAGAGAACCTGAAGGGCCGGTATCACCACGGCCAGCGGCTGGCCGTGCAGCCCGATATCTATCAGGATGGCAAGAGCACGGCCTACGGCTACACCATTCCCGGGGGACTGATCCAGTATCACCTGATGGGCTCGGAAATGCTCGACACCGACGATGGCGCCTGCCTGCTGCCCGTCAGTGACACGATGGGGTATGCCGAGTCCTCCACGCTGGAGCCTTGGGGTTGCGTCATGGCTGCCTATACCCAACGCCGCCGCCTGGATCCCAAGACCGGCGGGATCATGTGGATCATGGGCCGGCCCGCAGATGAGCGGGAATACCTCTTCTCCTCCGGTCTGGACGCCCCGACCACCATTGTGATGACCGACGTGCCCGCCACAGTGGAAGAGCTGGTGGAGCAAACCTCGGCCCAGAAGATCGTGCGCAATGACATCGGCCCCGATGATTATCAAGCTTTGGTGGACGAACTGACTGACGGCATCGGCTTTGACGATATCGTCATGCTCGATCCCCGTTCCGCGGCAACGGTGGGTGCCGTGGCGAAGCACATCGCCCGGCGGGGCACCCTCAACCTGGTGGGCCAGACCGCCCTGGACGGCTTGGTAGACACCGACGTTGGCCGCCTGCATTACGACTACACCGCCTATCTCGGCAGCCACGGACCGGATATCGCCGCCTCCTATGGGGAGGCGCGCAACCGCTGTGATCTGCGTCCGAAGGGCACCACCGTCTTCGTGGGCGCCGGCGGCCCGATGGGGTTGATGCACGTCCAGCGGGCCATTCAACAGCCCGACGGCCCCCGCCAGATCGTCGCCACAGAGATGAGCGATGAGCGCCTGAAGAGCCTCCTGGAACGTCTGGCCCCTCTGGCGCAGGCCAACGGCTGTGAGCTGTTCACCTTCAATTCCCAAACCCAAGACCAATCCCTCCACGATTTCGTCATGGAGATCACCGGCAACCAGGGGGCCGACGATGTGGTCGTCAGTGTCCCCATCAGCGCTGTGATGGCCGAGGCCGACACGCTGATGAATCCCGACGGCATGCTGGTCTTCTTCGCCGGTGTGCCCAACGGCACCCTGGCGCCCTTGAACCTGAGCGCGGTTTACCTCAACAATGCCCAATACACGGGAACTTCCGGATTGACCATCCACGATCAGCAGCAGGTGGTGGACCTGGCCGATCGAGGGGAGCTCTCTCCGGGTTCCATCGTGGGCGCCATCGGCGGCATGCAGGAGGCCGGGGAAGGCCTGCGGGCCTTGGTGGAAGGCCGCTACTCCGGCAAGGTCATCATCTTCCCCCAGATCCACGACCTTCCCCTGATGGGACTCAGTGAGCTGAAGGAGAAGCTGCCGGAAGTCGCCGAAAAGCTGGGGTCCGGCGACATGTGGACGAACGAGGCGGAAAAGGCGCTCTTCGAAGAATTCTGGAGAGCGTGATGGCGACGTAGGTCGTCATCACCGTTGGCTACTTGACCACTCACCTCGCGGAGGGACACGTCGTCGACCTCCTAGTCGCCGTAGCGGGTGGGCGACCATCACGGCCGACTCCTGCGGATCGCTGCTGCACCCGGACACCGCCAGCAACCGGCCACCAGCCGCGGCGAACGCTGCCACTCCGGTCCACCCAAGTCGCCGAGGCCCATCCGCGACCACGTTCAGGGCTGGATGCGCTGGCAAGGTGGCGGGTCTGGCCGTCCATGAGGTGCACACGGGTGTTCCTCCGGTTGGTCGGCCGACTCTGCGGCAGGGTCGGCATCCAGGTCGCCGCGTACCAGAGGTCCAGTGTAGACATTGCGTACCGCACGTTAGCGGTGGAGTCGCCCTTCGGGGTGGCATGACGCCCCGAGGGGTTTTCGACCAGATCCCGACCCTTCCTTCAGGGGCGTCCGAGGTTGAGGATGGCTGCCGCCAGGGCCGCCAGATCCTCGGTGGGGGTCTCGGTCAGGCCGGTTCCGACCTTGATGCGCGGTTCGAACGCAGCCCATCCCACGACGAGGGCCGCGACGGCACCGACCGCGACCTCGGGTGTCAGCGCCGGGAACACGGGGGTGGGTTGGGGTGTTCCGGCGGCTCGTCGGGTCTCGATGTCAGATTGCAGGGAGGCCAGGAACAGTGCGATCACCGGCGCGCGGTCAGAGTTCCTGGCTGCCCCGTCCTCGGTGAGCATCGAGTTGATGATCACCCGGACGCTGTCCTGGCGGTGCAGCAGCGTGTGGATCAGGCGATCGAGGCCCCCCATGGCGGCGTCCGGGCTCGGTTCGGTGAATGCGAGCACCTCGTTGATGGTGCGGTCGATCACCGCGCGTTCCAGGTCCTGCTTGTTGCCGATGTGCCGGTAGATCAGGGTGTGCGGGATGGCGGCACGGGCAGCGATCTCCCGCACGGAGATGTCGGCCATCGGCCGGGTTGCCATTAGTTCCGCCGCCGCGTCGATGATCGCCTCGCGCTTGAGGTCCAAGGATGAGGGCCCACCGCTCGGGGCCAGGCTCGGGGATCGCCAGGCCTCGACGTCGCTGCGCAGCCACAGGTTGGTGCGGCCCTTCCCCCGGGTCACCGCTGGGCGGGGGAAGTCGGCGTAGCGGCGACGGTAGGTCGACACGCTGTGCCGATGGGTCAGGCCCAGGGCCTGGGCCACCTGGCTGCTGTCGATCAGGTCATCAGGCTCGATGGGACTCATGGTGATAGTCAACCTAGTTAGACATCGTGTTGCCAGTCGGCACGAATCGTCTCGGAGTTCGGGGCCCACGGACGACAGATCGGGCGCAGTCCGGGGTGGCTGCCCGCGTGTCCATCCGGGCAATCCACGCCATGACCTCGTCGGCCGGGCGGCCGGTACGTAGCGCGCCAGCCATGAAGACCAGGACATGGAACGACGCCCGGGGCCGCGCGCCCAGCAACGGGGGTGGGGGGTTCGGGGCTGGCGGAGTCGGAGGGCACGGTGGCATCCTGGCAGCCGCATCCAGCACACGCGTCCGCACGAACCGCACGCTCCGGCCTGTCGACCAGGCGTGGGACTGTTGATGAGCGCACCAGGATCATGGCGCGCGACCGTTCAGCCGCCGGCGTAAGGTAACGGGTGGTCGCGTCTGTCGACATCGCTTCGCCCCAAGGAGACCAGCACCATGGCCATCAACACCTATCCGCAGGGCACCCCGTTCACCGGGGTCATCGGGAGGACCACGGAAACCTCGACCCCGGCGTGGCCGGCCCCGCCGGCGCTCCCCGAGGGTGCGCCGAACATCGTGTTCTACGTGATCGACGACGTCGGCTTCGGGCAGCTGTCCCCGTTCGGTGGGCTGATCGACACCCCGGTCCTGGACAACCTGGCCAGCGAGGGTCTGCGGTACACGAACATGCACACCACGGCGTTGTGCTCCCCGTCGCGTGGGTGCATCCTGACTGGGCGCAACCACCACGCGTTGGGGTTGGCGTGCATCACCGAGGCCGCGACCGGGTACCCGGGCTACAACGGGCTGCTGCCCTTTGACCGGGGGATGCTCTCGGAGATGCTGCTGCCGCTGGGCTACAACACGTTCGGGGTGGGCAAGTGGCACCTGACCCCCGCCGAGCACACGACCGCGGCGGGCCCGTTCGACCGGTGGCCGCTGGGCCGCGGGTTCGAGCGGTACTACGGGTTCCTGGGTGGGGAGACCAACCAGTGGTACCCCGAGCTGACGTATGACAACCATGAGGTCGAGCAGCCCGCGCTGCCCGAGGACGGCTACCACCTGAGTGTGGACCTGGCCGATAAGGCGATCGAGTTCATCAAGGATGCGCACACCACTGCCCCGGACAAGCCGTTCTTCCTCTACTACGCCACCGGCGCGGGCCATGCCCCGCACCATGTGCCCAAGGAGTGGGCCGACAGGTACGCGGGGAGGTTCGACTCCGGGTGGGACGCGTACCGCGAGGTCGTCCACCAGCGCCAGATCGACCTGGGCATCATCCCCGCCGGCACGCAGCTGTCGTCGCATGACCCTGATGTGCCCGCGTGGGACTCGTTGTCCGAGGAGGCCAAGCGGCTGTCTGCCCGGTTCATGGAGGTCTACGCCGGGTTCGTGGAGTACACCGACCACCACTTCGGGCGGATCCTGGAGTTCCTCGACACGATCGGCGAGCGTGACAACACCCTGGTCATCGTGGTGTCGGACAACGGGGCCAGCTCCGAGGGTGGGGCGGTTGGGTCGCTCAATGAGATGTTCTTCTTCAACAACGCCCCGGAGTCCTTGGAGGACAACCTGGCGATGATTGACCAGCTTGGCGGGGTGGAGACCTGCAACCACTACCCGTGGGGTTGGACGAATGCCGGAAACACCCCGTTCCGGCGCTGGAAGCGGGAGACCTACCGCGGTGGGACGACTGACCCGTGCATCGTGTCCTGGCCGGCGCGGATCACCGCCGGCGGTGAACTGCGAGCGCAGTACGCGCACCTGATCGACTTCGTGCCCACCGTCCTGGACGCCCTGGGCGTGCAGGCACCGGAGAGCATCCGGGGCGTTGCGCAGGCCCCGATCGAGGGCGTCAGCTTCGCCCACACCTTCAACGACGCCGCCGCGGCCACCCATCACCAGACCCAGTACTTCGAGATGATGGGCCACCGGGCCATCTACCACGACGGCTGGCGGGCGGTCTGCCCGTGGCCCGGGCCCACGTTCACCGAGGCCGCCGAGCAGGGGCTGCGGTTCGGCGCCCCGATCACCAGCGAAGCCCTGGCCGCCCTGGAGGCAAGCGGCTGGGAGCTGTACCACCTCGACGAGGACTGGTCGGAGACCCAGAACGTGGCCGCCGAGCACCCGGAGAAGCTTGCCGAGCTGGTCGACCTGTGGTGGGCCGAGGCGGAGAAGTACCAGGTCCTGCCCATCGACGGCCAGGTTCTGGAACGCCTGACTGTGGAGAAGCCGACGATCGCCGCTCCCCGGGACAAGTTCGTGTTCTACCCCGGTGGGGCGTCGGTGCCGTTCACTGCCACCCCCAAGACGTACAACCGGCCGTGGAGCATCACCGCCGAGGTCGTGATCCCCCCGGGCGGGGCGGAGGGCGTGCTGCTGGCCAACGGCGGACGGACCGGTGGGTACACCTTCTTCGTCAAGGAGCAGAAGCTGTACTTCCTGTACAACTGGCTGGGCCGTGACCGGTTCTGGCTGGTGTCCCCGGACCCCCTGCCCGAGGGCGAGGTGGAGCTGCGCTACGAGTTCGAGCCCACCGGAGCGCCGGACCCGAGCATCGGGCACGGGGTCCCGGCCCGCGGCCAGCTCTACGTCAACGGCGACCTGGTGGCCAGCATCGACATGCCGTTCTCGGTCCTGATCATGTTCGGCACCCAGGGCCTGACCTGCGGCTACGACGGCGGCGAACCGGCAGCCCCCGAGCAGTACACCGGCACGTTCCCGTTCACCGGCACCATCAAGCGGGTCACTATCGACCTGTCCGGGGAGCTCATCCCCGATACCGAGGCCGAGCTGCGCGTGGCGATGATGCGCCAGTAGGAATCTGCCGAGTACTGAGGGTCGAGGAGGAGTTGTGACCAGGGTCCCCTGGGGTCGGGAGACCATGGCCGGACTCGCCGGTGCCATCGGGTCGGTTCCCGACGGGATGGCCACCGCGGTCCTTGCCGGGGCGAACCCGATGGCCGGGCTGTATGCGTCGTTCGCCGGGCCGACAGCCGGTGGGCTGATGCAGTCCACGACGGTGATGGTGGTGGCCACCACCTCCGCCGCGGCAGTCACAACCGCCGAGGTGATGAACGCCGGCCCGGACGACCCGATCCGCACCTTGGCGACCCTGACCATCCTGGCTGGCGTCTTCATGCTCCTGGCCACCCGCCTGGGGTTCGCCCGGCTGATGCGGTTCGTGTCCGCGTCGGTCATGGGCGGGTTCATGTTCGGCGTCGGGCTGATCCTGATCCTCGGCCAGCTCGCCGATGCCACCGGAGTGACCACCAGCGGTGGATCGACACTGGAGAAGGCGCTCAACACACTCCGGCAGTGGCAGTCCTTCGACCGGGCGTCGATCCTCACCGCCGCGACGGCGATCGTGATCAGCATCGTGTTCGGGCGGGGGAAGCTGGTGGCGCTCGCGCCGTTGATCGGGATCGTGATCCCCACCTTGGTGCTCCGAGCCACCGGCACGCAGGTGGAGACCGTGGAATCCTCGTCGGGGGCGATCGCAGTCGGCCTGCCCCCGCTGGTGCTGCCCGACGTGGGCCTGGTCTCCCCGACCCTGGTCGCCGCGGCGGCTGCGTTGACGATCGTGGTCCTGGTTCAGGCCGCCGGCGTGGGCGCGGCCTACCCGAACACCGACGGCACCGGCAACGACGTGACCCGCGACTTCTACGCCCAGGGCGGATCGAACGTGGCCTCCAGCCTGGTCGGTGGAATCCCGGTCGGTGGCAGCGTGGGCCAGACCGCGTTCAACGTGATGGCCGGCGGGCGCACCCGCTGGGCGGTCATCATCAGCGGACTGTGGATGCTGGTCTTCGTCGTCGCCCTTGGCCCCGCACTGTCCGCCGTGCCGATCCCGGCCCTGGCCGGGCTGCTGATCCTGGCCGGCTTCGGGTCGCTCAAACCCCGGGCGCTGGCCCGTACCTGGCAGACCAGCAAGTCCTCAGCGGCAGCCGCCCTGCTGACCATGATCGCCACCCTGCTGGTCCCGATCCACATCGCGGTGCTGACCGGGGTGATCCTGTCCCTGCTGCTCGTCGGTATCAACAGCTCGAAGACCACGCACATCGTCGCCCTCGAGCCCATGGCACCCGGCCGGTGGCGACGCGGCCCCGTGCCCACGGAGCTCACCCCGGGGCAGGTAACCGTCCTGGACATCGAGGGATCCGGCACGTTCGCCTCCGTCCCCGAACTGTTCGCCGCGCTGCCCCAGCCAGCGGCCGGCGAATCCGGTGAGAGCGCTGGCCAGCCACCGGCCAACGGCATCGGGGTCAGTACCGCCGCGCCACCGAGCGCCGTCGTCCTGCGGCTGCGCGGGCACCTGCGCACCAACCTGACCTTCGTCACCTCCCTGGAGAACTACGGCAACGCTGTCGCCGGATCCGGTGGTCTCCTGGTCGTCTGCGGGCTGCAGCCGGCGACCATCGCCCAGTTGCGGTCCGCCGGCCTGCCCGAGTCCGTAGTCCTCGTGGCCCAGGGCGACGAGGTCGAGGGTTCCCTCGCCGAAGCCTACGAACGGGCCACGACGTGGCTGGCCGCTGCCTCGGAGCCGCCGCCCCAGGACCCGCCGAAAGGGGGTTAGGGTAGGCACTGCGGTAACGAATGGTCACCACTGTCTACTATGGTGACCCGCAAGGTCGGACACCAACGCCGCCTGCTCCGCGGCCGCGCACGGGCGGCCGACGGCAACCAACCAAGGAGACACCATGCGAGGAAATGACCGGCGCCAGGATCGGCGTGAGGAGCGGGCCACGTTCGGTGCCCGCGGTGCTGCCGACCGCTATCAGATGCGCGAGAAGATGCTGTCGATCGGGGATGACTTCTGGATCGAGGACGAGTCCGGCCGTCGGGCGTTCATGGTCAACGGCAAGGCGCTGCGGGTGCGCCAGACCCTGGTGATCGAGGACGCCAATGGTGCCGAGCTGATGAAGATCCAGGACCGCCCCGTCCGGGTGCGCGAGTCCATGGAGGTCGAGGATGCCTCCGGTGCGACGGTGGCCACGGTGAAGAAGGCGATGGTGAGCCCGCTGCGTGAGCGGTTCGCCGTCGAGCTGTCCGGCGGTGGGGAGATGACCGCGCAGGGCAATATCACCGACCACGAGTTCGAGATCGAGTCCGGTGGCAGCAAGGTGGCCGAGGTGTCGAAGAAGTGGTTCCGGGTCCGCGACTCCTACGGCGTCGAGGTCGCCCCGGGGCAGAACGCGCCCCTGATCCTGGCCATCGCGGTGTGCATCGACCAGATGGCCGCCGGCTGATCCCACCCACCGGCCCGGACCCCTTCGTCGTGCCGCTCCGAAACCCCCTGCACGAAGGGCACTTCAATGGACTTCAACTCGACCAGCTTCTGGGACGTGCTCCTGTGGAGCTTCTGGTTCTTCATCATGATCTCGGCGATCATGATCTGGTTCCGCTGCATCATGGACCTGTTCTCCGACCACACCTTGTCAGGATGGGGCAAGTTCGGCTGGTCCCTGCTGCTGATCTTCGTCCCCTGGTTCGGGGCGTTCATCTACTTGATCGCCCGCGGCAGGAGCATGGGCGAGCGCCAGATGGCCGCCGTGGCCAACCAGCAGGCCGCCCAGGAGCAGTACATCCAGTCCGTCGCGGCCAAGACCGCCACCCCCGCCGCCCAGATCGCCAACGCCAAGTCACTGCTGGACTCCGGTGCGATCACTCAGGCCGAGTACGACGCGCTGAAGACCAAGGCCCTGGCCTGACCGGTGCCACACCGCCATCAGACTCTCGGCCGATGGAAGGACAACACATGTCAGACAACCCCCTGCTGGACACCATTGTCGAGATGACCTCCGCATCGGTGGATCGGGTCGACTTCAGCGACGAGGTCCTTCTGCTGGTGCGCTCGCGGCCCTGGTTGCTGTCGACGCCCCTCCCGCGTCGTACCTGGTCAACCTGGCGCTGGGGTGGGGACCTCGTTGACGCTGGATGACGCGCGCAGTGTGCGGATCGCCGTGGCCCCCATCGAGGGCAGTCCCAGGATGATGTCCGCATCGGGGAACATCGCTCGGGTTCGCGCTCACCCTGGACGGCGTCGGGACCTGATCGTGGGCCTCTGATCAGACGTGGGTCGCTCGTGTCGAATCGCGAACGGAGAACGCCATGCCGAAGAAGGCGAAGAGGGACGCTGGCAGGGACAAACCTGCAAGTCCCCGAGCCAAGTCCTCGCCCGGGGTACAGGCGAAGCGCGAGAGCGGGCTGGGCCTTCTCCGTTTGAGTGGGACTGATCCCACTTCGCCGCAGGGCCTGCACCAGACCTGATGTTCAGTCCGGGAATGCCGCGACCCCGACGGTGAAGCTCGATGCCCAACGCTCCGACCGGGTGCGGTCACGTCGCCGCCAGTCGCGCACCACGATGGAAGCGGCATCGATCGGTGGCCAGCGCTCCGGGATCGGCGCGCGGGGCGCCACTCGCTCATGGATAGCGCGCGCGGTGCTCGGCAGGCCAGCCCGGCGTCGGGGTCGCGTCGGGACGGCGGGCCGCCTCCGGTAGGGCCCGGGTGAGGGCGGACCTCCGCCGGGCCTACCCGTATTCGACGGCGATGGAGCCCGCGCTGCTCGTGGCCCTGATGCGCCGGCTGGACGTGGGGTCGGTCCGGACGTTCACGCTGACGGACCCGGCCGATGAGTCGGCATCCACACGGTAGGCGACCCCGGCGACGTCGGGGACCACGACCTTCACGCTGCCTGCCGAGCTGCTGGCCTCGACGGTGGTCGGATCGGCGCCTGACCAGGAGAGCGACACCGATCCGGCGCTCGTGTCGGCCACGACGGTCGTCGAGTTGAGCCCGGTGGCAGTGATGCTCCCGGCGCTGCTGCTCAGGTCGAGGTCGGAGCTCAGCCCATCCGCTATGACGCTGCCTGCCGAGCTGCGGGCCTCGACTGATCCGTCCGGCGGGACCTGGACGACGAGGCTCACGCTCGTCACGAACCCGAGAGCTGGGCAGTCGACCGTCACGGCGACGACGTCGCCGTCGACCCGACTGGTGACGGTAGGCATTCGCCACGCGTACTTCACTGTGGCGTCGGTGGTGACCACCCCAACAGGGCCCTCTCGCAGGGTGATGGGCCCGCACTCGTTGTCGACTCGCACAGCCGACGAGGTCGAATCGGTGCTCAGCTGCAGGTTCTGCGTGCGTCGGGTCGCCAGGGAGACCGCGGCAATCGCAGCCCAGAGAAGTCCAATCGCGACGAATGCCAGGACGACGATCAGGATCACGCGTCCCGTGCGGCGTCCCCCGCTGAGCTGCGGCGGGACGGCCGCTGCCACCGGGGTCCCAGTCCAAGGCGGTTGGCCCGGGGGCGAGTCGGGTTCCTGCACCCAAAACTGCCAGCCCGGAGGTGGTGGTGGCCACGACGGGTCCGGGGTCCAGCCCTCGGGAGGTGACCACCCGACCGGCGGTGTGGGCCACGTGGGCGGAGGGTTGAACCGCCAAGCCATGCGCCGCACCTCCTAGGGTCGGCTGGACCGTCGTCGTGAACCTCCGTCGGCCACCTCGGTCCACTAGCTCGACGGTAGACCCTGCAGAAGGCCGGCCGCTACGCCCCAACGTCGCCGGGTCGTCGCGCGCGGGTTCCGCTGGGGTGTCAGGCCCCGCGTCGGACGTCGGTCCGGGCGGTCCGCAGCCGTACCCAGGTGACGCCGAAGGAGGCCAGCCACACGAGGAAGCACGTCGCAGTGGCCAGGATCATCAGGGAGTACGGGTCCACGGACGTGCCGAAGATCAGGGCGATGGCGACCACGAGAACCACCACCACGGCAGCGGGCATGTGCCGTTCCTTCACGCCTCCAGCATCTCGCTGCCCGGTGGCGCATGCGTCCTCGCCCGCACGTGAGGCTCCTACACAGAGCCGACAGTCCCCCCAACACATCCCCGACGGTCGAGAGACCAGCAAGTGCGTGGGGCCGGCCCCCTTCGTCTCTCGACGAGAGACATGCCACCGCCTGTGACTCAGCCATCGAACAAGCCGCGAGCCGTCGCGCAACAAGGCGAGACCCTGGCCCATGCATTGGGTTCCGGCGATGAGGCCTCTGGCCGTAGTTTCGGTCGATGGGCCGAGGTCCACTTGTGCCAGGAACATACGGGAGTATCGACTTCCATCGTGACACTGCGTCGGGCCGGGTCCGGGCTCGGGCGAGGTTCCGCGACTACGACGGCCAGTGCCGGGCGGTCACCCGGTGGGCCGGCACCGAGGTCGATGCCCGCGCCCGGCTGCAAGCAGCGCTGGAGGAGAGAACCACGTTCCCCGCCGGACAGTGGGGCCCCGGTGCCCGGGTGCGGTCGGTGATCCCGCTGTGGAAGGCGGTTGCTGCCACCCACGCGAAGATCCGGGCCTTGTTCTCGGCCGCAGCCTTGGTGGCCGCCGCGAACACCTTCTCGAAGACCCGGGGCACCCCCACGAGTCGGGCTGGAAGGACTCCAGCTCGTCGACCACCGTGGGAATGTCCGACCAGTGACCCATCGCAGTGCCCTGGACCAGGCATCCGCTCTGGACCAGGCGGGCCGCGACGTGCGCCAGCGGCAGGAAGATCAACGTGGACGCATCGGGGGGTGATGATCTGGTCCAAGGCGCGGGGCAGCACGCCGTTCGCGACGGCCAGCATGTTGGAGTGGGTCAGCGGGCAGCCCTTGGGCATGCCCGTGGTCCCGGACGTGGTAGATGATCGTTGCCAGGGCGCTGCCCTCGGACTCCCCCGCCGGCGGCGATCGACCAGCTCTGCGCTCTCCCCGGTCGCCTCAGCGGCGATCTCGGTGACTCCGCCCCCGCCCAGGGACCAGACATGCTCCAGGGCGGGCAGATCAGCGCGCACGTCGCCACCACCGAGGGTGAGTGCCGCCTCCGCGCGCCGGCGGCGCTCGAGCAGCCACTCCGGGAAGTAGCTGCCGGTGGGCAGCTTGGGGATCGCCACGTCGAGGGTGCCGACACGAGTGTCCAGGTCCTGGTGCCGGTCCGTTGCGGACGTTCGTTCGGTCCGGGCTGGACTGCCCGTAGGCGGCACCACAGACCGCGTCGGCCTCGGCCGACAGCAGAGTGTTGATGAACGTCGTCAGCAGCTCCGCAGCAGGTCCGGCGAAGCCCTGGGCCAACTGCTCCTCAAGTAGCCGGGCAGGGTCGATACTGGGAACAGCGGTCATCGCGGAAGTCCTCTTCGAGTCGGTTGTGGAAGACCACTCGAAGGATCACGCGGCGACCGCCTTTGCACCCGTAGCGACGCGACCACCGGGCCACCCGAACACCACTCTGCTCGACGCAACTGCTTGGGACTGTCGCGCTGCCGAGCCTGCCCGTCGGCTGCCGGCTGTCGGGGCCGATTCCCCAGGGCCGTGGCTACGACCGTACGGGCACGGATCGCTGGCGAAAACCGTCGCGATTCGTCGGAGTGAGCGGTTGACACCCTCCCGTCGTCTGGGCCACGGTGAGAAAGCGCTCACTCGCTGGGCGCGGCTCGCTCGTGTCACAGGTGGCCGGAACGGGAGGGGGGTCTCTCCGTTCCACCGGTCCCGGGCGGGTTTCGCACAACCTGACATTCACCTTGGAGGAGAGGCCCTATGCGTTCTGGAAGACCGCTTTGGAACCAACCGCCCGGAGATCCACGCTCCAGGCAGCAACGGCCGCACCGTGCGCTGGTCGCGGTTGCAGGCTTGGCTGTGATGGCACTGCTGGCACCGGTGGGAGCGGCGGCCAACGCGGCCCCGGCAACGCCGACCGGCGTACAGGTCAAGCACAAGCCCACGCACAAGCCTGAGACCGCCCCACCGGACTTCGGGCCGAACGTCACCATCTTCGATCCGAGCATGTCGACCGCCTACATCAAGTCGGTGTTCGACGAGATCCACGAGGCCCAGGTCAGCAACGAGATGGGCACCGATCGCTACGGCCTGTACTTCATGCCCGGCACGTACGGCAGCGACGAGGAGCCCTTGCAGGTCAAGGTGGGGTACTACACAGAGGTGGCCGGCTTGGGCGCCTCACCCGGCGACGTGCAGATCAACGGCGCCATCGAGGTGTACAACCAGTGCTTCGACGACCCGTCCAACCCCGAGTTCGTCGGGTGCTTCGCGCTGAACAATTTCTGGCGCGGGCTGTCGAACCTGACCATCAACGTCAACACTGCTGGGTCAAGGCGGCTGCGAGGCCTCGGCCAACTTCTGGGCTGTGTCCCAGGCGGTCTCCTTGCGGCGGGTGGACATCCAAGGCGGCAACCTCACGCTGATGGACTACTGCACCGGTCCGTCCTTCGCCAGCGGTGGCTTCATCGCCGACTCGCGGGCGGGCACGATCATCAACGGCTCCCAGCAGCAGTGGTACACCCGAAACACCCAGGTGGGCGAGTGGTCCAACGCCGTGTGGAACCAGGTCTTCTCGGGCGTCGAGCGGCGTCCCCGGACGAGGCGACCTACCCCGACCCGCCCTACACGACCTTGGAGGAGACTCCGCTGAGCCGGGAGAAGCCCTACCTGTACGTCGATGACAACGGCAAGTGGATGGTCCGGGTCCCGTCGGCAGACACCGACACGCGCGGCATCAGCTGGGATGAGGGGATGACTGCCGGGCGCTCGATCCCGTTGAGCGAGTTCTACGTCGCTGACCCCGACGATCCGGTCAAGCGGATCAATCGGGAGCTGGCCCGCGGGAAGCAGCTGATCCTGACTCCCGGTGTGTATGACATCGATAAGAGCATCACGGTCAAGCGGGCGGACACCGTCGTCCTGGGCATGGGCCTGGCGACGCTGGACGCCGTGGACGGTGCGGTCCCGATGCGCCTGTTCGATCGGCAGGGCATCATCGTGGCTGGCATCACCATCGACGCGGGTGCCGCCAGCTCCGAGAGCAACGACGTGGAGTCGCCGTTCCTGCTGCAGGTCGGCAAGCCCAACGGCAACAACGGCCGGAACAGCAGCAACCCGGCGAACCCGACCACGCTGTCCGACGTGTACTTCCGCGTCGGCGGGCCGCACACCGGCAAGGTCGACATCGCTCTCGAGGTGAACAGCGACCACGTGCTCATCGACCACACCTGGGTGTGGCGCGGTGACCACGGGATCGAGGACTTCGACCGCACCGACGGAACGTTCGGCGACAACGAGCGCTGGCGGACCAACATCGGGCGCAACGGCGTGGTGGTCAACGGCGACGACGTCACCGCGACCGGCTACTTCGTCGAGCACTTCCAGGAGTACAACAGCGTCTGGAACGGTGAGCGGGGCCGGGTTCTGCTCTTCCAGAACGAGCTGCCCTACGACCCGCCCACACAAGCGGAGTGGACCGCCGATGACGGCACACTCGGTTGGGCCGGCTACAAGGTCGCCGACGACGTCAAGGAGCACGAGTTATGGGGTGGTGGGGTCTACGTCTTCAACCGCAACAACCCCAGCATCGTCACCGAGAACGGCTACGAGGTTCCCGACACGCCGGGAGTGGTCCTGAACCACATCATGACGAACAACCTCAGTGGACCGGGAACCATCAACTCGGTGGTCAACGGTTTCGGCGACACCGTGGACGGCATCCCCGTTCCGGGTGACCCGGATGACTACGAGGATCCCAGCTACGTGATCCGCTACAGCGACGGAGTGGCGATCCTGCCGTGACCTGATCGCCGGCCACCCGATCGGCCCGTTCCCCACTCCGGGGAGCGGGCTGATCGTCGTCTAGCCGGCGCCCCGTCGCGGGGCCGGGCTCAGTCCTCGAGCGGGTCGCGGATGATGGGGCAGGTCCTGCAGTGCCCGCCGCCCCGTCCGCGGCCCAGTTCCGCGCCGCGAATCTCCAGGACCTCGATGCCGTGCTTGCGCAGCAGGCTGTTGGTGTAGGTCTGGGGTGTGGGCTCCCAGCGGCCACTCTGTGTCACTGGCGGAAGGCGTGGGCGACCTGCCGCCGGCATCTGCGCGGAGAGACCGAGGCGCGCATTTCGCGGCGATAGGACTGTGAAGTGCCACAAGAGCGCTGAACGCCGAAGTGCGTCAGCTTCCACCTGCTCGGCGTTTCGACCACTGATCAGGTCCCGGATCGAGACGGCTGCGTCGCGCATCTCGCGCAGCAGCAAGAGCTCACGCTGCATAGAGCGGCTGCGCGTCGGCGAGCACCTGCTCGCGGATGTACTTGTTGATCGACTTACGCGAGACGAGGTCGACCGGTCGGCCGAACAGGGCTGCAAGCTCGTCCTCAAGATCGAACAGGCTGAAGCCTAGTCGGGCATGGGGCTTCAACACATAGAGCAGATCGACATCGCTGTCGTGCCGATCTTCGTTGCGAGAGGCCGAGCCAAAGACCTCCAAGGAAGCGACTCCGTACCGCTCGCACACTTCGCGCAAGCGCTCTGGGTCGACGTCCACGATCATCACGTACCGAGGGTATCGCTGCGTCGCCGTCAGCGCGCACCCCTGCGCACCCGTAGTGTCGCGGGGTCGAGTCATCCCCTACACCCGGTCCAGCACGCGCTGAGTCAGCTGCTCGAAGGGTACTGGGGCACCACCGCCACGGGTCTGGCGCTGATGCGGTGGAGGGTCCGCGCCTACCGCCGACATCTGCGGAAGCTAACCGACCGCCTCGAAGTCGCCGAGAGCTCCATTGTCGGCTTTTCAGACATCGATCGAGGCTCAGAGGGTGCCGACTACCTCGCAGTACCGCACATCCTGGAGCAGCAGCAGGTGGAGAAGGCATCGCCTGCAGCACCTTTGCTTGGCGGGTGTCAGGATTCTGCCGCGAGGGGAGGCGAAAGCCGGCGCGCTGCGTCGGCCGCCCTGACTCGGCTCCGCTGGCCAGGAACCGCGCGGATGCGGGGCCGTGGAGTCGATGTGATGCTGAAGCATGGCGCACGCGAACTTCGATGGGTTGAACTTGCGCCTGACGCTGGACCGCATGCAGCGGACGGCGGCGGGCCGCAAGGAGTTTGTGGTGCCGCGGGAGAACCTGGCCTGGGTGGCGCATTCGAAGGACATCTGGGATCGGGTGCAGCACCACACGTCGTCCGTGATGGGGATCCGGTATCCGGGGCTGGTCCTCGTCGGGACTGTCTCGTCGCGAGCGTCCACGGACTTCTGCCTGCTCGGCAAGAACGGGCCGGGGCTGGCTATCGGTCTGCGCGTCCACCAGTATGACCGTATCCTTCTGTCGCTTCCCGATGCTCAGGCCTGGGCGCTGTTCGTCCGCCTGCGTGAGGTCACCGGCGAGTCCGTCGATCATGCGTAGCCGCGGCTCGTCACGGGCCCGGCTCGTCGGGCGGCGGGGGCAGCGCACGGGTGCCGACCGACCGGGCAAACTGGGTGAAGGGCCAGCGAGGCAACTCGCGTCGGGGAGTTCCTGGCCGAGCGGCGGCGTCTCCCGCTCCCAAGCAAACCGCCGGTTTTCCACCAAGCGTTCGTCACAGGCCAGTCCGCCGGCGCGCTGGAGGGCCGAGCGTCAGCGGGGGGAGTCGATCACTGGCAGTCGTATCAACGGGGCAGTCGTATCAGCTGGGCAGCCGCACGTGCGCGGTCCCTGCGTCCAGGTCGATTCGGCTGCGTGGGGGTGCCCCGTCGGAGTCCTCCTCGAACACGAGCGACTCATGCTCGCGCTGCTCGATCTCGTACCTCTTCGACGGGTAGAGCGCCTCCTGCAGGAGGTCGAACCCGGTCGAGGCCATCGCGGTGCCGTGGCGCCCGCGACGCTTGTCACGCGCCAGTTCGACCATACCGAGCACGAACAGGGCGATCACCAGCGCAGGCAGGCTCATCGCGAACAGGGATCCCACGGCGCACCTCCGCCTCCAGTATGCCGCTGCGGGACCCCCGGCGAATTCAAGGGTCGTCGGATCAGTGCACCGGCGCGCCGGTGAGGACCGGCGATGGCCGGAAACCCTTGGTCAACAGCCACAGACTGAGCGAGAACTCCCAGATCGCCTCTCGCGCCGTGAAGTTGAGTCCCCGATAGTGGTGTAGCGCGGTTGGTGTGATCGTCGTTCGGCCGCACCGGCCGCTTACCGCCACGCCGCACGTACCGCAGATCTTCCGTTCGAGCGCACGGCGATGGTGGCTGTGGACCCGTGGGACATCCACGGGACACAGCAGGTGGGCATGGTCGGCGTCGGGCTCAACCGCGGCGGCACCTACCCGACCACTTCCCCGCGCCAGAGGTCACGGTCACCGACCTACGTCACCTGCCGGCGGCGCTAGCCCGGCTCGACTGATCGGTCCAGGTCGTCGCCCCCGTCATCGTGACCAGCCCCGCGAGGCGCCCAGGGTGCCCCTATCGGCCGCGTACCGTCCCGGTCAGCGGCGCTGCTTTCCGCCGCCTATCGCGCGCACTGTGGGGGAGTGTCCGAGAGCCCTGCTTGTCGGAGCGGGCTTCGCGTGGTGGGATCCGGGGTATGCAGCACGCGACGTCGGGTGACGGCACTCTGATCGCTTTCCATGAGGTGGGCAGCGGGACTCCAGTCGTGATCGTCGGTGGGGCGTTCTCGACCGCGGAGGCGGGTGCTCCGCTAGCTGCGGAACTGGCAGCGGCCGGATTTCGGGGTGTCACGGTGGATCGCCGTGCCCGCGGGAACAGTCGAGACACCGCCCCCTACCTGCCGGCCCGGGAAGCGGAGGACCTCGCGGCGGTGATCAACGCGGTCGGCGGCGAGTCGGCAGTGATCGGACACTCTTCGGGTGCGGTGCTTGCCTTGTTCGCTGCCGCGGAGGGCGTGCCCATGACCCACGTGTTCCTCTCGGAGCCGCCGTTCCACTTCGGTGAGGGTGAGCCGTCTGCGGACCTGCCCGAGCGGCTCCAGTCGCTGATCGACAATGGGCATGCCGACGAGGCCGTGGTCCTGTTCCAGCGGGAGGCGGTGGGGCTGCCGGACCCGGTGATTGAGCAGGTCCGGTCCAGTCCTATGTTCGCTGCCCTCGTCCCGCTGGCCCAGTCAACTGTGTACGACGCCGTGCTCACCAGGGCCGTGTCGACTCCTACTTCGGCAATGATCGGTGTGGAGGTTCCTGTCACGATCCTGCGCGGTGAACCTACCTTCCCGATGCTTGTCGCGGCGACCGACCGATTGGCCGGTCTGATGCCGCACGCGGAACTTGTGGTTGTCCCGGAATCACACGACCACGGGGTCGATCCGGTTGGAACGGCCCGCGAGATCCGCAGCCGGCTCGCGCCTCCAATGTGATTGGGGCCAACGAACCAACTGACCGTGTGAAACCCTTCGAACCTGCCCCACTTCGCCGCCTGTGACGCTCATCCGCCGCTGCAGTGCTTACTCCGCTGAGGTGGTCCTAGCGTCCAGCGACGGGACGACCACCCTTGGCACCAGGGACACACGAACACATCGGTTTCCATCATGACCGCGTCTCGGGTCGGTTCCGGGCCCGAGCAAGGTTCCGCGACTTCGACGGCCACTACCGAGCGGTGACGCGCTGGGGCGCGCGCGAGACCGAAGCGCGGGCGCGTCTCCTCGCTGCCTTGGACGAACGGGCCACGTAATGCCGGGCCGTCACTCGGTGGACCCCGATCGACGCCCGAGACCGGCTCCTCGCAGCCCTGGCGCAACGCGCCACATTCCCCGCCGGACAGTGGAGCGGTCGTACCCGAGTCAACGAAGTCGTGCCGGCATGTGTGGTCGCATGGCCGGGGTCGACGCTGCCTACACTGACGAACCCTCCGAGCAACGTGACGGCTTGATGAGCAAGCAGCCCGGCGGCGTTGGCGGGCACCTCCGCGCGTGGCATCTGACGCTCAGGCCGTAGCGTCGAAGGATGGGGCGTCCACCACTGGCACCGGGAACGCACGGCGCATCGACTCCCATCAAGACCCTGCCTCGCGGCGGATCAGAGCCCGGTCGAGATTCCGGGACTACGACGGCCGATGCCGGGCCGTCACCCGGTGGGCCGGCACCCCGATCGATGCCCAAGACCGACTCCTCGCGGCCCTGATGCAGCGCGCCAGCTTCCCTGCCGGACAATGGAGTAGCGGTACCCGCGTCAACGGAGTCGTCGCGGGAGATGGTCGAACAAGCGATTGAAAATGCATGTGCGGATCGATGCTCTCGAAGAGTTCATCGCGGAGCTTGAGGACTGTCTCGATATCCATCCGACTCCCTCCTGTGGTCCAACCCCCCGAGTGCCATCGACTCTTGGCCGTACGAAGACCCTAACCGGCCAGCCGATGCGAGGGCTCTCGAGCCGCTATGCAGTCTGCGACATGCGGTGCGCCACCACGACCCTGGTCCACGACTGGTGCGCCCGCCGCGGAGTCTAGGTTGGTGCTCATGGCGCACCACGGCGACAACTTCGCCCTTGACCCCTCGGCGGCCGCTGATGATCCGGGTGGGCCACCGTCTGGGGCGCTGCGTCTGGGGCATGTCATCTCCGGCCTCGGTGCGGAGCACCTGCCATAGGGCTCAACGACGTTCGCCTGATCCGTCACAGTTTCAGACCGGGTGAGCACGATGCCCTCACAGGACCCGAGGACGTCACGGCCGCCCGTGTCCTCGAGTACACACGCTCGCAGAGCGTCTCGACGCGCCGCTTTCCCGGCAGACCCCGAGCGGTACTGGGTCGTCCTCATTGCTGACGGTCAGCGTCGCTCGCGGCTCTTCTGCGCCTTTGAGAACTTCGGGGAAGTCGTCTCTGAACGGACTGGGACGTACCGCTGGTTGGACCTCCGGCCAAGCGACTTCTTGGAGAGGCTGGCAGATCGGCTGGTGGTTGAGTGACCAGTCCGCGGAACTGGCACCGCCACGCCCTCAGCGCTGCCGACCTCGCGGTACTGGAGATCGCGGACCGGGACAAGGTCGCCTTCCCTGGCGTCGATCACGTCGCCCTGACCTACCACCCGCTCCAGGAGATGGTGTCCGACCGACGGTATGCCGACTGGCGGACCTCCCTGTCCGCTGTCCAGGGGATCGACCTGATCACCGATTCATCCAACGGCAAGCTGTACGTCGGCAAAGCCGACGGCGCGGAGCGGATCCTGGGCCGATGGACGAGCTACGCACGCGACGGGCACGGAGGCAACGTGGTCCTCCGAGAGCCGCAGGGGCAAGCGCGGGCGACGGCACCCCGGCGGCGCGTAGGAACCATGCTCGGCACTACATCTTCAGCATCCTGCGGGTGTTTGGCCCGAGCACGTCCTCCTCCGAGGTCGATGCAGCCGAATCGCACTACAAACAGGCCCTGATGACCCGGGAGTTCGAACTCAATCGACACTGACGCGCGCTGCCCTCCTGTGCGCCCGGACCGTCCGCATCGGGGATCCCCGTCAGCGTGAAAACGACAGACGTCGCCTTGAGGATGTGTCCTTCTGATGGAGTGCCTGGGTGTCCTGGTCGCTTCGCGGTCGTGTCAGGAGGTCCTCAGGTGAGTCGGACCACGGCAACCGAGATGTGGGCGCTGGGGTCTTGGGGTAGATGCAACCAACTCCGTACCTTGTCGAAGGAGGTGACGGTCTTCCTCTGGTACACCGCCGCTGCGCACAGGCCCGCATACGTGTCCGCTGGGACCGCTACCTCGAAACTGATCACGGCTTCGCCGTTGGAGTCCGGGCCTGCCTGTTGCCAGGCCAACAGTGTGCCAATCGGCGGCTTGGCGGGATCCTGCTTCTGGGTTAGGCGGGAATTGGAGCAGGACTTCTCTACGTCGGGAAAGGTGCCATCTTCGGGGAAGTCGTCCAGTGCCACGAATTGAACCAGCATGTCGCCATCCGCCCGGAGCCCGGCCGCTTTGGCCTCGACACTGGCCGTGTACCCGTCGTCGGTTCGCTCAGCCGAGGCGGAGACCGAGGGAGTCTCCTGAAGGACCAGCGACGCAGCGCCCAAGAACACTGCGTAGACGCTCGCCAGCGAAAGGACGAGGAGCAGGAACGCAACTGGGCGTCGGCCGGCTTGCCAGTTGCTGCGCACGAGCCACAGAGCGGGAATCAAGATGGCCATCGACACGACCAAGGTCATGAGTCCTGGGGCATTGCGAACTGCGCGAGCTAGGAGCCCACCGGAGACGCCGACGGCCGCCAGCCCGGCGACGACCAGGGCGATGGCGCCCGCCATCGCTGGGGAGACCTCGAAAGAAGAGGATTCCGCACGGGTGGCAGCGTCCTGCGCAGCAGGGTTGTGTTCGGGTGGCGACTCGTCATTCGGAGCCATGGTGGACTATCGCACGGCCGGCGTGAAGTTGTCCTTGAGTGGGGCGATTCAACTGCGAGGTGTCCTGACGGCCGCCTACAAGCCGAGGACGCTTGTTGTCGACGACGCTCGTTTCTCGGTTCGACGCCCCCCACTTCGCCCGCAGATCGACTCGGTGAGCACGGAGACTGCTCGGAAGCGACCTCATCCGACGCTCCGTAGTTGCGGGTTCGAGCCCCGCGGGTCTCACGTGACGTGCGGTTTCGCGGTTGGGGGTGGTGGTGGCGAACCGGAAACGAACCAGAAACGAACCACTTACTCGGGCTGGGTGAGGTCGGTCAGTGCTTCGGCGAACTCGGCTGTGGTGATCGTGCACTGGCCGAGGTAGTGGTCGAGGGTGGTGAAGGGTCTGGCATGGCCGAGTTGGTCGGCGATGTGTCGGATGCTGAACCCGGCGTCGTCGAGTCGGGACGCGACGGTCTTGCGGAAGGTGTGGCTGGTGACCCAGGGGTAGCCGGCTCGGTCCAGGCCAGGAGTTCGACGGGGCCCCCTAGGACGGCAGCTTCCTTCAACGACGCGCGTCCCGCATCTGGCTGGCCGAGATCGACGAGCTTCTGGCCGCTAAGTCGCAGGTTGGCGGCGCGAAGCACATCCTTTCCCGACGACGGCATCAGGTCGACATGCCTCGGGATCTTGGTGTCCGCAAGGGCGTCCCAGGACTCCAGGAGCGCGGTCACCCTCTCCTTCAGATCTCGTAGGTCGGCGACCGACTCAAACATCAACGCGTGCCGGTTGATGATCTCTGCCGCAGCTTGACGATCCGCTCGTTGGGGTTCGAATCCTCGACGAAGCCAACCCATACGTCCCGCATGGGCTGCTCGGCCTGTCCGAGCTCGAGGAGGCCAGTGAACAGTTCTTCCTCAGTGCCGGAGGTGTATCCCCACGGGCTACCCGGCGCACTGCCCCAGGCGCCCCTGAACAGGACCATCATGAAGTGGCTCTCGGCGATAAGTTCGTTGATCGCCTCCTGGGCTCGACGCGCGGTGCCCCGCGTCCGATTCCACTCGACAACCTCATAGGTGACACCACCTTCGCGCTCGCGGCGGGCGTTGTGCTCGTTGACGCACCCGCGTACGGCGGCGCGTTCATCAGGAGGCGAGGAATATCCGGAGGGGCAGTGCGTGACTCATGTGGAGGACGATAGCCACCCTCTGGCAGCGCACCCCGGTGGGGCTGCGCCCCCAGGGCCTTCGGCGGTGCATCGTCGCGGGTTGCTCCGATCGTGATCTCCGATCTCCGCGAACTCAAGCGGCCCTGCGTCACAGTGGGAGTGACACTCAACGGCATCGTTGAGGTTCGACGTGCGTGTGACTTCGAGCCATTGGCTGCCCAGCATCAGGAGGAGACCCGACCCGCAGGCAAGACTTCGCACCCGGGTTCGTCACGCCCCTCGACAGAGGTAGAGCCTTATCGCCGCCCGCGCCTTCATCCTGACCAGGTTGGCTGCAGTTAGGCTGCAGATGCCGCAAGGGGTTGGCCGCTGAGAAGAAGGCCAGCCCTGCAATAGCGCTCTGACCTGCGACGATAATGGTGGGCCCCGCGGGGCTCGAACCCGCAACCTACGGATTAAAAGTCCGCAGCTCTACCATTGAGCTAGAGGCCCGGGGGCTCACGTCTCGACTATTGCTCGAGTGGGTTGGAGCCGCCCTCGCTGGGCAGTCTAGGCGAGCATGGGGCCAACCTATGGTCGCGGCGCCGGAATCCGCCTGGTCAGAGGGCCACACCGGACGTCGCGGCAGGCCGGATCCATGTTGGCGCTGCACTGGCCTCACGACACCGCCTCCGCGGGCTGGCTGGCTGGCTGGCTGGCTATCGCAGAGCCGACGCTTTCGCCCACACCGCCGCACCTGCACCCTCGGCGCGCTCAGCGAGAGAATCCACCCGGCGCACGCCCCCTCGGGGTCCCGCAGGAGATCGTGCTCCGGCTGCGCCCACTGCCCCTGCCGGATCCAGATGTCCTGGCCCTTGCCGACGCAGCACTCCAGCCTGCCGTCACTGTCTTCGTGCAGCGCGCGCAGGCCATCGACGCGGCGTTCGCACTCACGCAGGAAAACGACGCCGGGGTGGTTGCCACGTGCCGAGCCGTGGGCGGATTCCCCCTGGCCATCGAGCTGGCCGCAGCGCGAGCAGGATCCATACCACCCGCGGTGATCGCCCAGCAACTGGCCCTGCCCACCGGCATGGGGCTCCTGCGCGACAGTTCTCGGGCACCCGATGACCGTCATGCCAGCATCGAGGCAACACTGAGTTGGTCCTACGGGCTGCTCCCCCGCAGACCCAAGACGACCTGATCCAGCTGTCGGTGTTCGAGGGATCCTTCGACCTCAGTGCTGCCCTCGACGTCCTGGCACCCCGCGGGGTCAGTACAGCGGATGCCCTGGATCGGATCTCGCCACTGATCGACGTGGCGCTCGTCGACCTCTCAGCCCTCGACCCCCAGGAGCCGCTCCTGCGCATCCCTGAGCTCGTCCGAAGTTTCCCCCGCGCCCGCATGGCAGCGTGCGCAGACGCCGACGCCGTCCGGCGACGCCATGTCGCGCACTTCCAGAAGCGTTGCGAGTCCACGAGACCTCTGCGGGCCGACGAGATCGGCGACATCTTGACCGCCCTGGACCGCGCCATCCTGGACAGCTCCCCCGACCAGGCCCTTCACGCCACGGTCGCGGCGGCGACCGCACTGTCCACCTTCCGAGGAGCCGTGACCACCCTCGAGCCCCGCCTGGACGAGTTGGTGGAATCGGCCGGCGGCGACCACGATGCGACCGGGGAGGCGACCGGGCAGGCGACCCTTGCCCGGGCCCTGACCTGGTCGGCCATCCATGGCGACGGCGGTGCTGACCCACAGCCCTACGCCCAGTGGCTGGGGACGCGGATCACCGATGCGGTCGACGCGGCTCGTCGGTAAGGGGATCGCCGAGCCCTTCTCAAGGCGCAGCAGTTGCAGGTGCGGTCACTGCCGATCACCCTCGACATGGTGCAAGCTCTCGGGGCCGGGCAGGAGGGACTGGCGGTCTCGGCTGCGGCAGGCGACACGCGCGCGCTGGCCCGCTTCGAGTTGTACGCCGGCATGTCGGCACAAATGCGGGGGGACCTGCCGACCTCGGCGGAGTTCGCCATGCGCGCACTGACCCGATCACGTGGCACCGACGACCCGGGCACGACCATCCCGGCCATGATCCAGCTGCACCGGTTGCCCGCCGAGTTGGCCGCCCCGGCAGGTCCGCTGACCGCCCTCGAGGGCCTGCTCCATGAGTGCGAGGCTGCCCGACAACCCCAGGTCGGCTTCTATGTCCTCGGCGCCTTGGCCGCCGAGGGAATCGCCGCCGATGAACTCAGCGCCGACGCCGGGTGGATCCGTCGCGGCCCGCTGGTGGCCTACGACTACCACCGGACCCGACCGCTGTTCCCGATGGTGATGGTCGCACTGACTGCGTCCCGCGCCCTGCGCCGGGGCGACACCGAACGGGCCGTGCTCCTGCGTGCCGCGGCGGCTTCCTACGAGGCGACCCTGGGCGCGATGTCTGAGATCCTCGCCGATTACCTGGAGGCCTGCGCCCAGCTGGAGCGTGAGGTCCCGCCGCAGCGCCACGCACAGTGGTCAGCGCCCGCGCGGGGAATAGGTCCGGCACAGGCGGGCCGGGCTGCTCTGGACTACGTCGCCGAGGTGGCGGCCCCGCCTCGCCCTACCCCGCGAGCGCGACCCCACTGGCTGGTGAGACCGCGGCCGGGCAGGTCGACGCGCAATCGACTGGCCCCGCGGCACCGAATCCCGGGCCAGGGATTCCCCCAGCGACGCCCGCGGAACCACTGACCCCCCGGGAGCGTCAGGTTCTTGCCCCGGGTAGCGCTCGGCGAGACCAACAAGGAGATCGCCCGCGCCCTGGGCATGCGACCCCAGACCGTGATGCACCATTCGATGGCGATCTACCGCAAGCTCGACGTCCGGGGCCGCGGCGAGGCTGCCGCATGGGCCTACCGCAACGGCTGCGCGCTCACCGAGTGAAGCGCAGCCCCGCACCCAGACCCCGCGTGGAGGCAGCTGTTCTGGTGAGCACGTCTGCCCAGGGCGACCGCGGACCGATGTCCGCAGCCCACGTGCCGCGGTCTCATGGCGCAGCGCTCAGGCGAGGACCGGCGAGCGCGAGACGTCCGGGTCCGGGCCGGTCGAGACCCGCAGTCCGGCGGTCGGAACCGACGCCTTGTCCGAGACTTGATCGGCAAGCGCGTCCAGCACTGCCTCTCGCCAGAACGCCAGACGCTGCGCAGGTGAGAGCTCCGCGTAGTCCTTCGGTGGCTGAACCTGTACGTATCCCATCAATGCCCCGTTCCACGACCGCTCATGGACACTCACCAAGCCGGGAACGGCCTGATCTCCTCAGGCATTGGACGACTCAATCGGCCTCCTTGTCAAGAACTCTGGGCCGAAATCACCCAATGCGTGGTCGATTGCGGCTACGACTCGTCCAGAAGATAACTGTACGGACACCTGGCAGGACTGTCAGCGACGCAGGACATGCACGGACGCTTGCGATCCAGGATGCACCGCGGCGTGGGCTTGGCCATCGGGACCACCTCCTCGGATACCCCCTAGGGTATCACTGACCATCGTCAGCGGCGGGGGCCTTGCCAGGCTGGTTACGGGTCCGCGGGGTCATCCCGGGGCCGGGGCACGTCCAACACCTCCGCGCTGCACCTGCGTCCAGTCGCCCACTGGGCCTGAGCCGATCCGCCTGCGCTGCGCGACGTGGTGCGCGCCACAGTTGCCGCCGCTGCCCGGGAGGACTGCACTCGCTCCCGGCTCCTAGTGTGAAGGCTGCGCGGCTGTGCAACGTGCGGCGCTGCGCACACGCCCAGCGACTCGGGAGGAGTGACATGGACGCCACGAGGCACACCGGCAAGGTCGCCATTGTGACCGGGGCAGCCAACGGGATCGGACGAGCCACGGCAATCCGGTTGGCACGGGAGGGCGCCCGAGTGATCGGCTGCGACGTCAACGACGAGTCGCTGGCCGCCGCCGCGGGACAGGCCGACCGTGTCAATCTGTCGATCCAGTTCGTCAAGGCCGACGTGACCCGGCAGGCCGATGTGGACCGATTGGTCGCCACGGCCGGCGAGCGCATCGACATCCTGGCCAACGTCGCCGGCATCATGGACTTCTTCCTCCCGCTGGGCGAGATCGACGACGCGACGTGGGACCACGTGATGGCCGTCAACGTGACCGGGGTGATGCGCCTGACCCGGGCGGTGCTCCCTGTCATGCAGGCCCAGGGCGGCGGCGCGATCGTGACGGTGGCGTCCAAGGCCTCGGTCGGCGCTGGAGCAGCGGGCGCAGCCTACACGACCTCCAAGCACGCGGTCATCGGCCTCGTGAAGAGCGTCGCCTACTTCTACGGCCCGCAGGGTATCCGCTCGAACGCGGTGCTGCCCGGCGCGGTGGCCACGGCGATCGGAGCCAGCGCGGAGCCCCGGGTCGCGTGGGCGATGGACCGCGCGAAGCTGTCCATGGCCACGATGCCCCCCGACCCCGCAGACGCCGACACGATCGCGACCGCGATCTCGTGGCTGGCCAGCGACGAGGCCGTCAACGTCAACGGCGCGACCATGCTCGACGACGGCGGCTGGGCCAGCGCCTGAGGGCGCGGCGCGCGAACCGGCCCGTCGGGCATCCGGCCAAGGGGCGCCCCGGCGGCGGAGCGTGCCCGCCGGCTCAGCCGCCGGACTTGCGGCGGAACATCCGCTGCGTGGGTCCAGCGTTCTGCGACTGGGCGCTCGTGCCGGCGTCACCGTGGCCCTTCGACGTGGCGCCCGAGGAGCCATGCTTGTGCGCCAGGGCATCTCGGTACCTGGCCTTGAGGTCGTCGTTGGGGTCGGGTGCCTCTGCCTGCGCGGCGGGCGCCCCCGCAGACTCGTCGGGTGCGGACTCGTCGGGCTGGTGGATTCGAGCTGCTCGTGGGCCATGGGGCCTCCTGTCGTGGCGATCACTGCACGCTACTCCTGAGCCAGCGTCGGTGCAGACCATGCTTACACGAACTGAACCTGCCCGGAACCCATCCCGATGGAGGCGGGGACAGGGTGGGCGCTGAGAGCACCGACCGAGGAGGAGTTCATGGCAACCGCCCGCCGCATGGCCCTGACCGCAAGCGTGGCCACCACCATCGTCCTGTCGATCGCCGGGGCCGCCTGGGGCATCGGGATCGCCACGACGGGTTCGACGCCGAGGGCAACCGGGGTCTCGGCGCCGGAGAGCATGGAGGCCGAGATGACCGCGCGCGGAGGCGGAGGGCAGGGCAACGGGGGTGGGCACGGCAACGAGTCCGCGGGAGGCGGACAGGGCATGGGCAACGGCAACGGCAACGGGTCGGGTGCACATACCGGCACCGAGGGCGCTGAGCACGCCGAGGACCTCCCGGCAGCCGTCCCCGGCGCCGAGGTGACCGCGGCCACGAGGCAGCAGCTGCTCTACCTGGTCGAGGAGGAGAAGCTGGCCGGCGACGTGTACGAGCTCGCGACGGCCACCTACGGCGCGCGGGTGTTCACCAACATCGCTCGCGCCGAGGACACCCACGCCGACGAGGTCCGCGTCCTGCTCGATCGATACGCGATCGAGGACCCCACAGTCGGCGCCGCGGCCGGCGAGTTCACCGATCAGGAGCTTCAGGACCTCTACGACCAGCTCGCACCACAGGTGACGAGCAGTTGGGCCGAGGCGGTCGCTGCCGGCATCCTGATCGAGCAGACCGACATCGCTGACTTGCAGGAGCTGCTGGCTGAGGACCTGCCGGCTGACGTCCAGGCCGTGGCCGAGAACCTGCTCGCGGGCAGCCAACGACACCTCGCCGCCTTCCAGCGCCAGGCTGCCTGAAGCCAGCTGGGACGTACGGCCCGGCGCGCCACCCACCCCACATGTTGGGGCAGGATGCCCACGTGAGCCAGCGCCTGTTCGTCGCGGTCTGGCCGCCGGCAGCAGCCAGCGACGCGGTGGCAGCCAGCGTCGAGGCGGTCGCCGCTCAGCACGGCAGCCTGCGCTGGCAGTCGGCCCATCGGTGGCACCTGACGCTGGCCTTCCTCGGCGAGGGGGACGCCGACAAGGCCATTGGGCGCCTCAACCGACTCCTCGGCGAGGCGGGGAGCAGTACGCGGGCCCCGGGCAGGGGCGAGGACCTACCCCGACTCGAGTCGGCCACGGGCGGCATCGGCGCGGCAGGCGCGGCGGAGCCCCTGCGACTGGCCGGCGCCGGGACGTTCGGCCCGGTCCTCTGGGTGGGAGTGGAGCACGGGACGTGGCTGGCCGACTTGGCACGCTCCGTCCAGGGGACCCTGCATGTTCGGGACCGGCGGTTCCGGGCTCACGTCACTGTCGCCCGCGCTCGAGGTCGACCCGCCGACGCCGCCGCGCAGGTGCGCGCTGCCGTCCCCGCGCTGGCCGAGCACCGGGGACCGCTCTGGGCGCCGCGGGCCGTCACGCTGGTCTCATCGGTGAACGGCCCCAGGCCCGAGTACCACGTGCTGGCCGACTGGCCGCTCCCACCCGGGCCCGCGACCGCCGAGTCCACGCGGTGATCGACGCGTCCCACCGCACCTCGTGCCCACGGCCCCGGGCATGGAACAACCTGGGATCCAGTTGCTGCAGGTAGAGCAACTGGATCCCAGGTTCTTGCGCGCGGGGGGCACGTAGCGCGGAGGCCACGTGGGCAGTGCAGCCCCCGCCAGGGGCGTCCCGCGCCCGCCGCCGCGCAGCTACAGGCTCTGGACGTCCGCCTGCTTGGCGCGGACCGCCTCAGCGGCCCCCTTGAGTCCGGCGAGCTCGGTGTCGGTCAGATCGCCCTCCACCACGCGGCGCACCCCCTCGCGGCCGATCTCGGCCTCCACGCCGAGGTACACGCCCTCGATGCCGTACTCACCGTCGACCCACGCGCATACCGGCATGACCGCGCCGGCGTCCTCGATCACGGCCTTGGCCATCCGGGCAGCCGCCGCGGAAGGGGCGTAGAACGCCGAGCCGGTCTTCAGCAGCGCGACGACCTCGGCACCGCCGTTGCGCGTGCGCACCACGAGTTCATCGATCTTCTGCGCAGACATGAGGTCGGCCAACGGCTTGCCGTCGACCGTGCACCGCGAGGGCACCGGCACCATCGTGTCGCCGTGCGAGCCCAGCGTCAGCGTCTGCACCGAGCCCACCGGCACGCCCAGCTCGACGGCCACGAAGTTGGTGAACCGTGCCGTGTCGAGCATGCCCGCCTGGCCGATGACCTTGTTCTTGGGCAGGCCGGAGGCGAGCTGGGTCAGCGCGGTCATCTCGTCCAGGGGGTTGGACACGACGATGATCACGGCCTGCGGAGAATGCTTCACGACGTTCTCGGCGACGCTGCGCACGATGCGCGCGTTGGTCTCGATCAGGTCCATGCGGCTCATGCCCGGCTTGCGAGGAAGGCCGGCGGTGATGACCACGACGTCGGAGTCGGCGGTGGCCTCGTAGCCGGCGCCGGTGGCGGGGTCGGTGGTCTGGCCGATCACGGTGGTCTCGAAGCCCTCGACGGGGCGGGACTGGTTGAGGTCCAGGGCCAGTCCCTCGGGGCGACCCTCGAGGATGTCGGTGAGCACGACCGTCTCGAAGACGTTGTACTCAGCCAGGCGCTGGGCGGTGGTGGAGCCGTAGAAGCCGGCGCCGACGACGGTGACCTTGCCGTTCAAAGACATGCGATTCCTCTCTCGTGCGCCGGTCCGCCGGCGCTCACAGGTGCTCGATCAGCCTACCCGGCGGGGGTCACGACCCCGGACCGGCCATGGCCCTGCCCGCGGGCCGTTCGCAGCGGTAGCGCGGCTGCGCGGTCGGGCACCCCTACGAGGGCGGCGGGACGATGAGGGCGAACACAGTCAGGCTCACTCCGAGCGCCGCCAGGACCATCAGGTCAATGCCCCGGCTGCGCACGGCCAACCAGCCGGTGTCCCGGTCAGGCAGGATCAGGCGCAGGACGAACGCCCCGACGACGCACGCGGCGAACAGCACGGAGCCGCGTCGGAAGTGATCGGTCGCGACGATCAACAGCGACACCAGCAGCCCGGCAAGCACGACCATCAGCGGCCATTGCAGCAGGGGCGCGGTGCGGTGCAGGCGCCGGTCCTGGGCATCCGCGGCGTCCTCGACGACCCGGTCGGCGCTGAAGTCCCATGCGGTGCCCGGCTGATGGGCGTCGGGACCCGCCAGGCTCTCGCCGCCGAAGGGAGGGGCGGCAGGTCCAGGCTCGCCGGTGCCGGAGCTGAGAGCGTCGCGGTGGCGGTCCGCGCCCGGCGCGGGAGCGTCTACATGCGGGTCCGCGCCCGAGGCAGAAGCGTCGCGGTGGGGGTCCGCGTCTGGCTGGGGCGATCCGCCCGGGACCCCGTCCATGCCCGGCGACCCGCTCGGGACCCCGTTCACGCCTGGCGACCCGCCGCCTCGACGACGTTGGCCAACAGCATCGCGCGCGTCATCGGGCCGACCCCACCGGGCATCGGCGCGACGAAACCCGCGACCTCGTGCACCTCCGGCGCCACGTCCCCGACCAGCCGGCCATCCACCCGCGTGATCCCCACATCGAGCACCGCCGCACCCGGCTTGACCCACTCAGCGCCCAGCAGGTGCGGCACCCCGGCGGCGGCCACCACGATGTCGGCGGTGCGGGTGTGCGCGGCCAGGTCCCGGGTGCCGGTGTGGCACAGGGTGACGGTGGCGTTCTCAGACTTGCGGGTCAGCAGCAGCCCGAGCGGGCGGCCGACCGTGACGCCACGCCCGATCACGCACACCTCGGCGCCCGCCAGCGGCACGTCGTAGCGGCGCAGCAGCTCGACGATCCCGCGCGGCGTGCAGGGCAGCGGCGCAGGCGAGTTCAGCACCAGCCGACCGAGGTTCACCGGGTGCAACCCGTCGGCGTCCTTGCCCGGGTCCATCACTTCCAAGACGGCGTTCGCGTCCAGGCCACGCGGCAGGGGCAACTGCACGATGTAGCCGGTGCAGGCCGGGTCGGCATTCAGCTCGCGGACCGCCGCGAGCACGTCAGCCTGGCTGGCGTCGACCGGGAGGTCCACGCGGATCGAGGCGATGCCGACCTCGGCACAGTCGCGGTGCTTGCCAGCGACGTACGACTGGCTGCCGGGGTCCTCGCCGACCAGGACGGTGCCGAGCCCGGGCACGATCCCGCGCGCCCGGAGGTCGGCGACCTCGCCCGCCAACTCCGCCTTGACCACCGCCGCGATCGCCTTGCCGTCGAGAATCGTCGCAGTCACGGGCGCCATTGTCGCAGGCGCATCGCCCGCTGCTCCCGCGTAGACGACTCGGCGCGGGATCCAGTCGGAATCGACCACGCAGAAGTCGGGACCACTCAGGCCAACGCGGGCAGCGCGTAGGTGGCGGTGGCGCCGCCGGCCGCCAGCGCGGCGTGGGCGCGCGCCGGGTCCACCTCGCCGGCCGGATCGAGCAGGGTGTCGCCGTTCATCCCGGTTGCGATGAACAGGCTGTCCAGGCCCGCCCGGTTGGCGCCCAGCAGGTCGGTGCCGATCCCATCACCGATTGCCAGGATCGCCGAGTCCGGTATCACTCGGCCCGCCTGCTGAGCCACGACCTCGCGAGCCCGTTGGTAGATCGGCGGATGCGGCTTGCCGGCCTGCACCACCCGGCCGCCGAGCGATTCGTAGCGCTGCGCCACAGCACCGGCGACCCAGCGCAGCTCACCGCCGGACCTGATCTGCAGGTCGGGGTTGGCGCACAGCAGCTCCAGGTCACGGTCGCGAGCCGCCCGCAGCTGGGGCAGGTAGTCGTCAGGGTCCTGGTCAGCGCGCTCGAGGCCAGCGATCGCCAGGAACTGCGCGTCCGCCAGGTCGTCGACGAAACGCAGCCCCAGCCCCGCCCAAAGCGCCTGGGTGCCGCGGCCCAACTGGTGCACCGGCCCTGGCGCACGGACCGCGAGCTCGTCGCGGATCAGATCTCCGCTGGTCACGACCTCGTCCCAGCAGTCGCGCGGCACGCCGACCTTCGCCAGCGCAGCCGGCATGACCCGGTGCGGCCGGGGCATGTTGGTGACCAGGACGACGACCACGCCGGCCGTTCTGGCGCGCCGCAGCGCACCCACCGCGGTCGGGAAGGCCGCCACTCCGTCGTGCAGCACGCCCCACACATCACACAGCAGGGCTTCGTACCGCCCGGTCAGATCCGCCAGGCTCTCGATCGTGCGCATGGCGCCCTCCTCCCGGTTCTGCTTGCTCGGCAACTTGCGCCCGACTGCTGCTCCGCGGGCCGATCCAGGGCGTCGGCGATCCGCGACAGGCTCAGCGCGATGGACGGCAGGGCGGTCGTGTCCGCGCCGGTGGGGCTCTTGGCAGAGAACTTCTGCGCCGGCTGGGCCGCCTGGCAGCCAGCCGCCGCGCCAGCTCCGCGCGGGGATCCTCCATGGTGTTCCTCTCGCGTCATCAGGCCGCGACCAGCGCCGGTCCGCTCTCGACCGGTCAGTGGTAGAAGTGCCGGGTCCCGGTCAGGTACATCGTGACCCCCGCGGCCGCGGCAGCGGCGATCACCTCCGAGTCGCGCACCGACCCGCCGGGCTGCACCACCGCCCGCACGCCACCGTCGAGGAGCACCTCCAGTCCGTCGGGGAACGGGAAGAAGGCATCCGAGGCAGCCACCGCGCCGCGCGCCCGTTCCTCGCCTGCGCGGACAACCGCCAGCCGGGCGCTGTCCACCCGGTTGACCTGACCCATGCCGATCCCGACCGCGGCCCCGTCACGCGCGAGCAGGATCGCGTTGGACTTCGCCGAGCGGCACGCACGCCACGCGAACTCCAGGTCCGCGAGCGTGGCGGCGTCGGCCGGCTCCCCACACGCCAGCGTCCAGGCCGCCGGGTCGTCGCCGGGGGCGTCGATCCGGTCGCGCACCTGCACCAGCAGCCCGCCGCGGATCGGGCGGAATTCGGCACCGGACCCGGCCGGGACCGGGGGTGCGACCAGGATGCGCAGGTTCTTCTTGGCCGTGAGCAGGGCCAGCGCGTCGTCGTCGTAGGCCGGGGCGACGATCACCTCGGTGAACACCTCGGAGACCTGGGCGGCCATCGCCGCGGTCACCGCTCGGTTGGCGGCGATGACCCCGCCGAACGCCGAGACCGGATCGGTCTCGTGGGCCCGGGCGTGAGCCTGCGCCACATCGGCGCCGATCGCGATGCCGCAGGGGTTGGCGTGCTTGATGACCGCCACCGCTGGCTCGGCGAAGTCGTAGACGGCGCGGTACGCGGCATCAGCGTCGACGTAGTTGTTGTACGACATCTCCTTGCCGTGCAGCTGCTCGGCCGAGGCCAACCCGCCGGGGCTGTGGGCGGAGGTGTAGAGCGCCGCCGCCTGGTGCGGGTTCTCTCCGTAGCGCAGGACGGCCGCCCGCTCCCACGCAGCGCCCACCCACGCCGGGAACCCCGAGCCCTCGTCACTCGGAGCCACCACACTGCCCATCCACGAGGCCACCGCGATGTCGTAGCTTGCTGTGTGCACGAACGCCTGTGCGGCCAGCCGGGCGCGCTGGGCCAGGGTGAACCCCTCGCCTGCGACGGCTTCGACCACCTCGGAATAGGCCGCCGGGGAGGTCACGACCGCCACACTCGGGTGGTTCTTGGCCGCCCCGCGCACCATCGACGGCCCGCCGATGTCGATCTGCTCGATGCACTCGTCGGGGCTCGCCCCGGAGGCCACCGTGTCGGCGAACGGGTAGAGGTTGACCACGACCAGGTCGAAGGGCTCGATGCCCAGGTCTGCGAGCTGCGTGCGGTGATCGGCCAGGCGCAGATCAGCCAGGATCCCGGCGTGCACCTTCGGGTGCAGCGTCTTGACCCGACCGTCCAGGCACTCGGGGAATCTGGTCAGCTCCGAGACCTCGGTGACCGGCACGCCCGACTCGGCGATCCGCGCGGCGGTCGACCCCGTGGACACGATCTGGACACCGGCCCGGTGCAGGGCCGCGGCCAACTCGGCCAGCCCGGTCTTGTCATACACGCTGATCAGGGCGCGCCGGATCGGGATCCGCTGCTCGGAGGTGCTCATGCCAGGGTGACCTTCCTGCCGGAGATGTGGACGTTGTGGGTGGCCAGCCGGCGCACGACATCGACGAGCAGCTCGCGCTCGACGACCTTGATCCGCTCGTGCAGCGACGCCTGGTCATCGTCGGCGTCGACGGCGACCGGCCGCTGGTCGACGATCGGTCCGGTGTCCACGCCCTCGTCGACGAGGTGGATCGTGGAGCCGGTGACCCGCACGCCGTGCGCCAGTGCGTCGCGGACGGCGTACGCGCCGGGGAAGCTGGGCAGCAGTGCGGGGTGCGTGTTGACCACCCGCAGCGGGTAGGCCGAGAGCACCTGCGGACCGAGGATCCGCATGAAGCCGGCCGAGATGACCCAGTCGGGCTCGAAGGAGTCGATCGCATCACGCAGGGCGTCATCCCACGCGGCCCGGTCGGGATGCTCGGCCAGGGCCACCGCCCGGGCGGGGATGCCGGCGGCCCGGGCTCGGTCCAGGCCGGCGGCGCCGACGTTGTCCGCGATGACGGCCACGACCTGCGCGGGGTAGTGCGGGTCGGCGGCCGCGTCGACCAGGGCCTGCAGCAGGGTGCCCGAGCCGGAGATGAGGACGACCAGTCGGGTTCGGGACACGGCGGTGATCCTACGCGGCAGCATGGGTGCGTCCCCTGCTGCCGCGTACGGCGCGGGGGATCTAGAACGCGGGCCTGGGGCCGGGGCCGGTGCGCCAGCGGCGGGGGCGGGATGTCACCCTAGGAGCCGGGCCGGCATGGACGGGGGCCGCCCAGAGGAGGTGCGATGCAACAGGTGCAGAGGACCTCGGTGATCCTGCATGGCGACCGAGTCTCCTACCGGCAGGCGGGCGACCCCAGCAACCCGGTGCTGCTCCTGGTCCATGGGATCACCAGCAGCAGCGCGACCTGGGACCCGGTCATCCCCAAGCTCGCCGAGCAGTCGCACGTGATCGCCCCGGACCTGTTCGGCCACGGCGACTCGGACAAGCAGCGCTCGGACTACTCCCTCGGAGGTTTCGCCACGCAGTTGCGCGACCTCCTCGACCACCTCGGCTACGACGGTGCCACCGTGATGGGCCATTCGCTGGGGGGCGGGGTCGCCATGCAGTTCTCCTACCAGTACTTCGAGTACTGCGAACGGCTGATCCTGGTGGACAGCGGGGGCCTGGGCCGCGAGGTCAGCATGGCGCTGCGTGCGGGAACCATGCCCGGGGTGGAGCTGATCCTGCCCGTGATCGCCAACCGGCACGTGCGCAACGCGGGCCAGGCGGTTGGCCGCGCGCTGTCGCTGATGCCGCTGCGGCCGCATCCACGCCCCTCGACGGTCGAACTGCTGCGCGGCTACTCCACGCTCGCGGAGAGCCCGTCGCGGATGGCGTTCGTGCACACCCTGCGCAGCGTCGTCGAGCCCGGCGGCCAGCGCGTCAGCGCCATGGAGCGGCTCTACCTCACCGAGGGCCGACCCACCCTGATCATCTGGGGCGCCCGGGACACCGTCATCCCCGTAGCGCACGGCCAGCACGCGCACGAGACGATCCCGGGCAGCGTCCTGGAGGTCTTCGAGCAGTCCGAGCACTTCCCGCACATGGACGAGCCGAGCCGGTTCGCGCGGGTCGTCAACGAATTCATGACCAGCACCGAGCCGCTGTGCCTGGACAGGGCGACGATGCGCCAGCGGATGGCGCAGCGCACCCGCGACCTGCACGAGGAGTCAGACGCCCAGGCGCAAGCGCTGGCCGCGCAGCTGGCCGACTCCGCCGCGGAGGCCGCCGCAATCCGCGAAGCCAACGACCGCGCTGCCGACGAAGCCGCCCAGTCCCACGCCGATCCGGCGTCCGAGTCCTCCTGATCGGCTCGCGTGGGCTTGATCGGGACCCTCGCGGGCACCTTTCGCCGAGTTGTGGTCGAAAACGGGTGCGTGGCGGCGTCCCGCAGTGGTCAACGCGCTCCAAGTGGTTGAAAAACCCCGGTGACGACCTCCGGGTTCAACCACAACTCGCGCGTTGAAACCGATCGGGGACGGGCGGGCGGCCCGGTTCGACCACAACTCGGCGGTTCGGGTCCCGGTGGAGTCCGAGCACCCCGCACCCAATGCCGAGGACCAGTCGGCCCGACAGGAGGAACGCGTCGGACTGGACTGGCGGGACCACCTGGGTAGCAGCGCACCTTCCCGCCCATCCGACGTTGACGGCTGGGCTGGGGCCGTCGCCTCCGAGCCTCCCCAGGCCGGACCTGCTGACCCGGGCACAGCAGCCCGGCCTGGCAACGTATGGGCCACGCCTTCCCAGCCTGGTCCCGCTGACCCGGGCAATCGCAGCCCGGCTGGGCAGTCCAGACTGGCATCGTGACGACCGACGCTCCGGCAGCGACCTATCCGCACCTGCTCACCCCCCTCGACCTGGGCTTCACGACCCTGCGCAACCGGGTGCTCATGGGCTCCATGCACACCGGCCTGGAGGACGACACCAAGCGCTTCGCCGACCTCACGCAGTACTTCGCCGAGCGTGCGCGCGGCGGCGTCGGGCTGATCGTGACCGGCGGGTTCGCCCCGAACATCGAGGGCTGGACCAAGCCCCGCTCGGGGACGCTGTCCACCGCGACCGCCGCGCGCAAGCATCGGCCCATCACCGAAGCCGTGCACGCCGAGGGGGGGCACATCGCCCTGCAGATCCTGCATACCGGCCGCTACGCCTACCACCCGCTGGCCGTGGCACCCTCTCGCATCAGGAGCCCGATCACGCCCTTCGCGCCCCGGGCCCTGACCGCGCGCGGCGTCGAGCGCCAGATCCGGGCGTTCGTGAACTGCGCGTCGCTGGCCCGGGACGCGGGGTACGACGGGGTGGAGATCATGGGCTCCGAGGGCTACTTCATCAACCAGTTCCTGGTGACCCACACCAACCGCCGCACGGACGAGTGGGGCGGGTCCTACGAGAACCGGATGCGCCTGCCGGTGGAGATCGTCGGGCGCACCCGCGAGGCAGTCGGCCCCGACTTCATCCTGATCTACCGGCTGTCGATGCTGGACTTGATCCCCGGCGGGAGCACGTGGGCCGAGGCCGGCCAACTGGCCCGGGCCGTCGCGGCCGCCGGTGCCACGATCATCAACACCGGCATCGGCTGGCACGAGGCACGGGTGCCCACGATTGCCACCAGCGTGCCGCGGGCGGCGTTCACCTGGGTCACCCAGAAGATGCGCACGGAGTTGCGCGCCGACGGCATCGACATCCCCCTGGTGACCACCAACCGGATCAACACGCCTGAGGTGGCCGAGCAGGTGCTCGCCGGCGGGTCTGCGGACATGGTCAGCATGGCCAGGCCGCTGCTGGCCGACCCCGACTTCGTGGTCAAGGCCGCCGCCGGCCGTGCCGACCGGATCAACACCTGCATCGCCTGCAACCAGGCCTGCCTGGACCACGTGTTCGCCAACCGGACGATCTCCTGCCTGGTCAACCCACGGGCCGGCCATGAGCGGGACCTGGTGATCGGCCCGGCGGCCACACGCAAGCGGGTGGCGGTCGTCGGCGCGGGTCCGGCCGGGCTGGCCGCGGCGACCACGCTTGCCGAGCGTGGTCACGCCGTGGACCTGTTCGATGCGGCTGAGGAGATCGGTGGTCAGTTCAACCTGGCCAAGCGGATCCCCGGCAAGGAGGAGTTTCACGAGACGCTGCGCTACTTCACCCACCGGCTGGCCGACACCGGCGTGGCGCTGCACCTGGGCAGGCGGATGAGCGCCCAGGACCTGATCGGGCTCGAGGTCGACGAGGTGGTGCTGGCCACCGGCGTGACCCCGCGCGACCCGCACATCCCCGGCCAGGACGGCCCGAACGTGCTGGACTACCTCGACGTGCTCGCCGGCGGCGCACCGGTCGGGGACCGGGTCGCGATCGTTGGGGCGGGTGGGATCGGGTTCGACGTGGCCGAGTTCCTCACAGTGGCTGCTGGGGAGTCGCCGGCCCTGGACCTCGCGAAGTGGCGCCACGAGTGGGGGGTGGGCGATCCGGCGGACGCCCGGGGCGGGTTGATCGCGGCTGCGCCCACGCCTGCGGTTCGCAAGGTGACCCTGCTGCAGCGCAAGCGGGGCAAGCTCGGGGCCGGGTTGGGCAAGACGACTGGGTGGATCCATCGCTCGACGTTGGTGGCCAAGGGCGTGACCATGCTGCCGGCGGTGAACTACGAGCGCATCACGCCCGAGGGGCTGGTCGTGAGCTTCGGCGAGAAGCGCGAGCATGAGCGCCTCATCGAGGCCGACACGATCGTGCTGTGCGCGGGGCAGGAACCATTGCGCGACCTGGCGCCGGGCTTGGTTGCCGCCGGCATCACGGTGCACGTGATCGGCGGCGCCGACGAGGCCGCCGAACTCGACGCGAAGCGCGCCATCGACCAGGGCACCCGCCTGGCCGCCGCACTCTGAGCTCACCCGCCCCCGACGCAGGCGCCCACGCCTGACTGGGGGTCTCGCGTGCTCGCCCCCGGCGGCGCGCGAATCAATCTGGGATCGAATTGCTCCAAGACGAGCAACAAGATCCCAGGTTCTCTACAGAGGCGTGAGGCGCGGAATCGTGGACGCTGGGCGCCGCGCGGGCCGCCAACGCGCGCGGGTGCCGGGCAAGGCGCGGGGACGGCGGCGCGCGGGCCGCCAAGGCGCATGGGATGGGTGCGGGGTGCCAGTGCGCCTGGGCGTGGGGCGCGGGGACGAGCGGGGCGGGGGTGCGGAGGTGCCGGGGAACCGGGTTCTCAATTGCCCCCAGAGGGGCAACCCGTTCCCAGGTTCGGGCGGACCCTGGGCGTCCGGACAGCCGAGGCGGAGGCGCTTGGGCGACCGGGCGGGGGCGCTTGCGCGCCGGGCGGGGCTGCTGGGGCGGCCGGGTGGGGCTGGGGCGGCTCGGGAGGGACCGGGACGGAGGAGGTCAGACCTCGATCCAGCCTTCGCTGACCAGCACCGACTCCCCGCCGATCCGCACCTCGACCACCTGCCCGGCGCGCTTGATCGCGCGGGCCTCGAGCAGGCTGGGGCGACCCATCTCGACGCCCTGGGCGATCCGCCACCGGAAGTCGCCGTCGCCAGCCTGGTCGGTGGCCGCGAGCAGTGCGGCCAATGCGCAGTTCGCGCTGCCGGTCGCGGGGTCCTCGGGCACGCCGTCGAACGGGGCGAACATTCGGGCGCGCAGGTCGACGGCGTGCCCGAGGACACCCGGCACATCGACACCGAGATCCTCACCGCGGGACTGAGTGTCGCTCGGCGCATCGACGCCAGGTGCCTGGACGATCGGCCCGCCGATACTGGGCCCATCGGTGCTGGGCTCGTACGTTGGGGACTGACCGACGCTCGGCGCATCGACGCCAGTTGGCCGGACGATCGGGCCGCCGATACTGGCCTTATCGGTGCTGGGCTTGTGAGTTGGGGACTGACCGACGCTCGGCGCATCGACGCCAGGTCGCTGTACGCCAGGCCCATCCGTGCTGGGCCCGTCGGTGCTGGGCCCGTTGACGGTGGGCCCGCTGACTGTGGCATCCGCCCGAGCTCCACCCGGGGCGCGGGTGTAGAGGAGAACGTCGGGCTGGCCGCCGATCGCCGCCAACCGCTCGAGCGACGTGGGGTCGACCTGCGCCCGGCCCAGAGCCGCGAGGTCGACCACCTCGACGATCGTGAACGGCAGACCGACCGAGGCAACCACCGGCGGGTGCGTGGTGGTGACGAGCTCCGCGGGCGTCAGACCGAGCGCGGCGGCGACGAGTTCGACCGACTGCGTCGCGCCCCGACTGAACGGCTCCGGCGCGGTGAGTTCGCACCAGAACCGCGCTCCACCACGCGGCCGGCCCGCGCGGCTCGATGCGGACCGGCACCAGCCCGGCGACCTCCTCGAAGGTCACCGTCCGCGCGGAGGTCATCGACCCGAACTCGCCAGTGGCCGCGAGCGCGAACGCCGTGCCGACGTTGGGATGCCCGGCGAAGGGCACCTCCCGCGTGGGCGTGAAGATGCGCACGCGCCGATCGTGGCCGTGCTCGGAGGGGAGCACGAACGTCGACTCGGAGTAGTTGAACTCGCGCGCGACCTGCTGCATCTGGGCGTCGGTGAGTCCGGTTGCGTCGGGCAGCACGGCCAACGCGTTGCCGCCGAACCGGGTGTCGGTGAACACATCACAGGTCAGGAACCGCACGCGCATGGCAACTCCGCTCAGTCGAGGTGCAGCAATCATCGCGCTCGAAACTCCGCATGAGCCATCCGCTTCCCCCTTCCGAAGTGGTTCCCGAGTCTGAGAAATGCATCAGCTGTGGAAGAGCGGGTGCGGGGCGGGCGTGGAGACCTGGCTCACGGGGCCGAGGTGCGGTGCGGGGGATGGGAGGCTTGGGCGCGAGAACGCTGGGCGAGGCCGGGCGCAAGGGCGTGGAGGCCTGGCTCGCGGGCCGAGGCGCGGCAAGCGGAGATAGGGCCTGGGCGCAAGAGCGCTAGGCGAGCGCCGGGCGGGGGGCGCGGCTCCCGGGGACAGTGAGCGGGCTCGGGGCCGGGGGCTAGGTTGCGAGGGCACCGGCCGAGAGCGCTGGGCCGCGACGTGGGTGCGAAAGCGCTGGGCGCGGGCGGGGGGCGGCTCGCGGGGATAGCGGGCGAGAGCGCGGGCGCGGGGCCGGGTTCCGAGGGCACTGGGCTGGGGCGCGGGCGCGGGGGATGGGTACGAGAACGCGGGTTGGGGTGCGTGTGGGTCAGCGCACGGGAGTTGTCGAACCGTCGGGGTTGATCGTGGCGAGCCAGAGGTTGCTGCCGAAGCGGACCGGGCGCAGCGAGGGGAACAGGCTGTGCGGCCAGCGCGACATCGGCGCCGACAGCCAGGGGTCCTGCGGGGCGTCCGACCAGGGCAGCAGGTCCCCCTGATCGGTGAACACCACGACGTCCTCGCCCCACACAGCACGGATGGCGCCCAGCTCCTCGCGAGTGGTACCCGGACCCACCTCGACCACATCGGCGTCGCAGCGGATACGCAGCGTCGGCAGCCACGGCGGACTGGAACCGCGCACCACTACCACCCGACCGCCCTGTACCTGGGCGCAGACCGTCGCTACCTGGTCGGCCCGCCCGCCGTACTCGGTGGTGGCGACCAGCGTGCCCCAGGTGACCAGCGGGGCCAGCAGGATGCTGACCACCAGCGCCCACGCGCCGACCCGGCGCCCTCGGGTGCGCGAGGCGCGGAACACCGGCGGCAGCACCCACGCCGCGCACAGCAGGACCGCCGGCAGCACGGCCGGCAGGAACCGGCGCATCGCCCAGATGTGGTCCGGGGTGATCGCCGGGCGGTAGAGGTAGAGCAGCGCGGGCACCCCGACCGTGGCCAGGAACACCACGACCTCGGGGCGCCAGTGCAGGATCGCACCCCGCAGCATCAGGGCGGCACCGATCACGGCCAGCAGCACCGTCACCGGCCCCAGGTACCAGACCAGCCAGTTCACGGTCATCTCGTCGTAGCTGCGGGTGCCGTCCACAGCGACCCCGGCGGCGCGCTGGGCCGAAGCGATGAACCACTCCTGGCCAGAGCCCGGCTCGATGAGGTTGCGCTGCATCCACAGCGGCCGGCTTGCCAGCAACACCGCCCCGGCAACGAACGTACCCGCCGCCACGCCGGCCAGGGTCGAGCGATGCGCGACCAGCCAGGGGTGCAGCCGGCCCACGTGCAGGACCACGCCCAGCACGGCGACCGCGAGCAGGCAGGCGGCGAGCAGCCCGAGCAACTGCACGTACAGGCTGCGGTGATCGGCCAGGTAGCCGGCGCTGTTGCGCGCGAGGTCCAGGTAGCCCAGCCCGACCATCAGCAGCGCCATCACCGAGGCGAGGCCGAGTCCGCGCAGCCAGGTCGCCCGCTGCGTGCGACCCGAGGCCACGGCGACCACGCCGAGCCCCAGGATCAGTCCGGCCGAGACCGCGGCCCCGTCGATGCGGCTCAGCGCGGTGCTGCCCACCATCGCGCCGCCGAGGGCGAAGCGCCACATCCGCGGGTCACGCCCGGCGCTCCACAGCACAGCCAGCCCCCCGAAGGTGAGCACGATGTTCGTCGGCTCGGTGAACGCGGAGCGGCTGAAGTAGATCATCGGCGTGCTCAGGGCCAACCCGAGCATCGGCACCAGGCCCCAGCGCGGTCCGACCAGCCGGCGCGCCACGTCATACACCGCCAGCAGCCCGATCGCGCCGATCAGGAGGTTGGCCGCCAGCAGCCCGCGCAGGCCGGCAGCCCAGCCGACGACCGCGATCAGGCCGGGGAACGCCTTGGCGCCCTGGGCATCGAGGTGGTCACCGACCAACCAGAACGCATCGGAGGTGACCCGTGCCGACGGGACCTGCGCGGCGACCTCAGCGGCCGTGCGGATCGGGATCGTGGGGTCGGGGTGGTCGACCAACCAGGCGCCCTGCAACGTCAGGAACCCCGGGTCGCGCTGCACCAGCAGCACCTCCCCGGCGAACGGAAGGTTCACGATCAGCCAGGCCACCACGAGTCCCACTGCCCAGGCAGCGCCGCGGCGGTGATCGGCGTCGCCTGGGACCGGGCTGGGCCCCCAGCGCCAGGTCACCGCCACGGCCAGGACGACCGCGGGCAGCACGACGATCGGGCGGAACGCCCCGAGAATCACTGCGAGGCAGACCGTCAGGGTCATCCAGAACAGCAGCACGGGTAGCCGGGAGGGAATGGCGAGCACGATCGCCCAGACCCGGGAGGTGCCTGCGGGGGCTGCGCCTGCCGAGGGTGCGCCTGTCGCGGGTGCGGCTGCTGAGGGTGCGCCTGTGCTGAGCGCACCGATGCCGGTTCGGTGCGTGGACCCAGCAGCCGCCTGCGGGGCTGGCGTGGCGCCGTCGGCTGGCACGGGCCGGGTGGGCCGGGCGGCCGGGCCGGGACGCCCAAGGTCCTGCCCGCTGGACCCGGAACTCACCGCGTCCCGGGCCGGACGCCCGTGGGGCGCGCCCGCAGGTCCGCCTCCTCCTGCGCCTGCGGGGCCCCCGGCGCCCCTGGCACCTCCGGCACGGCGTGGTCACCGGCGCTCGGCGCCGTCCCGAGAAGCGTGTCGGACGGCTGCGCGTCGGGATGCTGCGCACCCTGGGCGTACAACGTCCCGAAGTGCAGCTCCCGGGTCTCCCGCAGCGTGCGGATCCCGATCGTGCGCAGGCTGGAGATCTGGTCGGCGATGATCCCGAGGGCGAAGACCTGCACCGCGGAGATCGCGAGCACCGCGCCCAGGATGATCGACTGCATGTGCCCGGTGGCCACGCCGTCGCGCACGAGGTCGGCCATGAACGGCGTCCAGGCCAGCAGCGCGCCGATGCTGAGCACCAGCGCCAGGCTCCAGAAGAACTTCAGGGGTGAGTAGTAGGACAGCACCCGGAACAGGGCCAACGAGTTGCGCCGGACGTAGCCCCACATCGAGCCGAACAACCGGCTCGGGCGCACCGAGTCGTTGCGGGTCACCGGCACGTTGGCCAGCGCCATCCGGAAGTTGCCGGCCTGGACCAGGGACTCCAGCGTGTAGGTGTAGGGGGTGGTGATGACCAGCGACATGGCCGCCGAGCGCGAGTAGGCGCGGAACCCGCTGGTCGCATCGGCCACCGACAGTCCGGAGATCGAGCGCACGACCCGGCTGCCCGCGCCCTGCAGCGCGCGCTTGATCATGCTGAACTCGGCCACCCGACCCGTCTGCCGGTCCCCGACCACGATGTCGGCTGCGCCGGCCACGATCGGCGCGACCAGGGCCGGGATGCACGAGGAGTCGTACTGGTTGTCGGCGTCGGTGTTGACCACCACGTCGGCACCCCGGCGCAGCGACTCCTCGATGCCGTAGGAGAAGGCCGCCGCCAGGCCCCGGTTGCGCGGGAAGCCGATCACGTGCTCCACGCCGTTGGCCCGGGCCACCGCGCGGGTCTCGTCGGTCGAGCCGTCATCGATCACCAACCACTCGACCGCATCGAACCCCGGTACCTCCCGCGGGAGGGTGGCCAGGGTCGCGGGCAGGTGATCCGCCTCGTTCAGGCAAGGGATCTGGATGATCAGCTTCACGACGGCTCCCCCGGATCGGTGTGCGAGGCGGAGCGTGGCTGCATGCTGGGAAGGATACGGCGCGCGGCGCGGGTTCCCCTAGTCGCTGATCGGCGCGGACCGGCGCGCGCGGACCGATCGGGCCGCACCAGGCACCCCGAGCCCCACGGCCAGGACGACGTCCACCACGAGCAGGACCAGCCGGGAGACCAGGCTGACCGTCAGTGCCGCCGGCGCCCCGATCGAGCCGGCCAGCGTGGCCACGAGCACGCCCTCGCGGACCCCGGCCCCCGCGGGCAGCGGCACCACGAGCAGTCCGGCGACGAAGGCCAGGGCGAACGCCCCGATGGTGGGGACCAGATCACTGGTCGTGGCGCCCAGCGGCCGTGCCAGCAGCCAGGCGTGCGCACCGAGGAACGTCCAGCAGGCCAGCATCCACGCCATCGCCGCCGCCAGGGTCCGACCCGACAGGGCGACGTCCGGCGCGACCCTTCCGACCCGCGCGAATGCCCATCCGAGACCCCGGTTGAGCCAGCCCGGTCGGGCCAGTGCCACGCCGATCGCGGCGGCGACCAGGACCAGCACCAGCGTGGTCCCGCCACCCTGGCCGCCACCGAGCAGGGCCAACAGGCCCACGACCCCTCCGGTGGCCGCCGCGATCAGCAGGGCCACGAGGTAGCTGACCAGCATCGTGGCACGCGCGATCCCCCGGCGGGCACCGAGCTCGGCCTGGATGGCCGCGGTCCACACCGAGCCCGGGACGTACTTGCCCAACTGGCCGGCGGCGAACATGGTCATCGCCGGATGCACCGCCACCGGCGCCCCGAGCCCGCGCAGCACGACCCGCCAGGACAACCCCGAGCTGAGCACGCCCAGCGCGCCGGCCAGCCCGGAGGCGAGCAGGTCGGCCCAGGACAAGGACCTCAGGTCCTCTCGAACCGCCTGGCCGTTGCGGACCAGGGCCACCACGAGGAACACCCCGACCAGCCCGACCAGCAGCACGGAGAGCCCCCGGCTGCCGCGGCCCAGGGACTTCGAGGTCGGGGAGGGAGCGGGACCGGAGCCGTCCGCCGGACCACTACCCACTGCCGCCCCGGCGGTCGGCACTCGCTGGGTCGGCACTGGGTCGGCCGGCACTGGCTCGGTGGGTTCGGGCTCGGTGGGTTCGGGCGCGGCGGGTTCGGGCGCGGCGGGTTCGACCGGCGGCTCGGTCACCGGGGCGCGCGACCGATCAGCACCAGCCCGGTGCCGCGGTCGGGCCGACGTCGCTGCAGCCACACGCCGGGTGCGGAGGCCAGCGCGGTGGCCCGACCCGACCACGACGGCGGCTGCAGGAACGAGCTGCTCTGCTCGGTGGCCGCGGCGACCACCCCACCGGCGTCGGCATGGGCACGCGCCCGGTCGGCGCGGGCCAGCCGCCGAGCCGCGACGGTGTTGCGGACGGCTTCGAGGGCGTAGCCCACGGGGTAGCCGACGTGCACGACCTGGACATCGACGAGTCCGACCTCGCGGGCCATCGCGGCCAACTGCCCGGCGCTGTACCGACGGAAGTGGCCGGCGATCTCGTCGGCGGCGCCCATCCGATCCGGGCCGGCGGGCGTGGAGAGGATCAGCAGGCCGCCGGGCGCCACCCGCTGCGCCCACTGCGCCAGCGCGTCGGCATCGTGGTCGATGTGCTCGATCACCTCGAACGCGCACACGAGGTCGAAACGCTCCTGCTCGTCGAGGTCGGCCAGCGCGGCGACCAGCCGACCCGGGGTGCCCAGCGCGGCCAGGCGGGCCGCCGTGATGGCCCGGGTCCGGTCGGAGAGCTCGACGCCGGTGTAGGCGCGCCCGGGCGCGAGCCGGCAGGCCGCCGCGCCCTCGCCGGGACCGATCTCCAGGACCTCGTGCACCTGCGCACCCTCGAGCGCGCGGGAGATGACGTCCCAGCGCAGATGGGCGTTGAACGTCAGCGGTGGCAGCGCCGCCCGCCGCCCGGGTGCTTGGGCGAGCCGGTCGTCCAGGGCGCGGGTCGAGGCCTCGGGCGTGAACTGTTCGGCTGCCTTGCGGGCGCGATGACGGGCCACTGTGCGGGACTCCTTGTCCGAGGCGAGCTGGCGCAGGGCGCCGGCAAGGGCGTGCGGGTCTCCCGGTGCGACGCGGATGACGGCCGATCCGAGGGTACCCGCTGCCGGGGTGTCCCCGGTGATCACCGCACAGCCGGCGGCCATGCCCTGGTAGACCTTGGTGGGCACCACCCGCTGCGCCTTGGGCCCGGTGCCGAAGACCCCCAGGCAGACCTCGTTCTCGGCGACGAGCGCGGGGAGCTCATCGGGATCCACCCAGTCCAGCCAGCGCACGTGCGGATTGCCCTCGGCCAGCGCGCGCGTCTCGGCGAGATCCTGGCCGTGGCCGATCATCGTGAACTCGATGGGCTCCCCGCGCAGCAGGGCGATGGCGGCACCGATGGTGGGGGCGCCCTGCAGGGGGGTGTAGAGCCCGAAGAACACGACCCGCAGGGCGGCGGGCCGGCGCTCCGCGGGACCCCCAACGCCTCCCATGGGGCTGGGCACCGGATCCTGGCGACCCGGACGATCCTGCTCGGGACCGGGCCCCGGAGGTCGTCCGGCAGCGCGCCGGCCGGCCGCTCGCCATTGCTCCTGCGCACCGACCGGCGCGACGACCGCCCTGCCACGTGCGGAGTCGGGCAGCATGCCGGCCTGCAACTCGGTGTCGACCACGACGACATCGGCAGCGCACACGGCCGCCCGGTCGACGAGGTCCAGGGCGCGCAGGCGCAGCCCACCGGCCAGCCCACGATCGCGCACCGTGTCGGCCAGCCCCACCAGGTGGTCCAGGGCGATCGTGGCGCTGGGATGACACCACCGGGCCAGATGCACGTCGGCATGCCCGAGGTACCCGACGAGCACGACCTCCGGCGCGGGCCGGCCGCGAGAGGCGCGGACCAGATGACCCCAGGACCTGGCCTGTCGCCCGACCAGGCGCAGCGCCGCGGACACCGACCCGGCAGCCGCGACCTTGTCCGAGGTCGAAGCCCCGAGCGGGGCGTTGACCTCCTCGACAGCCCATCCGTGGGCTGCCAGCCCGTCGCGCAGCACAGCGACCCTCGGGTGCAGGGCGGCGTCGTACGAGCCGAACACGACCAGCCTGCCGCGCGCCATCACCCACCCCTCTCCTGATCGCGAGGTCGCCGACACGCCCCCCCCGCGCCGACCGCACGGTCGCACCGATTCGCACCGGGCAACGCCTGTCGCCCCGATTGTCGCGCACGGCCCGCGGCGTGGACGCGCCAGAACGTCCCTCGCAGCCACGCGCCAGCGCCCACGGGGCGCGCGGCCCCGCGAGCGCCCGACGGGTCACCGGCTGTTCGGGTCCTGCTGGCCTGACTCTCGAGGCCTTGCGGACACCCGTGGCCGGCGCTGCTAGCGTCTCTGTGGTGGCCGCCGACGAGGACCTTCGCAAGCAGATCATCGACGCGGCCGCCGAACTGTTCGCCACGCACGGCTACGAGGGCGTCGGGCGTGCGTCAGGTGGCCCAGAAGGCGGGGGTCAGCCAGTACCGGGTGCGCTCCCTGACCGGTGGCCGCCAGGACATCTTCGCCGCCGTGATGGCCGAGCGCGTCACCTCGGATGCCGCCTCCCGGATCGCCAGGGCGGTCGAGGGGTCCACCGACACTCCCCCGCTGGCGGCGATCGTGGCGGCCGGGGCAGAGGTGTACGCCCGCCCGGAGCGCAGTTGGGACATCCTGGAACTCGAGGCGATGACCCGCGCGCATCGCGATGGCGACCTGTGCGAGATCGAGACCGAGCGCATCCAGAAGCGCTGGGACAACATGCGCGCGGTCATCGCCCAGGTTCGGGCGGCCGGTGGGGTGGACGCCGACGTGCCCGACGACGCCCTGACCCACCTGTCACTGTCGATGTCGGTGGGCCTGGCGATGCTCGATCCGGTGATCAAGGACGGCCCCTCCCAGGAGTCGTGGAACTCCCTGATCGCTCGGCTGGGCCTGTCGATGGCACCCCCGGACATGCTGCTGCGCCCCGAGCACGAGGCGCGGACCCACTGGCGGATGTTCGTCGACGTGGCCGACCAGCCCGGTGGCGTCGACGGGTTCGTGCGGGCCATGGCCGCGCTGCACGGCTACACGCTGTCCATCCACGTCATGGGCACCGGCGAGGGTGTCCGCACCCTGGACATGCGGTTGACCGCGCCCGCCGGGGTCACTGAGGAGACCCTGCGCGCAACCGCCGAGTCCGCGGGTCGCAACGTGTACATCGCCCCAGGGTCACCGCGTGACGCCCTGGACCTGTCCAGCCGGATCCTGGACTGGAGCTCCGAGCTGGTCACCAACCCCGGCTGGGCTCCGTACGCGGCGATGCGGCTGATCTCCGCCGACCACGCCGATGTCGTCATGGCCACCAAGGGGGAGGACGATGGACCCGACGTGCTGCGCCTGCAGTGGACCGCCGAGCGGCACGTGCTGCTGCGCCGGGGCTGGGCGCCGTTCACCAAGGTGGAGCGCTCCCGTGCCTCGGCGCTGCTGCGGCTCTCGGCCGCCATCGCAGCCGCATCCGGGGACTCCGACGCCCAGGGCTGGGTCGAGGAGGTCAAGGACGGCACCGTATGGCTGCGGCTGGCCCACCCGGAGGACGCCGCGGCAGTGACCGCCATGCACAAGCGCAGCTCGGATCGCACCCTCTACCTGCGCTACGTCTCGCGCGGGGACTGGGCCGAGCTGCAGATGCGCCGGCTGTCCGGCGGGCACAGCGGGGCCACCGTGGTGGCCATCGGCGACGAGGGGTCGACCATCGCCCTGGGCAACGTCTTCCCCGAGCGGCCCGGCGAGGAGCGCAGCGCCGAGATCGCCCTGCTGGTCGAGGACGCCCACCAGGGGCGTGGGATCGGCACGGCGATGCTGCGTCGACTGCTGCGCCTGGCCGAGGAGATGGACTTCTCCGAGGTGGTCGCCGTGGTCCTGGCCGACAACGGCTCGATGGTCCGGATGCTCGACCGGACCGGGCTCTCCTGGACCCGACACTTCGAGGACGGTACGGTCACGATGCGGGCGCCGCTGATCGGCACCCAGGACCTGGCACCTGCGGTTCCGGCGCCGGAGCCGCAGGCAACAGCCGACGCGCAGGAGGCACCATGACCGAGTTGACCCTGCCGCCGATCATCGAGGTGCCGGTCACCGACACGCTGGCCTCGATCCCCGTCCAGCGCGCCGCCGCGCAGCCGGATGCGCCCATGTACGCGCTGCGCACCGACTCCGGCTGGTCGCAGGTCACTGCAGCGCAGTTCGACGCGCTGGTCCGCTCCGTGGCCCGCGGTCTGGTGGCGCGCGGCATCGGGGCCGGCCAGCCGGTGGCGGTGCTCTCCCCGACCCGCTACGAGTGGACCGTCCTGGACTTCGCGCTCTGGGCTGCCGGGGCGTTCGCGGTGCCCATCTATGACTCCTCCTCGGCCGAGCAGATCGAGTGGATCCTGGCCGACAGCGATGCCGTCGTGGTCGTCACCGACTCGTCCGCCTCCGCTGCGCGGGTGCGTGACGCAGTGCTGGACCCGCCGCCGATCTGGGTGATCGACGATGGGCTGGTGGCGGCGCTGACCGACGAGGGTGCGCACGTCGACGACGCGGTCATCAGCGCCCGCTCCGCGGCGACGAGACCGGGCGATCCCGCCACGATCGTCTACACCTCGGGCACGACCGGACGACCCAAGGGCTGCGTCATCACCCACGAGAACCTGATGTTCGTGGCGCGCACGTTGGTGGCCGGGACCGGGCCCGTGGTCAACACGCCCGGGGCCCGCACGGTCCTCTTCCTGCCGCTGGCGCACGTGCTCGGCCGCGGGGCGCAGGTCTACAGCGCACTGGGCGGGATGCAGGTCGCGCACTGCCCGAACGCCAAGCTGCTGCCCGGGGACATGCTCAGCTTCGCCCCGACCTACCTGGTGGGCGTGCCGCGGATCTTCGAGAAGATCTTCAACTCCGCCCAGCAGAAGGCGCACGCGCAGGGCAAGGGGCGGATCTTCGACCGGGCCGCCGCCGTGGCGATCGCCTACGGGCGCGCCGCCAGCGTCGGTCGGCCCTCGCTGTGGTTGCGCGCCCAGCGCGCGATCTTCGACCGGTTGGTCTACGGCAGGCTGCGTGCCGCGATGGGCGGCCAACTGCGCTACGCCATCACTGGCGGTGCCAGCCTCGGGGAGCGGCTCGGTGCGTTCTACGCGGGCATCGGGCTGACGGTCATGGAGGGCTACGGCCTGACCGAGACCACCGCCTCGGGCACGTTCAACCGTGCGGAGGCGGCGCGGATCGGCTCGGTCGGCCAGCCGATGCCGGGCACCTCGGTGCGGATCGCCGAGGACGGCGAGATCTGGCTGCGCGGCCCGCACGTCATGACCGGCTATCACCACAATCCCAGCGCCACGGCCGCCGTGATCGATGCCGAGGGCTGGTTCCAGACCGGCGACCTGGGCAGCCTCGACGAGCAGGGCTACCTGCGGATCACCGGGCGCAAGAAGGAGATCATCGTCACCGCGGGAGGCAAGAACGTGGCCCCGGCGGTCCTCGAGGACCGGATCTGCGCCCACCACCTCGTCGGCCAGGTGATGGTCGTGGGCGAGGGACGGCCATTCATCGGGGCACTGATCACCGTCGATCCCGACGCACTTGCGGCGTGGGCGAAGTCCCAGGACAAGCCGGGGCTCACGGCTGACGACCTGTATGACGATTCCGACCTGCGAGCCGCGATCCAGTCAGCCGTCGACGATGCGAACTCAGCGGTCTCCAAGGCGGAGTCCATCCGGGTGTGGAAGCTCATCGACGTGCAGTTCACCGAGGAGTCGGGGCACATGACGCCCACGCTCAAGCTCAAGCGCTCGGTCGTGGCCGCCGATCACGCCGCGGACATCGAGGAGCTCTACACCCGCTGAGGTCCTGCCCGCGGCGGGGTCGCGCCCGACCGGGCCGCGTGCGCCGGCAGCGGGCCGGATCAGTCCCGGGACTGGGCGAGCAGTTCGCGGCGCCGGGCGGGCATCTGGTCGGCCGTCCAGCGCTGGTCGCCCAGCGAGGTTCGCGTGCTCACCTGGCACGGTGCGCCGAACTCCACAGCAAGGTCGATCCCGCGCAGCATGTCGGCCAACCACCGGTCCCGCTGTCCGTGTGAGAAGAACTGGTAGGTCAACCCGTCGCGTTGGGCGGTCACCAGCGAGGCGAGCGCGTTGAGGTCGCGGTACTCCTCACCGGCCTTCACCGACACCTGGACCAAGCCGTCGCGGGTGAACTCCCAGGAGGAGTCCCGGGTGTGGCGCAGCTGCAGCTCGTGCGGCTGCTCGGACCGGCAGCCCAGCATCATCTGGTAGCGGATCAGCTGCACGACGGCCGGACTGGCGAGCAGGGCGTGCATGCGGTGCGCCTGGGCGGTCAGCTCCGCGCGCAGGCCGCCGTCGCCGACGAGGAACACGGCTGTGTAGGTCTCGTCCTCGAACTCCAGGAGCAGGTCGTTGAGCAGGGTGGCGGTGATCGAGTAGGCGCGGTGCAGCGTGCCCAGAGACCAGCCCAGGTGGGCCGCCACTGCCCGCAGGGTGAGGTCCTGGAACGCAAGGCCGCTCTCGAGCAGCTCTCGGGCGGCCCCGCGCACCAGCACCCGGCGTTCGGCGAGTTTCAGATAGGCAGCCACGCCCAGAGGCTAGGGGCTTGGGCGACCATTGTGCAATCACAGTTGCGGACTGCAATTGTCAAGTGCAGTTGCACATTGGAGTTGGATTATTGTCACGATTCGGATCCGTGGTGTTAACCTCACTCGCGGGGCACCGAACCGACGGGGGTGGGTCGGTGCCCCACACACGTTGCAGCGCCGCCCGGCCGGGCCCCGGCGCGGAAATGGCGGAGTATCCGGCGGCGCGCGGTGGCCGCTTTCAGGCCTCGTCGTCCTCGCGCGCCGGAGCGGCCCCGCCCAGGCGCGCCGGGTGCCACCACTGACCGGTCCCGTCCTGCGGGTAGTCGGATCGGGCAGCCTCCACCAGCTCGATGATCGCTGCGCGCAAACGGGCGGTGGCGGCCTCCGGATCTCCGGCTGGGTCCACCGGCGCGCCGACCCGCAGCTCCACCGGCACATTGCGCTGCTTCATGCTGGAGCGGCGGTCATAGCTCCACAGGCGCTGGGTGCCCCAGAGCGCCATCGGCACCAGCGAGACGTCGGCCTCGACCGCCATCCGGACCGCTCCGCTCTTGAAACCCTTGGGCTCCAAGGTGCGGCTCATGGTTGCCTCCGGGAACACCCCGACGACCTCTCCCGCGCGCAGGGCGTCGACCGCGTGGGTGTAGCTGGCCGCGCCGGAGCCCCGATCGACCGGGATGTGCTTCATGCTGCGCATCACCGGCCCGGCAATCGGGTGATCGAAGACCGACTTCTTGGCCATGAACCGCACTAGCCGATCCGAGGGGCGCGCGGCGTAGCCGGCGAAGATGAAGTCCAGGTAGCTGACGTGGTTGCTGGCCAGGACCGCTCCCCCGGAGCGCGGCAGGTGCTCCCCGCCCTGGACGCGGACCTTGATCCCCAGCGCGGCGAAGGCACCATGCCCGACGAGGATCACCGGCGGGTAGACGAGATCGATCATCCGGCCAGCCTAGGCGCGCCTAGTTCGCGATGCCGGGCAGGACGTGGCTCGGGGTCCGGACCCTCAGCTGGGCCCCAGCACCAGCACCACCCGAGCACCCCCGAGCGGTCCGGTGCCGCGCTCGAGGCGGCCTCCGGAGGCCTCGGCCAACCGCTCGGCGATCGCCAGCCCCAGGCTCGTGGACCCGGTGCGCTCCCCGGGCGGGGCCATCGGGAGGAGCCCGGGACCGGCATCCTCGACGCTCACCTCGACGAATCCCCCGGCCCCGTGCACCGCCAGGCGTAGCGCCACGCCCTCCTCGGTGTGCACGAACACGTTCTGGAGAAGGATGTCCAGTGCCGTGCTGAGGTCGTAGTCCGTGAGTCGCACGGGCAGTGCGCCGCCCCCGGTGCCCTCGACCTGCATGTCACGGCCCTGGTACTCGGCGAGCACCGCCCAGAACGAGGCCCGGTCGGCCACGACCGCAGCGGCATCGCAGGAGGCGTGCAGGCCCTCTCTGCTGGTGCGCCGGGCACTGGTGATGATCTCGTCGGTGGTGCGCTGCAGGGTCAGGACGTCCTCATCGAGGCGCTGGCGCACGACCGGGTCCAGTACCGCGTCGACGTCAGCAGCCAGGACGGTCAAGGGGGTCCGCAGCTGGTGGGCCAGCTCCGCGGCCGCGGTCCGCTCCTCGTCGAGCAGCTCCTCGACGCGCGCGGCCAGCCGGTTCAGGGCACCTCCGACGTCGTCTACCTCCGGGATGCTCGAAGGGTCCGCCCGGACCGTGAGGTCCCCGGCGGCCATCTCATCGGCGGTCGCGGCCAGCCGCCTGATCGGTGCCGCTGTGCGCCGGGCCAGCTGCCAGGCCGCCAGGCCCGCGCCGACCAGCAGCAGCGCGCACAGCCCCGCCAGCGCCAGCAGACGGGGCTCGATCCCCTCATGCATCTGCTCCGGGCTGGCCATCGACAGGACCACCCCGAACTTCTCGTCGAACGCGGCCTGGGCCGATGCGTACCCGCTGCTCCCGGTGTCGACCGACGCCGGCTGCCCCCCTTGGGCCGAGGTCACCACGCCTTCGGCCGCTGCCGGCACCGGACCGCCCACGACTGTGCCGTCCGGGTAGATGAGGATGACTTCGCCGGGGTCACCGGGGAGCTTGATGATGGGCGCCGCACCGTTGTCATCACCCGACCTGCCGCTCGCCGCGGATTCCCACGACTCGGCCAGCGAACGGGCCCTTTCGGACAGCTCCGACAGGTTCGCTCCTCGCACCAGGTCCCGGGCCGAGAGCGCCAGGGGGATCACCAGGACGGTGGCCGCCACCGTGACCACCAGCAGCGCGAACGTGACCAGTCGCCGGTACATCAGTCTTCGGGGCGCGCGGGGTCAGACCGGTCCTCGAGCATCACACCCACCCCGCGGTTGACGTGGATGAACCGGGGCTGCGCCGGGGTGTCGCCCAACTTGCGGCGCAACCAGGACAGGTGCACGTCGACGGTCCGGGCGGCGTCGGTGCGCTGCCAGACCTCGCGCAGCAGCTCGCCGCGGCTCACGACACGACCGGGATTCTCGGCCAGGTAGGCCAGCAGGTCGAACTCCAGCTTCGTGAGCTCAACCGGGCGGCCGTCCACGTCGGCCGTGCGCCGGGAGCGATCGACCCGCAGGCCCCCGACCCACAGGGGCGCCTCGATCACCTGCTCGTTGACCGCCGACACGCGGCGCAGCACCGCCCGGATGCGCGCCTCGAGGTGCGCCGGCTCGTAGGGCTTGATCACGTAGTCGTCGGCACCCGCATCGAGCAGGCGGACGATCAAGCCCTCGTCGTCGCGCGCGGTCGCCACGATCACCGGGACCTCGCTGACCGAGCGGATCATCCCGAGCAACCGCTCACCGGCCACGTCGGGCAGCCCCAGGTCGAGCACCACGACGTCCGGTGAGCCGGTGAGCATCGCCTGAAGGCCATCCAGCCCGGTGCCGGCGGAGTCGACCGCATGCCCACGACCGTGCAGGGCACGCACGACTGCGGTCCGGATCCCCGCGTCGTCCTCGATCAGCAGGACATGTGCCACGTTCGGAGCCTAGGCCCTGGTCTGGTGCGCCAGGCGCAGGGCGGCCGCGGGACACAGGGCCACGGCAAGCCGAGCCGCGCGCACCCACTCGCGCGGAACCGCCTCGCCCCGGGTGCTGACCCCGATCGGGTACCCCCATGTGTCCAGGTCGATGCGCTCACCGAGGGCAGCGGCGCACACCCCATGACCTGCGCAGCGCTCCCAGTCGACGGCCAGGAGGTGGGTGTCCTGGCCTGTGCGTGTGGTCGTACGCGCGGTCGTGGTCATCGGGGCTCCTCGAGCGGGTCCAACGAGTCGATCAGGTCCAAGGCGCTACGCAGGGCGGCCACGGCCGCCGACGGGTGCGCGCAGATCCCCCTGCCGTCCACCTGGGCCAGCAGGACCTCCAGTTCGACGGGCCGTCCCTGCCCCGGCGGCACCCGATCGATGGCGTCGGCCAGCGCCGGCAGCCCGCGGAAGCACGGGCCGCACTGGCCGGCGGTCCCCTCGGCCAGCTCTCGGGTGATCCTGGCCAGCGCGTCCCACGGGGCGAGGTCCTCGGGGATCCATATGAAGGCCCCCGCCCCCCAGCGTCCGCCCAGCTCAGCCAGGGCAGTGCGCGTGAGTTCTGTGCCCTCGGTCAGCCCGTCCCACGGGACCCAGCGCCCGTGCCAGCCACCAGCGATCAGGGCCCGGGGCGTTCCCACCAGCCCGCCTGCCACCGCGGCGAGGTCCCCCAGCGTGCTCGTGAGCGCCAGTTCCACGACGCCCGGGTCCCGCACGGCACCTGAGGCGCTGGCCAGCGCCGAGCCGCCGACGACGCCACGCGCAGCCAGGGCCATCCGCGCGAACGTCTCGGCGTTGCTCAGCAGGACGTGCCCCCGGCGGCGAGCCGCGCCGCTGCGGATCGTCGGCGGTCGACCGAGATCGGCGGGCAGGGCGGGGCCGCCGGTGACCGCGCGGATGACAGCGCTGGCCTCGCCCGCCACGAAGTCCGCCGGCCCGATCGACACCTCGATGGGCAGTCCGTCGCGGCGCTGGGCCAGTGCCCCGGCCAGTGTCCGTGCCAGGTCCGGGCGATCGGCGCTGATCCGGATGATGACCCGAGGAGCCCCGAGTGCCCGGGCCGCCGTGAGGGCACCATCGAGGACCAGGTGCGGCACGTGGCCCAGCAGGACTCCGTCCTTGCCACTGGCCGACTCCCCCTCGGCGCCGTTGACGATCACGTGGGAGACCCGCGAGCCGGTCAGCGACGCGAGCTTGCGATCGGTCGGGAAGGCAGCGCCGCCGGCACCGACGACCTCGTGGGCACCCACCAGTGCGATGAGCTCCTCGACGCCGGGAGAGGGGGGCCCACCCCAGGTGCGCTGATGCTCCGCGAGAGACACGAGCCGCCCGGGCTCGACGCCGGCCAGGAGCAGCGTCCCGGGGGCGAGCAGCTGCCGGGGACGCCGACCCGCCGCCCGCCCGGCCAGGGCGAGGCCGGGCAGGCCCTGGGCGTGGGAGGTCGCCTCGGGGCTCAGAGCGGACCTCAGTCCCGTCGCGGCCGGTGCGGCCAGCACGGGGTGGCCCACCGGGGGCGCGTTCATCGCCCGGCCCCTGCGCCGACCGGCCCGCGCCGGGGCTGGGCCACCGGGGGTGGGCGATGCAGGAGCCGGAACGCCAGCCCCGCAAGGACGACGGCGACGCTGGCCAGGGCGACAGCCCGGACCAGGACCGCGTCCGTGCCCACGAGCAGGCCGTGACCCACCGCCAGCGCCCACAGCGGGTAGGCCAGCAGGTGGGCGCGGCGCCAGAGCCTCGGGGAGCGCATCCTGGTGGCGGTGCTGATCACAACCACGATCAGCAGGTCCATGGCCAACGCACCGAGGGCCACCCCCCAGCGATGCCAGCCGGCCACACCGGGCAGCAGTGCCGCCGGCCAGTCGAGCGCGATCCATCTGTCGAGCACGGCCAGAACGACGTGCCCGGCAATCAGCAGCGTGCCGGCTACCGAGGCCGCCCGGTGCATGCTGATGCTCGTCAGCCGAGGGCCCGGTCGCAACCGCGGACCGATGATGCCGAGCAGGACCGACACTGTCAGCAGGCCCACGGCCACCAGGCCGCTGGAGCGCATGACGAACCAGGTCCACGGGATGTCGCTCACGCCGCCTCCTGCGTCCCGGGCCACTGGCCCACGGTGCGTGCGGTTGCCCGGCCCGCGCCGGACCACGCGGTGAACAACCCATGCAGGCCGCGCTCGGCGAACCATCCCGGCGCCTGCCTGTCGAGCAGCATCCCGGCCGTGGCGGCCACGTTCGCGGCCGTGGCGCTGGCAGCCAGGGCGGACACCGCCCACCAGCCGGTGTCGGCGCTGCGGCCGGTACGCGGATCGATGAGGTGGTGCGCCGGCCCTGAGGTGGTCAACCACCGGCGCCGACCCTGGCCACTGGTCGCCAGGCCCGCATCGGTGACCTCCAGCTGCCGTTCGGGCAGCCCGGGGACCTCATGGTCGGCGCTGACGACCCAGCCGGGAGCGCGTGCGATGACCCGCAGGTCACCGCCCATGGTGGCCACCACGTCCATCCCGAGCTCGTCGGAGATCCGCTCGGCCACCTCGTCGGCGAGCCACGCCTTGGCCGTGGCGCCGAGATCCATGGCGACCCCGTGAGGGATCCGCATCCGAGTACGGGTCACCTCGACCTCGCGCCACCGACCCAGCTCGGCGGACACGTCGATGAGGGGGTCGAAGATCCCGACCTCGCCGCACGCCCACGTCCGATACCCCGCAGCATCCACCTGACGCCCGAGGCACGGGTCGACCAGCCCCTCGGTGGTGTCAGCGGCGGCCAGGGCGACTTCGACCAGCTCCGCGAGCAGGGCACTGACCGGGACCCACCGACCGGCGTCGCGGTTGACGGCCGAGAGCTCCGAGTCCGGGCGGAAGCGGCTGGCCGCACGTTCGAGCCGGTCGACCTCGTGGATCAGGATCTGTTGAGCACGGCGGATCCGGGTCGGGTCGGCCGAGCCCGGCAGGGTCACGCCCAAGGTCGTGCGCCAGCGCTGCTGCGTGATCTCGACTGTGCTCATGAAGTCTTCGACTTGGCCTTGGGGGCGCTCGGAGCCGCGGGACGCGGGGCCGGCGCCGGCGCGACCACCTTTCGCGAGGGCTTGGGGGCCGGCGCCGAGCGCGCGGGCTGGCGTGCGGTCGCGCCGGCCTGGGGGGCCGGGGCAGGCGTCGTGGGAACGCGGACGTAGACCTTGCGGTGGACCTCCACAGGCTCTGGGGTCACGTGCCGCTCCTCGATGCGCGTGATCACGACGGGCCTGGGGTCGGTCAGGTCGCTCTTGGGCACGGCCAGCGCCGCGGCCACCGCCTCATGGGCCTGCCCCCGCGACCACTGCGCTGACAGCTCCGCGGAGAGGGCGCCCACGCTGGCCCCCGCCCCCAGGACGAGCGCGCTGCTGCTGACGACGGCCACACTGCGCGGGACGGATCGTTTCCGAGTCATGTCCCCCATGGTCCGGCGAAGTCCGGCAAGGCATCAGGACGGCCCATGTCAAGGCTGTGTCAAGAGATGGGGACCGGGATCTTGACGTAGTGATGGACCCCGGGCAACGCTCAGACCGACAGAATGGGGCAGAGCCAGCAACCACGAGGGGGCCTCGGATGCGCACGATGATCGGATGGATGGCGGCGCTGTTCGCCAGCGCCCTGCTTGGCGCGGCGGTCTACCAGACCGTCCTGAGCAAGCCGTTGCCGGACATCGTTCCGGCAGCAAGCGTGGAAACAGTGTCCGCGGCTCCCAGGCCCACCCCCACCGAGTACCGCACGGAGATCCGCACCGTGGTGGAACCCACGCCCACCGTCACGATCGAGGATCAGGTGCTCCTCACCGAGCAGGCCGTCCCGGTCGCCGCGCAGGAGACCGCCGCTGCGGCGGCTACGCGTACGCGGACCCCCGGGGCCACGCCTCGCGCCACCGCCGACCGTCAGGAGTCCCCATCGGCCACGCGGACCGAGGATTCCGACGACGACGAGGATGACCACGACGAGGATGACCACCCCGAGTCTGACGAGCCTGACGAGCCCGGCGAGGACTGAGTCCCAGAACAGGCGGGGACGATCACCTCGGCCCGCAGGGGCCGGCCTCGGGCTCGCGGTCTCTCGCACCGCGGGCAGCGGCCCGTAGTTCCTCGAGGTCCGGAGCTGGGACGACGATGTCCATGGTGTGGTCGTCGTCGGGGTCGGGGGCTGACCCCGCCACGGCCCGCGGGTGGGGCTCGGCTCCCACGTCTGGATCGGGGCCGAGATCGACCTCGGGATCGACCTCGTCGATGGGCTCGCCCGGCTCCTCGTGACGGCCCGCGGGGCCGGCCCCAGCGGTCACCGCGTGCCGGGTGGCATAGTCAGACTCGCGGGACTCGTCGGGCTCCGCGTACTCCTCGGAGTTCTCGGGCTGCTCGGGCTGCTCGGGCTGCTCGGGCTCGTCGGGCTCCTCGGCACCTTGCGGCAGGTCCGCACTCGACGTGATCGGTGCCGCGTACTCCTGGCTGCTCAGCGTTGTGGGCGCCTTCGACCCGGTGTGGCCCGGGATGCTCAGCGGGATGGACCGCGCGCGGCGTTGCGGGCGTACCGTCCCAGCAGGAGTCGCGGCGTCGTGCGCGGCACCCTCGGAGGACTCGCGCCAGGACGAATCGGGGACTCCGGCTGGGTCCCCGCCCTCCACGGTGTCGACCAGCGGCGTGCGGTGCGCCCGCTGCGCGTGCGCGGCTGCCTGCTCTGCTCGGTGCAGCTGCCAGGACAGCACGGCCAGTTGGAGTCCGGCATCGGCCAAGAAGCCCAGGACGACCAGCCCCGCTGCGGCAGCCGCCACGGGCAGGGCTTGAGGTCCCACCGACTCCAGTCGGCCGCCGCCCAGGGACCCTGAGGCCACCGCGGCCAGCGCCGCGACCAGCGCCCCGACCACGCCAGCCAGGCCGACCGCGGAGCGCAGCGAACCGGCCAGCGTCGGCAGGTCGCGGCCCCAGCGGATCCGTCCCGCGAGCCCCCCGAGGGCCACGGGCAGCACCAGCAGGACCGGCGCCCAGCTGGGCATCGAGGCGGGTACGGCCGCCAGCACAGGCAACGCGGGCAGCGTGTCGACCTGCCCACCGAAGGCGCTCAGGCCGCTGTCCGCAGTGATCTGGAAGCCGGGGCCGACGGCCACGGACAGGCCCCAGACCGCCAGGGTGGGCAGGCAGAGCACTCCCAGCAGGGTCAGCACCGCTTCGCCGAGCACGCCCGCGCCGAGGTCGGCCAGCGTGCTGGCGGCCTGGCCGGCGTGCCGGATGAGGCTGAGCGTGACCAGCGCGGAGCCCACCGCCAGCAGGCCGATCACAGCGGCCAGCCCACCCAGGAGGGTGTGCCACGCGGCCTGGCTGAGCCTGGACCGGATGCCCTCGACCAGCCCGGCCGCGCCAGCGATCCCCCACGTGACCCCCGCCAGCGCAACGGCTGCGGTCCAGAACAGGGCATCCACGGGGCTGGCCCCGGAGCCGCCCGCGCTGGACAACCACGCGATCCCGATGCCACCGGCACCGTAGACCGCCGCCGCCGCCACAACGATTCCCGCAGCCTCGCCGGGTGTCGGATCTGACAGCAGCCGGCCCGCCCACCGGCCGCCCCGACGGGCCAGCAGCAGGCCGAGCACGGGGCCGCCGAGCGGGAGCAGCGACAGGGTCCGCCCACCGATCTCCAGGGGCACGAGGTGTGCACCGAGCCAGGTCATCCCCGCGGCACGCCATGCCGCGGCTGAGTCGCCGACCGCATCGGGGGACACCGCCCAGGCCAGCATCACCACGCAGGTGACCAGCGCCACCCCCACGAGCAACGCCCACAGCCCCGCAGCGGCACCCGCGACCAGCGGGCGCCGGGAGGCAACGGGCTCCGCGAGGTCGGGGTCGGACAACTCGGCTTCGTCCACCATCACCCCGGGATTCTCCCCCACCCCCGGCCCACCTGGGCGGCGTGCTCCCGCGTGTCGCTCGCCGGGTGTCGGCCCGGCCAGCCGGGCCGACACGCTGACAGGCTCCGGCCTACGTGTCCGCGCCGGAGCAGGCCGGGACCTGAGTGGCCGAGGCGTCCAGAGGTCGAGACAGCAGGCTCAGCCGCCGAGGATCTCGCGCATCAGCCGAGCGGTCTCTGAGGGCGTCTTGCCCACGCGCACGCCGACCGCCTCGAGGGCCTCCTGCTTGGCCAGTGCCGTGCCCGAGGAGCCCGACACGATGGCCCCCGCGTGCCCCATCGTCTTGCCTTCCGGGGCGGTGAACCCGGCGACGTAGCCGACCACCGGCTTGGTGACATGCTCGGCGATGAACGCAGCCGCGCGCTCCTCGGCGTCCCCACCGATCTCGCCGATCATGACGATCGCCTCGGTCTGCGGGTCCGCCTCGAACGCGGCCAGGGCGTCGATGTGCGTCGTGCCGATGATCGGGTCCCCGCCGATGCCGATCGCAGTCGAGAAGCCCAGATCGCGCAGCTCGTACATCATCTGGTAGGTCAGCGTGCCGGACTTGCTGACCAGCCCGATCGGGCCGGCCCCGGCGATGCTGGCCGGGATGATGCCCGCGTTGCTCTGCCCGGGCGAGATGATGCCGGGGCAGTTGGGCCCGATGATCCGGGTGGTGCCCCGATCGGTCGCATCCTGGAAGAACGCCGCGGTGTCGTGCACCGGCACGCCCTCGGTGATCACCACCACCAGCGGCATCCCGGCGTCGATCGCCTCGGTGACCGCACCCTTGGTGCCGGCCGGCGGCACGAACACCACCGAGACGTTGGCCCCGGTCTGCGCCATCGCGTCGGCGACCGTGCCGAACACGGGCAGCTCGGCGTCGGGGAAGGTCACGGTCTGGCCGGCCTTCTTCGGGTTCACCCCGCCGACGATGTTAGCGCCGGCGGCCAGCATCAGCGTCGTGTGCTTCATGCCCTCCGAACCGGTCATGCCCTGCACGATGAGCTTGGAGGCTCCATCGAGGAAGATCGCCATGTCCCTGCCTCACTTCCCCGCTGCTGCGAGCTCGGCGGCGCGACGCGCGGCCTCGTCCATCGTCTCGACCATCTCCACGCCGGGGATGGCGGCCTCGGCCAGGATCGCCCGGCCCTCGTCTGCCCGGTTGCCATCGATCCGGCACACGAGCGGCTTGTCGACCGGCTTGCCCGCGTCGGCGAGCATCTTCAGCGCGAACTTGATGCCGTTGGCCACCTCCACGCAGGACGTGATCCCGCCGAAGACGTTGACGAACACCGACTTGACCGACGGGTCGGTGAGCACGATGTCCAGCCCGTTGCTCATCACCTCCGCGCTGGCGCCGCCGCCGATGTCCAGGAAGTTCGCCGGGCGGACGCCGCCGAACTCCTCACCGGCGTAGGCCACGACGTCCAACGTGGACATGACCAGGCCGGCGCCGTTGCCGATGATGCCGACCTCGCCGTCGAGCTTCACGTAGTTCAGGTCGAAGGACTTGGCGCGCAGCTCGATCGGGTCCGAGGCGGCGGTGTCGACCAGGTCGGCGTGCGAGGCGTGCCGGAAGTGCGCGTTCTCGTCCAGGGAGACCTTGCCGTCCAGGGCCAGCACCCGCCCGTCGGTGGTCTTGACCAGGGGATTGACCTCCACCAGGGTGGCGTCCTCCTTGATCAGCACGTCCCAGAGCGTCACCAGCACGTGGGCCACGTCATCGGCCACGTCGGCGGGGAACTTCGCGGCCTCGACGATCTCGCGCGCCTTCGCCGGCGGGCAGCCCTCCAGCGCGTCGACGCGGATCATCGCCAGGGCCTCGGGGTTCTCGACCGCGACCTGCTCGATCTCCACGCCGCCCTCGACGCTGGCCATGGCCAGGAACGTGCGGTTGGCCCGGTCGAGCAGGAACGAGACGTAGTACTCCTCGGCGATCTCAGCGGCCTCGGTGACCAGGACCTTGTGCACGGTGTGGCCCTTGATGTCCATCCCGAGGATGTCGGCCGCGCGCGCGCTGGCCTCGTCCTCACCGTCGGCGAGCTTCACGCCGCCGGCCTTGCCGCGCCCGCCGACCTTCACCTGAGCCTTGACCACCACGGTGCCCCCGATCCGGCGGGCGGCCAGCCGGGCGGCGTCAGGGGTCGCGCAGACCGCACCCGGAACGACCGGCACTCCATGCTTTCCGAACAGGTGCTTTGCCTGGTACTCGTACAGATCCACGCGGGGCTCCTCCGATGACGACGGGACGCCGCCAGACTAGCCCGCAGCGTCGCACCGCCCACCGGGAGGTCCTGGTTCGCGCGACGAGTGGTGGCGCGTGCGCGTCAGGCGGCGTGCGCGACGTTTTGGCGGACCCAGTCGACGATCTCGTCGGTGCGCGTGCCTGGGGTGAAGACGTGGGCGACGCCCATCTCGGCCAGCTTCGGGATGTCGGCCTCGGGGATGATGCCGCCGCCGAACACAGCGATGTCCGCAGCCCCCCGCTCGCGCAACTGCTCGAGGACGGCCTGGAACAGGGTCATGTGCGCCCCGGACAGGATGCTCAGGCCGATCCCGTCGGCGTCCTCGGCGATGGCCGTGGCCACGATCTGCTCGGGTGTCTGGTGCAGGCCGGTGTAGATGACCTCGATGCCGGCGTCACGCAGCGCCCGGGCCACCACCTTGGCCCCGCGGTCGTGTCCGTCGAGTCCCGGCTTGCCGACGATGACCCTGATGTGCTCGGCCTTGACGCTGTTCATGGGGCCAGCGTAGCCCGGCGCCGCCCGGTTTCCGTCGACGGTCGGTCATCTTGACCCGATCTCGTGAGGTGTGGTTGACGCAGAGCCTCGCAGGGGCCCGCTCGCTGGATCAGGACGGTGCTGACGGTGGGGACTGCCTCACTGGTCCAGTCGGCGCCACCCCTGAGCTGCCCCCTTCGCGTAGAACTGGCCAAGGGCTTCCCAGCGAGGAGGGCCGAGGGTTGTCAGCTGGCGAGGTGGTGCTCGAGAGCCTCGCGGATCAGGCTCGAGGTGGAGGTGCCCCGCTCGCGGGCCCGGGCCACGAGTCGATCCCTGAGCTCCCGAGGCACCCGGGCTTTGACCTCCGGGGACCGTGTACCAGGTGCGGTGGGCGAGGGGCGTCCGAGGACCTTGGCCACCGCGTCTTCAGCCAACTGGGCGGCGCCGGCCTCGGTGATCCTCTGGCCGTGGGTGTCGCGGACCTCCTCGGCATCCAAGTCGACGTCCGAGCCGAGCACATGCTTGGTGCCCATCACTTCCTCCTCCTCGGGCCGTGCGGCAAGACGTGGGGCTCGCTGGTGTCCATCACGTGGAGGGCGCGGCCCCGGCCGATCCGGTGTCGTCACCTCCACGGGCAAACCCGCCAGCGCCTGACCCAGGTCCGGCGGAGCCCCGCGTGGGCCTCAGTCCTCTCCTCGGGATCTCGGTTCGCATCCGCGGCAGTGATCCCCGTCGCAACCGCGAGGACCCGCAGGGCCACGGCGACTGCATGCAACCGACCTGTGGCGCCGCGTACTGGATGCCGCACTCCTTCGCATTCGACTGGGCGGGCTCCTGGGGGAGGGTGGCGGCACACCGCGGCCGGCGGAAGCGTCGAGGTCCGCCCGTGGCCGGGGGTATGCGCTAGCGTTCTGCGGGTGCCGACCAGCCCCGCCGCCCGCCCACCCGGGGGCGCCGCCGCCGACCGGCCGGATCAGGACACGACGCGGTTGCGCCGACTGGCCAGGGCCACCGGTCGCGGGATGCGCAAGGCCAGCACCCCCTCAGTGCTTCGCGGAACCGCCATCGAGGTGGCCTGGACCGCCACGCACGTGGTCACCTACCCGCTGGGCGTCCTCGAGGAGCAGGTGCGCCACCCCGAGGAGCGCCACACCCTCGACGGGCTGGACCCGATCAAGCGCGGCCTGATCATCAGCGGTGTCGAGAACGCCGGGACCCCGATCATCCTGATCCACGGGGTGGTCGACAACCGTTCTGTCTTTGCGATGATCAAGCGCGGCCTGCGCCGGCGCGGGTTCGGTCGGATCATCACGCTGAACTACTCGCCGCTGACCGACGACGTGCGCGTGGTGGCCGCACGACTCGAGACCCTGGTTGAGGCCCTGTGCATCGAGACGGGCTACGAGCGCGTCCACGTCATCGGCCACTCGATGGGCGGGCTGGTCGCGCGCTACTTCGTGCAGCGGATGGGCGGAGACTCCCGGGTGCACACCCTGGTGACGCTGGGCACCCCGCACCAGGGAACCGCACCGGCCAGGTTCGTGCCGCACCCGGTGGCTCGCCAGATGCGCCCGGGCTCGGACATCATGACCGAGCTCGCGGCGCCATCGCCCGGCTGCCGGACCCGGTTCGTGGCCGTGTGGTCGGACCTGGACCAGATGATCATCCCCAAGGAGAACGCCTGCATCGAGCACCCGAACCTCAACGCGAGGAACGTGTTCGTGCCCTCCGTCGGGCACAACTCCCTGCCGGTCGACGGTCGGGTGGTGCATGAGATCTGCACCACCTTGGCACACGTGGACCAGGCCGGTACCACCGTCGCCGAGGGCGCCACGTCCATCTCGAGCGCCACGAGCCGCCAAGCGCGACGATCCGGCGGGCACCGTCCCCAGCGCTGAGGTGCGCTCAGAGTTTCTCGACCGGGGCGTAGCGCAGCAGGAGGCGCTTGGTGCCCTCGGTGCCGAAGTCGACCGAGGCCTCGGCCTTGTCGCCGCTGCCCAGGGTGCTGACGACGGTGCCCATGCCGAACTTCGGGTGCAGCACCCGGTCACCGGCCGCCAGTGAGATGACCGGTCGCGCACCGGTGGTCTGCGCCCCAGGCCTGGACGCGGCCGCGGACAGCGCGGGCGACGACCCGTACCCGCCCGCGGACGCACCCGTGTAGCGCTTGGGCTCCTCGCGGTCCCAACGGATGAGCTCCGGGGGGATGTCGGCCAGGAAGCGCGACTCCGGGTTGTAGCTCGGGGCGCCCCAGGCCGAGCGGCTGATCGCGCGGGAGATGTAGAGCCGCTCGCGGGCCCGGGTGATCCCGACGTAGGCGAGGCGGCGCTCCTCGGAGAGCTCGAACGGATCAGACATCGCCCGCATGTGCGGGAAGATCCCGTCCTCCATCCCGGTGAGGAACACCACCGGGAACTCCAGCCCCTTGGCCGTGTGCAGGGTCATCAGGGTGACCACTCCCTCGTGGTCCTCGCCCTCGGGGATCTCATCTGCGTCGGCGACCAGCGCCACCCGCTCGAGGAACTCCGCCAGTGTTCCGGGGCCCTGCTCGGCCGCCTCCGAATCGCGGGAGAACTCCGCGGCCACGGCCTCGAACTCGGCGACGTTCTCGGCCCGCACCTCGTCCTGCGGGTCGGTGGAGGCCTGCAGCTCGGCCAGATAGCCCGAGCGCTCCAGCACCGCGCGCATGATGTCGGCCGGCCCGGCGCCGGAGTCCACCACCGCGGCGAGGTCGTCGAGGATGGCCACGAACGCCCCGACGAGGGTTGCGCTGCGCCCGGCCATCCCGGGGATCTCGCCCGCGCGGCGCAGGGCCGCGCCGAACGTGATCCGCTCGGCCTCGGCGAACCCGGCGACATAGGCCTCGGCCCGGTCGCCGATCCCGCGCTTGGGCACGTTGAGGATCCGGCGCAGGCTCACGTCGTCGGCGGGGTTGGCCACCACCCGCAGGTAGGCCAGGACGTCGCGGATCTCGCGCCGCTCGTAGAACCGGGTGCCACCGACCACCTTGTAGGGCAGGCCGGTGCGGATGAACACCTCCTCCAGCGCCCGGGACTGGGCGTTCGTCCGGTAGAACACCGCGACATCGCCGGGTTTGGCCAGGCCCGCGTCGGAGAGCCGGTCGATCTCGTTGCCGACGAACGCGGCCTCGTCGTGCTCGGAGTCCGCCACATAGCCCACGACCTGCTCGCCGGCGCCGGCATCGGTCCACAGCTTCTTGGCCTGCCGGTCGGCGTTGCGCGCGATCACCGCGTTGGCCGCCGACAGGATCGTCTGGGTGGAGCGGTAGTTCTGGTCGAGCACGATCTGGCGGGCGTTCGGGTAGTCGGTGGAGAACTCCACGATGTTGCGCACGGTGGCCCCACGGAAGGCGTAGATCGATTGGTCGGAGTCGCCAACGACCACCAGTTCACCCGGCGGCAGCTCGTCGACGGGCCGCCCGACCAGCTCGGCCACGAGCCGGTACTGGGCGTGGTTGGTGTCCTGGTACTCGTCGACGAGGATGTGGCGGAACCGGCGGCGGTAGTGCTCGGCGACGTCGGGGAACCCGACCAGCAGGGCCACGGTGTGCCCGATGATGTCGTCGAAGTCGACCGCCTGGGCGCGGGTGAGCCGCTGCTGGTAGGCGGTGTACACGTCGGCCAGGGTCAGCTCGGTGTCGTTCTGGGCCGAGCTTCGGAACGCGTCCGGGTCGATGAGCTCGTTCTTGAGCCCGGAGATCTTGTTCAGCAGGCCGCGCGGCGGGGTCCGCTTGACGTCCAGGTTCAGGTCGCGGGCGACCAACGTGACCAGGCGCAGGCTGTCGGCCTGGTCGTAGATCGAGAAGTTGGACTTCAGGCCCAGCCGATCGGCCTCCCGGCGCAGGATGCGCACGCACGCGGAGTGGAACGTGGACACCCACATGGCCCGGGCCCTCGGACCGACGGCGGTCTCGACCCGGTCGCGCATCTCGGCGGCGGCCTTGTTGGTGAACGTGATTGCCAGGATCTCGCCGGGCCGGGCGTCCCCGGTGGCCAGCAGGTGCGCGATCCGGCGTGTGAGCACCCGGGTCTTGCCGGATCCGGCGCCGGCGACGATCAGCAGGGGTCCACCTCGATGCTCGACGGCTGCTCGCTGCGGGGGGTTCAACCCGACGACGAGGTCGGCTGCCTCGGCGGCGCGCTGCGCCTCGCGCTCGGCACGGCGATCGGCGAGTGGAGCACCGGAGCCGCCGCGCCCCCCCGCGGCCCCGTCCCTGGCTGCGGCCAGGGCCGCGCGCACGAGATCGGCGGCCCGAACCCCTTCGGCCCGGCTGGAATCGGCCGCTCGGCTGGAATCAGCCGCTTGGCTAGCATCAGCCGCTCGGCTGAAACCGGCTGAGGCGTCCACCGCACGATCGATCACGTCATCCAGGGTGTCTTCGGGCAGGGTCGCACGCGGGAGGCGGGGGAGCACGTCGTCCGCAAGCACCCGGGTGAGTCTAGGCGCCCCCTCCGACTCCGGGATCCGCCGGTGCGCGCCCCTGTTTCATCGATCTGGCACTCTGAGTGCCGGATGGATGAAGCAACGACCGGGTCCGGTGGTCCGGCACGTGCCGCGCCGACGCGGCTGCGGCTACCGGCCCTTGAGCGTGAACGTGGCGGTGCGCATCGCGGGAAGCGACCCGCGCTTCTTCGTGGTCACCCGGTAGGCGCGCGTCTTGGTGTCCTTGGGCCAGGTGAACCTGAAGGTCACCGTGCCCTTGGAGTTGGTCCGCGCGGTGGCCAGGGTCTTCCACTTGCCCTTGATGAGCATCTGCCTGCGCACCTTCACCGACTTCTTGGCCGGAGTGACCTTCACCGCGACGCTGACCTTGGACTTCTTCTTCGGGCTGCGCGTCGAGGGGGTCGCCACCACGGACTGGGCCGGGGTCGCCGCAACGGGCTTGGGGACCGCCGACATCGAGAAGGACGCCGATATCTGAGCGGGCAGCGAACCCTTCTTCGACGAGCGCACCCGGTAGACCCGTGCCTTCGTGTCCCTGGGCCACTTGACCTTGAACGTCACCTGGCCCTTGGAGTTGGTGCGCGCCTTCGCCAGCGTCTTCCACTTGCCGTCGATCAGCATCTGCCGGCGCACCTTCACCGACTTCTTCGCCGGGGTGAGCTGCACCGCGAACGTCACCGTCGAGCCCATCTCCGGGGTGCGGGTGGACGGTGTGACCACCAACGACGGCGCTTGGGCCGGGGCAGGGGTTGCCTCCGCAACCGGGGCGGACGTCGCGGAGGCCGCTGCGACCGTGAAGGTCGGGGACACCCCAGCAGCATCCGACCCGGCACCGGCCAGGACGGCCCGGTAGGTGCGGATGGTCGTGTCCTTGGGCCAGCTCACGCTGAAGGTCACCCGGCCCTGCGCGTCGGTCGTGCCGCGGGACATGACCTGCCAGGTCTGCCCGATGAGCATCTGGCGTTCCACGGCCACCGACTGGGCCGGGGTCACCTGCACCGCGAAGCTGACCGTCGAACCCATCGCCGGGGTGCGTGTCGAGGGGGTCATCGTCAGGGTCACCGGCGTGGCCGTGACGCGGGGGGCCGACGGGTCGGCCACGTAGCCGATCACCTCGGCACTGAGGTTGGCCGATCCGAGCGAGGTGCTCAGCCCGATGGTCCCGTCCGAGCCGACCGGGACCAGCATGGTGGCCGTCGTGGACCCGATCGGGGTGCTGACCTGGCCCCGGGGGCGCGCGGCACCAGCCGACCAGGCGGACAACCGGGCCGGGGCGTTGCTCGAGCTCGTGACGCGTACGGCGGCCCACCGGGCGCTGGCCGGAACCAGCCCGGGTACGGCTGCCCGCGGGTACAGCGACCGGCCGGCCAGGGCCCGGCAGTTGCCGGTCAGCCCCGCGCCCTTGCCGGCGCTGGTGTCCAGGATGGTCGTGGCCCGCACCGGGACCAGCCCGGCGACCTTCGCGCCCGGGGCGAGCACCGTGGGCGATCCGGACTTCGGCGTGGCCGAGGTGTAGCGCGCCGAGCAGAACGGTTGGGTCTGTGCCCTGCCACTCCACCAGGACGTGACCTCGCCGGCACCGTCCCAGGACATCGAGAAGTGCACGTGGTCGCGGTGGCAGGTGGTGTCCAGACCCGCGCTCGACTTCGAGGAGGCAGTGCAGCCGTTGTAGTCGGTCCAGCCGCGACCCGGGTCGTACATCCGGATCATGCGCGAGTTCCAGATGATGTACATCATGCCCAGCCGGCGGGCCATCTCGTGCGGCGTGCCGTCGGCGGCCGGGGCGAGCAGCCAGTTGACGAACGCGTCGGCCTGCTGCTTCTGCGCGGGCACCCGCACCGAGCGCATCCAGTCCACGGCGCGGCCGTCGAAGTGCTCGCTGGTGCTGGACGTGCAGCCGCGCGGGATGTAGATCGTGGCCGGCCCGTAGGTGGCGTGCAGCAGGTCGGCCAGCGCATCGGCGCCCGGCCTGGCGACCGGGTCGCACAGGGTCTGCTTCTCGTAGAACGCCGGGTTGTCCAGGGCCTTGGGCAGCGTGACCCCCGGTTTGGGCTCAGCCGGCGCAGCCTGCACCGGGGCGCCGAACAGCGATACGACCACGGCGGCCGCGGTCGCAGCAACGAGCATGCGTGTACCCCCCATAGCCCCTCCCATCGACTCCAGCGCCCCCGCGCTTGAGACAACCTACGATGTGTCCCGTGGATGATGCAGCAGAAGTGACCCGGGTCCTTGTCGTGACCGCACACCCCGACGACGTCGATTTCGGTGCCGGCGGCACCGTCGCGAGCCTCGTCGCCGCCGGAGTTGCAGTCACGTACTGCATCGTGACCGACGGCGACGCGGGGGGTTTCGACCCCGCGGTGCCCCGCTCGGACATCCCCGGGATCCGCCGCGCCGAGCAACGCGCGGCCGCCGAGGTGCTCGGGGTCCACGACGTCCGCTTCCTGGGCTACCGCGACGGTGAGCTGACCGTCAGCCACGATCTTCGCCGCGACATCACGCGGGTGATCCGCCAGGTGCAGCCCCAACGGGTGCTCAGCATGAGCCCGGTGCGCAACTGGGACCGGATCGGCGCCTCGCACCCGGACCACATGGCCGCCGCCGAGGCCACCGTGCAGGCCATCTACCCCGACGCCCGCAACCAGTTCGCCCACCCGACCCTGATGACCGACGAGGGCTTGGGCGAGTGGCACGTCAGCGAGCTGTGGATGTTCGGCTCGCCCACCCCCAACACCTACGTGGACGTCACCGACTTCCTGCCCAAGAAGTTGGCCGCCCTGCGGGCCCATGCGAGCCAGACTGAGCACATGACGGAGCTGGAAACCATGATCCGAAGCTGGATGTCGGCCTCCGCCGAGCGCGGCGGACTCGGCGCGGATCGGCTGGCCGAGATGTTCCACGCGGTGAAGACGGCCTGACCCGCGCGACAGTGTGCCCGGTCCGCCGGAGGCCCGGATCGACCGGCCGATACAGCGGTCGGCCGGCCCCTGCGTGGCTGCTGCGGCTCGGGGTTCGGTGGCGGTCGGAGTGGCTCAGCGACTACTCGTCGGTCGCCTACGCTGTCGGGCATGGAGACCTTCTACGACGTCCTCGTCGTCCTGCATTTCGTCGGCCTCGCGGCCCTGCTCGGCGGCTGGCTGGTCCAGCTCTCGACCTCGCCCCGGGTGGTCAACCGGGCGATGCTCGATGGGGCGTTCACCCAGTTGGTCACCGGCGTGGCGCTGGTCGGGGTGGCCGAGGCGGCCCTGGACGCCGAGCTCAACCAGACCAAGATCGGCATCAAGCTGCTGATCCTGCTCGTGATCACCGGCCTGGCATGGGTCAACCGGAAGAAGGAGGCCGTGGCCACCGGGGCATGGCTGGCGATCGGCCTGCTGACCATCGTCAACATCGTGATCGCGGTCTTCGTCTGAGGCGCACCTTGAGCCGGACCTAACCCTCGATTAGGGCCCGACACCCCCGATCAGGACGCCCTCGGCCTCAGACCACGCCCCGGGCCTGCGCCCACCGCGCCAATTCGTGCCGGTTGGACAGCTGGAGCTTGCGCAGGACCGCCGAGGCATGGGTCTCCACGGTCTTGATCGACAGCACCAGCTCCCGGGCGATCTCACGGTAGGTGTAGCCGCGCGCCAGGAACCGCATGACCTCGCGCTCGCGCGGGGAGAGCTGGTCGAGCTCGTCAGCCACCGGGGCGGCGGCTCCTGAGAACGCGTCGAGGACGAATCCCGCCAGCCGCGGCGAGAACACGGCCTCCCCGGCGCTGACGCGCCCGATGGCCTCGACCAGCTCCGCAGCGGTCACGCCCTTGGTCACGTAGCCCCGCGCACCCCCGCGCACCACGCCGATCACGTCGTCGGCGGCGTCGCTGACGCTCAAGGCCAGGAAGCGCGTGTCGGGCAGCTCGGGGACACAGGCGTCGAGGACGGCACGCCCGCCGCCGCCGGGCAGGTGCACGTCGAGCAGGACGACGTCGGGCCGGGTGGCGTGGATGACAGCGACGGCCTTGGCCACGTCGCCGGCCTCGCCGACCAGCTCCACGGCGTCGGCCAGCTCGTGGGCCACCCCGGCGCGGAACAGGCCGTGGTCGTCGACCAGGACGACCCGGGGCAGGACCGGCACGGGCTCAGTCATGCTCGACACCCTGCCGGACCTCCAGTCTCCGGGGCAGGATCAGGCGAACCTCGGTGCCCGCCCCAGGGTCGCTGCGGACCGTGGCCGACCCATCCACTGCTGACATCCGAGCGCGGATGGAGGAGCGGATGCCGTGCCGGTCGGCGGGGACCGCGTCCGGGTCGAAGCCCTGCCCGCGGTCGCGCACGTTGATCTCCACCTGCCCATCATCGACCTCCACGTACACCGTGACCGGCGCGTGGGCGTGCTTCGCGGCGTTGACCACGGCTTCGCGGGTGGCGGCGACCAGCGCGTCCAGCCGCGGGTCGAGTGTGGCGTCGCCCACGGTCACCAGCTCGATCCGGGTGTCGTAGTCGGTCTCGGTGCTGAGCACCACCTCGGCCAGGGCAGCGCCCAGCGAGCCCGCCGGTCCGACCGGGGCGTACAACCAGGAGCGCAACGCGCGCTCCTCGGTGCGGGCCAGCCGGGCGACCTCGGTCGGGTCGTCGGCGCGCCGTTGGATCAGGGTCAGGGTCTGGAGCACCGAGTCGTGCACCCGGGCTGCCATCGCGGCGCGCTCCTGGGCGCGGGCGGCTTCGTAGCGCTGCGCATCCAGCTCCCGCAGCCAGGTGGAGAGCCACGGCAGGGCGATGATCACGACCCCCGCCAGGACCGCCGCGACGGCGGCCAGCGTCCATCCGAGCGTGACCAGGTTCACCAGAGGCCCGATCACCGCGACCAGGCCCACCAGGACCAGCCCGAGGCCGGACATGACCCGGACCCAGCCCTGCCGGTCGGTGAGCGCCGTACCGCCGCGGGCGTCGTCGTTGCCACCGGAACGCGATGTGGCGTGCGTCAGGTCATCGCCCTGGCGCCACAGCACGGCCACGCCGGCACCGAGGATGAGGATCGGACCCCAGACCGAGAACCGGATGGGCAGACCCAGGGCGGCCAGGGCCAGCAGGACACCGAGGGCCAGCGACAGGACGCCCAGCACGCCGGTGAGGTCCCAGTCCGAGCCGGGCCGCCGGGAGCCCTGCGGCGCGGGCCGACGCTCGGGGTCCAGCGGAAGGAACACCCACATGAGCGCGTAGGCGAGGATCCCGAGCCCGCCGACGAGCGTGGCCACGAGGAATCCCACCCGGACCGCCCACGACGGGACCCCGAAGTGCTCGGCCAGGCCGCCGCAGACCCCGCCGAGCCACCGGTCGGACAGGCTGCGCAGCACGCGGCGCGGCTCGACCTGCGGACTCATGTGCCCATGATCGCCCGGTCCGGTGCGCCGTGTCGTCAGGGACTCACCCTGAGCCGCACTCAGGGTCGGCTCAGGGTCCGATCAGGGGGAAACCGGTACCGGGCCGGGGTCGCCCCGCGGGAGGGTTGAGCCATGAACGAAACACAGCAACCCCAACCACCCGTCCCCCACCCATCAGCTGGGACCCCCCAGCCCGACGAGGTGCCGACGCAGGTCCTCGGCGCTGACCAGACCCGGGCGTTCGACACCGACCCGACCCAGGCCGGGCCAGGTCCGGCGGCCGGTCCGTCGTCCGCGAGCCAGCCCTCGGACGCGGCCAACCCGCCTGCCGGGGGCTACCCCCCGCCGGGAGGCTCTCCGTCCTACGCGGGCTCACTCCCCCCAGGGGCCACCCCGCCCGCCGGGGGCTACCCACCGGTCGGGGGCTACCCGCCCCAGGGACCGAGCTCCTTCCCCCCGGCGCCCATGCAGCGACTCACCCGCAGCCGCTCCTCGCGGCGCCTGGGCGGTGTCTGCGGCGGCCTTGCGCGCTACTGGAACACCGACGCCACCCTGCTGCGGATCCTCACGGTCGTCCTGACGCTGGTGACCGGTGGGGCGTTCCTGATCGGCTACATCATCGCGTGGATCGCGATCCCGGAGGAGCCCTGGCCACCGGCCGGCGACGGTACCCATGCCGAGCAGGCCGGCTACGCCGCAGGCGGAAACCCCGCCTACCCGGGCGCTCCCGCGAGCTACGCCGAGCTGCCCCCGCGGGAGCGGTCCTACCTCGGCTGGCTCACGGTCTCGGTGGCGATCCTGGCCACCGGCGTGCTCGGGCTGATCGGGTTCCTCGTGCCAGCCAGCGTCGGCATCTGGGGAGTCATGCTCGGTGTGAGCCTGGCCATCCTCGGCATCGGCATGCTGGTGGGGACGCGCTACGGTCGGGCGCGCTGGTTGCTCTGGCTGGCCGTCCCGCTGGCCTTCGTCACCTTCGCGACCGTCTCGGCGAGCAACCTCGTCCGGGACAATCCCAACTGGGGCCGCTGGACGGCTTCCTCCGGGGCCGGTGAATGGGGCGGGCTGACCGTCGGCGACCGGACGTGGACGGTGGCTCCCGCGGACGCGGCAGACTCCCCCGTCGAGCTGCGGCTGTCCGCCGGGGCGGCGACCCTGGACCTCACGGAGCTGACCGCCCTGGGCGCCGAGGATCCCGGACGGGCCCGGCAAAGCGCCGAGATCGACGCTGGCGTGGGCGTCGGGGAGCTGATCATCCTGATCCCGCGCGACATGAGGGTGACCCTGTCGGGCACCGTCGAACTCGGCCAGATCGTGCTCCCGGGAGACTCGACGCCCGTCCGGGAGGGCAGCAACCTGTCCATCGACACCACCCTGGATCCGGTGGCCAAAGGGGCACCGGCCTACATCGTGACAATCGACGCCTCGATCGGCGCCGGAAACCTGGAGGTGCGCCGTGAGGCCGCATGAGACCGACTACCTGTCCCTGGCCGCTGGCCTCGTGTTCACCCTGCTGGGCTCCCTGCTGGCCCTCAGCGCTGCCACGGGCTGGCAGATCGACGGACGCTGGATCGCCCCGACGATCCTGATCGCCCTGGGCGCCGGCGGCATCGCTGCCTCGCTGACCTCCGCCCGCCGCCAGCGCGACGAGGTCGAGGCGCTCAACGAGGCTGACCCCCTGCGCTGATCCTCGAACCACCTCGTTGGTGTGTACCGAACCGACCGTTTGTTGGTCGGTTCCGTGCACACCAACGTGGCGTGCCGGGGCGCGGCTACTCCCACTCGATCGTGCCAGGGGGCTTGCTCGTGACATCGAGGACCACGCGGTTGATGTCGCGGACCTCGTTGGTGATGCGCGTCGAGATGCGCGCGATCACCTCCCAGGGCAGCCGCGACCAGTCGGCGGTCATCGCGTCCTCGCTGGACACCGGGCGCAGGACCACCGGGTGTCCGTACGTGCGCCCGTCACCCTGGACGCCCACCGAGCGCACGTCGGCCAGCAGCACCACGGGGAACTGCCACACGTCGCGGTCGAGCCCGGCGGCGGTGAGCTCCGCGCGGGCGATCGCGTCAGCCTGGCGCAGGATGTCCAGGCGCTTGCGGTTGACCGCCCCGATGATCCGGATCGCCAGGCCGGGCCCGGGGAACGGATGCCGCCACACCATCGCGGCCGGCAGGCCCAACTGCTCACCGACGTGGCGGACCTCGTCCTTGAACAGCGTGCGCAGCGGCTCGACGAGCTGGAACGTCAGGTCGTCGGGCAGGCCGCCCACGTTGTGGTGACTCTTGATGTTGGCCGTGCCGGAGCCGCCGCCGGACTCCACGACGTCGGGGTACAGGGTGCCCTGCACGAGGAAGTCCACGGTGCCGCCCTGCCCACCACGCTCGGCGACCACGCCCTCGGCGGCATCCTCGAACACCCGGATGAACAACCGGCCGATGATCTTGCGCTTCTCCTCGGGATCGGTGACCCCGTCGAGCTCGTCGAGGAACCGATCGGCGGCGTCGACCACCACCAGCCGGATCCCGGTCGCCGCGACGTAGTCGCGCTCGACCTGCTCGCGCTCGCCGGCCCGCAGCAGCCCATGGTCGACGAAGACCGCGGTGAGCTGGTCCCCGACGGCCTCGTGCACCAGCGCCGCGGCGACCGCCGAGTCGACCCCACCGGACAGCCCGCAGATCACCTGGTGGTCACCGACCTGGGCGCGGATCGCGGCCACCTGCTCGTCGACGATCGAGGCCGTCGTCCAGTCGTCGGCCAACCCGGCCAGGTCGTGCAGGAAGTGCGCGAGGATCGCCTGGCCGTGCTCGGTGTGCAGCACCTCCGGGTGGAACTGGACCCCGGCGCACCGGGTCGCCGCGTTCTCGAACGCCGCGATCGGGGCCCCGGCGCTGGCCGCGGTGACGCGGTACCCCTCGGGGGCGCGGGACACCGAGTCACCGTGCGACATCCAGACCGACAGCTCAGCAGGCAGGCCGACGAACAGCGCGCCGGGCTCCGCGACGGTCAGCGGGGTGCGACCGAACTCGCTGCGCCCGGTCTGGGCCACCTCGCCGCCGAGCACCTGAGCCATCGCCTGGAACCCGTAGCAGATGCCCAGCACGGGAACGCCGGCGGCGAACAGGGCCGGGTCAACGGCCGGGGCGCCCTCTGCGTACACACTGCTCGGGCCACCGGAGAGGATCACCGCCACCGGGTCCCTGGCGAGCATGTCAGCGACAGGCATCGAGCAGGGCACGATCTCGGAGAACACGCGCGCCTCGCGCACGCGTCGGGCGATCAACTGGGCGTACTGCGCGCCGAAGTCGACCACGAGGACAGGGCGGGGGTTCGTCACGGGCCGAAGCCTACGCACCAGCGCGACGCCCCAACGTTCAGGTGCCCGCTGCCGACTCCCATCGCTTGTTTCATCGATCTGGCACTCAAACTGCCAGATCGATGAGACAAGCGGGAGGGGCTAGCCGGCGGGAGCAGCGGGAACCGGGGGGATGCCCAGGTCGACCGGCAGGCGCAGGGCGCCGGGTGCGTGCTCGGGGACCACAGGGTTCTTGGGGGCGACCGCGGCCACCCGCTGGTAGGCCGCACCCTGGGCTGGGCGCTGGTCGTCCTCACCGGCGTTTGGCCACAGGGCCATCGCGCGCTCGGCCATGGCCGTGATCGTCAGTGACGGGTTGACCCCGACGTTGGCAGTGATGGTCGAGCCGTCCACCACGTGCAGCCCCGGGTAGCCGTGCACCCGGTGGTAGGGGTCGATGACGCCCTCCTGCGCCGTCGCCCCGATGACCGCGCCCCCGATGAAGTGCGCGGTCATCGGGGCGTCGATCACCTCACCCCAGTTGCCCATCGGCCGACCCTTGAGCACCTTGGCCAGGCGGCGCATCGCGTCGTTGGCCACCGGGATCCAACTCGGGTTCGGCTCGCCCTCCCCCTGTCGGCTGGCCAGCCGGAACCGCCCCGTCCTGGTCCGCTCAGCGAAGACCGTGATCGAATTGTTGACGTTCTGCATGACCAGGGCGATGATCCCGCGCTCGGAGGCGTTGCGGACCCACATGGAGGCCATCACGTCCTTGGGATGCTTCCGGGCGGCCCGCCACCACTGCTTGTAGCGCGGTGCCCCCTCCGCGCCGTCGGAGAGCACCGTGCCGAGCATGAACATCGCATTCGAGCCCTTGCCGTAGCGGACCGGCTCGATGTGCGTGTGCGGATCGGGGAAGAACGACGACGTGATCGCCACGCCGTGGGTGAAGTCCGGTGGGCCCGGGGGCTCGTCGGTGACCACGCCGACCAGGGACTCGGAGTTGGTCCGGGTGAGCATCCCCAACCTCGGCGAGATGCCTGCGAGGGTGCCGTCGGCGCGCAGCCGGTGCAGCAGGTTCTGGGTGCCCCAGGTACCGGCCGAGAAGACCACCTGGTCGGCGGTGAACGTGCGGCCCCCCGAGGCGTCCGGCGCGGCACCCTCGGAACGACCCCGACCCAGACGCCCGCGCAGCTTGCCGCCGGCTGCCCTGGCCAGGCTCTGGCTGGGCCGGGTCTGCACCGCCCAGCGACCGTCGGGCAGGGGCCGCACGGAGGTGACAGTGGTCAACGGGTGCACCACGGCACCGGCGGACTCCGCCAGACCCAGGTAGTTCTTCACCAACGTGTTCTTGGCGTTGTGCCGGCAGCCCGTCATGCACTCGCCGCACTCGATGCATCCGGTGCGCGCAGGACCGGCGCCGCCGAAGTACGGATCGTCGTCGGTCACGCCGGGCGCGGAGCCGAAGTACACCCCCACCGGGGTGCGCTTGAACGTGTGCCCCACGCCCATCTCGTCGGCCACGGCCTTGAACGCCACGTCCGCGGAGGTCATCGTGGGGTTGGTGACCACGCCGAGCATCCGCTGGGCCTGGTCGTAGAACGGGCTGAGCTCGGCCTCCCAGTCGGTGATGTCGGCCCACTGCGGGTCCTCGAAGTACGCCGTACCGGGCACGTACAGGGTGTTGGCGTAGACCAGTGAGCCACCCCCGACACCGGCGCCGGCCAGGACGATCACGTCGTTGAGCCGGTGGATCCGCTGGATGCCGAAGCAGCCCAGCTGCGGGGCCCACAGGTAGTCCTGGACCCGCCAGGACGTGGCGGCGAACTCATCGTCGGCGAACCGGCGGCCCGACTCGAGGACGCCGACCCGGTAGCCCTTCTCGGTCAGCCGCAGGGCGCTGACCGATCCGCCGAACCCGGACCCGATGACCAGCACGTCGTAGTCACTCGCGGGGGTCTGCGGCCCGCTGCCGTTGGCGCGATCCTCACTCATGCATCGACGATAGCCCCGGCCAGCGACCTACGTGGCGCCGGCCCGTGCCTGGGGCAGCGGCGCTACTTCAGGCCGAACCTCTTCATCGCCTGGAAGCCGGTGACGATGATGCCGGCCCAGTCCTCGTGCTCCATCCCGAACGGGGTCCCGAAGCCGATCCCCCGGTGCACGGCGATCGTCTGCTCCTCGGTGAACCGGGTCAGGCCGTGGTCGCCGTTGCGCCGACCCAGGCCGGACTTGCCCATCCCGCCCATGGGCGCCCGCGTGGACCCGAAAGTGGCCTCGTAGGCCTCGTTGACGTTGACCGAGCCGGTCCGGATCTGGCGGGCCAACCGCTCGCCGCGGTCGTTGTCCTCGGTGAGCACCGAAGCGTTGAGGCCGAAGGGAGAGTCGTTGGCCAGCTCCACGGCTCGAGCTTCGGTGTCCACCTTGACCACCGTCACCACCGGGCCGAACGTCTCGGTGCCGAAGACGTCCATGTCCGGGGTCACGTCGGTCAACACGGTCGGGGCGTAGTAGTAGGGGCCGATGTCGGGCAGCGCATGACCGCCGGCCAGCACCGTGGCGCCCTTGGTCACGGCGTCCTCCACCGCGGCGCTGACCCGCGCGAGCTGCTCGGCACTGATCAGCGTGCCGTAGTCCGAGCCCCAACCCACCTCGGGCGCCATCCGCAGCGCGCCGATCCGCCCGATGAACCGCTCCATGAAGGCGTCGTACACACCGGCGAGCACATAGATCCGCTCCATGGCCACGCAGAGTTGGCCGGCGTTGTCGAAGCAGGCACGGATCGCGATCTCGGCGGCCCCGCCCGGGTCGGCGTCATCGAGCACGATCATCGGGTTCTTGCCACCGAGTTCCATCGAGGCGCCGATGAGTCGCTGGCCGCACTGCGCGGCGATCTGGGCACCGACTCGGGTCGATCCGGTGAACATCATGTAGTCGGCGCGGTCGACGATCGCCGGGCCGAGGAGGTGACCCTCGCCGAGGACTGTCTGCAGGGCGCGGGGGGGGATCCCGGCCCGGTGCATCAGGTCGATCGCCCACAGCGCGGTCAGCGAGGTCTGGTGGTCGGGCTTGAGCACCACTGCGTTGCCCGCCATCAGCGCCGGGATCGCGTCCGCGCAGGCCAGGAACAGCGGGTAGTTCCAGGGGGCGATGATCCCGACCACCCCAACCGGGTGGTGCTCGACACGCACCTTGGTGAAGAGCGGGAACACCCCGAGCTTGCGCTGGGACCGCAGCAGGCGCGCGGCGTCCCGCGCGTAGTGGCGCGCGATGGTGGCGACCCCGAGCAGCTCCTTGAGCGCGTCCATCCGAGTCTTGCCGGTCTCCCACTGGATGAGGTCCAGGCCCTCGTCGCGGTGCGTCATCAGCAGGTCGTGGAAGCGCAGCATGACGCGCTTGCGGTCAGCGACCTCCGTGCCGGCCCAGCGCGCCTGGGCCTCACGCGCCGTGGCGAAGGCCAGTTCGACGTCCTCGACCCCTGAGTAGGGGACCTCGGCCAACCGCTGCCCGTCGAAGGGTGCCACCACCTCGTGTCGCTCAGCCCCGGGGCTGAGCACCGGGATGGTCAGCAGCGCCTCCACCAGGTCGGCGTCGAACGAACTGCGCTGCACTGCAGGGGTCTGCGCGGTGGGGGTCGGCATGCTCATGCCCAAGAGGTTAGCGTTCTGCGGGTCGAGTGCGCTGTGCGATGTCCAGCGTCCCCGGGCACCTCCGCGGCCGCGGGGCCCGACGGGCCCTCGTTGTGACGCACCTCACCTGCGTGCACACGTCCATTTCCCCCATGCCATGGGCATTTTCGGCGCTGGACCTCGCTGTGGACGACGATCTGTCGGGTGTGGACAGATCGGGCACGGTGTGCTCAGGTGGCCGGCGGCGACCCTGTGGATAACAGGAGCCGAACTGTGGACGGATCGCCGCGGGACACCGTGCCCCGAGCGAACTCAGCGACCCGGAGACACCGTGACGTCCACGCGCTGGAACTCCTTGAGCTCGGAGTACCCCGAGGTGGCCATCGCCCGGCGTAGCGCCCCGACCAGGTTCATCGTCCCGTCCGGAACCCGACTCGGGCCGTGGATGACCTGTTCCAGGGAGCCGACGGTGCCGGTCCAGTGCCGCTCGCCGCGGGGCAGCTCGGAGTGCACCGCCTCCATCCCCCAGTGCCAACCCTTGCCGGGCGCCTCGGCCGCCCGCGCCAACGGGGAACCCACCATCACCGCGTCCGCCCCGCACGCCACGGCCTTGACGATGTCGCCGCTGCGCCCCATCGCCCCGTCGGCGATGACGTGCACGTAGCGCCCGCCGGACTCGTCCATGTAGTCCCGGCGCGCCGCTGACACGTCCGCGACCGCGGTGGCCATCGGCACCCGCACCCCCAGGACGTCGGCGGTGGTGTGCGAGGCGCCGCCACCGAACCCGACCAGCACGCCCGCGGCTCCTGCGCGCATCAGGTGCAGGGCGGCCCGGTAGGTCGCCACGCCGCCGACGATCACGGGCGCGTCGAGCGTGTAGATGAAGTCCTTGAGGTTCAGGGCGTCGTCCGAGGTGCTGACATGCTCGGCCGAGACCGTCGTGCCGCGGATGACGAACAGGTCGACACCCGCGCGCGTCACGATCGGGGCCAGCTCCGTGACCCGGTTCGGCGACAGCGCACCGGCGACGGTCACCCCGGCAGCCCTGATCTCGGCGATCCGCTCGGCGATCAGGTCCGGCTGCACGGGTGCGGCATAGAGCTGCTGCATCCGGGCGTTGGCCTGCAGCTCGGGCAGCGACCCGATCTCCTCGTAGGCGTCGGTCGGGTCCGCGTAGCGGGTCCACAGGCCCTCGAGGTTCAGCACGCCCAAGCCGCCGAGCTGACCCATCCGGATCGCGGTCTGCGGCGAGATGATCGAGTCCATCGGAGCACCGAGCACCGGGTTGTCGAACCGGTAGGCGTCGATCTGCCACGCGGTGCTGACCAGCTCGGGTGCCCGGGTGCGCCGGCTGGGCGCGATGGCGATGTCGTCGAAGGACAGCGCGGCACGCCCACGCTTGCCCAGACCGATCTCGATGTCGTTCACGTGCTCCTCCTCGAACGCTGGACCGACGGTCAGCGGCCCTGGTAGTTGGGCGCCTCGACAGTCATCTGGATGTCGTGCGGATGGGACTCCTTGAGCCCGGCGGGCGTGATGCGGATGAACTTCCCACGCTCCTGCAGCTCACCGATCGTGCGCGCGCCGACGTAGAACATCGACTGGTGCAGACCACCGATCAGCTGGTGGGCCACCGCCGCCAGCGGGCCGCGGTAGGGCACCTGGCCCTCGATGCCCTCGGGCACGATCTTCTCGTCGGTGGTCACGTCTGCCTGGAAGTAGCGGTCCTTGGAGTAGGACACCCGGCCGCGCGAGGCCATCGCACCCATGGACCCCATCCCGCGATAGTGCTTGTACTGCTTGCCGTTGACGAACACCAGGTCCCCGGGGCTCTCCTCACAGCCGGCCAGCAGCGAGCCGAGCATCACGGTCTCGGCCCCGGCGACCAGCGCCTTGGCGATGTCCCCGGAGTACTGCAACCCGCCGTCGCCGATCACCGGCACACCGGCAGGGCGGCACACGCGCGCCGCGGCGAAGATGGCGGTCACCTGCGGCACGCCGACCCCGGCCACAACGCGCGTCGTGCAGATCGAGCCCGGGCCGACGCCCACCTTCACGGCGTCCGAGCCTGCCTCGACCAGCGCCTGCGCGCCGGCCTTGGTCGCGACGTTGCCGCCGATGACCTGCACGCCCGCAGTGGCCGGGTCCGACTTCAGTCGGCGCACCATCTCCAGCAGCAGCCGGGCCTGGCCGTTGGCGGTGTCCGCGACGATCACGTCGACACCGGCCTCGACCAGCGCGGTTGCGCGCTCCCAGGAGTCGCCCCAGAAGCCGATGGCCGCACCCACCCGCAATCGGCCGTCCGGGTCCTTGGTGGCCATCGGGTACTGCTCGGTCTTGACGAAGTCCTTGACCGTGATCAGGCCGGTGAGCTGCCCGGCGGTGTTGACCAGGGGCAGCTTCTCGATGCGGTTCCGTGCCAGCAGGGCGGCCGCATCCTCGCGACTGATCCCCTCGTGACCGGTCACCAGCGGCATTGCCGTCATGACCTCACGCACCAGCGTGGTGGCGAACGTCTCCCGGGGCAGGAACAGCAGGTCGCGGTTGGTGACGATGCCCAGCAGGGTCCGGTCGGCGTCGATCACAGGCAGGCCGGACACCCGGTAGCGCCCGCAGAGCTCGTCGAGCTCGGCGATGGTGGCGTCGGGGCCGACGGTCAGCGGGTCCTGGATCATCCCGGACTCGCTGCGCTTGACCACGTCGACCTGGTTGGCCTGCTCGGCGATCGACAGGTTGCGGTGGAGCACGCCGATACCGCCCTGGCGAGCCATGGCGATGGCCATCCGGGCCTCGGTCACGGTGTCCATGGCGGCCGAGACCAGCGGGACTGCCAGCGTGATCTCCCGCGTCAACCGGGTGCCGGTCTGCACCTGCGAGGGGACCACGTCGGTGTGATCGGGCAGCAGGAGGACGTCGTCATAGGTCAGGCCGGTGTACCCGAAGACCTCCTGCGCCGCAGCCCGGTCGGCTGGATCGATCACGGTTACCCCTCTCCCAGGAGGGGATCAGGCTATCGCCCACGAACGGGTCCGCCGAGCCGGCTCAGGTCGGCCGACCGCGGCGCCGGCATCGCGACGCTCAGCTCAGCAGGCCGCCGCGGAACCCCAGTGCGACCGCCTGGGCCCGGTCGGCCGCCCCCAGCTTGCGAAACAGCCGGCGCGCGTGGGTCTTGACCGTGTCCTCGGACAGGTAGAGCTCGCGCCCGATCTGACCGTTGGACTTGCCCCGCGACATCCCCTCGAGGACCTCGAGCTCCCGGGCGCTCAGCGGCGGGCCCCCGGTGTGCGGGCGGACCGGCAGCGCCACGACATTGCCCGAGCGGGCGACCGCGGGCGCCACGGCCAGCGTCAGCATGGCCCCGACCTCCTCGCGGGAGGCGTCCTTGGCGATGAACCCGCGGGCCCCGGCGGCCACCGCGGCCGCGACCCCGTCGCAGTCCTCGCCCATCGTGAGCATGACGATCACTGCGCCCGGGTGCCCGGCCATCAGCCGGCGGGTCGCCTCAACCCCACCCATGCCCGGCATCCGGACATCCATGAGGACCACGTGCGGGCGTTCCAGCGGGTAGCGGGCCAGCACCTCCTCGCCGGACCCGGCCGCACTGACCCGGTCGACGCCGGGCACCGAGGCCACCGCACGTCGTACCGCCTCCCGCGCGAGTGGGGCGTCGTCACAGACCAGCACTGTGGTCACCTGGCACCTCCTCCCGATCAGGTCGGCAGGCGACTGGGTGCACTTGAGGGCCGCACGGGCGGCGCGGTGCGCAACGGCCCCGTCGGCGCCCTCGCCGGGTGCCTCGCGCTCGGGGCCCGCCCCGGCCGACAGTGGGCTAGGGGCTCGACAGACCCATCGCCATGCAGACCGAGCCCACCGCGTCCCCGAGTCCCGCGACGTGCCCGAAGCCCTCATGAGTGCCCACCCAGCCAGGGCCACCGAGCAGGAACGTCGGGGCGGGCCGCACGCCGGGCAGCTCCGGGGGCAGCGCCCCGGGCATCTGGGCGAACAGCACGATCACCGGCGGCCCGATCCGCTCGATGGCGTCCTGCAGCGCATCGTTCGGAGTCCGGGCGCCCAGGACGAGGCTGAACACCCCCACATCGGCCAGGGCGGCATGCAGGGCCAGCAGCGGTAGGTCGTGCAGCTCGTCAGGGACGCTGGCCAGCAGCACGGGGCGCGTGTTCCGGGGGCGCGCCAACCGGGCGGCGTGCGCCGACAGAGCACCGGCAACCACCATCGAGAACGCATGCTCGATCTCGACCCCACGGTGGCGCTGGGACCACTTCTCGCCGATGGCGCTCAGGACCGGTCGGACGAGGTCCTCCCAGGTGGCCAGGGCGCCCTGCTCGGCCAGTGCCGAGCTCACCGTGCGCTGGCAGGCCAGGCTGTCCAGGGCCATGGCCGCACGCGCCAGGCCCCGGACCGAACGCGCCTGCCTGGGCATGGGCAGCACGTGACCGCCACCGGACGAAGCCGTGGCAGCCTGCGCGCTGTCCGTGCTCGGTTCGCTGGTCTGTCTCCCCGAGCGCGCGGTCGGCGCGCCCGACCCGGGGCCGGTGCCGACCAGGAGTGCTGCGAACGGGTTGGCCGCATCGATGGCCTGGGCGTCGATGTGGGCGCCGATCGCCGCGCGGGCGGCCTCCGCGGGAGGGGCACCCTCCTGGACCAGTCGGGTCATCAACGACAGCCGAGCCAGGTCGAGGGGTCCGTACCGACGGTGGCCGCCAGCGGTGTGCAGGCTGGGCGCCAGGCCGTAGCGCCGTTCCCAGCTGCGCAGGGTCGCCGGCGCGACGCCCAGACCCCGGGCCGCCCCGGCGACGCTCAGCGCAACCTGCGGCGGGTCCATCGGCTGCGGATCCATGGGCTGCGGGTCCATGTGGCGCGGGTCGATGGGCTGCGGATCCTCGACGCCGCGCTCACCATGCTGCGCATCGTCGGGCGGCACCTCGGCTGGCTGTTGCACGTGGACATTGTGCAAGGGTTTTGCAAACTGCGCCCGGCGACCCGTGACGGCCGGCGCAGAGTCCGGGAACATGGCATGGATCAGCGGCGTTCACCGGGGTAGAGGGCGAGTGGAAGAAGGTGCATACAAAGGTATTGCACAACCTACGCACAAGTTCTAAGATCTAGGGAGGACGACGATGAGAGGACCAGCCATGGCGGATGTGTCGCGACTCCCAGGGCCGAATTCAGACTTCTGGGACTGGCAGATGGACGCCGCGTGCCGCGGAGTCGATTCGGAGATGTTCTTCCACCCCGAGGGCGAGCGCGGCGGGGCCAAGGAGGAGCGGGAGCGCGCCGCCAAGGCGCTGTGCGCAACCTGTCCGGTGCTCGCACAATGCCGGACCCACGCGCTGAAGGCTCGTGAGCCGTTCGGAGTGTGGGGGGGCCTGACCGAGTCCGAACGCGCGGTCATCTACCAGCAGGAGACCCGCGCCGGCCGCCAGACCGCCTCGGCCTGAACGCGCGACCTGCCCACCAGCGCCGCTTGACGGGCCGCGGCCACGCCGATCCGCCACGCCCACCGCCACACGGATCATGAAGAGGCCCCGCCCGGATCACTCCCGGCGGGGCCTCTTCTCGTGCGGTGCGGCGCTGCGCGCTAGTGGGTGTGCCCACCCGGACCGTGGCTGTGGCCGTGGCCGTGCTCGTCCTCGTCCTCGTCGGCCGGCTTCTCGACCACCAGGACATCGGTGGTCAGCAGCATGGCCGCGATGGACGCGGCGTTCTCGAGCGCCGACCGGGTCACCTTGACCGGGTCCAGGATGCCGGCAGCGACCAGGTCCACGTACTCACCGGTCGCGACATTCAGGCCCTTGCCCGCACCCGCCTCGCGAACCTTCGAGACCACCACATAGCCCTGCTCGCCGGCGTTCTCCGCGATCCAGCGCAGCGGCTCGTCGAGCGCCTTGCGGACCACGTGGACGCCGATCAACTCGTCACCGGTGCGGCCCAGGCCGTCGCTGAGCACCGCTGCCGCATGCACCAGCGCGGCACCGCCACCGGCGACGATGCCCTCCTCGATGGCCGCGCGAGTGGCCGAGACGGCGTCCTCGATGCGGTGCTTCTTCTCCTTGAGCTCCACCTCGGTGTGCGCGCCGACCTTGATCACCGACACGCCGCCGGCGAGCTTGGCCAGGCGCTCCTGCAGCTTCTCGCGGTCCCAGTCGGAGTCGGACTCCTCGATCTCGCGACGGATCTGGGCGACCCGATCCGAGACCAGCTGCGAGTCCCCGCCGCCGTCGACGATGGTCGTGTCGTCCTTGGTGATGACCACACGCCGCGCGGTACCGAGCACCTCGAGACCGACCTGGTCGAGCTTGAGCCCGACCTCCGCGGACACGACCTGTGCGCCGGTCAGCACGGCGATGTCGGCCAGGATCGCCTTGCGACGGTCACCGAACGCCGGGGCCTTGACGGCCACGGAGGTGAACGTCCCACGGATCTTGTTGACCACCAGGGTGCTCAGGGCCTCGCCCTCGACGTCCTCGGCGATGATCAGCAGCGGCTTGCCCGCGGCCATGACCTTCTCCAGCAGGGGCAGGATCTCGGAGATCGCGGCGATCTTGCCCTGGGCGAGCAGGATCAGCGCGTCCTCGACGACGGCCTCCATGCGCTCGGGGTCGGTGACGAAGTAGGGCGAGAGGAAGCCCTTGTCGAACTGCATCCCCTCGGTGAACTCCATCTCAAGCGAGGTGGTCGAGGACTCCTCGACCGAGATCACGCCGTCCTTGCCGACCTTGTCGAAGGCGTCGGCGATCAGGCCGCCGATGACGGCGTCCTGGGAGGAGATGGTCGCCACCTGGGCGATCTCGTCGCGGCCCTCGACCTCACGGGCCGCCTCGGCCAGCGCCGCGGTCACCGCGGTCACCGCGGCGTTGATCCCGCGATTGACCAGCACGGGGGCGGCACCGGCGGTGACCACCTTCAGGCCCTCACGGACCAGTGCCTGGGCCAGCACGGTGGCGGTGGTGGTGCCGTCGCCGGCGATGTCGTTGGTCTTGGTCGCGACCTCCTTGGCCAGCTGCGCGCCGAGGTTCTCGTAGGGGTCGGACAGCTCGATCTCACGTGCGATCGTCACGCCGTCGTTGGTGATGGTGGGGGCGCCCCACTTCTTGTCGATCACGACGTTGCGCCCCTTGGGCCCCAGGGTCACCTTCACGGTGTCCGCCAGGGCGTTCACGCCGCGCTCGAGGCTGCGGCGGGCTCCCTCGTCGAAGTCCAGGATCTTGGCCATAGCTATCTGTGCCTGCTCTTTCCTCGTGGAGACGCATCGAGCCCCGGCCCCGGGATACGGGGACCGGGGCTCGATGTGGTGGTTCGGCTACTTCTCGACAACCGCGAGCACGTCGCGGGCCGACAGGAGCAGGTACTCCTCGCCGTTGTACTTGATCTCGGTGCCGCCGTACTTGGAGTAGATGACGATGTCATCCACCTTGACGTCGAGCGGGATGCGCTTGTCGCCGTCCTCGTCGAAGCGGCCCGGGCCGACAGCAAGGACCTTGCCCTCCTGGGGCTTCTCCTTGGCCGTGTCCGGGATGACAAGGCCCGACGCCGTGGTCTGCTCGGCGTCGAGGGGCGAAACGAGGATCCGGTCCTCGAGTGGCTTGATGGTCGCCACGATGTGACCTCCCCTTGGGGTTCGTCGGTGCGGATGTGTGAACGGACGTGTGCTTGCTCGGCGGGTGTGCTCCGTCGTCGCGGTGCCGGAACGACCTGCCTCGCTGGTAGCACTCACTGTGCTCGAGTGCCAGACCGAACACTAACACCATCTGGCACTCGGCGCGCAAGAGTGCCAGTCGAGGCGGAGCCGCGCGTCGTCGCCGGGGCCGGGGGACAATCCTGGCGTGGACTCCGCCGGATCGGCCCGACTGGGCCCGCACGAGGCGCTGCTCTCCGAGGCCGGGCGCGCACTGGTCGACGCGCTGACCCCCTACCACCCGGCGACCGCGATGTCGCGGCTCGAAGCCGTCCGCGCCGAGCCCCGGTGGGCCGACCAGCCCGACGTCGTCGCCGCGGCGGCCACCCAGGCCCGGTTGCGCACCCGGGCAGCCACGCGGTTCCCGGGTCCGGTGCGCTGGTGGACCCCGGACGGCCTGGAGCAGGCGACCCGGCCGGTGGTGGCCGCCCGGCATGCCGCGCGGTTCGTCGAGGCCGGCGTGACCCGGGTGCTCGACCTGGGCTGCGGCGTGGGCTCCGATGCCCTGGCGCTGGCAGCTGCCGGGTTGGAGGTGGTCGCGGTGGACCGCGACCCGCAGGCGCTCTGGGCGCTGCGGGCGACCGCGCACGACCGGGCGCTGGCCATGGGGATCCGGCGTGGCGACGTGACCGAGCTGATCGAGGACCTGCTCGGCGAGCAGTCCTCTGCCCGTGGGTCCCTGGCCGACCTCGGCTGCTTCGTCGATCCGGCCCGGCGCCGCGAGGGGAGCCGGGTGCTCGCTCCAGCCGGCTGGTCGCCGCCATGGGGTTGGGTGCGGGACCTGGCCGAGCGGTTACCCAGCACGGGCGCCAAGGTGGCCCCGGGGATCGACCACGCTGTCCTGCCCCTGGGCAGCCAGGCGGAGTGGACCAGCGTCGCCGGCGAACTGCTCGAGGCAGCGGTGTGGTGGGGGCCGCTGCGCCGCGGGTCGGCGACCCGGGTCGCGACGGTCCTGGGCGCGGCCGACCTCCGTGCCAGCCCGGCGCGGATGGGGACCGAGCCGGTCGCGAGCAGCCGAGAAGGGGACCCACCCCCGGGACACCGACCCACCCGCCCACCCGTCGACTGGGCACAGCTCGATGACGCCCGCGGAGTCCCGGTGCCGGCGGTCGGCCCGTGGGGGGACTGGCTGGTGGAGCCCGACCCAGCGGTCATCCGGGCGGGGCTGGTCTCGGTGCTGGCCGAGCGGCTCGACGGGTGGCTGCTCGATCCGCGGATCGCCTACATCAGCACCAGCGCACTTCCGGAGCCGGGCCTGCTGGGCAGCGCGTACGCAGTCCGCTGCGAGGTCCCGTTCGCCCGGAAGCAACTGCGCGCCTGGCTGCGCGAGCACGGGTACGGCAACGTGGTGATCAAGAAGCGCGGAATCAACGTGGTGCCCGAGCAACTGCGCGCCGCACTGCGCCTGGACGGCGGGGGGCCGACTGCCACCTTGGTGCTCACCCGCACCGACGCAGGGCCGCTGGCCCTCCTGGTCGAGCGCCTCTGACCCAGAGCGGGATCAGCCGATCAGCGGATCACCGCTGCGCGGCCACCGCTGACCACCTGCCAGGAAGCCGCTGGCCAGGCCCGGCCACCCCTGCGCACCACCACCCTGCTCGCGGGGCGCCGGCGCGGGCCCGGGCGTCGACCTGGTCAGGTGCACCGAGAACTGTGCGCGCTGCCCTGATTCGAGCGTGATCGTCGCGTCCCGGGCCAGTCCGCTGCTGGCGGCCCAGGTGGTCGGCAGATACGCCGCGTTGTCCGCGCCCGGCACGACCAGCACCGCGTAGCGCCCGGGGGGCACCGGACCGATCCGCAGCTCGGTGCTGCCCTGTGTGCGCGAGGTGTAGGCGTGCAGCGGGTTGGTCAGGTCCACGAGGTCGACCGTGACACCGGACAGCGCGGCCTGGGTGTCGGCGTCCAGCACCGTCCCGCTCAGGACCGCCCCGAGGGTCAGGGGCACGTCGACCGCCCGGCGCACCTGCCCGGCGGCGAGGTCGAAGACTCCCTCGCCGGGGCCGTCCGGGTCGGGATACCAACCGTCGAGCAGGCCCGCGTCTCGGCCCACCGCGTCCACCGCGGCGAAGACCCGCAGCCCTGGCCCCGGGGGGACGGCGTGGAGCCGGTAGACCCCCGTGGCATCGGAGACCGCGGACATCGGACAGCGGTCCGGACATCCGATGACGGTCACGATCGCCCCTGCCACCGGCTCACCGGAGTGGGCACGCACGGTGCCCTCGACCTGGCCGCCGGCGCGCAGCCGGATCACGATCGGCGCCGGATGGCCCGGGTCGATCATGGTGGCGGCGCGGTGGAAGCCGGCGCCGTCGTACCACTGGGCCAGGTGATTGCCGCCCGGCGGTGGGTCGGCCCGCAACGCCACCGGGACCGGCGGAAGCCCCTCGAGCCGGAACTCGCCCGGCTCCGGGGAGTATCCGGAGGTACCCACCGCAGCCGACCCGGGCTGGTCGTCCACGTGGGCGGTCACGATGCCGGCCAGCGGCGCCCCGGTCCGGGCATCCACCACGCGCCCGCGCAGGGTCGACCCCCCGGGCAGGTCGACGTCGGCCACGCTGCCCGAGGAGGCCACCCGCAGGGCTTTGGCCGTGGCGAAGGAGTAGGCCTGGGGCCAGTAGGCGCTGGCCAGCCCGCTGAACGCCGGAGCTCGCACCTCGACCTTGACATGGAAGGCGTACAGATCCGAGACCGTGTACCGGCCGGCCGAGTCGGTGGTCGTCAACGCCGGCTGACCGGCCCAGTCGCCGGTGGGCGTCACGGGCATGATCCGCACCCAGGCGTTGGCCAGCGGCGCACCGCGGGCGGTGACCGTCCCGGACACCGATCCGACGAGTTCCGCGGCTGTGGGCGGGGCGACGACGGCCAGCAGCACGAGAGCCACGAACGTCGCGAGGCCGACGCGCAGCCGGCCGAGGCAGGTGCGCATGGGCAGCCAGTCACCCCCTCGGCGCAGGATACGGCGGGACGTCACCCATCCTGCGCCGTCCCTGGAGCCCCGGCAACCCGGTCGAGCTCAGGCACCGCGCGGCGGTGGGGAACAATCCTTGACGACTGGCTCGAGGACCCGGAGCAGATCGCCACGGGTGGCCATCGGGTCATCGAGCACCGCGATGAGCTGACCAGCCACCGCCAGGTCCTTGTCGGACTGCTCGGATCCGTCGGCCTCGGCGCGGGCCGCGACCAGGGCGGCAACCCTGGCCGCCCTGGCCCGCAAGGCCGCCTGGTCGGTCGAGGTGCTCAGGTCCAAGGTGTCGGTGAGGTCATCGACGGCCCGGCACACCTCGCGCGCCGACGGCGTGGCCTGCGGGCGGGCGGCGGCGATCCCGAGCAGGCCCACCCCGGCCAGCGCGGCCGCCGCCAGCAGGACGGCCGTGAGGCGGGCGCGGGCCGCAGGGGTCACGGCACCGTGGGTGCCGAGCCGGACTCCGAGGGCAGGAACCCGTCTTCGACCGCGACCCGGCGCATATCGGATTTGGTGTGCACGTCACGGTGAGCCTGCGCGTACTTGCTGCGCACCCGGTCGAGGTACTCCTTGGCCGTGGCCGGGCTGACGTTCATCCTTCGCGCCACGGAGTCCAGCTTGAGCCCGGAGGCGTAGAGCCGCAGGGCCGAGAGTTCCTGGATGCTGAGGTTGGGTACGTCCTGCGGCGCCTCGGCCAGGATCGCGGCCATCTCCTGGGTCAGGAATCCCTCCCCGGCAGCCACGATCCGGATCGCCTCGAGCAGGTCAGCGGGATCCTCGCGCTTGGACATGTAGCCCAGCGCCCCGCAGGCCAGGCCCTGGCGCACCAAGCGGGGGCTGCCCAGCGCGCTGACGATCAGCACCCGGCAGTCCGCGGCCCGGAAGCTCGCGACGAGTTCGGGCAGCGAGGGAGCGTCGGGACCGAGGTCCAGGTCGAGCAGGACCACGTCGCTGCTCGGAGCTGCGGCCAGGGCCGACTCGATCTCCGAGCCCGCGTATTCGACCTCGACCCCGGGGGCCCTCGACTGCAGCCAGGTCAGCAGCGCCTGGTGGAAGAGGGCGTGGTCGTCGAGGATGACGACGCGCACACGGGTCCCCATGAGGGGAATCTAGCCGGTCGGTGGGTCTGGCTGCCCGCTGGGCTGCAGCCAGGACCATGCGATGCTCAACTCCTCGTCGAGGAGGTCGACCTGGCCACCCGGGGTCATCAGCCGGGTCCGGGCCGCAAGGACCGGGCCGCGGGCCGCCACGCCGGTGCCGGCGGCCGTGAGGACCAGGCTCATCCCGGCCTCCTCCGGCCAGGCCATCAGGGTCACCTGGGAACCCGGTGCCACCGCGCAGATCACGTCCACCGCACCGCCCACCTCCCCGATCACCTCGGGCAGGGGCAGGCAGTCGGCCATCGCCCCCCGCACGTGCACCGGGCAGCCGTGCAGGTGCAGCAGGCGCAACCAGGACCGTGCCGAACTGCGCAGGTCCGCGGGCGCATGGCTCACGGCCAGCAGGGCACGCAGGAAACCCGCCTCGGTGCCGCACAGCGCGCGTGTGGCCGGCCGTCGGGGGTCGCGCCGACCACTGGCCAGGTCATCGAGCAGTGCCCCGGCGGACCTCAGCGTGTCGGCGACCCAGAGCTCCTCCTCGGTCCTGATGGCCAGTTGGCGCACCATCCGCTGCTGGGCGGCCTGCTCCTGGGCGCGCGCGCCGGACAGCTCCCGGGTCAGCCGCTGCATGCGCTCGACGAACAGCGCCACCGCCCCGAAGATCGCCACGACGAAGACCCCGGCCTCCGCGGTGGCCGGGCCGCAGAGCTCCCAGGTGTCATTCCAGATCAGGGCCGCGCCGACGTGTGCTGAACCCACCGTCGCGATGACACCGGCCAGTGCGGCGGGCCGGGGCGCCAGCATGAGGACGATGGCCATCATCGGCACCCGGGCATCGAAGGCCGCCGATTCCCCCGCCAGTGAGGAGCAGTACGGGTCGGCCGCGACGAGCGCGGCGCTGACCAGCACGTAGGTCGCGCAGGCGATCAGCACGTAGCTGGCCCCGACCCGGACCCCCGCCACCGCACGTTCCACGATGACCGCACCGACCAGCACCGGCGCGAGCACCGCGGCCAGGGCGATCCAGGGCTGCTCGTAGGCGGGCCAGCCGAGCACCACCAGGGCGCCGGCCACGCCAGCCAGGAAGGTGCCCATCATCAGCACGATCCGGGCGGTCCGCACCAGCAGGTCCGAGCCGAGCTCCGGCTCCTCGACGGGGTCGCGCTGCCATTCGAGGAGCACGACGGTGCCCACCCCCTCCGGGCCCGGCCCGCTCATCGCGTTGCCGCCCACACCCCGCATCCGCTCGTTGATGGACTGCGACGTGCCGTAGCCCAGGGCGCCGGGATCGGAGCCCACCCCCTCGTCGATGATGAACACCTGGATGTGTTCATCATCGATCACCGTGAGCATGCTGGCCCGGGTCACCTGCGCGTGCTTGGCGACGTTGGTCAGGGCCTCGGTGGCGGCCCCCGTGATCGCGACCAGCACGGGCGCCGGGATCCGTTGGCCGGGCGGATCGTTGGACGGGGGGGCCACGATCACCGGTTCCAGGGTCAGGCCCAGCCGTTGGGCGTGCCCGTCGAGGCGGGCCTGCACCTCGAGCAGGTCGGCATGACCGGCCTCCGAGCGCCACGCCGTCAACTGCTCGGCATCCGCACGGCACCGGGCCGCCACGTCCGCAGGATCGAGGTGGTCGCCGTGCGAAGCGACGGTCTCCAGGGTGTTCAGTGCGGTGTCGTGCAGGGAGCGCTCCACCTCGGCCGCGACCTGGGTCGACGCGCGGACCGCCTGCTCACGCATCAGGGCCTCGGAGCGCCGGTCCAGGGAGCGTTGCAGACCCAGCGCGGCCCTGCGCAGAGCCATGATCGCGACTGCCACGGAGAAGCCGGCGGCGACCAGCCCCACCGCGGGCACGGCCCCGGTCAGGGTGCTGCGCAGCAGCGGGTCCTCGGGGTCGGCCTGCATGGGCATCAGCAGCGCGAACCCACCGAGCAGCATCGCCGACACACCCCCGAGCACCGGGCCGCCCCAGACCGTCAGGCTGGCCACGAGCAGCCCGGCGGTGAGCAACTGCGCCGGTAGCAGCGTCAACTGCCCCGTAGCATCGCGCATCACCTCCAGGGAGATGAGGCACCCGGCGGCCGCCACGGCGGAGAGCCAGCCGGGCAGGGGCCGGTCCGACCCGTCCGGCAGCTTGCCGCGCAACATGCCCATGCCCAGGGCGAACATGGCCCAGACGAGGCAGATCAAGCCCTGGACGGCGCCGAGCGCGAACAGCCCCTGCGGTGGGCGAAGCACCGAGGTTGCAGCCTGGCCGAGCAACATCAGGATGACCAGCCAGTGGACCAGGTGGGCCACCGAGTCGGCGGCCACGGCGCTGACGGTCCGGTCCGGCGCCCGGGGGGCCCCCGGCACGGGTGGGGCCGGCGGCAACTGGATGACGGTCACAGCGTCACCACCTCCACGGCGACAGTCACCGCGTCACCACCTCCACGGGCTGGGGCCTCACAGTGTCACCACGTTCACCGGCAGGGAGGAGTCTGCGGGGATGTCCAGGGCCGAGGGCGGCGCACCGCGGGCCACGAGTTGTGCTCCCAGGGCGGCCACCATGGCTCCATTGTCGGTGCACAGGCCTGGGCGCGGCACGCGCAGCCGGAGCCCGGCGGACTCGGCCCGGGCCGCGGCCAGGGCGCGCAGCCGCGAGTTGGCAGCCACCCCCCCACCGATCTGCAGGTCGGCCACGCCATGCTCCCGGCACGCGTCGACGGCCTTGCGGGTCAGCACGTCGACGACCGCTTCCTGGAAGGAGGCGGCCACGTCGGCCACCGGGACCGGCTCGCCGGCGGCCTCGCGGGCCTCGACCCAGCGGGCGACCGCGGTCTTCAGCCCGGAGAACGAGAAGTCGAACCGGTGCCGGGCCAGGTCCTTGGGGGTGCTCAGGCCGCGCGGGAAACGCACGTAGGCGCGGTCACCGCCCCCGGCGACCCGGTCGATGTGCGGGCCGCCGGGGAACGGCAGGCCCAGCACGCGCGCCACCTTGTCGAACGCCTCACCCGCGGCGTCGTCGATGGTGGAACCCAGCGGGCGCACGTCATGGGTGACGTCCTCGACGAGCAGCAGCGACGAGTGCCCCCCGGAGACCAGCAGCGCCATCGTCGGCTCGGCCAGCGGCCCGTGCTCGAGCACGTCCACGGCGACGTGGGCGGCCAGGTGGTTCACCCCATGCAAGGGCACGCCCAGGCTCAACGCCAGTGCCTTGGCGGCAGCCAGGCCCACCAGCAGGGCGCCGGCCAGGCCGGGGCCGGCCGTCACCGCGACCGCGTCGATGTCGCGGACCCGGATGCCCGCGGTCGTGCAGGCGGACTCCAGGGTCGGGCACATCGCCTCCAGATGGGCCCGGCTGGCGACCTCGGGCACCACCCCGGCGAACCGGGCATGCTCGGCCACGCTGGAGGCGACCGCGTCGGCCAGCAGGGTCTGCCCGCGGACGATGCCGATCCCGGTCTCGTCGCAGGAGGTCTCGATGCCCAGCACCAGGGGTACGTCAGGCATCCGAGGCTCCCGCACGGTCAGGGCCGTCCGGGAGCGCGCCCGCGAAGGCGTCTTGCGCTCCGAGGGTGCTGTCCGGTGTGGCCTCGGTGCCGAGCCGCAGGCTCATCAGGACGGCGTCGTGGCCGCGTCCGTAGTAGTCGCGGCGCCGTCCGTCGACGACGAAACCGATCTGCGAGTAGAGGCCCAGCGCGGACGTGTTGTCGGCGCGGACCTCCAGGTGCAGCACCCGAGCGCCGGCCGTCCGGACATGGTCGATCAGGGCTACGAGCAACTGCCGGCCGGTCCCGCGACCCTGCTCCCCCGGCGCCACGGCGATGGTCTGCACATCGGCCTGGGCACCGACGAGGAAGACCCCGGCGTAGCCCACGATCCGCGAGTCGCGTCGGGCCGCCAGGTACCGGCGCGACTCCGGGACGCGGGCCAACTCCGACCAGAACTGCGCATGGGTCCAGGGCCCGTGGTCGAACAGCGCGTGCTCCAGGACGAGCACCTCGTCGAGGTCCCACCAACGCAGCCGATCGACGACCAGTTCGGACCGGTCGGCCGCCCCGGCGCCACCAGCAGCGGCGTCACCAACCGCGGCGTCACCAGCAGCGTCGAGGGCGGCAGGGGCGACCGGGGCCGCCCGCTTCGTGGTGTCGGTGGTCCCGGTCATACCGGCGTCACCCGCTTGCGCCCGGGGCTCAGGGTCACGTCGGGCCGGCGCAGGTACATCGGGCTGACATCGGCCGGCGCGTCGGCTGCGATCAGCGCCGCGGCGATCCTCGCCAGCACCGCGGGGTCGGGATGCAGGGGAGCGCGGTGCCCGGGCAGGGCATCGGGGTACGCGCCGGCACCCGCGCCGATCGCGGGCAGGCCCCGCAGCTCGGCCGGGATCTGCGCCGCCGGGCCGACCTGCGGCCCCGCGGTGCGCCGGCCGCCCGCGTCGTAGCCGGCCCAGTAGACCTCCCTGCGGCGGGCATCGGTGGCGACCAGGAGCGGTCCGGGCGGACCCTGAGCCCGCGCCTCGGCGGCCAGCACATCCAAGGTGCACACCCCATGCACGCCGATGTCCAGGGCCCAGCCCATCACGCAGGCGTGCACCAGGCCGACCCGAAGCCCCGTGAAGGGCCCCGGCCCGCGGCCGACGCCGATCGCGTCGAGGTCGCGGGGGCCGATCCCGGCCAGGTCCAGGGCCTGGGCCACCAGCGGAGCCAACTGCTCGCCGTGGGCAGCGGGACCCAGGAACCCGGTCCGGGCGAGCACCCGGTCGGCCACTGTGTCCAGCACCGCAGCGCCGACCGCCGGGGTCGCGGTGTCCAGGCCGAGGATGAGCACGAGCCCCAACCTACTTCGCGCCCAGCTCCATGCCCGCCCAACGCTGCCCGATGCCGCGCACGAACACCGTCCGCGTCCCCCCGGAGGGGTCCTGCGGATCCACCGCAGCGCCGACGGCGCGGCTCAGGACGACCTCGAGGCGCTGGTCGGTCAGGCCCTCGACCTTGCCCGCACCCCACTCGACCACGGTCACCGCGCGGTCCAGGTCCGCATCCAGGTCCAGGTCCTCGACCTCGACGGAGCCGGACAGGCGGTAGGCGTCGACGTGGACCAGGGCTGGGCCGGGGCCCGGGTGCAGGCGCGCGATGACGTACGTGGGGCTGGTCACGGCACCCCGGACGTCCAGCGCGGCCCCGACGCCCTGCGTGAAGGTGGTCTTGCCCGCGCCCAGCGGACCGTCGAGCAGGACCACGTCCCCGGGCGCCAAGCGGGCGGCCACGTCCGCGCCGAGCGCGCGCATCTGCTCGGCGTCCTGCGCACTGGCCGACCAGCCGGAACCGTCTCGGTGCCAGCCGGTCACGCCGTGCCCTGGCTGGGCGGCGACCCGGCGTCGGGCTCGATGACCTCCGCCGCGGCGTCGGCCACCAATGCGTCGGCGACCAGCTCGGCGCGCACCCGGGCCACCAGCAGGCGAAGCTGGTGGTTCACCTGCGCGTAGTGCTCGAGGATCATCATGTGCCCGGAGTCGGCGATGATCTCCAGTTCGGCATGCGGCATCCGACGCGCCATGTCCAGCGAGTGCTCGGAGGGGGTCATCCGGTCCTCCTGGCCGACCATCACCAGGCCGGGAACCGTGGCCAGGGTGTGCAGGGCGGCCTGGCGCTGATGGCGCTGGAGCGTGGGCAGGAACTCCGAGATGATGTCGATCGTCGTCTCGCCGAGCATCCGGTGGGTGAAGTCGGCCAGGGCCGGGGAGGCCGTGGAGCCGAACGAGTACAGGCGGGTGAACAACAGGCTCAGGTCGTTGACCCGGGCGCGACCCATCTCGATGAAGTCGGCGTTGCGGACCAGGACCGCGGCGGTGACCGGTAGCAGCCGGTGCAGCGGCCTGGCGACCAGCGCCGGCAGGCCCAGGGACACGTCGCGCAGCCCGCCGGGCGATGTCGACAGCAGGGCGATGCCCCGGATCCGGGTGCCGAACAGCTCGGGGTGGTCCAGGGCGAACTGCATGATCGTCATGCCGCCCATCGAGTGCCCGACGAGCACGACCGGCCCCTCGGGCACCACCTGGTCCAGGACCGCTGCCAGGTCCCGGGCCAACTGGTCGATGGTGTTGGACTGGGCCAACGAGCGCCCGGAACGACCATGGCTGCGCTGGTCCCAGAACACGAGGTCGCCCAACGGTCGCAGGTCCCGGCGCTGGTAGTGCCAGCAGTCCTGGTTCAGCGCGTAGCCATGGCAGAAGACCAGGGTCAGTCCCTCGGGATTGTCCCTGGTGCACGGCTCGACCTCGACGTGCAGCAGCACATCTCCCTCGGCGCGCACCTGCACCGGGCGGCCCCGCAGCTTGCCGAAGGGCTCATCCCCCTCGCGGTCGGCACGCCCCGCCTTGGCCACCACGGCACGCTCGGCGACCACCCCGGCCGCCGCACCCACGGCCAACAGGCCCGCGGCCACCCCCACCGACCTGGCCACCTGGCCGATCCCCGGGCCGCTCATGACTGCGCTCCTCGGGTGGTGCGCGCGATCCGGGGCCCCAGCCTCGTGATGATCTCGTAGCCGATCGTGCCGGCGGCCCGGGCCCAGTCCTCGGCGTCCGGCTCGCCACGCGCCGGGTCGCCGAACAGGACCACCTCGTCGCCGGGCTCGGCCCGGGCATCCCCCAGGTCGAGCACGAACTGGTCCATGCAGACCCGGCCCGCGATCGTGCGCACCGAGCCGGCCGCGAGCACCGGGGCCCGACCGCCGGCCGCCCGCGGGATCCCGTCGGCGTAGCCCAGCGGGACCAGGCCCAGCGTGGTCTCGGTGCCGGTGACGTACTCGTGGCCGTAGGACACGCCCTGACCTGGCGGCACCCGCTTCACGCCGGCCAGGCGCGCGCGCAGGGTCATCGCCGGACGAAGTCCGTACTGCTGGGGCGGACCGAGTTCGCCGCCCGGGGAGACCCCGTAGACCGCGATGCCCGGGCGGACCAGGTCGTAGTGCGCACCGGGGGCCATGAGGGTGGCCGCGGAGTTGGCGATGTGACGCAGCCCCGGGTCCAGGCCGGTGGCCACCACGACCTCCAGGGCCGCATCGAAGGCGGCCACCTGATCGGCGTTGGTCTGACTGCTCGGGGCGTCGGCGACCGCGAAGTGCGACCAGACCCCGGTCACCTCGATCGTCCCCGCGCGCTGCAACTGCGCTGCGTGCGCCACCAACGCCGGCCAGTCGTGGGAGGTGGCCCCATTGCGCCCCAGACCGGTGTCGACCTTGAGCTGGACGCGGGCCCGCACCCCGGCGGCATGCCCGGCCGCCGTCAGGGCGTCGAGCTGCCAGCGAGAGCTGGCCGTGACATCGATCCCGTCGCGCAGGCAGGCGACCAGGTCATCGTCGCCCGGGGACCACAGCCAGGCCAGGATCGGGGCGCCGAGCCCGGCTTGACGCAGTGCGACGGCCTCGGACAGCAGAGCCGTGCCCAGCCAGTCCGCACCACCGGCCAGGGCGGCCCGGGCCGCCGGGATCAGGCCATGGCCGTACGCATCGGCCTTGACCACGGCCAACAAAGCCGCGGACGGCGCGTGGGCGCGCAGCACCTCGACGTTGGCGCAGATCGCATCCAGATCGACCTCGCACTCAGCTCGCGCAACCACGCGCCCATCCTGCCGCACTGCGTGGTGTGGCGCGGGCTCAGCCCTGATCGAGCGCCCGGGCGCGAGTGGCGGTGGCGTGCGCGGCGCTCAGGTGGTCGCGCACGTCGGTGGCGGTGACCGGACCACCGTCGGCTGCGGCCAGCCGGCCGGCCAGGCCGTGCAGGCCGACGGCGCGGGCAGCCACCAGCGCTGCGTCCGCCGAGGTCAGCGCACTGCCCGTGTCGCTCGCCGGGCCGGCCGCCCGAGCGGCGCTGGCCAGCATCCCGGCGACCAGCCCGGCCAGCACGTCGCCGGACCCGGCAGTGGCCAGTGCGGCATCGCCGAACGTGTCCACGAACCTCGCCCCGGGGGCGGCGATCACGGTCCCGGGCCCCTTGAGCACGATGACCGCTCCGGTGCGTTCCGCGGCCCGGTGGGCCGCCACGAACGGGCCCCCTGAATCGTCGAACCCCATCCGGGTGAACTCCCCGGCGTGCGGGGTCAGCACCGTGATCCGCCCGGACCCGGCGCGTTCGACCAGCGCGGCAACCGCCTCCGCCCGGGCGAACAGCGCCAGCGCCGAGGCGTCGAGCACCAGCGGGGCCGGCTCGTGGAGCGCCTGCAGGACGATGTCGGCAATGTCGCGGACCTCGCCCAGGCCGGGGCCGAGGCACCGGGCGTCCACCGAGCCGGAGTAGTCGAGCACCACGTCGGGATGACTGGCCACCACCATCGCCGCGACCGGATCCAGATCGGGCCGACCTGGTGCCCGGTGCACCGCAGGGACCACCTGTCCCTGCGGACCGGCTGAGGAGCTGGGCACCGGTCCGGGGGTGTAGGACACCATCCCGGCCCCCGAGCGACGGGCACCTCCCACGGCCAGCAGGCCAGCACCTGGATACGCCCGGCTGCCGGCCGTGATCCCCACGACACCGCGGGTGTACTTGTGCGCGGCACCGTCGGGGGCCGGCACCGCCAGGTCGGGCAGCGAGAGCACCCGGCCGTCGATTTCGAGGTCGCGGCTGCGCAGGCCGATGTCCAGCACGGCGACCGAGCCGGCCAGGGCCCGGGCGGGGGCCACGACCAGTGCCGGTTTGAGCACCCCGAAACACGCCGTCACGTCGGCGTGCACCGCCGGCCCGGCCACCTGCCCGGTATCGGGATCCACGCCGCTGGGCGCGTCCACGGCAACGACCGGTACGCCGGCCTCGGCCACCAGTCGGACCACCCCGGCGGCCGGCTCGCGCAGGCCGCCAGAGCCGCCGATGCCCAGGATCCCGTCGAGCACCAGGTCCGCGCCGGTGATGGCGGTGCCGACCCCCGGATCGGTCCAGGCCAGCACCCGTGCGCCGGCCCGGCGAGCGGCCCGGGCGCCGTGGGCGTGCATCCTGTCCGGATCTCCGATGACCGTGGTGGCCGCCCCGCGCGCGGCCAGGAAGGACAGCGCCCAGAGCGCGTCCCCGCCGTTGTTGCCCGTCCCGACCAGGGCCAGCACCCGAGCGCCCCGCACCCCGGTACGACGCTCAGCGAGCAGGTCCCGGCAGATTCCGGCCAGGCCGGTGGCAGCCCGCTGCATCAGCACCGGCTCGGGCACCCCGGCCCCCGCCTCGGCCCGGCGAACGGCCGCCGCCGAACAGATCGAACGCATTGCCACCTCCTGGGAGTTGGCGCTCCTGGATCGGCGCCCCACCGACGCGATCCGGATCGCCTCGTCGGTCATTCCACCGTGACGGACTTGGCCAGGTTGCGCGGCTGGTCCACGTCGTGGCCCTTGGCCGTGGCCAGCTCGCAGGCGAACACCTGCAACGGCACCGTGGAGACCAGGGGCTGCATGAGCGTCGGGCAGGCCGGGACGCGGATGAGGTGATCGGCGTACGGCGTGACCGCCTCATCGCCCTCCTCGGCGATCACGATCGTCACCGCGCCGCGGGCCCGCACCTCCGCGATGTTGGAGATGATCTTCTCGTGCAGGATGCTGCGGCCCTGCGGCGGTGGCACCACCACGATCACCGGCACGCCGTCCTCGATCAGGGCGATCGGGCCGTGCTTGAGCTCGCCCGCGGCGAACCCCTCGGCGTGCATGTAGGCCAGCTCCTTGAGCTTGAGCGCTCCTTCGAGAGCCACCGGGTAGCCCACATGTCGGCCGATGAACAGCACCGAGGGCGCCTCGGCGAACCTCTGGGCCAGTGCGCGCACGCCCTCGACGGTGTCCAGGACGAGGTCCACCTTCTGCGGCATGGCGGCCAGCTGCCCGACGATGGCCGCCACCTCGTCGCCGAACTTGTTGCCCCGGACCTGGGCCAGGTACAGCGCCACCAGGTAGACCGCCACGATCTGGGTCAGGAAGGCCTTGGTGGAGGCCACCGCGATCTCCGGACCGGCCTGCGTGTAGAGCACGGCGTCGGACTCCCGGGGGATCGTCGAGCCGTTCGTGTTGCAGATGGCCAGCACCCGCGCGCCCTGCTCACGAGCGTGCCGCACGGCCATCAGCGTGTCCATCGTCTCGCCGGACTGGCTGATCGCGATGACCAGGATGCGTCGGGTCAGGATCGGGTCTCGGTAGCGGAACTCACTGGCCAGCTCGACCTCGGTGGGGATCCGCGTCCAGTGCTCGATCGCGTACTTGGCCACCAGGCCGGCGTGGTAGGCGGTGCCGCAGGCCACGATGACGATCTTGTCGATCTCGCGCAGCTCGGCGACCGGGATCTGCACCTCGTCCAGGCGCAGCCGGCCGTCCTCGGCGATCCGGCCCAGCAGCGTGTCGGCGACGGCCTTGGGCTGCTCGGCGATCTCCTTGAGCATGAACAGGTCGAAGCCGCCCTTCTCCGCGGCCGCCGCGTCCCAGGTGACCGTGAACGGGCTGACCTGCACCGGTGCCCCGAGGAAGTCGGTGACCACCACGCTGTCGGCGCGCAGGTCCACCACCTGGTCCTGGCCGAGCTCGATGGCCTCGCGGGTGTAGTCGATGAACGCCGCGACGTCGGAGGCCAGGAAGTTCTCGCCGTCGCCGACCCCGACCACCAACGGGGAGTTGCGCCGGGCGGCGACGACCCGACCGGGCTCGTCGGCGTGCACCGCGACCAGCGTGAACGCCCCGGACAGCCGGCGGGCCGCGGCGCGCATCGCCTCGGCGAGGTCCCCGTGCTCCTCGAGGGTGGCCTCCAGCAGGTGGGCCACCACCTCCGTGTCGGTCTCGGAGGCCATCACCACGCCACGCTGGCCGAGCTCGGCGATCAGCTCGGCGAAGTTCTCGATGATGCCGTTGTGGATCACTGCCACCCGGCCACCGCTGGACAGGTGCGGGTGGGCGTTGATGTCGGTCGGCCCGCCATGGGTGGCCCACCGGGTGTGCCCGATGCCGGTGCTCGACGCGGCCATCGGGTCCGCGGCCAGCAGCGCCGCCAGGTTGGCCAGCTTGCCGGCCTTCTTGCGCAGGTCGAGCTGACCATCGGCGGCCACCACCACGATCCCGGCCGAGTCATATCCCCGGTACTCCAGACGCTTGAGCCCACCGACGACCACGTCCACAGCCGATCGATGACCTGCGTATCCCACGATTCCGCACATGGGTGCAGGGTAGTCCGAGCCACGGACAGCCCCGGTGGGGCGCGCAGGCACCACCCGGACTCGGGGTCAGCCCGGCATCGGTTCAGCCCAGCAGGGGGATCTCCCGGGCCACCACGCCGGCCAGTTCGTCGGCGACCTGCCGGGCCTGGGCATCCGAGGGTGCCTCGACCATGACCCGGACCACCGGCTCGGTCCCGCTGGGCCGCAGCAGCACCCGGCCGGTCTCGCCCAGGTGCGCCTGGGCCGCGGCGACCGCCGAGGTCAACCCCGGTGCGGAGCCGACCGCGGAACGGTCCACGCCCGCCACGTTGATCAACACCTGCGGCAGCTTGTCCATCGCCCCGGCCAGGTCGGCCAGGGACCTGCCGGTGTCGGCCATCCGGGCCAGCAGGTGCAGGGCGGTCAGCGTGCCGTCGCCGGTCGTGGCGTAGTCGAGCAGCACGACGTGCCCGCTCTGCTCGCCGCCGAGGTTGTACCCGTTGGCCCGCATCGACTCCAGCACGTAGCGGTCACCGACACCCGTCTCGACCACCTCGATGCCCTCGCGGCGCATCGCCAGCTTGAAGCCCAGGTTGCTCATCACGGTGGCGACCACGGTGTTGCGCGCGAGCTTGCCGCCGGTCGCGCATGGCCAGGGCCAGCACCGCCATGATCTGGTCGCCGTCGATGACGGCGCCCTGGGCGTCGACGGCCAGGCACCGGTCGGCATCGCCGTCGTGGGCGATCCCCACGTCGTAGCCGTGCTCCACGACGGCCTCGCGCAGGTCGGCCATGTGCGTGGAGCCGCAGCCCTCGTTGATGTTGTACCCGTCCGGGCTGGAGTGGATCGCCAGCACCTCCGCGCCCATCCGGCGCAGCGCCCGAGGCGAGGGCCCCGCTGCCGCGCCGTTGCCGGTGTCGACGACCACCTTGAGCCCGGTCAGCCGGTTCGGGGTGCACGAGAGCAGGTGCTCGACGTAGTCGCTGACCGCGTCGGCGTGGTCCACGACCCGACCCACGTCGGCGCCGATCGGCCGCGTCCAGCCCTCCCGCAGCCGCACCTCGATCTGGTCCTCCACGTCGTCGGGCAGCTTGTGCCCGCCGCGGGCGAAGAACTTGATGCCGTTGTCGGGCATCGGGTTGTGCGAGGCCGAGATCATCACGCCCAGGTCCACACCGAGCTCGGCGGTCAGGTGCGCCACCGCGGGGGTCGGCACCACGCCCAGCACGAGCACGTCCAGACCCGCACTGGCCAGTCCGGCCACCGTCGCCGCCTCCAGGAACTCCCCGCTGGCCCGCGGATCGCGACCCACCACCGCCCGCGGTCGGGCCCCTGGGCGCCCCGCGTGCAGCTCCCCGAGGTCCCCGAGCACGTGCGCGGCCGCCGCCGCGAGATCCAGTGCGAGGTCGGCGGTGAGCTCCCGGTTGGCCAGCCCACGCACCCCGTCCGTGCCGAACAACCTGCCCACGTCGCTGCCTCCTGCGTTGGTGTGCTCCGCACCGGAGCCTAGCCCCGCACCGCCCGGCGCCCGAGGCGCGCACCCAGGGCCCGACCGTGCGATGGTCTCGAATGGCGCCGCATGGTCGGGGACGTGGGAACATGTGCGGATGCAGATCTGGCCCGGCCACCCCTATCCCCTGGGCGCCACCTACGACGGCAGCGGCACCAACTTCGCGCTCTTCTCCAGCGTCGCCGAGCGCGTCGAGGTGTGCCTCATCGACGACGACGGCGTCGAGGAACGCGTCGAGGTGCAGGAGAGCGACGCCCACGTGTGGCACGTGTACCTGCCCTCGGTGACCCCCGGTCAGCGCTACGGCTACCGGGTGCACGGACCCTATGACCCAGCCGCAGGACATCGCTGCGACCCCTCGAAGCTCCTGCTGGACCCCTACGCCAAGGCCATCGACGGGCAGATCAGCGACGACCCCGCGCTGTTCTCCTACCAGTTCGGTGCCGAGCACGAGCGCAACACCGACGACTCGGCGCCGCACACGATGACCGGGGTGGTCATCAACCCCTACTTCGACTGGGGGCACGACCGCCCGCCCAAGCACGAGTACCACGAGTCGATCATCTACGAGGCGCACGTCAAGGGCATGTCGATGCGACACCCCGACGTCCCCGAGGAGATCCGCGGGACGTATGCGGGGATGGCCCACCCGGCGATCATCGACCACCTGAGTTCGTTGGGCGTGACCGCGGTCGAGCTCATGCCGGTCCACCAGTTCGTCAACGACCCGAACCTGCAGGGCAAGGGCCTGAGCAACTACTGGGGCTACAACACCATCGGGTTCTTCGCCCCGCACAACGCCTACTCCTCCACAGGACAGCGCGGCGAGCAGGTGCAGGAGTTCAAGTCACTGGTCAAGGCGCTGCACGCGGCCAACATCGAGGTCATCCTCGACGTGGTCTACAACCACACCGCGGAGGGCAACCACCTGGGCCCCACGCTGAGCTTCCGGGGCATCGACAACGCGGAGTACTACCGGCTCGTCGACGGCGACGCGGCGCACTACTTCGACACCACCGGCACCGGCAACTCGCTGCTCATGCGCAGCCCGCACGTGCTGCAGCTGATCATGGACTCGCTGCGGTACTGGGTGGGCGACATGCACGTCGACGGGTTCCGGTTCGACCTGGCCTCCAGCCTGGCCCGCCAGTTCCACGAGGTCGATCGGCTCTCGGCGTTCTTCGACCTGGTCCACCAGGACCCGCTGGTCTCCCAGGTCAAGATCATCGCCGAGCCGTGGGACGTCGGGGACGGCGGCTACCAGGTCGGTGGGTTCCCGCCGCTGTGGACCGAGTGGAACGGCAAGTACCGCGACGCCGTGCGTGACTTCTGGCGCGGCGAGCCGTCGTCACTGGCCGAGTTCGCCAGCCGGATCACCGGTTCCTCGGATCTGTACGGGCACTCCGGGCGCCGCCCGATCGCCTCGATCAACTTCGTGACCGCCCACGACGGGTTCACCCTGACCGACCTGGTCTCCTACAACGGCAAGCACAACGACGCCAACGGCGAGGGGGGCGCGGATGGGGAGAACCACAACTCGTCGTGGAACTGCGGCGCTGAGGGGCCCACGACCACCAAGACGGTCAACCGGCTGCGCCAGCGCCAGCGCCGCAACTTCCTGGCCACGCTGATGATCTCCCAGGGCGTGCCGATGCTGGCCCACGGCGACGAGCTGGGCCGAACCCAGCAGGGCAACAACAACGGCTACTGCCAGGACAACGAGCTCACCTGGATCGACTGGGACCTGAGCACCGAGGACGCCGCGCTGCTGGAGTTCACCCGTGCGGTGGTCGCGTTGCGCAAGGACCACGCCACGCTGCGCCGGCGGCGCTTCTTCCGCGGCGCCGCCGCCCACGGCGGCGAGTCCGAGATCGGGGACATCGAGTGGTTCACCCCGGCAGCAGAGCCGATGTCCGACGACGACTGGAACCACTACTTCGCACGCTCCGTGATGGTGTTCCTCAACGGGGACAAGATCCTCGAACCGGATGGACGGGGCCAGCGGATCGTGGACGACTCGCTCCTGCTACTGCTCAACGCGCACGGCGACAAGCTGACGTTCACCGTGCCCCCGGCCGAGTACGGCCAGCGCTGGTCGGCGCTGCTGGACACCGAGGAGCGGATCAAGCCGGGCGCGACCTTCGCCGCCGATGGCAGGCTCACCCTCGCCGGGCACAGCCTGGCCGTGCTGTCCCGACCGTCGCTGGAGCAGTGATCATGGGCCAGCGCAACCTGCCCCGCCCGGGTCGGCACCTGCCCCTGTCGACCTACCGGCTCCAGCTCGGCCCGGACCTGTCCTTCGATGACGTCGCCGCGCGCCTGGACTACTACCAGGCCCTCGGGGTCACCGACCTGTACCTGTCCCCGATCCTGGCCGCCGCGCCAGGTTCGACCCACGGCTACGACGTGGTCGACCACAGCCGGATCAGCGAGGTGATCGGTGGCCGGGCGGCCTTCGAGCGGCTGGCCGAACAGGCACACACCCGCGGGCTGGGCGTCATCGTCGACGTGGTGCCCAACCACATGGCCGTGCCCACGCCGGCCTACCTGAACCGAGCACTCTGGTCGGTGCTGGCCCAAGGCACCGACTCGCCCTATGCGTCCTGGTTCGACGTCGACTGGGGCGCCTCCGAGGCGGCTCGGGTGCTGATGCCCATCCTGGGCGCGCGGATCGGTGACGTGCTCGGCGCCGGCGAGCTGTCGATCGAGGAGTTGGTCATCCCCGAGCTGGGCGATGAGCCACAGCCGGTCCTGCGCTACTTCGAGCACGTGCTGCCGGTGCGACCCGGCACCGAGTCGCTGCCACTGGCCGACCTGGTCGAGCGGCAGTTCTACCGGCTGGCCTACTGGCACGTGGCCGACGAGGAGCTGAACTACCGCCGGTTCTTCGACGTCGGAACCCTGGCCGCGGTGCGCGTCGAGATCGACGAGGTGTTCGACGCGACGCACGCGCTGCTGCTCGAGCTGTTCGACGCCGGGCACATCGACGGCTTCCGCATCGACCACCCCGATGGTCTGGCCGACCCGCGGGGCTACTTCGAGCGACTGTCCCAGGCGACCGACGGTGCCTGGGTGGTGGCCGAGAAGATCCTGGAGTTCGACGAGGAGGTCCCCAACGACTGGGCGGTGGCAGGCACCACCGGCTACGACGCCCTGTGGCGGATCCAGGCGCTGTTCGTCGACCCGAACGGCGGACGGCCGCTGGGCAAGCTGATGCAGCGGCTGGCCGACGACCGCCGCGGCGACCTCGAGGAACTGGTCGCCGAGGCCAAGACCCAGGTCGTGACCGGGCCGCTGTACGCGGAGGTCGATCGGCTCACCAGCCTGATGGCCGACATCTGTGACGCGGACGTGCGCCTGCGCGACCACACCTCGCGGGCGCTGCGTGAGTGCGTCATGGCCCTGCTCGTTGCCTTCGACCGCTACCGGGCCTACATCGTGCCCGGGCAGGCGCCGAGCACGACGAGCAAGAAGGTGATGGCCGCCGCCGCGGAGCGCGCCCGCGCCGAGCTCGACGAGGAACGGCACGCCACCTTGGAGGTCGTGGTCGACCTGCTGCTCGGCAAGGAGACCGGCAGCTCCGGTCGGGTCACCGAACCGGTGCGCGCCGAGTTGATCGTGCGCTTCCAGCAGGTCTGCGGAGCCGTGATGGCCAAGGGCGTGGAGGACACCGCGTTCTACCGCTGGACGCATCTGGTGAGCCTCTGCGAGGTCGGTGGCGCCCCGCAGCAGTTCGGGGTCGAGCCCGACGAGCTGCACACCTGGGCCCGCCACGCCGTCACCGCCATGCCCGCCACGATGACGGCGGGTTCCACCCACGACGCCAAGCGCGGCGAGGACGTCCGGGCGCGCCTGAGTGCTCTGGCCGAGTACCCGGACGACTGGGTCGAGCTCGTCACGACGCTACGCGAGCTCACCGCCGAGCAGCGTCCCGTCGGCCTGGACGGGCGCACCGAGAACCTGCTCTGGCAGACCCTGGCAGGGACGTGGACCGCGCAGGGACCGATCAGCGCCGAACGGCTGGTCCGCTACCTGGAGAAGGCCAGCCGCGAGGCCAAGACCTGGACCTCGTGGTCGGCCCCGGATGTGGCCGCGGAGACGGCCCTGGCCGACTACGCCACCCACCTGCTGGCCGATCCCGGGGTCGCCGAACTGTTCGCGGCCTGGGTCAAGCGAACCGCTGCGTCGGTGCGCGCCACCGTGCTGGGCACCAAACTGGTGCAGCTCACCCTGCCGGGAGTCGCCGACGTCTACCAGGGCACCGAATCGCTGGAGGTGGCGCTGGTCGACCCGGACAACCGCGGGCCGGTCGACGCCGAGGGCCTGGCCGCCCGATTGGCGCGGCTCGACGAGGGGGCCAGCCCCTCGGGGCTCTCCGAGGAGAAGCTGGCCCTGACCGCGGCCGCCCTGCGGCTGCGGCGCGCGCACCCCGGTGCCTTCGTGGGCCCGGAGGCCGGCTACAAGCCGCTGCCCACGTCCACCGGTCATGCGGTGGCGTTCGCCCGCACCGAGGGCGAGACGGCGTTGGCCGTCACCGTCGTGACACGGCTGAGCTCGTCGCTGCACCCGCACGGCGGGTGGGACGACCACACGGTGGTGCTGCCCGAGGGCCGCTGGCGCAACCTGCTGTCCAGCGCTGACGCGCAGCCGCTGGCCGGCGGACCCCACGAACTGGCGGTGCTGCTGCGCAGCCGGCCGGTCGCGCTGCTGGTGGCCGTGGCCGAGGACGAGCAGGGCTAGCCGCAGCGCCGCAGCGCCGGTGGCCCGAGGCGCAGCCGGCCCGGGGCGCCCGCGGGATGGCCAGGACGACACGGAGGATGGAGCAGATGACAACGCAGCCATTGAGAGTGTGGGCCCCTGGGGCCGCGGCGGTCGAGGTCCTACTGCCCGGGTCGCAGGCACATGTGGCCATGACACCGGAGGCGTCGGGCTGGTGGGTCGGTCCCGCGCTGCCCAGCGGGACCGACTACGCGTTCAGCCTCGACGGCGGCCAGCCCTACCCCGATCCGCGCAGCCCCTGGCAGCCGGCCGGGGTGCACGCCGCAAGTCGGACCTTCGACGCCTCGGCGTTCACCTGGCCCACTGGTTGGGCCGGCCGGCCCGCGCGGGGCGCGGTGCACTACGAGCTGCACATCGGCACCTTCACGCCCGAGGGGACGCTGGACTCGGCGATCACCCGGCTGGGTCACCTGGTCGAGCTCGGCGTGGAGATGGTCGAGCTGATGCCGGTGGCGGCCTTCGACGGCAACCGCGGCTGGGGTTATGACGGCGTGGACCTCTACGCGGTGCACGATGCCTACGGCGGCCCGGCCGCGCTGCAGCGGTTCGTGGCCGCGGCGCACGAGGCCGGGCTCGGCGTCTGCCTCGATGTGGTGTACAACCACCTCGGGACGGTGGGCAACTACCTGGGGCAGTTCGGTCCGTACTTCAGCGACCGGCACTCCACACCCTGGGGCGACGCCGTGAACCTCGACGGGCCGGACTCGGGTCCGGTGCGCGCGTTCCTCGTGGACAACGCGCTGCGCTGGTTCACCGACTTCGGCATCGACGCGCTACGCCTGGACGCGGTCCACGCGCTGATGGACGACTCCGAGGTGCACCTGCTCACGGAGCTGGCGGCGGCGACCTCGCAACTCTCCGCGCGCCTGGGCCGGCCCCTGTCGCTGGTGGCTGAGTCCGACCTCAACCAGCCGCGCATGGTGGTGCCGCACCCCGACGGGGGCCTGGGGATGGACGCGCAGTGGGCCGACGACGTGCACCACGCGCTGCACACGCTGATGACCGGCGAGCGGCACGGCTACTACGTGGACTTCGGCACCGTCGACGTGCTGGCCAAGGCCCTGACCGAGGTGTTCGTCCACGACGGCGGGCACTCGACGTTCCGGGGCATGGACTGGGGCGCCCCCGTGCCGCCGGATCTGCCCGGGCACGCGTTCGTGGTCTCCGCGCAGAACCACGACCAGGTCGGCAACCGGGCGCTCGGTGACCGGCCCAGTCGGGTGCTGTCCGACGGGCAGTTGGCGATCGAGGCCGCGGTGCTCCTGGCCGGTCCCTACACCCCGATGCTGTTCATGGGCGAGGAGTGGGGGGCTCGCACCCCGTTCCAGTTCTTCACCTCGTTCTCCGACCCGGAGCTCGGTGAGGCGGTGCGGGTCGGGCGGACGGCCGAGTTCGGGTCGCACGGGTGGGTCGACCTCTACGGCGGGAGCGTCGAGGTCCCGGACCCGCAGGCGCGCTCGACCTTCGAGGCCAGCCGGCTCGACTGGGCGGAGCGGGACTCGGCCCGGGGCGCACGCCTGCTGGACTTCTACCGGAGCCTCATCCGGGCGCGCCGAGAGGTGGCGGAGCTCGCCGATGACGACCGCAGCCGGACCCGCGTGGAGCACGCGGCCGGAGACGAGTCCTGGTTCGTGCTGCACCGCGGCGATGTCACGGTGGCGGTGAACCTCAGCGATTTCGCCCAGGTGCTGCCGCTGGCCCGAGCCGACCAGCGCGAGGTGCTGCTGGCCTGGGAGCCGGTCGAGTTGGGCGCCGACGCAGTCCGGATGCCCGGCCACGACGTCGTGGTCCTGGGGCCGGCCGGCTGACGCCGGGTGTCTGCGCGTTGCATCATCGATCTGGCAGTCAGAGTGCCGGATCGATGATGCAAGGACGGGGGCACTGCGCTGGAGCAATCCCGGACGCGACGAAGCGCCGGGGGCCGACCGTGGGGTCGGCTCCGGCGCTTCCCGCTGCGCTCAGCGCTTGGAGTACTGGGGTGCCTTGCGGGCCTTCTTCAAGCCGTACTTCTTGCGCTCCTTGATCCGCGGGTCGCGGGTCAGGAAGCCGGCCTTCTTCAGCGCCGGTCGGTTGGCCTCGACGTCGATCTCATTGAGGCAGCGGGCGATGCCCAGGCGCAGCGCACCGGCCTGGCCGGTGACCCCGCCCCCGTCGATGCGCGCGATGACGTCGTAGGCCCCGTCGAGCTCGAGGGTGCGGAACGGCTCGTTGACCAGCTGCTGGTGGACCTTGTTCGGGAAGTAGTCCTCCAGCGTCCGGCCGTTGACCGTCCAGGCGCCGCTGCCCGGCACGATGCGCACGCGGGCGACGGCCTCCTTGCGCCGGCCGGTGGCCGCACCCGGTGCGGTCATCACGGGGCGCGACTCGGGCGTCGCCGGCGCGGCAGGGGTCTCGGTGGAGTAATCGCCGTCGATGACCTCATCGACGGTCTGGGTGGTCTCGGTGCTCACAGCCACGGTTCCTCTCGTGTGCCTTGGTCCTCGTGGCGCTTACTGCGCGACCTGGGAGATCGTGAAGGGCACGGGCTTCTGCGCCGCGTGCGGGTGCTCAGGGCCTGCGTAGACCTTGAGCTTGGTGGACTGGGCACGGCCCAGCTTGTTGTGCGGGAGCATGCCCTTGACGGCCTTCTCCACAGCGCGACGCGGGTTGGTCTCCAGCAGGTCTGCGTACGAGGTGGCGCTCAGGCCACCCGGGAAGCCGGAGTGCCGGTAGTCCATCTTCTGCTCGCGCTTGGCGCCCGAGAGGGCGACCTTCTCTGCGTTGATGATGATGACGAAGTCGCCGCCATCCACGTGCGGGGCGAACGTGGGCTTGTGCTTGCCGCGCAGCAGCACGGCGGTCTGGGAGGCCAACCTGCCCAGGACGACGTCGGTCGCGTCGATGACATGCCACTGGCGAGTGACCTCGCCAGCCTTGGGGCTGTACGTGCGCATCAGGGCCTTCGTTCGTTTGGAGCGTCGTGGTCGGGACGGACCGGGAACCGAGGCGAGCCACCGGGCGACCCATTTCGTCGCGCCTCGGGCCTGCCAGGGGCTGGGAGTCCATTCGTCATGCGCAGGACGGACCCACGCATTGCTCCGCCTAGGGTACCGGCGTCCGTCCGGGCGGCCAAATCGCGGGAGCGGGCCGATCAGGGTGGGGATCCGATCGCTGCGCCCGGTCGTCCGGTGCGCAGTCCGGCGGTTCGCGCAGGTGCGTCGGCTGCGCGCGCGACGAGGCCGCCATCCCGGGCCGCGAGCGGGTGGGGTCAACCTCTCGTGGCGGCCGCGACTGCCTCGAGCTCCGCCCGGTACTGGGCCCACCATGCACTGTCCCCCGGGGGCAGGTTGGGAAAAGCGGGGTTCAGGCCCGCGGCGCCGTCGACGAGCTCCCGCACGAGGTCGGCATGACCGGCGTGCCGATGCGTCTCGGCCACCATGTGCACGATCACGTGCTCGAGCGTGGGGTGCCGGTTGTGCTCGGACCACCAGGGCACCGTGCCGCGGGTGTCGAGGTCCAGCGCCGCGATCGTGGCGTCCGTGCTGGCCCACGCCGTGTGGTACATCTCGATGATGTCCGCGGCGGACTCATCAGCGCTGGCCCACATGTCCGCGTTGGGCGGCAGGTCCAGTTCCGCCCAGGCCAGCGACGCCGGGATCGGCCGGTCGAAGCAGGTGGTGAAATAGCCCCCCTCGACGGCGGCCAGGTGCTTGACCAGCCCGAGCAGGTTGGTCCCGGTGCGGGTCAGGGGGCGGCGCTGGTCGTACTCGGACAGCCCGTCGAGCTTCCAGAGCATGGCGTCGCGGCCGTCCTGGAGGTAGTTCTGCAGCAGGGCCTTCGAGTCCGTGTCCGCCATGGGTGCAGCGTGGCAGGATCCCGCGACTGGCGCCAGGCCCGGGGGTGCCCGCGAACAACCGGCACACTGGCGGGGTGCTGCCCACCCCGTTCGCCGAAGCGGTCCTGGACCTGGTGGCCACGATCCCGCCCGGGCGCGTGCTGACCTACGGTGACGTCGCCGAACGCCTCGACTCGCGAGCGCCCCGGGCGGTGGGCAGCACCCTGGCCCGGTTCGGTGCCGGGGTGCCCTGGTGGCGAGTCGTTCGCGCTGGCGGGCTGCTCGCCCCCGGCCACGAGGCGGAGGCTGGCGCGCTGCTGGCTGCGGAGGGCGTCGCGCTCACGCGTTCAGGCGCGGAGCCCCGGATCGACCTGGACCGCTACCGCTGGAGCCCCACCCCGCAGCCACCACCGACCCGAGCCCAGTCAGCGACCCGCCCGGGCCACTGATCCTGGCCGGTTGTCGCCCTCTGGCAGCGACAACCTGCCTGGTTCCTGGCGCAGGAGCCTCGGAGGGGGCCGCTGGAGAGCGCCGGGCCCTCGTCGCCGGGTCGACGCCCCACGGCCAACGCGCGGCGGGCGCGGCGACGGTCAGCGAGTGGCGCGGGCCTCGTCCCACACCGGCGCCTCGGACTCGCGGACCCGCCCGTCTGCGCCGAACACCAGGAACCGGTCGAAGTCGCGCGCGAACCACCGGTCGTGGGTGACGGCCAGGACGGTCCCGGTGAAGGCGGCGAGCCCGTCCTCCAGCGCCTCCGCTGAGGCCATGTCCAGGTTGTCGGTCGGCTCGTCGAGCAGGAGCAGGGTCGCCCCGGACAACTCCAGGAGCAGCACCTGGAAGCGCGCCTGCTGCCCGCCGGACAGCGACTCGAAGACCTGCTCGCCGGCGCGCGCCAGTTCGTAGCGGTCCAGGACCCGGGCCGCCGCCTCCCGACCGAGGCCGCTGCGGTGCTCGTCGCCGCGGTGCAGGATCTCGAGCAGAGTACGTCCGACCCACTCCGGGTGCGCGTGGGTCTGGGCGAACCACCCGGGCCGCACCCGTGCGCCCAACCGCGCACGGCCGCCGTGGTGCACCGGCTCGATCACCACATCGGACACCGGCTCGTGTTCGACGTCCGGGGTCGATCCCCCGGACGCCAGCAACCTCAGGAAGTGTGACTTGCCGGACCCGTTGGCGCCCAGCACCGCGATCCGGTCACCGAACCAGACCTCGAGGTCGAAGGCCGCCACCAGTTGCTCACCCGAGGCAGTGGTCAGGGTCAGCGCCTGGCAGACCACGGCCCGCTTGCCCGTGCGTCCGCCGCGCAGTCGCATCGTGACGGCCTGCCTGAGTGGCTGGGCCTGCGGCGGACCGACCTGCTCGAACTTGGCCAAGCGGGTCCGCGCCGCCTGCAGCCGGGAGGACATGCCGTCGTTGAACGCTGCCTTGGTCTTGTAGTACACCACCAGCGCCTTGAGCTTGGCGTGCTCCTCGTCCCAGCGCCGGGTGAGCTCGTCGAGCCGGGCGAACCGGTCGCCGCGCGCCTGGTGATAGGTCGTGAAGCTGCCTGGGTGCGTCCAGGCGCTGTTGCCCGCCGCGCCCAGCTCGATGGTCACGATGGCCTGCGCGGCGTTGGCCAGGAGCTCGCGGTCGTGGCTGATCAGCAGGACGGTCTTGGGCGTCTCCTGCAGGCGCGCCTCCAACCAGATCTTGCCCGGGACGTCGAGGTAGTTGTCAGGTTCGTCGAGCAGGAGCACGTCGTCCGGGCCCCGGAACAGCGCCTCGAGGACGAGGCGCTTCTGCTCCCCGCCGGACAGGGTGCCCACCTCGCGGTACTGCGCCTGGGCGAACGGAGCGCCCAGGGCGCTGACCGTCACCACGTCCCAGACGACCTCCTGCGCGTAGCCACCGGCCTCAGCCCACTCGGCGATCGCGTGTGCGTAGCGCATCTGGGTGGCCTCGTCGTCGGCGTCCATCATGGCCAGCTCGGCGGCGTCCAGCTCGGCAGCCGCAGCCAGCACAGCCGGCGGGGCCACGGCCACGAGCAGGTCGCGCACGGTCCCGGCGGCCATGTGGCCCACGAACTGGCGCATCACCCCGAGCGACCCGACCCCCGTGATGGCCCCGGACTGCACCGGCTCGTCGCCAGCGATCATCCGCATCAGAGTCGATTTGCCCGAGCCGTTGGCCCCCACCAGCGCCGTGACCCGACCCTCGGCGGCCCGGAACGAGACATCGTCGAGGAGCACCCGGCCATCGGGGAGCGCGAACGTGACGCGCGAGATCTCCAGGTGACCCATGGCGACATCGTCGCCCGCCGCCGCGGATCGGCGCAATCGACTGGCCAGGACCCGCGACGCTTGATGGCGGCTGGGCAACCTGCCGCCGACAACTCGACGCTCGTGGCCACCCGCGCCCGGCGGTCGGCTCCCTGCCTCGGCCCGGCCCTGGGCCCGCTCCCGCCGCAGCCCGGGCCTCAGGCCCGCTCCCGGCCCCGCTCTCAGAGTCGAGACCGCCACGTCCGGGTGCGGGCTGGCCGGTGCCCTCGGCAGCCGCGGCGAACCGCCGAGCCGTGGTCGAAAGAGTCTCGGGAACACCGCCGCGGAGGCTCAACGCCGAGTTGTGGTTGAACCCGCCGATGCCATACCGAGTCCTTCGACCACGCGGAGCGCGAAACGCGCCGCTGCGGCGTCGGCGACCGGGCCTTTCAACCAGAACTCGGCGCTTCACGCGCGGACGGACCGCCGGCCTCGGGACCCGTCTGGATCGAGCGCGCCGATGTGTTGCTCAGAACTGAGGCAACCAGCGCTCGGCGATGCCCCCACCCTGGCAGCCAGGGCCTGCGTGGATGGACCTGGGCCGACCGGGTCTGCGACCGGCGGACCCGGCCCAGTCGGCGCATGCGAGGACCTGCAGGATCACCGGCCGGGGGGAGCCGACTGGCGCACCTGCGGGATCAGCGGCTGGAGTGTCAGCCGGTGGTTGGACCGGTCGGTAAGGGGTTCAGCCACCCCGCCAGCGCCTTGCGCGCCGGGCTTGGGCGGCGAGGTCGCGCTCAGGCGGGTAGCCCACCTCGACCAGGGTCAGCGGATGCGCGGGCGCGGCCTCGATCGAGGGAACCCGCTGCGCGGCTGCGAGCAACTCGGCCGGACGCGAGACCGACCACCGGCCGTCACCGACGGCCAGGAACACCCCGACCAGGCTTCGGACCATCGAATGACAGAACGCATCGGCGCGGACCTCGAACTCCACGGGGGACGCCGCGTCCCCGGCATCGGTGCGCCGCCAGCCGATCTCATGGACCGTGCGCACGCTGGACGCCCCGCTGCGGGCCCGGCAGAACGCCGCGAAGTCGTGCTCACCGAGAAATGCCCCCGCGGCCGCGGACATGGCAGCCTCGTCCAGCGGTCGGGGATGCCACAGCACGTGCCCGCGGGTCCGTGGATCCTGGCCCGTCGGGTGATCGGCCACGAGGTAGCGGTAGCGCCGCCACACAGCCGACCAGCGGGCATGGAAGCCCGCCGGCGCCACGCCCAACGCGCGCACGCGCACGTCGCGTTCCAGCAGGCCGTTGCAGCGCTGGCGCACCCATCCCGCGCCCAGGTCCTCGGCGGCCCGCCAGGCCTCGGCGGGCACGTCGGCGTGGCACACCTGCCCGGTGGCGTGCACGCCCGCGTCAGTGCGCCCCGCGACCGCGACCCGGACCGGGATGTCCACCGGTACCCGCAGGCCGACGCGCAGGGCTGCCTCCAGCTCACCCTGGACCGAGCGCAGCCCCGGCTGGCGGGCCCACCCGCAGAACCCGGCTCCGTCGTAGGCCACGAGCAGGCGCAGGCGCACCACCTCGGGCGCGGACCCGAAGACACCGACGAGCCCGCCGGGGCCGGATCGCTCCGGCGCCCCGACGGGCTCGACGTCAGAGGTGGTCACGCCTGCGCGGGGTCGTCCTCGACCTCGACCGTGCTGCCCTCGTCAACCGCCACGGCGTCGGCGCTCGGGTCGACGACCTGCATGGCCGCCTCCTCGGCGGGCACCCCAGCAGCGGCGTCCTCGACATCGGCCAGAGCAAGGCCACCACTCTCGGTGACGGCCTCCACTGCAGCGGCGGCCGTGGCATCGGCCACCTCGTCGCCGGTGGCGACCTCGACCGGCTCTGCGGCTGAGTCCGCCAGCCCAGCGGCCTCAGTCGTCTCGGGAGCGTCGGCCACGACCGCCTCGGCCACCGCCGGCGCGGCGGCGACCGGGGCGGCGGACTCCTTGGCGGCCCGCTTGGTCGCGGCGCTCGCCTCGGCCACGGTCTGCTCGGCCAGCGGCTCGCACAGCTCGATGACCGCCATGGGGGCGTTGTCGCCCTTGCGCGGCCCGATCTTGGTGATGCGCGTGTAGCCACCGGGGCGGTTGGCGAAACGCGGCCCGATCTCGGTGAACAGCACGTGCACGACGGACTTGTCGCGGATGACGGTCATCACCTGGCGGCGAGCGTGCAGGTCACCGCGCTTGGCGAAGGTGATCATCCGCTCGGCCAGAGGTCGCATGCGCTTGGCGCGCGCCTCGGTCGTGGTGATCGCACCATGCTCGAAGAGCGCGGTCGCGAGGTTGGCGAGCATGAGCCGCTCGTGGGCCGGGCTGCTCGCCAGACGGGGGCCCTTGCTGGGCGTGGGCATAGTTCCTTACTCCACTTCTTCTCACAGGTTCTTGGTCGAGGTCAGCAGCAGCTCAGAGCTGCTCGTCCTCGGCGAAGTCCCCGTCCTCTTCCTCGACATACGCCGGCACGAACCCGGCAGGGCTGTCCTTGAGCGCCATGCCCAGGGTGTTCAGCTTGTCCTTGACCTCCTCGATGGACTTGCTCCCGAAGTTGCGGATGTCCATCAGGTCGGCCTCGCTGCGGCTGATCAGCTCACCCACGGTGTGGATGCCCTCCCGCTTGAGGCAGTTGAAGCTGCGCACGGTGAGGTCCAGCGACTCGATCGGGGTCTGCAGCTGCTCGGCAACCAGTTCGTCGGCCGGCGAGGGGCCGATCTCGATGCCCTCGGCGTTGACGTTGAGCTCGCGGGCCAGGCCGAACAGCTCGACCAGCGTGTAGCCCGCGGACGCGACAGCGTCGGCCGGGGTCATGCACGGCTTGGTCTCCACGTCCAGGACCAGCTTGTCGAAGTCGGTGCGCTGCTCGACACGGGTCGCCTCGACCTTGTAGGTCACCTTGAGCACCGGGGAGTAGATGGAGTCGACGGGGATGCGGCCGATCTCCTGGCCCTCGAGCTTGTTGGCCGCGGCCGTCACATAGCCGCGACCACGCTCCACGACGAGCTCGACCTCGAGCTTGCCCTTGGCGTTGATCGTGGCGATGTGCAGGTCGGGGTTGTGCACCTCGACACCGGCCGGCGGCGCGATGTCGGCTGCGGTGACCACGCCGGCGCCCTGCTTGCGCAGGTACATCACGACCGGCTCGTCATGCTCGGAGGAGACCACGAGCTCCTTGAGGTTCAGGATGATCTCGGTGACGTCTTCCTTGACTCCGGGGATGGTCGTGAACTCGTGGAGCACGTCCTCGATCCGGATGCTGGTCACTGCGGCGCCGGGGATGCTCGACAGGAGCGTGCGGCGCAGCGAGTTCCCCAGGGTGTAGCCGAAGCCAGGCTCGAGGGGCTCCAGGACGAACCGCGAACGGTGGTCGCTGACGCGTTCCTCGGCGAGGGTCGGACGCTGGGCAATAAGCACGGGTTACCGTTCCTTTCCGTGGCACCCACCATTTGACGCCACGAGCTGCAAGGCTGGGCCGGGCGGCGGCCAGCGCCACCACCCGACAGGGTCACTTCGAGTAGAGCTCGACGATCAACTGCTCGGTGACGGCGGTGTCGATGACCGCGCGCTCCGGGATCGAGTGCACGAGGATCCGCATCTGGGACGGCGAGACCTCGAGCCACGCCGGCACGGAGCGCTCGCCGGCCTCGGCGTGGGCGATCACGAACGGGGTCAGCTCACGCGAGGACGGACGCACCTCGACGATGTCCGAGGGCGAGACCCGGTAGGACGGGATGTCGACCTTGTGACCGTTGACCATGATGTGACCGTGGCCCACAAGCTGGCGGGCCATGTCACGGCTCTTGGCGAAGCCACCGCGGTACACCACGTTGTCCAGGCGGGTCTCGAGGATCTTGAGCAGGTTCTCACCGGTCTTGCCCTGCTTGCGCTGGGCCTCCTCGTAGTAGCCCCGGAACTGCTTCTCCAGCACGCCGTAGATCCGCGCGCACTTCTGCTTCTCGCGCATCTGCAGCAGGTACTCGCTGTCCTTGGTCCGGCCACGGCCGTGCTGGCCGGGCGGGAACGGGCGCAACTCGATGGGGCACTTGGGCCCATCGCACTTGCTGCCCTTGAGGAACAGCTTGGTCTTCTCCCGGCGGCACCGCTTGCAGTCCGCCCCTGTGTATCGAGCCATGTTCGAGATTCCTTAGGTCAGACGCGTCGGCGCTTGGGGGGACGGCAGCCGTTGTGGGCCATGGGGGTGACGTCGGAGATCGAACCGACCTCCAGGCCGGTCGCCTGCAGCGACCGGATCGCGGTCTCACGGCCGGAGCCGGGACCCTTGACGAAGACGTCGACCTTCTTCATGCCGTGCTCCATGGCACGGCGTGCGGCGGCCTCGGCCACCATCTGCGCGGCGTAGGGCGTCGACTTGCGCGAGCCCTTGAACCCGACCTGGCCGCTGGAGGCCCAGGCGATCACCGCACCGTTGGGGTCGGTGATCGACACGATCGTGTTGTTGAACGTCGACTTGATGTGCGCGTGGCCGACGGCCACGTTCTTCTTCTCCTTGCGACGGACCTTGGACTTGGCCGCGCTCGGGCGTGTCTTGGGAGGCATTGCGTTCCTTCGTGTGAGGTCATCGGTCCGCTGGTCGGCGCCGGCCCATCGCAGGGATTCGGTGCCGCGGTGGGCAGGTGCCCGCCCGGACCAGTCGGACTACTACTTGCCGGCCTTCTTCTTGCCGGCGACCGTCTTGCGCGGACCCTTGCGGGTGCGGGCGTTCGTGTGCGTGCGCTGCCCGCGGACCGGCAGGCCCCGGCGGTGCCGGATGCCCTGGTAGCAGCCGATCTCCACCTTGCGGCGGATGTCGGCAGCCACCTCGCGGCGCAGGTCGCCCTCGACCTTGAGGCTGCCCTCGATGTAGTCGCGCAGCGGGACCAGCTCGGCGTCGGTGAGGTCCTTGACCCGCAGGTCGGGGCTGACCCCGGTCGCGGCCAGGATCTCAGCGGCCCGGGAGCGGCCAATGCCATAGATGTAGGTGAGCGCGACCTCCAGGCGCTTGTCGCGCGGGAGGTCGACGCCGACGAGACGTGCCATCGGGGTGGTTCCTTCTTTCCTTGGGTTCCAGAGGTGTGTGTGCGTGACCGGTCCCACCTCCCTTTGCTGGTGGGTCCCCAGCCTCCGGGCCGGGGGTGACGTCCTGGTGGGCCCTGGCTGGGGCCCACGGGGGGACGGGATCACGCTGTTGAGTTGTGGCCCCCACACCGAAGGCTTCGGGTGGGACGCGCCCGGGGGCGCGCTGCCGGGTGATGCTGTGCGGCTGGTGGCTGCACCTCCGCCCGGGGGCGGCGGTCGCGATCAGCCCTGGCGCTGCTTGTGCCGCGGGTTCTCGCAGATCACCATCACGCGGCCGTGACGGCGGATCACCTTGCAGTTCTCACAGATCTTCTTGACGCTCGGCTTGACCTTCATAGCTCTTTCCTCGCAGCCTTCATCACCGGTGGGACCCGGCGTGCCTGAATCACTTGTACCGGTAGACGATCCGACCGCGCGTCAGGTCGTAGGGCGAGAGCTCCACGACGACCCGGTCGTCGGGCAGGATGCGGATGTAGTGCTGGCGCATCTTGCCGCTGATGTGGGCCAGGACCTTGTGGCCGTTGTCGAGCTCGACCCGGAACATGGCGTTCGGCAGCGACTCGCGGATCGTGCCCTCGAGTTCGATGGCACCGTCTTTCTTGGCCATAGGGTTCTGTTCCACACCTTGCTGTTAGTCGGGATGTGCGGTTCGGGCTGGGCTCGGGCCGCCACGTGCCCGCCTCGTCGAGCCGGACCACCCTGCGCACCTGATACCTACCCGACCAGAGCAGCGAACTGAGCTGGCCACCGAGATGGTGGTGCTCAGTTGGCGACGGCAAGCGGGGAAGCGCGCACGCAGCGCCTTGCAAGTCTAGGACCAAATGCGCCCGGGACCAAAACGGGCCTCCCGCCGCCGATCCCGCCCAGCGTGGGCCATGGCGAGCCCGTCGGCGCAGTCAGATCACCGAGAAGTAGGCATCCACGGCGCGGTCGACGCTGTCGAGGGTCATCGCCGGCTCGCACCCCAGGTAGTTCGACTCGTTGCGGATCTGCAGCAGGATGTCGCGCGGGTGGCAGAACCGCAGCGACCGGTGACCGGTGTGGTAGTGGTGGCGGATCAGATGCTCCACGGCGTCGGGATCCACGCGCACGCCGATCTCCTGGCCGGCCATCGCGAACAGCTCCCGGAACTGGTCCTCGGTGGGATCGCTGACCGGGATCTTGTACGGGATGCGCCGCAGGAATGCCTCATCGACCAGGTCGCGGGGCTCCAGGTTGGTCGCGAACACGATCACCTGCTGGAAGGGCATCTGCACACGACGCCCGCTGCCGAGGCTGTAGTAGTCGTAGCCTGCCTCCAGCGGGACGATCCACCGGTTGAGCAGGTCCTCGATCCGCATCCGCTGGCGCCCGAAGTCGTCGACGACCAACGTGCCCCCGTTGGCCTTGAGCTGCAGCGGCGCCTCGCTGATGCCGGTGTGCGGGTTGGTGCTGACCTCGAGCTGCTCCATGGTCAGCTCCCCACCGACGCACACGGTCGGGCGCTCGATGAGGACCCAGCGGCGGTCCGCCGGCTGGGGCAGCGCACTCTCGAGCTCCCAGCCCAGGGGGACCTCGACGTGGAAGTGCGGGTCGAACACGCGGATCACGGCGCCGTCGATGCCGATCGAGCGGGGCACCCAGATGTAGCCCCCCAGGGACTTGGTGATCCGTTGGGCGATGCTGGTCTTGCCGTTGCCCGAGGGACCGAACAGGAACATGCCCTGCCCCGAGGCGACGGCCGGTCCGAGGCGAGCGACCACCTCGGAGTCCACCAACAGGTCCTCGAAAGCCGCGGCCAGGTCGCCCGGCCCCGGGCGACGGTCGGTGATGCCCTGTTGGAGCACCGCGTCGATGTAGCTGTCCAGGGACACCGGCGCCGCGCCGAAGTAGGTGCAGCGCTGCGAGAGCCGCTGGGCGGTGTCCCGGCCCAGGTCGGTGATCTGGTAGAGGAAGTCGTTCACCCCCGCCGAGCTGCGGTAGGCCACCAGCCGGGCGTCCTTGAGCGAGTTGAGGCAGGTGACGACCAGGGCGTACGGCAGCCGGATCTGGTCGGAGACCGCCCAACCGGTCGCGTCGCCCCGCGCGGCCAGGTACTTCAGGATCAGGCCCTCGACCTCGCTGGCGGTCAGGCCCGCCTCGGTCAGGGTCCTGGGCTCGGGCGGCGTGAACGCCCGTACCTGCAACGCCTCAGCCACCATGTCGTCCTCCTCTGTCCCCGGCTCCCCCGGCCTGCGTCAGGCAGACCGGGAACGGTCCTGAGGCATTCCCGTGCCGAGTGACCGGCCCGTGGTGAGAATCCCCCAGCGGCGACCTGGTGTCAACGTCGGCCCCCTGCGGCACGGACTGAACCCAGGGCGACCCCCCGTTCGGCCAATCCGGCCGCGCCACCATCGAGGGCGGTCAGGACCACCGGACCGGAGTCGGTCAGCGCCACCGTATGCTCCCAGTGCGCAGCCACCGAGCCGTCGACCGTGGCCACCGTCCAGTCGTCCTCGAGCACGGTGGTCTCCGGTGAGCCGAGCGTGACCATCGGCTCGATGGCCACGGCCATACCCGCTTTGAGCACCGGGCCGTGCCCGGGCGGCCCGACGTGGGCCACCGAGGGCTCCATGTGCATCTGCGAGCCGATCCCATGGCCCACGTAGTCGCGCACGATTCCGTACCGCCCCGCCAGCTCGCTCTCGCAGGCCGCACCGATGTCCGACAGGCGTCCGCCCACCAGCGCCCGGGCGATCCCGGCCCACAGCGCGGCCTCGGTGGCCGCCGACAGCTCGAGCAGCTCGGGGCGGACCTCCCCGACCGGTACGGTGATCGCCGCGTCGCCGTGCCAACCCTCGACGATCGCCCCGCAGTCCACCGACAGCAGGTCACCGCAGCGCAGCACCCGACTGCCCGGGATCCCGTGCACCACCTCGTCGTTGACCGAGGTGCAGATCACCCCGGGGAAACCGTGGTAGCCCAAGAAGTTCGAGGTCGCGCCGGCGTCGGTGATGTGTGCCGCGGCAATCCGATCGAGGTCGGCGGTGCGCACCCCGGGTTCCACCGCCGCGCGGACCGCAGCCAGGGCACCGGCCACGACCAGGCCGGCGGCGCGCATGTGCGCCAACTGCTCGTCGGACTTGATCTCGATCCGGGTGCGCAGGCCGCGCATGTCAGCCCTGGATGGCGCTCAGGACGCGGTCGCGGACCTCGTCGATCGAACCCATCCCGTCGACCCGGATCAGCACGCCCTTCTCGGCGTACACCGAGGTCAGCGGCGCGGTCTGCTCGGCGTAGATCTCCATCCGGCGGCGGATGACCTCCTCGGTGTCATCGGGGCGGCCCTGCTCGGCCGCGCGGCGCAGCAGCCGACCCACGACCTCGTCGGTGTCGACCGTGAGCTCGATCGCGTGGTCGATGGCCAGGCCCACGTCGGCCAGCAACTCGTCGAGGACCGCGACCTGGTCCAGGGTGCGCGGATAGCCGTCGAGCAGGAAGCCCGCCGCGGCGTCGGGCTGCGCCAGCCGGCTGCGCACCATCGCGTTGGTGATGCGGTCCGGGACGTAGTTGCCCCGCCCCATGTACATCCCGGCCGCGATGCCCAGCGGGGTGCCCTGGGCCATGTTCGCGCGGAAGATCTCGCCGGTGGAGATGTGCGGGATGCCCAACTTCTCGGCAACGACGACCGCCTGCGTACCCTTGCCCGCCCCCGGGGGGCCCATGAGCACGATTCTCATCAGCGCAGGAATCCTTCGTAGTTGCGTTGCTGGAGCTGGCTCTCGATCTGCTTCACCGTATCGAGGCCGACCCCGACCATGATCAGCAGGCTGGTCCCGCCGAAGATGAACTGGCTGGACACACCCAGGCCGTTGAAGGCGAAGACCGGGATGACCGCGACCAGGGCCAGGTAGACCGAGCCGGGCAGGGTCAGGCGGCTCAGGACGTAGTCCAGGTACTCCGCGGTCGGGCGGCCCGCGCGGATGCCGGGGATGAACCCGCCGTACTTCTTCATGTTGTCCGACACCTCGGTGGTGTTGAACGTGATGGCCACGTAGAAGTAGGTGAAGAAGATGACCAGCGCCGAGAACACGAGCAGGTACAGCGGCTCGGTGCCGGCCTGGAAGTGCCGCTGGATGAACTGCGACACGGGGCTGGTGGTGCTGGTCAGGTTCACGAACAGCGTCGGGATGAACAGCAGCGAGGAGGCGAAGATCACCGGGATGACACCGGCCATGTTGACCTTCAGCGGGATGTAGGTCGAGGTGCCGCCGTACATCTTGCGGCCCACCATCCGCTTGGCGTACTGCACCGGGATACGCCGCTGGCCCTGCTCCACGAACACCACGGCCATGATGACGAAGAACCCGACGAACAGCGTCACCGCGGTGATGAACGGTCCGCGGGTGGCCCAGATGCTGCTGATCTGGGAGGGGAACGAGGAGATGATCGAGGTGAAGATCAGCAGCGACATGCCGTTGCCCACGCCGCGGTCGGTGATCAGCTCACCGAGCCACATGATCACCGCGGTGCCGGCGGTCATCGTCACGATCATCGTGAAGATGGTGAAGATCGAGTCGGCGGGGATCAGCTCCGCCGAGCAACCCTGGAACAGCTGGCCGGGCACCCGGGCCAGGGCCACGATGCCGGTGGCCTGCAGGACCGCCAGGCCGATGGTCAGGTAGCGGGTGTACTGGGTGATCTGCGCCTGGCCGGCCTGGCCCTCCTTCTTCAGGGCCTCCAGCTTGGGGATCACCACCGTCATGAGCTGCAGGATGATGCTGGCAGTGATGTAGGGCATGATGCCCAGCGCGAACACCGAGAGCTGGAGCAGCGCGCCACCGCTGAACAGGTTGATCAGGCCGTAGAGGCTGTTGCCCTCCACCGTGGCGATGCAGGACTGGACGGCGGCGTAGTCCACACCGGGCGTGGGGGTGACCGAGCCCAACCGGAACAGCGCGATGATGCTCAGGGTGAACAGCAGCTTCTTGCGCAGGTCCGGCGTGCGGAACGCGGAAACGAACGCGGACAGGTGCACGGGAATCCTCCTGAGGGCGCCCATGAACGTGCGCCAGACGCGGGACAGCCTAACAGCCGACCCACGGCCCGCCGAACTGCGCGGGATGACCCCGCAGCGCCCCGGAACATGGCCGTAGGGGTCGCCCAGGATGTGCTCCTGGGCGACCCCTCGACGACCCGCGGGCTGCGGGTCTGTGCTCAGATCGTGGTCAGCGACCCGCCAGCGGCCTCGATCTTGGCGCGCGCGGCGTCCGAGGCCGCGTCGACGGTGACCGTCAGCGCGACCGCGAGGTCACCGTTGCCCAGGACCTTGACCGGCTCGTTCTTGCGCACCGCGCCCTTGGCGACCAGGTCATCGACGGTCACCTCGCCCCCGGCGGGGTACAGCGCGGCCAGCGCGGCCACGTTGACCACCTGGAAGGCGATCTTGTTGGTGTTCTTGAAGCCCTTGAGCTTGGGCAGGCGCATGTGCAGCGGCATCTGCCCGCCCTCGAAGTTGGCCGGGACCTGGTAGCGGGCCTTGGTGCCCTTGGTACCACGGCCCGCGGTCTTGCCGCGCTTGCCGGCCTCGCCGCGACCCACCCGGGTCTTGGCCGTCTTGGCGCCCGGGGCCGGGCGCAGGTGATGGACCTTGAGGGTCATATCAGTCGACCTCCTCGACGGTCACCAGGTGTGGGACCGCACGTGCCATCCCGAGGATCTCGGGACGGTTCTCCTTGACAACGACATCGTTGATCCGCTTGAGGCCCAGCGAGCGGATGCTGTCCTTCTGCACCTGGGTGGCGCCGACCAGCCCGCGGACCTGCGTGATCTTCAGTTGGCCGGCCATCAGGCGACGACCTCCTCGGTCTTGCCGGCGTTCATCGAGCGGATGAGCGCGGCCGGGGCGACGTCCTCCAGCGACAGGCCACGACGGGCTGCCACCGCCTCGGGACGCTCCAGCATCTTCAGCGCCGCCACGGTGGCGTGCACGATGTTGATCGCGTTCGAGGACCCCATCGACTTGCTGAGCACGTCATGGACCCCGGCGCACTCGAGCACGGCGCGCACCGGGCCACCGGCGATCACACCGGTACCCGGGGAGGCCGGTCGCAGCATGACCACGCCCGCGGCAGCCTCGCCGGTCACCGGGTGCGGGATCGTCCCCTGCACTCGCGGCACGTCGAAGAACGACTTCTTGGCCTCCTCGACGCCCTTGGCGATCGCCGCCGGCACCTCCTTGGCCTTGCCGTAGCCGACGCCCACATGCCCGTCACCGTCGCCCACCACGACCAGCGCGGTGAAGCTGAACCGGCGGCCGCCCTTGACGACCTTGGACACGCGGTTGATCGCCACGACGCGCTCGACGAGCGTGGACTTCTCCTCGCGGGGACCACGATCGTCGCGGCGGCCGCGACGCTCGTTGGATCCGCCGGCGGCACCCTCACCGGGTCCGCCTGTGCGGCGCTGAACTCCAACCATCAGTTCCTCAGTCCTCTTCCTCGTCAGAAGGCCAGGCCGGCGTCGCGTGCGCCGTCGGCCAGGGCCGCAACGCGACCGTGATACTTGTTGCCGCCACGGTCGAACACGACCGTGTCGATGCCGGCAGCCTTGGTCCGGTCGGCCACTCGTTCGCCGACCAGCCGTGCCTTGGCGGTCTTGTCCGCCGAATCCGCGCGCAGCTCGGGCTCCATGGTCGAGGCCCAGGCCAGCGTGGTGCCGGTGCTGTCGTCGACGACCTGCACGAACAGGTGCCGTGCCGAGCGGTTGACCACCAGGCGCGGGCGCGCCGGCGTGCCGGCGACCTTCTTGCGGACCCTCAGGTGACGGCGCGAACGCGCCACGCGGGTACGGCTCCCCGAGCCGATCTTGGTTGCGAGCGCCATGGTCTAGCGACCTGCCTTTCCGGCCTTGCGGCGAATGACTTCGCCCTCGTACCGCACGCCCTTGCCCTTGTAGGGGTCTGGCTTGCGCAGCTTGCGCAGGTTCGCGGCGACCTCACCGACCTGCTGCTTGTCGATCCCCGAGACCGAGAACCGGGTCGGCGTCTCGACGGCGAAGCTGATGCCCTCGGGCGCCGGGATGATCACCGGGTGGCTGAAGCCGAGCGCGAACTCGAGGTCCGAGCCCTTGGCCATGACCCGGTATCCGGTGCCGACGATCTCGAGCTTCTTGGTGTAGCCCTCGGTCACGCCGGCGACCATGTTGGCCACCAGGGTGCGGGTCAGGCCGTGCAGCGAGCGCGATTCGCGCTCGTCGTTGGGGCGGGTCACCGTCAGGGTGGCGTCGTCCTTGGTCACCACGATGGGTGCGGCCACCTTGTGGCTCAGGGTGCCCTTGGGGCCCTTCACGGTGACCCGGGCGCCGTCAATGCTGACCTCGACGCCGGCGGGCACGGTGATCGGCAGTCGTCCGATGCGAGACATGTGTGCTTCCTCCCCTCACCAGACGTAGGCGAGGACTTCCCCACCCACACCTTTGGCCTGGGCCTGCCGATCGGTCAGCAGGCCGGTGGACGTGGAGATGATCGCGATGCCCAGGCCGCCGAGCACGCGCGGCATCGCGGTGCTCTTGGCGTACACCCGCAGGCCGGGCTTGCTCACGCGGCGCAGGCCGGCGATGGAGCGCTCCCGGCTGGGGCCGTACTTGAGGCTCACGACCAGGGTCTGGCCGACCGGGGCGTCGGCCACCGAGTAGTCGGCGATGTAGCCCTGGGCCTTGAGGATCTCAGCGATCCCGACCTTGATCTTGGAAAGTGGCATGGACACGGACTCGTGGTAGGCCGTGTTCCCGTTGCGGATGCGTGTGAGCATGTCCGCGATCGGGTCTGTCATTGTCATGGCCGTCTGGCCTTTCTCGCCGTGGTTTCCCCTGGGGGACCTTCGGCGTCTGTGGTGAGGGGGTGGGCTACCAGCTGGACTTGGTCACGCCGGGCAGCTCACCGCGGTGGGCCATCTCCCGGAGGCAGATCCGGCACAGGCCGAACTTGCGGTACACCGAGTGCGGGCGACCGCACCGGTTGCAGCGCGTGTAGCCACGCACCTTGAACTTCGGCTTGCTGGCCTGCTTGTTGATCAGGGCCTTCTTCGCCACGGTCACTTCTCCTTGTAGGGGAAGCCCAGCGCCTTGAGCAGCGCCCGCCCCTCGTCGTCGGTCTTGGCGGTCGTGACCACCGTGATGTCCATGCCGCGCACGCGGTCGATGGCGTCCTGGTCGATCTCGTGGAACATGGACTGCTCGTTGAGGCCGAACGTGTAGTTGCCGTTGCCGTCGAACTGCCCCGGGTTGAGCCCGCGGAAGTCACGGATGCGGGGCAGCGCCAGGCTCAGCAGCCGGTCGAGGAACTCCCACATGCGGTCACCGCGCAGGGTGACGTGGCAGCCGATCGGCATGCCCTCGCGCAGCTTGAACTGCGCGATGGACTTGCGCGCCTTGGTGACCTGCGGCTTCTGCCCGGTGATCAGCGTGAGGTCCTTGATGGCCCCCTCGATCAGCTTGGAGTCGCGGGCGGCCTCGCCGACACCCATGTTCACCACGATCTTGACCAGACCGGGGATCTGCATGACGTTGTCGTAGGCGAACTGCTCGCGCAGCGCGGGCATCGTCTGCTCGCGGTACATGGCCTTCAGCCGCGGGGTCGCGACCTGCGTGTCAGTGGCTGTGCTCATCAGATGTCCTCACCCGAGCGCTTGGCGACCCGGACGTTGCGCTGCACCTGGTAGGTGCTGCCGTCGGCGCGGGTCTTCTCGCCCGCCTCCCGACGAACGCCCAACCGGGTCGGCTTCTTGGTCTGCGGGTCCACGAGCATGACGTTGGAGATGTGGATCGGGGCCTCCTGGGTCACGATCCCCCCGGTGCGCGCACCGCGGGGGGACTGACCGACCTTGGTGTGCTTCTTCACCCGGTTCACGCCCTCGACCAGGATCCGATCGTTCTCGCGGTACACGACCAGGACGGTACCGGTCAGGCCCCGGTCCTTGCCCGTGATCACCTGCACGGTGTCACCCTTGCGAATCTTGGTCATCACAGCACCTCCGGGGCCAGCGAGATGATCTTCATGTACTTCTTCTCGCGCAGCTCGCGACCGACGGGTCCGAAGATGCGCGTCCCACGGGGCTCACCGTCGGCCTTGAGGATGACCGCGGCGTTCTCGTCGAACTTGATGTACGAACCGTCGGGGCGGCGGCGCTCCTTGCGGGTGCGCACGATGACGGCCTTGACGACCTCGCCCTTCTTGACGTTGCCGCCGGGGATGGCGTCCTTGACTGTGGCCACGATGACATCACCGATGCCCGCGTAGCGCCGACCCGAACCGCCGAGGACACGGATGCACAAGATCTCCTTGGCACCAGTGTTGTCGGCGACACGCAGTCGCGACTCCTGCTGAATCACGTTCTTCTCCTGATCGTCGTGCCGGTTCTCACGGGCCTCCCGTGAGCCTGGCCGAACTTGGGGACTACTTGGCCTTCTCGAGGATCTCCACCACACGCCAGCGCTTCGTCGCCGACATGGGGCGGGTCTCCATCACCAGCACCCGGTCACCGACGCCGGCGGCGTTGGCTTCGTCGTGGGCCTTGAGCTTGGAGGTGCGGCGCACCACCTTGCCGTACATCGGGTGGGTGAAGCGGTCCTCGACAGCGACGACGACGGTCTTGTCCATCTTGTCGCTGACGACGTACCCCTCCCGGGTCTTGCGGTAACCCCGGGTGGCCTCATCGGCTGCCGGCGTTGCCGCCTGCACGGACCCCTGGGTGGCTTGGGTGCTCGACGTCACAGCTTCATCCTTCGCGTTCATGCGCTATCCCCGGTCTCGGGCGCCTCGGTGATGCCGAGCTCGCGCTCACGCATCACGGTGTAGATGCGCGCGATCTCCTTCTTCACCGCGCGCAGTCGGCCGTGGCTCTCCAACTGGCCGGTGGCAGCCTGGAAGCGCAGGTTGAACAGCTCCTCCTTGGCCTCACGGAGCTTGAGGACCAGGTCCTCGGAGTCGACGTTGCGCAACTCGCCTGCAGTGGTCGCAGCCATCAGTCCTCCACCTCACGCCGGACGATCCGGCACTTCATCGGCATCTTGTGCGCGGCGCGCAGAAGTGCCTCACGAGCGGTCTTCTCATCCGGGTAGCTCAACTCGAACATCACCCGGCCCGGCTTCACATTGGCCACCCACCACTCCGGGGAGCCCTTGCCCGAACCCATCCGGGTCTCGGCGGGCTTCTTGGTCAGGGGGCGGTCGGGGTAGATGTTGATCCACACCCGGCCACCGCGCTTGATGTGGCGGGTGATCGCGATACGCGCGCTCTCGATCTGCCGGTTGGTGACGTAGGAGTGCTCCAGGGCCATCAGGCCGTACTGGCCGAACACCACCCTGGTGCCCCCGGTGGCCTGACCGTGCCGGTCAGGACGGTGCTGCTTGCGGTGCTTGACCCGACGTGGGATCAGCATGGTCCTCAGGCCTCCGTTCCGGGAGTCTGCGCGGCGGCGACGGCCGGGGCCGTCTCACGCTCGCGGCGCGGCCGCGCGGCGGCGGCCGGGCGGCGGGACTGGCCCAGGCGGCTGGCTGCCGCGGCGGCCTCCCGCTCGGCCTTCGTGCCGGTCACGTCACCCTTGTAGATCCAGACCTTCACGCCGATCCGGCCGAAGGTGGTGCGGGCCTCGTAGAAGCCGTAGTCGATGTCGGCGCGCAGCGTGTGCAGCGGCACCCGACCCTCGCGGTAGAACTCCGAGCGGCTCATCTCCGCGCCGCCGAGGCGACCGGAGCACTGCACCCGGATGCCCTTCGCGCCGGACTTCATCGTCGACTGCATGCCCTTGCGCATCGCGCGCCGGAACGACACCCGGCTGGACAGCTGCTCGGCGATGCCCTGCGCGACGAGCTGGGCGTCGAGCTCGGGGTTCTTGACCTCGAGGATGTTGAGCTGGACCTGCTTGCCGGTCAGCTTCTCGAGGTCGCCGCGGATGCGCTCGGCCTCCTGGCCGCGCCGACCGATGACGATGCCCGGGCGCGCGGTGTGGATGTCGACGCGGACCCGGTCACGGGTGCGCTCGATGTCCACGTGGCTGATGCCCGCACGCTCCATGCCCTTGGTGAGCAGCTTGCGGATCGCGACGTCCTCGGAGATGTAGTCGCTGTAGCGCTGGCCGGGCTTGGTCGAGTCGGCGAACCAACGGCTTGCGAAATCCGTGGTGATGCCGAGTCGGAACCCGTGGGGATTGACTTTCTGGCCCATGGGGTCAGCCCTTCTTCCCAGTCGCAGGACGCTCCGCGACGATGACGGTGATGTGGCTCGTGCGCTTCTTGATCCGGAAGGCACGGCCCTGGGCACGCGGGCGGAACCGCTTCATGGTCGGGCCCTCGTCGACGTAGGCCGCCGAGACGTAGAGCGTCGACACATCCGAGTGCTGGTGGTTGTTCACGGCGTTGGCGATGGCGCTGTCCAGCACCTTGCCGACCGGCTCGCTCGCCCCCTGCGGGGCGAACTGCAGCACAGCCTGCGCCTGACTGGCCGGCAGTCCACGAATGAGGTCCACCACTCGGCGGGCCTTCATGGGCGTGACGCGGACGAACCGCGCCTGGGCCCTGGCTTCCATCGCTTTCCCCTTGCTCTCTTGATTGGTCTTCGTCGGTTGGCCTTGGCGCCTAGCGGCGCTTGGCCTTCCGGTCGTCCTTGACGTGCCCGCGGAACGTGCGGGTCGGGGCGAACTCGCCCAGCTTGTGGCCGACCATGTTCTCGGTGACGAACACCGGGACGTGCTTGCGGCCGTCGTGCACGGCGATCGTGTGCCCGAGCATCTCCGGGACGATCATCGACCGGCGCGACCACGTCTTGATCACGTTCTTGGTGCCCTTGTCGTTCTGCACGTCCACCTTCTTGCTCAGGTGGTCATCGACGAAGGGACCCTTCTTCAGACTGCGTGGCATGACTGGTTACCTCAGCGCTTCTTGCCGGTCTTGCGCCGGCGGACGATGAACTTGTCGGAGGCCTTGTTGGCCTTGCGGGTGCGACCCTCGGGCTTGCCGTTGGGGTTGACCGGGTGGCGACCACCAGAGGTCTTGCCCTCGCCGCCACCGTGTGGGTGATCGACCGGGTTCATGGCCACGCCACGCACGGTCGGGCGCTTGCCCTTCCAGCGCATGCGCCCGGCCTTGCCCCAGTTGATGTTGGACTGCTCGGCGTTGCCGACCTCACCGATCGTGGCCCGGCAGCGCACATCCACGTTGCGGATCTCACCCGAGGGCATCCGCAGCTGGGCGTACGGGCCGTCCTTGGCCACCAACTGGACGCTGGAACCGGCCGAGCGGGCGATCTTGGCCCCACCTCCGGGACGCAGCTCCACGACGTGCACCACGGTGCCGACGGGGATGTTGCGCAGCGGCAGGTTGTTGCCCGGCTTGATGTCGGCCCCGGGGCCGGTCTCGACGCGGTCACCCTGCTTGAGCTTGTTCGGCGCCACGATGTAGCGCTTCTCGCCGTCGGCGAAGTGCAGCAGGGCGATGCGCGCGGTGCGGTTCGGGTCGTACTCGATGTGCGCGACCTTGGCCGGGACCCCGTCCTTGTCCGCCCGCTTGAAGTCGATGACGCGGAAGGCGCGCTTGTGCCCGCCACCCTGGTGCCGCGTGGTGATCCGACCCTGGTTGTTGCGCCCGCCCTTCCTGGGCAGCGGCTGCACCAGTGACTTCTCCGGCGCGGACCGGGTGATCTCCACGAAGTCGGCAACCGACGAGCCGCGACGGCCCGGCGTTGTCGGCTTGTACTTGCGGATTCCCATGAGTTCCCTCGCTTAGCTGTCGATGGTCCCGGTCAGCTGACCGGGCCGCCGAAGATGTCGATGCGGTCACCTGAGGCCACGGAGACGATCGCGCGCTTGGTGCTCACCCGGTGGCCGAAGCCCCGGCGGGTGCGCACGCGCTTGCCCTCGCGGTTCTGGGTGTTGACGGACAGGACCTTGACGCCGAAGACCTTCTCCACGGCGATCTTGATCTCAGTCTTGTTGGCGTCCGGGGCGACGAGGAACGTGTACTTGTTCTCGTCGAGCAGTCCGTAGCTCTTCTCGGAGATGACCGGGGCGATCAGGATGTCCCGGTGGTCTGCGATCCTCACTTGGCTGCCTCCTCTTCGATCTCGATGGCAGCCTCGGCCTCGGTCGAGGTGGCCACCGCCTTGGCGCCGCGACCCGTGCTCGGCCCGGCCAGGAAGGTCTCGAGCGCACCCGCGGTGAACACGACGTCGTCGCTGCACAGCACGTCGTAGGTGTTGAGCTGGTCGACGACCAGCAGGTGCACCCCGACGAGGTTGCGCAGGCTCTTGGCGCCGAGCTCGTCAGCACGCTCGACGACGACCAGCAGGTTGGGCCGCGCGCTGATGGTGGCCAGCGCGGCCTGCGCGGCCTTCGTCGAGGGCAGCTCGCCTTCGACGATGGCGCTGATCACGTGCACGCGGCCGTTGCGGGCCCGGTCGGACAGGGCCCCGCGCAGGGCGGCTGCCTTCATCTTCTTGGGGGTGCGCTGGGCGTAGTCGCGCGGCGTCGGGCCGTGCACCACGCCACCGCCGGTGAACTGCGGAGCGCGGGTCGAGCCCTGCCGGGCGCGGCCGGTGCCCTTCTGCTTGTAGGGCTTGCGACCACCACCGCGGACCTCGGCCCGCGTCTTGGTGGACGCCGTGCCCGCCCGGGCGGCGGCCAGCTGCGCGGTGACCACCTGGTGGATCAGCGGCACGTTCAGCGCCACGTCGAATACCTCGGCGGGCAGCTCGACCGAACCGGCCGTGGCACCCGCGGGGGTCAGCACGTCGATGCTGGTCATCGTCATGCCCCCTTCACTGCGGAACGGACGAACACCAGGCCACCCTTGGGGCCGGGCACTGCGCCCTTGATGAGGATCAGCCCGTTCTCGGCGTCCACCGCGTGGACGGTCAGGCTCTGCGTGGTCTGACGCACGCCGCCCATCCGGCCAGCCATCCGCACGCCCTTGAACACGCGTCCGGGGGTGGCGCAGGCGCCGATCGAACCGGGCTTGCGGTGGTTGCGGTGCGCACCGTGGCTGGCGCCGACGCCGTGGAAGCCGTGCCGCTTCATGACGCCCGCGAAGCCCTTGCCCTTGGTCGTGCCGGTCACATCCACGCTCTGGCCCGGCGCGAACAGCTCAGCGCTGATCTCCTGGCCGAGCGTGTAGCCCGCGGCATCGCCGGTGCGGATCTCCACGAGGTGCCGGCGCGGGGTGACGCCAGCCTTGTCGAAGTGCCCGGCCTGTGGCTTGGTCACCTTGCGCGGGTCGATCGCACCGTAGGCGAGCTGCACGGCCTCGTAGCCGTCCACCTCGGGGGTGCGCACCTGCGTGACGACGCACGGACCCGCCTTGACCACGGTGACCGGGATGATGCGGTTGGCGTCGTCCCACACCTGGGTCATGCCGAGCTTCTCGCCCAGGATGCCCTTGACGTTGCTAGCCATCTGCCTGGATTCCTTTACAGCTTGATCTCGATGTCGACACCAGCCGGCAGGTCGAGTCGCATCAGCGAGTCGACCGTCTTGGGCGTGGGGTCGATGATGTCGATCAGCCGCTTGTGCGTGCGCATCTCGAAGTGCTCGCGGCTGTCCTTGTACTTGTGGGGCGAACGGATGACGCAGTAGACGTTCTTCTCCGTCGGCAGCGGCACCGGGCCGGCAACCTGCGCACCAGTACGCGTCACCGTCTCGACGATCTTGCGCGCCGAGCTGTCGATGACCTCATGGTCGTATGCCTTGAGCCTGATGCGGATCTTCTGTCCCGCCATGGTGGCTTCGCCTGTCCTTCTCTTCGGGTGGCCGGTGTTGCTCCGACCGGGTGTTCCTGGCTGCCTTGGTCTTCGTTGCGATGGGGCGCGGCAGGTGGCCGCGCCCCATCGCAACGTCGCAGGTGCTACTTGAGGATCTTGGTGACCCGACCGGCGCCCACGGTGCGCCCACCCTCGCGGATGGCGAAGCGCAGGCCCTCCTCCATGGCGATCGGCTGGATCATGTCGACCTTCATGTTGGTGTTGTCACCGGGCATGACCATCTCGGTGCCCTCGGGGAGGGTCACCACGCCGGTCACGTCGGTGGTCCGGAAGTAGAACTGCGGACGGTAGTTGTTGAAGAACGGCGTGTGCCGGCCGCCCTCGTCCTTGCTCAGGATGTAGACCTGGGCCTCGAACTCGACGTGCGGGGTCACCGAACCCGGCTTGCACACGACCTGGCCGCGCTCGACATCCTCACGCTTGATGCCGCGCAGGAGCAGCCCGACGTTCTCGCCGGCCTGGCCCTCGTCGAGCAGCTTGCGGAACATCTCGACACCGGTAACGGTGGTCTTGGTGGTCTCGGGACGGATCCCGATGATCTGGACCTCCTCGTTGACCTTGACGATGCCGCGCTCGATGCGACCGGTCACGACGGTGCCGCGGCCGGTGATCGTGAAGACGTCCTCGACGGGCATGAGGAACGGCTTGTCGATCTCACGCTCGGGGGTCTTGATGAAGGTGTCCACCGCGTCCATGAGCTCGAGGATCGACTCGCCCCACTTCTCGTCGCCGGCCAGCGCCGGGACAGCGGCAACGCGCACGATCGGGGTGTCGTCACCGGGGAACTCGTAGGTGTCGAGCAGCTCGCGCACCTCCATGTCCACCAGCTCGAGGATCTCATCGTCATCGACCATGTCGCACTTGTTCAGCGCGACGACGATCGCCGGCACACCCACCTGGCGGGCCAGGAGCACGTGCTCCTTGGTCTGCGGCATGGGGCCGTCGGTCGCGGCGACCACCAGGATCGCGCCGTCCATCTGGGCGGCGCCGGTGATCATGTTCTTGATGTAGTCGGCGTGGCCGGGGCAGTCGACGTGCGCGTAGTGCCGCGCCTCGGTCTGGTACTCGACGTGCGCGATCGAGATCGTGATGCCGCGCTGACGCTCCTCAGGAGCCTTGTCGATCATGTCGAACGGGGTGAACGGGTTCACCTCCGGGTACTTGTCGTGCAGCACCTTGGTGATCGCCGCGGTAAGGGTGGTCTTACCGTGGTCGATGTGCCCGATGGTGCCGATGTTGACGTGCGGCTTGGTCCGCTCGAACTTGGCCTTAGCCACTGGGGTCCCTCCTCAGGACTGGTGGACCAGCCTGTCGACTTGGTCCGCTTCTCTTCTTGATGACTGTTCTGGTGGTCGTGCCCCGTGATGGCCGCCTCACACTGTGAGACCACTCACCCCGGTCGATCGTGGGTTGTGCTACTCGCCCTTCGCTTTCGCTGCACCGTGGCTCAGCTCAGAACTCGTTCGCATGGCTCACTCGCCCTTCGCTTTCGCGATGATCTCCAGCGCGACGCTGTTGGGCACCTGTGCGTAGGAGTCGAACTGCATCGAGTAGCTCGCGCGGCCCTGCGTCTTGCTGCGCAGGTCCCCGACGTAGCCGAACATCTCCGAGAGCGGGACCAGGGCCTTGACGACCCGGGCACCGGCCCGCTCGTCCATGGCCTGGATGTGCCCCCGGCGGGAGTTCAGGTCACCGATCACCTCGCCCATGAAGTCCTCCGGGGTGGTGACCTCGACCGACATCATCGGCTCGAGCAGGACCGGGGTGGCCTTGCGCGCAGCCTCCTTGAACACCATCGAGCCGGCGATCTTGAAGGCCATCTCCGAGGAGTCGACCTCGTGGTAGCCGCCGTCCTGCAGGGTGACCTTGATGTCGACCATCGGGTAGCCGGCCAGGATGCCGTACTCCATCGCGTCCTGGACGCCGGCGTCCACCGACGGGATGTACTCCCGCGGGATACGGCCACCGGTGACCGAGTTCACGAATTCGTACCCGCCGTCAGCCCCGCCGGTCGGCTCGATGTCGATCAGGACCTTGGCGTACTGGCCCGACCCACCGGTCTGCTTCTTGTGCGTGTAGCCGACCTTGAGCACGGGCTTGGTGATGGTCTCGCGGTAGGCCACCTGGGGCTTGCCGACGTTGGCCTCGACCTTGAACTCGCGGCGCATCCGGTCGACCAGGATCTCCAGGTGCAGCTCGCCCATCCCGGAGATGATCGTCTGACCGGTCTCCTCGTCGGCGCGGACCTGGAACGTCGGGTCCTCCTCGGCCAGGCGCTGGATCGCGGTGCCCAGCTTCTCCTGGTCGGACTTGGTCTTCGGCTCGATGGCCACCGAGATGACCGGCGCCGGGAACGTCATCGACTCCAGGACGACCTGCTGCTTCGGGTCCGACAGGGTGTTGCCGGTGGTGGTGTCCTTCAGACCCATCACGGCCACGATGTCACCGGCACCCACCGACGCGATCTCCTCACGCTTGTTCGCGTGCATCCGGTAGATCTTGCCGATGCGCTCCTTGCGCTCCTTGGAGGTGTTGAGCACCTGCGAGCCGGCCGTCATCGTGCCCGAGTAGATGCGCACGTAGGTCAGCTTGCCCAGGTGCGGGTCGCTCATGATCTTGAAGGCCAGCGCCGACAGCGGCTCCTCGATGTCGGGCTTGCGCATCATGACCACGGACTCGTCGCCGGGCTTGTGGCCCTCGATGCCCTCGATGTCCATGGGCGAGGGCAAGAAGTCCACGACGGCGTCGAGCATGGGCTGCACGCCCTTGTTCTTGAACGCCGTGCCGGTGAGCACCGGAGTGAACTTGCCGGCCAGCGTGCCTCGGCGGATGGCCGCCTTGAGGTCGCCGATCTCGGGCTCCTCACCCTCGAGGTAGCTCATCATGATGTCGTCGTCGGTCTCGGCGACGGTCTCGACGAGTCGGTCGCGCCATTCCCGGGCGGCCTCTACATGAGTCGAGGGAATCTCCTCGGTGTCGTAGGACTCACCTAGCTTGGTGTCGACCGGCCATACGAGCGCCTTCATCGCCACCAGGTCGATGACGCCCCGGAAGTCGCCCTCGGAGCCGATCGGGATCTGCAGGGCAAGCGGCACAGCGCCCAGCCGGTTCTCGATCATCTCCACGCAGCGGTGGAACTCGGCGCCGACGCGGTCCATCTTGTTCACGAAGCAGATGCGGGGCACGCCGTAGCGGTCGGCCTGGCGCCACACGGTCTCGGACTGTGGTTCGACGCCGGCGACCCCGTCGAACACCGCCACGGCACCGTCGAGCACGCGCAGCGAGCGCTCCACCTCGACGGTGAAGTCGACGTGGCCGGGGGTGTCGATGATGTTGATCTGGTGGTCGCGCCAGTGACAGGTGGTGGCAGCCGAGGTGATCGTGATGCCGCGCTCCTGCTCCTGCTCCATCCAGTCCATCGTGGCGCCGCCCTCGTGGACCTCGCCGATCTTGTAGTTGATGCCTGTGTAATACAGGATCCGCTCGGTCGTGGTGGTCTTGCCCGCGTCGATATGCGCCATGATCCCGATGTTGCGGACCATCGCGAGGTCAGTCACGGTGGGGCTGGACACGATCGAACTCCGAATCTGAAAGGGATCTAAGGGGTGCTGGGGCTTACCAGCGGTAGTGGGCGAAGGCCTTGTTGGCCTCGGCCATCTTGTGGGTGTCCTCGCGCTTCTTCACCGCGGCACCCAAACCGTTGGAGGCGTCCAGGATCTCGTTCATGAGGCGCTCGGTCATCGTCTTCTCACGACGGGCGCGGGCGTAACCGACCAGCCAGCGCAGGGCCAGCGTGTGGGCGCGCCCGGGCTTGACCTCGACGGGCACCTGGTAGGTCGCGCCACCGACGCGGCGGCTGCGGACCTCGAGGGTCGGGCGGACGTTGTCCAGAGCACGCTTGAGCGTGATGACCGGATCGGTGCCGTTCTTCTCGCGGGCGCCCTCGAGGGCTTCGTACACGATGCGCTCGGCTGTGGACTTCTTGCCGTCGGTCAGGATCTTGTTGACCAACTGCGTCACCACCGGCGAGCCGTAGACCGGATCGACGATGACCGGGCGCTTGGCAGCGGGGCCCTTGCGCGGCATTAGCTCTTCTCCTTCTTCGCGCCGTAGCGGCTGCGTGCCTGCTTGCGGCTCTTCACACCCTGGGTGTCCAGCGAGCCGCGCACGATCTTGTAGCGAACGCCGGGCAGGTCCTTCACGCGGCCGCCGCGTACGAGCACGATCGAGTGCTCCTGCAGGTTGTGGCCCACGCCCGGGATGTAGGCGGTGACCTCGATGCCACTGCTCAGGCGGACGCGGGCAACCTTGCGCAGGGCCGAGTTCGGCTTCTTGGGCGTGGTCGTGTAGACGCGTGTGCACACCCCGCGGCGCTGCGGGCTGCCCTTGAGGGCAGGCGTCTTGTTCTTCGCGACCTTGTCCTGCCGGCCCTTGCGGACCAACTGCTGGATCGTGGGCACTTGTACTCCGGTGCGTTGAGGTTCATGGTCAGAGTGCCGGCAATCAACCGATTCGCCGCCCCCACGCGGTCGGGCGTGTCGCAGCCGTTGCCGGTTGCGCTCGTTGCCGATCTCAGGGGGTGGATCCGCCGATGTCTCCCACCACGGCCCCGTGGGGCTGCGGACCTGCAGTTCGGCCGACGCGAAGGTCGTCCGGGTCACTGCTGGGTGCGGGGAAGCACGCAGTGCATCCGTGCGGCGCCCGGTTGTTCCCAGGCACAATCAGCAAGAGTACCGGCCGGGGCCGAGGGCGCCAAATCGCGGGGACGGTCAGGCACGCATCCCTGCGGATCGACGAGCGGGGCCGTGCTCGCAGGCTGCTCAGAACTCCGTGGACCCGTCGGCGATCCCCTCGAGCCACCCCGGATCCTGCGTCGAGGCGAAGGCCAAGAACGCTATGAACGCGATGATCGCCACCAACGTCAGCACGATGTTGATCCACGAGATCACCTTGGTCGCGGTGTTCAGGCCCTTGCCCTCCAGGCGGCCACCGGAGGCCGCGATCGCCCGGTTGGACTGTCCGGCGAGCACAAGGCCGACGATCGCGGTGATCAGCGGGCAGACCAGCCAGCTCGAGATCGCCAGCACGAGGCCAACGATGGCCTTGGAGTCGGTCTGCCGGCCGGACTGGTAGGCAGGCTGCTGGTAGCCGGCCTGTGGGTAGGTGGGCGGGTAGCCGGGCGGGTAGCCGGGCTGCGGTGGGTACCCCTGCTGGCCGTAGCCCGACTGGCCATAGCTCTGCTGCCCCTGACCCGGCTGGCCCTGACCGCCTTGCTGCGGGTACGTGGGCTGTTGCGGCTGTCCCTGCTGCGGGGACTGCCCAGGTTGCGGCGGAGGCGGGGGGTAGTCGGCCGCGGGCGGCGGGGCGGCGCCCCACGAGTCGGCGGGCGGCGGGGGCGGCGGGGGCACCTGGGCGGGGGTGTCCGCCGGGGTCACCGCGCTGTCGTCAGTGGGCTCATCAGGACCAGGCTGCAAGGACATGCCCCGATGCTAGCGGCGCAGGGGTCATCTTGGCGTTGGTGTGCACGGAATCGCCCGCTGGATGGTCGATTCCGTGCACACCAACGCAAGGAACGGGCTCAGCGCACCACGAGGGGGGCGGTGGTGGGCCTTCCGGCCCAGCACCGCCCCCCTCCCGGGCGCTCAGTTGCTGTAGCCGCCGTAGTCGAAGTCCTCCAGGGCCACCGGGCCGGAGCCCGAGTCGGCGAACCCGGTGTAGGCCGAGTCGTCGTACCCGCTGAACGAGGCGTACATCGCTGCCTTGGCCTCCTCGGTGGGCTCCACCGAGATGTTGCGGTAGCGCGGCAGGCCGGTCCCGGCCGGGATCAGCTTGCCGATGATGACGTTCTCCTTCAGCCCCAGCAGCGGATCGCTCTTGGCCTCGATCGCGGCCTCGGTGAGCACCCGGGTGGTCTCCTGGAACGAGGCGGCCGACAGCCACGACTCGGTGGCCAGGGAGGCCTTGGTGATGCCCATCAGCTCGGGTCGGGCGGACGCCGGCTGGCCACCGTTGGCGACCACCGCGCGGTTGCCCGCCTCGAACATGCCCCGCTCCACCAACTGGCCGGCCAGGAAGCCCGCGTCGCCGCTGTCGATGATCGTGACGCGCTTGAGCATCTGGCGCACGATCACCTCGATGTGCTTGTCGTGGATCGACACGCCCTGTGAGCGGTACACCTCCTGAACCTGCTCGACCAGGTGCAACTGCACCGCACGCTGGCCCATGACCCGCAGGACGGTCTTGGGGTCCACCGCACCGACGGTCAGCTGCTCACCGACCTCGACGTGATCGCCCTCGCCTACCCGCACCCGGGCCCGCCGGGTGATCGGGTACTCCTGCTCGTCGGAGCCGTCGTCGGGCACGACCACGATCTTCTTCGCGCGGTCGGACTCCTCGATGCGCACGCGACCGGCCGCCTCGCTGATCGGAGCCACACCCTTGGGAGTGCGCGCCTCGAACAGCTCGACGATGCGGGGCAGGCCGTGGGTGATGTCCTCACCCGCGACGCCACCGGTGTGGAACGTGCGCATCGTCAGCTGGGTGCCGGGCTCACCGATCGACTGGGCAGCGATGATGCCGATGGCCTCACCGACGTCGACCAGCTTGCCGGTGGCCAGCGAACGGCCGTAACAGGTGGCGCAGGTGACGACCTTCGAGTCGCAGGTGAGCACCGAGCGCAGCCGCACCGAGTCGACGCCTGCCGAGCACAGCCTCTCGACCAGGGTGATCGACAGCTCCAGGCCGGCCGGGGCCAGCACCTCGCCGTCGACGACCACGTCCTCGGACAGGATCCGCGACACCGCTGAGGTGTCGACGTTCTCCTCCGCGGTGACGACGCCGTCCTCGCCACGGATGCCGATCACCATCGGCAGCCCGCGGTCGGTGCCGCAGTCCTCCTCGCGGATGATCACGTCCTGGCTGACGTCCACCAGGCGCCGGGTCAGGTACCCGGAGTCGGCGGTCCGCAGCGCGGTGTCGGCCAGGCCCTTGCGGGCACCGTGCGTGGCGATGAAGTACTCCAGCACCGACAGGCCCTCGCGGTAGTTGCTCTTGATCGGCCGCGGGATGATCTCGCCCTTCGGGTTGGCCACCAGGCCACGCATGCCCGCGATCTGGCGGACCTGCATCCAGTTCCCGCGTGCCCCGGAGTTCACCATCATGAACACCGGGTTCGTGGCCGGGAAGTGCTCCTTCATGGCCTCGGCCACCTCGTCGGTGGTCCGCGTCCAGATCTCGATGAGCTCCTGGCGCCGCTCGGCGTCGGTGATCAGGCCGTCGTCGTACTGGTCCTGAACGGCCTGGGCACGCACCTCGGCCGCAGCCAGCAGCTCGGCCTTCCGCGGCGGGGCCACCACGTCGTCGAACGAGATGGTCACCCCCGAGCGGGTCGCCCAGCGGAAGCCGAGGTCCTTGATCTCGTCGAGCGTGTTGGCCACGTTGGTCTTCGTGTAGTGCTCGGCCAGGTCGTTGACCAGGGCGCCCAGGCGCTTCTTGTCGACGTCGCTGTTGACGTAGGCGTAGTCCACCGGCAGGGCCTCGTTGAACAGGGCCCGACCCAGCGTGGTCTTCAACGTCAGCGGGGCACCGGGCGCCCAGTCCTCGGGCACCTCGAAGCCCTCGGGCGGCACCACGTCACGCAGGCGCAGCGAGATCGAGCTCTGCAGCGAGAGCTGCCGGGCGTCGTAGGCCATGACCGCCTCGGACAGTGACGAGTACGCGCCGCCCTCGCCGGTCAGCCCTTCGCGCTGTGCGGTCAGGGCGTAGATGCCCAGCACCATGTCCTGGGTCGGCGTGGTGATCGGCTTGCCGTTGGCCGGGCTCAGGATGTTGTTCGAGCTCAGCATCAGGATCCGGGCCTCGGCCTGGGCCTCGGCGCTCAGCGGCACGTGCACGGCCATCTGGTCACCGTCGAAGTCCGCGTTGAACGCGGTGCAGACCAGCGGGTGGATCTGGATGGCCTTGCCCTCGATCAGCTGCGGCTCGAAGGCCTGGATGCCCAGCCGGTGCAGGGTCGGTGCGCGGTTGAGCATCACCGGGTGCTCGGAGATGACCTCCTCGAGCACGTCCCACACGACCGAGCGGGACCGCTCGACCATGCGCTTGGCGCTCTTGATGTTCTGCGCGTGGTTCAGGTCGACCAGGCGCTTCATCACGAACGGCTTGAACAGCTCCAGGGCCATGCCCTTGGGCAGGCCGCACTGGTGCAGCTGGAGCTGCGGGCCGACCACGATGACCGAACGCCCGGAGTAGTCCACGCGCTTGCCCAGCAGGTTCTGCCGGAACCGGCCCTGCTTGCCCTTGAGCATGTCCGACAGCGACTTCAGCGGCCGGTTGCCCGGGCCGGTGACCGGACGCCCACGGCGACCGTTGTCGAACAGCGCGTCGACGGCCTCCTGGAGCATCCGCTTCTCGTTGTTGACGATGATCTCCGGGGCGCCCAGGTCCAGCAGCCTCTTGAGGCGGTTGTTGCGGTTGATCACCCGTCGGTACAGGTCGTTGAGGTCCGAGGTGGCGAACCGGCCACCGTCGAGCTGCACCATCGGACGCAGGTCCGGCGGGATCACCGGCACGCAGTCCAGGACCATGCCGCGGGGGTCGTTGGTGGTGGTCATGAACGCCGTGACGACCTTCAGGCGCTTGAGCGCCCGGGTCTTGCGCTGACCCTTGCCCGAGCGCACGATCTCGCGCAGCAGCTCGGCCTCGGCCTCGAGGTCGAAGGTGGCCAGCCGGGCCTGGATGGCCGCAGCGCCCATGCCGCCGGAGAAGTACATGCCGAACCGGTCGCGCATCTCGCGGTAGAGCAGCTCGTCGCCCTCGAGGTCCTGGACCTTCAGGTTCTTGAACCGATCGAACACGCGGTCGAGGTGATCGACCTTCTTGTCCACGTTGCGACGCATCGCGGCGAGCTCACGCTCGGCACCCTCGCGGACCTTGCGCTTGACGTCTGCCTTGGCACCCTCGGCCTCGAGCGCGCCGAGGTCGGCCTCCAGCTTCTGCTGGCGCTTGGCCAGGTCGGACTCGACCTTGTCGGTGAGCTGCTTGCGCTCGACACCGATCCGCGCCTCGATGGAGGGCAGGTCCCGGTGCCGGGCGTCCACGTCGACCGAGGTGATCATGTAGGCCGCGAAGTAGATGACCTTCTCCAGGTCCTTCGGGGCGAGGTCCAGCAGGTAGCCCAGCCGGGACGGGACACCCTTGAAGTACCAGATGTGGGTCACCGGCGCAGCCAGCTCCACATGGCCCATCCGCTCGCGGCGGACCTTGGCCCGGGTCACCTCGACGCCGCAGCGCTCGCAGATGATGCCCTTGAACCGGACGCGCTTGTACTTGCCGCAGTAGCACTCCCAGTCACGGGTGGGCCCGAAGATCTTCTCGCAGAACAGCCCATCCTTCTCGGGCTTGAGCGTGCGGTAGTTGATCGTCTCGGGCTTCTTGACCTCACCGTGGGACCAGGTGCGGATGTCGTCGGCCGTGGCCAGGCCGATGCGCAACTCGTCGAAGTAGTTGACGTCGAGCAAGGTGGGTTCCTCAGTTCGTAAGTGATTCTTCGTCGTCACAGCTTGTCGGGTGCGGGTCCCGGGAGCGACCGAAGTGGTCGGCCCCGGGCCCGTCGGTCAGACCTCGTCGACGCTGCTCGGCTCCCGCCGGGACAGGTCGATGCCCAGTTCCTCCGCCGCGCGGAAGATGTCCTCGTCGGAGTCGCGCATCTCGATGGACTGCCCGTCACTGGACAGCACCTCGACGTTCAGGCACAGGGACTGCATCTCCTTGATCAGCACCTTGAACGACTCCGGGATGCCCGGCTCGGGGATGTTCTCGCCCTTGACGATCGCCTCGTAGACCTTCACGCGGCCCAGGACGTCGTCGCTCTTGATGGTGAGCAGCTCCTGCAGGGCGTAGGCGGCGCCGTAGGCCTCCATGGCCCAGACCTCCATCTCGCCGAACCGCTGGCCACCGAACTGGGCCTTGCCGCCCAGCGGCTGCTGGGTGATCATCGAGTACGGGCCGGTGGAGCGTGCGTGCATCTTGTCGTCGACCAGGTGCAGCAGCTTCAGGATGTAGATGTAGCCCACCGCCACCGGGGCCGGGAACGGCTCCCCGGAACGCCCGTCGAACAGGTCGGCCTTGCCATCGGAACCGACCAGCCGCACGCCGTCCTCGGTCGGGATGGTGTTGGCCAGCAGGCCCGAGAGCTCGTTCTCCTTGGCCCCGTCGAACACCGGGGTGGCGACCCGGGTGTCGGGGGCAGCAGCCCGCGCCACCTCGTCGAGCCGGCCGGCCCACTCGGCACCCTCGGGCGCCTCCCAGCCGGTCTTGGCCACCCACCCGAGGTGGGTCTCCATGACCTGCCCGACGTTCATGCGCCCGGGCACGCCCAGCGGGTTGAGCACCACGTCGACCGGGGTGCCGTCGGCCATGAACGGCATGTCCTCGATGGGCAGGATCTTGGCGATGACGCCCTTGTTGCCGTGCCGGCCGGCCAGCTTGTCACCGACCTGGATCTTGCGCTTCTGGGCCACGTACACCCGGACCAGGCGGTTCACACCCGGGGGCAGCTCGTCGCCCTCGTCGCGGTCGAAGACGCGCACGCCGATGACCTTGCCCTGCTCGCCGTGCGGCACCTTCATCGAGGTGTCGCGGACCTCGCGGGCCTTCTCACCGAAGATCGCACGCAGCAGGCGCTCCTCCGGTGTCAGCTCGGTCTCGCCCTTGGGCGTGACCTTGCCGACCAGGATGTCGCCGGTCACGACATCGGCACCGACCCGGATCACGCCGCGGTCGTCGAGGTCGGCCAGGACCTCCTCGGAGACGTTGGGGATGTCGCGGGTGATCTCCTCCGGGCCGAGCTTGGTGTCGCGGGCGTCGACCTCGTGCTCCTCGATGTGGATCGAGGAGAGCACGTCGTCCTGCACCAGGCGCTGGCTCAGGATGATCGCGTCCTCGTAGTTGTGCCCCTCCCATGGCATGAACGCCACGAGCAGGTTGCGCCCCAGGGCCATCTCCGCGGTATCGGTGCACGGCCCGTCGGCGATGACCTGGCCCTCCTCGACCCGCTGCCCCTCGTCGACGATCGTGTGCTGGTTGAAGCACGTGCCCTGGTTGGAGCGGTCGAACTTGCGCAGCCGGTAGGTCTCGTAGCTGGCGTCGTCGTTGGCCACGGTGACGTGGTCGGCCGAGACCTCGGAGACCACCCCGCCCTGGTGCGCGGTGATCACGTCGCCGGCATCCACCGCGGCGCGGTACTCCATACCGGTGCCGACAAGCGGCGCCTCGCTTCGCAGCAGCGGGACGGCCTGGCGCTGCATGTTGGCGCCCATGAGCGCGCGGTTGGCGTCGTCGTGCTCCAGGAACGGGATCATCGCGGTCGCGACCGACACCATCTGGCGCGGCGAGACGTCCATGAAGTCCACGTCCATGGGCGCGATGTAGTCGACCTCGCCACCCTTGGTGCGCACCAGCACGCGCTCCTCGGCGAAGTGCCCGTCGAGGGTCAGCGGCGCGTTGGCCTGCGCGATGACGTGCCGGTCCTCCTCGTCGGCGGTCAGGTAGCGGATGTCGTCGGTGACCAGGCCCTTGTCGTCGACGCGGCGGTACGGGGTCTCGATGAACCCGAACGCGTTGACCCGAGCGTAGGTCGACAGCGAGCCGATCAGGCCGATGTTGGGACCCTCCGGGGTCTCGATCGGGCACATCCGGCCGTAATGGCTGGGGTGCACGTCGCGGACCTCGAAGCCGGCCCGCTCACGAGACAGGCCACCGGGGCCCAGCGCGGACAGCCGACGCTTGTGGGTCAGGCCCGAGACCGGGTTGGTCTGGTCCATGAACTGGGAGAGCTGCGAGGTGCCGAAGAACTCCTTGATGGAGGCCACGACGGGACGGATGTTGATGAGGGTCTGCGGCGTGATCGCCTCGACGTCCTGGGTGGTCATCCGCTCGCGGACCACGCGCTCCATGCGCGACAGGCCGGTGCGCAACTGGTTCTGGATCAGCTCGCCAACGGTGCGCAGGCGGCGGTTGCCGAAGTGGTCGATGTCGTCGCTCTCGACCGGCTTGACGCCCTGGGCGGTGTCGTAGGACTCCTCACCGGCGTGCAGCCGGCACAGGTACTCGATGGTCGCCTCGATGTCCTCGATGCGCAGCGTGCTCTGCGCGAGGTCGGCCTCGAGCCCGAGCTTCTTGTTGACCTTGTAGCGCCCCACCTTGGCCATGTCGTAGCGCTTGGGGTTGAAGTAGAAGTTCTCGAGCAGGTTGCGGCCGGCCTCGATGGTCGGCGGCTCGCCCGGGCGCAGCTTGCGGTAGATGTCCAGCAGCGCCTCGTCCTGGGTCTTGTCCGGGTTGGCGGTGCCGACCGGGTCCTTCTCCAGGGTGGCCTCCATCGAGGGCCACGCGCCGAACCGCTCGCGGATCTGTGCCTCCGAGCGACCGAGGGCCTTGAGCAGCACGGTCACCGGCTGCTTGCGCTTGCGGTCCACCCGCACGCCGACGAGGTCCTTCTTGTCGATCTCGAACTCCAGCCAGGCACCACGGCTGGGGATGATCTTGGCGACGAAGACGTCCTTGTCCGAGGTCTTGTCCACCTGGCGCTCGAAGTACACGCCCGGGGAGCGGACCAACTGGGACACCACGACGCGCTCGGTGCCGTTGACGATGAACGTGCCCTTGTTGGTCATCAGTGGGAAGTCGCCCATGAAGACCGTCTGGCTCTTGATCTCGCCGGTCTCGTTGTTGGTGAACTCCGCGGTGACGAACATGGGCTGCGAGTAGGTCATGTCCTTCTCGCGGCACTGCTCCACCGTGTACTTCGGCGGCTCGAAGCGATGGTCGCGGAAGCTCAGCGACATCGTCTCGGAGAAGTCCTCGATCGGCGAGATCTCGGTGAAGATCTCCTCGAGGCCCGACTTGTTCGGCACACTGGCGCCGGACTCGACAGCAGCGGCCAGGCGGGCCCGCCACAGGTCGTTGCCGAGCAGCCAGTCGAAGGAGTCGGTCTGCAGGGCCAGGAGGTCGGGGACCTCCAGGGGCTCACGGATCTTCGCGAACGAAACCCGGTTCAATCCGGGGGGCGGCGGGGGCGTGGCGGTCTTGCGGGCGGAGGCCAAGACGGGTCCTTCCAGGACGGTTCACTTGGTGGTCAGCACGCTGGCCCCGGGCACCACCAGCGACCGAGGAGCAGACATGGCTCGCTCATGATGGGGGCTGGGAGTGGAAGGACAGCGCAAAGCGGCAGCATACCCGAGTGGGCAGCCGCTGTCGACCCCCAGCACGGATTTCGATTGACGGTTCATCGTTCGCGCGCTCAGTTCCGATCACTCGACAGCGGGTGATCGATCCTCCTGCGCAACCCTCGAACCGCCGACCGACCCATGACCTTGCGATCACGGACCGTGCCAGACGCGGAGCGTCGCACTCAGGGTGCCTGTCCGCGTGCCGGGAGTCAAGTACCCAGCGTCCCCAATCGTGGGAAGTCCCCCAGGCAGCCGCCCCGGAGGTGTCTGCCGGGGGGGCGGGCGCGCGCGGTCGTGGGGTCGGGGGGCGGTCAGCGGGCGGCCGGGGGCGGCATGGCACTGGGCGCACCCCCGTGGTGAGGATGCGCCCAGTGGTGACGCTGATCGCGGGCGGCTGCCGGAGTCCTCCGGGCAACCAGCGGCCGCAGGTGTGCCCTGTGCGACTACTTGACCGAGACGGTGGCCCCGGCGGCCTCGAGGGCAGCGGCGGCCTTGTCGGCAGCTTCCTTGTTGACCTTCTCGACGACGGCCTTCGGCGCGCCCTCGACGAGGTCCTTGGCCTCCTTGAGACCCAGGCTGGTCAGCGAACGGACCTCCTTGATGACCTGGATCTTCTTCTCGCCAGCGCTCTCGAGGATGACGTCGAACTCGTCCTGCTCCTCGACGACCTCGGCAGCCCCGCCGGCGGCGGGTGCGGCCGCCACGGCGACCGGGGCGGCCGCGGTGACGCCGAAGGTGTCCTCGAACTGCTTGACGAACTCGGAGAGCTCGATCAGCGTCATCTCCTTGAACGCGTCGAGCAGCTCATCAGTGCTCAGCTTCGCCATGGTGGCGTTCCTCTCTTGTTGCCGGCCGGTGCCGGGTGGGGACTGATTGCGAAGGGCGATCAGCCCTCGGCGTTCTCCTGCGCTGCGGCCGCAGCGTCGGAGGCGGCATCGGCGGGCGCCTCTGCCAGAACCTCGGCGTCGGCGGGTGCCTGCGCCTCGGGTGCGGCGTCGGCAGGTGCCTCCGCCTGAGCGGCATCGGCCGGAGCCTCAGCCTCAGGAGAAGCCTCGGCCGGAGCCTCGGCTTCGGGAGAAGCGTCGGCCGGAGCCTCGGCTTCGGGTGCGGTCTCGGCGGCAGGGGCTTCGCCCGCGCCGGCGATCAGGGACGGGTCCGCCTCTGCGGCGACCCGCAGGGCGTCGATGGCACGCGCGGCCTGAGCCAACGGGGCCGCGAACAGCGACACCGCCTGCTGCAGGGAGGCGTTCATCGCACCGGCGAGCTTGGCCAGGAGGACCTCACGCGACTCGAGGTCCGCGAGCTTGGTCACCTCGGCTGCCGACAGGACGTTGCCGTCGAGGTAGCCACCCTTGATGACCAGGTTCGGGTGGGTCTTGGCGAAGTCACGCAGGCCCTTGGCCGCCTCGACCGGGTCGCCCTTGACGAACGCGATCGCGCTCGGGCCCACGAGCAGGTCGTCGAGGCCCTCGACCCCGGCGTCCCTGGCTGCGATCTTGGTCAGGGTGTTCTTCACCACGGCGTAGGTGGCGTTGCCGGCCAGGGAACGACGCAGCTCCTTGAGCTGGGCCACGGTCAGGCCGCGATACTCCGTCAGGACCGCCGCACTCGAGGAGCGGAACTCCTCGGTGATCTCCTGGACGGCGCTGTGCTTGGGGGTTCGCGCCATGTCTTCTCCTTCGAGCAGTGTCGACCGTGGCCGACCCCGACATGACGAACGCCCCGGCGCAGGCACGGGGCGTGGTGTGGGCAGGACTCGGTCTCCCGGGTCGTGCCAGTCACTGCTCTGTCCTACGCGGGCCGCCCGCAACGCGGGACCTTCGTCGCCTGCCGATCAGATCGGCCGGCGACACCAGCGGTCTTCGGTGGGCTCAGGGTACGTGAGAGCCGCGGCGACCACCAAATCGCGGGGCAAGTTCCCGGACGCCGCGCCGCGCAGGTAGAACGCGCGCATGAAACGGCCGTTCTCAGGGCACTGGTCGCAAGGCGTGTCGCCCACGCACTCGAAGTGGCCGCTCATCCGGTGATCGGGGGCCAGAACGACCACTTCACCCGCGGGCCCGGGCGGAGGCGAATGGACAGTGCGCCAGAACGACCATTCGGAGCGCGACGGGAGCGGTCGTGCAAGGCCGGGGGCTCGAGCGGCTCAACTGTGCGGACGCACCAACGGGAACAGGATCGTGTCCCGGATGCCCAGGCCGGTGAGGTTCATCACCAGCCGATCGATGCCCAGGCCCATCCCACCGGTCGGGGGCATGCCGTGCTCCAGGGCGGTGAGGAAGTCCTCATCGACGGACATCGCCTCGGCGTCGCCCCCGGCAGCCAGCAGGGACTGGGCCACCAGCCGCTCGCGCTGCTCGACCGGGTCCACGAGCTCGGAGTAGGCGGTGCCCTGCTCGGAGCCGAAGATCACCAGGTCCCACTTCTCGGCCAGCCGCGGGTCGCTGCGGTGCGCCCGGGTCAGTGGGGCGTTCTCCTTGGGGAAGTCGGTGTAGAAGACCGGGGTGGTGGTCTGCCCCTCGCAGAGCTCCTCGTAGATCCCCTCGAGCAGCAGGCCCCAGGAGTCCTGCGCGCCCGTCTCCAGCCCGATCCGCTGCGCGTGGGCCAGGAGCACCTCGCGGGGGGTGTCGGCGGTGATCTCCTCGCCCAGGGCGCCGGACACGGCCTCGCAGACAGTGCGCACCGGCCATTGCCCGGACAGGTCGTACTCGGTGACCTGACCCTGCGCATCGGCACGCCGGGCGATCGGCGACCCGTAGACGGCGGTGGCGGCCTCCTGGATCAGGGCCTGGGTGAGCAGGCGCATCGAGGTGTAGTCGCCGTAGGTCTCGTACACCTCCAGCGAGGTGAACTCGGGGTTGTGCTTGGAGTCCGCGCCCTCGTTGCGGAACTGCCGGCCGATCTCGAAGACCTTCTCCATGCCCCCGACCAGCAGCCGCTTGAGGTGCAGTTCGGTGGCGATGCGCAGGTACAGGTCCAGGTCGTAGGCGTTGATGTGCGTCTGGAACGGCCGGGCGTTGGCCCCACCGTGGATCACCTGCAGCATCGGGGTCTCGACCTCGACGAACCCGCGCGCGTGCAGGGAGTCGCGCACGCTGCGGACCACGGTCGCGCGCAGGTGGGCCATCTCGCGGGCCTCGGGTCTCACGATCAGGTCCACGTAGCGGGCCCGCACCCGGGCCTCCGGGTCGGTGAGGCCCTTGTACTTCTCCGGCAGCGGGCGGATCGCCTTGCTGGTCAGGGCCAGGGACTCCGCGCGCAGGGACAGCTCACCGCGGCGCGAGGTGATGATCTCGCCGGTGACCCCGACGTGGTCGCCGAGGTCGATGTCACGCTTCCAGTGCGCGAGCACCTCGGGGCCGACCGCGTCCAGGGCGACCATCACCTGCAGGTCCCCGGACCCGTCGCGCAGGGTGGCGAAGCAGAGCTTGCCGCCGTCGCGCTTGAGGATGATCCGCCCGGCGACGCCCGCGCGCTGCCCGGTGGCGGTGTCCGGGGGCAGGTCACCCGCCTGGGCGCGCACCTCGGCCAGCGTGTGCGTGCGCGGATAGCCGACGGGGTAGGGGTCGACTCCCTGTGCCCGCAGCCGATCGAGCTTGGCCCGACGAACCCGCATCTGCTCAGGCAACCCGTCGGGAGACAGTGCCTGTGCCAGCGCAGCCCCGCCAGCATCACCGGCCGCCTCACCCGGGCCAGCCGGGTCCGCCGCCGAGGCGGCGGCATCCGTCGGCTGCGGGACGTCGGGCTGGTCCACGGGCATGGGTGCTCTCCCTTGATGTGGTCGGTGTGACCTCGAGATGACTGCGGCCCGGACACGGAAGTGCTGGGTAGGTTGACCTCGGGACGCGGGCTTGAGGCAGGATGCCGATTCTAGTCGTGGGCCGCGCAGACCACCGGGACGCACGGGAGCCCCACCGCTGCTCGGAGCAGCAGGTGGGGCTCCGAACGTCCTTCGAACAGTCGCCTCAGGCGCTCTCGTCCTCGGCGAGCAGATCGCGAGTCCGGTTGGGATCCAGCATGATGCCGGGGCCCATCGTGGTGGACATCGTGGCCTTGCGGACGTAGCGGCCCTTCGAGGCCGACGGCTTGAGCCGCATGATCTCGTCGAGGGCGGCGCCGTAGTTCTCGACCAGTTGGGTCTCGGAGAACGAGACCCGCCCGATCGGGAAGTTCAGGTTGGCGTGCTTGTCGGTACGGAACTCGATCTTGCCGCCCTTGATGTCGGTGACGGCCTTGGTCACGTCCATCGTGACTGTGCCGGTCTTGGGGTTGGGCATGAGGCCACGCGGGCCCAGCACCTTGCCCAGCCGGCCGACCTTGCCCATGAGATCGGGCGTGGCCACGGCGGCGTCGAAGTCGGTCCACCCAGCGGCGACCTTCTCGATCATGTCGTCGGAGCCGACGTAGTCCGCGCCCGCGGCACGAGCCTCCTCAGCCTTGGCGCCGTTGGCGAAGACCAGGACCCGAGCGGTCTTGCCGGTGCCGTGCGGCAGGTTGACCGTGCCGCGGATCATCTGGTCGGCCTTGCGGGGGTCCACACCCAGCCGCATGGCGACCTCGACGGTCGCGTCGAACTTGGTGGGGCTGGTCTCCTTGGCCAGGCGCACCGCCGAGAGCGGGGCGTGCACCTGGGTGGGATCGACCTTCTCGGCTGCCTTGCGGTAGCCCTTGCTGCGCTTCATGACGGGTTTACCTTTCCGTAGGTGGTTCGACGGGCCGCGCTGGCCCTACCACGCGTTCTCGTGCTGTGCTGGTGTTTTTGGGGGCGCCTCACTCGGAGACGGTGATCCCCATCTGGCGGGCGGTGCCCTCGATGATCTTCATCGCGGCATCGACGTCGTTGGCGTTCAGGTCGGGCATCTTGGTCTCGGCGATCTCCTGGACCTGTGCCCTGCTGATCGAGCCCACCTTGTCCTTCTGGGGCACGCCGGAGCCCTTCTCGATCCCGGCCGCCTTGAGGATGAGCTTCGCCGCGGGCGGGGTCTTGAGCACGAAGTCGAACGAGCGATCCTCGTAGACCGTGATCTCGACCGGGATGACCTGGCCGCGCTGGGCCTCGGTCGCCGCGTTGTACGCCTTGCAGAACTCCATGATGTTCACGCCGTGCTGGCCCAGCGCGGGGCCCACGGGCGGCGCGGGGTTGGCGGCTCCGGCCTGGATCTGGAGCTTGATCAGGCCGGTGGCCTTCTTCTTCTTCTTGGGAGGCATGTCGCTTCGGGTCCTTCGTCTGGGTGCACCCGCGGCGCGTTCACCGCGGGAATCAGTGGGGCTGGTGGGCTAGTTCTTCTGGATCTGGTCGAACCGCAGCTCGACAGGGGTCTCCCGACCGAAGATCTCGACCAGGCCGGTGATCTTCTGGCCCTCGATGTTGATCTCCGAGACGGTGGCGTGCAGGGTTGCGAACGCACCGTCGATGACCGTGACCGAGTCGCCGGGGGACAGGTCGATCTCGACCACCGGCGCGGGCCGGCCAGCGGCCTTGCCGCCACCGGTCGCACCGGCGGCCACCGGCTCAACCACGGGCTCGGGCTCGGGGGCCAGGATCGTCACGACCTCGTCGAGGCTCAGCGGCATCGGCTGGTGCGCGTGGCCCACGAAGCCGGTCACACCGGGGGTGTGGCGCACCGTGCCCCACGACTCGTCGGTGAGCTCCATGCGGACCAGCACATAGCCGGGGAACTTGTTGCGCTTGACCTGCTTCTTCTGGCCGTTCTTGATCTCCACGACCTCCTCGATCGGGACCTCGACCTGGAAGATGTGGTCCTCCATGTTCAACGAGGTGGCCCGGGTGAGCAGGTTGGCCTTCACCTTGTTCTCATAGCCCGCGTAGGAGTGGATCACGTACCAGTCACCGGGGGCGGCGAGCATCTCCTCGCGGAAGGCCGCCACTGGATCGACCGCCTGCTCGGCGGCGCCGCCCGGGGTGTCCTGGCTGGGTTGGGCGCCGTCGGCGATCAGCTCACCGGTCAGCGGGTCGATGCCGTCGGTGAACACCGACTCGGCCGGGGCCAGCGCGTCCTCGGTGGGTGGGGCGTCCTGCGTCGGTTCGGCGTCCGGCGCCGCCGGCGCGTCCTGCGCATCCGGGGTCGGGGCAGCGTCGAACCCCTGCGCTGCCGTGGGGGCAGCCGGGGAGTCGAACTCAGCAGCCTCGCCCTCGGGGGCGTCGAACTCGTCGGTCGGTTCAGACACAGTCGTCCTCGCAGATCTCGTACGGGGTGCGCGGCTCAGCCGAAGAGCTGCAGCACCAGTCGGGTGAACACCAGGTCGTAGATGCCCACGATCACGGCGAAGACCGCCACGAAGACGATCACCACCCACGTGTAGGTGATCAGTTCCTTGCGCGTGGGCCAGATGACCTTGCGCAACTCGGCGACCACCTGGCGCAGGAACAGCGTCAGCCGTGCCCAGAGGCCGGGCTGCCCTGCGGGTTTCTTCCCACCGGACGACCCATGGTCGGTCCTCGTGCTGCTCTCGCTCACAAACCCTCCGAAGCGAACGACGGGCGTCCGCAGGTGTTGGACGCGGGACGTCAACATCCCGCCTCGCAGGGCCGGAGGGACTTGAACCCCCAACCGCCGGTTTTGGAGACCGGTGCTCTACCAATTGAGCTACGACCCTTTGGACTACTTGACCGGGCAGGCTACCGCGAGGGTGCGCCGACCCGAAGCGACCAGTGTAGGTGTGATCCGCGCCCCGGTCCAAACGCCTCCTCGCGACCGGTTGACGCCCCGTGGGACGACCAGATCCGATCACCCGAGCCCCACCCTGGCCCGGCTTCACTACGATGAGCCGCATGCCTGCCCAGACGCCCGCCCAGCCCCGAGTCTCTGCCCGGATCGGTGCGATCGCCGAGTCCGCAACCCTGGCCGTGGATGCCAGGGCCAAGGCCCTCAAGGCCGCTGGTCGGCCGGTGATCGGTTTCGGCGCCGGCGAGCCGGACTTCCCCACCCCGGACTACATCGTCGAGGCCGCTGCGGCGGCCTGCCACGATCCGCGCTGGCACCGCTACACCCCCGCCGGTGGACTGCCCCAGCTCAAGGAGGCCGTGGCCGCCAAGACCCTGCGCGACTCCGGGCTGACGGTGCGACCCGGCGACATCCTGATCACCAACGGCGGCAAGCAGGCGCTGTACAACGCGTTCGCCGCACTGCTCGACCCGGGCGACGAGGTCCTGCTGCCCGCCCCGTACTGGACGACCTACCCCGAGTCGATCGCCCTGGCCGGGGGCACCACGGTGGTCGTGCCGACCTCGCCGGGCAGCGGCTACCGGGCCAGCATCGAGGCGCTGGAGGCCGCCCGGACCCCGGCGACCAAGGCGTTGGTGTTCGTCTCGCCGTCCAACCCGACCGGCGCGGTGTACACGCCGGGCGACGTCGCGGCGATCGGTCGGTGGGCCGTCGAGCACGACCTCTGGGTGATCACCGACGAGATCTACGAGCACCTCGTCTACGGCGATGCGCAGTTCGCCTCGATGCCGGTCGAGGTTCCCGAACTGGCCGGGAAGTGCATCGTGGTCAATGGCGTGGCCAAGACCTACGCGATGACCGGTTGGCGGGTCGGCTGGCTGATCGGGCCCAGCGACATCGTGAAGGCAGCGACCAACCTGCAGTCGCACGCCACCTCGAATGTGGCCAACGTGTCCCAGATCGCCGCCCTGGCAGCGGTGTCCGGCGACCTGTCCGCGGTCGAGGCGATGCGGGTGGCCTTCGACCGGCGCCGCCGGCGCATCGTCGAACTGCTCTCGGCCATCCCGGGCGTGGTGTGCCCGGAGCCGGAGGGCGCGTTCTACGTCTATCCCTCGGTCGAGGGCCTGCTCGGCCGAGAGCTGCGGGGGCAGCGCCCGGCCAGCTCCAACGAGCTCGCGGCGCTGATCCTCGACGAGGTCGAGGTCGCGGTGGTGCCCGGGGAGGCGTTCGGCACGCCCGGGTTCCTGCGGCTGTCCTACGCCCTGGGCGACGCGGATCTCGAGGAGGGCGTGGCCCGGTTGGCCACGCTGCTCGGCGAGGCGCGCTGAGCCTGGCGACCAGGTCGGGCGGTCCGCTGAACGCTGAGCCGGGCGACACCGTCGGCCGGTTGGCCGAGGGCGCGGTCGGTGTGGATCGGGTGGACCTACAGCGCGCAGCCGACCAGGACCGGCTCGTTGACCAGCACGATCCCGAACCGCCGTGCGACCCCGGCGCGCACGGCCCGAGCCAGTTCGAGCAGGTCGTGGGCGGTGGCGCCGCCCCGGTTGGTCAGCGCCAGCGAGTGCTTGGTCGACAGCGAGGCGGGGGCACCGGGCCGCACGGCGTAGCCCCGTGGGAATCCTGCCCGCGAGATCAGCCAGGCCGCCGAGGTCTTGACCCGACCATCGGGCAGGTCGAACCTCGGCGCGTCCATCGGAAGATCCCCGGACTGCTCGGCGGACAGGATCGGGTTGGTGAAGAACGACCCCGCACTCCAGGTGTCGTGATCAGCGGGGTCCAGGACCATCCCCTTGCCCCGGCGCAGGTCGAGCACGGCAGCCCGCACCTGGTCGGCAGGCGCTCGCTGGCCGACCTCGACGCCCAACGTCCGGGCCAGTTCGGCGTAGCGGATCGGCGGGCAGTGCGGGTCGGTGGCCAGGCGCAGAGTCACCTCGAGCACCACCCAGCGATCAGGGTCGCCCTTGAGCGCGGAGCTGCGGTACCCGAAGCCGACCTGCGCCGGGGCCATCGACCCCACCTGCCCGGTCAGACGGTCCAGGACTCGCAGGCCGCTGATGACCTGCGAGACCTCGGCGCCATACGCTCCCACGTTCTGGATCGGTGTGGCCCCGGTCGAGCCGGGGATCCCGCTCAGCGCCGCCAGGCCCGACCAGCCGGACTCCACCGCCGTGGCGACCAGAGCATCCCAGGGCTCTCCGGCCGCACAGCGTACGAGCACGTGCTCCGGGCCGTCGGGGGTCACCTCGATCCCGCGGCTGGCCACCTGGATCACCCGTCCGGCGAAGCCCTCGTCGGCCACGAGCAGGTTGGAGCCCCCGCCGACCAGCAGCACCGGCTCGTGCTCGGCGTCGGCGGCCAGGACCGCGGCGACCAGGTCCTCGACCGAGTCGGCGACCACCAGCGAGCGTGGCGGACCGCCGACCCGCAGGGTGGTCAGCTCCGCCAGCGAGGGCGGTGGGTCTGGCTGGGGCTCGGGCTTCGACGTTTCGCTGATCAGGGCTTCTCCTGCGGGTCGGCCAGCTCCGGGTGCAGCCGCAGGTAGCGCTGCTCGTCGTTGAGCCAGGCGTAGTAGATCCCGATCAGGATCCCACCGCCGACGAAGTTGCCGACCAGGGCGATCGCGATGTTGCCCACCGCGGGCAGGATGTCGATCCCGTTGTTGACCCCGACGATCGAGAACAGCACGGTGTTGGCCACGGAGTGCTCGAAGCCCAGGTAGGCGAAGACGAACACCGACACGATCATCACGACGGCCTTCATGAGGTCGTCCTTGATGGTCCGGTTGTAGACCATCAGCATCGCCAGGTTGATGAAGAAGTTGCAGAAGATCGCGCGGATGAACAGGTCCAGCCAGCCGCTCGGGCCCTCGGTGATGAACGCCAGCTTGGCGTCGACGGAGTGCTCCATCAGGGCCATGGTCGGGGCGCTGATCACGGTGCTGCCGGCCAGCAGCACCGCCACGAACAGCCCACCGAGGAAGTTGCCCAGGTAGCACAGCGAGAGCACGCGCAGGCTGGCTCGGGCGGTGATCCGCCGGTAGTACATGCCGATCGAGGTGATCATCATGTTCGAGGTCAGCAGCTCGGACTTCGAGAAGTAGATGAACACCAGGGCGAAGCCGAAGAACGCGGCTCCGAGCAGCTTGCCGATCGGCAGCAGGCCCTCCTCCTGGGAGCCGAGGGCCAACCCCTCCAGGCCCGACTGGATCGTGTAGTTGCCGATGTAGAGGAAGCCGACGATGATCCCGGCCATCGCCGCGCGCATGAGGTAGCGGCGCTTCATCAGCCCGGTGATGTCGGACTTGTACTCCAGCAGATCCAGGACGTCGGAGATGAAGGCCTTGCCGGGGAACATCCGCTGCAGGTCCATGACCCCTCCGCACCTTGGCTGGCGGCCAGCATAGTGAGCCCGGGGCGGGGTCGCCGCTTGGATTCGATCCCGCCGCGGGACAGGAGCGGCCATGGCCCGGTGCACAGTCTCGAGCCTGCTAGGTTGCTGATTCTGGACAGGAGCACCAGGGGGCCTCATGACCGATCAGGAGTCGGAGCAGCGTCCGGATCAAGGGCCGGATCAGGGACCGGAGCAGGGGCCGGATCTCACCGGTTTCGGCCGCTTCCTGGCTGCGCTGGGAACCTCGTTCCCCGAGAAGTCCTATCGCTGGACCCGCGCCAAGGAACGCTCGTGCGACTGGCTGATCGAGCGGATCCCGGACGGCACGGTCGGGGTGGACATCGGGGGTACCGAGTACCTGTGCCAACGCCTGGCCGACAAGGGCTGTGCGATCACCTACTACGACTTCGTGGCGCCCAGGACCTTCCCGACCTTCGTCCAGGACGACATGTTCAACGTGCTGCGGCACTTCGCGCCGGGGTCCCTGGACTTCATCGCCACCCGGCACACGCTCGAGCACAGCATCGTCCCGTTGTTCCAGCTCTGGGCCTACAACCAACTGCTTGCCGACGACGGGATCCTGCTGGTCACGGTCCCGTGCTACCACGACCGGTGGATCTGGATGACCACCCATTTCCACTGCGTGCCGCCGGAGAGCTGGCAGATGCTCTTCCACCGCGCCGGATTCGGGATCCGGGAGTTCGAGAGCGGGTCGTGGAAGCGCGGGCACGCGGAGTTCATCGAGCACCGGTTCGTTCTGGAGGTGCAGACGCGCGAACTGCGACTCACCGGCCGGCCGCAGCGGACCCTCGCCTCGCCACCGCAGGCGCTGGCTGCCGCGGACCCAGATCTGGCCCCACGGGGGGTCTCGGAGCCGGAGGGCAACGACTCAGTGCGCCCCGGCATGGCGACGTGGGTCGAGGCCAGACGGCCCTGGTGGCGCCGGGGGTGAACCGCACGCCGTCGCGGCGCGCGGCCCCAACGCGGACCCACGCCTCGGGCCCGCAGGCACGGACTAGCGGGTCTCCTTGTGAGCGGTGTGCTGGTTGCAGTTCGGGCAGTGCTTCTTGATCTCCAAACGATCGGGATCGTTGCGCCGGTTCTTCTTGGTGATGTAGTTCCGGTGCTTGCACTCCTGGCAGGCCAGGGTGATCTTGGGCCGGATGTCAGTGGCCTTCCCCATGGAACGCCCTCCTTCTTCTCACGCCGCGTTGGGCGCCTCGTGCGCAGCCCCACCGGGCTCCGGGTCTGGTAGCGGAGGCCGGACTTGAACCGGCGACACAGCGATTATGAGCCGCTTGCTCTGCCAGGCTGAGCTACTCCGCCGTGCAAGTGCGACCCTGCCGGGTCGCGCTTCCGAGCCCCTTTACGGAATCGAACCGTAGACCTTCTCCTTACCATGGAGACGCTCTGCCGACTGAGCTAAAGGGGCAATGCCCGCCAAGGCTACCCGAACGCCGGGGCAATGACGAAATCGCCCATTGCCCCCACCGACGTGCTCACCGGGGACCGGTGAGCCCCCTGTTCCCCGCGCACCGGCGGGCCTCACCAGGGGTAGGTGACGCCAGTCAGATCCGTGCTCACGGCCCAGAGCTGGGCGGCCGAATCGACGTCGCGGGCGGCCTGTGAAGGGGTCTCCAGGCCCGGGGTCCCGCGCTGGCCGCGCCACCCCGTCGGGCCGAGGAACACCCCGCTGGGGACCTCGGGATCCGTGGCACCCATCAGGGTGGGCCACGCGCCCGCGTGCGCAGGTTGGGCGATCACCTTGTTGACCAGCCCCATCAGGGCGACGCCGACTCGACTGCCCGACATCTGCGGGCCGACCGCCTGCAGGTTGGTGTTGGCGTAGCCGGGGTGCACCACGATGCTTCGCAGGTCGACGCCCGCGGCCTGTGCCCGGCGGTGCAGCTCCAGGCCGAACAGCAGGTTGGCCAACTTGCTCTGCCCGTACGCGCGCCACTTCTGGTATCCGTCCGCGGACTGCAGGTCCTCGAAGTTCATCGTGCCGATCCGGTGGGCCATGCTCGAGACCGACACGACCCGGCCGTCGGGGTGCAGGGCGTCCACCAGCAGGCCGGTGAGGGCGAAGTGACCCAGATGGTTGGTGCCCAGCTGCATCTCGAACCCGTCGGCCGTCTCGCGGCGTGGGATGGCCATGACCCCGGCGTTGTTGACCAGGACATCCAGTCCGTCGGGATGCTCAGCACGCCACGTTGCGGCGAAGGACCGCACGCTGGCCAGGTCGGCCAGGTCGAGGCTGGCCACCTCGACGACCGTTTTTGGGGCTGCAGCCGCGCGGATGCGCTCGGCGGCCGCCGCCCCGCGCGACGCATCGCGGACCGCCAGCGTCACGCCGGCGCCGTGGGCGGCCAGCGCAAGGGCCGCCTCGTAGCCGATCCCGGAGTTGGCGCCGGTGACGATCATCGTGCGCCCGGTCAGGTCCGGGATGTCTGCGGTGCTCCACGTCATGGGCGCAATCCTCGCATCCGGTGCGCGATGCCGCGTCCGCGCGGAGGGCGCCAAGGGCTTGGCGGATGGGGGTTCCGACGGCCGAATTCGGGAGCCAGGCGCTGGACTTGATTGGCCTCGGATGGCCCAGGAATGCCGCAGGCGCTCACCTGTGGGGGTGAGCGCCTGCTGTGCAGCGTGGCGGGTGTTGGGTTCGAACCAACGTAGGCTGAGCCGGCAGATTTACAGTCTGCTCCCTTTGGCCACTCGGGCAACCCGCCGCAGCGCGGCAATGCTACCCGGGCCGTGCGGCTGGCTCCAACTTCCCGCACCGGCCCCTGTAGCTCCCACAGACGTATGGGTGCTTCCGCGGATGTCGGCCGCACGGGACGACTCGGCCCTGCGCGGCTACCCTGCTGCCATGGCAGACAGCAGCTTCGACATCGTCAGCAAGGTCGACCACCAGGAGGTCGACAACGCCGTGAACCAGGCCGCCAAGGAGCTGGCCCAGCGGTTCGACTTCAAGAACACCTCCACGTCGGTCGCCTGGCGCGGCGAGGACAGCATCGAGATCGTCTCCAGCACCGAGGAGCGTGCCCGCGCGGCCCTGGACGTGCTCAAGGACAAGCTGGTCAAGCGCCAGGTGTCGCTCAAGGCCCTCGACGCCGGCGATCCGCGCCAGTCGGGCAAGGAGACCCGGATCTCCTGCAGCCTCAAGGCCGGCATCTCCAAGGAGCAGGCCAGCAAGCTCAACAAGATGATCCGCGACGCCGGGCCGAAGGGGGTCAAGTCCCAGGTCATGGGCGAGGAGTTGCGCGTGAGCTCGAAGAAGCGCGACGACCTGCAGGCCGTTCAGCAGCTCGTGCGCGAGGCGGACCTCGATTTCGCGGTGCAGTTCGTCAACTACCGGTGAGCCACGGCTGGACTGCTGCGCCCGTGGTGCTGTTCGACCTCGACGGGACGCTGACTGCGAGCGGGCCGGGCATCCTGGCCTCTGTGCGCCATGCCCTGGCCGAGCTCGGTGAGCCGATCCCCGAGGATGAGGCGCTGGGAGGGTTCATCGGCCCGCCGCTGCTGGACTCGTTCATGGGGCTGTGCGGGTTGACCCCGGACCGCGCACAGGCCGCGATCGCTGCCTACCGGGAGTACTACTCGGTGACGGGGCAGTACGAGAGCTCGGTGTACGCCGGCATCCCGGAGTGCCTCCAAGCCCTGGCCGCTGCCGGGCGGACCTTGGCGGTGGCCACCTCGAAGGCGGAGGTCTACGCGCACTCGATCCTGACCCACTTCGGACTCGAGGGCTCCTTCGCGGCGGTGGTGGGCTCGGAGCTGGATGGGCGCCGGACGGCCAAGGCCGAGGTGATCGCCGAGGTGCTGGCCCGACTGGACCGGCCCGCCGGCGAGTGCGTGATGGTCGGCGACCGCGCCCATGACGTGGTCGGTGCGCTGGCCGCCAGGATGCCGTGCGTGGGCGTGCTCTGGGGGTATGGGTCGCCCGACGAGCTGACCTCGGCGGGCGCCGATGCCCTGGTGGACTCGCCAGCGGACCTGCAGGCGCTGCTGCTCCCCGGGGCCTGACCCGACGGCCCCCGCGTGGCACGGTCAGGGGGCCAGTCGCTCGATCCCATGCGTCAGACCATCGGGCTCGGTGGTGGGGCTGACCGGCTCGGGCCGCCACTCCAGGGCGTCGAACGGGCACACGTCCACGCAGATCCCGCAATACATGCACAGCCCCCAGTCGATCTCGAACTCGTCGAGGACGTTGACCGTGCGCGGCCGGCGCGCACCGGGGTCGCCGACCTGCTCCTGGTGCGCGCTCAGGCTGATGCACCAGGTCGGGCACTCCCGCACGCACAGCATGCAGGACGTGCACTGCTGCGCGATCAGCGCGATCCGCGCGTGCGGGCTCACGGGGTCCACTCCGGCGGGATGCCCGGCGGGACCGGGCGGGAGCGTGGGCGGGCCGCCACCCGGCCACCGGCGGCGGGTCGATCGGCGGGGTCGACGGCGCCGGGCCATGCGGTGGCCAGCCGTCGCGGCAGGGCGGTGGTGCGGCGCAGCGGGAACCCGGCCTGCCCGTCGGTGAGCAACGGGCGCAGGTCCGGGTTGCCCGTGAAGACGACGCCGAACATCTCGTGGGCCTCGCGCTCGTGCCAACCGGCACCGGGCAGCAGGTCGGTCAGCGAGGCCAGCACCGGTTCGGCGCGCGGCACGGTGGTCCAGACCAGGTGGCGCTCGGGGGCGTCGACGTCGACCAGGTGCACTACGACGTCGATCTCCTCGCGCGCCGGCTCGTCCACGGCGGCGATCAGGTCCAGCATCGAGGCCCCACCCGCGACCAGCACGGCACATGTCGCATGCCACTGGTCGGCGTCGACGCGCTGCTCATGGGCGCGCATGCAGCACCGCCTCAAGACCGGCGAGCAGGTCGGCCGGGCGCGGGGGGCAGCCCGGCACCCAGGCATCGACTGGGACCACCTCGTGCGCCCCGGGCAGCACGCTGTAGGAGTCCCAGTACGGTCCGCCGGTGGCAGCACACGCGCCGAAGGCGAGCACGGCGCGCGGCTCGGGCAGGGCGGCGTAGGCCTCGGCGAGGGCGGGGGCCAGGGCCGTGGTGACGGTGCCTGCGACCACAAGGACGTTGAGGGTGTCGCGGTCGGCGGCCTCAAGTTCGGGCTCGGGATCCGTCGCCCCACCGAGCGTCTCGGCGATGCGACGGGCCTCGCGAACCTCCACCCCGCAACAGGCCAGACCCAACTCGACCACGTGCAGGGCCACGCGATTCGAGCCCACCTGCACCCAGCGGCGCGTCACCGCCGCCCCGGTCATGTCCGCATCAACCACGGCCCTAGGTTAACCACGGTCAGTCACCGCTGTCGGTGAGTCAGTCTGCGAGGTCGAATGCCTCGTGGAACGCCCGGGTCAAGTCGCGCTCCTGCTCCGCCAGCAACGCGCCGAGCGGGCGCATCAACGCCTCCCGCGGAACGGTGGCGATCGAGTCGAGGTTGACGACGGACTCGCCGCCGAGCCCGTTGAGTTGCCCAACGCTCACCTCGCTGCTCAGCCCGCGCACAGTGCCGGTGATCGGCGCGACCGTGACCAGGTGGCGCGCGGTCCGCACTCCTCGCGGGCGGGCCCAGCACCGGGCGGGACGCGTCCAGCGAGCCGCCCATGCACCAGGATCCATCCGCCACGTTGTCGTCGGGCGACTCATCGAGTTGCTCCGAAGTCTCGCTGCGTGTCGATCGCGCCCTCCGATCTGCGGATCGATCCGATGACCGGGGCACCTGTGGGCGGACCCCGCGGCCAGCCGCGGGGCACGGGCGCGGTGGGGTGGGGCAGCGGTGGGGTGGGGCAGCGGTGCTGTGGGCGGCGGGCCTGTGGGCGGCGGGGTGGGTTCGTGGGCGGCGCGAGGGGGCCGGGAAGCGGTGCCGGCTGGGGGCGGAGATCCAGGCACGTGAGCCTGGAAGTGATCACTCGCGAGCCGCCGGGTGCTGCCAGCGCCGCGCAGCCGTCCACGCCGCCGCTGTTGTTCGTGCACGGTCTGTGGCACGGCCCCGCGTGCTGGGACGAGCACTTCCTGGGGTTCTCCGCCACCGCGTTGAGCCTGCGTGGCCACGGCGCCAGCTCGGGGCGGGATCGGCTGCGGCGCACGAGGGTCCGTGACGACGTCGAGGATGTGGCGTCGGTGGCCGCTGCGCTGCCCGGACGACTCCTACCTGACCTTCCTGGACATGCTCGCCCTCGACCTCGTGCGACCGAAGCGGGTCCGCCGGGTGCCGATGCTCGTACTCGGAGCAGCAGATGACGCAATGTTCTCCCCGAGGGAAGTACGCCGGACCGGCGCCGCCTGCGGCGCGGAGACCGAGGTCATCGCCGACCTGGCCCACGACATGATGCTCGACACCCGCTGGGAGGTCGTCGCGCATCAGATCGCCCGATGGCTCGGTGACCGGTTCCCCAACCCCCTCGGACAGGTGCTGGTGCCGGTGAACTCCGACGGGGGCCGGGTTCGGGGTGGATCCGCGCGCGCTAGGGTCCAACGAGAGGCGTGGAGCCCGTCCACCCCGACGCCGGAGGGACCGCACGTGGCCGTTGACCAGGACCGGATGCGCCGCCGGCTGGAGATGCTGCTCGGGATCCCGGCAACGCAGGGCAACGCCGTCAAGGTGCTGCGCAACGGCGATCAGATCTTCCCGGCCATGCTGGACGCCATCCGGTCCGCCGAGCACACGGTCGACCTGCTGACCTACGTCTACTGGCAGGGCTGGCCCGCACAGGCGTTCGCACAGGCGCTGGCCGAGCGAGCCGCCGCGGGCTGCCGGGTCCGGGTGCTCATCGATGCTGTCGGTGGAGCGCGGATGTCTCCCGCGCTGCGATCTGAGATGACCTCAGCGGGAGCTGACGTGCGCCTGTTCCGCCCGCCCTGGTTGCGCTCACCGTTCACGCACAACCATCGCACGCACCGCAAGGTGCTCGTCGTGGACGGCGAGCAGGCGTTCACCGGCGGGGTCGGCATCGCCTCCGAGTGGGAGGGCGACGCGCGGGACCCCTCGCAGTGGCGTGACACGCAGATCCACCTGCGCGGTCCTGCCGTCGCCGGGCTGTACGCAGCGTTCGTGCAGAACTGGTCCGAGACCGGGGGATCCCTGGACGACCCGCGGGATCGGTACCCGAGGCTCACCTCTGGCGGGACCGACCTGGTCCAGGTGGTGCGGGGCACCGCGACCCTGGGGTGGGACGACATCCAGACGGCGTGGTTCGCGCTGCTCACCGCGGCCGAGGAGCGGATCACCCTGCAGAGCGCGTACTTCGCGCCCGACGACGCGTTCCTGGACCTGCTGCTCGAGGCCGCGGGGCGGGGCGTGCGGGTGCAGGTGCTGCTGCCCGGGCCGCACTACGACAAGTCGGTCTCCCGGCTGACCAGCGAGCGCTACTACGAAACGCTGCTGGCCAACGGCGTGGAGGTCTGGCGCTTCCAGCCGACGATGCTGCACACGAAGGTGCTGAGCATCGACGACTGCGTGGCGATGATCGGTTCGGCCAACGCCAATCGCCGATCGATGGATCACGACGAGGAGGTCGTCTGCATCCTGATCGGGGGACGGAGCCCCCAGGAGCTCGTCGAGGACTTCGAGCGCGACCTGGAGCGGGCAGAGCGCGTCGAACTGGCGCGGTGGCGTGATCGCGACCTGCGCCAGCGCCTCGGGGAGCAGGCGGTCCGGCCGATCGAGCGCTTCGTATGAGGACGATGCCGGGGCGGCCGGGCGCCCCGAGCTGGGTCCTGGTGCTGGCCGCGCGGAGGGTGCGCGGGACCGATCGTCGGCGCCATGCCGGGTGGGGTACCGGGCAGCACCACGCAGCATGGGTCAGAATGTAGGCAAGGCACACCTGACCACGGACAGGTCAGCATCACCCACACGACGCAAGGAAGTCCCACCGGGACGCGAAAGGCACAGGCCGTGAGCAAGCCGGTTGTTCCCCTCGACCAGGTCATCATCCGCTTCGCCGGCGACTCCGGGGACGGGATGCAGCTCACCGGGGACCGGTTCACCCAGGAGACTGCGTCGTTCGGCAACGACCTGTCCACGCTGCCGGACTTCCCCGCCGAGATCCGGGCCCCCGCCGGTACCGTCCACGGTGTCAGCGCGTTCCAACTGCACTTCGCCGACCATGCGATCGCCACCCCGGGTGATGCCGCCGACGTCCTGGTGGCGATGAACCCGGCCGCGCTGCGCAGCAACCTGCACCACGTGCGCCGCGGCGGGCACCTGATCATCAACACCGACGAGTTCACCCCGCGGGCGATCGCGAAGGTCGGCTACGACTCGGACCCGCTGACCGACGACAGCCTCGAGTCCTACGCACTGCACTCGGTGAGCCTGACCACGCTGACCGTCGAGGCGCTCAAGGGCTTCGACATCACCAAGAAGGAGGCCCAACGGGCGAAGAACATGTTCGCTTTGGGCCTGCTGAGCTGGCTGTACTCGCGCGGGACCGAGGGCACCCGGGCCTTCCTCAAGGAGAAGTTCGGCCGCAAGCCCGAGATCCTGGCCGCCAACCTCGCGGCCTTCGACGCCGGGTGGGCCTACGGCGAGACGACCGAGGACTTCGCCGTGGCCTACGAGGTGAGTCCTGCGGTGATGCCCCCCGGCGTCTACCGCAACATCACCGGCAACATGGCGCTGTCGTTCGGCCTGATCGCGGCCGGCGAGCTCAGCGGCCTGCCGCTGTTCCTCGGCTCGTACCCGATCACCCCGGCCAGCGACATCCTGCATGAGCTGTCCCGCCACAAGGAGTTCGGCGTGCGCACGCTGCAACTCGAGGACGAGATCGCCGGGATCGGCGCCGCCCTCGGCGCGGCCTACGGCGGATCGTTGGCGATCACGACCACCTCGGGTCCGGGGATCGCACTGAAGTCCGAGACCATCGGGCTGGCAGTGTCCATGGAACTGCCACTGCTGGTCATCAACGTCCAGCGTGGCGGACCCTCGACCGGGCTGCCCACCAAGACCGAGCAGGCCGACCTGCTGCAGGCGATGTTCGGTCGCAACGGGGAGGCGCCGGTGCCGATCGTGGCGCCGCAGTCGCCCTCGGACTGCTTCCACGCCGCGATCGAGGCAGCCAGGATCGCGGTGACCTACCGCACCCCGGTGATGCTGCTCTCCGATGGCTACCTGGCCAACGGGTCCGAGCCGTGGCGCATCCCGGAGGTCGCGGACCTACCAGACCTGCACGTGGAGTTCGCCACCGAGCCGAACCACACGATGCCTGACGGCACCGAGGTGTTCTGGCCCTTCAAGCGCGACCCGCAGACCCTGGCCCGTCCGTGGGCGATCCCGGGCACCCCGGGCCTGGAGCACCGGATCGGCGGCATCGAGAAGGCCGATGGCACCGGGGCGATCAGCTACGACCCGGACAACCACGACTTCATGGTCCGTACCCGCGCGGCGAAGGTCGACGGGATCGCGGCGAGCATCGGCGACCTGGCGGTCGAGGACCCCTCCGGCCGGGCGCGCGTGCTGGTCCTGGGTTGGGGTTCCACGCACGGCCCGATCGGTGCGGCCTGCGGGATCATCCGCTCCGAGGGCGGCCAAGTGGCACGGGCGCACCTGCGCCACCTCAACCCGTTCCCAGCCAACACCGGCGACGTGCTGCGCGGCTATGACCGCGTGCTCATCCCGGAGATGAACCTGGGCCAGTTGTCCATGCTGATCCGGGCCAAGTACCTCGTCGACGCCCAGGGCTACAACCAGGTGCGCGGCCTGCCGTTCAAGGCCACCGAGCTGGCCGACCAGATCAGGGAGTTGCTATGACCATCGACCTGTCCACCGCATCCGCGCTGTCGTTGGTGCCCAAGGCTGAGGCTCCCCAGTCGGCCAAGGAGTTCAAGAGCGACCAGGAGGTCCGCTGGTGCCCCGGCTGCGGGGACTACGCGATCCTGGCCGCGGTCCAGTCGTTCCTGCCCGAACTGGGCGTCCGCCGGGAGAACATCGTCTTCGTCTCGGGCATCGGGTGCTCCTCACGATTCCCCTACTACGTCGACACCTACGGCATGCACTCGATCCACGGTCGCGCCCCGGCGATCGCCACCGGGCTGTCGACCTCCAGGCCGGACCTGTCGGTCTGGGTGGTCACCGGCGACGGGGATGCGCTGAGCATCGGGGCCAACCACTTCCTGCACGCCCTGCGCCGCAACGTCAACCTCAAGATCCTGCTGTTCAACAACCGGATCTACGGGCTGACCAAGGGCCAGTACTCCCCCACCAGCGAGGCCGGCAAGATCACCAAGTCGACCCCGATGGGCTCGATCGACTACCCGTTCAACCCGATCTCGGTGGCCCTGGGTGCCGAGGCCTCGTTCGTGGCGCGCACGATCGACTCCGACCGCAAGCACCTGACCGAGGTGCTGCGCGCGGCGGCCGCCCACGAGGGCTCAGCACTGGTGGAGATCTACCAGAACTGCAACATCTTCAACGACGGCGCGTGGGAGCCGCTCAAGGAGAACGCGGTCCGTGACAACAACCTGATCCGCCTCGAGCACGGCCAGCCCATCCGGTTCGGCCGCGATGGGCAGAAGGGCGTGGCCCGGCGCGACGACGGTGTGCTGCACGTGGTCGAGGATGTCGCCGACTGCGACGGGGACTGCCTCTGGGTGCACGACGCGCACGCGCCCGAGCCGTCGACGGCGTTCGCGCTGTCCCGGCTGGCCGACTTCGACACGTTGGAGAACACCGCCATCGGCGTCTTCCGCGACGTGCGTCGGCCGGTCTACGACCGGTTGCTCTCCGATCAGTTGGACCGCGCCACCGCCAAGGGCAGCGGCGACCTGGCCTCGCTGCTGGCCGGGCGCGACACCTGGACGGTCCTGGGCTGACGCTGACGGGTCAGTGCTTGCCCTGGCGCAGCACAGCCACCGACCCCTTGGCGTGATGCAGCAGTGACTGGCTGGTCGAGCCGAGCAGCATCCCGAGGAACGCCCCGCGACCGTGCGAGCCGACCACGGTCAGACTTGCCCGCTCGGTCGCGCTGACCAGCGCTGGTCCGGGTCGGCCGTGCAGGACGGTCGTGGTCACGGGCACGTCCGGGTACTTCTCTGCCCAGCCCGCGAGCACCTCACGGGTGACCCGCGCCTCGAAGTCGGCCGTGGCCTCGGTGATCTCCACCGGCGGCACGTAGGGCACCACCCCCGGATAGACGGGGATGGAGTAGGCATGCAGCACCTCCAGGGGCAGCCGGTGCCGGGAGGCATGGTCCATCGCCCAGCCCAGAACCTCCTCGGAGCCCGCCGAGCCGTCCACGCCCACCACCACCGGGCCGTCAGCCGTCGTCTCGGACCGCACGACGATCACCGGGCAGTGCGCGTGCGCGGCGACGTGGGACACCGTGGAGCCCAGGATCAGCGAGGACACCGCACCCTGACCCCGCGAGCCGAGCACCACCATCACCGCGCCGCGGCTGGCCTCGGCCAGCGCATGCGAGGCCGACCCCTGGGTGTCGACGGTCTCGACCGGCACCCCGGCCGCCGTGGCCACGGCAGCCGCCTGCTCCAGGAGTGCTGCCCCGTCCGCGGCCAGGGTCGCGGTCAGGATCTGCGCGCCGGACATGGTCGCAGCCGCAGCATCCCAACGCCCGACATCGGGCTCGCTGTAGACGACCTGGATGCCGAGATGACGCGATCGGGCCTCCCCGACCGCCCAGTCCAGGGCCGCCCCGGCGTCCGGGGACCCCTCGTACCCGACGACGATCTGCGTCGATGTGGACATGACCACGACCTCCTCGCGATGGCGAGCCCTCCGCGACGGCCGCGAACGGCTGACCCCTTCCATCATGCTCCCCCAGGCCGGCGGATGGGACAGGACCATCGTCGCGTCCGGCCCCGGGTCGGCGTGCGGCAGCGCTACCCCGGGGCGCGCGGGCCGAACCGGGGAGCCGGCCCTGGCACCCGTGCGCCGGTGCCGGGATCGAGGACGAACGTGCCCCGGTCGGCCAGGTGCCGGTGGTCCGGCGCCTCGGTCATGTCCAGCACCGGGGTGAGGCAGGCGTTGGTCCCGGCGAACAGCTGCGCCCACTCGTCGCGGGTCCTCGTGGCCAGGATCTCGGTGAACCGCGCGCGCAGCGCCGGCCATCCGCTGGGATCCCACTGGGCGGGCAGCTCGGCGGGTTCCAGATCGAGGCCGGCCAGGAGCTCGGCGTAGAACGCGGGCTCCAGGGGGCCGAGGGCCACGTAGCGGCCGTCAGCGCACGTGTAGGTGTCATAGAACGGGCAGCCACCGTCCAGGGTGTTCTCCCCCGGCGGGTTGGGCCACATCCCCTGGGCGCGCATGCCGTGGACCAGGCTCATCAGGTTGGCCGCACCGTCGACCATGGCCGCGTCGACGACCACGCCCCGCCCGGTCCGGGCCACCTCGAGCAGGGCCGCCAGGACGCCCATGACCAGGTAGGTCGAGCCGCCGCCGTGATCGGCCAGCAGGTTCAGGGCCGGCACGGGGCGTTCGCCGGCGCGGGCGGTGTGCCGCAGGGAGCCGGCGATCGCGCTGTAGTTGATGTCGTGCCCGGCGCGGTCGGCCCAGGGGCCGTCCTGCCCCCAGCCGGTCATCCGCCCGTACACCAACCGGGGGTTGCGAGCCCAGCAGTCCGCCGGTCCGAGTCCGAGCCGCTCGGCAACGCCGGGCCGGAACCCCTCGATGAGCACCTCGGCCTCGTCGATGAACTCCCGGGCCTGGGCCAGGCCGGCCGGGTCACGCAGGTCGAGCGGCTTGGTGGGGCGCCCCCGCAGCAGCGGGTCCCGGCCTGGCGCGTGACCGAACGGCTGCCCGCCGGGGCGATCCAGGCGGATGCCGGTGGCGCCGAGGTCGGCGAGCATCATGCCGGCGTGGGGCACCGGCCCGATCCCGCCGAGCTCCACGAACCGGACCCCGGTCAGCGGCCCGGGCGGACCGGCACCTGGTGCCTGCCGGCCCGGCACGGCGGCTGCTGGGTCCACCGGGCTAGGCGTCCCTGCGCGGGGGCATGATCGAGCCCAGGTCCCCGGCATACCAGCCGGCCATCCGCTCGTTGACCGACTCGTTGTCGTCGGCCGCAGCATCCTCATCGACCTCGTCGATGTCGGGGGCGTGCATCCGACGCAGGAACGCCGCTGCGCGGGCCTCGAGGGCAGCCCGATCGCCCTCCTTGGACCTGCCGCCCAGAGCCGCGATGACGTGGTCGAGGTCCCCGCCGTAGACCCCGTCGTAGTGCGGCTCGGAGGGCCCCGGGCCCGACCGCACCGGGGTCAGTTGGGGCTGGGCATGGGCGGCCTTGGCCGAGTCCAGGTCGCCGGGGTAGTAGTCGGCGACGAAGTCGGCATCCTCGCCGTGGGCAGGAGTCCCGGCGTGCTCGCTGGCGTCGCGCCGGCGCACCCGCACCGGCCGGGACACCGGCAGGCGAAGGGGCTCAGCGTCGCCCTCGCAGACGACCATCACCGCGTCCCCGGCGGCGGCCAGCCCGACGATGTTCAGCCAGTGGTGCTGACCCTCGTGGGTGTCGTAGATGAGGTCCTCCAAGGTGAGTTGGAGGGGGAAAACGGTGTCAAGGTGGGTATCCATCGGCCATCTCATTCGCGGGTCGCGCGAGGCTGCGCAGTTGAGGGAATCGTACTCGCCGGGTTCGGCGGATCCGTCGGCGCGGCCGCCGAGATCCGCGAGTACGGGCTGTCGGTGATCTCGCCGGTGCCGCCGCCCTGTGGGATCGTCATGGCGTGGACCAGCCTGTGTGGTTCGAGCGGATCGGGCCCGGCGACGCCCAGGCGCTGGCCACCGATGTGGGCCCCGTCCCGGCCCAGGTGGGCGCGGCACTGATACTCGCCCCGCCCACGGGTCCTGACCCCTCGGCCCTGCGTGATCTGCTCGCGGTGCGGCTGGGTTCGGTACCCCGCCTGCGCCAGCGCCTGCGGTCCGTCGCGCCGGGCTGCGGGCGCCAGATCTGGGTGGATGACCCGCACTTCGACGTGCACGCGCACCTCGCTGTCGCAGGGTGCGCCGCACCGGGTGACGACGCCGCGTTCCTGTCGGCTGCGGTGGCCGCCGTGACCCGGCCGCTGGACCGGACCCGGCCCCTGTGGCGGGTCATGGTCGTCACTGGCCTTGCTCACGGACAGGTCGGCCTCGTGGTCGTGATGCACCATGTGCTTGCCGATGGGATCGGCGGGCTGGCGGTGCTGGCCGAGTTGGTCGACTCCGACGAGGTGCCGGGCCGGACCGGCGCGGGCGCTGGGCCACCGCCGCCGCGGTCGGCCCCGACGTCGGGTGCCCTGTTCCGCGACGCCACCCGATCGCGGTTGCGGGCCCTGCGCCGAACACCCCGGGCGGGCGCGGCCGTCGGCTCCGCGCTGACCGAGCTGGGCCGTGCCCGCCCTCGACGGGCGCCGCAGTGCTCACTCAACGCGCCCACCGGACCCCACCGCCGCCTGGCCGTCGTATCCGCCGACCTGAACGTCCTGCGCCGGACCGCACATGAGCGCGGCGCGACCGTGAACGACCTGCTGCTGGTGTCCGTGGGTCACGCCCTGGCCGAGGTGCTCGCTGATCGCGGGGAGCACGTCTCGGAGTTGGTCATCTCCGTACCGGTCTCGGCGCGGCCAACAGCGACGGCCGAACGGCTGGGCAACCAGGTCGGGGTCATGCCCGTGCGGGTCCCCGTCCGCTCACGGCGGACCAGCCTCGCCGAGGTGGCCCGGGCCACGGCCGAACGCAGGTCGACGCAGCGCGGCTCCTCCCAGGCCCTGATCATCCCGGCCTTCCGCGCGCTGGCGGCACTCGGCTTGCTCCGACCGATGATCGAGCGGCAACGCCTGGTCAACACGTTCCTGACGAACCTGCGCGGCCCGGACCGGCCGCTGGCCGTGGCCGGGGCGCAGATCCGGCGAATCATCCCCGTGACCCTCACGCCCGGCAACGTCGGCGTGGCGTTCGCCGCCATCAGCTACGCGGGCACCTTGACCGTGTCGGTGATCGTCGACCCGGAGCTGGTGCCGGAGCTGGACGTCGTGGCCGCAGCCCTGGACCAGGAGCTTCGGGGCATTGTCGGCCAGGGCGATCCCGGCGCTAGTCCTCGATGACGTCGAGGCCCTGCGCCCGCAACTCGGCGAGGTGGTCCAGCATGCTCGTGAGCACCTCCGGGTCGTGACCCTGCCAGTCGTCGAGCTCGGCGACGACGCGCACCGGATAGCGGGTCCGGTAGGACTGGGTGAGGTTGCCGGGGAATCGCTTGTTGGTCACGTTCGGGTCGTCCTCGAAGGGCCCGAGGGGCTCGACCACGTAGATGTGCCCCCGTTCGTCGCTGCCGGCCAGCGCGGTGGCCAACTCGGCCCCCCAGACGGCGGTCTCCACCAGGGCGGAGAAGTAGATGTTGTTCGACACCCGGCCCTGGTGGAAGTTGGAGCCGTGCCCGGCGACGAGCTCGACGCCGACCTCGAGCACCGACTTCGTGCCGTGGAAGAACGGGCCCGGCACGTGGGCACAGTTGTCGTAGGTGACCGGGATGTGGGTGCCGGTGGGCTCGCCCATCGTGGCTCCTCCTCGTGCGTCTTCGACCGCCGTCACGCGCACCTCGGCTTTGTGCGGCTGGGTGCCGCCGGGATCGTATCGCGGCACATGGGCCATCTCAGGCGGAGTTCGAGGACCTCGAGTTGCGCGCGCCGGTGGGAGGGTCTGGCCGGCGGGAATGCGCCCGGGTGCGCGGACGTTGTTCGGCAGGCCCGGTGCGGGTCCGGGCCGGGCTGGGCAGGGAGGCCGCGATGCGGGTGCTGGATCAGGCGGACCGGTTGGTCGCGGCCGGGGTCGCGGAGGTAGCGGGAATCAGTGCCGCTGCGCTGGTGGCCCACGCCGCGGTACTGCCCCAGGTCCCCGGCGCGGTGCTGGCGGTGCATCCCAGCCTGGTGCCCCCCGCGCTCCTGGCGGGGCTGCTGCGTCACGGCGACCGGGTGGGCTTCGTGGTGCAGGACATGGTCGATGTGGATGAGTTCAGCGCGATCGACTCGGTGCTGGTCGCGGACCTGCCGCTGTACCTGCTGATCGACCCGACCCGGGGCGACGAGCTGCGCAACACCAACCCGGTGCAGGGGCTGGCCGCGATCCTCGGCGCCGGACGCTCCCCGTTGACCATCAACGAGGGGATCAGTTGGCTGCTGCAGGACCCCGGCGTCCTGCAGGAGGGGGCGTGCTTCATGACGATCGGGTCGCGCAAGCGCACGGGCACGGGGGTGGACGCCCGAACCCCGGCGATCTGGATCAGCCGGGGCACCGGGCGCGATGGCCCAACCCGGCGGGACGCGCCGAAGGTGGGCTGGTGCTGGGCAGGCAACCGGCACACCTGGCTGGGCCACGCCTCGGCACGCGCCCGCCACCCGCAGCCAGCCACCAGGAACCCGGCTCCCGCAGGTGCAGACCCTCGAACCCCCTGAAGCTCACGCATCCAGGCCCCCACACTGGCGGCAGCGAACCGGAAGCGCCTCCCCACGTGGGGCCCGACCGGGTTCATCCACATTCGCTGGGCCACCTGCCCAGCAGCCTTGGATCGATCGTGCTTGGGGCCAGCAGACTTGGATCGACGCAGGAAGCCGGCGGGGCGGCGGGGCCGCCTTGCACGGACGCGCACGCTGCATCGAGGATGGAGGCAGCAGCGTCTCTCGGTGATCGCGGACCTCGCAGGCCACCGACGCGCGCACCATCAAGGAGACGGACCCCATGTTGACGTCCATCATGACGACCGAGTCCCGCACCGAGGCCCTGGACCAGATGAGCGACGAGGCCGGACTGGACGTGCTCGTGATCGGCGGCGGCGTGACCGGTGCCGGGATCGCGCTCGAAGCAGCCACCCGCGGGCTGCGTGTGGGCATCGTGGAGGCCCAGGACTGGTCCAGCGGGACCTCGAGCCGCTCCTCGAAGCTCGTGCACGGCGGCCTGCGCTACCTGCAGATGCTCGACTTCAACCTCGTCCGCGAGGCCCTGACCGAGCGCGACCTGCTGATGACCCGACTGGCTCCGCACCTGGTCAAGCCGGTGGCCTTCCTCTACCCCCTCGAGCACCGGGTGTGGGAGCGCGCCTACGTCGGGGCGGGCGTCGCACTCTACGACACACTGGCCACGGCCTCCCCGCGCCGCCGGGCGCTGCCGCTGCACCGGCACCTGTCGCGCAGGGGCATGCTCGATCGCTTCCCCGACCTGCGCCACGATGCGGCCGTCGGCGCCCTGCAGTACTGGGACGCCACCGTCGACGACGCCCGCCTCGTGCTCACCCTGGTGCGCACCGCCGCCTCGTACGGCGCGCTGGCGGCGTCGCGGACCCAGGTCGTCGCGCTCACCAAGAGCGGGTCCGGCCGGGTCGACGGGGCGGTGGTCTTGGACCTGGAGACCGGCCGCGAACTGCGGATCCACGCCCGGGCGGTGATCAACTCGACCGGGGTCTGGACCGAGCAGACCGAGTCGCTGGCCGGCACCTCCGGCGGGCTGCAGGTACTGGCCTCCAAGGGCATCCACATCGTGGTGCCCCGCGACCGGATCCGAGGCGAGGTCGGGCTGATCCTGCAGACCGAGAAGTCGGTCCTGTTCATCATCCCGTGGTCGCGGTACTGGCTGATCGGCACCACCGACACGCCCTGGACCCAGGAGCTGGCGCACCCGGTGGCCACGGCGGCCGACATCGACTACGTCCTCGAGCACGCCAACGAGGTGCTGGCCACGCCGCTGACCAGGGACGACATCATCGGCACGTGGGCCGGCCTGCGCCCCCTGCTGCAGCCCGGGACCAAGGACGGGACGCCCTCGGCGAAGGTCTCCCGCGAGCACACCACCGCCTCCCCGATCCCGGGCCTGACGGTCATCGCCGGCGGCAAGCTCACCACCTACCGGGTGATGGCCAAGGACGCGGTCGACTTCGCCCTCGGCGAGTGGGCCGCGGACCTGCCCTCGATCACCGAACGGATCCCGCTGGTCGGCGCCGTCGGCCTGGAGGCTCTCGGGCGCCGCGCCGCCGTGGTCGCGCGCACCTACGGCTGGAGCGACCAGATGGTCGATCACCTGCTGCACCGCTACGGGTCGCTGCTCGGCGACCTGGTCGACGCGATCGCCGCCCGGCCGGACCTGGCCCGGCCGCTCGAGCACGCCCCTGCCTACCTGCGTGCGGAGATCGCCTACGCAGCGACCCATGAGGGCGTCGTGCACCTCGAGGACGTGCTGCTGCACCGGACCCGGCTGAACTACGAGATGCGCGACCGCGGCCTGGCCGCGCTGGACGAGATCGCCACCCTCACCGGCGAGCTGCTCGGCTGGGACGAGGAACGCCTGGCCGCAGAGATTGCCAGCTACATCGGGCGGGCGCGCGCGGAGGCGGCCGCCGAGGCCGAACCCGACGATGCCGCCGCCGAGTCGGTGCGCCTGCGGACCCCGGACATCGCCCCCCTGGCAGAGCTGGCCACTGCCTGACACGGCCTGCGCGGCTCAGTCGTCGGTGGAGCTCCGCAGGCGCTTGGTCTGGCCGCGTTGCCTCTTGGCCGTCAGCCGGCGCTGCACCGAGCCTCGACTGGGCCTGGTGGGTCGGCGCCGGGGCGATGCCGGGGCGATCGCCCTGGCCAGCAGCGTCCCGAGCCGGTCCTGGGCGGCCTGCCGATTGCGCAGCTGCGAGCGTTCCGCGGAGGCCACGACGGACAGGACCCCGTCGACCAGGCGGCCATCCAACCGGGCCAGCGCGCGGGCGCGCTGGGTCGGGGTCAGGGCGGTGGTTCGGGCCACGTCGAAGCGCAACTCCACTCGCGAGTCGGTGGTGTTCACCCCCTGCCCACCCGGGCCCGAGGAGCGGGAGAACCGCCAGCTCAGCTCCCCGGCCGGGATCACCGGACCGCCGGGCACCACCACCTCCGCATCCATGGCGGGCCTACAGGTCCTCGACCAGCGCGGGCACCCGGCTGGGACTGCCCGCCCGGGTCGCGCGCACGAGGTCCACGGTGAACACGACCAGGGCGATCCAGACACCCACGAACCCCAGCCAGCGCTGCGTGCTCATCACCTCGCCCAGGACCCAGACCCCGAGGACCAGTTGCAGGCTCGGGGCCACGTACTGCAGGGGACCCAGCACCGACAGCGGCACCCGATGGGCAGCGAACCCGAAGAGCAGCAGCGGCAGCGCGGTCACCGGCCCGGCGCCGAACATCAGCAGTGCGTGCCCGAGGCCCTGGCTGCCGAACACGAGGTCACCGCGGCTGGCCAACCACGCGATGTAGGCCAGCGCGACCGGCGTCAGGACCAGCATCTCGACGGTGAGGCTGGCGATCGCGTCCACCCCGGCCAGCTTCTTGGCCAACCCGTAGATCCCGAACGAGAACGCGAGCACCAGCGCGATCCACGGCACACGACCCACCGACAGCGTGGCATAGGCGACGGCGACCGTCGCGATCCCGACCGCCAGCCATTGCAGCCGCCGCAACCGCTCGCGCAGCACCACGACCCCGAGGGCCACCGAGACCAGCGGATTGATGAAGTACCCCAGGGAGGCGTCGACGACATGGTCGTTGGCCACCGCCCAGATGAACACCCCCCAGTTGACCGAGACGATGAACGCCGCGACTGTGAGGATGCCCAGTGTCCGGTGGTCGGCCAGCACCGCCCGGACCTCGCCCCACTGGCCGACCACCGTGACCAGCACGGCCAGGGAGACCAACGAGAACACGACCCGCGCGGCCAGCACCTCCGAAGGACTCGCCGGCTCGAGGAAGCCCCAGTACAGCGGGAACAACCCCCACAGGACGTAGGCGACGAACCCGGAGGCGACCCCGGCGCGCAGTCCGCTGGAGTCGCGGACGGCCATCAGCCGGTCCGGTCCACCACGTAGTCACACAGCATCTCCAGCGCCGCGCGCGCTGCCCCGTCGGGCAGCGGGGCCAGCGCCGAGCGTGCCTCATCGGCCCAGCGGTGCGCCTCGTCGCGGGCGCGGGTCATGGCCGGGTGCGCCCGCAGCAGGGCCAGCGCCTCGGCGTGCTCGGCGTCATCCTCGATCGGGCCGGCAGTCAGGTCCAGCAGGCGGGCGTCGGCCGGGTCCTGGGAGGTGCGCGCGTACAGCACGGCCAGGGTGGCGACCCCTTCGCGCAGGTCGGTGCCCGGCGTCTTCCCGGACTGCGAGCGCTCGCTGCCGATGTCGACCAGGTCGTCGGCGAGCTGGAAGGCCACGCCGATCCGCTCGCCGAACGTGGCCAGTGTCTCGATGGTCGCCTCGTCCGCGCCGGACATCATCGCCCCGAACCGACCCGCGGTGGCGATCAGCGAGCCGGTCTTGTCGGCCAGCACCGACACGTGGTGACCGATCGGGTCCTCGCCCTCGGCGGCGCCGACGGTCTCGCGGATCTGGCCGGTGCACAGCCGCTCGAACGTGCGCGCCTGGATGCGTACCGCCTCGGGGCCGAGGTCCGCGAGCAGGTCCGAGGCCCGGGCGAACAGGAAGTCGCCGGTGAGGATGGCCACCGTGTTGTCCCAGCGCGCGTTGGCCGAGGCTGCCCCGCGGCGCAGGTGCGCCTCGTCCATCACGTCGTCGTGGTAGAGCGTGGCCAGGTGGGTGAGTTCGACGACCACCGCCGAGGGCACGACCTCCGGCTCGTGAGGGCGCCCGAACTGCGCGGCCAGCAGGGTCACCAGGGGCCGGAAGCGCTTGCCACCGGCGTCCACGAGATGGCGCGCGGCGCTGGTCACGAACGGGTACTCGCTGACCACCGAGCGGCGCAGGAGCTCCTCCACCTCGGCCATGCTGACGCTGATCCGGGCGTCGAGCTCCGGGTCGGGCAGCAGCACACCCTCGGCGTGGCTGGAGATCAGGGACGGCACAGGCCCAAGTTTGACTCACGTACCTCGATTGCGCCGAATCGCCCCCGGCGGAGTGCTGGTCAGATCGTGGGCAGCTCCGCCAACGACGGTGCGAACCGCTCATCCGGGGTGTCGGTGTCGACCATCCGGCCGTTGAAGTAGGCGTCGTAGGCGGCGAGGTCGAAGTGCCCATGCCCGGACAGCGCGATCAGGATGACCCGATCGTCGCCGGCCTCGGTGGCCCGCTGCGCCTCGCGGATCGCCGCGGCGATCGCGTGGCTGGACTCGGGCGCGGCCACGATCCCCTCGGTGCGGGCGAACCGGATCGCCGCCTCGAAGCACTCCGTCTGCGGCACCGCCTCGGCTTCGAGCAGGCCCTGGTCGTAGGCGTGCGACAGCAGCGGCGACATGCCGTGGTAGCGCAGGCCGCCGGCGTGGATGGGGTCGGGCACGAAGCTGTGGCCCAGGGTGTACATCTTCAACAGTGGTGTCATGCCTGAGGCGTCGCCGAAGTCGTAGGCGTACTCCCCGCGAGTCAGCGTCGGACAGTTGGTGGGCTCCACCGCGCGGATCACCGGGCTCATCCTCCCGGCCAGGGTCTCGCGGATGAACGGGAACGCCAGCCCGGCGAAGTTCGAGCCGCCGCCGGTGCAGCCGATGACCACGTCCGGGGTGTCGCCGGCCTTGGCCATCTGCAGCAGCGCCTCCTCGCCGATGATCGTCTGGTGCAGGAGCACGTGGTTGAGCACCGAGCCCAGCGCGTACTTCACGCTCGGATCACCGGCGGCCACCTCCACGGCCTCGGAGATAGCGATCCCCAGTGAGCCGGGGTGCTCTGGGTCGGCCTCCAGGAAGTGCTTGCCGGACTCGGTCAGCGGTGAGGGCGAGCGGTGCACAGTGGCCCCGAACGTCTCGATCATCATGCGTCGGTAGGGCTTCTGGTCGAAGCTGGCGCCGACCTGCCACACCTCGCACTCGAGACCGAACAGCGCGCTGGCGTAGCTCAGGGCCGTCCCCCACTGGCCGGCCCCGGTCTCGGTGGTCAGCTTCCGGGTGCCCGCCTTGGCGTTGTAGTAGGCCTGTGGCACGGAGGTGTTGACCTTGTGCGAGCCGGCGGGGCTGACACCTTCGTATTTGTAGTAGATCCGTGCGGTGGTGCCCAGCGACTCCTCGAGCCGGTAGGCGCGCATCATGGGAGCGGGCCGCCACTGGCGGTAGACGTCGAGGACCTCGCCGGGGATGTCCACGTACCGCTGGTCAGTGACCTCCTGCATGATCAGATCAAGAGGGAACAGCGGCTCGAGGGCGTCGGGGCCGATCGGCTCGTGGGTGCCCGGGTGCAGCGGCGGGGGCGGGGGCACCGGCAGGTCGGCGGCCAGGTTGTACCAGGTCGTGGGCATCTCGTCCTCGGTGAGGACGAACTTGTGGGTGCGCGCGTCAGTCATGGCGCACAAGGTACCGAACGCCCCAGGTCGGTGTGCTCGCGGCACACCGAATGCCGGTGCGTCCGAAACGGCCGTTCTGCGGGCCGGTCCTCGCGTCGGCGCGCGCCGACGGTGCCGACGCACCCGAAGTTGTCGTTCTGAACGGCCGTTTCGCGTGCACCCGAGTCGCCAGACGCGAGGGCGCCGAACCCGTGACCGTCCGTCGTGCCCTGGCACCCACCCGAGCATGAGGCCGCGGAGCCTCTCGGGCCTCAGCGCACGAAGATCGCGGAGTCGTTGACCAGGGTGAGGACGGACTGCGGGAAGACACCGAGCAGCAACGTCGCCGCCACGGCCACCGCGATGGCGCCCTGGGTGAGGATGCTGGGCACGGCCACCGAGGTGGACCCGTCGGCCGCGGGCTCGGCGAAGTACATGAGCACGATGATCCGCAGGTAGAAGAACGCCGAGATCGCCGAGGCCAGCGCGGCGGCGATGACCGGCCAGATGGCCCCGCTGGCGATCGCCGCGGAGAACACCCCGAACTTGGCGGTGAACCCGCTGGTCAGCGGGATGCCGGCCAGGGCCAGCAGCAGGAACGCGAACACCCCGGCCAACAGCGGTGAGGTGCGACTCAGCCCGGCCCAGGCCGACAGGTGCCCCGCCTCGCCGGCTGGCCCGCGCACGAGCATGACGACGGCGAACGCTCCGATCGTCGTCAGGCCGTAGGCCAGCAGGTAGAACAGGGTGGCCGACAGTCCGTCGCGGGAGTAGGCGACCACGCCCAGCAGCAGGAAGCCCGCGTGCGCGATCGAGGAGTAGGCCAGCATCCGCTTGATGTCGGCGCTGGTGACCGCGAGGATCACGCCGACCAGCATCGTGACGATGGCCACGACCCAGAGCATCGGCGCCCAGTCCCAGGCGGCACCCCCGAGCGCCACGTACATGACCCGGATCAGCGCACCGAAGCCGGCCACCTTCACCCCGGCGGCCATGAACGCCGTGATCGGCGTGGGCGAGCCCTGGTACACGTCGGGGGTCCACATGTGGAACGGCACCGCCGCCACCTTGAACAGCAGGCCGACCGACACCAGGCCGATGCCCAGCAACTGCAGGCCACTGGCACCGGGGCGGTTGGTGAAGGCATCGGCGATCGCACCGAACTCCAGGGAGCCGGCGTAACCGAACAGCATCGCCGAGCCATAGAGCAGGAACGCCGACGCGAACGCCCCGAGCAGGAAGTACTTCAGTGCGGCTTCCTGGGACAGCAGCCGCCGCCGCCGGGCCATCCCGGCCAGCAGGTACAGCGGCAGGCTCATGACCTCCAGGGCCACGAACAGCATCAGCAGGTCGTTGGCCGCGGGGAACAGCAGCATGCCGGTGACCGCGAACAGGAACAGCGGCCACACCTCGGTCTGCTCCCAGCCGCGCCGGGTCAGCTCCTGCTCCTCGTTCGAGCCCACCAGCGAGGCGGCCCGCGGGGCGAAGGCATCCCCTGCGGGATCAACGCGCCGTTCGGCCACGACCAGCATCGCCAGCAGGGCCACGATCAGGATCGTCATCCAGCCGAACAGCGTCGGCCCGTCGATGGCCAGGGTCCCGGCCGCGACCAGGCCCTTCGCCGAGGGCGGCGTGGCGATCGTGAGGATGAGCGCGGCCACCAGGGCGGAGCCGGTCAGGGTCAGTTGGATGCCGCGCCGGGCGCCCCGGGGCACCAGGGCCTCGACGAGCACCGCGGCGACCGCAGCGACCAGCACGATCAGCACCGGGGCCATGGCCCGGTACTGGAACGACGGGAACGTCAGCGTGTCGGCCAGGGGCACGATGGTGTGGATCATCGCGGGCTCACTTCCCGGCTTCGGCGACGACCGGCGCCGGGTCGGTGGACCCGATCACGGTCATCGTCTGGTCGACGGAGGGGTTGATGATGTCCAGCGCCGCGTTCGGGAACACCCCGAGGGCGACGATGATGGCCAGGACCGGCGCCAGCGCCAGGACCTCGCGGCCCCGCAGGTCGGGCATGCCCGCCACACCGTCGCGCACCGGCCCGGTCATGGTGCGCTGGTACATCAGCAGGATGTACAGCGCGGCCAGGACGATGCCGAGCGTGGCCACGACCGCAGCCCACGGGTAGCGCGTGTACGTGCCGGCCAGGACCAGGAACTCCGAGACGAACGAGCTCAGGCCGGGCAGCGCCAGAGAGGACAGGCCCGCGACCAGGAAGAACCCGGCCAGGACGGGTGCCACCTTCTGCACGCCCCCGAAGTCCGCCATCTTGCGCGACCCGCGCCGGGAGGCCATGAAGCCCACGAGCAGGAACAGCGCCGCGATCGAGAATCCGTGGTTGACCATGTAGAGCGTCGAGCCGCTCTGGCCCTGGCTGGTCATCGCGAAGATGCCCAGCGCGATGAACCCGAAGTGGCTGACCGACGTGTAGGCGATCAGGCGCTTGAGGTCGGTCTGACCCATGGCCACCAGCGCGCCGTAGATGATGCCGACCAGCGACAGCACGATGATCGCCGGGGCGAAGTACCGCGAGGCGTCGGGGAACATCGGCAGGCACAGCCGGATCATCCCGAACGTGCCGACCTTGTCCAGCACGCCGACCAGCAGCACCGAGGTGCTCGGCGGGGCCTCGGCGGCGGCGTCGGGCAACCAGGTGTGCAGCGGCCAGAGGGGCGCCTTGATCGCGAAGGCGATGAAGAATCCGAGGAACAACCACTTCTGGGTGTCGGGGCTGATGTCCAGGCCCACCAGGGCGGCGTAGTCGAACGTGCCCTGCCCGTACTGCTGGGCCGAGAGCACGTAGACCCCGACCAGGGCGGCCAGCATGAGCAGCCCGCCGAGCAGGGAGTACAGGAAGAACTTCACGGCCGCGTACTGCCGCTGCGCCCCGCCGTAGCGCCCGATGAGGAAGTACATCGGGATCAGCATCGCCTCGAACAGGACGTAGAACAGGAACACGTCCGTGGCCGCGAACACGCCCAGGACCAGGCCCTCGAGGACCAGGATCCAGGCGAAGTAGCCGCGCACCGAGCCCGTCGTCCGGTCCGCGTCGGCCCACCCGGCCAGGATGCAGACCGGCACCAGGATCGCGGTCATCAGGATCAGGACCAGCGAGATGCCATCCACGCCGAGGGAGAAGCTCACGCCCCAGGCCGGGATCCACTCCCACCGGGTGGCCAGTTGGAAGGGCGTCCCCCCGTCCTGCGGCATCTGGTAGGCGAACGCGACGACGATGCCCAGGGCGAGCACGAGCAACGAGATCGCCAGCGTCACCTGCTTGGCCAGGGCGGCGTTGCTGCGGGGCAGCACCGCGACCAGCAGGCCGCCGAGGATGGGCAGCAGGACCATCGCGACCAGCGGCAGGTAGGTGGTGGTACTCACAGCGCGACCCCCAGGGCCAGGACGGCGCCGACGACCACGACACCGATCAACATCGTCAGGGCGTAGGTCCTGACGTTGCCGGTCTGCCAGCGGCGCATCCGGGCGCTGAGCCCACCGATGCCCGCCGCGGTGCCGTTCACCGCTCCGTCCACGACCTTCGCATCGGTCCAGACCAGGGTCCGGGTCAGGTGCTGGCCGGGTCGCATGAACACCGCCTCGTTGAACGCGTCGCCGTACAGGTCGTTGCGCGCGGCCACGGTCAGCGCCGAGACCTGCGTCGGGGCGATCTCGGGCACCTCCCGCATCGCGTACTGCCGCCACCCGATCACCACGCCCACGGCCACCACGGTCAGCGTGATCCCGATCATGATCGGTGTGGGCAGGCCACCGGAGACCTCCTGGTAGCCGACGACGGGCGCCAGCCACTCCTCGACGTTGCCGACGTAGAGCATCAGGACGCCGGCCAGCAGGGCACCGACAGCCAGGATCATCATCGGGACGGTCATCCACCGCGACGGCTCGTGCGGGTGCACGCCGTCCTCCCATCGGGCCTTGCCGTAGAAGGTCATGGCCATCATGCGCGTCATGTAGAAGCCGGTGACCCCGGCGCCGACCAGCGCGGCGAAGCCGGCCACGGGCTGCTCGGCCCAGGCAGCGTGGATGATCTCGTCCTTGCTGAAGAACCCGGCGAACGGTGGGATGCCGATGATCGCCAGGTAGCCGATGCCGAACACCGCCCAGGTGGCGACCATGAACGTGCGCAGTGCGCCGTAGCGGCGCATGTTGACCTGGTCGTCCATGCCGTGCATCACCGAGCCGGCGCCCAGGAACAGCAGCGCCTTGAAGATGCCGTGGGTGAGCAGGTGGAAGATGGCGAAGACATAGCCCACGGGCCCCAGCCCGGCTGCGAGGAACATGTAGCCGATCTGGCTCATCGTCGAACCGGCCAGGCCCTTCTTGATGTCGTCCTTGGCCGACCCGATGACCGCACCCATCAGCAGGGTGATCGTGCCGACGATGACGACCGCGAGCCGGGCGGTCTCGCTGAGGTTGAAGATCTCGTGCGAGCGCACGATCAGGTACACCCCGGCGGTGACCATCGTGGCCGCGTGGATCAGGGCCGAGACCGGGGTCGGGCCCTCCATGGCGTCCAGCAGCCAGGACTGCAACGGGAACTGCGCGGACTTGCCGCACGCCGCAAGCAGCAGCGCCAGCCCGATCCAGGTGACGGTGTCGGAGTCGGCCTGGCCGACCGCGGCGTTGACGCCCTCGAAGGTGAACGTGCCGAACGTGGCGAACATCATCATGATCGCCAGGCTCAGCCCGACGTCACCGACCCGGTTGACCACGAACGCCTTCTTGGACGCCGTGGCCGCCGACGGCTTGTAGAACCAGAAGCCGATCAGCAGGTAGGAGGCCAGGCCCACGCCCTCCCAGCCGACGTAGAGCAGCAGGTAGTTGTTGGCCAGCACCAGCAGCAGCATCGCGGCGATGAACAGGTTCAGGTAGGCGAAGAACTTGCGCCGCTCGGGGTCGTGGGCCATGTAGCTGACCGAGTAGAGGTGGATCAGCGAGCCGACGCCGGTGATCAACAGCACGAACGACATGCTCAGCGGGTCCAGTTGCAGGGCGAACGGCGCCTGGAACATGCCCACGTCGATCCAGTCGAAGACGTGCTGGTTGATCGTGCGGGCGTCCTCGGCCTGGCCGAGCAGGGCGACGAACAGGATGAGCCCGACGAGGAACGAGGCCAGGACCGCGCCCACCGCGAGCCAGTGGCCCCAGGCGTTGGAGCGCTTGCCGGCCAGCAGCAGCACGATCGCGCCTGCCAGCGGGATCGCGATCAGCACCGCGGTCAGGCTGAACATCCCGGAGGCCGTCACGACCTCGCCCGGGGATGCCGGCCCGGAGGCGAGGACCGCAAGGGTGGTGTTCACAATCGTCCCCTCAGAGCTTCAGCAGGTTGGGCTCGTCGACCGAGGCCGAGTTGCGGGTGCGGAAGATGGTCACGATGATCGCCAGCCCGACGACCACCTCCGCGGCGGCCACCACCATGACGAAGAAGGCCACGACCTGTCCGTCGAGCACTCCGTTGGTCCGCGCGAACGTGACGAAGGCCAGGTTCGAGGCGTTGAGCATCAGCTCCACGCACATGAACACGACGATCGCGTTGCGCCGCACCAGCACACCGGCCGCCCCGATCGAGAACAGGATCGCCGACAGCACGAGGTAGTTCGTGGGGTTCACAGCTCCGGCCCCTTCTGCGGATCGGTGGCCGTGCGTGGTGCACCAGGTTCGTCGGGGTCGTCCGGTTCGACGACGTCGGCCGGCGCCTCGGGAGCAGGTGCGCTCCACTGGTCCTCCACGACGACGGCCTCGGCGTCCCGCAGGTGCTCGGCCTCGGCAAGGGCCAGTCGGTCGGCGTCGGAGGCCTGGCCGCGCACGCGCAGCGGCCCGGGCACCGACTCCTCGGCGGTGGTCCCGTCGGGCAGCATCGCGGGCATGTCCACGGCGTTGTTGCGCGCGTAGACCCCGGGGTTGGGCTTGTTGACCGGGTGCGTCCCGGGCGCGAACCGTTCGGTGGAGCGCTGCGTCTGGCCCTTGCGGGGCTCGACGCGCTCGCGGTGGGTGAGCACCATGGCCCCCAGCGCCGCGGTGATCAGCAGCGCGGAGGTGACCTCGAAGGCCAGCAGGTAGCGGGTGAAGATCAACGAGCCGATGCCCTGGATGTTGCCGCCCTGCTCGGCGTTGGCCGCGTCGAGCCCGACCACGGTGGTGCCGTCCAGCGACCCGGAGATGCCGGCCAGCAGCAGGCCCAGGAAGCCCAGGAACGCCAGGCCGGCCCACACGCGCTGGCCCTTGATCGTCTCGACCAGGTTGTCCGAGGAGTCCACGCCCACGACCATCAGCACGAAGACGAACAGCATCATGACCGCACCGGTGTAGACGATGATCTGCACCATGCCCAGGAACGGGGCGCCCTGGGCGACGTAGAGGACCGCCAGGTTGATCATCGTCAGTGCGAGGAACAGTGCGGAGTGCACGGACTTGCGCGAGAGCACGGTGCCGGCCGCGCCGAACACCGCCAGCGTGGCGCAGATCCAGAACGTCACCGTCTCGCCGGTGTTCGGGACAAGGTCGACCGGACCATTGGCGGCCAGCGCCCCCAGGTGGGCCAGAGCACTCACGATGCGTCCGCCTCCTGCGCCGTGTCGGCTCCAGCGTGCTGCGCTGCGGCGGCGGTCGCTGCCTCCCGGGCGGCCACCTGCGCCTTCTGCGCCTCGGTGGCGCCAGTGACCTCGCCGCGGTAGTAGTCACCGTCGTCGGTGCCCTCGACCATGTCGTGCGGCGGGGGCGCCATCCCGGGCAGCAGCGGCCCGAGCAGGTCGGCCTTCTCGTAGATCAGCGACTCACGAGTGTGGTCGGCCAGCTCGTACTCGTTGGTCATGGTCAGCGCGCGGGTCGGACAGGCCTCGATGCACAGCCCGCAGAGGATGCAGCGCAGGTAGTTGATCTGGTAGACGCTGCCGTAGCGCTCGCCCGGGGAGAACCGCTCCTCCTCGGTGTTCTGCGCACCCTCCACGTAGATGGCGTCAGCCGGGCAGGCCCACGCGCACAGCTCGCAGCCGATGCACTTCTCCAGGCCGTCGGGGTGCCGGTTGAGCTGGTGGCGGCCGTGGAAGCGCGGCTTGGGCGGGAACTTGTCCTTCTCCTCCGGGTACTGCTCGGTGGCCACCTTCTTGAACATCGTCAGGAAGGTGGTCCCGAAGCCCCGGACGGGCTGGGGAAGGTCAGGCACGGGGTGCCTCCTCGGTGTCGTCGGCGGCCGCGGTGTCCGGCGCGACCGCGCTGGGCACGGTCTGGCGGGCACGGGGGGTGTAGTCGAAGTGTTCGCCGGGCATCGGCGGGACCGGGTGCATCCCCGGCTGGGCGCGGAACTGCGCCTCCTCGTCCACGGCGGACTCGGTGATCTCCGCGCGGGCACGCTCGCGCCGGGCCTCGATCACGTACGAGGCGGCGAAGATCACCACCAGGGTCCCCAGCAGGATCGCCCCGACGGCCAGGCTGTTGCTGGGCAGGTCATCGCGCAGCGCGCGGAACGTGGAGACCAGCACGATCCAGGCCAGCGACGCCGGGATCAGGACCTTCCAGCCGAACGCCATGAACTGGTCGTAGCGGAACCGGGCCACCGTGCCTCGCAGCCAGATGAACATGAACAGGAATCCGCAGACCTTGACCATGAACCACAGCAGGCCCCACCAGCTCTGGTTGAACATGCCGTCGTTGATCGTCGAGATCGGCCACGGCGCCCGCCAGCCGCCCAGGAACAGGGTGGTGGCCAGCGCGGAGACGGTGACCATGTTGACGTACTCGGCCAGGAAGAACAGCGCGAACTTCAGCGACGAGTACTCGGTGTGGAAGCCGGCGACCAGCTCGCCCTCGGCCTCGGGCAGGTCGAACGGGGCCCGGTTTGTCTCCCCGACCATGGCGGTGACGTAGATGATGAACGAGGGCAGCAGGATGATGGCGTACCAGATCGGCTGCTGGGCCGAGACGATCTGCGAGGTCGACATCGACCCCGCGTGCAGGAACACCGCCACGAACGCCAGGCCCATCGCGATCTCGTAGGAGATCATCTGCGCCGAGGAGCGCAGCGCGCCCAGCAGCGGATAGGTCGAGCCCGAGGACCAACCGGCGAACACGATGCCGTAGATGCCGATCGAGGCGATGGCCAGCACGTAGAGCACCGCCACCGGGAAGTCGGTGAGCTGCAACGGGGTGCGGGTGCCCAGGATCGAGACCTCCGGGCCGAACGGGATGACCGCCAGGGCCAGGAACGCGGGTACCACCGAGATGATCGGGGCGACGAAGAACACGGCCTTGTCGGCCGCGGTGGGCATGATGTCTTCCTTGAGGGCGAGCTTGATGCCGTCCATCAGGCCCTGCAGCACGCCGAACGGCCCGACCCGGTTCGGGCCCAGGCGCATCTGCATGCGGGCCACCACGCGGCGCTCGCCCCAGATGGTCAGCAGCACGACCACGACCACGCCCAGGAACAGCGCGACCACCTTGAGGATCACCAGCCACCACGGGTCCACGCCGAACGGCTCGAACGACTCGGTGAGGATCACAGCGGTGTTCACCTGGGCGTTCATCGGGCACCTCCTGCTCGGATCGCCACGACTGCCCCGGGACCGACCCGCAGCGTCGCGTTGAGCGCACTGGCACTCGAGTTGCCGGGCAGCCAGACCACGTCGTCGACCATCTCGGTGATCGCCAGGGGCAGGGTGATCGACCCGTGCGCACTGGCCACGGTCACCGGCGCGCCGTCGACGAGGTCGTACTCGGCAGCGGTGGCCGCCGACACCCGCGCCAGCGACGGACGTGCGGTACCGGCCAGGGCGGGCTCGCCGCGCTGGAGCAACCCCTCGTCGAGCAGGTGCCGCCAGCTCGCGAGCAGGACCTGCCCGGGCCGCAGGCTGGGCGGCGCAGCGCCCGGTTCCGGCACGGTGGTCGGGCGCGGTCCCGCCCAGCGCCCCAACCCGGCCAGCTCGGCGCGCAGCGCACCGACCTCGATCGTGGGCTGCGGGCGTCCCAGGGCCTGAGCCAGCAGGCCCAGCGCACGGGCGTCGGTGATGCTCGTGGACTCCCGCATCACCGTGCCGAACGGGCGGGCGCGGCCCTCCCAGTCCAGCATCGTCCCGGACTTCTCGGTGATGACTCCCACCGGCAGCACGACATCGGCCAGGGCGGTGACCTCGGTGGCCCGGGTCTCCAGGGCCACCACGAACGGGGCCTGCGCCAGGGCCGTGGCGAAGGCGTGCGGATCGGGGGTGTCGGCGGCCTCGACACCGGCCAGGATGATCGCGCCGACCTGCGGCTCGGGAGCCGCTTCGTCGGCGTCGGCCGCCGCGGCGCCCGCAGCGGCGTCGGCGGCCACTGCGGCCACCACGCCGGCCAGGTCCAGGCCGGGCTCGGTGGGCAGGTCGGTCGGCTCGATGCCCCAAGCAGCGGCCACCTGGGCGCGGGCGTCCGGGTCGGCCAGCGGCCGGCCCCAGGGAAGCAGCCCGGGCAGGGCGCCGGACTCCAGGGCGCCCCGGTCACCGGCGCGGCGCGGGACCCAGGCCAGCGCGGCGCCCGTGCGTTCGGCCAGGTCGACCACGGCGCTCAGCGCACCGGGCGACTCTGCGGCCCGCTCACCGACCAGGATCACCGAACCGGGCGTGGCCAGGGCCTGCGCAGCCTGTCCCTCGCCACTGGCCAGGCCGGTCAGCACCGCGGCCTCCTGGCCGGGGACGGCGCCGAGCACGTGGGCGTTGAGCTTGGCCGCACCGGGGGACGCGTAGGGGGCCACGCTGATCACCTGGGTGCCGCGCGCCTGGGTGGCTGCGCGCAGTCGCAGGAAGATGATCGGCGACTCCTCCTCTGGCTCGAGACCGACCAGCAGCACGGTCGGCGCCGCGTCGAGGTCCGCGTAGGTCACCGACAGGCCCGAGCCGGCCACGACCGAGCGCAGGAAGTCGGCCTCGGCCGCGCTCGAGCGCCGGATCCGGAAGTCGATCGAGTCGGTGCCCAGCACCGCGCGGGCGAACCGGGCGTAGGCGTAGGAGTCCTCGAGGGTGAGCTTGCCGCCGAGCAGCACCGCGGTGCGCCGCCCGGACTGCGCCAGGGCCTGCGCCGCGCGGCGGACCGCCTGCGGCCAGGAGGCTTCGGCCAGCTCGCCGTCGACGCGCATCATCGGCGTGTCGATCCGGTCGGTGCTCAAGTACGGGAACGCGAAGCGGCCCTTGTCGCAGTTCCACTCGGAGTTCACGGCCGGGTCGTCCCAGGCCAAGCGGCGCATGACCGTGGAGCGCCGGGTGTCGGTGCGCAGGGCGCAGCCGCTGGCACAGTGCTCGCAGACGGTCGGGGTGGAGACGAGGTCGAACGGACGCGCCCGGAACCGGTAGGCGGCACTGGTCAGCGCACCGACCGGGCAGATCTGCACGGTGTTGCCCGAGAAGTAGGAGTTGAACGGCGTGTCGGGCGCGATGCCGACGATCTGCTTGCCGCCGCGCTGCTGCAACGTGATGAACGGGTCACCGGCGACCTGGTCGGCGAACCGGGTGCAGCGGGCGCAGGACACGCAGCGCTCCCGGTCGATCAGGATCTGGGTCGACAGCGCCACCGGCTTGGGGAACGTCCGCTTGGGCAGCGTGAACCGGGACTCGCCGGGCCCGTGGCTCATGGCCTGGTTCTGCAGCGGGCACTCGCCGCCCTTGTCGCAGACCGGGCAGTCCAGCGGATGGTTGATGAGCAGGAACTCCAGCACGCCGCGCTGGGCGATGGCTGCCATCACCGAGGTGCCGGCGGTGCGGACCTTCATGCCGTCGGCGACCGGGATCGCGCATGCCGGCTGCGGCTTGGGCTGGCCCTCGATCTCGATCAGGCAGGCCCGGCAGGCCGCGACCGGCTCGAGCAGCGGATGGTCGCAGAACCGCGGGATCTCCACGCCGACCTGCTCGGCCGCACGGATGATCAGGGTGCCCTTGGGCACCAGGACGTCGATGCCGTCGATGGCGACACTGACCTGCTCGCTCGGCGGCGGGGGGGCGGGGACACCCGGGATCGGGGTGCCGGGGGCGGGTGGGGGCGTGGTCACGGTCATCGGGTTGCTCCCGCGGCGAAGGCGGTGGCGGCGACGGGGTCGAAGGCCGCATCGGCCGCCGTGTGGGTCCCGGTGAGGAACTCCTCGGGGAAGTGCTTGAGTGCGGCGGGGAACGGTGTGGCGGCCGCGTCGCCCAGGGCGCAGAAGGAGCGACCCAGGATCTGGCCGCACACCTCCTCGAGCATCGCCAGGTCGGGCTCGCTGCCGTGGCCGGCCTCGAAGCGTTCCAGGGTGCCGGCGATCCAGCCGGAGCCCTCCCGGCAGGGGGTGCACTTGCCGCACGACTCGTGGGCGTAGAACTCCGCCCAGCGGGTGATGACCCGCACCACCGAGACGGTGTCGTCGAAGAGCATCGGGGTCGCGGTTCCGAGCATGGTGCCCGCGCCGGCCATGTCCTCGTAGGTCAGCGGCAGGTCCAGGTGTTCGGCGGTGAGCATCGGCACGCTCGATCCGCCGGGCAGCCAGAACTTCGGCTCGCCGCCGTTGCGCATGCCACCGGCGTAGTCGAGCAGCTGGCGCATCGTGGTGCCCAGGGCCACCTCGTAGATGCCCGGGTTGCGCACATGCCCCGAGACCGCCATCAGCTTGAAGCCCGGGGACTTCTCGGTGCCCCACTGGGTCAGCCAGTCGGCACCGTTGCGCACGATGTAGGGCACGTTGGCAATGGTCTCGACGTTGTTGACCACCGTCGGCGAGGCGTACAGGCCGGCGACGGCCGGGAACGGCGGCTTGAGTCGCGGCTGGCCGCGCCGGCCCTCCAGTGAGTCGAGCAGCGCGGTCTCCTCACCGCAGATGTAGGCCCCTGCCCCGGAGTGCACGATCAGGTCCAGGTCGAAGCCGGAGCCCTGGATGTTGGTGCCGAGGAACCCGGCGGCGTAGGCCTCGCGGACCGCGGCCCGCAGCCGGCGCTGCACGTGCGGGACCTCGCCGCGGATGTAGATGAACGCGTGGTTGGCCCGGATCGCGTACGAGGTCAGGATGCAGCCCTCGACCAGCGCGTGCGGGTTGGCCAGCATGAGCGGGATGTCCTTGCAGGCGCCGGGCTCGGACTCGTCGGCGTTGACCACCAGGTAGTGCGGCTTCCCGTCGCCCTGGGGGACGAAGCCCCACTTCATGCCGGTCGGGAAGCCCGCGCCGCCACGCCCGCGCAGGCCGGAGTCCTTGACGAGCGCGATCAGCGCGTCGGGGCCCAGCTCGAAGGCCTTGGCGACCTGCTCGTAGCCACCGTGCCGGCGGTAGGCGCCGATCGTGTAGGAGTCCGCCTCGTCCCAGTGGGCGGTCAGGACCGGGGTGAGCGTCATGGTCAGCGCCCCCCGTCTGCAGGGCCCACGCCGCGTTCGGCGGCGGCGCGCAGGTTGGCCAGCATCAACTCGTCTGCGGCGGCGCCGTCGCCGGTCAGGCCGTCGTCGTCGATGCCCGAGATGGTCCGGGAGGCGGCCCTGAAGCCGCGCACGACCGGACCGCGAGTGCTCACGACCTCCTCGCCGGCCTCCAACTGGTCGAGCACCGCGATGGCATCGTCCGGGGTCATCCGGTCGAAGAACTCCCAGTCCACGGTCATCACCGGGGCGTGCGTGCAGGCGGCCTGGCACTCGATGCGCTCCAGGTCGAACGTGCCGCTGGCGCTGATCTCGTCGTGACGGGCGCCGGCGTGCGTGCTGACCGCGTCCCAGAGGGCGTCGCCGCCGAGGACCGCGCACATCGTGTTGGTGCAGACCCCGATGTGGTGCTTGCCGGCCGGGCGGCGCTTGTACATCGTGTAGAACGTCGAGACCGCGGCCACCTCGGCGGTGCTCAGGCCCACCGTGGCCGCGCAGGCCGCGATGCCCTCCGGGCTGACGTAGCCCTCCTCCGACTGCACCAGGTGCAGCATCGGCAGCAGCGCCGAGCGCGCCTGCGGGTAGCGTCCGGCGAGCTCGGCGAGCTCTGCGCGGGTGGTCTCGGAGATGGACATCAGCGATCCACGCCTCCCATCACGGGGTCGATGCTGGCCACGGCGGCGACCACGTCGGCGACCATGCCGCCCTCGCACATCGTGGCCACGGACTGCAGGTTGTTGAAGCTGGGGTCGCGGAAGTGCACCCGGTAGGGCCGGGTGCCACCGTGCGAGACGACGTGGATCCCGAGCTCACCACGAGGCGCCTCGATGACCTGGTAGGCCTGCCCGACAGGCACGGCGAATCCCTCGGTGACCAGCTTGAAGTGGTGGATCAGGGCCTCCATCGAGGTGCCCATGATCGCCCGGATGTGCTCCAGGGAGTTGCCCATCCCGTCGCTGCCGATCGCCAGTTGCGCGGGCCAGGCGATCTTCGGGTCATCGACCATGACCGGGCCCGGCTGGAGCAGGTCCAGGGCCTGCTCGACGATGTTCAGGCTCTGCTGCATCTCGGCCAGCCGGATCAGGAAGCGGCCGTAGGCATCCGAGCTGGTCTGGGTCGGCACCTCGAACTCATAGCGCTCGTAGCCGCAGTACGGCGCCTCCTTGCGCAGGTCCCACGGGTAACCGGTGGCGCGCAGGATCGGGCCGGTGATGCCCAGCGCCATGCAGCCGGTGAGGTCCAGGTAGCCGATCCCCGACGTGCGACCCATCCAGATCGTGTTGTCGACCAGCAGGTTGGCGGTGTCCTTGAACCGGTGGCGCAGCAGGTCGATGGTCTCCTGGATGCGGACCTTCATGTCCTGGCCCTTGTCATCGGTGGCCGGCATGTCCTGGGCCAGGCCGCCGGGCCGGATGAATGCGTGGTTCATCCGCAGGCCGCTGATCAGCTCGAAGAGGTCGAGCACGAGCTCGCGCTCGCGGAAGCCGAAGGTCATGGCGGTCAGCGCGCCGAGCTCCATGCCGCCGGTGGCCAGGCAGACCAGGTGCGAGCCGACCCGGTTGAGCTCCATCAGGATCACGCGGATCACGGTGGCGCGGTCCGGGATGTCGTCGGTGATGCCGAGCAGCTTCTCCACGGCCAGGCAGTAGCCGGCCTCGTTGAAGAAGCTGGCCAGGTAGTCCATGCGCGTGACGAACGTGGTGCCCTGGGTCCAGTTGCGGAACTCCAGGTTCTTCTCGATGCCGGTGTGCAGGTAGCCGATGCCACAGCGGGCGCCTTCGACGTTCTCGCCGTCGAGTTCGAGGATCAGGCGCAGCACGCCGTGCGTGGAGGGGTGCTGGGGGCCCATGTTGACCACGATGCGCTCGTTGACGGCATCGGGGTCCAGGGTGATCGTGTCCCAGTCGCCACCGGTGACGGTGAAGACCCGGCCCTCGGTGGAGTCGTAGCCCGGCGCTGCGTCGGGCGCGCCGGGGTCGGCGGGTGCGCCGGGTGTCCCCGGGTCGGCGGTGGCCGTTGGCTCGAAGTCCTCGCCGGACTCATACGTGGTGCTCATCAGTTGTACGACCTCCGCTGGTCGGGCGGTGGCGTCGTGGCGCCCTTGTACTCCACCGGGATCCCGCCGAGCGGGTAGTCCTTGCGCTGCGGGTGGCCCGGCCAGTCGTCGGGCATCAGGATCCGGGTCAGCGCGGGATGGCCGTCGAAGACGATGCCGAACATGTCCCAGGTCTCGCGCTCGTGCCAGTCCGCCGAGGGCCACACGGAGGTGACCGAGGGGATGTGCGGGTCGCCGTCGGGACAGCTGACCTCCAGGCGTAGCCGACGCCGGTGGGTCATCGACAGCAGGTGCAGCACCGCGTGCAGCTCGCGCCCGGTGTCGGCGGGGTAGTGCACGCCGGAGACCGAATGGCACATCTCGTAGCGCAGGCCCGGCTCGTCGCGCAGTTCGCGGGCCACGGCCAGCAGGTGCTCGCGGGCGATGTAGAGGGTGAGCTCGCCACGGTCGACGACGACCTTCTCGATGGCCGACTCCGCGGCCACGCCGGCATCGGCCAGGGCCAGCTCGAGCTCGTCGGCGACGGCGTCGAAGTCGCCGCCGTAGGGGCGCGGGCTGGCGCCGGGCATCTCGATCGGGCGGACCAGGCCGCCGAAGCCGCTGGTGTCCCCGGAGCCCGACGTACCGAAGGCGCCCTCGCGGACGCCCACCGTGTCGACCACAGCATCGTCGACCGGGCTCAGGCCCAGGTCGACGGCACCGACCGGGACGACCGATCCCTGCTCGCTCATCGCAGCAGACCCTTCATCTCGATGGTCGGTGCGGCGGTCAGCGCCTGGGACTCGAGCGTCTCGATCTCCGCGGCGCGGTGCGCACCGAGCTTGGTGTTCATCACCTGGTCGTGCAGCTTGAGGATCGCGTCCTGGAGCATCTCCGGGCGCGGCGGGCAGCCGGGCAGGTAGATGTCCACGGGCACGATGTGGTCCACGCCCTGCACGATCGCGTAGTTGTTGAACATGCCGCCGCTGGAGGCGCAGACCCCCATCGCGATGACCCACTTGGGCCCGGGCATCTGGTCATAGACCTGACGCAGCACGGGGGCCATCTTCTGGCTGACCCGACCGGCCACGATCATCACGTCGGCCTGGCGCGGCGAGGCGCGGAACACCTCCATACCGAAGCGGGCGAGGTCGTAGCGGGGGGCGCCGGAGGCCATCATCTCGATGGCGCAGCAGGCCAGTCCGAAGGTCGCCGGCCACATCGAGCTCTTGCGCGAGTAGCCGGCCAGCTTCTCGACGCTGGTCAGCAGGATGCCTGCCGGCAGTTGCTCCTCGAGTCCCATGTCAGTCCCACTCCAGTCCGTCGCGGCGCCACACGTACAGGTAGGCGACCATCAGGGTCGCGATGAACAGCAGCATCTCCACCAGACCGAAGATGCCGAGCTGGTCGAAGGTCACGGCCCACGGGTAGAGGAACACGATCTCGATGTCGAAGATGATGAACATCATGGCGGTCAGGTAGTACTTGATCGGGAACTTCCCGCCGCCGATCGGCTGCGGGGTCGGCTGGATCCCGCACTCGTAGGCGTCCAGCCGGGCGCGGTTGTAGCGCTTGGGACCGGTGATGCCGGCCACCGTGACTGAGAAGATGGCGAACGCGAAGGCCAGCAGCCCAAGGATCAGGATCGGGGTGTAGACGTTCACGGCACCGACAACCATCCTTTCGCCACCGGGCGTCGCATTGGGCCCGGCCGAGCACATCCTATGCACGCTTGGACGACGGGACGCGACGACCGACCCGGGACGGTTGACGGTTCCAGCATCGATGTGACGCAGGCCACGCAGGCGCCGCGGCGAATCACTTCGGGCCGGCACGTCCCTGCCGGCACGTCCCCGGCGGTGCGGCCTCCGGTTTGCCCTACGCCGCCGGGGCGATCCGGGACAACGTGTTGATCAGGCGGTCCATGGGGTCCGGATCGGCGGTGTCGGTGAGGTTGGCCATCAGCTTCAGGGCCAGCTGGCGCAGGACTGGCACGGGCATCCCGTAGGTCGTGGCGAGCTTCATCACGCTGGGGTTGCCGATGGCCTTCACGAACCAGCGACCCAGCGTGTAGTAGCCGCCGTAGTGCACCTTGAGGTCCTGCGCGTAGCCGTGCAGCTGCGCCTCGCGGCCCTCCACGCGGGGCTGGGCCAGGGCGGCGTCGATGCGCGTGCCCGCCAGGGCACCGGCCTCCAGGGCGTAGTCGATGCCCTCGCCGTTGAACGGGTTGACCATGCCACCGGAGTCGCCGACCAGCAGCATCCCCTTGGCGTAGTGCGGCTGACGGTTGAAGCCCATGGGCAGCGCCATGCCGCCGATCCGCACCGTGTCGGCGTACTCGCGCAGCGCCCAGTGCTCCGGGGTCTCACGCATCCAGCGCCGCAGGTGGTCGCGGTAGTCGACGTTCTGGAACGCCTCGGAGGTGTTCAGGATCCCCAGGCCGATGTTGATGGTGCCGTCGGCCAGGCCGAACACCCAGCCGTAGCCGGGCAGCAGCGCACCGTCGGAGCGCAGCTCGAGATGGGACTCCATCCACGGCTCGGCGGCGCGCGGACTCGGTGCGTAGGCGCGCACCGCGACGCCCATCGGCCGGTCGTCACGGCGACCCACTCCCATGGCCACGCCCATCCGCGAGCTCACGCCGTCGGCAGCGACCACCACGGGGGCGGTGTAGGTCACCTCCGGGCCGGACGCGCGGCCACGGTCGTCGACGGGCTGGGCGAGGACGCCGGTCACCCGGCCGGTCCGTTCGTCGCGGGTGGGTGCCAGGACCTTGGTCCGCTCGACCAGCCGGGCACCCGCCGCGGCGGCGTGCCGGGCCAGGATCTCGTCGAGCTCCATCCGGGAGCGGACCAGCCCGTAGTTCGGGAAGCGGTCGAGCTCGGGCCAGGGCAGCTCGTAGGTGCGACCGTTGGCCACGATCCGCAGGCCGTTGTTGCGCGCCCAGCCCAGCTCCGGGGAGATGTCCACGCCCATCTCGATCAGCGAGCGCACGGCGCGCGGGGTCAGGCCGTCGCCGCACACCTTGTCCCGCGGGAAGGCCGCCTTCTCCAGCAGCAGGACGTCGCGCCCGGCGGTGACCAGCCGGTGCGCGGTGGCCGAGCCGGCGGGTCCGGCGCCGACGACGATGACATCGGCGCCCTGCGCATGCTCGGACATGGGCGTACCTCGGGGGACGTGGGGGAATTGCCCCGATCGTATCCCCGCCGCCGCGAGCCCGCCGCCCGCTCCTGGCCGGCAGTTCCTCCACGCCAGCGTCTCGGCGTGATCGCCAGGGTGGAGGAACCGGCCGGACCGTGGCTGGCGTGGAGCAACGTCCAGCCACTGGCGGGGATCGCGGGCATCATGGGGCACCTGCCGATGCCGACCCGAGGAGACCCATCCCATGAGCGACAGCGACCTGCGCCTGCGGGTGGCCGCGTACCGCGAGGCCACCGACCGGTTCCTGGCCACCGCCCGGGCCGTGGCCGAGCCCGACCTGGACCGGACCCCGCCCGACCCCGAGGGGTGGACCGCGCGCATGGTGATCCACCACATGGCCGACTCGGAGACCAACTCCCACGTGCGGCTGCGCCGCCTGCTGGCCGAGCCGCCCGGCAGCGCGATCCAGGGCTATGACGAGGCCCAGTGGGCACAGGTGCTGCACTACGACCGGCCGGTGCAGGGATCGCTGGCGGTCATCGAGGCGGTTCGGGTGTCCAGCGCGGAGCTGCTCGACCGGATCGCGCTGGTCGACCTGGCTCGCTCAGGGGTGCACACGGACTCCGGCCCGTACACGTTGGCCGACTGGCTGGACACGTACATCGCGCACGCCCGGGACCACGCCGACCAGATCACCGCGGCCCTTGACCAGGCGCGCTGAGGCGGATCAGGGGACCAAGGTCCCGGGTGGCCGGGGTCGTCCTCGGGCAGGACAACGGCGAGCAGCGCGGGACAATGGACCTCCGCGCACACCCACGCACCTGTAACCGCACGGGCCACGAGCCTGCGCACCGAATCCCCTGGGAGCACCAGTGACCATCGCAGCCGACCGCCCGACCACCAGCGCCGACCCGTGGGCCGGCTTCGACGAGGGCGCCTGGCGCCAGGGCATCGACGTCGCGGCGTTCATCCGGGGCAACTACACGCCCTATGAGGGCGACGCGTCGTTCCTGACCGGTCCGAGCGAGCGCACCGAGTCGCTGTGGCGGTTCGTCGCCGACCTGATGGTCGTCGAGCGTGAGCGCGGCATCCTCGACGTGGACCCGCACACCCCCAGCTCGATCACCTCGCACGCCCCGGGCCGGATCACCGACGAGATCCCCGAGCTGATCGTGGGCCTGCAGACCGACAAGCCGCTCAAGCGCGCGATCATGCCCAACGGCGGCTACCGGATGGTCGAGAACGGGTTGAAGGCCTACGGCTACGAGCCGGACCCCCGGGTCGGCGAGATCTTCACCAAGTACCGCAAGACCCACAACCAGGGCGTCTTCGACGCCTACACCCCGGCCATCCGGGCCGCGCGCTCGTCGCACGTGATCACCGGCCTGCCGGATGCCTACGGCCGCGGGCGGATCATCGGCGACTACCGGCGCGTGGCGCTCTACGGCGTGACCCGCCTCATCGAGGCCAAGAAGGCCGAGCTGGCCACCCTCGACAACCGGCTGTCCAGCGACGCGATCATCCGCGACCGTGAGGAGCTCAACGAGCAGCTCCGGGCGCTCAGGGAGCTCATCGAACTCGGCGACATGCACGGCGTGGACCTGCGCCGGCCCGCGGTCACCGCGCAGGAGGCGATCCAGTGGTTGTACCTGGCCTACCTGGGTGCGATCAAGGAGCAGAACGGCGCGGCGATGAGCCTGGGCCGGGTGTCGACGTTCCTCGACGTCTACCTGCAGCGCGACCTGGACGCCGGCACGTTGACCGAGCAGTCCGCCCAGGAGCTCGTCGACGACTTCGTGATCAAGCTGCGCATGGTGCGCTTCCTTCGCACGCCCGACTATGACGCGCTGTTCTCCGGGGACCCCACGTGGGTCACCGAGTCGATCGGCGGCATGGGCTACGACGGGCGCACCCTGGTCAGTCGCTCGAGCTTCCGGTTCCTGCAGACGCTGTACAACCTCGGCCCCGCGCCCGAGCCGAACCTGACCGTGCTCTGGTCGCCGAGCCTGCCGACGGGCTTCAAGGAGTTCTGCGCACAGGTCTCGATCGACACCTCGGCGATCCAGTACGAGTCCGACGAGCTGCTGCGCGAGTTCAACACCGGCGGCGACGACTGCGCGATCGCGTGCTGCGTGTCGAGCATGCCGGTCGGCAAGCGGATGCAGTTCTTCGGCGCCCGGGTGAACCTCGCCAAGACGCTGCTGTACGCGATCAACGGCGGACGCGACGAGATCTCGGGCAAGCAGGTCATCGACTTCGGCGAGCCGCTGACCAGCGAGACGCTGGACTTCGACGAGGTGTGGGCCCGCTTCGACGAGGCGACCACCTGGCTGGCCGACACCTACGTCAACGCGCTGAACATCATCCACTACATGCACGACAAGTACGCCTACGAGCGCCTCGAGATGGCGCTGCACGACTACGACCCGGAGCGCACGCTGGCCTGCGGCATCGCGGGTCTGTCGATCGTGGCCGACGCCTTCTCGGCGATCAAGCACACCAAGGTGCACCCGGTGCGCGACGAGACCGGCCTGGTGGTGGACTACACCCTCGACGGCGACTACCCGGCGTTCGGCAACAACGACGACCGAGTGGATGACATCGCCGCGCGGATCGTGACCATGTTCATGGACAAGGTGCGCTCGTTCCCCGCCTACCGCAACGCCACGCACACCCAGTCCGTGCTCACGATCACCTCGAACGTGGTCTACGGCAAGGCCACCGGCGCCACGCCGGACGGTCGCAAGGCGGGCGAGCCGTTCGCCCCGGGGGCCAACCCGATGCATGGCCGCGACCGCAAGGGCCTGATCCCCGCGTCGCTGTCGGTGGCGCACCTGCCCTACGCCGACGCCCAGGACGGCATCTCGATGACCGCCTCGGTGATCCCCACCGGGCTGGGCAAGACGCCGGCCGAGCGGGTCGACAACCTGATCGGCGTGCTGGACGGCTACGTCGAGAGCCGCGGCTTCCACATGAACATCAACGTGCTCAACCGCGACATGCTCCTGGACGCCATGGAGAACCCGATGAAGTACCCACAGCTCACGATCCGGGTCTCGGGCTACGCGGTGAACTTCGTGCGGCTGACCCGCGAGCAGCAGCAGGACGTCATCGACCGCACGTTCCACATGAGCGTGTAGTCAGGTTCGCGACTGCGTACCGCAGCCTGGCGCACCAACCGCCGCACGGTCATCTCATCGACCAGGGCGACACGTGCCAGACCCGTGACGTGGACGATGATGGTTGCCTCATCAGAACACCAGACCGACCAGGAGGGCCGAGGTGATCGACGACGGGGCGCCGAGCGCCGACCTCGACGACGGCTCGCGGATCGGATTCGTGCATTCGGCGGAGACCACCTCGGGGGTGAACGGGCCAGGACTGCGCTACACGGTGTTCCTCTCCGGCTGCCCGCTGCGCTGCCTGTACTGCCACAACCCCGACACGCAGACGATGCGTCTGGGCGAGCGGACCACCGCACAGCACGTGATCTCCGAGGCCGGCCGGTACCGCGCGTTCATCTCCCGCGGCGGCGGGCTGACGGTGACCGGTGGGGAGCCGCTGCTGCAGCCGAAGTTCGTCGAGGATCTGTTCGTCGGCGTCAAGGACGCCTACGGCCTGCACACCGCACTGGACACCTCAGCCAACGGCGGACACCGGGCCAGCGAGCGGCTGCTGGCCCACACCGACCTGGTCCTGCTGGACATCAAGGCCGGCACGCCGCAGCTGTACGAGCAGGTCAGCGGCGGCGGCGCGCTGGCTGATGTCGTGGCGTTCGGCGCGCGGTTGGTCGAGCACCAGGTCGCGGTGTGGATCCGATTCGTGCTGGTGCCGGGCCTGACCGACGCACCCGAGGACATCGCGGCCGTCGCCGACCTGACCGCCGAGCTCGGTCCGATCGTCGACCGGGTCGAGGTACTCCCCTATCACCGGCTCGGCGTGGACAAGTACGCGGCCCTGGGGCGAGCCTATCCGCTGCTGGGCACCGAGCCGCCGAGCCGCGAGTCGGTCGAGACGGCGCTGGAGATCTTCAGATCCCGCGGCCTGTACGCACTGGCCTGATCGGCGGCGTCCGGGTTCAGTCGGTGCGGACTTCCTCCTCCACAGACTCGTTCGCGCGACGCCCGGGAGGAGGAACCCCCAGATCCGTGGCGCCCACGTGGAGGGACTGCGACTCAGACGCCGAAAGCCCGGCGAGGATGTCTTGCGTGGTCAGCGGTCCCTGCTGGGCCGGACCTGAGCGCAGGGCGGCCAAGGTCGCACAACTGATCTCCCCGCGCAGCCGCACCACGAGGGCAACGGCCAGCAGGGCGATCCCGATCGCCCCCAGGTAGGGCTGGATCGGGGCGTAGATGTTCAGTGCGCCCGTCGTGCCGAGCAGCAGCAGCGCGAGCTTGTTGCAGACCGGGCAGCCGATGGCCAGGTAGGCCAGCAGCGAGCCCACCGCACCTGCCCGGGCGGTGCGGGTGCCGGGCGCGGGGTCGATCCGGTCGGTGGCGGCCAGCCGCAGCGGCGCCGGGCCCGAGTTGCGCACGTAGGTCGCGCTGAGCAGGCCGGAGAGGATCGAGGTGGCGATCAGCACGTTCGGCGACCACGAGGTGGGCTCGATGGAGCGCCCGAACACAGGATTGGCCAGCACCGCCGTGGACAGGCCGAAGAACAGGTACGTGGCCCCCGCAACCGCGGCGGCGACCACCCAACGACGCACCGACCAGGTCAGGAACGCGGCCAAGAAGCAGTTGTTCACGCGAGCATGATACCCCATGGGGTATTCAGCCCGCCCGTGACGCATCGCCGTGTGGCAGACGTACGGCAGCCGGGAGCCCGAGTGCCGGCATGTCCAGGCGTGCTACTGGCGCGGGGGGTACTCGCCGTACAGGCAGATGCACCAGTTGAGCACCAGGTAGGGCTGCAGGTTGGGGTGCGGTGCGCCGGACCCGCCCCCGGTGACCATCGCTGCACTCATCGCCAGGTCGGGCGCAGTCCCGTAGGCGGACCCGGCCTGCGTCGCGGCCGGCAGCGCGTCCGCCGGGCTCTTGCTGCTGGCCGAGGAGGAGGCGTTGACCGTGTGGCTGTGCGGCGGCACCTGGGTGGCGATCAGCGTCACCTGTTCGCTGCCTGCCGCCTCGCCCTGGACGTAGTTGGCCAGGCCCGGTCCCTGGCCAGCCCCGATGGGCACCCGCCCGCGCAGGTCCGGCAGGCCGAAGGTGGTTCGGCCATCGCCTCCGTACGTGGTGCCCAGCAGCGAGAACAGCGCCGTGTTCTGCGAGATCGCCAACAACTGGCCGTTGCACTGCGCCCAGCCGTTCGGAGCGAAGGTGAAGCCGAAACAGCGGAGTTCGCCAACGAATGCGTCCATGGGGTGCCCCTTGCTTGGTCAGACCTGGGTGGGAGTCGTGCCTGAACGACGCCAGCCCGTCCGTGCTCGGCGAGCCGGTGACGTTCACTGCGACGGTGACCGCGGGCGGAGACCCCGTCGCAGCGGGCTCTGTTGCGTTCAACATCGACGGCGGGAGCACGATCCTCTCCGTGGATCTCACCGCGTTGGGCACCGCCACCTTCCCGACCACCGAGGTGGCCGCAGGCAGCCACACGATCACAGCGCGCTTCACCGGAACGGCCAACCATGCGATCAGCGAGGGCAGCGTCGCCCACGAGGTGCGCGTGGTCGCCGACGCGGGTGGGCCCTACACCGTCGCCGAGGGCGCGAGCCTGACCCTGGACGGCTCCGGCTCGTCGCCCGGAGCGACCTACGGCTGGGACCTCGACGGCGACGGCGGCTTCGACGATGCGCTTGGCCTGTCCCCGACCCTGACGTGGGCGCAGCTGGAGGCCCTCGGGATCGACGATGGGCCCAGCGACCATCCGGGCGCCCTGCGGGTCACGTCCGGGCTCGTCACCCAGGACGCCTCGAGCAGGCTCACCGTCGAGAACACCGCACCCGCCAGTGTGGTCACCGGCGACCTGACCGCCACCGTGGGCGTGCCGTTCACCGTGAAGGTGGGCGCCGAGGACCCCTCCTCGGCGGACATGGCCGCACAGTTCACCTACACCGTCGACTGGGGGGACGGTTCGCCGACGCTGACGGTGGACGGCCCCGCGGACCCGCCGGTGACCCATACCTACACGACCGCGGGTGACTTCAACGCGTCCTTCACCACGACCGACAAGGACGGTGGCGAGGGCGGTCCCACGGCGGTCACCGTCCTGGCTGTCGTCGCGCCACCCTCGCCCTCCCCGACGCCCACCGGATCGCCGACGTCGACGCCGACCGGTTCGCCGTCCCCCTCCCCTACGCCCACCGGTTCGCCGACATCCGGGCCCACCGAGTCGCCGGCCGCAACGCCCACTGTGACCCCGGCCCCGACAGCGACGACTTCCGCCGGCGGCGACTCGCTGGCCTCGACAGGTGCGGACCTCGGGCCCGGCCTTGCCCCGCTGGCGGTGGCGTTCCTGATCGTCGGGGGAACCGTCCTCGCCGCGTCGCGGCGCCGACGGGAGACCGGTGGTCCGCACGAGTGAGCGTGGGTCGACCAGTCAGGGCGCGCCGCTGGTGATCGCATGGCGCTGGACGTGATAGACCTACGACGGATCACGAGGAGGTCGCCATGTCCCCGAGTTCGTTCGATCGCGCGAATGCCCAGGCCGCCACGTCCGAGGCCCGTGCCGGCGTCGCGATGGTCGCCAGGTGGTGGTGGGTGCTGCTCATCTCGGCCGCGCTCTGGCTGATCGTCGGGATCATCCTGCTCCAACTGAACGTCAGCTCCGTGGTGACCGTCGGCTACCTGATCGGCTTCATGCTGATCTTCACCGGCATCGAGCAGTTCGCCGTGGCCGGTGCGGTCTCCGGTGGTTGGCGGTGGGTGTGGGTGCTGTTCGGGGTGTTCTTCCTGGCCGGCGGCATCTGGACGGTGGTCAACCCGATCGGCGGCGCTGCCGCACTGGCCTCGTCGCTGGGCCTGCTGTTCGTACTGATCGCGATCTTCTGGTTGGTCGAGGCGATCACCACCCGGGCCACCAACGTGTTCTGGCTGCTCACGCTCCTCTCGTCGCTGATCATGCTGGGCATGGGGATCTGGGTGGCCAGCCAGGGGCTGCTCTCGCGGGCGATCACGCTGCTCGTCTTCGCCGGCATCTGGGCGATCATTCACGGTGTCGGTGATGCCGTTCGGGCCTTCGAACTGCGCAAGGTCGGCAAGTTGGTCACCGACGGGCACTGACCCTGCGACAGTGCCGCGGCGCGCGAGTGAGGCGGCGCGCGGTTTGGGTCCCGGTGGCGTGGGCGGCGATGATGTGCCGGTGACCCGCGCCAGCCTGGACAAGCAGCCCAAGGACGTCGCGTCGATGTTCGACGACGTCGCGGCGAAGTACGACCTGACCAATGACGTCCTGTCCCTGGGACAGGACCGGTACTGGCGCCGCGAGGTCGTGCGCGCCGTCGGCGCCCGGCGCGGCCAGCGCGTGCTCGACCTGGCCGCCGGCACCGGGACCAGCTCGCTGCCCTTCGCGTCCGCTGGCGCCGAGGTGGTCTCCAGCGACTTCTCCCTGGGCATGCTCGCCGAGGGCCGCCGGCGCTACCCGGAGCTGCCGTTCGTGGCCGGTGACGCGACCTCGCTACCGTTCGCCGACGACGCCTTCGACGCGGTCACCATGTCGTTCGGGCTGCGCAACGTCGTGGATGTCGATGGTGCCCTGGCCGAGCTGCACCGGGTGACCAAGCCCGGCGGGCGGCTCGTGATCTGCGAGTTCAGCCATCCGACGTGGGCCCCGTTCCGGACCGTGTACGTCGAGTACCTGATGCGCGCCCTGCCCCCGGTCGCGCGGCGGATCTCCAGTGCTCCGGAGGCCTACGTCTACCTGGCCGAGTCGATCCGAGCCTGGCCCACCCAGCCCGAGCTGGCAGCCCGGATCTCAGCCACGGGTTGGTCCCGTCCTGCCTGGCGCAACCTCTCCGGCGGCATCGTCGCCCTCCATCGAGCCACGGCCTGAGCGCCCCTGCGCAGGCGGGCAGCGGGGAGTGGGGAGGTCGGTAGAATCCTCTCGTGACTGAGTTGCGGACCTCCCACGGGTGCGTGGTGCGGACCGTGACCCTGGACGGGATCGAGTCCGATCTGCTGTCGCTGCTGCCCACCGGGGGTGGGTTCGCCTGGGTGCGCAACGACGCCGGGTTCGTCGGCTGGGGCGAGGCGGCCCGGTTCGAGATCTCAGGTCCCGAGCGGTTCAGCCGCGCCCAGCGGTGGTGGAGCGCGTGGTGTGAGGCGGCCCATGTCGAGGACCAGGTCGGCCTGCGTGGCACCGGGCCGGTGGCGTTCGCGTCGTTCACCTTCGACGCCGGCCCGCAGGATTCGGTCGTGATCGTCCCCTCGGTGGTGGTGGGGCACCGGGCCGGCCGGACGTGGCTGACCACGGTGGAGTCCACCGAGCACCTGGCCGACTCGACGCCGGGACCCGGCGCGGGGCTGGAGCGGCCGGTCGTCTCGGGGGCGCCGATCGGCTGGCAGCCGGGCAGCCGGCCCGTGGAGCACTGGGCGCGCGCCGTGGCCGAGGCGATCGGGCGGATCACTGCAGGCGAACTCGACAAGGTGGTGCTCGCCCGGGATGTCGTGGCGGCGCTGCCCGGCCCGCTGGACAGCGCGGCGCTGCTGGGCCGGTTGGCCGAGGCCTACCCCGAGTGCTGGACGTTCCAGGTCGACCGCCTGCTGGGCGCCACCCCCGAGCTGCTCGTGCGCCGCGACGGCGACCGGGTCACCTCCCGGGTGCTGGCCGGTACGGTCCGCTCCCGCGGCGAGGAGTCCCTGGACGCCGCGCACGCCGCCGCCCTGCTGGACTCCGACAAGGACCTCGAGGAGCACGAGTACGCGGTGCACTCGGTCGCCGAGGCGCTGGCCGCGCACTGCACCGATCTTGACGTGCCGAGCGCGCCGCACGTGCTCTCGCTGGCCAATGTCCAGCACCTGGCCACCGACGTGACCGGGCTGCTCGCCGACGGGGCGTCAGCCCTGGCCCTGGCCGCCTCGCTGCACCCGACAGCCGCGGTCTGCGGCACCCCGACCGAGCGCGCCGCCGGCCTGATCCGCGAGCTCGAGGGGATGGACCGGGGACGCTACGCCGGCCCGGTGGGCTGGATCGACGCCCGCGGCGACGGTGAGTTCGGCATCGCCCTGCGCTGCGCGGCGGTGGAGGACACCGAGCGCGGACCGGCCACCCGACTCCGGCTGTACGCCGGCTGCGGCATCGTCGCGGGATCGACCGCCGAGGCTGAGATCGCGGAGTCCGAGGCGAAGCTCGACGCCGTCCGGCGGGCACTGACCACCGACTGATCCGTATACCCCATAGGGTATGCTGACCGACGTTTCAGTGGCCCCATCCTGGTGCCACCACCGCAACGATCGGAGACGACATGGGATTCTTCGCCAACCTGTTCGGCAAGGGCGAGAAGGTCGACACCAGCGCTGCCACCCTCAAGCCGCAGGGCGTACGACTGCTGGACGTGCGCTCCCGCGGCGAGTTCCAGGGCGGGCACATCTCCGGGGCGAAGAACCTGGACGTCGGTGGCTCGAACTTCGCCCAAGGGGTCAAGCGCCTGAACCCCAAGCACACCTACCTCGTCTACTGCCAGAGCGGCGCCCGCTCGTCACGGGCCGCCGGGACCATGCGGGCCGCGGGACTGACCGTCCTCGACGGGGGCGGGATGAGCAAGATGCAGGCCAACGGCTGGAAGGTCGGTCCCTGACCTCGACCGCCGAGATCGAGGCCATGAATGCGGCCTTGGCCCCACACCACCACGCGCAACGCGAGCACTGGACTCCGGGGTCCCCGACCCGCAAGCCGACCTGGCGCGCGATGCCGTCCTCTGCCGACTGCTGATCATCGGGGAAGCTGCCAGGGCCCTCCCGAACCCGGTACGCGACTGCGGCCCAGTCGCTGACCGGACTCCGAATCCCGACCCAACGCGCCGATTCTGGCTTCGATGCTCTGCCCGCCCCAACGGCTGTCCATGGGGGGTAGGGCCAAGCAGCGCGTGGAAGAGTAGTGCGGCGAACATGTGGGGGGCGGGATGGGCAGGGGGCAGCGTTGCAGCGACTTGCTGCTGCATCTCAGATTCGTGCGTGGAGGGTCGCACCGAGCGCACTTCTCAGGTCGTTCACCGCTGCCGACGCAGGCGCGTACGCCACCACGACCCGGTCTCCGCCGACGGCCAGCGCGGCTCCCAGGCCGCGTCGAACCCTGGATGCGGAGCCGCTGGCATCATGCTCGGATGGACAGGTCCCAGATCACGCCGGAACTCGTGTCATGCCTGATCCGGACACAAGTCCCGTGGCTCAAGCAGGAGCGAGTGACGCGGGTCGACGTCGACGGCTGGGACAACAGTTCTTTCCGGGTCGGCGGGTGGCATGTAGCACGCCTGCCCACCGGGGACGGCTACGTCGCCGCTGTCGACAAGGAGCACCGCTGGCTGCCCGTTCTGGCGCCTCACCTTCCCGTTGCCGTTCCTGAGCCCGTTCACCGGGGCAGGCCCGGTTGCGGCTTTCCTCGAGCATGGTCGCTGTACGGATGGATCTCCGGGCACACGGCCGCCGGAGGTGTCGCTAGCCTGTCCTGTTTCGCCTCGGACGTCGCGGGATTCCTCCGTGCGCTGCGAAGAATCGATGCCGGCGGCGCACCGGCAGCCGGTGATCATTCCTTCGGTCGCGGCGGCCCGCTCACCCACTACAGCCGCGACGTCCTCGACTGCCTGGCCGGTCTGCCGTCGGACGTCGAGGAGGACGCGGTAGTGGCGATGTGGGAGGCGGCGGTCGCCAGGCCGTGGGACGGTCCTGCCGTGTGGTTCCACGGTGACATGGCGCCCAGCAACCTGCTGGTGCGGGACGGTCGGCTGACAGCCGTCATCGACTTCGGTACCTGCGGTGTCGGAGACCCGGCCTGCGACTTCGTTCTCGCGTGGACCTACTTGGATGATGATGCGGCCGAGGTGCTTCGAGCTGAGACTGCGGTCGACGATGCCACCTGGGCGCGCGGCGCCGCCTGGGCACTGTGGAAGGCGATGCTCACGGCGACCGAGGACGATCCCGCCGCTACCGTCCGGCGGTATGGCTGGAGATACAGCGCGGAGCAGGTCATCCGCAGAATCGTCGCGGCAGCCTGAGGGTCCGACAGTCTGACTGCCTGGGTCCCATCGGGCCCTTGCAGGCCACGTGAGGATCGTGTTGACTTGCGTGAAGTCACTCTCCAGGACATCGGAGTGGGCAACCACGGCACCGGCCCGGTTCTACGACTGGCGAAGCCATGAATGCAGCCTGGAAGGGCAATCCGTATGTGGACTGTGGACCGAACCTCGTTCGACCCCTCCGCGATGCATCACGAGGAGACGATCTTCACCATCGGCAATGGCTATCTCGCCAGCCGGGGCACTCTGGAGGAGGGGTACCCGGGCGAGTGGAGGACGACGTTCCTTCATGGAGTGTTCGATTTCGTGCCGATCGCCTATACCGAGATCGCCAACATGCCTGATTGGACCGCGGTGATCGTCGTCATCGATGGTGAACAGTTCGCGTTGAACAGCGGAACGGTGCAGGAGTATCGGCGTTCCCTCGACCTACGCACCGGTGAGTTGACCCGCTCCCTTCGGTGGACCTCCCCCAACGGCGCGGTGGCCCGGCTCGAGTTCCGGCGGTTCGCCTCGCTGGCCGATGAGCACCTGGCTGTGGTCACCGTCCGTGTGACGCCGGAGCAGGTCAGCTCCGTTCAGATCCAGATTCCCATCGTCTCGGCTGCGGGGAACCTCAACGACAAGTCGTGGCTCGTGCAGCACTCGTTCCACCTGGCCACTCTCGATGAGGAAGACGTGTCGGGTGTGCTGGTGCGGACCTCCGAGGACCGATATCAGGTGGCGATCGCGAGCCGGACCACCCCTGTCGGCCAGGGGGTGTCGACGCGTTGGCGCACACCGGGTGCGGTGTCCTCCGTGGTCGAGTTCGCTGCCTCGGCCGGCGAGAGCGTCGGCGTCGACAAGGTGGTGGCCTACCAGTCCAACCGGGACGGCGAGCAGGATGTCCTGGCAGCAGCAGCCGCGCGGGTCCGCGGCGCTGGCAGCGTGGCCGAACTCGCCGAGGCGAACGCCGCCCGGTGGGCGCGGGACTGGGAGATGTGCGACATCGAGATCGATGGCGACGACGAGGCACAACTTGCCCTCCGGTTCAACATCTTCCACATGCTTGCCGTCGGGCCCCGCAACGACGATCGCGTCAACATCGGGGCAAAGGCACTGTCTGGATTCGGCTACCGGGGCCACGCCTTCTGGGACACCGAGATCTTCATCCTCCCCATGTTCATCCACACCTTGCCGGAGGTGGCGCGCAACCTGTTGGACTATCGATACAACCTGCTGGGTCCGGCCCGCGAGCGCAGCGCAGCCGAGGGCCACCAGGGTGCACGGTTCCCGTGGGAGAGTGCCGATACCGGCGTGGAGGGGACCCCAGCGTTCGTCCCCGATTGGGCGGATCGCACGAAGCTGATCCGAATCTGGGCTGGCGACATCGAGATCCACATCTCCGCTGACGTCGCCTACGGAGCGTGGACGTACTGGCACGCCACGGGCGACGACGAGTGGTTCATCGCGCGCGGAGCAGAACTGGTGCTCGAGACCGCTCGCTACTTCGTCTCGCGCGCCGAATGGGACGAAGGGAGGGCTCACTACCGTGACGTGATCGGGCCTGACGAGTACCACGACCACGTCGACGACAACGCCTTCACCAATGCCATGGCACGCTGGAACATCCGCCAGGCACTGACCGTTCTGCACTGGCTTCGCGATCAGGCACCGGAGCGCGCCGACGACCTGGTCGCACAACTGGACCTCACCGACGAGGCACTGGCCACGTGGGCGGCCACGGCGGAAGCGATCGTGGTGCCGATCCTCGACGATGGGCGGATCCCGCAGTTCTCGGGCTACTTCGACCTCCACGACGTGGACATGGCCGCCTACGAACCCCGAACCAAGTCAATGCATGAGGTCTTCGGCATCGAGGGCGCCAACGACCATCAAGCACTCAAGCAGCCCGACGTGCTGATGGCCACGCTTCTGCTCGAGGACGACTTCACAGATGCTGTCCGTCAGGCCAACTACGACTACTACACCCCACGGACTGACCATCAGTACGGATCGTCACTGGGCCCCTCGATGCAGGCGATCATCGCTGCGCGCGCGGGCCTGGCCGATGACGCGATCGCCCACTTCAACCGGGCCAACCTCGCTGATCTCTCCGATGTGCGGGGCAACGCCAACGACGGGATCCACGCGGCCTCCTGCGGCGGGGTGTGGCAGGCGATCGTGTTCGGTTTCGCTGGCGTCAAGGTGCACCCCGACGGCACGGTGACGACTGATCCGGCACTGCCCGAGCGATGGACCCGGGTGGCGTTCAAGCTGATGGTGCGGGGCGTGAAGCACCACATCGAGATCACGTCCTAGCGGCGTAGTCATCCGAGGATCGGAGAGAGCCATGCCACTACTCACCGGGCCCCTGCTCCCAGAGCCCGTACCCATCACGACGGTCGTCTTCGACATGGATGGTGTCGTCACCGACACGGCCACGCTGCACCGGTACGCGTGGAAGAAGCTGTTCGACGACTTCCTGCGCCAGCGCGCCGAGACGCGCGGTGAGGTGTTCGTCGAGTTCACCGAAGCCGACTACCTGGCCCATGTGGACGGCAAACGTCGCGAGGATGGGGTGACGTCCTTCCTCATCGCCCGCGGGATCGAGCCGAGCGCAGCGCTGGTGACGCAACTCGCGACCGACAAGGACAACTACTTCCTCACCATCGTCGAACGCGACGGGGTTGTGGAGTTCCCCGACACCATCTCCTTCATCCACTCCTTGAAGCAGGCCGGGGTTCAGGTGGCCCTGATCACCGCGTCACGCAACGCCGTACCGGTCCTCGGGGGGGCTGGCCACCTCGACCTCTTCCAGACGCGGGTCGACGGCATCGTGGCAGCAGAGCTGGGGCTACCCGGCAAGCCTGATCCCGCGGTGTTCCTCGAGGCCATGGAGCGGGTCGGCGGGGACCTGGCCACGACCGCGATCGTGGAGGACGCGGTATCCGGTGTCCAGGCCGGTAGGGCGGGTGGCTTCGCACTGGTCATCGGCGTCGACCGGACCGAGGGTGCCGAGCACGGCCCGCGCCTTGCCACCAACGGTGCCGACGTCGTTGTTCGATCCCTCGCCGAAATCACGGTCTCGACCTAGCGGAGCCCGAGCGAGTACGGCGCCGATCCGGAAGGTGCCCGCGCCGTCGACACGGGCCGCCTCTTCCACCGAGACGGGGATCGACTCGAAGAAGTTCTTCATGATGAAGATGCCGGCCGCGTCGACGAGGAGCGGCACGATCATGCCCAGGTAGGTGTCGTAGATTCCCAACTGGTTGATCACCAGGAACTTCGGGATGAGCAGCACAACGCCGGGTACGGACATGACCGCGATCAGCCCCGCGAAGATCAGCGTTCGGCCCCTGAACTGCAGCCGCGCCAGGGCATACCCGGCCAGGCAGTTGAAGAACACCCGGCCTGCGGTGACGAACAGCGTGACGATGAACGAGTTCTGCACCCACACGGGGAAGTTCGAGTTGTTGAACAGCGTGTTGTAGGCCGCAGTGGTCCAGTTGTCCGACCACAGGCTCAATCCTGCGTTCGTTGCCTCGAAGTCGGTCTTGAACGAGTTGGACACCTGAACCAGGAACGGGAAGATGTAGAGCAGGGCCAGGAAGATCAGGAACGTGTAGTTGAAGATGACTGTCCAGCCCCGCCCCTGCCCCGGGTAGCGGTGCACCGCCTGCTTAGCCATCGGAATCCCCCTCCGCCACGCCGGCTGCACCGGACGGTGTCCCCACAGCGACCGCGGCCACTTCGGCGCGCTGCTGCTGCTTGCGCATCTTGCGCCGATCGCGCCGGGAAGGATTGGCCGGGTCGGACTCGCCGAGGATGACCCTCTGCAGGATGGTCATGACCACGATGATGGCGAAGAGGATGAACGAGATCGCTGCCCCGCGGCCCCAATCCTGGGTGATGAACGCCGTCTCGTAGGACAGATATGCCGGGGTGAGGGTGGTCTTGGCCGGACCACCCTGCGTGCCGGTGTAGATCTGGTCGAACACCTGCCAGGTGCCGATCAGGCCAAGCGTGATCACCGTGAACAAGGTGGGTCGCAGCATCGGCAGAGTCACGTGCCGGAATCGCTGCCACACGTTCGCCCCGTCCACCATTGCGGCTTCCTCGGTGTCCTCGCCGATGCTCTGCAGTGCAGCCAGGAACAGCAGCATGAACGTGCCAGACGTCGTGAAGATGGCCATCAGGATGAAGGCCGTCATCGCGACGGATGGTCCCGCGAGCCACTCCCACGGGGTGACTCCCAGGAACCCGGGATTGGTCAGCGACTCGGGCGGTGGGTTGATCCCCAAGATGATGTGCAGCACCCCGCGAGGGTCGTTGAACCAGTTGGGACCGTTGATGCCCAGCCAGGCCAGCGCCGCGTTGACGGCTCCGGTGGCCGAGAACAGGAAGAGCCAGAGCACGGTGATCGCGACCGAACTCGTCACGGAGGGGAAGTAGAAGGCCGTGCGGAAGAAGCTCTTGCCGCGCAGGACCCGGCGATTGACCAGGAACGCCAGCGTCAAGGACAGGATCGTCTGCAGCGGCACCACCAACAGGACGTAGTAGACGTTGTTGCGCATGGACAGGCCGAAGTCGCGGCCCGCCAGGCCCTGACCACTGAGGACAGACTCATAGTTGGTCGTTCCGACGAAGTTGACCCCGGAGGAGAACGGGCTGCCGCGCCCGCTCCAGTCCGACACGCTGACCCACAGGGCCATGATCACGGGCAGGACGAGGAACAGCCCGAGGATGATCAGCGAAGGGCTCACGAACGCCCACCCGGCGAGTTCCTGCCGATGGACACCGCGGACCCGCCCCAATGTCGCGCGCTGGTGCAGTGTTATCGAATCGTGACAACCAGCGGGGCGCCGACCTACACCGGGGCGGAGCCTGCGCGGCGTCGATGCCGACCTCCGGCCACAACCTGTCGAGTGCACGGCAGACGTCGCCGCGGTCCCAGCCCGGCTCGTCCCGCAGGGGATCCCAATCGGTGCGGAGCTCGGGTGCCACCCACGAAGCGCGGCACCAGCAGTGCGGGGAACGCGTGGGAGGGCGAGTCCCCGGCACTCGCCCCCACCCTGTATATGGGGTCAGACGGGCCAGGGTTGCATCGATCTACGTCACATTGTTGAGAGTCGGGCGTTCACGGTCTCACCGATCGCGCTGATCAGGTCGTTCTCCGCAGCCCGCACAGGCGTGTGCGCGACCACGACCTGGACTCCGCCGGCGGCCAGTGCGGCTCCCAGGGCCCGCTCCAGGGCGGGCTGATCGGCCACCCGAACAGCAGGCACGCCGGCTGCCTCGGACATGGCGACGAGGTCCCGGCGCAGGGGAGTTCCGAAGATTCGCTCGAAGGAGTCGGCGAACTGCGGGCGGCCCTGTTCGAGCTGGTGGAAGATCCCGCCGCCGTCGTTGTCGATGACCACGATGACCAGGTCCGGCGTCAGCTCGTCGGCACCGACCAGCAGGCCGTTGTGGTCGTGCAGGAACGCCAGGTCGCCAAGGAGTGCGACCGCCGGACCACCGCCGGAATCCTGATGGGCCAGGGCCGCACCCCATGCGGTCGAGACCAGCCCGTCGATGCCATTGGCGCCACGGTTGCCGATCACGCGCAGTCCGGTGCGCGCCGCGCCGAAAGCCTCGACCTGGCGGACGGGCCAGGATGCCGCGACCAGCAACAGGGCGTCCTCGGGCAGCGCGGACCACACCCGAGCGGCTACCGCCGACCCGCTGAGCGAGGTCTCCGGGTCGCCCAGCCTCCCCGACACCACCTCGGCAGCCGCCGCGTCGGCCGCCTGCCACCGCGCCAGCCAGGTCGGGTCGGGTGTGGCGTGCGCGGGCGGTAGCGGGATCCCGGCCAGCACCTGGTGGGCGGTCCGCTGCGGATCGCAGACCTCCCGCCCGGAGGTCGGCAACTCGATCGCCACGTGCCGCGCGGCGCTGCGCACGAGCGCCATCGTGGGGCGGGACAGCCCCCACTGACCCACGGTCACGACCAGGTCCGGCGGCTGCGCGGTGAGGAAGTCAGCACTGCCCAGGACCAGCACCCCGTGGGCCAGGGCGGTGGGCGCCGCGTGCAGGTTGGCCGACGGCTCGCCGATGATCGGCCAGCCGCATGCGCTCGCCCACTCGGCGAGCCACTGATGATGCCCGCGCAGGGACGTGCACGGCAGGTCCCCGACCAGCAGGATCCCGCGCGCCGGCAGGTCGCCGAGCACCTCGGCGGCGTCGCGGTGGTCACAGCCGGCCAGCGGTGGCAGCCGCGGGCGCGGCGGGGAGGAGGCGCCCGGCCTCTGGGGGGCTGGCTCGGCGCCGTCACCCGAACCCGCCGGGGCTTCGGCGTCGGGGACCAGTGGTGCCCGGAACCCCACGTTCAGGTGCACCGGACCGGCATGGGCCATCGAGGCGCCGGCCCCCGCGTTGCGCGCGCCCGAGGTGAGCACCCCCGCGTGGCCCGGCACACCGACGGCCGCGCGGATGGCCATGCCCACGCTGGCCCGCGCAGCCCGCTCGGCCGCCGCGGCCTCCTCGCCCTCGGGGCGGCGCGCCTGGGCCAGGTCGGTCGCGAACCGGACCATCCCGGCGAAGAAGCCCACCTGGTCGATCGTCTGCGGCGCCCCGACCCCGCGCGCCTCCGCGGGGCGATCCGCCGTGAGTGCCACCAGCGGGACGGCGCTGTAGGAGGCCTCCACGACCGCGGGGGTGAGGTTGGCCACGGCGGTGCCCGACGTGCAGGCCACCACGACCGGTCGGCCCGACACCTTGGCCAGGCCGAGGGCGAGGAAGCCGGCACTGCGCTCGTCGACGCGCACATGCAGCCGGAGCCGGCCGAGTTCGGCGAGGCGCAGCGCCTCGAACGCCAGCGGCGCCGAGCGTGAGCCGGGTGCGAGCACGACCTCGCGCACGCCCTGGTGCACCAGCTCGTCGAGAAGTGCGCGGGCCAGGGCGGTGGCCGGGTTCATGGGTGGCGCGGCCTCAGACGACGGCCAGCAGCCGAGCGCAGCGCGCGAGTCGCTCGCGCCACCACATCGCACCCTCAGCGCCCAGCGCATCGGCAGCGCGGCCGAGGGCCTGCTCGTCGGGCAGCCGCCGGGTCGCGGTCATCTGTCCCGCGCGCGGGATCAGGGTCCCGGCGCTCACGTCGTCAGCCAGCAGCAGTCCCGTTCCGAGTCCACACGCGCCAGCCAGGTCGGGTACCGCGGCAGCCAGCGCCAACCCCGCACCCAGCCCCACGGAGGTGTTCATCTCCCCGGAGACCACCACCGGCAGCCCGATCTCCTCGATCAGCGCCAGCGCGCGCGCCACCCCGCCCACCGGGGCGACCTTGACGATCAGCACGTCACCGGCCGAGCGCAGGGAGGCGGCCAGGTCATCGGCGTACAGGTCACGCGCTCGGCGCAGCCCCTCGTCGACGGCGATCCGCACGGCGACCTCGTCGTCGACCAGTCGGTAGCGCAGCTCGGCAAGTTCGGTGGTGGTGCGACACGGCTGCTCGAAGTAGTCGAGCACCGAGCCGAACTCCGCGGCGAACATCCGGGCCGCGCGGCGGGCCTGCGCGACGGTCCACGCGCCGTTGGCGTCCAGTCGGATCAACGGGTCGCGCACACCGGCCTCGGACAGGGCCGCGCGCACCGTGGCCACCCGGGACAGGTCATCGGCCAGGGCCGCACCGGCCTCGGCCACCTTCACCTTGAACGTCGTGGCCCCGGTCTGGGCCACCGCGTCGGTGACGAACCCGGCGATGTCCTCGTGCGGCAGCGCCGGGACGATCACGTTGACCGGCACCGTGGCGCGCACCGGCTCGGGCCAACGGCCCCAGGCGGCCTCGACCGCCGCGGCCAGCCAGCGGGCTGCCTCCCAATCGTCGTACTCGGGGAACGGCGCCCATTCCGCCCAGCCCGAGGGGCCGGCGAACAGCAGTCCCTCGCGGTGCTCGGTGCCCCGGAACCGTCGGTTCAGCGGCACCCGGAACGGCACGGCGACCGACGCCAGTTGCGCCGGTGTCAGCTCGGGCAGTGGGAACCCGGCAGCACGTGGCCGGCTCGGCTGGGCCTGCGCCCCGCCGGCTTCCGCTGCGGCGGGCGGCACGGCCGTCGTCGGGTCTCCGGCCATGGCGCTCACGGACGCTTCGGGAACTGGGCGAAGTCCGGGGTGCGCTTGCTGGTGTAGGCGTCGCGGCCCTCCTGGGCCTCCTCGGTCATGTAGAACAGCAGGGTGGCGTCGCCGGCGAGTTGCTGGATCCCGGCCAGGCCGTCGTCGGCGGCGTTCAGCGAGGCCTTGAGCATCCGCAGCGCCAGCGGGCTCATGGTGAGCATCTCGCGCGCCCACTGCATCGTCTCCTCCTCGAGCTCGGCCAGCGGAACCACCTGGTTGACCAGCCCCCACTCGTAGGCCTGCTCGGCGCCGTACTGACGGCAGAGGAACCAGACCTCGCGGGCGCGCTTCTGCCCGATCTGACGGGCCAGCAGGCCCGAACCGTAGCCACCGTCGAACGAGCCCACCTTGGGGCCGGTCTGGCCGTAGCGCGCGTTGTCGGCCGAGATTGTCAGGTCGCAGCAGATGTGCAGCACGTGCCCGCCGCCCATCGCGTAGCCGGCGACCATCGCGACCACCGGTTTGGGCAGCCGACGGATCTGCACCTGCAGGTCGAGCACGTTCAGGCGCCCGATCCCCTTGCCCGCGACCTCGTCGTCGCCGATGTAGCCGTCGTTGCCGCGGATCCGCTGGTCGCCGCCCGAGCAGAAGGCCCAGTCGCCCTGGCCGGTCAGGATGATCACGCCGACCCGGTCGTCGTCGCGCGCGAGGTTGAACGCGTCCTGCAACTCGAACAGGGTCTGCGGGCGGAACGCGTTGCGCACCTCGGGCCGGTTGATCGTGATCTTGGCCACGCCGTCGCCGGAGAGCTCGTAGCGGATGTCACTCCATTGGCCGACCGGCTCCCACTGCGCGCCGGGGCGGACCGTCGAGACGGCCGGGTCGGCGTACGCCGCGCTGTCCGCGGTGACGACGGGGATCGGGGGGTATCGGTCGCGAGAGTCCACGATGGACAGGGTAGGGCACGCTCCGGCGCCCGGCCGGGAACCACCTCGGGGTGGCCACGGCTGGCTACCGGTCCGGGACGGGGGCGACCATGCGGTGCACCTGGGCGCCCTCGAGGAGGCGGGCGGGCTTGGAGGTTTCGGTCACGACCGGGCCGAGTCGTTCGTACAGGGCTCGCGCGCGCGAGTTGGTGACGTCGACGTCCAGCGCCAGCGCCGAGCAACCCGCGCTGCGGGCGGCGCAGGACGGGCGTCGTGGGCACCCGGTCAGGATAGCCGGGGGCGACAATGGCCACATGACTGCGACCGAGGCATCCGGGGCGCGCCGCCGCGGTCCGCGAGCGGGTGGTACCGACACCCGGGCGGTGATCCTGGCCGCGGCGCGCGAGGAGTTCGCCGAGCGGGGCTTCACCGCGACCACCGTCCGCGGCATCGGGGCGCGCGCGGGCGTGGACGCCGCAATGATCAATCACTACTTCGGCAGCAAGGCCCTGCTGTTCCGCGAGGTCACCCAGATCCCGGTCGACCCGGTGGCAGGGCTCGCCGCGGCGTTGGCCGGCCCCCGCGCAAGCCTCGGGCGCCGGCTGGCCCTGTTCATCCTCACGACGTGGGAGGACGCGGCATTCCGGGACCCGGTCCTGGCGATGCTGCGCTCGGCCGCACCTGGTGGGTCGGGGGCTGGTGGGTCCGGGGCTGGTGGGCTCGGCCTGATGCGCGACTACTTCGCCAGCCAACTGGTGCCGCTCGTGGCCGCCGAGGCCCGGGGAGCTGATCCAATGCGCCAGAGCGTGCTGGCGATCGCCCAGGTGATGGGGGTCATCGTCGGCCGGCACCTGATCGGGCTGCCCGACCTGCGCGATCCGGGGGTCGCAGAGCTGGCCGACGAGCTGGCGCCGGTGGTTCAGCGCTACCTCGACGGGGAGCACCGCACCTGAGGGGCTCGGCTCTTCCGGCCGCAGCCCGGCCTCGGGATGCGATCAGCCCCGCGGCTTCGCCCCGTTGAGCAGCACCATCCGCTCCTCGATGGTGGCCGGCACTGCCACAACCTCGCCTGCCATCGCGCCGTCGGCCAGCACGGCTCGGACCTGATCCGGCTGAACCCCGGCGACCCGTACGGAGGTGCCGGCCAGCGTGACCGGCAGGCCGGCCCGGCGCAGCACGTCGAAGGCGCCGGCCCAGTCCGCAACGTCCACGCGCACCGCCTCGGTGTCCGCGACCAGTTCCGCCTCCGTGCCGGATCCGACCAGTCGGCCCATCGACATCAGCAGCAAGCGGTGGCACTGCTGGGCCTCGGCCATGTTGTGCGTGGTCACCAGCACACCGACCCCGGCCTCCGCGCGACCGTGGATCGTGGCCCACAGGTCACGACTGGACAGGGCGCTGACTCCCGAGGTGGGCTCATCGAGGACCAGCAGCCTCGGCTCGTGCAGCAGCGCGCAGGCGAAGGCCAGCTCGCGCTGGCTGCCCAGGGAGATGTCACCCACCAGTTGGTCAGCCACTCCGGCGAGCATCTCGGGAACCTCCGGGCGCGGAGAGCCGTAGACGTCGGCCACGAAGTCCAGGTTCTCCCGCACACTCAGGGTGGCGTAGAGCCCGAGACCCTGCGGGACGTAGCCGACCCAGCGCCGGGCCTCACGATCGGGGGGCCCGCCCAGCAGCGTCGCGCGCCCGGTCGTGGCCGCGATCAGGCCAAGGGCCATCCGCAGGGCGGTCGTCTTGCCCGCACCGTTCGCGCCGAGCAGGCCGACGACCTCGCCCGCGCCGACCGAGAACGACACGTCATCGACGGCCACGAAATCACCGAAGGTGCGGCACAGGCGCGTGACCTCGAGCAGCGGCTGCCGGGCGTTCTCCAGGTGCGGATTCGGGGTCGGGTCGGGGGAGCGGTTCGGGCTCGGCTTCGGGTCGGGGGAGGTCATGCACTGCCCCGTTCGGCGGCGGCAACCAGCGCCCGGCCGATCACGACGTCCTCGAGGTCGGCGCGGATGACGGTCATCCCGGCGGGCGGATCGCCGTCGGGCCACAGCTCATGTGTGTCCCGACCGCGCCGCCACGCCCACTCGGGGCGGATCGCGGCCGAGGACCTGGTCAGCACCCCCGGGATCGACTCGAGCACCTGCGCCGGCGTGCCCGAGACCAGGGCGCGGCCGTGGTCGAGGACCAGCACGTGCCGGGCCCGTTCGGCCTCGTCGAGGTAGGTCGTGCTCATCAGGACGGCGGCGCCCGCAGCCGCGGCGCCCGAGGCCAGTCGCCACAGGTCCACCCGGCTGACCGGATCAACGCCGGTGCTGGGCTCGTCGAGGACCAACAGGTCGGGGTCGTGCAGCATCGCAAGGACGACCCCGAGCTTGCGGCGCATCCCGCCCGACAGTTGCCCGGCCAGCCGATCCCGGAACGCATCGAGGTCTGCGGCAGCCAGCAGCTCGTCGGCCCGGAGGGCCAGATCCGCGCCGCGCAGGCCGTAGGAGCCTCCGACGAAGTCGACGTTCTCCTGCACCGACAGTCCCAGCCAACTACCGCTGGTGGCCGGCAGGTAGCCGATGTCGGCCTGCGCGGGGGCCAGCAGCGAGCCGGACACGGGCTCGATGCGGCCGACGACGGTCCGCAGCAGCGTGGTCTTGCCCGCCCCATCCCCGCCGACGACAGCGGTGACCGAGCCGGCCGGGGCGCTGAGGGTCACGCCGTCCAGGGCTACCGTGTCGCCGAACTGGACAACCACGTCGCGCAGCTCGACCAGCGCAGGGCTCACGCGGACACCGCCCCGCTGCCGGGGCCCCCGAGGGAAGCGCCCTCCGCCGACCCGGGATCCGCGTCCTCCTTGCGGCGTCCGCCGGGCGCGAGGTCCCGGCGGAATCGGGTCACTGCACCGGTGAACACCACCACAGCCATCACGGTCAGCGCCAGGAACGGCAGCCACAGCGTCGCGATGCCGGCACCGCGGATCATGATGCCCTGGGAGATCATCGTGAAGTAGGTCAGCGGCAGCAGGTAGGAGATCCACCGCACAGCCCACGGGATCGCCACCAGCGGGAAGATCATCCCCGACAGCAGGATCTGGGGCATCAGGACCATGAACGCCACCTGGATCGCCTGGCCGGCGTTCTGCGAGATCGTCGAGATGAACACCCCGATCCCCAGGACCAGGAACAGGAACAGCCCGGCACCGAGCGCGTATTCGGCTGGGCTGCCGTTGAACGGGACGTCGAAGAGCAGCATCCCCAGGACCGTGACGATGACCATGTCGATGCCGGCGACCAGGAAGTACGGCGCGATCTTGCCCAGGATCACCGAGCTGGGCTTGATCGGCATCACGGCGAGTTGCTCGAGCGTGCCTGACTCGCGTTCGCGGACCATCCCGATGCTGGTCACCAGTGTGCCGATGAAGGCCAGGATCAGGCCGATGATCGAGGGGATCATCACCCAGGAGGTGATCAGGTCCGGGTTGAACAGGACCTCGGTGGTGACGGAGTCGCCCGCTCGGTTGAGCACTGAGACCGCTGACTGGGCACCGAACAGGTTGGACCCATCGACCAGTGCGGTCACCGGCTGGGCCCCGGTGACCAGGGCGACATCGACCTCGTTGTCCACGATCATCGCCTCGGCCTCGGCCCGGTCTGCGGCGGTGTCGATCGTGTCGACCTCGAAGAAGTCCGGGAGCGTGGCCGCGACCTGGGTGGCCTGTGGACCGACGACCGCGGTCTGGACGCTGTCGACGGTGAAGTTGGCTGCATATCCGAAGACGATCAGCAGCAGCAGGGGCAGACCGACGAGCATGCCCAGGGTGCGGCGATCCCGGGCCAGCTCGCGGAACTCCTTGACGATCATGGCGCGCATGCCGCGACGATACGCCCCCGTTTCCGGGGGGTCAACAACTGTTGAAATATCGCGAGGGTGGGTCGCACCCGCGAAACCGATCGGCGAAGATCCGTCCACAAGGGGTGCGCATCTTCCGCGCGCTGATCGCCGGGGAACGCGACCCCGCCGTGCTGGCTGAGCGCCTAGCCCAAGTCACGAGGCCGCTCACCGATGGGTTGCCACCACTGGACCACTCCACGATCGGGCGGGTCCTGAAGAAGGGGGCTTCGTCGTGACTTGAAGATGAGGTCAGGTGCCACGAGCGACTTCCTGCCGGCGCCCACCGTAGAGCGAGAATGCGCGTCCGCACAGGCAGGAGCCATTGCTAGGGTATGCACCTCCACCACGAAGAGCCCCGCGATGACGACGGTGTTCGGCTTGTCGAGGACATCGCCAGTCAGTTTGGCTTAGGGTCCAAGCATGCGTCGAGGAGGTCTCTGTGCCTCAGGAGCGGTCAGTGCCGGTTGATCCGCCGGGGGATGTCACGGCGTCGGTTTCCGTGGTCGGGATCGGCTCGTCGGCGGGTGGGCTTGACGCGCTGAACGATCTGCTCGCCGGACTGACCTGCACGGGGCGCCTTGCCTACGTCGTCGCCCAGCATCTGTCGCCGCAGCATCCCAGCAGGATCGTGGGCCTGCTCACCTCGAGCACGTCGTTGCGGGTCGTGGGCGCCGCTGATGGCATGGTCCTGGAACCCGATGTGATCGCGATCGGCCCACCTCGGTTCGATGTCACGGTCAGCGACGGGATCGTCAGGCTCTGCGAGCCGCGGCCGGGCCCGGGCCCGAACCCGAGCGTGGACCGGTTACTCCTGTCGATCGCCGAGAGCTGCGGTGTGCACGGCGCTGGGGTCGTGCTGTCCGGGACTGGGTCTGACGGCGCGAACGGGCTGCGCGCCATCAAGGCGGTCGGGGGCCTGACGCTCGTGCAGGAGCCGGAGACGGCGAAGTTCGACGCCATGCCACGGGCGGCGATCGCGCTGGGCGTCCCGGACGCGGTACTGGCACCGGCCGCGATGGGTGCCCACCTGGCGAGCCTTGCCGGCTTCGAGCCGGACGTGCTCGTGACGGACCTGGTCCCCGAACCCGCCGTGCTGGCCACGGTGCTCACGTCCTTGCAACGCTGCGTGGGCATCGACTTCACCGAGTACAAGGACTCCACCGTGCAGCGCCAGGTGAGTCGGCGGATGGCGGTGCGTCAGATCACCGACCTGGCCGACTACCTGGCGGTGCTTGATGGGGAACCTGCCGAGCAGTCGGCGCTGGTCGGCAATCTCCTGGTGACGGTGACCGGCTTCTTCCGGGACCCGGACGCGTTCGACGCGCTGCGCCGGCATCTGACGGAGTACGTGCGCCAGCGCACGGCATCCGAGCCGCTGCGCGTGTGGGTGCCGGGGTGCGCCACGGGCGAGGAGGTCTACACCGTCGCGATGATCCTCGATGAGGCACTCGGGCATCCCGAGGACCTGCCCCGCCATCTGAAGGTCTTCGGCACCGACCTGGACGAGGGGGCGCTCACCATCGCGCGCCGGGGCTGCTATGCCCCATCCTCCCTCGAGGGTATCCGGACCGAGCTGGTCCGGCGGTACTTCGTCGAGGTACCCGAAGGACACGAGGTGATTGCGGACCTGCGCGAGTGCACAGTCTTCGCGCGCCACAACGTCGGCGCCGACCCACCATTCCCGCGTCTGGACCTGGTGTCGTTCCGCAACACCTGCATCTACTTCACGGCCCCGCTGCAGACCCGGGCCCTGAACTCCGTGCGCTTCGCCCTGCTGCCCGGCGGCCTGTTGTTCCTCGGCCTCAGCGAGACGATTCCCCCGTCCGTGGCCGGGTTCACCCCCGTGGACGGCGCCCACAGGATCTTCGCCCGGACCGCGGTACCGGCAACAACTGACGTGCCCCGCCTGTCGCTGGGCAGATGGAGGCGCGCACCGGTGCGCACCGGTGCGGCTCCCAGGTCGCCGGCGCAGGACTCGATTCCGGTGCAGCACCTGGATCTCCTGCAGGCCGTGGCCCGCGCGATGGCCGGGCCGGCGTTGATCCTGGATCCCGCCCACAACGTCGTGGAGATCCTCGGTGACGTGTCCGCCTACTGTCGCCTTGCGGAGGGCCGGGTGTCCTCGCTCGTCGAGGACCTGATCCGCCCCGAGTTGATGGCCGAGGCCCGGGCGCTGATACTCCTGACCCGGATCGGCTCGGACCCCGTGGTGGGCAAGCTCATCGAGCTCGACGGAGTCGAGGAGCCTGTGCGGATGGGAACACGTCCGCTGGCCGTCGGCCGCGACACCCTGGTGCTCCTGACCTTCTCCGCCGGACCCGTGAATCCGGTGGACCTCGAGGGCCGCAATGTTCGGTTCCTCTCCCGCGACGAGGGGTTCGATGACGCGCTGCAGCGTCTGGAGGTCGAGTTGCTGCTCAGTCAGGAGACGCTGGCGCAGTCGATGGCCGAGCTGGAGACGACCAACGAGGACCTGCAGGCCTCCACCGAGGAGCTGCAGGGCTCGACCGAGGAGCTGCAGGCCACGAACGAGGAACTGGAGACCACGAACGAGGAGCTGCAGGCCACCAACGAGGAGCTCGGAGGGGTGAACCGCCAGTTGCGGGAGCGGGGCATCGAGCTCCAGGGCCTCCTCGACGACCTGCAGAACGTCCTGACCGCCCTGACGCAGGGCATGGTCATCGTCGATGAGGACCTGCGGGTCCTACGGTTCAGCCCCGCGGCCGTGCGCGTGTTCTCCCTGGTCGACACCGACATCGGACAGCCACTGCTCACCGCCCCCACCTCCGTGGACGTGAGCGGACTCGGACCGGCCCTGCGCAGCGCCGTGAGCGGGCTGGCGAGCCCCGACCTGGAGTTCACTGGCCCGAGCGGCACCTATCTCGCCCGAGCGTTCCCCTACCAGGGGACGAACAGCCAGCGTCGCGGCGCCATCCTCACGCTGACCGATGTCACCGAGCTTGTCCGCGTGCGTCGGCTGGCCGAGACGGCCTTGAGTGACCTGACCGACGTGACCGAGGCCCTCGCGGAGGTGGTGTGGAGGCGGGATGCAGCCACCCTGGAGCCGGTCTTCGTCAGTGGCCTGGTTGAGCCGCTGACCGGCATCCCGAACGCGGAACTGCGGCGGCGTCCGGGCGCGCTGGACGACTGCATCCTCGCCGACGACCGCGCACGCGTCGACCTGGCCCGCCGATCCGGGCGCGCCACGTGGTCTGTCCAATACCGCATCCGCCGCCGCGACGAGGTCACCCGCGACGTCCTCGAGACCGGATCGGTCGTGCATCGAACCGACGGCGACATCATTGTCGGGACCATCGTGGACATCAGCGACCGGATCGCCATCGCGAAGACCGCCGCCGACGCGTCCGCCATCTTCGAGGCGGTGTTCCGCGACCCGTTGTCGGGGATCGCGATACTCGACGACGAGGGACGCATCGTGCTGGCCAACGACAAGCTGGGCGAGATCCTCGGCCGCGGCGTCGCGGTTCTGGTGCACCAGGAACTGTACGCACTGGTCGAGCCCTCCTCTCCCATCGACGGTCACGGCGTCGAGGTACGGGCCGGCGCCAGCGGGCCGAAGCAGGCTCGGATCGTCCTGCCCGACGGGAGGGTCCGCTGGGTGATCACCAACGTCCGCGACCTCGACCAGAAGATCGGTCAAGCGGCCCGCATCGCGACTGTCCACGACACGACCAGCCTCCGTGAGGCGGCCGAGGAGCTGTCAGTCCAGGCCCGCCACGACGCCCTCACCGGATTGGCCAATCGGAACTCGATCCGTGCCTCCGGGGAGCACGGCATCGCACGATCCAAGAGAGCCGGAACCCGCCTGGCGCTGGCCTGGATCGACCTGGACAAGTTCAAGGACATCAACGACAAGGACGGGCACGATGTCGGGGATGCCGTGTTGCGCACCGTCGCCGAACGGCTCGTCGACGTGGTCCGCGATCAGGATCAGGTCGCTCGTGTCGGTGGCGACGAGTTCGCCGTGCTGATCACCGACTTCCACAGCCTCTCCGAGGTCGAGTCCGTGCTGGAACGGATCCTGGGCGCCCTGCGCCTGCCGATCGCGGCCGGCGACGCGAACTGCCACCTGTCCGGCAGCGTCGGCGTCGCGTTGTATCCCACAGACGGAGCGAGCCTCGACGAGCTGATGCGGGCAGCGGATGCCGCCATGTACGCCACCAAGTCCCAGGGCGGCGACGCGTTCACCTACTTCCAACAGTCCATGAACGAGGACGCACACACCCGGCGGACCATGCGCGCGAGCATGGCATCGGCCATCCACGAACACGCATTCGAGTTGTACTACCAGCCGATCGTCGCCGCCGACGACGACTCGGTGTGGGGGGCCGAGGCGCTGCTGCGCTTGGATCAAGACGGCACCCTCGTCACCGCTGCGGACTTCATCCCGTTCTGCGAGGACAGCGGCCAGATCCGCAGCCTCGGACCGCTGACGATGCAATTGCTACGCGACGACCTGCTCCGAGCGAACACAGCGGGCACGGTCGACCTTCGCGTGTGCCTGAACCTGTCCGTCACGCAGCTGGAGGATCGGTCCCTCGCGAACGAAATCACCGTCTCCGGGCTCGCCGGTCTGGGCAACCTCGTGATCGAGGTCACCGAATCGGTGTTCCTGCCCGGTCGCGCGCGCGCCCTGGGACTGCTGACCGTCCTGCGAGGACTGGGCGCACAGATCTCGGTCGACGACTTCGGCACCGGGTTCTCCAACCTTCAACGCCTCAGCGCATTGGCGCCCGACGTGGTCAAACTCGACAAATCCTTCCTCGAGGGCGACACCAGACCACGCGACGACACCCTGATCCGGGCCGCCATCGACATGGCCCATGCCATCGGCGCAGTCGTCGTCGCCGAAGGCGTCGAGACCCCCCAGCAACGCGACCGCGTCACCCTCCTGGGTACCGACCTCATCCAGGGCTACGCCGTCGCCCGGTCGATGCCCCTAGCCCAACTCCTGACCTGGATCCACGAACACCAGCCGCAGGGGCCGCATCCCCGCGTTCGGGAGTAGGCACCCTCCACATCGACGAGGGTGGTGGCCCACACCAGCGTGCGGTAGATCCCGGTGCGGGTGAACAGGGTCTCGTCCAGGCCGATCAGCGCCGAGATCGCCGCGATGCGCTGGGACGACGTCCGCATCGTCGAGCTGCTGCGCCGCTTGCACGACCAGATGACCGAGGAGGTGCTCGCGATCCAAGCACTCGACGAGGCCGGGCCAGACGGCGCACTTCCATAACGCGGCGACGCCGACCCATCGCGCCAGCTGCACTGATGAGGATCCGAACGTGGGCAAGTCTGTCAGGCAACTTTGGCCCGGCGGGTCAGGCGCGTCCCACCAGGGCTCAGCGGCGCCCTCCCCAAGACGCCCAGCTCGCGGCTACACAAGACGCAAGGAGGCATGGCATGGCCGTCCGTCTCGATCGGTGACGCCGCAGTCGACATGAGGTCGATTGCGCAGGCGCGCGCCGTCGCGCTAGCGTCGCTGTCATCGTGATCCGTCGGCAGGAGGTGAGACCCATGAACGCAGTATCGACAGTGGGCGCTCCCCTGCAGTCCACGATCAGGCGGCTGAGGTAGTCGCCACTGGGAGCGCCCGACCGACATTCGGCGAAAGGCAACTCCCGTGAACGCAACACCCACTCCAACTCCGGACACCACCGCAGTGACGGCCTCCGACCCCGTCAGGTCCCAACAGGGGCAGCCAGGGCTCGACGCCACCAAGCGGGCGCCCGCCGCAGGCGAGCGCGCGTTGGTCCTCGGCGGCGGCGGATCGACAGGCAACGCCTGGCTGATCGGCGTCCTCGCAGGCCTGTTCGAGGCCGGGCTGGACGTGACCACAGCCGACCTGACCATCGGGACCTCAGCCGGCTCGACGGCCGCGGCCCAGCTAGCTGGCGCGACCCCGACCGAACTCCTTGCCGCCATCCTCGCCACCGCCCCCCACCAACCGACTGGACCGGTCGGATCCGGCGCACGACGCGGTCCGATCAGGCCGGTGGCGGACCACCTGGCGAGGATGGGCACGATCATCGCCTCCGCTGAGGATGCCGCTGACATGCGGCGAAGGATGGGCGCGGCGGCACTGGCCATGGATGCGAGATCGGACGGCTCCTGGCACACACAGTGGCGCACCACCGTCGGCTCCCGGCTACCCAGCCAGCGATGGCCGCAACGGACGGTGTTCCTCACGGCCGTCGATGCCCACACCGGGGAACCGGTCGTGTTCGACCGGCACAGCGGCGTCGCCCTGGTCGACGCTGTCGCGGCGAGCTGTGCCAGTGGCCTTCCCTACCGGATCGGGGACAACCGATACATCGACGGCGGCTACCGATCCAACGCCGACAATGCCGATCTGGCAGCCGGATACCGGCGAGTGCTGGTGCTGTCACCCTTCAGCGGCAGGGCACTGACTCCAGTGGAATGGGGCACCCATCTCGCGACACAGGTCGACGAGCTGCGCGCACGCGGCAGCAGGGTGGAGACGATCTTCCCGACCAGCAGCTCCGAGCACATGTTCGGCGCCAACGCGATGGATCCGTCGCTGCGTCCGGCCGCTGCGCGGGTTGGTCACGACCAAGGCGGAGCGCTGGCCGTGCGACTGACCGGATTCTGGCGCTGACGGGATCAGTGGAGAGCCGTAAGGACGGTGCCCGAGGAGGTTCAGAGACCGTCCACGGCCATGACGATCTCGTCGACGCAGCCCTCGACGTCCCGTTCGCCGTCGATCGAGGCGACTCCCTCTGCGGCGTCCGGCGGTTCCCACGTCGCCAACTGGCTGGCCAGTAGCGAGACGCCGGCGAAATGGTCGGCGCGCCCGGATAGGCGCCGCTCGAGCTCGGCCCGGCTCACGTCCAGGACCACGACGTCGACAGTGCCGGGCGAGCGCAGCAGATCGCGGTGCCTTCTCGTCAGTGCGCTGCAGGCGAGCACGGCGGTGCGGGAGATGGCCACCGCATCGGACGTCCGGCGCAGCCAGCGCAGACGTGTCGCCTCATCCAGCGCGATACCGGCGCGCATCCGCGCCTTCGACTCGGGGGTGTGGTAGTCGTCGGCGTCGATGAACGGTACGTCCAGGCGCTGGGCCAGCGCACGCCCGACGGTGGACTTGCCCGATCCCGCCACACCGGCGACGACGATGATCCGGCCGCGGTCCACAGGCGGTGGCTCACCGTCTCCGAGGCCGGAACGACGGGACATCGACGCGCCGGTCGCCGGGCGACAGCAGCCGGTACCACCCAGATTCGAATCTGCCCAGCGACAGCGCGAGGCGCCCGTCACTGCCCACCTCGAGTGCGTCGCGGCCGTGCGAGAGCAGGCCGACTGCCTCGACACCAACCGCGTCGTCGCCGAGCGGGAGCTGCGTCTCGACGGCCGTGTCGCCGAGGTTGTGCACCGCCAGCACGGTGCCGCCCCGCCAGTCCGCCCGCAGCGCCAGGATGCTGCGCTGGGCGCAGCTGATCGTCGTGACCCGGCCCCAGGCCAGCTCGGGGCAGTCGCGGTAGCGGCGAGCGAGCAGTCGGATCCACGACATGAGCGAGTCGGGGTCGTCGCGCTGGGCGACCACGTTGATGCCCTCCGACGCAGCGAACTCTCCGGTGGTCGGGGGCCGCACCAGCTGCTGCGCGTCGTCCACCGTGGAGAAGCCCGCGTTGTCGCGGTCGTCCCATTGCATCGGGGTACGCACCGCCATCCGGCCCTCGACGTCGAGGTTCTCGCCCATGCCGATCTCCTCGCCGTAGAAGACCGTCGGGGTACCGGGGAGCGAGAACAGCAGGCTGTAGGCCATCCGGACCCGGGCGGGGTCGTCCAGCATGGGCGGCAGGCGGCGTCGCAGACCGCGGCCGAAGACCTGCATCCGCTCCTCGGGCCCGAACGCGGCGAAGACCTCCTGGCGCTCGCTGTCGCTGAGCTGGTCGAGGGTCAGCTCGTCATGGTTGCGCAGGAACATGGCCCATTGCGAGGTCTCCGGCTCGATCGGCCGTTCGTCCAGCACGCGCGTCAGCGGGGCGGCGTCCTGCCGGGCCAGCGCCAGGAACGTGCGCTGCATCGTGTGGAAGTCGAACAGCATCGTGACTTCGTCGCCGGAGTCGCTGCCGAAGAAGTCCCGCGCCCTGTCGTGGGGCAGGTTGACCTCGCCGAGCAGGATCGCGTCGCCCCGTCGCCGTACCACGAAGCTGTGCAGGTTCTGCAGGAAGACGTGCGGGTCCGCCGGCGGCTCGAGGGATTCCTCCCCGATGGTCTCCAGCAGGAACGGCACGGCATCGACACGGAACCCGGCGAGCCCGAGTTCCATCCAGAACCCGATCACGCGGGCGATCTCGTCGGCGACCGCGGGGTTGGCGACGTTCAGGGTGGGTTGGTGGCGGTAGAAGTCGTGCTGGTACCACGCGTCGGTCGTCTCGTCGTGGGTCCAGATGCTGGTCTGCTCGCCGGGGAAGACGACCGGGCCGGGGTCCTGCGGCTCCTCGTCGCGCCAGATGTAGAAGTCGCGGTAGGGCGAGGTGCGAGACGAGCGGGCAGCGACGAACCAGGGGTGCTCGGACGAGGTGTGGTTGACCACGAGGTCGGCGATCACCCGCAGGCCGCGGTCGGCAGCAACACGCATGAATTCGACGAAGTCGCCCAGGCTGCCCAACCGTGGGTCGACGGCGTAGAAGTCGGTGATGTCGTAGCCGTCGTCGCGATCGGCGGTCGGGTAGAAGGGCATCAGCCAGACGCAGGTCACCCCGAGTTCGGCGAGATGGTCCACACGCTCGGACAGGCCTCGGAAGTCCCCCGTCCCGTCGCCGTTGGCGTCGTAGAACGTCTGCACGTCCAAGCAGTAGACGAAGGCGTTCTTCCACCACAGGTCGCTGGTGATCGTTTCGTTCATGCGCTGACGTCCTGCATCTGTGGGACGAGGCTGCTGGCAGCCATGTCGAGGAAGAGGCTCTGGTCCACGCCGACGTGGTGGAGGTAGAGCCGGGTGAAACCGAGCTCGACGTAGCGGCCGAGCTGGTCGACGATCTGGTCGGGATGGTCGGCGATCAGCACGGCCCGTGCGACCTCCTCGTCCGGGACGAACCTGGTTGCCGCCTCGAACTGCTCGGGAGAAGCAAGATCCCACGTCAGGATGTTGGGCAGGCAGTTGCTTCGCCACTCGCGAACAGCAGTCTGGAGGCCACGCTCGCGGTCGGGGTCGTAGAGCACATGGATCTGGAGGGCGAGTGGTCCCACCCCGCCGGCGTCGCGATACGCCGCGGTCATCCGCTCGAGTGCTGCCTCGTCCATGTTCACCGTGATCAGGCCGTCGGCCCACGATGCGGCCCACGCCGCCGTCGGCTCGCTGACCGCACCAGCCAGCAACTGGATCGGGTTCGGCGGCAGCGTCCAGAGCTGCGCCCGGTCGACGGCGACCCACCCGTCGTGACTGACTTCCTCGCCGGTCCAGAGGGTGCGCATGACATCGACGCACTCCCGTAGACGGTCCATGCGCACCTGCTTGCGCGGCCATGGCTCTCCTGTCACATGCTCGTTCAGCAGCTCACCGCTGCCGAGCGCCATCCACGTGTAGCGGCCAGGGAACATCGCTGCGAGCGTCGCGGCCGCCTGCGCGCTGATGACCGGGTGGTAGCGCTGCCCGGGAGCGTGGAACTGCCCGAACTCCACCGACCCCGTCGCCTGGAGCGCTGCGCCGAGCCACGCGAAGGCGAAGGCCGACTCGCCCTGCTCGCGGCTCCACGGGGCGAGGTGATCGGAGCACATCGCATTGGTGAAGCCTGCCTGCTCCGCCTTCACGACCGCGTCGCGCAGGGCAGTGGGCCCGATCTGCTCGTGCGAGGCGTGAAACCCGAGGTGGACGCCATCGTGTGACATACGGCCACTTACCCGCCTCCTCGCTGTGCATACGGAGAGGAGTCTCGAGTGGGAGCCATCCGGCTCCAGGTCGTCCGCGGCGCGGCCCAGCCGCACGTGCTCCCGCAGCTCGAGGCAGGTTGACTCCCTGCGGCGCGGTGACGGTGCGTGATTCGTGGAGCGGCTACTCTGGCAGCTCTCCATTGATCGGCATCAGTGGATCACCCAAGGGTGTCGGCTCGTTCCGGCGGGTACCGACGCGCTCTCCCGACTCTCGGAGGTCCGATGGCCCACGTACTGCTCTTCCATCACGTCCAGGGGCTCACGGATGGGGTCGGGAACTTCGCCGACGCCCTGCGCGCTGGTGGCCACACCGTCCACGTGCCCGACCTGTTCCACGGGCGCACGTTCGACTCCATCGACGACGGCATGGCCTTCGTACGGGACAACGGCGGCTTTGGGGCGGTCGCCCGAAGGGGCCGCGCCACTGCCGAGGGGCTGCCCCACGAACTGGTGTACGCCGGCTTCTCCCTCGGCGTCATCCCTGCTCAAGATCTTGCCCAGAATCGGTCTGGCGCGCGCGGGGCGTTGTTCTACAGCGCGTGCATGCCGGCCGAGGAGTTCGGGACGTGGCCGGCGGGACTGCGCGCCCAGGTGCATGCCATGGACGCCGACCCGTTCTTCACCGAACCCGACGGCGACCTCGCCGCTGCCGAGGCTCTCGCAGCGCAGGAGCAAGGCGTTGACATCTTCCTCTACCCCGGCACCCAGCACCTCTTCGCCGACAGTTCCCTGCCCTCGTTCGACTCGGCGGCAACTGCGCTGCTGACCAGCCGAACCTTGCAGTTCCTCACTTCCCTGTAGCGATCCGACCCATGGGGACCTGCACCAACCCATCCTGACTCAGCGAGACAGGGGCAGTGCAGCGCGATGCGCCCTGGGCTGACCGTCCGAGGGATTGGACTGCTGCCCCGCCCGCCGATGGCTCACCGGGCTGACTCGCTGGGACGAGCTTGTCACGGCGGAGGAAGGCTCGTCGCTTCACCGCTCGGGCCGAGTCCTGCGCTGATGGCGGCCCAACGGTTTGTCGAGGCGAAGCCGACCAGTGCGACCAGGTGCAGCACCCAGAGCCATCCGAGCACCGCGATGACGGCGCCCACGAGGGACGCGCCTGCGAAGGGTGCGCCGAAGTCGATCGGCAGTCGCAGGAAGACCACGAAGCCCTGTAGGAACCCGCTGATGAACGCAGCCGTGGCCAAGCCACCCAGCACTGACGCCCGCCACGGCATGGTGCTGGGTGCGACGACGTGGAAGCTCCAGGCCAGGGGGATGGCGAGCACGAGCCAGTTGACGGTGAGCGCCAGCCATACGCCAAGCGCCTCGGCGGCGACTCCCTCCCCGGCCAGCCGGTTGAGCACAGGGGTGGTGCCGAGCACGGCCAGGAGCAGAAGCGGGGCCACGAGCAGCAGCGGGACGACCGCGAGCCGGCCGCGCAACCCCGGAGCCCCGGCGGGCGTCTGCGCCAACTGCGCGTACGCGCGCCGCAGTCCCTCACCGTAGAGCGTGGCCGGCAGCACGCAGGCCAGCGCAGCCCACCACGACAGCCGGCTGCCCACGGCGAACATCGCGTCTGCAACGGCAGCCCCGTCGGTGGCCGAGGGAAGCACGGCGGTCAGGTCATCCACCAGGCCCGTCACAAGGTCGTCATCGGCAAGGAGCAGCAGCAGGCGCACGGTGAGGAAGGCCAACGGCGGGATGGCGACGGCGGCATAGAAGGTGACACCCGCTCCGAGCAGAAACAGGTCGTGCCGCCTGAGCAGCTCCCGGGTGGACCGAGCAGTCCGGCGCCACCGGCTCCCGCCCCCCGGACGATCCACGACGTCGCCCACGTCAGTGAGTATGCCGTCCCGCGCGAACCACCCGCCGCACCCCCGCAGCACCAAGCTCCAGCCCGCCCGAACTGGGGGCATCCACACCGTGATCAGGTTCCTGGCCCAGCGAGCGCCCCCCGCGTCGCTCTCGCTCAAGCATTCCTCACCAGATCAGGTCGAGATGACAACCATCGACACCTGCCGGCGGGGGATCACCACCGGGGGCAGTGAGCGCTTCTGTTCGTAGTCAGTCGGTGGGCGGGTGTGAGGCGGCGTGACCGGGTCCCTCCTGCGCGCCCTCCGCGGCGTCTGAGCCCGACGCCCGGCCGGTGGACTGCGCCCGCGTTGCCGCCGGCTTCGGGTCGGGCTCGGACACGTCGGCGCTTGCCGAACTGGCCTGCCCAGGCTTGGCAGCAGGACTGGCCGACGCGAAGTCGTCCGGTTCGTCGGGATCGACGGAGTCCTGGGCGGTGGCAGGAGCCGGGGCGGTGGCAGGAGCCGGGGCGACGGATCCCTGGGGCGTCGAACGGGGAGCGTGTGTGGCCGACTTCGCGGTGGGCTTGGTGGCGGGCTTGCGCGCGAGCCTGGCGGACGGGTCGCTCGCCGACGCGGTCGCGGACTTGCTCGCGGGCTTGGTGCCTGCGGGCCTGGTGGTGGACCTGCTCGCGGGCTTGGTGCTTGCGGGCTTGTTGGCGGTCTTGCGCTTCGGTGCGGGCTTGGCCGCGGGCTCGGTGGCCGGCTCGGGCGTGGCCGAGGGGCGGGCGGCAGCCTTCGGGGCGGTCTTGGCCGCGGCCCTGGCTTCGGCCCGCTTGGCCGCTGCGCTGGCGCGCGCCGCCGCCTCCTGCTCGGCGCGCAGCTTGGCAGCCCGGGTAGCCGCCGGGTCGGGATCGAAGGTCCGCTTGCTGATGCCGGGCTGATCCGCGGTGTCGACGACGCCGGCCGACCTGGCCCGGTCCCGCGCCGAGCCGGGGATCGGACGGCGCGGGTCGAGCAGGTCCTGGATCACGGGCGCCACCATCCGGATCACCTCCTCCTCGCTGGCCGAGGCCAACGGTTCGAGGTGCACCCCATAGCGCATGATCGCCACGCCCATCAGGTAGCTGGTGATCAATGACGCCCGCATCCGCGCATCCGGCACGCCGATCGTGCCGGCGACCCGGTCCACCACCCCGACCTCGATGAACTCCTGCAGCCCGGAGACCGCCTGGCCGGTCCTGACCCCGCTACGTGCGATCGAGAGCAGGTCGTCGCGCGCCTGCGGGTCCCGCAACGTGTCGAGGGTGAAGCGCACCAGCCGCTCCCCCATCCCCTCGATCCCCGGGGCCAGCAGGGCCGGGATTGCCGAGACCGGGTCCTCGGGCAGGCGCAAGGCGGCTGCCAGCAGGGACTCGCGGTTGCGGTAGTAGCGGCGGGCCACGTCGGGGGTGACGCCTGCGGCCGCCGAGGCGGTACGCATCGTCAGCCCGACATAGCCCCGCTTGGCGATGATGTCCCGCGCAACGTGCAGCAGGGCTTCCCTGGGATCCTCACTCACACAGCCAGACTAGGCCCGAGGGCCCGCACCCGGCAGGACGAGCGGAGCAGCCAGGTGCAGGCGGGCGAAGGCCAGCGCCTCGGCGAGGTCCGCCTCCCGCTCGGCCCGGTTGGCCGCCTTGCGGGTGCTGACCTCCAGGACCACGGTTCCGGTGAAGCTCTGAATCGCGAGCTGCTCGAGCATCTGGGCGCACGGTTGGTTGCCACGGCCGGGAATCAGGTGCTCGTCGCGGGCCAAGCCGCTTCCGTCGGCCATGTGGATGTGGGCCAGGCGGTCCCCAAGGTCGGCGGCCATGGCCATGGCGGAGGTGCCCGAGACCGAGGTGTGCGACAGGTCCAGGGTCACGTGCGGGTAGTCCTGGTTGCGCGGATCCCAGTCGGGCAGGTAGGCCGCCCACTCGCGGCTGGCCGCACGCCAGGGGTACATGTTCTCCACGGCGAACACCACGTCGGTCTCGTCGCGCATCCGGGCCAGGCCCGTCTCGAAGTCGCGGGCGTAGTCTCGCTGCCAGCGGAACGGGGGGTGCACGACGACGGTCGAGGCGCCCAGAAGTTCCGCCGCGGCCTGGGAGCGGCGCAGCTTCTCCCACGCATCGGTGCTCCAGACGCGCTGGGTGACCAGCAGGCAGGGCGAATGCACCGACAGGACCGGGATGCCGTAGTAGTCCGAAAGCGTGCGCACGGCGTCGGGATCCTGGCTGACCGCATCGGTGAACACCATCAGCTCGATGCCGTCATAGCCCAGCCGTCGGGCGATCTCGAACGCTGCGGCCGTGGACTCCGGGTACACCGACGCTGTGGACAGGGCGATCTTGGCAGCGGGCACCCGGACGGTCGGGCGCTCGACCTCCGAGATGCTCAGCTCAGTGTCTGGCAGCACCAGGCTGGTCGGCGCCGGGCGAGGCGATGCTGCTCGTCGGCCGCGTCGCTTCGGGGCGGGGGTGGCGCCCGGGGCGCTCGGCTCCGACTCGGGCCCGGCAGCGGCCGAAGGCGGGGCCGGCGTCGCAGACTCGGGTGAATGGGGGGCAGGTGGCCCCGGTGAGGCCAAGGGCGGGGACGAAGGCACCGTCGAGTCCGGTGCGGACGAGCCCGGTGTGGACGAGCCTCGCGCGGACGGAGCTGGCACGGTCGCGGCCGCAGAGGGCGAGTCTGGTGCCGGCGATGCGCTGGAGCCGTCGGTTGACGTGCCCTTCTTCGGCGGGATCTTGGCCGCCCGGTGGGGAGTCGCGGCCCGCTTGCGAGGTCGCTTGGTGTCGGGCGCTGGCCCCGCCACCGGAGCCTGCTCGTGAGGCCCGTCAGGCCCGTCAGGGTCTGCCGACGGAGCTGCCTTCGTGGTCCGAGGGCGGGGCGGGCGCTTGCCCGCAGTCCTGGACCGGGCCTTGGTCGAGCCCTTCCGGGCAGCACTGGCCGGCTCTTGCGCAGCCGGACTGGGCTCGTTCTGCGCAGGGGTCGACGCTCCCTGGGCATCGACCGCAGCCGGGACCTCGGCATCAGACGCGGCTGGGTCGGTTGCTCCCGTCGGGGTATCGGCCGCGGCTTTGGCCGCGCGAGTCCGCCTGCGGGCCGGGACCTGCACCGCATCGGAGGTTTCCGAGGCAGCGATCGGCGCGCCCATCGCCTGGGGGTCGTCCTGCCGACGTTCTGGCACAACGCAAGCCTAAGCCCATCACTGAGGTGCGCCCCACGAACGGGTGCCGACCGAACGCCTACGCTGAGCCCCATGGTGGAGGTACCCCTCGGCGGGGCGCGGCATTGGGTGGAGTTCCCGGACCCGGAGGGCCCGGTCGATGACCCCGTCGTGGTCTATCGTGCCGACCTGACCTGGTTGACCTCGAGCTGGACCTGCATCTTCGGTGCCGGCTGCCCAGGCATCTACGCCGACCGGCCCGACGACGGCTGCTGCACACTCGGTGCGCACTTCGCCGACGACGCCGACCGCAAACGCACGCAGCGCCTGGCCCGCCAGCTCTCGACAGTGCAGTGGCAGCACCGCGGCACGGGTCGGGCCGAGGGCGTGGTGGCCCACGACGCCGACGGTGCGGCCAAGACCCGGGTGGTCGATGGGGCGTGCATCTTCCTCAACCGACCCGGATTCGCCGGCGGTTCCGGCTGCGCGCTGCACCGACTGGCGCTGGACCGGGACGTGCCCATCACGACGACCAAGCCCGAAGTGTGCTGGCAGTTACCGATCCGGCGCACCTACGAGGAGCTGACCCGGCCGGACGGAAGTGAGGTGCAGGTGGTGGTCCTCTCCGAGTTCGACCGCCGGGGCTGGGGGGAGGGCGGGCACGACCTCGACTGGTACTGCACGACCGCGCCGGCCGCGCACACCGGCACCGAGCCGGTCTACGTGACCGCGCGCGACGAGCTCGTGGAACTGATCGGCCCGGGGGCGTACGACGTGCTGGCCGAGCACTGCAGCGCGCGACTGGAGGCGATAGCCGCGCGCGCTGCCCGCAGCCTGCCGCTCGTGGGGATGGCCCCCCACCCGGCCAGCACCCCCCACCAACCTTCGACCTGACCCACCCGCCCTCTCCTAGACCCGCCGACCCACAACCCGGCCTACCCACACCAACCCACACCCACCCTCTCGGCCGTCAGTTCCTCCACCTACGCGTCGCTAGGGCGACCCCGGTGTGGAGGAACCCCGCCACCCCTGACGCCCACGTGGAGCAACTCGTCAAGCGGACCGCGGGGCTCATGGCTCAGGCACCAGGGCCAGTGACCGGGGGCCTGATCGGGGCGCCTTGACGGCAAGCTCCGGGCGCACCCACGGCATGACCCGAAGCGCGCCGGACAGGTCGTCGACCGGATGCACACGCATGGCGGGATCGCGCAGGACCGACGCATCGGCCCGCGGCAGGATGACGTCGGTCATCCCCAGACGGGCTGCCTCGGCCACCCGCTGGCGCGCACCGGGCACCCGGCGGACGTCTCCAGCCAGGCCGACCTCGCCGAAGGCGACCCATCCGGCGGGCACTGACATGTCCAGGACCGAGCCGTGCACGGCCAGGGCGATCGCCAGGTCGCAGGCGGGCTCGACCAGCCGGGCACCGCCGACCGGTGCCACGTAGGTGTCGAGCCGGGAGAGCGGCACCCGTTCACGGCGCTCGAGGACCGCGAGCACCATGGCGATCCGGGCGGTCTCCAGGCCGGAGTTGGTCCGCCGCGGGCCAGCGCCGGCCGCGGGTACGACCAGGGCCTGGATCTCGGCCAGCAAGGGCCGGCGGCCCTCCAGCGCCACGGTGACGCATGTGCCGGGCACCGGGTCAGGTCGGTCGGAGACGAACAGCCCACTCGGATCGGCAAGCCCGACGAGCCCCTCCTCGCCGAGCTCGAAGCAGCCCACCTCATCCGTGGGCCCGTAGCGGTTCTTCACCGCACGGACCATCCGCAGCCGGGCGTGCCGGTCGCCCTCGAAGGACAGCACCACGTCGACGAGGTGCTCCAGGGTCCGTGGCCCCGCGATTCCCCCGTCCTTGGTCACGTGGCCCACCAGAATCGTGGCCATGTGCCGCTCCTTGGCCAGGCGGATCAGCGCGGACGTGGACTCGCGCACCTGGGCCACGCCGGACACGGCCCCGTCCACCCCGGTGGCCGTCATCGTCTGGATCGAGTCGATGACCAGCAACCCGGGAGCGACCAGCTCAGCATGCGCCACGACGGCCGCCACCTCGGATTCGGCAGCCAGGAACACCTCCGCGCTCACTGAGCCCACCCGCTCGGCCCGGGCCCGCACCTGTTCCACGCTCTCCTCGCCGGTGACGTAGAGCGCCCGCACCCCACGGGCCGCCACCGCGGCAACCACCTGGAGCAGCAACGTCGACTTGCCGACCCCCGGCTCGCCGGCAAGCAGCACCACAGCCCCCGGGACCAAGCCACCTCCGAGCACCCGGTCGAGCTCAGCGACGCCGGTCGGCTCGGCCTGCGATCGGGTCAGGTCGATGTGGGTCATCGGCTGGGCGGAGCCCGACACCGGACCGGCGCTGGGCACCCGGCTGGTGGTGCCCACCTCGCTCACGCTGCCCCAGGCCTGGCACTCCCCACATCGACCCACCCACTTGTGCGCATGCCACCCGCACTCGGAGCATCGGAACACCGAACGGACCGCGCTGCTGGACGTCATGGTCGGAAACTACCTCGACCCGCTGACAACGCCAGGCAGGTCAGGAGCACGCCTGGGGACAACCGCCCACCACCTGCACGGGCCGGCACGGGCCGGCACGGGCCGACGCGCCATGGTCCGCGCCGAAGCGCACACGGTCACCTAGACTCGGCGCCAGGGAGCACACGGACACGGAGAGTCACTATGGCAGGTACCGACCCAGAACTGGCAGCGGCCCTTGCCCGAGTGGCACCGGGAACGGAGTTGCGCGACGGCCTGGAGCGGATCATGCGTGGGCGGACCGGCGCGTTGATCGTCCTCGGCAGCGACAAGACCCTCGAGGCAATCGCCACCGGCGGCTTCCCCCTGGACATCGACTTCACCGCCACCCGGCTGCGCGAGTTGGCCAAGATGGACGGCGCGGTCATCATCGACTCGACGACCGCACGCATCGTGAAGGCGGCGACGCAGTTGGTCCCCGACCCGACCATCCCGACCGGCGAGACCGGCACCCGGCACCGCACCGCCGACCGGGTCGCCCGGCAGTCCGGGTTCCCGGTGGTCAGCGTCAGCAAGTCGATGAACATCATCGCGCTGTACCTCAAGGGTCGGCGGTACGTGCTCGAGGAGCCGGCCGCGATCCTGTCGCGGGCGAACCAGGCGCTGGCCACCCTCGAGCGCTACAAGCAGCGCCTCGACGAGGTCTCGCGCTCCCTGTCCGCCCTGGAGATCGAGGACCTGGTGACCGTCCGGGAGGTCTGCGCGACCCTGCAACGACTGGAGATGGTCCGCCACATCGCCACCGAGATCAGCGCCTACCTGCTGGAACTGGGCACCGAGGGCCGGCTGGTGGCCCTGCAACTGGCCGAGCTGGTCGCCGGTGTGGAGACCGACCGGGAGCTCGTGGTGCGCGACTACCAGCCGCGGAGGAAGTCCAGCCGCAAGATCCGCACCGCGACCGACGCCCTCGACGCGCTGGACCTGATCGGACCGACCGACCTGCTCGACCTGACCTCCGTGGCCCGCGCCCTGGGCTATCCGGCCAGCACCGACGGTCTGGAGACCAATGTGAGCGCGCGCGGGCATCGGACGCTCTCGCGGGTCCCCCGGGTCCCGGAGGCCGTCCGCGACCGGCTCGTGGAGCACTTCGGCACCCTGCAAGGGCTGCTCGGGGCCTCCGTCGAGGACCTGCAGCAGGTGGAGGGGATCGGTGAGAACCGGGCCCGTTACATCCGCGAGGGGCTGTCCCGACTGGCCGAGTCCTCCATCCTGGAACGCTACGTCTGAGCTGAGCCCCAACCCCGCGATCCGCCCTTCGTCCTCGGCGATCAGGATGTGGGTCAGGTTCCCTCCGGCGTCGTTCCTGGTCAAAGGGCTTCGCGACAGCCGGCTTCCGCACGTCGGTGGCCAGCACTGGTGGGGCCGCGCTCCAGGCCGCCCAGACGGTCAGGGGTGAGGGTCCGAGCACGACCCGGGCACGAACGTGGTCGAGGTGTACGGGGGGTACCTGCGACGCAAGCTGGGTGCCCGGCGGATCGAGACTGTCCGTGGCCAGGGCTACCGCCTGCGCACCCAGCTGCCCCTCGGGCCGGCCGGACCGGCCACCGCCCACTGAGCGGGTGCCGCTACTCGAGCGTGGCAACTACTTGACGGTGAACGTCACCGGCTCGGACTCCACCGCGCCGTTGCGCGCGATGACCTTGTAGCTGCCCGGCTGAGCCAGGGGCTGGTTGGCCGGGCAGTCCTTGGCCGTGACCCGGCCCGGCCAGGTGACCGAGGTCGTGAACGGCGTGCCGGCGGCCAGGTCCACGATGTCCTCGGCCGTCGAGGCGTTGCAGAAGTCCGAGGACCAGACCAGGGCTGAGCCGGAGGTGATCCGCAGCTCGTTGGCGCCGGCGCCCACGTCACGACTGCACGCAGTCTTGCCGGTGTTGGTCACCGTCATGCTCAGCGCCATGCCGGACCCGACGCTGGTCGAGGAGCCGGCGGCGCTGGCCACCACCTCGACGTCGGCGTCGGTGCAGGCGTCGGTGGCCGACGGGCTCGGACTCGGCGACGCCGCGGGCGACCCGCTCGGGTCGGTGCTGGCTGAGGGGTTCGGGGCCGGCGTCGCGCTGGCATCGGCGGCCTCCGGCGAGGCCGACATGGTCAACCCGAAGCTCGGTTCGGCTTGCGGGGTCTGGGCGCCCGGATCGCCACCGAGGCCGAATGCACTGCGCACCAGCAGCCAGCCCACCCACAGGACCACCAGCAGCGCTGCGATGACGCCCGCGCGGCGACGCCAGTACGTGCTGGGCTGCTCCGGGCCGACCGGGTTCATCATGGAACTCACGGCACCACGGTAACGCGGGCCCGGACATGACTGCGCCCGCGCACCCGGTCAGCTTCGGGTTGCGCGGGCGCCAGCCAGTGCCGATCAGCCCTCGGCGGCCTCACCGGCGCCGGTGCCGGCCGCCTCGACCGGCGGGGCGTCGGGCAGGGCCACCTTGTCGGTGCCGGTGATCTTGAACGTCGCGCTCGGGCCGGTGCCCTCGGCGTCGACCACCACGATCTGCCCCGGGCGCAGGTCGCCGAACAGGATCTTCTCGCTCAGGGCGTCCTCGATCTCACGCTGGATGGTGCGGCGCAGCGGCCGGGCCCCCAGCGAGGGGTCGTAGCCGCGCTCGGCGAGCAGCTCCTTGGCGGCCTGGGTCAACTCGATACCCATGTCGCGCTCCTTGAGCCGGTCATCGAGATGAGCGGCCATCAGGTCGACGATCTGGATGATCTCGCCGCGGGTGAGCTGGTGGAAGACCACGATGTCATCGATCCGGTTGAGGAACTCGGGCCGGAAGTGCGCCTTGAGCTCCTGCTGGACCTTGGACTTCATCCGCTCGTAGTCATCGGCACCCTCGTTGCCGCCGAAGCCGAGCATCACGCCCTTGCTGACGTCGCGGCTACCCAGGTTGGTGGTCATGATGATGACCGTGTTCTTGAAGTCGACCACCCGCCCCTGGGCATCGGTCAGACGGCCTTCTTCAAGCACCTGAAGCAGCGAGTTGAAGATATCCGGGTGCGCCTTCTCGACCTCGTCGAAAAGCACCACCGAGAACGGCCTGCGACGCACCTTCTCGGTCAGTTGTCCACCCTCTTCATAACCCACATATCCCGGCGGAGAACCGAACAGCCGCGACGCGGTGTGCTTCTCGGAGTACTCGCTCATGTCCAGGGCGATCAGCGCGTCCTCCTCCCCGAACAGGAACTCGGCCAGCGTCTTGCTCAGCTCGGTCTTGCCCACGCCCGAGGGCCCCGCGAAGATGAAGGACCCACCGGGCCGCTTCGGGTCCTTGAGCCCTGCGCGCGTGCGGCGGATGGCCTGACTCAGCGCGTGGATCGCCGGCTGCTGGCCGATGACCCGCTTGTGCAGCTCGTCCTCCATGCGCAGCAGCCGCTGGGCGTCGTCCTCGGACAGGTCGGTGACCGGGATGCCGGTCATCAGGGCCAGCACCTCGGCGACGAGCTTGTCGTCGACCTCGGCCACGACATCCATGTCGCCGGCCTTCCACTCCTTCTCGCGCTGGGCCTTCTCGATGGCCAGGGTCTTCTCCCGGTCGCGCAGCGCGGCTGCCTTCTCGAAGTCCTGGGAGTCGATCGCCGACTCCTTCTCACGGCGCACGGTGGCGATCCGCTCGTCGAACTCCCGCAGGTCCGGCGGGGCGGTCATCCGGCGGATCCGAAGCCGGGAGCCGGCCTCGTCGATCAGGTCGATCGCCTTGTCGGGCAGCTGGCGGTCAGAGACGTAGCGGTCCGAGAGCCGGGCAGCGGCAGCCAGCGCGGCATCGGTGATGGAGACCCGGTGGTGGGCCTCGTAGCGGTCGCGCAGGCCCTTGAGGATCTCGATGGTGTGCGCGACGCTGGGCGCCTGCACCTGGATCGGCTGGAAGCGGCGCTCGAGGGCGGCATCCTTCTCGACGTACTTGCGGTACTCGTCGAGGGTGGTCGCGCCGATCGTCTGCAGCTCACCGCGGGCCAGCATCGGCTTGAGGATGCTGGCCGCGTCGATGGCGCCCTCCGCGGCCCCGGCACCGACCAGCGTGTGCATCTCGTCGATGAACAGGATGATGTCCCCGCGGGTCTTGATCTCCTTGAGCACCTTCTTCAGGCGCTCCTCGAAGTCACCGCGGTACCGGGAGCCGGCCACCAGGGCGCCGAGGTCCAGGGTGTAGAGATGCTTGTCCTTGAGGGTCTCGGGCACCTCGCCGCGCACGATCATCTGGGCCAGGCCCTCGACCACCGCTGTCTTGCCCACGCCGGGCTCACCGATCAGCACCGGGTTGTTCTTGGTGCGCCGGGACAGCACCTGCATCACCCGCTCGATCTCCTTCTCCCGGCCTATGACCGGATCGAGCTTGTTCTCGCGGGCGTCCTTGGTCAGGTTGCGCCCGAACTGGTCGAGGACCAGCGAGCTCGAGGGAGTTCCCTCCTGAGCCCCGGCACCGACCCCGGCGCCGGCGGTCTCCTTGCCCTGGAAGCCCGAGAGCAGCTGGATGACCTGCTGGCGGACCTTGGTCAGGTCGGCACCCAGCTTGACCAGCACCTGGGCGGCCACGCCCTCGCCCTCGCGGATCAGGCCGAGCAGGATGTGCTCGGTGCCGATGTAGTTGTGCCCGAGCTGCAGCGCCTCGCGCAGGGACAGCTCGAGGACCTTCTTGGCCCGCGGCGTGAACGGGATGTGCCCGCTGGGCGCCTGCTGGCCCTGGCCGATGATCTCCTCGACCTGCTGGCGCACGGACTCCAGGGAGATCCCCATGCTCTCCAGGGCCTTGGCTGCCACCCCCTCACCCTCGTGGATGAGGCCGAGCAGGATGTGCTCGGTGCCGATGTAGTTGTGGTTGAGCATGCGCGCTTCCTCCTGCGCGAGCACGACAACCCGACGGGCGCGGTCGGTGAACCTCTCGAACATGGGCCCCACTTCCGTTCGTATGTCCCTCCCGCAGCACGGGGTGGAACGAAACTCTAGCCGCTGTACCCGACCACCACACGGCGCATGTGCGCGCCGGGTCGGCCGGCAGCGGCCCTTCAGTGGTCCCAACGCCGTGCTGGACGCGGGCCTTACCGTGGCGCGCTAAGCCCTCGGCGAACGCGTTGCGGCCCGCGCACGGAGCTGCGCAGCGGCTCCGCGCGTCAGTGCGCGGCCTCGTAGCGGGCGCGCAGGTCGGCCGAGATGCGCCCCCGGCTGCTCACCGGGATGCCGTTGTCCAGGGCCCACGTCCGAATGGCGGCGGTGTCCTGTCCGCGCCGCGCAGCCCGGGGCCGGGACTCCGTGGGCCCGTTGGAGCTGGCTCGACGGCCAGCGCCGATCCACTCGGCGAAGGACTGGCGCAGCCGCGCGGCGTTTTCCTCCGACAGGTCGATCTCATAGGTCTTGCCGTCCAGGGCGAATACCACGGTCTCGGCCCCGGCGGTGCCGTCGATATCGTCCTCGAGAACAACATGTACCTTGCGTGCCATTCTGGACCTCATTTCGGGTGGGCAAATGTCGATGGCCGGATTCTACTCCGAAGATTTCGCACGAGAGAAATTCGTCCTCAGCCCGAGAATGCAGCGCGTCGGGGCCCAGCGAGCCGCGGCGTGCGCGGTGCGAAGCCCGTGCGAGCCTGGAGCGTGCTGGTTAGGGTTCGGCCCATGGGCCCCCTGGCGAACCTGACCTCCGCCCCGAAGCTGCGCGAGGACATCCGCCGGCTCGGGGACCTGCTGGGCCAGGCCCTGATCCGCCAGGAGGGTGCGGCCACGTTCGCCCTCGTGGAGAACATCCGCACCCTGGTCCGCGAGGACCCCGACCAGGCCCAGGCGCTGGTCGATGACCTACCCCTGGACCAGGCCACGACGTTGGCCCGGGCGTTCTCCCTCTACTTCGCGCTGGCCAACATCGCCGAGCAGGTGCACCGGGCCGCGGGTCAGACGGCCCGGCGCGCACAGACCGGTGGACCCCTGGCGCAGGCGGGCGCGGCGATCGCCACCGCGGTGGCCAGCGGCGAGGTGGAGATCGAGGACGTCCGCCGCGGCCTGGCGCGGATCTCTGCCCGACCGGTGTTCACCGCCCATCCGACCGAGTCCTCCCGGCGGTCGGTGCTGGTGAAGCTGCGGCGCATCGCCGAGCTGCTCGACGCCCCGCGCAGCGAGCGCACCGACCGGGACCTGGCCGAGGTTATCGACCTGCTCTGGCAGACCGACGAGCTGCGCCTGGAGGCCCCTGAGGTCACCGACGAGGCCCGCAACGTGCTGTTCTACCTCGATGACCTGGCCGGCGGCCCGGCCGGCGAGGTGATGGACGAGTTCGCCGAGGCCGCCGAGGTCGCCGGTCTGCGGATCGCGCCCCGCCAGCCGGTGCTGACCTTCGGCTCCTGGATCGGCGGGGACCGCGACGGCAATCCGAACGTGACCCCGCAGATGACCGCCCGCGTGCTGGCCCTCCAGCACGACCACGCCGTGCGCGACCTGCTCGTGCACATCGAGGCGCTGAGCGCGGACGTGTCGGTCTCCGAGCGGATCGCGCCCGCGAGTGCCGAGCTCAACGCCTCGTTGGCCGTCGACCTGGGCGCACTGCCCGACCTCGATCCGCGATTCCTGCGGCTCAACGCCGAGGAGCCCTACCGGCTGAAGCTGACCTGCATCCACGCGAAGCTGCGCAACACCCGCATGCGGCAGGCCGAGAACCGCCCGCACCAGCACGGCCGGGACTACCGCACGACCGCGGAGCTGCTCAACGACCTCGAGCTGATCCGCACCTCGCTGCTGGCCAACCGGGGAGGGCTGATCGCCGCGGGGTCTGTGTCGCGCACGATGCGGCTCGTGGCGGTCTTCGGGCTGTCGCTGGCCACGGTCGATGTCCGGGAGCACTCCGCGGCCCATCACGTGGCGGTCGGCCAGTTGATCGATCGGCTCGCAGAGCTCGACCGCCCGTACGACCAGCTCAGCCCCCAGGAGCGCCTGGGGGTGCTCAGCGCGGAGTTGGTGAGCAAGCGGCCGCTGGCACCGTCCCCGCCACCGCTGGACGACGCCGCGGGCGTCACCTACGAGACATTCGTGGAGATGGGTCGCGCACTTGACCGCTATGGCCCCGAGATCTGCCAGTCCTACATCATCTCGATGACCAAGTCCGCCGCCGACGTGCTGGCCGCGGTCGTGCTGGCCCGCGAAGCCGGTCTGGTCGATCTGGCCGCCGGGGTGGTCCGCATCGGGTTCGTCGCGCTGTTGGAGACCGTGGCCGAGCTGCGCGCCGCCGACGAACTGGTCGGGGCGCTGCTCGACGACGCCGGGTTCCGCGAGCTGGTGCGGCTGCGCGGGGACTCCCTGGAGGTCATGCTCGGCTATTCGGACTCCAACAAGGATGCCGGGATCACGACCTCGCAGTGGGAGATCCATCTGGCCCAGCGCCGGCTGCGCGATGTGTGCTCGGCGCACGGCGTACGGCTGCGGCTGTTCCACGGCCGCGGCGGCACGGTCGGGCGCGGCGGCGGGCCCAGCTACGAGGCGATCCTGTCGCAGCCCTGGGGAGTGCTCGACGGGGAGATCAAGGTCACCGAGCAGGGCGAGGTCATCTCCGACAAGTACCTTCTGCCGGCGTTGGCCCGCGAGAATCTGCGTCAGACCCTGGCCGCGACGTTGCGGGGCACGGTGCTGCACCGCACGTCCCGCATCGATCCGCAGACCCTGGCCGCCTGGGATGCCGTCATGGATCTCACCTCGCACGCGGCGTTCACGGCCTACCGGGCCCTGGTCGACGACCCGGACCTGCCCGAGTACTTCTCGTTCGCCACGCCGGTGGAGCAACTGGGCGACCTGCACCTGGGCTCCCGGCCCGCGCGCCGCCCGACCTCGGCTGCCGGACTGGACGGCCTGCGCGCGATCCCCTGGGTGTTCGGCTGGACGCAGGCCCGCCAGATCGTGCCCGGCTGGTACGGCGTCGGCACCGGGTTGGCAGCCGCACACGCCGCCGGGCACGCCGACACGCTGGTGCAGATGGCCCAGCGCTGGCCGTTCTTCGCCAACTTCCTGTCCAACGTGGCGATGACCGCGGCCAAGGCCGACCTCGACATGGCGCAGCGCTACGTGGCTCGGTTGGTCCCCGAGCACCTGCACCGGTTCGAGGCGGACATCCGCGCTGAGCACGCCCGGACCGTCACGGCGTTGCAGCGGATCATGGGCACCGACTCGCTGCTGGGCAACCAGCCCGACCTGGCCCAGACGCTGCTCGTGCGCGACACCTACCTGCGCCCGCTGCACCTGCTGCAGGTCTCGCTGCTTGGGCGGGTCCGCTGGCACGAGGGCGAGGGGACAGCGGTGGAACCGCAGTTGCGCCGGGCGCTGCTGCTGACGGTCAACGGCATCGCCACCGGACTGCGCAACACCGGCTGATCCGCAGGCCGTTGCGCGCCGACTCCCGCAGCTCGTGCCGCTGACTGCGGGCGCCCACCCACCCCGACCGCGAACTCCGAGCGCGCGGCCCGAGCGCGCGGCCCGAGCGCGCCGCCTGACCGCGCGGCCCACTACCTGGTGCCTGGCTGCCGTCCTTTGGGCAGCAACGCACCAGGTTGTCCGGCGGGACCGGCTCGAAGGTGCGGCGCCGTGCCGCGCGTGGCACCTTCAGAGGATGCGCAGCATCCGGTGGTTGCCCAGGGTGTTGGGCTTGACCCGCTCGAGGTCCAGGAGCTCGGCCACGCCCTCGTCGTAGGACTGGAGCAACTGGGCGTACACGTCGGCGGGCACCGGCGATCCCTCGATCTCGACGAACCCGCAGCCGGCGAAGAACCTCGTCTCGAACGTCAGGCAGAACACCCGGACCACGCCCAGGTCGCGGGCCCGCTCCAGCAGCGCCGTGGCCAGCAGTCGACCGATCCCCGCTCCCGTGTGCACCGGGAGCACGGCCAGCGAGCGCAGCTCGCCGAGGTCCTCCCAGACCACGTGCAGCGCCCCGCAGCCCACGACCTGCCCATCGACCTCGGCCACGAGGAAGTCCGGGACGGTCTCGAACAGGGTGACGGTGGCCCGCGCCAACAGGATCCGGTCCGGGGCGTAGACGTCGATCAGGGCGCGGATCGCGCGGACGTCCGAGGTGCGTGCCGGACGGATCAGGACCTCCATGGCCGCCCACCCTATGGCTAGCGCCGAGGCCGGCCGGCGTCAGCGCCCGCGACGCGGCTGTACTGCGCGCAGCGGGCTAGAGCGCAGCGCAGGGGACGTGCACCACCGTGCGCGGCTCGGGCACCTCGGGACCGTCCAGGTAGGCCTCCCAGGTCGGTGCCCTCGGCTCCCACTCATGCTCGGCCATCCACGTCTGTGCCGCTTCGTAGGCCCCGGCCACCCCGCCGTAGGCCCCACTGTGCATGACCAGCAGGGTCGGGCCGCCGGGCAGCGTGGTCAGCTCGACCCGACCGACCGGACGCAGGTCGCCGGTGAACGGGAACCCGGCCTCGATCGCCAGGCCGCCCTCGCGCGCCTCGTAACGGGCGAAGGGTGGTCCGTCCGCGCTGGCACCCTGCGAGCCCAGCAGACCCATCACCTCGCCGAACGCGCCGCCGAGAAATGCCGCGATCCCCTCCGGCGGGACCTCCGCCCGGACGACGGCTGCGTCCTGGGGCTCCAGCTCGACGCGCTGCACCTGGTAGTCCATGCACCGACCCTGCCAACGGTTGCGGCTGGAGTCTCGCCGGATGGCGGTCGGGAGGCCGACATCGCGCCGGCCAACCGTGGGCCGGCCGGCCGCCGGTGGGGCGGGGCAGCCGTCGGGCCGGGCGACACGGCGTCCGGCCTAGACTCACCGGATGATGCTGAACCCGGCGCCGGCGTCCGGCGCGCCCATCCGCGGGGTCATCTTCGACCTGCACTCGACCCTCATCCACGACGGCGGTGACCCCGGCGCCTGGCTCGCCGCGGCCCTGGCGCTGATGGCCGACGAGTCCGCCGATGCCGGGGGTCTCGCCGACGGTGCCGACCGGTCAGCCCCGACCGGGTTCCCCGACGCAGCCGACCTCGCACCCTGGGCCACCCGGATCTGGGAGATCGCCCGCGAGATCGATCCCGACAGCGAACGCGACCTCTCCCCGGGCCAGCACCGCTCGGTCTACGACGCGATGATCGAGCGAATCGGGGTGGTGCCTGCGCCGCTGGCCGACGCCCTCTACCGCACGATGCTCGACCAGTGGCAGCCGTACACGGAGGCCGCGGGAGTCCTCGACGCGCTACGCGCCGCCGGACTGCGTACTGCGGTGCTGAGCAACATCGGCCTGGATCCGCGCGACGTGCTGGCCCGGACCGGCCTGGCCGGGCGCTACGACGCCGAGGTGTTCTCCTTCGAGGTGGGCATGGTCAAGCCCGATCCCGCGATCTTCACCCTCGCAGCACAACGGCTGGACCTGGACCCCCACGAGGTGCTCATGGTCGGCGACAGCGTCCTGGACGACGGAGGCGCGGCCCACCTCGGGATGCGCACCCTGATCCTGCCCCGCACCACCGGACCCGCCCACGGCCTGGAACAGGTGCTGCGCCTGGTCGGCGTCAGCGCGTAGCTGCTCAGCCGGTCTTACCGGATTCGAACCTGCGCGGTACCCATGAACGGGACTCCCACGGGCAGAGTGGAGCTCGTACCGATCAGACGATCGGCCGGCACGAGGGCCAGACCAGGCCCACTCGACCTGAGGAGCAACGCATGAAGCGCACGGTGGCCGCAGCCCTGACCGGAGTCGCACTGGCGGCGGTGATCGGCGTCGGTGCCGCCTCGGCAGCCGACGGCAACGGACCCGCAGGACGCCTGGCCGATGCGCTCTCGGGCCTGGTGAGCAAGGGGACGATCACCCAGCAGCAGGCCGACGAGGTCAACAAGGCCCTGGCCGAGTCCTGGGCCAAGGATCGTGCGGAGCACGAGCAGGAGCGCGCCGCGCGCACAGCCGAGATCGATGCCCTGCTGACCAAGACGCTGGGAATGGACGCCGCGGAGGTGCGCACCCAGATCGAGGGGGGCAAGACGCTGCTGGAGGTCGCCGGCGACAACGCCGACGAGCTCGCAGCCGGGATGCTGGACCTCGTCGGAACGCGACTGGACTCAGCGGTCAAGGACGGCCGTATCACCGACAGCCAAGCTGCGGAGACCCTGGCGCGGGCCCAGGAGCGCGCGGACGCGTGGCTGGCCGGCGAGGACAGCGCACGAGCGGGCCGGGGCCTGGGCCTGCTGTTCGGGCTCGGCATGGGCGCCGACGGCCACGGCGACGGGCGCGGACCGGGCATGCACGGCGACGGGCGCGGACCGGGCATGCACGGCGACGGGCGGGGACCGGGCATGCGCGGCGGGGGCTCCGGGCAGGGCTCGATGGGCGACCCCAACACCGGAAGCGACCAGACCAGCTCCACCAACACCGCGTCGTCGATCCTCTGGCGCACCTGAGCGGTCGCTGACCGCCGGATCGGGGCCTGGTCAGAGACCGCGAGTGCGGCGCGACCTGTTCATCCCCGGGCGAAGCTGGCCACCAGTCGCTCCGCGTCCCACTCGAAGGGACCGCCCTCGTTCGGCTCGGCCATCTCCCACCCTCCGGTCCGACCGGAACCTCCGGGTCGGACCGGACGCCACCAATCGGTGACGTGGATCACACGGAGTGTCGGCCGTGACCGGCTGGGTTCTTGGCGTAGACCAGTCGCAGGCCCACCAGGGTCAGGTCCGGCTCGTGGTCGGTGATGGTGCGTGACTCGGCCACCACGATCGGGGCCAGGCCGCCGGTGGCGACCACGGCGCTGACCCGGCCGCCGACCTCGCTGATGATCCGGTCCACGAGCCCGTCGACCTGGCCGGCGAACCCGTACAGCGCCCCGGACTGCAGGGCCTCGACCGTGTTCTTGCCGATGACCGAGCGTGGGCGGACGAGCTCGACCTTGCGCAGTTGGGCGGCCCGGGCAGCCAGCGCGTCCAGGGAGATCTCAATCCCGGGCGCCAGTGCCCCGCCCAGGAACTCTCCCTTGGCGCTGACGACGTCGAGGTTGGTCGACGTGCCGAAGTCGACCACGATGCACGGCCCGCCGAACAGGTGATGGGCGGCCAGCGTGTTGACGATCCGGTCGGCCCCCACCTCCTTCGGGTTGTCGGTCAGCAGCGGCACGCCGGTGCGGGTGCCCGGCTCGACGATCACCGTCGGCACGTGATCCCAGTAGCGGGCGAACATCTCGCGCATCTCGCGCAGCACCGAGGGCACCGTGGAGCACAGCGCGATCCCGGTGACCGTGGGAACCTCCGTGAGCAGACCGCGGAACACCAGCGCCATCTCGTCGGCAGTCCCGCGCGGATCGGTCTTGATCCGCCACGAGTGCGCCAGTTCGACGCCCTCGAACAGCCCGAGGACGGTGTTGGTGTTGCCGACGTCGACGGCCAGCAGCACGGCTCAGCCCGCCAGCGGCCGCAGGTCGGCCCCGAAGTCAAGGATGGGCGCGGAGTGGGTCAGCGCACCCACCGCGAGGAAGTCCACCCCGGTCTCGGCGTAGTCGCGGGCCAAGGCCAGGCTCAGCCCACCGGAGGACTCGAGTTGGGCGCGCCCGGCCACCAGGGCCACCGCCTCGGCCGTCCGGGCGGGGGAGAAGTTGTCCAGCAGGACCAGGTCGGCACCGGCCGCCACCGCCTCGGCCAGTTGTTCCATCGAGTCCACCTCGACCTCCACCGGGATCCCCGGGAAGCGCGCCCGCACCGCGTCGAAGGCCGCGGCCACCCCGCCGGCGGCGACCACATGGTTGTCCTTGACCAGGGCCGCGTCCCACAGGCCCATCCGATGGTTGACCCCGCCACCGGCGCGCACCGCGTACTTCTCCAGCGTGCGCATCCCGGGCGTGGTCTTGCGGGTGTCGCGCACCCGGGCGCGGGTGCCGGCCAGGGCCTGCGCCCAGGCGGCGGTGGCCGTGGCCACGCCGGACAGGTGGCAGAGCAGGTTCAGCGCGGTCCGTTCGCAGATCAGCAGCGAACGGGTCAGTCCGGTGACGCTCAGGACCACGTCACCGGGCTGCACCTGGTCTGCGTCGCGCTTGGTCAGGATCACGGTGCTGGCCCCGGCGGAGTCGAGGTCGAACACACGCCCCGCCACTGCCAGGCCGGCCACCACACCGGGTGACCGCGCGGTCAGGTCCAGGGTCGCGACCTGGTCGGCGGGCACGGTCGCCACCGAGGTGACATCCACCCCGCCACCGAGATCCTCGGCCAGGGTGCCCCGGATCAGGGCGTCGACGACCTCGGGGTCCAGGCCCATTCGGGTCAGCTCGTCGGTCAGGTCCATGGCGGTGCGTCCTCTCAGGTGCCGGGGGTGCGGTAATCATGCGCTGGAACGGGCTCGCGGCGGGTGTGCACGGCCCCGTCGGGATCGGTGGCAGCGACCAGCCGAACTCGCCAGTGCACATCGTCGGTGTATGGGAAGTCCTCGCGCCAGTGCGAGCCGCGGGTCTCCTGCCTGGCCAGGGCGTGGCCGGCCAGCACGGAGGAGATCGCATGCAGGTTGGTCGTCTCCCACGCCCCGGTGCTGCGGCCCTGGGGGTGGTCGCCGACAACCATCGCGGCCAGCCCGTCGACCGCTGCGCGCAGCGACGCACCGGTGCGAAGCACCCCCACATGCTCGGTCATCAGCTCCTGCAGGGCGCTGCGATCGTCGTCGGAGACCAGGCCACGATGCTCGGAGCGGATCACCGGGTCGCGGCGGCGCGGCAGGCCCTCGGCCAGCACGGACACGATCCGCTCCGGGAAGACCAGCCCCTCCAGCAGCGAGTTCGACGCCAGCCGGTTGGCGCCGTGCACCCCGGTGCAGGCCACCTCACCGGCCGCGAACAGCCCCGGGATCGTGGCGCGCCCGAACAGGTCGGTCCGCACTCCGCCGGAGGCGTAGTGCTGCGCCGGGGCGACCGGGATCAGGTCGTGGGCGGGGTCGATGCCGTGGGCTCGGCAGGACTCCAGGATCGTGGGGAACCGGGCGGCCCAGCGCGCCCCGAGCGCCCGTGCGTCGAGCCACATGTGCGCGCGGCCCTGGGCACGCATCCGGCGCATGATCGCCTTGGCGACCACGTCGCGCGGGGCGAGGTCGGCCAGCGGATGCACGCCGGCCATGAACCGCACCCCGTCGTCGTCGACCAGGAACGCACCCTCCCCGCGGACCGCCTCGCTGACCAGCGGCTGCTGGCCGGTGGAGTCCGGCCCGAGGTACATCACGGTCGGGTGGAACTGCACGAACTCCAGATCGGCCACCTCGGCGCCGGCGCGCAGGGCCAGGGCCATCCCGTCGCCGGTGGCCACCGACGGGTTGGTGGTCTGGGCGAACACCTGGCCCAGACCGCCGGTCGCGACCACCACGGCGGGGGCGAGTACGGCACCGACCCCGTCGTGCTGGCCCTCGCCGATCACGTGCAGGGTCAGGCCCTGCACGCCGCCCCGGGCATCGGTGAGCAGGTCCAGGGCCAGCGCGTGCTCCACCAGCTCGATCCCAGGATCGTCAGCGATCGCCGCGACCAGGGCCCGGAAGATCTCGGCGCCGGTGGCGTCCCCACCGGCATGGGCGATCCGGTCGTGCAGGTGCCCGCCCTCCCGGGTCAGCGCGATGTGCCCCGAGAGGTCCTGGTCGAACCGCGCGCCGGCAGCGATCAGGTTGCCCACCGAGGTCGGACCCAGCGTGCACAGGGCGTGCACCGCCGCCGGGTCGCACAACCCCGCGCCGGCCACCAGGGTGTCGCGCTCGTGGTCGGCCGGGGAGTCGCCCTCGGCCAGGGCTGCGGCGATGCCACCCTGAGCCCAACGCGTGGCCCCCTGCTCGACCCAGGACTTCGTCACGACCATCACCCGATGGCCCAGGCGCCGGATGTTCAGGGCCAGCGACAGGCCCGCCACCCCGGAGCCGATCACCACGACGTCGGCGGAGGTGAACCAGCCAGGTCCCGGGGTTGCCAGCGTCGTGGGGATGACCAGCCCCTTCGTGGCTGGGCCCGCGACACTCATTGACGCAACGTAACCGGTGAGTTGTCGATCAGTCGCGTCTGCCCGACCCGGGCGGCCACCAGCAACCGGGCGGCGCCGAGTTCGGGAGCAGGTCCGAGCTGCGGATCGGTCAGCGCCACGTAGTCCGGGGTCAGCCCCACCCGCTCCAGTTCCAACTCCGCGGCACCCACGATCGCCTCGGCACCGCGTCCGAGGTCCGCGGCGCTGACCCCGGCAGCCAGCGCGGCCGGCAGGGCCGCGGCCAGGACGCGCTCGGAGTCCGAGAGGTACTGGTTGCGACTGGAGAGGGCAAGCCCGTCGGCCTCGCGCAGGGTCGGCACGCCGTGGACCTTCACCGGCAGGTCCAGGTCGGCGGCCATCCGGCGCACCAGCGTCAGTTGCTGGTAGTCCTTCTCGCCGAAGAACGTGGCCTGCGGGCGCGTCATGTTCAGCAGCTTCGCCACGACGGTGAGCACGCCGGCGAGGTGCCCCGGGCGGGCGACACCCTCCAGGATCGAGCCGAGGTGGCCCGGGTCGATGCGCACCTCGGGGTCGCCGTTCGGGTAGAGCACCTCCAGCGCCGGGGCGAAGACCAGGTCGACGTCCTCCTCGGCGCACACGGCCAGATCGGCCTTGAGGGTGCGGGGGTACTGCGCGAGGTCCTCGCCGGGGCCGAACTGCAGCGGGTTGACGAAGACGGTGACCGTGACGTGGCCGTTCGGGCCGACCTCCCCGCGGGCGGCCCGGATCAGGGCGACGTGCCCGGCGTGCAGGGCTCCCATCGTGAACACAGCGGCCCGGGTGGCCCGCGCGGAGCGGACCGACGGCGCAGTCAGGTGCGAGTAGGCATCGTCGAGGGAGGCGCGGGTGCGCACCACCCGCATCACCGGCGGTGGGCTGGCCGTGCCCTGCGACTCGCTCATCTGGTCCTCCTCGACGTGCGGTGCTCCCGCCAGCAGGACCCTAGTCCCCGCACGCCGTTGCGGCGCACGGACCACCCCACGGCTGGACCTGCTCCGAGCTCACTCAGCCGAGCACGTCGAGCAGGGACTCGGCCCGCTCCGGGTCCAGCCGACCGGCGGCCAGCGCACGGTCCGCGGTGAGCCGGGCCATCGCGATGTAGGCCGCGCGAGCCTCGGGAGCCGCTCGGGACAGCACCTCCAGGTGGGCCGCCACGGTGCCGGCGTCACCGCGGGCCACCGGGCCGGTGAGCGCGTCGTCGCCCATTGCCAGCGCGTTGTCCAGGGCCGCGGCCATGAGCGGGCGGATCAGCCCGGCCGGATCGGCCACACCTGCGGTCCTCAACAGGTCCAGGGTCTGGGCGACCAGGGTCACCATGTGGTTGGCCCCGTTGGCCAGGGCGGCGTGGTACAGCGGGCGGGCCTCCTCGGAGATCCACATCGGGTCCCCGCCCATCTCGACGACGAGTGCCTCGGCCACCGGACGCAGCACGGTCGGCGCGGTGACCGCGAACGGGCACCCGGCCAACCGGTCGACGTCGACCCGAGCACCGGTGAATGTCATGACCGGGTGCAGCGCCATCGGCAACGCGCCCAGCCGGGTCGCCGGATCCAGCACGGCCGTGCCGAACCGGCCGGAGGCATGCACCAGGAACTGCCCCGGCGTCACCGCCTGGGTCTCAGCCAGGCCGGCGACAAGGGTGGGCAGGACGTCATCGGGGACGGTCAGCAGGACCAGGTCTGCGGTGGCCATCACCTGCGCAGCCGAGCGCAGCGCGGCGCCGGGCAGGTACTGGGCGGCGCGGGCCCGGGATCGCTCGGAGACCGCGTGGACGCCGATGACCGGATGCCCGGCCCGGGCCAGGGCCGCTGCCAGCGGGGCACCGGCGCGGCCCACCCCGATCACCCCCACGGTGAGGCGGGGGGCTGTGGTCTCGGGCGCGGCGTCAGGCTGGGCTGCGGGCTGGGCGGCGTCAGTTCGGTCGGTCATCGTGTTCGCAGCCTGCCACCCGGCGCGGGCTGGCGCCCGTCGGGACTTCGCGGCCAGGTGGGCCCTACCGGGCTCGGCGCGCCACCGGGATGCTGCCGAACGTCGGCGCCCACAGCGAGATCCGGCCGCCGGGCAGGCACACCAGCAGCCCGCCATCCATTGCGCGGACCTCCCAGGCCTCATGGGCCGGGTCGGCACCGACGATCAGCCGATCCGGCCCCACACCCAGGTGCAGGCCGCCTCGGGAGTCCACGCGCAGGTCGCTGATGGTGCCCCCGACCCAGCCGGCCAGATCCGCCGCTGCCCGGTCGCCGACCAGCGGCGGGCCGGCCTGGACGCCACCGGCGGCGATCAGGACGACCGAGCCGCTGAGGACCACCAGGTGCCTGGGGTCGGCCTCGACGGTCAGCACCGCGCGGCCCAGGGACGCGCTCACCTCGCCCACCTGACGCCCCAACAGTGCAGCCAACCTGGCGGTGGCGCTCGTGGGCTCGAGGATCCCGCGCGGCTCGCGCGTGCGCAGGCTCTCGGTGCGCACCGCCGGGTCGGCTGCCGGTCGACCGATCACGAACGTCATGGCCCCATCGTGGCCCACCGGGTGCGGCTCGTGGATGACCCCGGCGTGACGCTAGGGCGAACCGGGGCCGAAATCTTGGCGGGGATCGCGACCCTGGTCGGGCTGTGCTGGCGTCCCGGGATCCGGCTGGGTGCCCGGGAGCCCGGTCATCCAACGCTCGCGCAGACCCGACCCCCGCGCGGCGGCAGCGCGGACCAACTGCTGCTCGGCGATCTGCCGCGCCTCATCGGCCGAGCGATGCAGCACGTGCACCCCGACCGGGCCCGGCGTGGAGTCCACCTGCACCGAGGCCAGCCCGAGCCAGCGCTGCCACACGCCCTGGGTCAGGGTGACCGACTGGGTGCGTGCGTGCGGGATCACCGCGGTGCGTCTGGTCAGGAATCCGCGCCGTGCGGCCAGCACGAAGTGGTCGTGGGCGACCCCGAGGTTCGCGAACTGCAGCCAGGCCCGGCGTCGGGCCCGCGCCGGCGCGGGCTGGAACTCCAACTCGCCGAACGCCACCCCGGGCAGCACCCGGGCCACGATCGCGCGCGCCACCTCGTGGGGCGCCACCGGGAGGAGTACCTGCTCCTGGCTGCCGTCCTGGTCGACCTGCAGGCCGGCGACGTTCAGCGACACCCGCACCCAGCCGCGCCGGCGCCACAGCAACGGTTCGGAGACCTCGATGGCCTGGACGCGCCCGGGGGGGACGGTCTGGCTCTGCTGGTTGATCAGGCCGTGGCGCAGCCGCAGACCGTCCGGTGAGTCGGCAACCGTGAAGCCGAAGAACCGGGTGAACTGGCTGAACACGGTCAGCAGCGGCAAGCCACCGGTCACCAGCAGCAGCCCCAACCCGGCCGGGCCCTCGGTGAACACCACACCGGCGACCACCGCCACCGAGATCAGCAGCAGGATCATGGTCTCGCTGCGCAGCAGCAGGCTGACGATGAGATCGCCGGTCGGCACAGTGGCCAGCACCGCCTCAGGTGCCTCCCCAGCGTCCGGGGACATGCCGGCGGCCCGGGCGACGATCTCCGCACGCAGGGCGTGCGCGTCGGCGTCGGACAGGTAGGACAGCACCACGCGGGAGTCGCCGCCGCCGGCCACCTCGATGCGCACCTGGGAGAGCCCGACGATGCGGCCCAGCAGCGGGCGGGTCGTGTCCACGCTCTGCAGCCGGGAGAGCGTCACCCGGCGCTCGTTGCGTTGCAGCACCCCGGAGTCCAGCCGGAAATCACCGGACTCGTCGAAGAAGAACTCGGTGCGGGTCCACTGCACGTAGGAGATCGCCAGGACGATCCCGAGCGCTGCGGCCAGCCCGAGGAGGATCAGCAGGATGCCCCACAGGCCGCCGATCTCGTTGGCGAGCTCGCGCAGGCTGCCGGAACCGAACACCAGGATCGCGCCGACCAGGACGGCCACGCTCTGCACGGAGGCGACCAGCGGGGTCAGTGGATGCGTGCGGCGGCGAGGGGTGGCCATCCCGGTGGTCGGCTCGGGTGCCGCGTCCGGGACTTGCGTCGCGTCGGGCGGTGTGCCGGGAGCGGGGGTCTGCTCGGGCGCCGCTGCCGGTATTGGCGTCGAGTCGGCCGCATCGCTGGGTGCCGGTGGGGGGTCGGCTGCCGCGCCCGGAATTGGTGCGGGGTCTCCGGTCGGGGGTGAGTCGTGCGGGTCGGGCGCTTCTGCGTGGAGGATTGGCGGCTCGCTGGCGGCCTGCCCCGAGTTGTCGCCTGGGGCTGGCTGCTCGCTCTGGGCTGGCTGCTCGCCGCGAGCTGGCTGGGGCGGGTCGTTCTCGGTCACAGGCCCGCGCTGCGCTCTTCGCCCTGGGCGGCCAACCGGTCGCGCAACCCGGCGGCCTCGGTTGGGGGCAGGCCTGGAATCGTGGCGTTGGTGGTCGCTGCGGCGGTGTGCAGCTGCACGGTGGCCACTCCCAGGGCGCGATCCAACGGCCCGGCGGTGATGTCGACCAGTTGCATCCGGCCGTAGGGGACGATGACCAGCCGGCGGAACATGATCCCGCTGGTCACCAGCAGGTCATCGGCGCGCTCGGCATAGCCGAAGGAGCGCACGCGGCGCCCGATCAGCCACCACACCCAGACCAGCACGACCAGCCAGATTCCGGCAAGCACCAGCGCGGCCAAGCGGGCCTCGGGGATCAGGGCGAGCAGGCCGATACCGATCAGCACCAGCAGCATCGTGCCCACCAGAGTGATCCGTCGGGCGGTGGCCAGCTTCGGGGATACCGGGTGCCAGGCCTCCCCCGGCGGGGCGAACGCGTCGTCGACGGTCAGCGGCTGGGTCATGACGCCAGCGTAGGGCCAGTTCGTCGGTCACTGCGTAGGGTTGGCGGGTGACCGGGCCTGGCGCAGTCATCGACGTACCTGACGGCGACGGCCGCGCGCGCTCCGGCAGTCGGGCGGGCGAGGCCGGCTCCTCGGATCAGACCGGTCAGGCGGGCGAGGCCGGCTCCGGCGGCCCAAGCGGCGAGTCGGGTGCGGCCGGCGTCGTCCACCGGATCGTCGCGGAACCGGCCCGCCCCACAGATATCCCGCTGGGTCTCGATCATCCGACCCTCGACGGCATGCCGACCGTTCAGATCGTGGCGTCGGGCGGTGTCGTGACGGGCGCGCAGTGGCAGCCTGGCACCGTGCACCGCGGGGCGGAGAAGCTGTTCGAGTCCCGCGACTACCGCCAGATCCTGGTGTTGGCCGACCGGCACGACTGGCTCTCGGCGTTCTGCTCGGAGATCGGTGTGGTGGTCGGCGTGGAGCGTGCGCTGGGACTGACCCCACCGCAGCGGGCCCAACACCTGCGGATCCTGCTGTGCGAGTTGACCCGGATCGCCCACCACCTGGCGTTCCTCGCACCCCTGCCCGGCGCCCTGCCCGATGGGTGGCGCGCGCAGGTGTGGTCCTGGCGGGCCCAGGTGCTGGACCTCATCGAGGCGGCCACCGGGCATCGGGTCCATCCGATGTTCGCTGCGGTCGGCGGGGTCCGCTCCGATGTGTCGGATCAGTGGGTGACGGCGGTCGATGCCGCGGCACATCGTTGGTCCGAGGAGCACAGCGCGCTGGACACAGCCGCGACGGCGCAGGTGCTGGACGCCAGCTATGCGGGAGTGGCGGTGCTACCCCGGGCGGCTGCGCTGGCCTTCGGCGCGTCCGGGCCGGTCGGCCGGGCCAGCGGCGTGGACCTCGACCTGCGCAGGGATGATCCGTACCTGCCCTACCCGGAGTTCGACGTGCCGCGCGGCACGGACGGCGACGCCCGGGCCAGGGTCCGGCTGCTGATCGACGAACTGGCCCCGAGCATCGGCCTCGTGCGCTGGGCGTGCGCCCAACTGGCCTCCTCGGCCGGGGCGCCGGTCGACGTGCGGCTGCCCAAGGTCGTTCGGGTGCCGGAGGGGGCCACCTACACGTGGACCGAGAACCCGACCGGGATCAACGGCTACCTGCTGGTCTCGCGCAACGACCGCACCCCATGGCGGCTGAAGCTGCGCAGCGCCGGCTTCGGCAACGCCGCCGCGCTGGGCACGGCCCTGGTCGGCACCGCCATGGCGGACCTCCCGGCGGCCATCGCCAGCTTCCTGCTGATCTGCGGCGACGTCGACCGGTGAGCCGCTCGGGGCCTTCAAGCGCTGGCGGCGCCGTCCCAGTGCCGGCGCAGGTGCCCGCCCGGTGCTGGCCCAGGTGCCCGCTCAGGCTTGCGGGTGCTGGCGCAGATAGGTGGCGAACACTGCGACGAACATCGGCTGCAGGTCGCCGACCCCGGCGCTGCTGAACACCTGCCGGGCTGCCTCCACGGTCTCGATCAGCGAGCCGCCGATCTCGCCGAGCGACCCGCCCTCGTCCGCGGTCGCGGTGAGCGCGGGGGTGTGGGCCATCAGGTCGACGAAGAACTGCAGGTCGTGGTGATGACGGGCCCGTTCGAACGCCTCATCGCGCAGGTCCTCGTAGGGCCAGTCCTCGTAGGCGAGGTCTGGATGCTCGGTGTGGTCGCTCATAGCGCACACCGTAGTAGACGCCCCCAGCCCAATCCGCGCCTTGCCCACGGATCGCTCCAGGATCGGGGGCGCTTCGGCCCAGGAAACCTGGATCGATCCGCTACCGGGCGACCGAACTTGGACGGATCCCCTCAGGAGGGCCGGGCGGGGGGTCAGGTGGCTGCGCCTGCGGGCCCTGGGTCTCGTCGGCGCAGGCGGTCTTCCGGGTCCTCGGCATCCTCGGGAAGCCGGCAGATCCGCTCCAGCCACAGCGACAACAGGGCCAGGACCAGGCCACCGAGGGCGGCCAGGGCCGCAGCCAGCAGGCGCTCGCGACCAGCGGCCACGCCGGTCTCCTGCAGCAGCCGCAGCGCGACTCCGCCGTACAGGCCGAGCACGATCGCCCCGGTCCTCGACCCGGCGAAGGCCAGGGCAGTGGTGCGCGCGGCAACCACAGCGTTCATCGGCTCCGGTCGGCGCCTGGCGTCGGGCTTGGGGTGCAGACGACGACGGGCCGCCAACGTCCACGCCCCGACGAACCCGGCCACGACCCAGATGACCACGACGGCCGACCACGGGACGGCCACCAACCGACCGCGGCCGTCCACCCAGTCGACCAAGCCCCAGCCGATCAGGGCGGCGATGACCGCCACCCCGACCAGCCACGGGAGCGACGTGGGCTTCATCGCCACCACGGCCCCCCGTCCACGAGCATCACGGACTGGTCAGCGACCAGGCCCGCCCACTCGCCGACCGTCCGGGTGCCGACGCCGGGCACGTCGAGATCCGCCCCGGGCTGCAACTGCGCCCACGGTGCCAGGACGAACGCGCGCTCATGGGCCCGCGGATGCGGAAGCGTGAGGTCGGGCTCGGCACTGGTTATCCCCTCGACGGCGAGCACGTCGATGTCCAGCGTGCGCGGGCCCCAGCGCACCTCGCGGACCCGGCCGGCCGCTGCCTCGAGCTCATGGGTCAGGTCGAGCAGCTCGGCTGGTGCCCGGGTGGTGTCCACCAGCACGACCGCGTTGAGGTAGTCCGGCTGCTCCGGGCCACCCACGGCGGCGGTGCTCCACAACCCGGAGACGGCGATCAGGAACACATCGGGTTCGGCGGCCAGGGCGGCGATGGCTCCCCGCAGCGTGGCCCGGGCATCCCCCAGGTTGGCGCCCAGGCCCAGAACGGCACGATCCTTCGGCCGGGTCATCGCGCTCTCCTGACGGTCACGGCCACATCGTCGAACGGCACGGGAATGGGCGCCTGCGGCTTGTGCACGGTGATGCTCACGGCCAGCGCGTCGCTCAGGCCCAGGCAGTGCTCGGCGATCCGCGAGGCCAGCGTCTCGATGAGGTTCACCGCCGGCCCCTCGATGATCGCGACGATGCCCAGGGCGAGCGCGCCGTAGTCGGTGGTGTCGGCCAGGTCATCGGTCCGCGCGGCACGTGCCATCGAGGACACCTCGAGGACCGCATCCACCCGGAACTCCTGGCCATCGCGGCGCTCGTGGTCGAACACGCCGTGGAAGCCGGTGGCCCGGATCCCGGTCAGGGTGATCAGGTCCAGGTCGCGCCCAGCCGCATCGGGCCCAGCCACCGCGCCAACCGGGCCGGCGAATCCGTCCGGTTCGGGCCTGGTCGCCTCGTCAGCCGGGCCTGCGATCAGGTCGGCGTCGGGACCGGCCGCGGGCCCAGTCCGGTCCGGGGTCATCGGGCCGCCCCCGACGGGGGACCAGCCGGCCGCGCGCCACTCTGCGGCGACGGCGATCGCGTCGCGGGAGCCGCGCACCTCGTGCACCCGGACCGCCCAGGCTCCCGCGGCAGCGGCCAGCGCCGTGACCGCGTCAGTGGCGCCGTCGCGCTGGTCGACCGGGCGGGGCTGGCCGGACTGGCCCAGCAGCTCGCCGAGGAAGCGCTTGCGGCTGGCGCCGATCAGGACCGGGTGGCCAAGGGCCCGCACCTGGGACATACCCGCGAGCAGCGCCCAGTTGTGCGACGAGGTCTTGGCGAACCCAAGGCCTGGATCCAGCACGACCCGCGCCAGGTCGACGCCAGCCGCGTCGAGGGCGTCGAGCCGTTGGCGCAGCTCGGCGCACACGTCGGCCACCACATCGTCATAGCTGGCCAGGGCGTCCATGTGGGTGGAGTGCCCACGCCAGTGCATGGCCACGTAGGGCACCTCGACCCCGGCCAGCCAGCGGTGCATCGCCGGGTCCGCCAAGCCGCCGGAGACGTCATTGACCAGCGCGGCGCCGGCTGCCACCGCAGCGTGAGCCACCTCGGCGCGCATCGTGTCGATGCTCACCACCACACCAAGGTCCACGAGCCGCTCCACGACCGGCATCACCCGCGACAGCTCCTCGCCGATCGGGATCCGGGTCGCACCGGGACGCGTGGACTCCCCGCCCACGTCGATCACGTCGGCCCCGGCCGCCACCTGGGCCCGGGCATGGGCGACGGCGACCTCGACGTCGGAGAACCGGCCCCCGTCGGAGAACGAGTCCGGGGTCACGTTGAGCACCGACATGACCAGCGTGCGCCGCAGCGCGGCAAGGTGCTCGGGCAGTCCGCTCGGGTGCACAGCTAGCCCTTGCGGATCAGGGACATGACCTCGGCGCGGGTCGCAGCCTCCCGCAGCGAACCACGCACGGCACTGGTGACCGTGCGGGCGCCCGGCTTGCGCACACCACGCATCGACATGCACAGGTGCTCGCACTCGATGACCACCACGACTCCGCGCGGCTGGAGCACCCGCACCATCGCCTCGGCGACCTGGGTCGTCAACCGCTCCTGGACCTGCGGACGCTTGGCGTAGACGTCGACCAGGCGCGCAATCTTGCTCAGGCCGGTGATCCGGCCCTGGGCGCTGGGGATGTAGCCGACGTGGGCCACCCCGTGGAAGGGCACCAGATGGTGCTCGCAGGTCGAGTACACCTCGATGTCCTTGACCAGGACGAGTTCGTCGTGGCCGAGGTCGAAGGTGGTGGACAGCACCTCGTCAGGACGTTCGCGCAGGCCGCGGAACATCTCGGTGTAGCTGCGCGCCACCCGCCCCGGGGTGTCGCGCAGGCCGTCGCGGTCGGGGTCCTCCCCGATGGCCAGCAGCAACTCACGCACTGCCGCAGCGGCCCGTGCCTCGTCCACGGGTCCGGCCAACTCCTGGGGGTCGAACAGCGCGACCGGGTCGACCGCTCTCACCTGGCACTGCCCGGATGGTCAGTGTCGTCCGAATGCCCATCGCCGTCCACGCCGCCGTCCGAGCGATCCAGGGCCCCGGCCGGGCCCGGTGGCGTCGGCCCGGGCTCCGGTGGAGAGGGCATCGGGTCGGGCAGCCCGGGTGCCGGGTCCACGGGCGGCGGAACGGGCTCGGCCGGACCAGGCACCGGAGGCATCGGTTCCGGACTGGGGACCGGTGGCGTCGGCTGCGGACCAGGCACCGGTGGGGTCGGCTCCGGACTGGGGACCGGTGGCGTCGGCTGCGGACCAGGCACCGGAGGCGTCGGCTGCGGACCAGGCACCGGAGGGGTGGGCTGCGGACCAGGCACGGGGGGGGTCGGCTCCGGACTGGGCACCGGAGGGGTCGGCTCCGGACCAGGCACCGGCGGGGTCGGCTCCGGACTGGGCGCAGGTGGGGTCGGCGCCGGGGGATCCCACCCGGGCGCAGGCGAACCACCCGGGTAGGGGACACCCGGGTGCGCAGTGCCGCCCGACGGGTTGCCAGCCCCCGGGTACCGGGGGTCGTGGTCCCCGGACCCGGACCCGCCGTGCGCCGGGCCGGCCGCGGGCCGGCCTGGGCCAGCCGGGCTGTGCGCACCGTTAGACCCCGGTCCACCGGTGGGGTGCTCGTCGGACGCGGGCGGCGGGGTCATGCCGGGCGGCGGGGCCCCGTAGGTGCTTCCCGGCGCGGGCAGGCCATAGGCGCCCAGCATCGAGGCTCCGGCGCCCACGGGCGCCTCCAACCGGGGTGGCACGTCGACCGGAGGCCGGTCCGAGGGAGTGCGTCGCTGTGAGCCCGTCCAGGCCGGCCGCAGCGGACGCAGCCGGAGCTTCGCGAAGATCTCGGCCACCTGCTCCTTGTTCAGGGTCTCCTTCTCGAGCAGCGAGATGACCAACTCGTCGAGGACGTCGTGGTTGTCCACCAATATCTCGAATGCCTCGTTGTGGGCATGGTCGATGAGGCTGCGGACCTCCTCGTCGATCGCGGCTGCGATCTCCTCGGAGTAGTCGCGCACATGGCCCATGTCGCGACCGAGGAACACCTCCCCGTTCTCCTTGCCGTACCGGATGGCGCCGAGCCGCTCGGTCATGCCGAACTGGGTAACCATCGCCCGGGCCACCGCGGTGGCCTTCTCGATGTCGTTCGAGGCGCCCGTGGTCGGATCGTGGAAGACCAGCTCCTCAGCCGCCCGGCCGCCGAGCATGTAGGCCAACTGGTTGAGCATCTCGCTGCGGGTGGTGGAGTACTTCTCCTGGTCGGGCAGCACCATCGTGTAGCCCAGCGCCCGGCCACGCGGCAGGATCGTGATCTTGTGCACGGGGTCGTTGCCCGGCAGGGCTGCGGCCACCAGCGCGTGACCACCCTCGTGGTAGGCGGTGATCCGCTTCTCCTTGTCGTCCATCATCCGCGTGCGCTTCTGCGGCCCGGCGATCACCCGGTCGATGGCCTCGTCCAGGGCGCGGTTGTCGATCAGCGCCGCACCGGAGCGGGCCGTCAGCAGGGCGGCCTCGTTGAGCACGTTGGCCAGGTCGGCGCCGGTGAACCCGGGCGTGCGCTTGGCGAAGGCACGCAGGTCGATGCCCGGCGCCATCGGCTTGCCGCGGGCGTGCACCTTCAGGACCTCGAAGCGGCCCTCGAGGTCGGGCGGCGAGACCTGGATCTGGCGGTCGAAGCGGCCCGGGCGCAGCAGTGCGGGGTCGAGGATGTCGGGTCGGTTGGTCGCGGCGATCAGGATGACGCCCCCGGAGACGTCGAAGCCGTCCATCTCGACCAGCAACTGGTTGAGCGTCTGCTCGCGCTCGTCATGCCCCCCACCGAGCCCGGCGCCGCGGTGCCGGCCGACGGCGTCGATCTCGTCGACGAAGATGATGGCCGGAGCGTTGGTCTTGGCCTGCTCGAACAGGTCGCGCACGCGGGAGGCGCCCACGCCGACGAACATCTCGACGAAGTCCGACCCGGAGATCGAGAAGAAGGGCACCGATGCCTCACCGGCCACAGCACGCGCCAGCAGGGTCTTGCCCGTCCCGGGTGGACCGTAGAGCAGCACACCCTTGGGGATCTTGGCCCCGACGGCCTGGAAACGGCCCGGATCCTGGAGGAACTCCTTGATCTCGTGGAGTTCCTCGACGGCCTCGTCGGCTCCCGCGACGTCATCGAAGGTGGTCTTGGGCAGGTCCTTGCTCAACGGCTTGGCCTTGGACTTGCCGAAGCTCATGACCCGCGAGCCGCCGCCCATCTGGTTCATGAAGAAGAACAGCAACCCGAGCACGAGCAGGATCGGCAGGAAGGAGACCAGCATGGTCATCAGCAGGCCCTGCTGGGGCACATCGGTGTCGTAACCGGCCAGTTTGCCCTCGTCGACCAGCGCCTGGAGGCTGCGCTGGAGCTCGATGCCCTGGCCGTCGATGAACTCTGCGAACTGCTCGGAGCCATCGGTCAGCGTCACCTCGATGCGCTGCTCCCGGTCGACCAGCAGCGCCTGGGTGATCTGGGCCTTGTCGATGGCCGTGACGATGGCCGAGGTATCGACCTGCTTGGGCCCGGTGATCCCCGAGAGCAGGCTGCTACCGACCAGCAGCAGCAGGGTGGCCGTCAGGATCCAGAAGATCGGACCACGTAGGAAGCGCTTCACATCCATCCTTGCCCGGGTCGCCCCGACGGGTTCTCGCCGGGTGCCACGGCGCCCTCACGCACCGGCCCGCACGCACCCGCCGGGCAGCACGCCCGTGTGAAGAAACTACACCGGGCCCGTGACAGCGGCCCGCGCGGTTCGCGCTGGGCGTAGGCGCCCGATGGGCTCCAGGGCCGGTCAGCTGTACACGTGCGGAGCCAGCGTGCCCACCTGGCGCAGGTTGCGGTAGCGCTCTGCGTAGTCCAGGCCGTAGCCCACGACGAACTCGTTGGGGATGTCGAAGCCGATGTACTTCGGCTCGAGGTCGACCTTGACGGCGTCGGGCTTGCGCAGCATCGTCAGGACCTCCACCGAGGCCGCACCCCTGGCGGTGAGGTTGCGCATCAGCCAGGACAGGGTCAGGCCGGAGTCGATGATGTCCTCGACGATGAGCACATGTCGGCCGGTGATGTCGGTGTCCAGGTCCTTGAGGATGCGCACGACGCCTGAGGACTTCGTCGACGAGCCGTAGCTCGAGACCGCCATCCAGTCCATCTGCAGGTGGCTGTTCATCGCCCGGGCCAGGTCGGCCATGACCATCAGGGCGCCCTTGAGCACCCCCACGAGCAGCACGTCCTTCTCGGCGTAGTCGCGGTCGACCTCGGCGGCCATCTCGGTCAACCGCGCCAGCAGGGCGGGCTCATCGATCAGGACCTGCTCGATGTCGGTTCCCAGGCTCTGCGCGTCCACGGGGGTCAGGCTCTCACAACCAACGCGCAACCATCCCGCCGGGCGCGGCGGCCCGCGGGCAGCGCGACCTCGGATCGGCCCGGCGGTCCGGGCAACAGGTCAGCGACGGCCCACACGTGCTCGGCGGTCAGGCTGCTCGCCGGGCAGCCCGCGGCGATCAGGAACCTGCGAAGGACCCTGGTGACGATCGCCTCGGGCAGGTCCCCGCCCCGCACGCCGGCCACGGTCAGGCGGGCCACCCGCCCATCGGCGTCCCCAACCATGATCTGCGCCTCGCCGTGCGCGCCGGGGGCTCCGCGCAGGGCAGCCCAGGCCTGGTCGGCCCACGCGTCCAGGGCGTCGGCGTCCTGGCGCGCCAGGCGGGCGGTGCGCGCCAACGAACCGGACACGCCGGGCCCGAGGGCCTCGACCAGCGCCGGCAGCGCCTGGTCGCGCAGCCGGACCCGGGCGAACGCCCGATCGGCGTTGTGCGGATCGGTCCAGGGCGCGATCCGCGGGTCGGCCGAAGCCTCGTCGGCCGCAGCACGGGCGACCACCTGCCGGGGCAGGTCGAGCAGCGGCCGTCGGTAGCATCCGGACCGAGCAGCCATCCCGGCCACCGACCTGGTCCCCGAGCCCCTGGCCAGGCCCAGCAGCACGGTCTCGGCCTGGTCGTCACGGGTGTGACCCAGCAGTACGGCGGCCGCGGGCTGGCCGCCCGTGCCGGGCTCTGCGGCGCACGCGGCCAGCGCTGCGTACCGGGCCTCGCGGGCGGCGGCCTCGCGACCGCCGGTGCCGGGTCCCCGAGCCACCTCGACCGCCCGAACGCTCGCCCGTGCGCCCAGGATCCGGGCCTGCTCGGCAGCGCGCGCCGCGACCTGCGCCGACCCGGGCTGGAGCTGGTGGTCGATCACCACGGCCCCGCACTCCAGGCCCAGCTCCGCGCTGATCCGTACCGCGGCGGCGACCAGGGCCAGGGAGTCAGGGCCCCCGCTGAGCCCCACCAGGATCCGCTGACCGGGCTCGAGATCGGCCAGGCACGCGCGCACCGCGGCCCGGACCGCGGCGCGCGGCGGACGGTCGGGCGTCATCAGCCCAGGACGCGACCGACCCAGCCGGCCGGGTCCTCGATCTCCGCGGCGGAGGGCAGGTTCGCCGGCGCGGCCCACACCTGGGCGAAGCCGTCCGCGCCGGCCTGGCCGATCACCGCGCGCACGAAGTCCGCACCGCTGGTGTACTGGCGCATCTTGGTCTCCAGGCCCAGCACCCGCCGCACGAAGCCGTCGACGGTTCCGGCCTCCGCGCGACGCGCGCTGAATCGGGCCCGGATCACGGCCACCGTCGGCACGTGGGTGGGCCCGACCTCGTCCATGACGTAGTCAGCATGCCCCTCGAGCAGGGACATCAGACCGGTCAACCGGTCGAAGATCTCGCGCTGGGCCGGGGTCTGCACGGCCTCCATCAGGCTGGGGACCGGCCGGCCACGGGCGGCGCCCACCACCGACTGCGCCACCGCACCGAGGCGGGCGACGAACTCCGAGGTGGAGATGTCGCTGATCGCCACCAGCGACTGCACCTCGGCCAGGAAGTGCTGCTTCATCCATGGAACACCACCGAACTGCGCACGATGGGTCTCCTCGTGCAGGCACACCCAGAAGCGGAAGTCCCGGGACACGAGGTCCAGCTCGCGCTCGACCCGCACGATGTTGGGCGCCACCAGCAGCAGTCGACCCTCCTGGCCGGGGACGGTGAACGCCTCGTACTGACCCAGCACCTTGCCCGAGAGCCACGCCATGGCCCCACCGAGCTGGGCCGCGGTCAGCCGGGCGCCGACGGCCTCGACCGCCGCGTTGGTCTCGCGGTCGACCCGGGAACTCACGAACGGGTCCAGGGCCACACCCATGCCGGCGACGTTCGAGGTGATCCACTCGCCACGGTCCACCACGACGGCCGGGGCGTGTGCGGGGTCTGCGTCCAGGCCAGTCAGCTCGCGGACCGGGTCGCGGGCCAGTTGGGCCAGTTCGCGCAGCTCGGCGACCGTGGCGTGCGCCTCGGTCGGCGTGGCCGTCGGACCCTTGGGCATGAAGCGCAGCCCGATCCGCTCGGCCAGGGTCCAGTCCACGAGTTGTCCCACGTCGGCCAGCATAGGCGCGCAGCCGTTCTGGCGTTCCGGGCCGCGCGGGCTACGGGGAGGCGGTCCCGCTCGGCGCGGGGGCCGGGGCGGCGCAGTCGCAGTCGACCAGGGCTGCCAGCGCCCGGTCCAGCGCTGCCCGGGCGGCGACTGCTCCGCCTGCGGTCGAGCTGTCCACGAAGGCGAACGCCAGCAGCCGCCCGTCCGGACGGCTGAGGTAGCCGGCCAGGCTGGTCACACCGGTCAGCGTCCCGGTCTTGGCCCGGGCAAGGCCCGCGGCGTCGCGCTGGTCGGCAGCCCGGAATCGCGTGCGCAACGACCCGGTGGCGCCGGCGACCGGGAGTCCGGAGTGCAGCGAACCGAGACCGGGCGAGCGCACGGCCAGCAGCTCGGTGAGCAGCTCGGGGGTGAGCCGATCCTGGCGCGACAGCCCGCAGGCGTCGGCGAACTCAGCACCTGCCACGTCGACGCCGAGGTCACCGAGCACCGCGCGGGCGTTGCGGGCCACCCCCGCGAAGCTCGCGGGTTCGCCCGCTCCGGCGGCGGACAGTCGCCCCAGCGCCTCGGCGTAATCGTTGTCCGAGGTGCTGAGCATCCGTTCGACGAGCACGCCCAGGGGTGGTGACTCGACGGCGGCCACCGTGGCGCCCGCCCCGGACAGTTCACGTCTGGTGGGCTTCCCGCGCACCCGCAGGCCGGCCGCCACGAGCCGCTCGGCGAACACCTCACCAGCTCGGGCTGCCGGATCGGCCACGCGGCCCACGCTGGTGGGGGTGCGTCGACCCTGATCGACCGCCAGGGCGCTGACCGGGGCGACGATGCCCAGGCCGGGGAAGGCCGGGTCCCAGGTGGGGTGCAGCGCCGGACCGGTGAACAGGGAGTCGTCGAAGCTCACACGCACCTCGGTGATTCCGCGCAGGGCCAGGGTGCGAGCGGTCGCGTCGGCCAACCGCTGCAGTGAGGCGGGCCGGATGCTGGTCCCCCAGCCGCCGACGCGACCCGAGGTGGAGGCCAGGCTGGGGTCCCCTGCCCCCACCAGGACGACGCGCGGCGCACTGGCCCGGGGGTTGGTCAGGACGGCCCGGGTGCGCAGCCGGGCGTCGGAGCCGAGCACCTCGATCACGGACGCGGCCGTGACCAGCTTCATCGTCGAGGCGGGCACGGTCGGCACGTCGTTGGCCTCGAACAGCACCTCATCGGTGGCCACGTCCACGACCCGCGCCGGGGTGGGACCCGCACCCAGCGCCCCGCCGGCCAGCAGGGGGGCGAGCACCGCGCTCACCTCTTCGGGGTCCAGCGGGGCGCCAGGAGCCTCGGCCGGAGCGGGGGTCGCAGTCGCGTCGGGCGGAGCGGTCGGCATGCCCGACTCAGGGGGGGTCGACGAGTTCGGCGCGCTCGACGAAGCGCTCGGCAGATCCGACGCGGTGCGCTCCCCCGGCGGCGGGGATCCGGCCAGGTCTGCGGGCAACTCCACCGGGACGAGGACCGGGGCAGCGATCGGGGCGCGCGGGTCCTGCGCGGAGCCCAATGCCTGGCCGGCAGCCGGCAACGAGGCGCCCGGCCCCGCAGCCGCGATCGGCAGGCGCGGAGCCGACGTGGCCCACGACCCGGCGACCAACCCGACCCCCAGTACGAGAGCCGCCGCCGGGCGAACACGCATCACAGACACGCGCCGACCCTACCCACCAGTCCGCCAACTGCGCGGGGACTGCATCGGGTCGGGGCCGCAGGGGGAGGCGGGTTCGAGGCGGGGCGGCTACGGGGTGGGCTGCAGGGTGAGCGTGTCCTGGGCGGCGGCGTCCACCGCCGGTTGGTTGAACGGCCACGGCAGCGCCTGCCCGTTCGCCCACGGTTCGAGCTGGTCGGCGTAGTGGGCGTTCCAGGTGTGCCCGCTGGCCCCGGTCAGGTGCACCCAGGTGGATGTGTCGAAGTCGGCGAAGTCGACCACCGTGCGGAAGCTGGGGATCCAGTTGACGTGGTAGGCCGGCTGAACGGCTGGCGCGTCGGCGCACTCCGGCTCGTCGGCATCATCGCCCTCGCAGCTGACCGAGGCGTCCCAGCCGATCGCGTTGACGATCGACTTCCCCCCGCCGAGCTCCACCGGCCCGCGATTGAAGATCCACTCCAGCGGTGCGATCCCGGAGGCGCCGAACGGGGTGGCCACCACCTCGAGGGTGTGCATCGCACCCCAGCTCCAGTCGGCGGCGTCCGCGCCGAACCGATCGATCAGCTCCTGGGCGGCTGCGGTCAGCGCGGCGGCCACGGTCGCGTCCCGGTCCTCGACCTCGGCGGTGTCCACGTCGTCCCACCAGGGATCGTCAGGGGTCGCCCACAGGTCATCGACCACGACCCACCAGCGGCCCCCACCGTTGGACCGGGAGTCCACGTCGAGCTCGTCGTTGAACAGCGGCTCCTGCAGGTTGCGCCAGAACGCGTTGAAGTAGGCGCTGGCCGCCGAGTCGGCGTCATCGGAGAAGTCCCACCCGTCGAACAGCGCGAACGCCGTCGCGGTCTGCTCGTCCAGGCCGGACACCGTCTCCTGCATCCGCGGGACCAGCGTGGCGGCGTTGGCGTTGTAGGTGTCCAGCTGCATCGCCGACAGCGTGGCGGCGTCCACCTTCGCGCCCCCGGCGGTCGCCTGCTCGAGCAGGTCGGTGATCCGGTTGGCGCGCTGCCCGGCATCCCAGTCGTCGGTGAGGAAGTACGGGTACTGCTCGCCGACCGCCGCGTTGTTGGCGGTGATCACCAGGCCGCTGTCCGGGTTGAGCTCCGAGGGCAGTGCGTCGAAGTCGATGAACCCGGTCCAGTCGTAGCGCGAATCCCACCCGGGCACCGGGAACCGGCCCGAGTAGTTGGAGCGGATCGGGATCTGCCCGGGCGACTGGTAGCCGATGTTGCCCTCGACGTCGGCGTAGACGAGGTTCTGGGCCGGGACGTTCCAATCTGCGGCCGCCGCCCGGAACTCCGCCCAGTTCGACATCGTCGCCAGCCCCAGGACGGACTCGAACAGCTTGCCCGGCTCGAGTGCGGTCCATCGATAGGCCACCCCGTAGCCCTCGCCACGATCGGGTGAGTCAGCCGGCACCGGGGCGGTGGCGCCGACCTGCTGCTCGACCTCGCCGACGTCACTCATCAGCGGCCCGTGCTCGGTGGACCGGATCGTGATCGGCACATCGTCGCCGCCGGCCACCTTGATCACGTCCTCGATCACCGTGAACGGGCGGTGTTCGCCGTCGACGAAGTAGCCGGTCTCGTCGGTCTGCTCGAGCACCAGGTCGGTGACGTCCGGGCCCAGGTTGGTCACCGCCCAGCCTGCCCGCTGGTTGTGTCCGGAGAGCACCGCGGGCACGCCCGGGAAGCTCATCCCGGCGAAGTCGTACTCGCAGGTCGGTGACACGGTCCGGCAGTGCATCCCGATCTGGTACCAGACCGAGGGCATCGCCGGTCCCAGGTGCGGATCGTTGGCCAGCAGCGCCCGACCGGAGGTGGTGTGCTCCGGGCCGACGGCCCACGAGTTGGAGCCGATGCCGTCCCCGGACGGTCCGATCAGGGCTGCGACCTTGGCCTCGACCCGGGCCAGCCCACGCAGGGCGGGATCCACCGTGTCCAGGGCGTCCGCGGTGGCTCGGGCCATCGGGCTCATCCCCAGCCGGGCCGCCGAGCCGACGCCGATCCCCAGCAGCGCGTCCTCGGAGGCCTCGATGCGGCGCTCGGAGCCGGGGTCCGGGCAGGTGCTGCCCGTGCAGCCGGCGCCGGGCTCATCAGAGGCTGCGGGGACATCGGCGTCGAACTGCCCGTCCACCACGGTGCCCTGCTCGACGATGACGGGGTACTGGTCGAAGGGGAAGCCGGGGTACAGCTGTGCGGCGCGCTGCCCACCCACCGCGCTGGCGTAGTTGACCCGGTTCACCTCATCGTCGGCGTTGCCGCGCAGGTCCCAGGCCACGGCCTTGGCCCAGGCCAGGGTGTCCACCGGGGTCCACGGCTCGACCGGACCGGAGCCCCCGGTCATCCGCAGCACGAGGTACTCGAGGCCCAGTTCCGTCGGGGAGCGATCGGAGATGTAGGCGTTCACGCCGTCGGCGTAGGCCTGGAGGACCTCGCGCGCGGCCCCGGTCGCCGCAGCCCACTCCTGCTCGGCCACCCGGCGCCAGCCCATCGTGCGCAGGTACTTGTCGGTGTCCAGTTGGCTCTCCCCGACCAGTTCCGAGATCCGACCCGCGGTGACATGCCGGTTGAAGTCCATCTGCCAGAAGCGGTCCTGGGCGTGCACGTAGCCCTGACCGAAGAACAGGTCCCGGCTGGTGTCGGCGTAGATGTTGGGGATCCCCTGGGCATCGCGCACGACGGTGACCGGCGCGGACAGGCCGGGGACGTCGATCGTCCCCGAGGTCTGCGGGAACGATCGCCGGCTGATCCAGAAGAACCAGGCCGACAGCGCGAGCACCGCCACCAGAACGAGAATGAGGAGCCAGACCAGGATCCTGCCCACGAGTCGCATGATGCGACGGTACCCAGCGGGGCATGCGCCTTGCCCGGCGATCCCCGCACCGGGCCGGTTGGGATGAGCGCCCGAGGGCGCACACCGGTGGACTCCGCAGCCGTCATGCGCCACGATCCGCACGCGCCGCAGCCGTGCCCGGGGCCATGCTCCTGCTCGAGTCCTGCGGGGTGGGCGACGTACAACCGAGATGGAGGCATCGACGTGAAGAGGGTCCTGGGGTGGCTGCTGGGGATCGCGGGCGTGCTGCTGGTCGTGACCGTCGGTGCCCTGTGGTGGACCGGCATCCCGGCCAAGGCCTCGAGCATGGCGGCCAAGACGGTCTGCTCCGCGGCCTTCGTGGCCGGCCGGTCCACGGACAGCGACCTGTTCGCCGAGGACGTCCTGCCGGCCAGCGGGGTGCTGGCCGTGGTGAGCACGGACATCGATACCGAGCAGCACAGCGTGACCGCGAAGTTCCTCGGGCTGTTCCCGCGCACCGCCGCGCTGGTCACCGACCGCGGCTGCGTGCTGGGCGTGGATCCAGACACGTCAGCGGTGGCCTACGTCCCGGACGCCGACGAGAGCGCCCCGTGGCCGCAGGGTGACGCCGCCGTGCCGGCCGAGCAGTGGCCGACCGGCGTGGACGCCGCGGCGCTGGCGGCCACCGTGGACGCCGCATTCGTGGGAGCCGGTGATCCCGCGGCGGCGAACGCCCGCGGCGTGGGGGTCGTCCACGACGGCGAACTGCTGGTCTCCCGAGGCGCGGCGGGCTTCGAACCGGGCACCGCACTGCACGGCTGGTCGATGACCAAGACGCTGACCGGGATGCTGTTCCACAAGCTCGCCACCGACAACGGGCTGAGCCTGGACTCCCCAGTGGTCGACGCGTTCCCCCACGGTCGGGAACCCAGCTGGGTGGCCGACTGGCGCGCCGACGAGCGCGCCCGGATCACGCTGGCCGACCTGCTCCACATGCGCGACGGGTTGCAGAACACCGAGAGCTACGAGATCACCGGCGACGTCCCACAGATGCTCTACGCCGAGCCGGACATGGCGCTGTGGGCTGCCGACCGGCCCGCCGAGGTGCCCGCCGGGCAGCGCTGGCAGTACCTGAGCGCCACGACCAACATTCTCGCGGCGGTGGCCCGCGCGCAGTTCGATTCCGACACCGACTACTGGGCATACCCCCGCACCGCGCTGTTCGAGCCGATCGGCGCGCGCTCGGCGACGATCGAGAGTGACACCGCCGGCACCTGGGTGGGCGGCAGCTACGGATGGGCCAGTGCCACCGACTGGGCCCGGTTGGGCCAGCTGATGCTCGAGGACGGCGACTGGTCGGGCGCCGAGGTGCTGCCCCCGGGCTGGCTCGCACTGGCCACGACCCCGGCGATGGCCGAGGGTGAGGGGCACGGCTACGGCGCCCAGACCTGGCTGATCGGGGACCCTCAGGCAGGGGACTGCCGGGACTACCCGGGCGTGCCGGCCGATGCGATCTCGATGGAGGGCCACTGGGGCCAGCTCGTGGCGATGGTGCCCTCCCGCAACGCAGTCGTGACCCGGCTGGGCTGGACCGTGATCGACGACGGCTTCGACTCCTGCCAGTTCCTCAGCGACGTGCTGGCAGCGCTGCCCGAGTGAGCCGCGCTGCCCCGAACACGCCGCGTCCGGCGCGCGCATCCGGTCCTCAGGACAGCGCAGCGGGCCGTCGCTGGGCGCAATCCGGTAGGGTCCAACGGTCAGGATGCGCCAGGCACATCCGGCCCGACGTCCGACAGTGCAGTGGCAGCGAAGTGGAGGCGAAGTGGACCCCGTGACCTTCGACGTGGTGATCGAGATCCCCGCGGGCAGCCGCAACAAGTACGAGGTCGACCATCACACGGGCAAGATCAAGCTGGACCGACGGCTGTTCACGGCCACCCGCTACCCGCACGACTACGGGTTCATCGACGACACCCTCGGCCTGGACGGCGACCCGCTGGACGCACTCGTCCTGCTCGATGAGCCGACCTTCCCGGGGTGCATCATCGAGTGCCGCGCGATCGGGATGTTCCGGATGAGCGACGAGGCCGGCGGTGACGACAAGGTCATCTGCGTCGTGGCCGGCGACCCACGCATGGACCACATCCGAGACATCCACCACATGCCCGAGTTCGACCGCCTGGAGATCCAGCACTTCTTCGAGGTCTACAAGGACCTGGAGCCGGGCAAGTCGGTGGAGGGCGCCACCTGGGAGGGCCGCGCCGGGGCCGAGGCCGAGATCCGCGACTCGCAGGAGCGCTTCGTGCCTGCGGGGAACCACGGCCATTAGCCACGGTCCTGGCCAGATGCAGTGAGCCGGGAGGGTCATGGACGCGCAACTGGTTCCCAGTCTGCTGGCCCGCATGTCCCGATCCACCCACGACTCGGACGCGATCCTCGAGTTGGGCTCCCGGGCGGCCTCGATCAGCACGGCCAGCGCGGCAGCGATCCTGCTCGCCGAGTCAGGCACGATCCACCTGGCCGCGCTGCATGACGGGGACCCCATTCGCCGTACCACCTTGGCCGGGGCGCTGGAGTCCATGCCGCTGTCCGGAGCGGACAGTCCCTTCCAGGGCGCACTGGACTCCGGGCACAACGCGATCCTGGGCATCGCCAGCCTGACCTTCAGCACTGCACGGCCCAGGTGGGCCGACCAGTTCGATCGACTGGGCATCGCTGCCCTGGGGATCACCCCACTGATCGCCGGTGACCGAACCCTCGGGCTGCTGGTCAGCGCCCGGCTGACCAGCGACGAGCCCCTGGGCACCGCCGAGCTGGCGCGCCAGGCCCAGGTGGCCATGCATCTGACCACCGCGCTGGACACGTCCGCGGCCCTGGCCCAGATGCGGCGCTCCACCCTGGTGGTCGACTCGATGCGCGACGCGGTGATCGGGTTCTCCCGCGACCGTGAGGTCATCCTCTGGAACTCCGGTGCGGTGCGGATGTACGGAATCCCGGAGTCCCAGGCCCTGGGCCGTCGGGTCGATGACCTGGTCGCCAACGAGTACCCACCGGACCAGGCAGGTGCCGCCAGCCCGGCCATCAGCCTGATCAACACCGGCAGCTGGACCGGGCGGGTCCGCCAGCGCACACCGCACGGCCGGGTCCTGCACGCGGAGGTTTCGATCGCCTCGGTCGTGGTCGAGGGTCAGCTGGGCGGGGCCGTGTCGATCGCCAGGGACGTCACGCTGCTGGTCGAGGCAGAGGCGGCCCGGGCGGAGCACGAGCAACGGATGCAGGCCCTGCTCGACGCCTCCCAGGCGATGACTGCGGTGTTCGACCGGAACGGGACGATCATGGCGGTCAACACAGCCTGGAGCGCACAGGTGCACCTCGGCGGGGTACCGGCGCATGAGGTCGGCGTCGGTGCCGACTACGTCACCACCCTGCGGCGGGCGGCCGGCGACTCGGCGGACGCGCGTGCAATCGCCGACGGCGTGGAGGCGGTCCTGGCCGAGCGGGTCGCCAGCTTCGAGTGCGACTACGACATCGTCGACGAGCAGGGCACCGCACGTGCCTACATGGTCTCGGTGGCCCCGATGCCTGGCGGTCAGGGTGGCGCATACGCCGCGCACACCGACATCACCGCGCGCAAGCGGATGGAGCGCCAACTGGCCCACGAGGCCACCCGCGATCCGCTGACCGGCCTGCGCACCCGACGCGTCATCGAGCATGAGTTCGAGGCGGTCTTGCGCCAGGCAGAGGCCCAGGGCAGTCACGTCGGGGCGATCGTCGTCGACCTCGACCGGTTCAAGGACGTCAACGACACCCTTGGCCATGAGGCCGGCGACCAGGTGCTGGTGGCCATGGCAAGGCGTCTCGTGGGGTTCCAGCCCGCCAGCGCCGTCGGCCGACTGGCCGGCGACGAGTTCGTGCTGATCGTGCCCGAGGTCCGCGACCGAGCCGAGCTGGCCCGGCTGGCCGGGGACCTGGCGCGCGTGATCACCGCCCCACTCCCACTCGAGGATCGGGAGCTGTACTTCGGGGTCAGCATCGGCACTGCCCTGTCCGCGGACACCGAGCCGGGAGCCGATGCCGCCGCGCGCCTGCTGCGCGCAGCGGACACCGCCATGTACCGGGCCAAGGACCGGGGGCGCAACAGCATCGTGGCCTACGACGAGGGCCTGCGCGCGGATGTCGGTCGGCGCGTGCAGATCTCCGCCTGGCTGCACAGGGCGGTGGAACGCGGCGAGCTCGCCGTGGAGTACCAGCCGCAGTTCCGCTGCCTGGACGGTCGACAGGTCGGCGTCGAGGCGCTGATCCGCTGGCATCATCCTGAGGCCGGGGACATCAGCCCGACCGAGTTCGTGGCGATCGCCGAGGAGTCCGGGGCGATCCGCCCGATCGGGGCCTGGGTGCTGGCCCGTGCCTGCGAGCAGGCCGCCGCCTGGGCACCGCAGGCAGGCCCGGAGTTCTCGATGGCGGTCAATCTGTCCCCCCACCAGTTGATCGACCCCGGGCTGCTCGACCTGGTCCGCAGCACGCTGCTGCATGCCCGGCTGCCCGCCACCTGCCTGACCCTGGAGGTCACCGAGGGCGCGCTGATCGAGGACCCCGCGGCAGCCACCCAGGCCCTGGCCCGGCTGCGCGCGCTCGGGGTGCGGATCTCACTGGATGACTTCGGCACCGGGTACTCCTCGTTGGCCTACCTGGCCAAGTTCCCCGTCGACGAGTTGAAGGTGGACCGGGTGTTCGTCCGCGACATCGAGCACGATCCAAGGACCCGGGCATTGGCCGAGGGCATCGTGCGCATCGGCCACGCGCTGGGCATGCGGGTGCTGGCCGAGGGGGTGGAGACCCCTGGGCAGCTGCGGATCCTGACCGGGGCGGGCTGCGACTTCTACCAGGGCTTCCTGGCAGCCCCGGCCGAACCCGCCGAGCAGGCGGCCCAGCGGCTGCGCCGGTCGGCCACGGGCCAGGACATCCCCGCACAGGCCTCCCGAGCCGCGGGGCGCACGATCAGCCTGCAGTAGTTCGGGCGAACGGCCGGCTGTCCACAGATGCTCGTCGAGGTCTGGGCGGTGCCCACCCGGTTGCGTACGGTGAGCCCATGCCGAACACACCAGCCCAGGCCACGCGCTTCACCGGACTGCCCGCCGAGGCGTTCGACTTCTACGACACCCTGGCGGCCAACAACTCCCGGCCCTGGTGGGCCGAGCACCGCGGCGACTACGAGACGAACGTGCGTGCACCGTTGACGGCACTGCTCGCCGAGCTGGAACCGGAGTTCGGCGCCGGGCACCTGTTCCGGCCCTACCGGGACACCCGGTTCGCCCGGGACAAGGCTCCCATCAAGGATCATCAGGGAGCGTTCGTCGGCCTGGAGGACGCCGTGGGCTACTACGTGCAGGTCTCGGGTGCCGGCGTGATGGTCGCCGGTGGCTGGTACTCACCTGCGGGCCCCCAGCTCACCCGGTTCCGGGAGGCGATCGGGGCCGGGCACGCCACCACGGTGCGGGCCATGCTGGTGGCGGCCACCGGCAGGGGCTGGTCGGTGGAGGGCAACCTGCTCAAGACCCGACCACGTGGCGTCCCCGCGGACCATCCGGATCTCGATCTGCTGCGGATGCGCTCGTTGACCGTGTCGCGCCGCTACGTGCCCGAGCCCTGGATGGACACCCGCAAGCTGCTGACCACGGTCCGCTCCGGGTGGCGGGCGATGCGGCCGCTGACCGAATGGCTCGCCGATCACGTCGGACCAGCCACGGACCCCTCCATCCCACCGGAGTAGCGCTCCGGCTGACTCGGCGAAGCCCAGTGGCCGAAGCCCAGTGGCCGAAGCTCAGTCGGCGAAGCCGGGCGGAAGCGCTGCGGCGTGCACGATGGCCAGTTCGCGGGTGGCCCGGGTGAGGGCCACATACAGGTCGTGGGCCCCGCGTGCGGACTCCGTGAGCACGTCGTCGGGCTCGACGAGCACGACCTGGTCGAACTCCAGGCCCTTGGCCTCGGCCACCGTCAGCAGGCTGACCGGCGGATCAAGGGCCGCGCTGCCGACCCCCAGGGTGCCCTGGGGCAGCCGATCGGCCAGCGCCGCCGCGATCGGGTCGCGCCTCGAGCGACTCACGAGCACAGCCGTGCGGCCCTCCTCGCCGAGCCAGCCCTGGACCATCCCGGCGACGGCGTCGGCCAGCGGGACCGCCGGCTGTGCCGCGTCGGGTGCCACCGACACGATCCGGGGGGGCGCACCGTCACGCACCGACGACGGTGCCCGGACCGCTTGTCCCGAAGCAGCCAGCACCCGCGCAGCCAGCTCCATCATCGGTGCCGGCGTCCGATAGTTCACAGTCAGGGGCTGCACCGACCACCTGCCCGGGGCCAGCCGGTCGAACACCTCAGCCCATGAGCCGGGTGCGGCCGCCGACCCGGCCTGGGCCAGGTCCCCCACCACGGTCATCGACCGGCTCGGGCAGCGGCGCATCAGAAGCCGCCATTGCATCGGGGACAGTTCCTGCGCCTCGTCGACGACCACATGGCCATAGGTCCAGGCACGGTCGTCCAGCGCGGAGTCGGCGACGCTGCCACGGGCGCCAGGCTCGTCGGCGTAGCGGTCGATCAGGGCGCTGGCCGTCACCGTCGACACCCCGGTCATCGCCAGGACGCCGCGCGCGTACTCCTCCTCGACCGCCCGATCGGAGCGGGCCAGGGCGGCGGCACGCCGGGCCGGTTCGTCGTCCTCACCGAGCAGTTCGGCGGCCTCGTCGAGAAGCGGCACGTCGCTGAGCGTCCAGGGCGCATCACCGGCGCGGGCGAGCAGCTCGCGCTGGCGTGCTGACAGTTGGGGCGCGGCCTGGGCCAGCGCGTGCGGATCCGACCACAGCCCGGCGACCAGCGCCTCGGGCCGCAGCGGCATCCAGCACAGGTTGACCTCACGGCGCACATCAGGGCTGTCGCGCAGGTCAGCCAGCAGGACGTCGCGGTGCGAATCGGGGTCGACGCCCCGTGCCTGGGCCAGGACCCCGACCAGGCGGTCCAGCAGGCTCATGACGAAGGTCCGGCGGGCGAGGTTGTGCGGCTTGCGCGCGGAGCGGGCCCGGTCGCGGGCCGCGGCCACCGTCGCGGGCGGCATGGTGATCCGGGTGCCGGCCACGTCCAGCGCCCGCGGGGCGGCCGGGACCCGCTGGCGCGCGCGGACGGCGGCGGCGATCACCTCGGCCATGGCCAGGTCGCCCTTGAGCTGGGCGACCTGCGGCTCGGCGTCGGCGATGGCCTCGACGCCGGGGTAGAGCTGGCCGGGGGTGGCCAGGACAGCGCTGGACTCGCCCAGGCCCGGCAGCACCTGGCTGATGTAGCGCAGGAACAGCGGGTTGGGGCCCACGACGAGCACCCCGCTGCGGGCGATCCGGTCGCGGTGCGTGTAGAGCAGGTAGGCCGCGCGGTGCAGGCCGACCACGGTCTTGCCACATCCCGGGCCACCCTCGACGACCAGGATCCCGGGCAACGGTGCTCGGATGATCCGGTCCTGCTCGGCCTGGATGGTGGCCACGATGTCGCCCATCCGGCCGGTGCGATGGGCAGCCAGGGCCGCCATCAGCGCGCCGGTGCCCTCGTAGGCCTCCCCGGAACCGACCGCGTCGAGATCCAGCACATCGTCCTGCACCGCGGTGACCTCCCGGCCGGCGAGCAGGATGTGCCGGCGCCGGGCGACCCCCATCGGGGCCGCAGTGGTGGCCCGGTAGAACGGTTCGGCAGCAGGGGCCCGCCAATCGGTGAGCAGCAGTCGCTGGGACTCGTCGGCCAGGCTGAGCCGCCCGATGTAGACCGGGGCCCCCCCGGCGGAGAGGTCCAGTCGACCGAAGCACAGCCGTCGCTCGGCCGACACCAGGGCGCCCAGCCGGGAGGAGAACGCCCGGATCATCGCCTCGCGCTCCACAGTCGCGGCCGGCGTTCCGGCGGTGACGGCCCGCCGCGCCCGGTCCACGTCACGGGCGGCCCGCTCGGTCAGTTCGTCGAGGCGGTCATACATCGTGCTGACCACCGGTTGCTCGACCCGCACAGCGCTGGACGGCTCGTGCGCAGAGGGCATCGGAACATCCTAGTGAGCCGTGGAGGGTCGCGCAGCCGCCGCACCCCTGGCCCAGGCCCCGCGCCACCAGCTCGGCGCGACCAGCCCGGCGCGAACCGCCCGACCACGGGCCCGGCGCCACCAGCTCGGCGCGACCAGCCCGGCGCCACGCTGCGCTGCCGGGGGTGGTCCGTTCTGTGGCAGAGTTCGGCCATGCCCCGCACGCTGGTGGCCATCCCGGCGCTCAACGAGTCGGCCACGATCGGCGCCGTGATCGCCGATGTTCGTCTCGCGGTCCCCGACGCGCAGATCCTGGTGGTTGACGACAGCTCCACCGACGGCACCGATGCCGTGGCCCGCGCATGTGAGGTCCACGTGGTCCGGCTGCCGTTCAACGTCGGCGTCGGTGGCGCGATGCGAGCGGCCTTCCTCTACGCCGCGGCGCGCGACTTCGACGCGGTGGTGCAGGTGGACGCCGACGGCCAGCACGTGGCCGCCCACATCCCGGAACTGGTGGCAGCGCTGGACGGGGCCTCGGTCGTCGTGGGCGCGCGGTTCGCCGACGGGTACCAGGTGCGCGGACCGCGTCGGCTGGCCATGCGAACCCTCGCCCGGACGCTGTCGCGGGTCTGCCGCACCACCCTGACTGACACCACCTCGGGCTTCCGGGCCGCCGACCGACAGGCCATCGCGTTGTTCGCCGCGCACTACCCGGCCGAGTACCTCGGCGACACCGTGGAATCCCTGGTGCTGGCCGCCCGCTCCGGACTCACTGTGGCCGAGGTGCCGGTCCGGATGCGTCCACGCCAGGGTGGCCAGCCGAGCCAGTCCCCCGGGCGGTCGGTGCTCTACCTGGGTCGAGCACTCCTCGCCCTCTACGTCTCGCTGGCACGTCGGCCCGTACCGGCCCCGCCGGCGGGGCCCGGCGCCCGGACCTCGGTGCAGGGGCGATGAACGCCAACTGGTTGGGCCTGGTCGCGGCCATCGTGCTGCTGGGTGCGGTCCTGGAGCTGCTGCGCCGGGGGATCCTGCGTGAGCGCTTCGCTGCCCTGTGGTTGGGCGTGTGCATGCTGCTGGTCGGCGTCGCGGCCTTCCCGGGCCTCTTGAGCGGTGCCACCAGAGCCCTCGGGTTCGAGATACCGTCGAACCTGCTGTTCTTCGCTGCGATCATGTTCCTGCTGGTGGTGACGGTGCAGCTCAGCTACGAGGTGTCCCGACTCGAGGCACGGACCCGGCGCCTGGCCGAGGAACTGGCGCTGCTGGGCGCCGAGCCGACAGATCGAAGCAACGCGGAACCGAGAACCCCGGACCCGCATGCGGGAGAGGACCAGTCATGACCCCGGAACCGGACCCGGACGCCGCAGCCATCGAGCCCGTCATGGGGCATCCTGCGGCGATGGCCCCGAGCGCGGGGCCCCCCGCCGTGCCGGCCCCGGACACTGCGCCGCCCGCCCACGTCACCATGGACAACCTGCCGTGGGTGCGCGACGAGCGCGTGGACCAGAGATCCCTGCCGCCATGGTTCCGGCGGGCTGTCGTCCTGGTCATCGTCCTGGTGATCGCCGCGAACATGGCCGTCTGGGCCTTCGACCAGCTCAGCACGTTCTGGTACACCGTGTTCGTCGCGTTCTTCCTCGGGCTGACCATGGAGCCGATCGTCAACCGCCTGGCCGAACGCGGGATGAAGCGCGGCGTGGCCACGTTCCTGGTGATGGGTGGTCTGCTGCTCGCGGCCGTCGCGTTCTTCACCGTGTTCGGCACGCTGCTGGCCGATCAGCTCGCCTCCCTGATCTCCAACCTGCCGACGTTCGTGCAGACCGTGCTGGAGTGGGTCAACGAGCGATTCGGCACGCAGCTGGATTACAACCAGGTGCTCGAGCGCCTGGGCCTGGGCGCCAAGGACATCGCCAACATCGCCACGAACCTCGGCGTCGGTCTGCTCGGAGTGCTCGGCACCGCGGTCGGCTGGATCTTCTCGCTGTTCACGGTGGCGCTCTTCGCGTTCTACTTCGCCGCCGACGGCCCGCAGTTCCGCCGAACCGTCGCCTCCTGGCTACCGCCCGCGCATCAGCGCACCTTCCTCACCGTGGTGGACATCTCCACGCAGAAGGCCGGTGGCTACGTGATCTCCCGCGGCCTGCTCGCCCTGATCAGCGCTGCCTTCCACGGCGTGGCCTTCTACCTGCTGGAGCTGCCCTACTGGCTGCCGATGGCGCTGTGGGTGGGCATGGTCTCGCAGTTCATCCCCACGATCGGCACCTATCTGGCCGGGGCGCTGCCGATCATCCTGGCCCTGGTCCAGGGTGATCCGGTCAAGGCGGTGCTCGTGCTTGCGGTGGTCACCGCCTACCAACAGGTGGAGAACTACCTCGTCGCCCCCCGGGTGACCCGTTCCACCCTGGAGATCCACCCCGCGGTGGCGTTCGGCTCGGTGCTCGTGGGCGCGTCGCTGTTCGGGGCCATCGGCGCCCTGCTGGCGATCCCGGTCGTGGCCACCATCCAGTCGATCGTCACTGTCTACGGCCGCAGGTACCAACTCGTGGAGGAGTTCGGCGCCCGTGAGGGCGAGACCGACCTGCAGCGTGTGGAGGCGGCGATGCGGGCCGCCGATCCGCGCCGGGCCGCGCGAGGTGGGGTCGTCCGGCCCCCAGAACAAACCTGACCGGTGCCGGCCACCGAGCAGGGCGACGCCGGCGCGATCGGCGATCCCAGCGCGCCGGCTGGATCCACCACGCCCACCGCATCCAGCGGATCCACCACGAGTCCGATCGAGCTGCTGCGCGCGACCCTGCACCGACACCCGACCGAGGTGGCACCCCGACTGCTCGGCGCGACCTTGACCAGCGAGCTCGGGCCCCGCGTCGTACTGCGGATCACCGAGGTCGAGGCCTACGGCGGGGTCGGCGAGGACCCCGGCTCGCATGCCCACCGCGGGCGCACACCCCGCACCGCAACCATGTTCGGGCCCCCGGGTCACGCCTACGTCTACTTCACCTACGGCATGCACTGGTGCCTCAATGTCGTGGCGCACAGGCAGGGCGTGGCCGGGGGTGTGCTGATCCGGGCCGGCACGGTGGTCAGCGGGCTGCCCACCGCGAGGGCCCGGCGCCCGGCAGCGCGCACCGATCGGGACCTGGCCCGCGGGCCGGCCCGGCTGGCGGCGTCCCTGGGGGTCGCCGGTGAACTGGACGGCGCCGACCTGCTCGATCCCCACAGCCCCCTGCGCCTGGACCTGTCCCCCGCGCCACCCGCCACGAACCCGGCACCCATCGGGCGGGCTGCGTCGGCTGGGCCCCCGGGAGCCAGTCCCCTGGTGGGCCCACGCACCGGAGTCGCGGGTGCCGGGGCAGCCACCCCCTGGCGCTTCTGGCTGCCCGACGAGCCCACGGTCAGCCCGCACCGGCCCGCAGTCCCCCGGTCGCGACGCTGACCGCCGACACGCCCCCGTCGGTGCATGGGCTTATGCGTGGGCTAACGAGGGCTGAAGCGGGTGGGAGGTGCCGGCTCGGGTCCGGTCGGGTCCGCTCGGCGCCCTACACTCAGGGCACATGGGGTCGGGGAGGCCCGGGGCGGGCGCATCGTCGTGCTGCCGGTCAGCCCCAGCGCCCGCCGAGAAGGGGGTACGAGCGGTGCCGGTGCTTCGGATCGCAATTGCAGCAGTCCTTGCGGTTCTGCTGGTGGGCTCGGCGGTGGGACCGTCGAGCGCAGCGGGGCGCCCGATCGTCCCGGAGACCTTCGGGGTCCAGGACGACTGGGCCCAGCCCGACGACTCCGGGGCCTGGGGCACCGCGCGGATGTGGGCCGCCTGGTGCACGGTGCAGCCCAGGTCCGACCTCGAGGTCAACGACGCGGCCACCCGGAAGCTGACCCGTGCCTACGGGACCTACGTGCGCAGCGGGGCTCGCCGGTTGACAGTCTCCCTGGGGCACCCCTCACCGTGGGTCTTCAACGACCACCGCAAGGCGACGGCACGCAACAAGCACGTCTGGTACTGCGAGGCCTCGAACGCCAACACGTCGTTCCCGACCGCGTCCTCGCTACGGTCCGGGCGGGTCCACGACGCCTACGTCGCCTATGTGGCGGCCGTGATCAGCGCCGGAGCGCCCTACTTGGATGCCAACCCCGCCAACCGGTTGGTGCTCCAGGCGTGGAACGAGCCGAACCTCAGGAACGGCGGCACGATCGCCAACAGGATCCCCGGGGCCGCCCGCAGCTGGTCGCAGGCCTCGGACTCGCTGCGCGCGCAGGAACGGATCATTCGCCAGGTGGCCTCGGAGATGATCCCGGGTCGCTACGAGGTCACCAGCCCCTCGCTGTACGGCAAGAAGACCGGCCTGAACACCAAGTACTTCAAGGCCCAGTCACGACGCCGCACCGTGGACAGCTTCTCGATCAACTTCTACACGCTGCGTCAGAAGAGCGTGAACACCTCCCTGGCCAAGTGGCGCAAGAAGGGGGCCGTGGCCAAGAGGCTCATCACGCGCTACAAGTCACTGCGCTCGGTGCCGATCTGGCTGACCGAGACCAACCACAACCTGACCAACGGCAACCCCAGCACGAAGAACCTCACCAAGGCGTGGGCCAAACCCGCCGCCCAGAAGCGGATGGTGGAGGTCACCACCATGGAGGCCCTGCGGATCGGGTTCGCCGGCATCCAGTGGTACCAGGGCAGGCCCAAGCAGGTTGCGGTGAACACCCGGCCCGGGACCCCGGCCACGATTGCCTCCGCAGCCCTGAGCCAGGAGTTGATCGGGCGACGGCTGGTCCGCTGCACCACGAAGAAGAAGAAGACCACGTGCGTCTTCACGGCGCGACCCGGCAGCGGACGGATCAGCGTGAGCTGGTCGGCCACCGGATCGTCCGGGGTCCGCATCACCCGCTGACCCGCCCACCTGCCTGACCCGGCTCTCAGAAACTTGCTCAGCAATTGTGCATCCGATCCTGGGGTCCTGGCCGAAGTAGTCCATGAGAGCCGCACACGGCGACTCGAACGACTACTGAGGAGAACCCATGAACATCAAGGTTGCAGCAGCGGGCGGCATCGCCGCACTGGTCTTCCTGGCCGGCTGCTCGAGCACCAGCGACGAGGCGACCGCCCCGGCGACGACCTCGGCACCGGCCGAGAGCCCGATGGCCTCCGAGTCCGCGATGGAGGCCGCCGGCACCATCGTCGACGTGGCCTCCAGCAACGAGGACTTCGAGACCCTGGTGGCGGCCGTGACTGCTGCCGACCTGGTCGAGACCCTGTCCGGCACCGGTCCCTTCACGGTCTTCGCCCCGACCGACGCGGCGTTCGAGGCCCTGCCCGAGGGCCTGCTCGACGCCCTGCTCCTGCCGGAGAACAAGGACGCGCTGACCAGCATCCTGACCTATCACGTGGTGTCCGGTGAGGTCACCTCCGACCAGGTCACGGCGGGCGACGTGGACACCGTCGAAGGCGAGGCGATCACCATCACGACGCCGGACGGTGCGGTCGTGCTCAACGACACTGCCACGGTCACTGCTGTCGACGTCGACGCCTCGAACGGTGTCATCCACGTCATCGACGGGGTGCTGGTCCCGCCGAGCCTGGACGTGAACGCGCTGCTCTAGGCCCGAGCCACTACTGGCACACGCGCAACGAGGGGCCCGCCGGGATCGTCCGGCGGGCCCTTCGCCATGTCCGCCGGGTGCCGAGCTGCTGGCGTGCCCGAGCAGTCAGCGCGCGAGGATCAGTGCTCGCCCTCGCGCTGCGGCTTCTTGCCCTTGTCCGCGGCCACGCGCTCGAGGTCCTGGGCGTGATCGGGGACGAACGTCTGGGTGTCACGCGGCGGGCGCTGGTAGCCGGTCGTGGCCGGACGCTTGGGCAGTTCCAGCGGCGCGCGCTCCACGTGCGTGTAGGGGATCGTGGAGAGCAGGTGGTGGATCGCGTTGATCCGGGCCCGGCGCTTGTCGTCGGACTCCACGACGTACCACGGCGCGCTGGAGGTGTCGGTGTGCACGAGCATGTCGTCCTTGGCCCGGGAGTAGTCCTCCCAGCGCGTGATGGACTCCAGGTCCATCGGTGAGAGCTTCCAGCGCCGCATCGGGTCGTGCAGGCGCGAGCGGAACCTCGCCTCCTGCTCCTCGTCGGAGACGCTGAACCAGTACTTGCGCAGCACGATCCCGTCCTCGACCAGCATGCTCTCGAAGATCGGGGCCTGGTGCAGGAACCGGCGGTACTCCTCGGCGGTGCAGAAGCCCATCACCCGCTCGACCCCGGCCCGGTTGTACCAGGACCGGTCCAGCAGGACGATCTCGCCGGCGGCCGGCAGGTGCGGCACGTAGCGCTGGAAGTACCACTGCGTCTGCTCGCGCTCGGTGGGCGCGGGTAGGGCCACGATCCGCGCGACGCGAGGGTTCAGGTACTGCGCGATCCGCTGGATCGTGCCGCCCTTGCCGGCGGCGTCGCGGCCCTCGAAGAGGACCACCACCCGGGCGCCCGTGGTGCGGACCCATTCCTGCATCTCGACCATCTCGGCCTGCAGCCGGAACAATTCGAGCTCGTAGAGCGCCTTGTCCATCCGCTTGGACTTGCGGGTCCCGTCGGCTTGCTTGGTCTTCTTCGCCATGGGGGTCAGGCTATCCAAGCCGAGAGCCTCCGACGCGACCAGAGGGCCTGCGCCGACCGGAGGGATCCTCGTAGCAGGATCAGCGCCAACTGCTGGTCGAGGGGAAGGTCCGAGCACCGTGCGCGAGCTGGCGGTGGGTACCTTCCGCCGGGGCACCCGCAGCAAGTCCCTGAAGATCGCGGTCTACCGGACGAAGGCCGGCAGGCCCACCGGCGGGCGCTGTGGCGCACCACCCGGTCAGCGTCGTCGCTGAGGTGGTCGCCGGAACAGGTCGTCAAGCCCGGCCTGCGGGGTCAAGCGCGGCAAGTACGCGGTGGTACTCAGCACGACTGCCAAGGGGACCTCCAAGAAGTGCCACCGGGCGCTGCGTTCGCCCTACTCGGTCCTGCCGGGCTCCGTGGCGTTGGACCGTGGCGGCAAGAGGTGGAAGAAGGTCTCCGGGGGCCACGGGGTCTGGGTGCGGCTCGGCTGAGCATCCACGGCACGATGGGCCCATGACCACGGACCCCACCGCAGATCCGACCGCCCGCGTGCCCGGACCGCCCACGGACTCGATCGCCCGCGTGCCCGGCCTGCCCGTGCTGGGCAACACCGTGGAGTTCCTGCGCGACGCCGGCGGCCTGCTGCGCCGCGCGCAGGCGCAGTACGGCAATGCCTTCGAGGTGCGCGTGCTGGGCCAGCCCACCACGGTGCTGATGAGTCCGCAGGCCACCAAAGAGGTCTACATCGACCGTGCGGCGAACTTCTCCAGCGAGATCGGCTGGTCGTTCACGATCGGTCCGATGTTCGCCCGCGGCCTGATGCTGCGCGACTTCGACGACCATCATCTGCACCGCCGGGTCATGCAGTACGCGTTCCGCCGCCAAGCCCTGGCCGGCTACATGGAGCAGGTCAACACCTTGGCCGGCGCACACGTCGCGGCAGCCGTGCGCGAGAGCGGTCCGCAGGGGATCGACGTGTACCTGATGACCAAACGGTTGACCCTGGACATCGCAGCGCAGGTGTTCGTGGGCCTGGAGCTCGGCGTCCGGACCGACGTGGTCAACGACTGCTTCGTGGCGATGATGCGGGCCTCGGTGGCGCCGCTGCGCCGCGACCTGCCCGGCACGTCGTTCGCACGTGGCCTGCGCGCTCGCCGCACATTGCAGGGACTGCTGACCGGGCTCGTGCTCGAGCGCCGGGCCGGGGCGGACCAGGGCACGGACCTGCTCAGCCAACTGTCCCGCGCGACCACCGAGTCCGGCGCCACGTTGGCCGTCGACGAGGTCGTGGACCACATGATCTTCCTGCTGCTGGCCGCCCACGACACCACCACGGCCACCCTCACCGTGATGCTCTGGCACCTGTCCCAGCAACCCGAGTGGCAGGACCGGCTGGCCGCGGAGGTCGCCGACCTGGACGGCGACGCAGTGAGCATCGAGAACTACAAGTCGCTGACCGACACCGAGCTGGTGATGAAGGAGGCGCTGCGCCTGAGCCCACCGGTGCCGTTCTCACCGCGGGGCGTGCTGCGCGACACCGAGGTGGCCGGCGTGCCGCTTCGGGCCGGCCAGATGATCACGCTGGCCAGTCTCGGCCTGCACCGGCACCCGGACTTCTGGGCGGCACCGGACGAGTTCGACCCCCTGCGCTTCGGACCCGACCGGGCCGAGGACCGGGCGCACTCCCATGTGTATGTGCCGTTCGGCGGTGGAGCGCACATCTGCCTGGGCAACCACCTGGCCGAACTGATGACCAAGGCAGTCATGGCCGCGGTCCTGCGCGAGCACCGGGTGCGCGCCCGCCCCGGGCAGCGCATGCAGATGGCCGCGGTGCCGATCCCCAAGCCCCGCGGGGAACTGCGCCTGACGCTGGCCTGAGCGGTCCCCCGCCCCCCTCGCCGGCGCGGGCTGGGGTGGGGGCCGGGGGAGGGGATCAGTCCGTGGGGATGTGGATCTCGCGCTTGAGGATCTTGCCGGTCGCGGTCAACGGCAGCTCGCTGGTGACCCAGACGGTGCGCGGGTACTTGTAGGCTGCCACGCGCTCCTTGACGAACGCACGCAACTCCTCGGCGGACGCACTGGCACCGGGCTTGAGCGTGACCGCGGCGGCCACCTCCTCACCGAGCTCCGCGTGCGGGATGCCCAGGACAGCAGCCGTCGCCACGGCCGGGTGCTCGTAGAGGACCTCCTCGACCTCACGGGGGTAGACGTTGAAACCGCCGCGGATGATCATGTCCTTGGCCCGGTCGACGATGTAGTAGTAACCCTGGTCGTCACGCTTGGCCAGGTCGCCGGTCCGGAACCAACCGTCGTGCATCACCTCGGCGGTGGCGTCGGGCTTACCGAGGTAGCCCTTCATGACGTTGTGACCCTTGATCGCTATCTCGCCGATCTCACCCTCGGGGGTGTCGTTCCACTCGCCGTCGACCAACCGGAACTCCACACCATCGACCGGCTGCCCGATCGAGCCGGGCTTCCGCTCGCGGTCGGGGTGGTTGAAGGAGGCCACCGGGCTGGTCTCGGACAGACCGTAACCCTCGAGGATGATGGTGTCGAAGGCCGCCTCGAAACCGTGCAGCACCTCGACCGGCAGCGACGCCCCACCGGAGGCGCACATGCGCAGCGCGGACAGGTCGTAGTCGGCCTTGGCCGGGTGCTGGAGGAGGCCGACGTACATCGTGGGCACGCCCAGCATGACCGTCACCTTGTCGCGCTGGAGCACCTCCAGAGCCTTCGTCGGGTCGAAGCGCGGCAGCAGGGTCAGAGTGGCCCCGATCAGGATGGAGGCATTCATGCCCACGGTCTGGCCGAAGGAGTGGAACAGCGGCAGGCCGCCGAACACCATGTCCTCGGCGGTGAAGGTGATCAGGTCGATGCAGATCTCGGCGTTGCGCCGCATGTTCGCGTGTGTGAGCTCGGCGCCCTTCGGGGTGCCGGTGGTGCCCGAGGTGTACAGCACGACGGCGGTGTCGTCATCGGCCCGATCGATCAGGTCGACCGGCTCGTGGGCCATCGCCAGGCCGAGGAACTCCGCGGGTACGACGTTGACGAACTGGGTGCCCGCCTCATCCGCCCCGGCCTCTGCCTCGGTGACCACGCCGTCCCAGGCGAAGAACACCTTCGCCTGGGAGTCGCGCAGGACGAAGGCGAACTCGCGGGACTTGTACAGCGGGTTGACCGGCACCACGACACCCCCGGCCCAGAGGATCCCGTAGTAGATGATCGGCATGTGCGGGATGTTGGGCAGGCTCACGGCCACCCGGTCGCCGGGCTCGACGCCCAGGGACTTCAGCCAGCCGGCCACCCGGGCCGCACCCTGGGCGAGCATCCCGTACGGGATCACGGTGTCGTCGAGGACGATCGCGGGCTTGGCAGGGTCTGCCTTCGCGGTGCGAGCGAGGTTGCTGGCGAGGTTCATGAGCGGTCCTTTCCGCATGGGTTGGGGCGCGTGCACGCCGCGTGGTGATCTGAATCACTGTAGGCGACCCGCGACGCCGGTCTCAGGGTGGGCGGTGCGCATACTGGGGGCATGGCTGCTCACGACCACCCGCTGTTCACCCGGCTGTACGGGGTGCTCGCCGATCTGGGCGAGCATTCCGACCTGGGACCGGCCCGTTGCGCAGTGCGGTCGGCGGGCTGTGGCAGCGGGTCGCCGGCGGCTGCCGGTGCGACCAGGACACCCGGGCGGCTTTGGTCGACGCGGGCTTCCACGTGGAGGACCTCGACCAGCGGACGCTGCTGAACGTCCCGATCGCCAACTGGACGCTTATGGGGTCCAGCCGGCCCTGAGCGCACGTCCACCGTCCCGACCCGTTCACAGTCGCCAGCGGGTGCGTGGCGTGCGGGTGATGATCCACGGTGCTTCGCGGTTCGCCGGCCAGGACGTCCCCGGTGGCGCACCGGGCTCAGGGACGGCTGTCTGCGGGCCGGGTGGGGCCGGACTGATGGTCCACATGCCCAGATCGACCTGACGGTGATGTGCCCAGCAGAGCAGGGCCAGATTGGGCAGGTCCGAAGCTCCACCGGCGGCCCAGTCGTGGACGTGGTGCGTCTGACACGCTTCGGCCGGTATCCCACAGCCCGGGATGATGCAGCCCCCATCGCGGATGGCCAACGCCCGGCGTTGCGCTGGGGTGGCAGTTCGGGCTGTCCGGCCGACGGCCAACGGGATCCGGCTGGCGAAGAGAACCGCTGCCAGGGCCGCGATCCGGGCCGCAGCCCCAACGTCGGAGAACCCAGCATCGGACAACCCAGCCTCGGACGCGGCCCCGCGGACGAGCTCCGCGTGGGCGCGCCCGGCGGTGTCGCGCAGGTCGATGACTGGGTCGGGGCCAGTCCCCGCGTCGATCTGGATGGGCGTGATGAGTGCGTCACAGGTGGTGAACCGCTGCTCGGCGGAGGTGAGGGCATGCCCACGGCTGCTGGTGCACACGACCTCCCCGGTGGCCGTGGTGTCCATCACGACCGACACGGACACGGGCAGCCCCCCGCGGCTGGGGATCGAGCCGGTGGCGTGGGCGGCGTTGACCAGGGCGACCAGGGCATCGGCCCGCCGTGCGGTCGCGGGCACGTGATCGGCCTGGGAGCGCAGCCGTTCGGCGAACGCGTCGATCGCGGCGATCACCGCCTCCCCCTCGAGTCGGGGCAGCGTGCCGGCCAGGACGACCGAGTCGCTGGTCAGGGCGAAGGACAGCGACCGCGCCTCGTAGGCGCCCACTTCCTCGGGGTCGGGGTCGGCCGGGGGGTGCAGCATACGGACGACGCGGTCCAGGAACACGCCGGCGGCGTGGGGCGACAACCGCCCCCACAGAGGGGCCAGCTCCTCGAGCACCGCGCTGAGCTCCTCGTCGGTCAACACCTCGGCGCGGCGGGCGACTGCGTGGACGTGTTCACTGGTGATCACCCCGGCGGCCCACACGCTGCCCAGCTTCGGGTACGCATCGGCGAACGCCCCCGCGCGGGCCAGACGGCGGGCCCAGCCAGCGGACCAGCCCCGGGCCAGCAGCATCGCACCATCACCGACCAACGCCAGGCTGCCCGACCCGGCGGCCAGTGCCATCCGTCTGGCCAGCTCGTACTCGGCGATCGCGACTGCCGAGCACAGCACCTCCACATCTGCCCCCGGGCGATCACCCGCCGCCAGGCCCATCTCGGGGGCGTCCCCGCCGGACAGCGCGACCAAGTCCGACCACACCGCCCTGACCTGCGCGGACGCGTCGGGCAACGCGCCCAGCGCTCGGGTGTCGACCACCCGGTCCACCACTGCTGTGTGCATTCTCGCTGTCCCCCGTCTCGAACACCTGTACGAACCCTATCAAGGGGGGGCGACAATCGCCAGCCACCCGACCCAAGCCTGTGGCCGACGCCACACCTGTCAGCGGTGCAAACCGCGCCCGAATCGAGGTGAGCCCACGGCCAGGTCGGCATCCCAGCGCTGTGACCCTGCACGTCGCTGGGCACCGCTACCGCCACCTCGGAGGCATCGCGCGGGAGCACAACGGGGTGAACTCAGTTCTCCGGGAGCGCGTCGAACAGTTCGCGCAGCTCCCGGACCTCGTGATCAGCCTCGGCCGGATGCCTGAAGTGCAGTTCGGGGTGTACGACGTAGGAGTTGCGCCCTGCCCACCCGGGTGCGCGTCACGAACCCCGGCCTCGATCCGGTCACGCAGGATCCCCCCTGCGCGATGCGCTCGGCGATCTGGGCCACGCAGCGCTGGTTGCGTCATGCGCGAGGTCCGCGCCTCGGGACTCCCGGGGACGCGGACCTGGCGCGTGTCGCTGCTGGCCTCAGCCGGCGTCCTCCTGATCGCCGGACGCTGCGGTATCGATCGAGACCTGGGAACTTCCGCCGGACTCGACCGAGATCTTGCGGGGCTTGGCCGCCTCGGCCACGGGCAGGACCAGGGTCAGCACGCCGTCGGTGTAGGACGCCGTGACGTTCTCCAGGTCGACGGCGTTGCCCAGCGTCAACTGACGGGCGAACGTGCCGGAGACCCGCTCAGCGGCCAGCCATTCGGCATCCTCGGACCCGGTGGTGCGCTGGGCGCGAATGGTCATGACGCGCTCGTCGACGTCGACGTCGATGGAGCCCGGGTCCACACCGGGCAGGTCGCACTGCAGGATCCAGCGGTCGCCGTGCCGGTAGAGATCGATCGGCATGGCACGCGCTGTCTGACCAGCGTCGACGGCCGTCGACAGGATGCGCTCAGCCATCCGATCGAGGTCACGGAAGGGATCGAATCGGTTTGCCACCTCAACCACCTCCTCGGGTATTCGTCACAAGGTTGGCACCGCCAACATTAGCACTCTGCCTAGGAGAGTGCCAGCCTTTGACGGCGGCTCAGTCCTGTCCGCGCTTGATGTCCACGGCGGCGAACTCCACCTCGACGGGCTCGGCGAAGCGCCGACCGTTGACCTCGTCGTGGCGCATGAACTGCGGCGGGTCGATGCTGACTGACATCCGGTAGCGACCGTCCGCGGGCAACTGCCAGTTGCGCCCGTAGTGGTAGATCATCGGGTGCCACAGCATCGGCTGGCGATGCGTCCCCACGGTGCTGCCGTCCGGCGCGGTCAGGGTCACCGTCACATCGAGGCAGGGCACGAACCGGCCGTCACCGGCATCACGCACCGAGACCTCGACGTGCGCGTTGTCCTCGCCCGGCTCCGTCCAGACCAACTCGCCCTCGACCATGGCGTACATGCCCTCGGCCTCCTCGACGGCGTAGCCGACCAGGTAGTCGCCGGCTCGCTGCTCACCGCCGTCGTGCGCGACCGCGTCGGTCATGTGGGTCAGCGCCGCACCGTAGGCCTCGCCCTGCGCGCGGGCCAGGTCGAGTTGCCTGGCCGTGGCCTCGTCGGTGTTCGGGTCCATCGGGGGCGAGCCCGAACTCATCGCGCGCCCTCCTCCCGGGCCACCTCGTTGTCGGTCAGGACCAGGGCCGGAGCGGCGGCCACACCAGCGGGGGCCACCTCGCCCTGCCCGTCCTGGCCGGCATCCTGCTCCTTGTCCTCGGAGTCGTCCCGCGAGACCGTGTCCTTGACCGACTGGGTCGCCTTCGCGGCCGCATCGCTGACCTTGTGCCCCACGACCGGCGCCTTCTCCGCGGCGAAGTCCTTCACCTGCGCGGCCTTCTCCTGCACCAGCGGGCTCTCGATGAAGTCCTGGGAGCGGCGCTTGAGTTCCTCGTAGCGAGCCCGGCCCGCTCGCGAGCCGAGCACATAGCCGCCGACGAACCCGCCGACGAACGCGATCCTGCTCTTCATGATTGCTCCGATCTGTCGATGCACGAGGTGTCGCGGTCTTCGCTGCACCTCTACCCTCGACCGCGCACGGCATACCGCAGCAGCGCCATGCCTGCCGGGCCGCCAGGGCGTGCCGCCCACCGCTACGGCCAGAGGACCGGGACCAGCCACACGATCATCACAACCACCACCAGCGACAGCGGCAGCCCCAGCCGCCAGTAGTCGGTGAACTTGTAGCCACCGGGGCCGTAGACCATGGTGTTGGTCTGGTAGCCGATCGGGGTCAGGAACGACGCCGAGGCCGCGACCGCGATCGCGACCGCGACGCCGACCGGGTTCAGGCCGGTGCCCCCGGCCAGGGACAGCCCGATCGGGAACATGAGCAGCGCGGCGGCGTTGTTGGTGATCATCTCGGTGAGGACCATGGTGGCCAGCACGATGCCCAGCAGGGCACCTCGGGCACCCCAGCCGTCGAACACCGAGGTCACCGCGGCAGCGGCCTGCTCGGCCAGGCCGGAGGTCTGCATGGCCGCAGCGAGTCCGAACGCCGCCGCGATGATGACGATCACGTCCAGGTCGACCGCGCGCCGCGCCTCGGTGACGCTCAACACGCCCACGGCCACCATCAGCACCGCGCCGACCAGGGCGCCGACCAGGATGGGCACGACCTCGAAGGTGGCCAGCGCGATGACGCCGACCAGGATCGACACGGCCAGGCCCGCCTTGGCGCCGGACACCGGGGCGCCGGGCGCCCCATCCATCGCGGCGATGAGCAGGAAGTCGTCCCGGTCGCCCCAGCGCTTCTTGAACCCGGGGTCCGACAGCAGGATCAGGGTATCGCCCAGCCGCAGCGGCACCTGACCGAGCTGCGCCTCGACCAGGCCACCGTCACGATGGATGGCGACCACCGCAGCCTGGTACTCGTTGCGGAAGCCGGCCTCCTTGAGGGTGCGCCCGACCAGTGAGGACTTGGTGCCGATGACGGCCTCGAAGTAGCGGACCGACGGGTCGGAGAGGGCCTCGATGTGCTCGGTCTGCGCCGACTCCAGCCCGCGATGGCTGTGCAGGTCGACGACCTTGCGGGCCTGTCCGGCGAACCGCAGCCGATTGCCCCCACGCAGGACCGTCTCGGGTCGGACCGGGGCGATCACCGTGTCCCCCCGGTCGACGGAGGTCAGGAACACCCCCTGGAGCTCGCGCAGACCGGCCTGCTCGACCGTCCGGCCGTCGACGGGCCCGCCGGGCTGCACGGTGACCTCGAGGTAGAAGTCACGTGCCTGGTCGGCCAGTTCCTGTGCGACCGAGCGCCGCGCGGGCAGCACGCTGGCCGACAGGGCGATCATCACCGCGATCCCGACGACCGCGATCGGAAGGCCGATCCGACCGATCTCGAAGAAGCCCAGCGGCCCGAGGCCGGCGCCCTCCATGAGCCCGGAGACCACCAGGTTGGTGGAGGTGCCGATCACGCTGAGCAGGCCGCCGAGCACGACGGCGAACGACAGCGGCATCAGCAGCTTGGAGACCGAGACCTTGTGCCGTTCGGCCCAGGACTGCACCTCGGGGATCAGCATCGCCGCGATCGGCGTGTTGTTCAGGAAGCCCGACGCCGCCGCCGCCGGCACCGCCAGCCGGGCCAGGGGCATCCGGACCCCGGTGCTGCGGCCCAGCGCCCTGTGCAGCGCGGGGGTCAAGGCGCCGGTGCGTTGCACACCGGCGGCCACGACGTAGAGCGCGGCCACGGTCAGCGGGGCAGGATTGGAGAACCCGGCCAAGGACTGCTCGGTGTCGATCACGCCCACCGCGAGCAGCACGATGTTGCCGCCGAACACCGCTGCTGCGGCCGAGGCCCGGCCGCGGATGAGCAGGCCCAGGACGCCGACCAGCACGGCGAGGGTGAACCAGGCCTGCCATGTCATGGGGGCAAGGGTGGCACAGCCGCTGGTCGGCGATTCCACGACGCGACGGGCGGTCTCGTGGAACTGTGCCGGACTCCTGGTCGTCGGCGCTCAGCGGCAGGCGCTAGCCCTCAGCCGGCACGCTCACTGCAGGCTCCGGTGGTCCCAGCCCAACCACGGCCAGCCGGGGGGCCACCCGGGCTTGCGGAACTTCGGGGTCGCCGAAGCCGTCGCGGAGTTCCCCGCGTCGTCGGTGCAGGTCACCGTCAACTCGAACGAGGGCGCGGAGATCCAGATGATGCCCGTGCGGCGATCGGTCGTGGCCCTGGTGCGACCCGGCTTCACGATCAAACCGACGAGGTCACCATCGGCCACCTCCACCCCGTTGAGGTCCGCCTCGCTGCGGCAGTCGCGGGTCACGTTGTCGGTGCAGTCGACCTGGACCCGGAACCATCCGGCCCGACTGCCCACCCAGATCGGCTTGAGCGCAGCGGAGGCCACCGGGGGCTCGTTGTCCGCCACGTCGACGAACACCGCAGTCGTGCGCGCCGGGACCGTGAACTCACCGGACTTGCGGTCGAACGCAGCGGAGCGCACCACCGGATCAGCGGAGGCGGCCTGCACCGGATGCAGCACCAGGCCAGCGCCCTTCGCGTCGGCCGAGGTGTAGCTGACTTCCTCGTCGGTGGCGTTGAACAGGACCAGCACGCCGTCCGCGTTCGGGTCCAGGTCCCCGCCGGCCAACCGCGCCTTGCCCTGGTCGGCGATCCCCATCACGATCAGTCCCGGCACCTGGTCGGGGCCCGTGTTGGCGAACTCCAGGCGCTGCTCGATCTGCTTCTCGGTGCGCAGGCGGAACAGCTTCGAGGAGCTGCGGATCTTCAACATCTCGGCCATGTGCGTGTTCGCCGCCGCGATGTCCGAGGCAGCCGGCTTCAGCGCGGCGTCGGCCAGCAGCGGCCGCATCAGCGGCCAGTTGTCCGCGTTGTCCGCCGCCGGCGGCAGCCCACTGCCCCACGCACTGGTCTGGCCGGTGAAGTCCAGCCGGTTGAACCAGTCCCCGGAGTCGTAGCTGTTGCGGTCCAAGGACTTCGACCGCAGCAGTTCCGCGCCGGCGTGCACGAAGGGGATCCCCTGCGCCAGGACGGTGAAGTCCGCGCCGAGGTTCTGCGCCCGGACCCGATCGGCCATGGACGTGTCCCGGGGATGCTTGTACGCCGAGATGTCGAACAGCGTCTGGTTGTCATGGGCCTCGACGTAGACGATGTTCTCCTGCGGATCGGCGGTGTAGCCGGTCGGCGCCCCGTTGTAGTCGACCTGGGAACCGGTCACCGTATCGCCGAAGCGGTCGACGAACTCGTAGTCGGCCAGGTTCCCGGCAAGGCCCACCCGGGTCTGGTCGGCCGAGAGCAGCAGCTCGGACTTCTGGTCAGCCACCGGCGGACCGTCGGGCGCCTGCACCTTCTCGTTGGGGTCGTACCAGAGGCCGTTGATCAGGCCCTGGTTGGTGACCAGCGCATCGCCCCCGTCGAACGGTCCACCACCGCGCACCGCATCGCGCAGGCGGTCGTTGAACGTGCCGATCCCGGTGCCGGCCATGTTGGCCTGCGTCGCCTGGACGAACCGCGCGTCGTCGGCGACCTCGCCGAAGTTCCAGCCCTCGCCGTACAGGTAGATCGACTTGCCGTCGACACCGTCCTTGCGCATCGTCAGGTCGTCGAGCGCTGCGCGCAGGTCGAGCATGTTCTGCTTGGAGTGGTGACCCATCAGGTCGAACCGGAACCCGTCGACCTTGTAGTCCTTGGCCCACGTGACGACCGAGTCGATCATCAGCTTGCCCATCATGGCGTGCTCGGTCGCGGTGTTCGAGCAGCACGTGGAGGTCTCCACCCCACCGACGTCGTTGAGCCGCTGGTAGTAGCCCGGCACCACCCGGTCGAGCACGGACTTCGGGTCCTGGCCGGCCGCGGTGGTGTGGTTGTAGACCACGTCCATCACCACGCGCAGCCCGTCGTTGTTCAGCGCCTTGACCATGTCGCGGAACTCCACAATGCGCCGCGAGCCCTGCGGGTCGGTGCTGTAGCTGCCCTCGGGGACGGTGTAGTGCCAGGGGTCATAGCCCCAGTTGAAGCCGTCCCGGCCAGCAGTCGCTGACACGGCCGCCTGCTGCTCCTCGGAGTCCGCCGGCAGCGCTGAGAGCACCGCCGGGTCTGGGGACTCCCAGGTGCTGCGGTCCTCGTTGACCGTGGCGAAGTCGAAGGCCGGCAGCAGGTGCACATGCGACAGCCCGGCGTCGGCCAGGGCCTCGAGGTGGTCGGTGCCGTTCGTGCCCTCGAGGGCGAATGCCTCGAAGGTGCCGCGCTTGGCGGCCGGCACCGACGGGTCGCCGGCGGAGAAGTCGCGCACGTGCAGCTCGTAGACGGAGATGTCCTCGGGCTTCTTCAGCTTCGGCTTGGCCAGGCGGTCCCAGCCCTTGGGCTCCAGCTTCCTCGACGACAGGTCCACGACCTGGCTGCGCGCGCTGTTGGTGGACAGCGACAGCGAGTAGGGGTCGGTCACCAGGTTCGTGACGACCTCCTGGGCAGCTGGGGCCCAGACCGTCACCTCGTACAGGTAGTACCGACCCTCCAGCTTGCGCGCGGAGACCGACCAGACGCCGGTGGCGTCGTCGCGGGTCATGTCCAGGGTCGTGCGGGGGGTCCCGGCAGTCGCCGAGTCGAACACCTGCAGCTTCACCTGCTGGGCAGTCGGTGCCCACAGGCGCAGTGTCGTGTCGCGCTTGCCCACGGTCGGCCCGAGGTCGACGTCCTCGGCGGCGTCCGCGTACAGGTCGTCGAGCACGCCCGGGATCTGCACGGAGGTCGCCCGGCGCAGCGCACCGTCGGCGGCCTTCTCCACGGCCACGACCTGCCCACGCAGGGCGTCGGGCACGTCGTCCAGGTCGCTGCTGCGGACCTTGAACACCTGGTAGTCCGACAGGTGCGGCCACTTCTGGCGCAACTCGGTGGTCATGCCCTGCGGGTCGTAGGACAGCCGGATCGTCCGGCCGCCCTCGACGCCCGACGTGCCGGCCGTGATGCCGCCGTCCTTGCTCCAGCGCAGCGAGTAGGCCAACGAGTCCGGAGACTCCGCCTTCCACAGCACCGTGTCACGGGCCACCCACTGGGCCGCCGCCTTGGTCAGGTCGGCGTCCACGCCCCGGCCGACGATGGGCAGCAGCCATTGGATCTGGTTGTCCTTCTCCTGGCCAGAGACATACCACGCCTCGTTGCCGTACACCTGCAGGTCCAGGGACTGGTCGCCGTTGGGATCCTTGGCATCGCCCCGGTGGATGATGAAGTTGAGCCGGGTTGCGCCCTCGACCAGCGGGATCTCGAACACGGGGCCGAAGCTGTCGACCCGCACGGGCTTGAGCGGCGCTGCCCATTCAGTCTCGGTCGCGGCACCCGTCCAGAGGTGCAGGCCCCAGAAGTCGTTGGTGTCGTTCGAGTCGTAGTCGCCGTAGTCGCCGTCGGGGCGGTGGTAGTGGATGACGGCCTTGTTCTGCGCCGCGGCCAGGGTCGGGAACAGCGTGGCCACGCCGGCGTTGCGCCAGACCTCGCCATTGGCTGCGGGGGTCAGCGACTCGTCGGACCCGACGTCCTTGGTGTCACCGCGGTGGATGATGAAGTTCAGCGCGGCCTGCGGGTCCTTCAGCGCCACGTCCCAGTAGACGCCGAAGTCGTCGGTGCCGGTGGGGGCCTTGGGCGCGGTCCACTCGGTGCCCTCGCCGTCTGCGACGGCATCGCCCCACAGGTGCAGGCCCCAGAACGTGGTGTAGTCCTCCGACGGAGTGCCGTAGTCACCGTCCGCACGGTTGTAGTGGATCCGGGCCACCCCGCGCGCGGCCGCCAGCGACTCGTGCACGGTCGCGTCGCCCTCGTTGATCCAGACCTCCGGTGTCACCTGCGGGTTGACGAAGCGGTCACCGTCGGTGTCCTTGGCGTCGCCGTTGTGGATGATGAAGCCCACGTTGCTGCCGCCCGGCGTGAGCGGGACCCACGCGAAGCGTCCGAACGCGTCCTCGCCGGTGAAGGGGATCGGGTCGGCCCAGTCGACGGTGCCCTCGATGTCGCCCCACGCGTGCAGGCCCCAGTCGTCGTAGTCCCCGGCGGGCCGGTTGTAGTGCACGATCAGGTGATCGGCACCCGAGGCGGTGGCCGGCGGGGGCTCGACGACCTCGCCGACCGTCACGGCGATCATGTCGGCGTTCAGCTCGCCGGAGCGGGTCTTGGCGATGGCGCGCAGCTCGACGTCGGTGCCCTTGGCCAGACCGGACAGGTCGTAGCGCATCGAGTAGGGCGCGTTGTCGTCGGTGCCGGCGACCGCCCAGTCGCCGCCGTCCGTTCGCACGGCGAAGGTCACCTGGGCCGGGGCGTCGCCGCCGACGTTCGCGGCCAGGTCGATGGTGCCGGTGACCTCGGAGCCGACCGGCGGCTTGCTCAGGGTGATGCCGGGGGCGTCGGCGTCCGCGACTGCCGAGTCGGCCTTGTAGACGACTGCGGACAGGGGCGGGACTGTGACCTCGAGCTGGCGCGAGGCGTCGGTCGTGCCAGCCGCCAGGCCGTCGGGGAACACCCCGGCGAAGCCCATGTCCGCTGAGTACGTCGGGATCGACGCGGTCTGCTCGGAGGTCGCGTTGTTGAGCGCGACCACGTACTCGACGCCCTGCTCCCAGTCCATCCGGGAGAACGCGTAGATGCCGGGCCCGTCAGCGGCGTACCGGTGCTGCTGCAGGCCGGTGCCCAGGGCAGGGTTCGCGTCGGTCAGGGCGGCCAGGCCCGCTATGTGCTCGTAGAGCGGGTGGGTGGGGTCGAAGTTGTCGTCGGCGGTGGTGGCGTCGGTGCCGATCAGGTCGTCGTCGTTGTAGGAGGGGACCTGGGAGCCGAACATGTCCTGCCGGGCGTCCTTGTCACCGCCGTCGCCGACGAATCCCTGCTCGTCGCCGTAGTAGACGACCGGGTTGCCCCGCGACAGGTACATCAGGGAGTGCGCCAGCTCGCTGCGGGCGAGCTTCTCGTCCTTGTCGCGCAGGAAGTAGCCGATGCGGCCCATGTCGTGGTTGCCCAGGAAGGTGGGCAGCGAGTAGGCGTTGGAGTCAGCGTCGATGTACAGGTCGTCCTGGCCGAACAGGTCGCGCAGGCCAGTCGCGGACCCACCCTGGGCGAACTCGGAAGCCTTGCCCTGGAACGGGAAGTCCAGCACCGCAGGCAGCTTCAGCTCGGTCGTGTAGCGGGAGGTGAAGGACGGGTTGCCGTCGAACACCTCGCCGAAGAAGAAGAAGTCCGGCTTGCCGTTGGCTTGGGCGTAGGACTGGATGGCCGGGGCGAAGGCCGTCCAGAACTCGTCGTTGACGTGCTTGACGGTGTCGATCCGGTAGCCGTCGATGCCCAGCTCGCTGATCCAGGTGGAGAAGATGTCGATCATGCCGTCCACGACCCGCGGATCCTCGGTGAACAGGTCGTCGAGGCCGAAGAAGTCGCCGTACTGGCTGGACTCGCCGGCGAAGGTCGAGTCGCCGCGGTTGTGGTACACGGTCACGTCGTTGAGCCAGGCGGGCGTCTTGGCGTCCGCCAGCTCCGGGGCCACGGTCGGGGTGTACGGGAACGACCCGGCATCGAGCGTCGGGAAGTCCGGGGTGCCCGCGACCGCGGCATCGTCGAACTCGTTGCCGGCGGCGTCGAGGTAGGGGTAGGCGCCCTTGGAGCGATAGGTGTAGGTGCCCTCCTCGTACTTGATCACATCGGCGGTGTGGTTGGTGATGATGTCGAAGTAGACGTCGATGCCCTTGGCGTGGGCGGCGGCGATCACGTCGGCCATCTGCTGGTTCGTGCCGAAGTGCGGGTCGATCTGGGTGTAGTCCACGGTCCAGTAGCCGTGGTAGCCGGCGGAGACGTCATCGCCCTCGCCCTGCACCCAGCGGTTCTTGAACATGGGCGTCAACCACACCGCGTCGATGCCCAGGTCGTCGAGGTAGTCGAGCTTGTCGGCCAGGCCGGCGAGGTCACCGCCGTGGTAGAAGCCCTTGTCCGTGGGGTCCAAGCCGTGCACGAGCCGGCCCTGTGCCGGGTCCACCCCGGCGGTGTCGTTGCTCGGGTCGCCGTTGGCGAACCGGTCGGGCAGCACGAAGTAGAAGTTCTGGCCGACGACGCTCTGGCGCAGGCTGTCGCCGGCGAGGTCCGCGTCGCCGGGCAGCGTCCCGGAACCCTGACCCACGACGGTGACCGCGGGCACGTTGTCGCTCGGCGAGTAGGAGATGGTGACGACGTCGCCGGCCCGGCCGACGGTGAAGGCGAGGTTGTCCGAGCCGCCGTCCGCTCCGTAGCTGACGTCCCACGACTCGTCGCGCGCGACCTTGAACTCGTAGCTGCCGGGAGGGATCGAGTCGGTCGAGTAGCTGTAGGTGCCATCGCCATCGGGGTCCTGCAGCCAGGAGCGCAGGCAGTCCGGCTGCCAGTCGCCCGCGCAGCCGAGCTCGCTCTGGAAGCTGCCGGCCGCGGTGGCTATCGCGGAGGTGACGTTGTCGGTCACCCAGTGGGTCTCGTGGTCGTAGTAGAACTTCACCGGTGTCGTCGCGGGCACGGACAAGGCCACGTTGGCACCGTTCAGGGTCGCGTTGGCGCCGTAGTTCTCGTCCCAGCCGCCGTTGAGGGCTGCCTTGTACTCGAAGTCCCCGGCGGGAACGTCGAAGGTCCCCTGCCAGACGTCGTCGGCCGGATCGTCGGACAACCCCGTCGTAGCACAGGTCGGGTCCCAGTCGCCCGGGCAACCCAACTCGCCCTGGCGGCTGCCCGCGATGACCACCGACGATGGTGTCGGGGTGTCAGCGGTGGGGGCAATCGCCGGGGCGGCAGCGGCCTGCGTCGCGGCGCGCGGGGCAGAGGAGGCTTGCGCCACCGAGGTCGGGGCGCTCACCGAGGTCGCGATGAGGGCACCGATCACCAGAAGTCGTGCGAAGCGTCGATCAGCGTTCATGGTCTGCTCCCGTGGGGTTGGGTCCGCGGGAGTGAATGTAGGCCCGCAGGCACCACAGCCGCTAGGGGTGCTCTCGGGAGACCTGTCCTAAGGCGATGTGAAGATGCGGCGAGGCCTCGATCCGGCAAGGCCACTTCCTGCGGAGCCGCCTCGGGGATTTGAACCCCGGACCTACGCATTACGAGTGCGTTGCTCTACCCCTGAGCTAAGGCGGCACGGCGTCTCGCGCCGAGCGATGAGTCTACCTGAGCCGATCGGGGTGCCGGGACAGCGCCATCGGCGCTCGACAGCCATCGCCTAGGATCCACGAGTGTCCAGAATCGCCGTCGTCTACGGAACGCGCCCTGAGGCGATCAAGATGGCGCCACTGATCAGCGGGCTCCGCGACTCCCCCCACCTCGAGCCGATCGTCATGGTCACCGGACAGCACCGGGAGATGCTTGCCCAGGTCCACGAAGCGTTCTCCATCACGCCCGATCTGGACCTGGCCCTCTTCCAACCGGGCCAGTCGCTTGCCCAGATGACGTCGCGGATGCTGGTCGCACTGGACGCAGGCCTGGCACAGGCTCAACCCGACGCGATCGTGGTGCAGGGAGATACCTCCTCCACCCTGACGGCGTCACTGACTGCCCACTACCACCGCATTCCGGTGGTCCACATGGAGGCGGGGCTTCGGACCGACGATCGGTTCAATCCATTCCCGGAGGAGATGAACCGACGCCTGACCACCCGGCTGGCGTCCCTGCACCTGGCACCCACCGCTCTGGCCGTGGCCAATCTCCTGCACGAGGGCGTGTCCAGACGCGACGTGGTCCTCACCGGAAACACGGTCATAGACGCGCTGCTGCACGTGGCGGGGGAGCACTACTCACCCCCCAGGAACCTGGCAGGAGTGCACGGCTTCCGCGGGCGGATCGTGCTCATGACCGCGCACCGCCGGGAGTCCTGGGGTGAGCCGATGGACCAGATCGCTTCCGCCACGGCATCGCTGGCAACAGCACACCCCGATGTGCTCTTCGTCGCACCGCTGCACCTCAACCCCGTCGTCCGCCAGTCGTTCGCGAAGGCGGCCCGGCTGTCCAACGTCGTGGTCCTGGATCCACAGCCCTACGTCGACTTCGCGCACCTGATCAGGGCCTCCTACCTGATCGTGACGGACTCTGGTGGGATCCAGGAGGAGGCTCCCTCGTTGGGCAAGCCTGTCCTGGTCATCCGCGACAACACCGAGCGCCCCGAAGCAGTGGATGCGGGAACGGCACGGGTGGTCGGAACGAGGGCTGACGACATCATCGGGCATGTGACTTCGCTCCTGGGCGATGAGGCTGCACACCGCCGCATGGCAACGGCGGCGAACCCCTTCGGCGACGGTCGCGCGGCCGCACGTTCGGTGGCCGCGATCGAGCACTTCCTGGGCACGGGAACCCGCGAACCGGAGTTCGGCGCCTGACCCCGAGGAGGCGACCACCACCGCTGGGGCGCGCCATGAATCAGGTGTCCGGGGGGCGACCCATACACTCTGGCCCATGAGTAGGGAACAATCAGCGGCCGTCGCGATCATCGGTCTGGGATACATCGGCCTCCCCACGGCTGTGGTCCTCGCCGACCGGGAGGTTCGCGTCCTGGGCATCGATCTGAACCCGCAGACGACTGCTGCCGTCAACAGCGGCGTCGCTCCCTTCATCGAGCCAGATCTCCGCGAGGCGCTGGAGTCGGTGGTGTCTCGGGGGACCCTCACGGCGCACACGGAATACCAAGCCGCAGGGACGTACATCATTGCCGTACCCACTCCGTTCAACGCGGACCGCAGCGCAGACCTCTCCTACATCCGAAGCGCAGCCGAGTCGATCGCCCCCCTGCTCGTTGGAGGCGAGCTGATCATCCTGGAGTCCACGAGCCCCCCGGGAACGACGGAGCAGCTCGCCCACTGGATTCGGACGGCCCGGCCTGAGCTGGAGCCGAGCGTCGACGTCGCCCACTGCCCAGAGCGTGTGCTCCCGGGTCGGGTCATGACCGAGCTCGTCGAGAACGACCGCATCATCGGGGGGCTGACTGCGCAGGCCACCCAGCGTGCCGCGCGCATCTACGCGAAGTTCTGCCGGGGTGAGCTACATCTCACCGACGCGCGCACGGCGGAACTCGCCAAGCTCGTCGAGAACTCCTACCGGGATGTCAACATCGCCTTCGCGAACGAGTTGTCCCTGGTGTGCGCGGAGCTCGATGTCGATGTCTGGCGGCTGATCGAGCTGGCCAACCACCACCCGAGGGTCAACATCCTGCAACCGGGTCCAGGGGTCGGTGGGCACTGCATCGCGGTGGACCCCTGGTTCATCGTCTCTGCCGCCCCCGACTCCGCCCGCCTGATCCGCACGGCCCGGGAGGTGAACGACAGCAAGCCACAGTTCGTCGTGGACTCGGTCGTGGATGCCATCAAGCAGACCGGAGCTTCGACGGTGGCTGCCCTGGGCCTGGCGTTCAAGAGGAACATCGACGACCTCCGGGAGAGCCCAGCCGTGCAGGTCGTGCACGGCATCGCAGCAGCCGCACCGCACTGCACCATCCTTGCGGTCGAGCCGCACGTCGACAGGCTGCCCGCGGACCTGCGGGCTGTTCCTGGAGTCGTGCAGGTGGACCTGGCCCACGCCCTGACCGAGGCCGACGTCTTCGTGCTGCTGGTGGATCACGACCAGTTCCAGGCAGTCGATGAGGAGGCGCTGGCGGGACGGCCGCTGGTCGACACCCGTGGCGCCGTCCGAGGGATCCGGATCGGGCCCTGACTGTCCAGGGACACGCACCTCGGGACGTCAGGCACGAGTCGAGGACCGAATGATCAAGATCCGCAGGGAGCGCCGGCTGATCTCGGCATGTGCAAGCTGAGCCAGTTGCAGGCCTACCAGGACCCAGAGCGCCACGGCGAGCCATCCGGTCCCGGTCAGGCCGGCCACGAGCGCGCCCAGCAAGACCCAGACGATCGCCGAGATCACCACCAGGGTCATACGCAGCCCGAAGTCGGGACCACTGCCTGCCAACGCCTCCGGGAGCCAACCCCTCCGGGCGGTTCGTCGAGGGTGCGGCCCGCCAGGCCGGGGGGACTCACGGCCCGCCTGGCGGCGGTGGCCTGCGAGCTGGCCGTGACGACTCCGGACAGGGCGGCCGTGGGCAGGCGTGGGGCCGTGGGGTTCTCACCGCGCTGCCGAGAGATTGCCCGGCTTCGAATCGCCCAGGACGCGGCGCGTCCGGCCGTGCCGCGGGCAGATGCCTTCCGCGTCGCCCGGAGCAACAGGTTCAGCTCATCGCTGCTGTCCTGCGTTGACGGCTCGACCCGCACGAGGCACACCCCGCGATCGCCGTCGAGCACGTCGACCGCCCGCCACCCAGCATCGACCACCTGACCACCTGCCCTCGCGTCGATCAGGATGTCGCCACCGGGTGCTGTCCTGATGCGGGCATCGGACAGCAGGCCATCCAGATCCCCCGGTGACTGGACCACCACGCTCTCGAAGAGCTCGTCGGGCAGCGAAGCAGGGTCGTCCGCATCGATCACGCACGTCTCATGGGCCAGTGCTCCGAAGTCCAGCCCCGTCTCGAGGTCGGCGGCGATGACGAGCAGGGACGTGCCCAACGGTTCGGCAGCACAACGGTCAAGATCGCCCATGGCGCGAATGTTACGCTCAGCGCCGTGGGGTCCATGGGGGGAGCGTCCAAGCATCGCCCGAGCCCGGGAATCTCGGTCGTCATGGCCTGCCACAACTCCGCAGAACGGATCGGTCCGGCCCTCGAGAGCCTCGTGGCCCAGGACCTGGACCGCGCCGAGTTCGAGGTCATCGTGGTCGACAACGGCTCCAGCGACGCCCTTCTGGACAGGATCGGGCTCGTGCGCGAGCAGCATCCGGATCTGAGCGTTCGCTACCTGCGCCTCTCGGAGGGTAATGCCTCGTTGGCGTGGAACATGGGCATCCAGTCCGCCCATGGGTTGTTCGTCACCCTCCTTGACGACGACGACACCCTCGCCCCCGGGACACTTGCGGCCGTCCTCGACGCCGCGCATATCGATGAGGTGACCCTCATCCCCATCTGGGACGTGGATCACCCGGGTGGACGGCGCCGGACCAACTACGTCATGGACAGGATCGCTGCGCTGGAAGGCCACGTGGTCAACCTTCATGACGTGCCGGTCGCGATGAGCTACAACGCAGCCAAGGTCGTGTCGACGAGGCTCGCGAGGGAGTACGCCTTCGACCCGGAGTTGCGTTCCGGAATGGACGTCGTCTACTGGTCGAAGCTCCTGTGCAGCGCCCGGACGAGGATCCGGGTCCTCGACCCCGTGGATGAGCGCTGCGGCTACGAACGCACGGCTCGCCCGGATACGATGTCCCGCCGGCTCTCACTGCGATGGGCTGAGGATCGCGTCAGAGTGATCGCCCAGATCAACGACCTCATGGTCGACGAGCCCGACTGCCAACCCTTGCTGGAGCAGTTGATCGGGGCCCAAGCTGGGCATCTCGCCCGGTACGTTGCCCGACACCCGAAGGACCACGGCGAGGTGGTCAGGATGGTCAGGTCCCGCTGCCCCGAGGCCTTCCCCCAACGCATCCTGGTCGCGGGCATGGCCACCGAACTGGCCATCCTCTACGCCTTCCCGCCGATGAGCGATGCTTCCGGGATCGTCGCCGCACGCCGGATAAGCGAGCACGGGCACATCGTTGACGTGATCACCTGCGACGTGTCGGCCCTGCGGGCCACGGATCCCGGGACCCTCGCCCTGGCCGGTGGCTACGTCGATCGCGTCGAGATCATCCACACGCCACCGGTCTTCGCCAGCTGGGGCCCCATCGAGCAGTTCGTTCGACAGGGGCTGGAGCGAATCGAGATCCTTGTCTCGGCAGGCAAGCAATACTCGGGGCTGTATTCGAGGGCGATGTGGCCGGCAGCCCACGTCCTGGCTGCCGCCGTCAAGGTCCGCCATCCTGCCATTCGGTGGCGTGCGGAGTTCTCCGATCCGCTGAGCTCTGACGCGCAGGGGCAGCCACGCAGCGGTTCGCTCGACCTCGACTCGCCGATCCTGACCGAGATCGTCGCGGAGATCCAGAACCTCGGGTTGTCGATACCTGCGACATCGAACCTCTGGCAGTGGGCGGAGCACCTGCCGTACGCGCTGGCCGACGAGATCATCTTCACCAACCCCAACCAGCAGCGCGTGATGCTCGCCCACATCGGTGATCAGCATCTTCGAGCGCATGCAGCCGCGCGGTCGACGGTGCTCCCACATCCGATCCCCGACCCTGCGCTGTACCGAGCGAGGACGCCGCTTCCCATCATCGACGAGCGCGCCGTGAACCTCGCCTACTTCGGCAGCTTCTACCCCAACCGTGGCATCGGGATCGTCCTCGACGCACTCGCGAGCTCCCCGGAGAGCCGACGGTCCCAGATCCGACTGCACGTCTTCTCCACGGATCCGCGCCTGGTGTCGAGCAGGGCGCAGGAGCTGGGCATTGCGTCTCTCGTCAGCTCGCATCCATACGTGGACTACCTGGACTTCCTGTCGCTGTCGATGCAGATGGATGTGCTCATCGTCAACGACGTGCGAACCGCCGGAACCCACCCAGTCAACCCCTACCGACCCTCGAAGCTCAGTGACTACCTCGGCTCGGGTCGCGATATCTGGGGCATCCATGAGCCGGGGAGCCCGCTGTCCGCTGCCGATGTCACCTACTCGTCGCTGATCGGTGACGTCGAAGGCGCCCGCAGGGTGCTGGCGACTGTGGTCGAGGAGTGGCAGACCTCCGCGGATGCATGCTCCCTGGGAAGCTGATCGCCTGCCGCGCCCGACCCACGGGCACGCCGCTCGGGTCGTCCGCCGGTGCTAGTTTTCCCGCGTGGTCATCGAGGATCCATCGCCTCATGTCGGCACCCCCGGCCTGAGTGTCGTCGTGGCCCTGTCCGGCTCGGATGACCCGAGTGCTCTCCTGGACTCACTGGCGGAGTCGGTACTCGATCCGGATCTGCTTGAGATCCTGCTCATCCGATCCGGATCAGCCGGCGGCACCCGCGCCCTCGACCACCGACTGGGGTCAACGAGTACGCCGGCTGCGGCTGCCCGGCCAGGGGCCGGCCGCGGCCAAGCTCCTGGGCCTGCGCTCGGCCCGTCACGAGTTCGTGACCTTCCTGCGCCCGGAGGACCGCATCAGCGCCGGGGCGGCGCTGGCACTGGCCACCGGATTGCAGAGGCCAGATGAGATCGTGGCTCTCCGGTCCGGCGCCCGAGGGCGGGTCCGGGAGACGGAGAAGACGGAGAGACCCGCTGACGACACCAGCGAGGTCCTGCCGGGGCCAGGGGGAGGCCCATTGCGCACGGTCGCGCCCCTGGGCTCGGTTCGTTGGATCGTTCCGACCTGGCTAGCGTTGATCGCCCCGCCAGCGATCCGCCTCGGCCGGTGGTGGGAGCTGCTCCTGGTGGTGAAGATGCAGACGCTGAGCAGCGCACCGGTTCGATGGGCCACGACTGACGCCAACGGGCCACCGGACGTCATCTCCCCTCCCGAACCGCAGGTCGACAGCTGGGATGAGGTGGAGCCCATCCTGGGTGCGATCGCCGCGCTCGAGGATGCGAGCGTCCAGGATCCCTCCTGCGCGCGGACCGTGCGACCACTGATACACCGGCTCGCGGGGCTCCTGCGTCCGCTGCTGGATGAGCAGCCGACTCTGCGCGTGCCCCTCATGGATGCGATCCTCGCTGCGCGGATCTGGCACTTCCCCTACTCCGAGGTGTGCGAAGGGTTGGCCACCGACCTAGCCATCGCCTACTCCTTCCCCCCGGCGCAGGACACCTCCGCGGTGGTCGCGGCCAAGCGGCTGCGCGAGCGGGGACGCGTGACCGACGTGATCAGCTGTGACCTGCAGCGTGGCACCGACCCGGGGACGTCGATGATCGCGGGCGGCTTGGTGGACCGACATGTCCAGGTGCCGGGCCCGGCCTCCTACGGGCAGTGGCCGGACCTCGAGGCCTTCGTCCACACCGGCCTGATCACCGTGGACGCTTGGGTCGGCGAGGGCCGCGCGTACCGCGCCCTGTACAGCCGCTCCATGTGGCCAGCATCGCACCTGCTCGCTGCGCTGCTCAAGCAGCGAATGCCGCAACTGACCTGGTCGGCGGAGTTCTCCGACCCGATGCAGTCCACCATCATGGGGCGACGGCGCCACGACTCGATCGATGCGACCTCACCGATCATCGCGGAACTGACCAGGTCCCTGCACGAGCGCGGATTCCCGACACCCACATCGGACAATCTCTGGGAGTGGGTGGAGCACGTGTCCTATGCCCTGGCCGACGAGGTCATCTTCACGAACATCAACCAGCGGGACGTCATGCTCGCAGCTACACATCACGAGCAGTTGCGTGACCGGGCCCGGCGCCTGAGCTCCATCCGCCCGCATCCCCAGCCCCCCGACCCGTTCTACACCTACGCTGAGCCCCCATACCCCCTCGACCCGGGATTGGTCCACCTCGCCTACTTCGGCGCGTTCTACCCGAATCGGGGCATCGGAGTCGTTCTGGCCGCGATCGCAGACAGCCCACAAGCCGTCCAGGAGTCGCTGCACCTGCACGTCTTCTCCAATGATCACGGGGCGGTCCGCGCCCAGGCCCGGGCGGCGAGCGTCGGGCACTGCGTCACCTCCCATCCCTACGTGAACTACTTCGACTTCCTGGCCCTGACTCGTCTCGTCGACCTCCTCGTGGTCAACGACACGCAGACTGAGAAGACCCACGCACTCAACCCCTACCTGCCGTCCAAGATCAGTGACTACCTGGGCTCGAAGACCGACATCTGGGCCATCTACGAGCCGGGCAGTCCCATGTCGGTGATACCGGTCCGTTACCGCTCGGCCCTCGGCGACACCGCTGAGGCATGCAGGGTCCTTCGGCAGGCGACGGCAGCCGCGCGTTCAAAGAGGGAGCCGTAGCCCTCGGGCACCCGGGATCGCTGCTCGGTGCGCCTCAGTCGCCCGGTGCGGTGAACACAGCCAGTTCCTCGGCGGTGATCCGGCTCACGTCGGACTGGAGGCGAACGCGCAACATCGCGGCCCGCGACATCTCCTGGAAGAGCCTCGGGTCGTGGTACAGGCGCAACAACCCGTCCACGATCGCTGAGGAGTCCTCAGCCGGGCAGAGCACCGCACACGTGTCATCGACGAACTCGGGCACGGCCGCCACCGCATTCGTGATGGGGACCAAGCCCATGGACATGGCCTCGTCCCGCGACACGCCCTGCGAGTCCCACCGAGTCGGCACCAGGAAGACCCCGTGCTGCCGGTGGAGGTCGGCCATCTGTTCCTGGGTCAGGAAGCCGCGCTGCACCACGACGTTGCGCATGCCAGCCAGTGGCGCCGTGGTCGACTCGAAGAGTGGCCCATCGCCGACGACCAGGAACTCCATGTCCTCGAACTCTGGTCGCACCGACATCTCGAGGATGGCCTCCACGGTGAGGTCGTTGGCGTACTTCTCACTGGCGTACGGCCGGATGGACCAGACCTTGCGTCGGGCTTCCGACGGCTTCGTGCCGGCTTCGAACAGCACGGTATCGATCGGATTGTGGATCACCGACCAGCGGACCGTCCCCGGGTCGATCCCCAGGTCATCGAACACCTCCATGGCGAAGGTGCGAGAAACGAACACGAGCCGAAGTCCCACCGGTCGTTCGCGCATCAGGCCCCGCCAGAACTCCCGCCGGACAGCGCTGGACCATACGATCGCCTCCCGCTGTTCAGGCGCGACAAGGTTGAACGACCGCCGCCACCAGGGCTGGACCTCGGCACCGTGCACCCATGCCGTCACGGGGACGCTCCCGCGGTAGGCATCCAACGCCGACCACAGCTCGCCTGTCAGGAAGTGCACAAGGACATGCTCGTAGTCGTTCTGCCACAGCAGTTGCTCCACCGCCGAGAAGGACCCCCGTGTCACGTTGACACCGTCGAACTCCTCGAAGTGGAGCGGCCGATCCGGGCCCGCGGCGAACACGTCGACCCGGACTCCTCGAGACTGGTAGGCCTTGACGCGGCGATGGACGAAGGCGTTGCGGTACAGGTCCGTGGCCGCCGGGTACTGATCGGTCAGCAGCAGGTAGCGAGATCGGCCCAGCACCAGGGGTGGAACATCCTCCCGCGAGCCGACGACCAGCGACTCGATCGTGGCGCGCCCGGTTCCGGCGACCCGGACTCCGAATCGCACAGACCGTGCCGAACCTGGCACTCGGCACACCAGGTTCCGGTTCGCGGGGCCCATCAGGTGCCCGATCCGGGCTCCAGCCCCGTCCAAGAACAGCGCCACCACTTGAAGCCCAAGCCCTCCGGAGGCGACGAGATGCAGCCTGAGCTCCCCGCCGACGCCCAGCTCGCGCAGTGGCCTGGGTTCCCGGGCGTACAGGAACGCACGCTCCTGCTCGGGAAGCTGGGACTCGCAGAGCATGACATCCCCGGTGATACCCACGGTGATCGGCAGAGCGGGTGGCAGCTGGGACTCGATGGGCTCGACCACGCACCACGCCGGGAGCGCCTGCCCGCGCACGGACGGCCCGCGGTCCGGATGCAGGCGGGTCGCCACCTTCAGCAGTTGGGCGAGCGGCGTACCGGTGTCCATGCCCCGTGGGTCGACGTCCACGACCCCGGCGCCAGGTTGCGCGCACTGATCCGCGCCGTCCTGGCAGTAGTGGAACGGGTCGGTGGCCAGGCCGCGCAGCAGCCGCTCCGGCCGGATCGGGGGGCCGACCCCGGTGACGTCGGAAGCAGCCAGTTCCCGCCACTGCGATTCGGGGACCAACGAGGAGCGCGGCGCCAGGCTCGGGCACACCGAGTAGGAGGTGTCCCACTCCGGCATCTGTAGTTCACCGCTCACCCATCTGAATCCTGCGGGCGGCTTGCCCACACTGCGTCCAGCTGAGAAGCGAGTGGCGATGGCCAGATCTGTCAGGTAGTCAGGGCCGTGGTGATCCCGCACATCGAAGACCGCCAACCAGCGCGGGGCGTGCTCCAAGCTCGGCGGGCAGGCTTCCATCAGCCCGGCAAGGTCCTGTCCAGGTCGGGGGGCGATGGCGACCACGGCATCGGGCAGCGCCCTGGTGGCCGTGAGGTCCGCCTCCCCGACCAGGCAGAGCCGCTTCCTCGGGTAGTTCTGTGCAGTGTAGAGCAGCAGTGCGCGGTCCAGTTCCGCCTCGGTGCTCACCACGGACAGGACCACGACCTCAGGAAAGGGATCGATCGACACGCCCCAGACATGCGATGCCATCAGCACGAATCGGTCCTGCCAGGTGTGCTCGCCAAGCACTCGGCGCAGGCCCAGCATCCTGAGCAGCTCAGACCGGAGCCGGTCCGCCGTACGCGCCTCAAGCGCCGCGACGAGCTCGGGGCCGGAATCGGAGCAAGCCACGAGGTCCCCGACGAGCACCCGCAGACCTCGGGCGATGGTGCTGGCCACGAGCGCACCCCCTGCCAAGAGCTCCAGCGCGCACTGCTCCACGGCCACCTGCCCCTGCTGGTCCCGGGACCCGACGAAAGCGAAACGGTAGTGCCGGGCGACGGAGGGCGCTATGGAACCGTCGCACCGGGCACCGGAGCTCGGTCGCCACCTCCGAAGGTCACGCAGGATCGCGTGGAGCTCGGCAGGCTCAGCCGGACCACCCGAAGGCCCAGTGTGGTCGACGAGCGCGAGCTCGTCCACACGCTGCTCGTCGGCAATCGGATGGTGCAGGGTGGCCTGAACCGCCCTCGGCAGCCAGTGGACTTCCACCACTGCGCCCACCTCTGCCCGGTACCGCGGGATGCGCTCCAGCTCTGTGGTGAAGACGCGGTCGAAGCCCGAGGCGGAATGCAGGACAGCCACCGGCAGCGACACTGCCTCGTCATCCCAGAGGGCTGTGGCAGTGCCTCGCTGGCGGCTCGACCCAACGAGCTCGAGGAGCTCCTCGTTGAGGCCCCCCTCGCCGTCACCCCAGTCCGCGGATCCCAGCGCAGCGCTGCCCTGCACAAGTAGAAGGTGAGGCGCGTGCTCTGTCAGGGCGGCCCGCCACGTGGTGCGGGCCAGCCTGATCAACGAGCACTCAGGGCTGACCAGACGGAAGGTCGACTCGTCCGAGATGATCGCCACACGCAGGGCGCGCAGCCCGTGCCCATTGCACGGGAGGTCACCTGGCCATTCGAGCCCAGCAGCGGTCGAACCCTGTTGGAGCGGCGGTTGAGCCTCCTTGGCAGGGCCCGTCCGGGTCTCGACCCCGCCGGTCACGTCGACGCCGCGGGATGCGGACGGCAACATCCCTTCGCCGGCTGTCCCACCATGACCAGGGGCGCGCTGGGCAGGTGCAGTCCCCAAGTGCTTCCAGCCGGTCGTCGTGGAGCCGGTCGGCCACGGCCATCAGCGCCAAAGCATTCGCCTGCTGCCGCTGAAGCCGTGCGATCATCCGCTCGGTAGCCACTGCCCGGGCCCTGTCCCCAGCTGATCCGGCCGTCGGCCCGTCGTCGGTCCCGAAACTGCCCGGGCCAGCCATCTGGCGGTCACTCACGTCCACGCCCCGAAGACCGCCTGGACGACGCGCGCGGAGGCCCCACCATCCTCCGCCGGCAACCACCGTGTTCGCAGGTTCCGGCGGGCGTCCGAGTACTGCTCCGACCAGGCGGCGAGTTCGCGGAGCAGTCCGGTGAGCTCCAGGCTGCTTCGCGCCACAGGTCCCGGTGGACGACGCCCGATCGAACCAGGTTCCGAGGCTGCAGCCTGGCCCTGCACCAGGATCACCGGCCGATCCACAAGCAGGTACTCGCGCGTCCTGCCGATGTCCGAGGTCACGAGAACGTCGCTGGACAGTATGGCCAAGGTCCCATCGGGCACCCTCCCGACGTCGACCAGGAGGTGACTCAGCTCGTCGGGCATCACGCCATCGGTCCTCGTGACCGGGCCGAGTAACAGGAGGCGACCGAGCCCTGAGACGAGCTCGGCCGCCACGCTGCGGCCGCCAAGGGAGCCCGGCTGTTGCCGAGTCCGACTCATCAGCAGGGGCCAGCAGCACGTCCAACCCGACCCCGATCAGGCGGCAGGCCGCAGGAGATCAGGTCGGCGGGCCCCTTCCCCACCGTGGCGTGGCGGGTCAAGCGGATCAAGGCGTGGCGTTCCGAGTACCGGCGAGCATCCGGGCCTCCGACGGACAGGTGGGCGGAGCGTGACTCATCGGCGGCGGCGCGACCGAGCAGAGTGAAGTCCCAGCGCCCCGGGTCCAGCGCCGGATCGCTGCTGAGCAGTGTGGGACCGCTGCCGCCCCAACGGGCTTCCTGGAGAGCGTCGCGCGCCTGCAGATACGTGGTCGTCCCCGGTTTGCTGATGTGTGCCGGTACGTCAGTGTCATCGACCCAGTGGGTCGCACTCCCCATCGCCAGGTAGTACTCCCGCGAGCCCCTCGCGACGGTCTGCACGCCGTCCGGGAAGCTGCGACCACGGCGGCCACGAACCCAGATCGACTTCCCCCGGCCACTGGGTCCGCACAAGCTCCGAATACAGGTACTTCGGGTTGCCGGAGAAGCTGCGGCCCCCGTCCGAGCAGAAGACGGCCAAGGGCCGGCCCATCCGTCGCCGGACCCGCTTGCGCACGGCGTCGTGCACCCGGTCGGCCGGGGTTCGCATGCGGTCGATCGGCGCTGCCACCGACCAGTTTCGCGTCTCGGGGACCGCGCCATCGGGATGACCATGCTGCGCCGCTGCAGGGCGCAGCGCGAGGGTCCCGTCCATTGCCCGGACCGGAGTCAACCCAGCCGAGGACGGGGTGCTGGCCGCGCGGCCGCGCGCGGGTCCGCCTCGGACGCGGTCAGGGCGAAGCTGGGGGCGGGGATCGTCCCTGTGTTGTCCAGCCCGCGTACCTGCACGACCATGACGAGGCCGAGCCGATCGTCGTCGGGGACCCGCTCGATGAGCCGAGGGTCCAGGACGTAGCTCGACTCGAACCAGGAAGCGCCGAGCGCTGAGATGGTGCCGCTGAAGCGCTGCGTGATGCCCGTGGCTGCTCTGGGCGAGACCTCCAGCCAGACCCGCGCCGCGGCCACGTCGATGGCCGCCATGGGGTTCCAGGTCCGGATCACCACCTGGATCCCGCCATCCGGGCCCGCGGTCCAGGTCCGCAGGTCGTGAGCGAGCCTGCGCTGCAGTAAGGGTCGCCGGTCGATGTGCAAGCTCCGACACGTCGAGGACCGCGGCTCGGGTCGGTTCACCAGCCAGCAGCCGCCCGGACCACAGGACACGCCCGTGCACCTCGACCAGGTCCGTCGCGAACTCGCCCCGCGTGATGGCGCGGTAGACCGTCCGCACACCCTCCAGATCGCGTCGATCCACCATCTGGACCCCGAGGCGATGCAGTGCCGGCAGGCCGGCGATCACCTCCGCCGGGACCTGCACCACGTACTCGCGGAACTCCTCGATGACCGTGCGGGCCCAGTCGTCCTCCTCGCTGATCAGGTCACCGAGGTAGAGAGAGAGGTCGTGCTTGAGGAACTTCTCGTGCTTGGCGGGCAGCAGGTCGCCATGCGCGTTCGCGGTCAACCACGTATCGATGGCCGCATTCGCCTGCAGTCGTCCGCGAACGTTGCGCAGGTTCTGGCGGTCGTTCGTCACTGACCGGCGAGGCGCCGTCTCGTGGATCTTCCACACGTACACGAGATCGGGAACGACCGCCAGGCAGCGGGTGGTGGCGTACGCCTGCGCCGTCCACAGGCAGTCCTCGTAGAGCAACCCGGACACGAACTCCAGACCCTCCCGGCGCAGGAAGTCCACGTCGTACAGCTTGCCCACAGCAGCGGTGTCGTAGAACCGATCAGGCTCGGCGCGGATCGAGCGGATCGTGCCCGGCTCCTCGAAGAGCCGCGTGCACCACCCGGTCCAGCGATTGTCGGCAACATGGAGCCGGGAGATCCTGCCAGCAGCGATCTCGGCCCCGGCGTCCTCTGCCGTGGAAAGCAGGCGGTGTAGGGCCCCCGGCGCCAACTCGTCGTCGCTGTCGAGGAAGATGACCCAGGGGGCGAGCACCTGCCGCAGACCTGCGTTCCGCGGACCGGCGCCACTTCCGCTGTTCTCAGCCAGGCGGACGTAGCGCACGCGTGAGTCAGCGGCACACAACCGGGCCGCCACGGCTTCGGTGTCATCCGTGGAGCAGTCGTCGCAGATGATCACTTCGAGGTCCGCAGGTGACTGGCTCAGGGCGCTGCCCACAGCGACCGGCAGGTTCGCGGAGTCGTTGTAGCAGGCGACGACCACCGAGATCCGGGGGGCGGCGCCGCCTGAGCTGCCTCGGCCGTCCTCGCTCGCGGGCCCGCCCCCCTCAGCGCTGGCGGCTCGTCGCCTGTGCTCGTGCCCGCATCAGGTCCGGTCACTGTCGTTCCCCCCGGCGTCCGCATCCTGGGCGGCTCCGTCGGCCATGGCCCCGATCGTGGACAACTCCGTCAGCACGAGGTCCTCGATCTCAGCCAGTCGCAGCGGCACCCGACGGAACTCCGAGATCTCGGTGCGCACTTCGCGCAGGGTCCTGGGGAGGGCTCGCACCCGCCGGATCGCCTGTCCCATGTCGGTCCTCTCACCCCACAGGAGCGTCCCGCCTGCACCTGGCTCGGACTCGACCAGCTTCGGCCGCCAACGTAGTCCAGCGGCCAGTGAGTCCCGTCGGATGCTACGCCACGACACCCGACCCCTCGATGGGGCCCGAGCGTCCAGATGATCGTGGCGCCCCACCTGGACAGTCATCGTGAACGAGGCACCCAGCGGGAAGTGACGCAGCGCTCCCAGCATGATCCGCCGGGTTGCGGGATCCAGTCGGTCGACGAGATGTCGGGAGTGAACGTGGACCTGCCGACCGGATCGTCGGGCGCCGATCGCGATCCGCAGCAGGTCTCGTGGGTCGGACACATTCGCGCGGGCCAGAGCCATTCCCCTGTCGGGCAGCTCGAGCGCGCCGACCGGTGCCGTGAAGTCAGTTGCCAGCACTGGGAAGCCCTGTTCGGCGAGGAACTCGGCGTCGGCCCCGTCGCCACATCCGAACTCGATGATGGTGGTGCCGGGAGTCAGCACCCGGGCGAGCCACGTCGCGGACTCCGAGGGGGACCGAGAGGGTCCCGCCGTACGTTCGCGCAGGTCCTCCCAGTACTCGTACTGCCACTGGTAGTGACCGAACCAGCCGCCGAACAGCCTCGTGACCCGCCTGGGCGTCCCGAGCGCGTGACGGGAATCCGGGATGCGCCACCCGGGCCCATAGTTCAGCGTCAGCCACGCGTCGCAGTTGCGCGGGGCCGGCAGTCGGCGCCCGGCCAGCGTGACCTCCGTCAGGGGCAGCAGGTCATCGCGCCGGAACGGACCCCGGAGGTGAAAGGGCTGGTTGATCTGTCCGTCGCGGAAGAAGGCGCTGAAGACATCGACGTGGATCGCTGCTCGTCCACCCTCGTCCGCCCTGTGCAGCTGGAAGTGCGCAGCGGAGAACCGACGGGATTGCCAGCCCTGGTCGACCAGATGCCGCTCGAGGGCGAAGCTCTCCCGAGCCACCTCGTCCGGGACGCTGGAGGACGCCAAGTAGGCCACGTCGATGTCATCGTCGTGCGGGATGAAGTCAGCGCTGCGAACGGCCCCGAGCAGGGTCCCGCCGACGATCCACGCCGGACGGCCCTGATGCGACAACTCGTCGAGCACCGCCTGCACGTCGCGGACAGCACGGTCGCGTTCTTCCGTGTCACGGTCCCCGAGCTGGACCGTCCACCACCCCCACTTGTCCAGGCTGAGCCTTCGACCCCACGCGTCCGTAGGTCGACGCCAGCGATCCGCGCCACCGAAGTCATGCTCCACGGAGGCCAGGACTGCACCATCGTGGCCCAGCAGCGCGATGTCGGTGGGACCCAGGGCACCCAGCCTCGGAGCCAGACCGCCGGGCCACGCCACGAACGAGCCGTGCAGGAAGCGGGCAACCGGCAGCACGGCATCACCGTCCAAGGCGATGCTGGCAGCGTGCCGGAGCGCCGTCGGAATCGTCACGCCGACGGGAGTGATCCGCGGAGCGGGGGTCGCAGTCGTCATGCTCGCTCTCCGGGACCTTAGGTCCTGTTATCGCACACTAGGCCAACGGGATCCTTCCAGTTAATCACCCTGCCGGAGACGTCGATACTCCCATGCGACCATCTCGGAACCCACAGGGAAGGCGACCATGCGTACGCATCCGGAGAACCACCATGGACCTCGTCCCGCGAGGGGACGCACCTTCGCCGTCGCTGTGCTGGCAGCCTGCGCCATCATGGCCCCCACCCTGCCGACACCGGCGGTCGGCGCGCCGATGCCCGCGTTGGGCGGCCCGTCCATCACCGCAGCACCCCGCGCTGCTGCGGTGACCAGCACTTCTGCGCGGCTCAACGTCCGCATGCGCGCCTATGTGAAGCTCAAGAAGAAGCTAACGGGCTCCAAGAAGGTCCAGGTGACGTTCAAGAGCCGCCGGAACGGCGCTTCGGCCTACGCCGCGCGGGTGACCTTCAAGCGCAGCACGGCCACGCTCCAGTGGCTGTCGTACGACGCGTCCGGGCGGGCCACGAAGCTGGGCGGGTCGGTCACCGTAGCCACCAAGGTCAAGCCCAAGCGCAGGGTCTACTTGCAGACCGAGGTGGTCGAGACCACGGGCGCGACCACGCTCCAGGCCAAGTCATGGGCAAGCGGCCAGAAGGCCAGGGTGGTGACGCGCACGGACACTCGGGCAGGCCGGCCCAGCAAGGCGGGAACGACGTCACTGTCGGTCAAGCGGTCGGCCAAGGTCAAGAAGCCCAAGGTCCGCGAGTTGGGCGTGAGCCAGCCGCCCAATACGGTCACACCTGCCGCACCTGCCACACCAGCGCCCAAGCCTGTGGTGCCCACCGGGGGCGGGACCCTGCCCCCGAATCCGAACCCCGGGCACTCCAGCTGGCCGGGACGCGTCGCGCGCGTGATCGACGGGGACACCATTGACGTCTTCCTCGATGGCAGTTCGAAGCCGGTTCAGGTTCGCAACGCTGGCATCCAGGCGATGGAGACCGGCCAGTGCCACGGTGCGAGCGCCTCGGCTGCGCTGTCTTCGCTGACCCCGGCGGGCAGCCGAGTGCTGCTGACTGCGCGCTATGCCAGCAGCACCAGCACAGTCGGTGGAGTCGTACGGCTCCTGCGCTTCATCTACGTGCTCAGGGACGGCAAGTGGGTCGACACCCAACTCGCCCTGCTCCAGAAGGGTGAGGTGCTCTGGTACCCGATCCCCCCGGAGTACGCGAACTCGAAGACGTACCGGGAGGCCATGGAGCGGGCCGCGTCCGCGAAGGTCGGCATGTTCGCACCGGCTCGCGCGTGCGGAACCCCGAGCACGATGTCGATCCCGCAGATCTGGATCAACTACGACGGGGACGGCGACGAGAACGTTGCCGTCAATTCGGAGTACATCCGCCTGTACAACCCCAGCTCCGCCAACGTGGACCTGTCCACGTGGTGGATACGGGACGGCTCACAGCACCACGCCATCATCCCCAGCGGCACCGTCATCAAGCCCCGGGGCACCCTGACCCTGCACGTGGGCAAGGGGACCAACAGCCCCTCAACCGGACACCTGTACTGGGGTTGGACCGGTCCCCGGTTCCAGAACACCATCGATGCTCCGACCGGCCGCAGGGTGTCGGACCCGCCAGGGAACACCGCATACCTGTTCGATCCACGGGGCAACGTCCGAGCCCTCACCACGTACCCGTGCGTCACATGCGGGTCGCACCCCCTGCGGGGGAAGGTGGCATTGACCGTCAGGCCGACAGGGAGCGCGGAGGCGATCACCGTGCGCAACACGAGTTCCGACTCGATCGACCTGTCCTTCCAGGTCCTGCAGGCACGTGGCAGCGTGTACGAGATCCGACCCGCGACCGTGCTCTCCCGCGGTGAGGTGCTCACCGTGCACATGCGCACAGGGACTGCGACCCGCCTGACGCAGTACTGGGGCAAGAAGGCGGAGTACAACCTCCCCGACTCCGGTGGGGAGATCCGCCTTCGAAGCGTGCGCGATACGGAGGCGGCGTGCGTCTCCTGGGGCAGTGGGGCCTGCTGACCCGGCGGGCACCTCGCGGGAACACCCGGGCAGTCCGCGCCTCAGGGGGCGGGCCGCCCGGTAGGGTGATCCCGGACTCACTCGGGGACCCATCCGCCGGACCGGGGGATTGCACGATCGCACGGAGGGCACGTGACCCCATTCTTCTCGGTCGTGGTTGCTGCCCGTGACGTTCGCGCGTACGTCGGTGACAGCGTCGGCAGCGTCCTGGCCCAGGACATGGCCGACTTCGAGCTCATCGTGGTCGACGACGCGTCGACGGACGGCACGGCGGAGATGCTCCTCGACTACGACGACGTCCGGATGCACGTTCTGCTCCAGCCGGAGTCCCTGGGCCCGGGTCCCACCCGCAACGTGGGCATCGCGGTTGCGACGGGCGACTACGTGGTCTTCCTCGACTCCGACGACGTCATGACCGCCGGATCGCTGAGGGCGATCAGGGAGCGCATCGAGCAGACCCAGCACCCCGACGTACTCGTGTACGACTACGCGCGGCTGTACTGGGACGGTCGGCAGGAGCGCAACATGCTCGGCGACCGGATCGTCGCTGCCGCCCAGGCCGGGGTGTTCGACCTCTCTGCGCGCCCGGAACTGCTCGGGATCTTCAATGCCCCGTGGTCCAGGGCCTACCGCCTCGACTTCGTCCGACGATGGGACCTGACCTTCCCTCCGGGCTACTACGAGGACCTCCCGTGGACCATGGGGTCGCTCATGATGGCCACGAGGATCGCGGCCCTGGACCGCATCGTGGTCCTCTACCGCCAGCGGCTGGACGGCAGTATCCTGCGCAGCCGCGATCACCGGCACCTCGATGTCTTCGATCAATGGGAAGCCACCTTCGCCCTGCTGGCTGGGCACCCCGAGTGGGAGCGGTACCGCGGCGAACTCTTCCACTTCATGATCAACCAGTTCGACGCCATGCTGGTCGCCCACGGGCGAATTCCGGATGACGCACGGCGCGACTTCTTCCACCTCGCGACGCGCAGCGTCGCCAGGCACCGGCCGACGGACTGGCGACCGGCCCTGCACGGTGTCGACGCCCTGCGTGGGACGAACGTGCGCCTCAAGGCGCTGGCCGACGGCAACTATGCGATCTTCACTGCGGTCGCCGCCAACAAGCCCAGGGTCGACCAGGCCAAGAAGATCGCCAGAGGGGCCCTTCCCTCGCTACGGGCTCGCGTGTCCAGGCACGTCCCGGACCGCCCGGACCGAGGCTACCGGGCAACCAGGAGGGACCGTGGAGGCGCTCAGCTCGCGGTCTTCTCGTCGTACTGGCACCGGCGGCCCGCCTGCAACCCACTGGCGATCTCAGCGGAGCTGGCACGACGCGCTCCCCAGATCGAACAGGTGTGGGTGACCCAGGAGCGGATGGGACACGCCGTCCCCCCATACGCCACGTGGGTCTCGCCGCATTCGAAGGAGTACGGCCAGTCCTTGGCCCGCGCCGGGCTGCTGGTCAACAACGTCAACTACCCGGACTGGATGCACCGGCGCCCGGACCAGGTGTATCTGCAGACCCAGCACGGAACCCCGCTGAAGACGATGGGCCTCGACATGATGCACAGGCCGGGGGCCCGAACGGGCTTCGACTCCTGGCCTGCCCTGATCGAGCGGATCGGGCAGTGGTCGCACTGCCTGAGCTCGAACCGGTACTCCACCCTCGTCTGGGAACGCTCGATGCCGGGTCCCTACCAGATGTGGGAAGTCGGATACCCCCGAAACGACATCCTCGTGACCGGTGATCCGCAGCGGACGGCGTCGGTGCGCCGGAGTCTGGGGATCGACGGCCGCGTGGCAGTCCTCTACGTCCCGACGATCCGGGACTACGGCGCGGTCCCCGGGACCTCGCTCGATATCGACGCGTTCGCTAGCCGATTGCCCGACTCCCACGTCCTCCTCGTGCGCGACCACTACCTCCAGATCCGCGCGTCATCCGAGATCCCAGGTGTCCAGGATGTGACTGACTACCACCCCATCGAGGACCTCCTGCTGGCCAGCGACGTCCTCGTCACGGACTACTCCTCGACGATGTTCGACTTCGCCAACACCGGCAAACCGATCATCCACTACTGCCCCGACTGGGACGCCTTTCGGATCGTGAGAGGAACCTACTTCGATTTGTCCCAGGAGAACGCGGGTGCGTTCTGCCGCACCGAGGGCGAGCTCCTGGATCTGCTGGTGGACCCGCGCGCGCTCGCGCAGCTCAGCGCAGCACGGGCCTATGCCGACTTCCGTGAGCGGTTCTGCCAGTTCGAGGACGGCCGAGCCACGCAGGCAGTCGTGGAACGCCTCCTGGGCGTCCTTCACAGGGAGTCGTAGTGCACGCGATGCGATCCGCCGACGCCATCGTCGTTGGATCCGGGCTCTACGGGCTGACCATGGCCGAGAGACTGGCCACGCAGCTGGGGTTGCGCGTGCTGATCCTGGAGCGGCGGGCGCACATCGGCGGGAACGCGCACTCCGAGGTTCACGCCGAGACGGGCATCGAGGTGCACACGTATGGCTCGCACCTGTTCCACACGAGCAACCGACGCGTCATCGACTACGTCACCGGCTTCACTGGCTTCAACGACTACCGCCACCACGTCTTCACCCGGTACGGCCAGCGCGTCCTGCCCATGCCGATCAACCTCGCGACCATGACGTCCTTCTTCGGTCGCGCGATGGCCCCCGCCGAGGCCCGGGCGTTGATCGCCGAGCAGGCCAGCGAGCTGGCCGGACGCGCGCCCACCAACCTCGAGGAGAAGGCGATCAGCCTGATCGGCAGGCCGCTGTACGAGGCGCTGATCCGGGGCTACACGCTCAAGCAGTGGCAGGCCGACCCGAGGACCCTGGACCCCCGGATCATCTCGCGCCTGCCGGTTCGGTACACCTTCGACAGCAGGTACTTCAATGACTCGTTCGAGGGTCTGCCCCTGGACGGCTACGCGGCCTGGTTCGCGCGCATGGTGGAGCACCCCAACATCACGGTGCGCACAGGCGTGGACTACTTCGACGTGCGCGACGAGGTTCGCAGCGACCAGCTGGTCGTCTTCACCGGCCCGATCGACCAGTACTTCCGGGATCGCGCAGGGCCCCTGACCTGGCGAACCCTGGACCTGGTCACGCAGGTGCGCGACACCCCGGACCACCAGGGGACGGCGGTGATGAACTACGCCGACCTCGACGTGCCCTTCACGCGCGTCCACGAGTTCCGCCACCTGCATCCGGAGCGTCGGGATCGGATGAGTCAGACGCAGACCGTGATCATGACCGAGTACAGCCGCTGCGCCGGCAGCGCTGACGAGCGCTACTACCCGGTCAACGGCGCAGAGGACCGCCGGCGACTGGAGCAGTACCGGCTGCTGGCGACCGGCGAGCAGAACGTGCACTTCGGGGGCCGCCTGGGCACCTACCAGTACCTGGACATGCACATGGCCATCGCCAGCGCGCTCACCGACCTCGACGGCGACGTCCGGACGAAACTGGCCGCCCTGCGATCGCGTCCGACAGCAGGGCGGAACTAGCCCGGGCGGCCGGTCGCGGTCGGTCGGACGGCCAGCGGCCCGACCGTCGGCGCCTCACCGGCGATGGAGAACTCGACGGCCGCGGGCAGCGTGTGGAGCATCGGCCCGCTTCGACTGGCGGCGGTCGACAGTGCCACTCGATACCTCCCGGCTGCCAGGGGGAGGTCGGGGATGGTGAAGGAGCACCCCACCGCACCCGGGGGGCTGAACGGCTCCATCCCCAGCCGATCGGTGGAGGTTCCCAGCAGCAGCTGCCCACCGCTGAACAGGTCGAGGCGGCCGATGAACGGCTCGGAGGTGTCCCATCCCTGGAAGGCCGCGTCGATGTGCAGGGTGTCCCCAGTGCGCAGGTCGCCCAGGGGCCGCCCTGAGTCCGAACGACAGGTCACCGAGTCGACGGTCGGGACCGGACGGGCCGGGGCGGGCGCCGCGGTGGGCTGTTCCACAGCCCCACCGACGGGTTGCTCGCGGCCCTTGGCGGTCGCCTCGCGGAAGGCTGCGATCACCTCCGCCGGGGTGCCCTGGGCGTGGACCTGGCCGTGGTGCAGCAGGGTCGCGCGGTCGCAGAACTGGGTGACCTGCGCCATGCTGTGGGTCACGAGCACGATCGTCCGGCCCTCGTTCTGCATGCGCCGCACCACGTCGAGGCACTTGGTCTGGAACTCCTCGTCACCGACCGCGAGGACCTCGTCGACGAGCAGCACGTCGGGGTCGGTGTGGATGGCGACGGAGAACCCCAGCCTCATGAACATCCCCGACGAGTAGAACTTCATGGGCGTGTCGATGAACTGCTCCACGCCGCTGAACTCCACGATCTGGTCGAAGTTCGCCTCGGTCTGCTTGCGCGACAATCCCAGGAGTTCGGCGTTCATGAAGATGTTCTGCCGCCCGGTGAGATCCCGCTGGAAGCCAGCACCCAGTTCGAGGAGCGCTGCCAGGCGACCGCGCCGGGTGACCTGGCCACTGGTGGGGGTGAGCACGCCTCCGATGATCTTCAGCAGAGTCGACTTCCCCGACCCGTTGTGACCGATGAGTCCCATCGTCGTGCCCCCGGGGATCTCCAGCGACACATCCTGGAGGGCCAAGAACGTCTCCCGACTCGGATGCGAGCGGTGCACGGCGTTGACGAGCAGCCCTCTGAGGGTCTTCTCGTGGTGCAGGGAGAATCGTTGCGTCACCTTGTCGATCCGCACCGCGGGGACGCCCTCAGGCAGACCGGCGCTCACAGTTCCGTCGCGAATCCGACTTGCAGCCGAGCGAACACCCGCTGCGCGAACCAGACGAACACAGCGCCCGCCAGAACCATCAGCCAGAGCCGCAGCGCCAGCGGGGAATCGAAGTAGCTCAACTGGGCACCCTGCAGCGAATCAGCCCCCGGCCACAGTGCCTCGCGCAGGGCGATCACCGCGTTGGTCAGGGGGTTGAGCATGTACACCTCGAACAGCCAGGTCGGATACCCGTGCTCGACGACGGCGTCGCGCACGAGCGTCCACGGGTAGACGATGGGCGTCATCCAGAAGAGGACCATCAGCCCCACCTCCGTCAGGAACTGCACATCTCGGGCGTACACGTTCAGCGCGCCGAGCAGGAACGCCGTGCCCAGGGCGAACAACGTGACGATCAACAGAGCCGGTACGACGAAGCCGATGGCACTCCAGTTGGGGCCCTCCCGGGTCACGACGTAGGCCAGGCTCAGGACCAGTACCTGGAAGAACGAATTGATCAGGGCGCCACCGACAGCAGCCATCGGCAGCAGCTCACGACGGAACGCCACCTTCTTCACCAGGGGCGCACCTCGCTGGATGGACGTGGCGCCGTTGGTCGCCGACTCCGTGAAGATGGAGATCATGATGATCCCGCAGAAGATGTAGAACCCGAAGGCAGGAATGCGCTGGCCCATGCCGAGGAACACCCCGAGGACCAGACCGTAGATCAACAGCTGGGTGAACGGCTTGGCCATCGCCCACAGGACACCGAGAGCTGACTGCCGGTACCTCACCAGCAGTTCCTTGCGGACGAAGGAGAACAGGAGCGGCCTGCTTGCCCAGACGTCACGCAGGAAGGTGGAGAAGCCCCTCAGGAATGGCTCGCGCTGGTGGACGACGACCATCACGTTCGGCTGCACTCCCATGATGGGCCGATGATAGCGGCACCAACGCGGGCCACCCCGGAGCATCCTTGAGTCCCAAGCCTCGACGCCCTCCTCCTCGCGCGCCCGGGGCGTTACCCTTCCCTCATGCACATCGCCCCGCTGGAGATCGAGGGCGCCTGGGTGGCCACACCACGCATCCACGCCGACACCCGTGGGGCGTTCCTCGAATGGTTCACGGAGCAGTCCTTCACGGCAGCAGTCGGGCATCGCCTCGACCTCGCCCAGGCCAACGCGTCGATCTCGGCAGCGGGGGTCCTGCGGGGCATCCACTATGCCGACGTCCCCCCGGGTCAGGCCAAGTACGTCACCTGCGTTCGGGGCTCCGTGCTCGACGTCGTCGTCGACCTGCGGGTCGGCTCGTCCACGTTCGGCCGCTGGACCTCGGTACGCCTGGATGACATCGATCGGCGTGCCGTGTACCTGTCCGAGGGCCTCGGCCACGGCTTCTGCTCGCTCGAGGATGGCTCCGCCGTGGTCTACCTCTGCAGCCAAGGGTACGCGCCGACCCGCGAGCACGGGGTGCATCCCTTAGATCCTGACCTGGCGATCGACTGGGGGATCGCCGCCGATGAGATCCTGATGTCGCCCAAGGACGCCGAGGCACCCTCGCTGGCCAGCGCACTGGCGGCGGGCCTGCTGCCCGTCTGGGAGGGGTCCCAGGCATTCCGGTCCCAGTTGCAGACCGGCGACGAGTAGGCGCGTGGGAGCGCACGGCGTGGTCGTGCAGGTCCGCAGTGTCAATCAGATGGGCGGTACGTCGCCATCTGCGTACCGGGCGTACACCCCACGCGCCCGTTCGATCGCCTCCGCAGGGGCCACGCGTCCCGATCCCACGTGCCCGGTCGTCTCACTGTGCGGGCCAGCTGGCCGACGTGCATCCCGATGGCCTCGTACGCCGTACCGGCAACCACGCTGTTGGCGCCTAAGATGCTGCCGGCCCCACTCTCGCTCCAGGGAGCAGCAGCGAATCCTGTCGGATCCAGACATGCGGTCCAACGATGACATCGCGAGCGGGGTTGATGACCACTCGCCGGCGATCGGGCCGATGAGCAGGTGCACGTCATAGGGTCGCGCCCTTCTTGTATCCGCCCGGGTACCTGGCACCGCGGGAGAGGACTGGGTGGCGCACTGGCATTCGACATCCCGCGACCGCTCCCAGCTGTCGGTCAGAGGGTCGGCTCAACTGGCTGCTGCACCGGGACGAACAGCACATCGGTCGTCCGGGCAATGGCCTCTATGGCCACAGGCGCTCCGTCAAGATCCCGGGCCGCGTATCCAAGGCCAAGAAGGTGGCGTAGCTCACGGAGCTCCTGCTCCCATTCGGGGTGGGCAGTGCCCCAGCCGATCTCGCAGAGGATCACCGGCTTGGGGCTGAAGTCGGACAGCTCCCGCCGCATGCCAGCCAGGACCCGGTACTCTGCGCCCTCGACGTCGATCTTGATGAAACGTGGCGCTACTGCGATGTCAGCCTCGCCGTACGGTTTCACGCTGACGACGATCTCGTCCATGCCGCTCGTGGCCCGCTGGGACACCATCGTGTTCCAGCCCAGATTGCCGTGGGTCGCCACAAAGATGGGGATCTCGGCCGCTTCGTCGCTCAGGCCGAAAGGATGAACCTGGACCGTAACGCCCTGGTCGGCCAGAACCTGGGGGATCAACTCCGCCAGGTGCGGGATCGGCTCGAAGAGATGGGCCGTACCGCGAAAGCCGATCTCCTCGGCCAACACCTTGGTGAAGTACCCGACATTCGCTCCGATGTCGAGGATGACGTCGTCTGGTTGCACGTAGGGCGCCACAGCAGAAGCCAAAGCCACGTACTTGGACCGTCGGGCGTCGAACCAAGCGAGTGCAGTGGCCATCTCGACATCGAGGGCAGAGCCCACCTGGGGGGACTTGGGCATCTCGGCCGATCGGCTCGATGACCGTATCGGCTCAGGGGTGGATCGCACCAAGGTCGGAGCGATGATGTCCGCCAGCCAACTCCTCCCGGCGCGCACCACTTCAGCGGTACCGCCGCGCCCATAGGCCGAACGTACCTTGCTGACGTAACCGGGCACTGGTCCCCCTCGAGTGGCGCGCAACAGCCTTGGTGCTCTGAAGATACTCACATCAGGACGAGCCCTTGGGCTTGTGGTGCCGAGATCCGGAAATCAGTCCTATTGTCGCTGCTGCCGGACTTGCGTGAAGTCAGCCAGCGCCGCGCGCCAGTCCCGGATTGGCGCCAGACCGACGGCGGCCCAGCGGTCATGCCCCAGCACGCTGTACGCCGGGCGGGGTGCGGGTCGCGGGAACGCCTGCGTGGTGGTCGGTTGCACCCGCTGGGGGTCCGCGCCGATCAGGCGGTAGATCTCCCGGGTCAGCCCGAACCAGGTCGTCTCCCCCGACGAGGTGCCGTGGTAGACCCCCGCGGGGGCACCGGAGTCGACCAGCGCGACGATCTGCTCGGCGAGGTCGCGGCTCCAGGTCGGCTGGCCGCGCTGGTCGTCCACGACCGAGACCCCAGGCTTGGATTGCTCCAGGGTCGAGCATCGTCGCCACGAAGTTGGGGCCGTGGGCGCCGTAGAGCCACGCTGTGCGCACCACGTACCCGCGCTCGGGCAGTGCGGCCAGGACAGCACGCTCGCCGGCCAGTTTGGTGCGTCCGTACGCCGAGCGCGGGCGCCGGTTCGGCGTCCTCGGCGTAGGGCGCGCTCGCGTCCCCGGAGAACACGTAGTCGGTGCTCAGATGGACCAGCCGCATCCCGGGCCGGACGGAGATCGCCGCAGCAAGGACCGCCGGGCCGTGGCCGTTGACCTGCAGGGCGAGGTCCTCGTGCTCCTCCGCGGCGTCCACGGCGGTGTAGGCGGCGGCGTTGACGACCACCGCGGGTGCTGCGGCGTCCAGGGCTGCGGACACCGAGTCCACCGACGTGATGTCGACCTCCGGCAGGTCCATCCCGAGAACCTCATGCCCAGCAGCGGCCACCACCTCCATCAGGTCATGGCCGAGCATGCCGTTCGCGCCGACGACCAGCCAGCCCTCGCCGGTGGTCAGGCTCACAGCGCCGGCTCGGCTTCCTTCAACGGCCGCCACCAGGCCTCGTTGGCCCGGTACCAGGCGATCGTCTCGGGCAGGCCCGTCTCGAAGGGCACCTGCGGTGCATATCCCAGCTCCGCGGAGATCTTGGAGATGTCCACCGAGTAGCGCAGGTCGTGGCCCTTGCGGTCGGGCACCCTGGTGACCATCTCCCAGCCCACCCCCATGGCCGCCAACAACTGCTCGGTGAGCTCGAGGTTGGTCAGTTCGGTGCCGCCACCGATGTTGTAGATCTCACCGGCCCGGCCCTTGGCCAGCACGAGGTTGATCCCACGGCAGTGGTCATCCACGTGCAGCCAGTCGCGCACGTTGCGGCCCTCGCCGTACAGCGGCACCGGCAGGCCGTCCATCAGGTTCGTGACGAACAGCGGGATGACCTTCTCGGGGAACTGGTGCGGCCCGTAGTTGTTGGAGCAGCGGGTGACCGACACGTCCATGCCGAACGTGCGGGCGTAGGAGCGGGCCAACAGGTCCGAGCCGGCCTTGGAGGCGCTGTAGGGGGAATTCGGCTCGAGTGGACGCGCCTCGTCCCAGGACCCGGACTCGATCGAGCCGTACACCTCGTCGGTGCTCACGTGCACGAACTTCGGCACCGATGCGTTCAGCGCCGCCTGCAGCAACGTCTGGGTGCCCAGCACGTTGGTCAGCACGAAATCGGCGGCCCCGGTGATCGAGCGGTCCACGTGGGACTCGGCGGCGAAATGCACCACGGCGTCGTGGCCCGGCATCAGCTCGGCGACCAGGTCGGCGTCGCAGATGTCGCCCTCGACGAACCGGTACCGCGGCGAATCGGCGACCTCGGCCAGGTTGGTCAGCGTCCCGGCATAGGTCAGCTTGTCAAGCACGGTGACCTGCGCCCCGGCAGTCTCGGGATAGGCGTCGGCCAACTGCCTGCGCACGTAGTGGGAGCCGATGAAGCCCGCCCCTCCGGTCACCAGAATCCGCACGATCACTCCCGTCCCGGCCCGGACCTCTCCCAGGCACCTGTGCACAGGGTAGCCGCGGCCCACGACCCCACCGTCCCTGCGAGCGTGCTTGACTGTCGGCCCATGAAGGGAATCGTGCTCGCCGGTGGGACCGGATCGCGGCTGTGGCCGATCACCCGCGGCGTGAGCAAGCAGCTGCTGCCCGTCTACGACAAGCCGATGGTGCACTACCCGATCGCCACCCTGATGCACGCCGGCCTGCGCGAGATCCTGATCATCACCACACCTGAGGACCAGCCGGCGTTCGAGCGCCTGCTGGGCGACGGCGCCGACCTCGGGGTGGCGTTCTCCTACGTGGTGCAACCCAGCCCCGACGGCCTGGCGCAGGCGTTCCTGCTCGGCGCGGACTTCCTCGCCGGTCAGGGCGCGGCGCTGGTGCTCGGCGACAACATCTTCCACGGTCCCGGCCTGGGCCGACAGCTCCAGGACCTGCGCGAGGTGGACGGCGGACACGTGTTCGCCTACCGCGTGGCCAATCCGAGCGAGTACGGGGTCGTCGAGTTCGACGCCGCGGGCACGGCGATCTCACTGGCCGAGAAGCCCGCCGAGCCGCGCTCGCCGTACGCCGTACCGGGCCTGTACTTCTACGGACCCGACATCGTCGAGGTCGCCGGCACGATCCGTCCCTCGGCCCGAGGTGAGCTGGAGATCACCTCGGTGAACCAGCACTACCTCGAGGAGGGCCGACTCAGCGTCTCGGTGCTGCGCCGGGGCACGGCCTGGCTGGACACGGGCACGTTCCGCAGCCTGCACGACGCCGGGGAGTACGTGCGGGTGATGGAGGACCGGCAGGGCGTGAAGCTGGCGTGCCTCGAGGAGATCGCCTGGCAGAACGGCTGGATCGATGACGACGCCCTGCAGGGCCTGGCCGAGCCCCTGATCAAGAGCGGGTACGGCCAGTACCTGATGTGGCGCCTGGATCAGGGCCGCGACGCCTGAGCGACGCCCAGCCGCCATTGGCTACTGGCCGGGGCCCTTCGTGACAGAATCCGCACGTGCACGCCACCGTGAGCAATCCCCTGCCCGTGGCGCTGGCGCACTACCAGGCCGAACTGCTGGACTGCCTGGCCGGCGAGGCCGAGCTGGTGGGCGACCCCTCCCACGAGGGCATCGAGGGCCTGTGCGGGGCGCGGAAGGTGCAGCGCGGCCTGACCCTCGTGGCCGACCGGCTGCGAGCGCAGCCCTCGGACGCGCACCTGGTCCTCTGGCCGGCGTTCGGGTACTGGGACGCCCTGACCTGGGTCCCGTTGGCACGCAAGCAGCCCGTGGTGATGGTCATCCACGACGTGGAGCCGTTGCGTGCTCAGTTCGGTCACTCCCGCGCCGCCCAAGCGAGCTTCCGCTCCGCGGTGCGCCTGGGCGACCTGCGCGTGGTCTGCCACACCGAGGGTGCGGCCGAGCGACTCCAGGAGTTGGCCGGCGTGCGCGCCGAAGTGATTCCGCATCCGATGCTCACTCCGGAGTGCCCACCCTCGACTCGGGACACCCGACCACTGGTGCGCGTGCTCGGGCAGCACAAGACGTGCCGGGACTTGGAGGTCCTCCAGCAGCTGGCCGACGAGGACGCTGGGGACGAGTTCGACCTCGAGGTGTGGGGTCGGGGTTGGCCCGACCTGCCGGGCTGGCGGGTGCGGTCCGGCTTCGTCGACGAGACGACCTTCAGCGGGCTCGTCACGACCTCCGACGTCCTGGTGATGCCCTACCGGAACTACTGGCAGAGCGGGGTCACGGTGCGGGCGGCCGAGGCCTGTCGGCCGGTGGTGGGCTGGGACCATGACCAGTTGCGATTCCTCTACGGCGAGAACTGGGCCGGCGCGGTCCCCCGCGGCGGATCATGGCTGGACGCCGTCCGGCGGGCGATCGCGGCCCGCTCCGAGGTGACCGCCAGCGTCAACTCCGCCCACGACGCCGTCCGTTCTGCGTGGCAGGGGTTCGTCACCGGCGCCGGCTACGCATGACCTGCGCGGCCGTGGTCGTCAGCTACAACCGCCGCGACCTGCTGCGTGCGGTGCTGGGCGCGCTGCTCGAGCAGACCGCACCGGTCGATGAGGTCATCGTCGTCGACAACGGTTCCACCGACGGCAGCCGCGCGATGCTGGTCGAGGAGTTCGGGGAGCTCAGCATCTACTTCTCGACCGAGAACACCGGCGGGGCCGGTGGCTTCGCCCTCGGCGTGGACCTGGCCATGGCTGCCGGGCACAGCGACGCATGGCTGATGGACGACGACGCCGTGCCGCACGTCGACGCGCTGGAGAAGCTGCTCGGGGCGGCGGCACGGATCCGAGCAGCCCGCCCGCCCGGCCCCCGCCCGGGATTCCTCACCTGCCGGATCGTCGAACCGGACGGCACGCCGCTGACGATCTGGCAGCCCGCACCGGTGCCGGGAGCGGCAGCGCCGGTGCTGGGCGTCACCCCGCTGCCCTGGAGCCCGTTCGTGGGAGTCCTGGTGAACCTCGACCTGGGCCGCCAGACGTTCCTGCCCATGGCCGACTTCTTCATCTGGCTCGATGACCTGGAGTACACCGCCCGGCTGGGTCAGGTGGCCACCGGGTACGCCGTGGAGGATGCGTTCATCACCCACCCGAACAGCCCCTACGTCAAGGGCGACTTCGGCTGGCGCTTCGAGCATGTCGTGAAGAACCGGTTGTGGATCCTTCGCGATCGTGATCTGGCGATCAGGTCGGTGAAGCCTGCACTGGCCAAGCAGCTCGCCCGGGCGGTGATCGGCCAGGCGGTGCGTTCGCAGAGCAAGAGCGCCTACCTGCGCTCCCTGGGACGTGGACTGCGGCGGGGGCTGGGCGAGCGACCACTGCGCCGAGCACCCGGGGCCGCTGTGCACGGACCGCATGCGCTGGGCTTCACCCAGCCCTGACCGACCGGCGCGCGACCAGCGCCCTACGAGGCACCCGGCTGGCAGGCGGTCCCCTCGGCGGGCATGACGCCGTCGAGCAGGTAGGCATCCACCGCATCGTCGATGCACTGCGAGCCCGACGTGTAGGCCGTGTGACCGTCCCCCTCGAAGGTGAGCAGCGTGGCGTTGTCGAGCTCCTCGGCCACCTCCACACCCCACTCGTAGGGCGTGGCCATGTCGTAGCGCGTGGTCACGACGAGGATGGGTGCCGAGCCCTGCGCGCGGAACACCGGCGGATCGCCGGCGGCCTGCGCCGTGCCCGGGCCCATCGGCCACTGCCAGCAGGGCAGGTTCCCCCACGCCAGGTACTCGCCGAACACCGGCGCCTCCTGCGCCCATTGGCCGGCCACCTCCTGGGCGTGCTCGACCCCCCCGACAGCCGGTCGATCCAGACAGGAGACCGCGTAGAAGGCCTCGTTGCCGTTGTCGACGAACGTGCCGTCGGACTGCCGTTGGGTGCGTTCGTCCATCATCTCCATGAGCACGCTGCCGTCGCCCTGCAGGCCCGCCTCAAGACCGAAGCGCAGGTCCGCCCAGTCGCTGGGCGGGAAGTACAGGTAGCTCAGGATCGCGTAGGTGCCCAGCGCCTGGGTGAGCATGCGATCGCCCACCCCGGGCAGCGGGTTCTGGTCCAGGTCGGCGATGAACGCCTGGATCGCGGCGATCCCCTCGTCCACGCTGCCCGTCGGCAGCGGGCAGTCGTCCTGGTTGGCACAGTCGGCCACGAACCGGCGCAGCGCCACGTCGAAGGCCTTGGCCTGGCCGAGCGTGATCTCGTCGGAGTCCAACGAGCTGGGCAGCACCCCGTCGAGGACCATCCGCCCGACCCGCGCCGGGAACAGCTCGGCGTACTGGGCGCCCAGGTAGGTGCCGTAGCTCTTGCCCAGGAAGTCCAGCTTCTCCTGACCCAGGACAGCCCGCAGGATGTCCATGTCCCGGGCGGCGGACACCGTGTCCATGTACGGGGCGATCTGGGGGGACCGGTCCTGGCAGCCCGCACCGAACAGGGTGGAGGCGGCGGCGATCTCCTCGACCTCGGCGGGGGTGTCCGGGGTGCCGTCCGCGGCGAACAGGGCGTCGAGTTGGGCGTCGTCGATGCAGTCGACGGGCTCCGAGCTGATCACGCCGCGGGGGTCGAAACCGATCACGTCGTAGGCGTCGACCACCTCCGGGGTCAGCACGCCTCGGGCGGCCCGGGCGTAGTCCACGCCGGAGCCGCCGGGTCCGCCGGGGTTGAGCACCAGGGCGCCCTTGGGCTCGCCCTTGGACTGGAGACGGAGCACCTCCAGCTCGAGGCTGTCCCCGGCGGGGTCGTCGTAGTCGACGGGCACCCGCACCCGCGTGCAGTCGAAGTCGCCACCGCAGCCCGACCAACGCACCCTCTGCTCGTAGAACTCGGCAAGCTCGGCGGGCGCCTCGGGGGTGCTGGCCGATGCAGTCACGACGGGTGTCGGCGGCTCATCGGCTCCAGAGCACCCCCCCAGCAGGACGAGGGCGGCGGCCCCACCCAGAAGCAAGCGGCCGGCCAGAGCGCCCACGGAATCCTCTTCTCATCTCCTTGGTGCCCGCATGTGCGTCAGGACACCTCAGCGAATCACGATGGTACCCAGACTCCGCGGAGCGGCGGCAACCCGTGTCAGCCAGACAGCGAGAGCAGCACAGGCGCGCGCCCGATCGTGAGCCGGGACTTCGTCACAGGGAGGCATGCGCCGTCGAGGGTGCACCTCTGGTTCAGGGCCTCCGGGCGGGCAAGTTTCGCGGTGCCCCGATGCGTGAACGCGATGAGCCCGGAGTTGCCCCACTTGTCCGTCAGGTCGCACTGCGTGAGGGCGCCCCTCCTTCCGGTGGGCGCGATCAACTCACCCTTGCACCCTCGCCAGGTCGCGCCTGTCAGCCAGCGCTGGATCGTGAGGTAGGCAGTCCCTGCGGGCAGGACCCGCCCGCCAAGCTCAGTGACCTGGTCAATGCCCAGAATGTGATCGTTCCAGGCGTACCAGTAGGTCCGATCAATGCCCAACGCCAAACTGTCGATGTAGGTGCGCGCGACCCAGGCACTGGCCGTCTTCTGACTGACAACGACCTCTTCCTCGGCGAATTCGCGCCTGTCCCCGAAGTTGACCTCGGTGTCCCAGAGCGGGCCAGTCCAGCCACGCTCCGCGAGCCAGCGGCGCATCAGCGCGATGTACTCAGCGCGCTCGTCAGGACCCTCATCGGCCAACGGGTAGAGATGGACCGCCATGGCGTCGACCGGCCATCCCCGTTCGGCGAGGGCGGCGGCGTACCTCCCGTACCATGCCTTGACCGGCCCCTTGGATCGCACTGTCGTGGAAGCACCAACCAAGGTGGCGTCCGGGTCAGCCTCGGCCAGGGTGTTCCGCGCCTCCTTGGTCAGCTCAGCCAGGTAGTCCGCCCTGCCCCGGTAGAAGATCGAGATGTTCGCCTCATTCCAGACCTGGTAGGACGTGATCCGCCCGCGGTAGCGCTCGGCGATCCGCCGGATGATGCTCAGGTAGGGATCCCGCTTGGGGGCCGACGAGGTGCCGGGGCCGTAGAGTCCGCTCGCTCGAGGGTCACGGGCGGCCCAGCGTGGCGGGCTGCCGTGCACCCACAGGATGTCCTTCGCGCCCGTGGACTCTGCCCGGTCCACGGCTCGGTCCATGGCCGCCCAGTTCACCCGGCCGCGGGCGGGCTCGAGTTCGCGCCAGGCAACTCCGGCGTCCCACAACCGGACTGCCCCTGCCCGCGGCGGTAGCGGCTGCCACTCCTTCGCCACGCCCTTCACGTGGGTACCGAACAGGGTGCGTTGCACCTTGAAGGCCGCCCGAGCCAATTCATCGGAGGAATCCTGACTGCCCGCGGAGGGGGCGGGGGTCTCCACGGCAACGTCAGACGCCCGCGGGGAAGGGGAAGGTCCAGCCCCGAGACCCCCCTGTGCCGGAGCCGAGGAACTCGCTGTGGCGTTCTGACTCGGCACCTCCGCACGCCGGTCGCCCCCTGAGCACCCCGGCAGCAAGCCGAGCACGACGACCACAAGGGCCACGTGCCGGGCGGGAAGTGCGTACAACGCGATCTCCTCTGTCTGGAACGGACGGCACGGGCCGGCCTCGGTTGGGCGATGCGGCCACGGCAACGACTGGCGCACCGCCGTCGGAGCAAGTCAGACTGGCCCGCCCAGCCGGGCCGCTTCCGCGGAGTGCAGGCCGTAGGCGAAGGCGTCGAGTGAGTCGATGGCCGGCGCCAGGGTGTCCGGGACGCCGTCCCCGACGTCGGGGGCCGCAAGCATCCGTACCGCTGCCGCGATCAGGTCCTCCAGCGCGTCGGCGCCCGCCCGCAGCCGGGCGCTCACAATCCCACCAGCCTCGACCGCGGCCTGGGCGGCCAGGGAGCCCGGCATCTGCACTTCGATCCCGTCCAGGGAGGCCAGGCGCGCCACCTGGCCCCGCAGCAGCGGCTCGACGTCATTGACGGCTCGCCACAGCTCGTGGCCGGCCTGTGGGTAGAGCCCACCCACGTTCGGGACTAGGTCGTACAGGTGCAGCAGCGCATTGGCGACCCGATCTGCCTGGTCCGCGCCTGTGGCGCCCGGGCGCAACCGGGCCGGCGGCAACGGGGGGAGCAGCGGAACCGGGGGATGACTGACCAACTCGCGCCCGCGCCGGTGCGACATCCAGCCCAGCGCCGCACTGCCCGCGGCCAGCCCGCCGAGGAGCACCACCTCGACGGGGGAGCCCGAAGTGCCCGCCGCGGCCAGTGTGGACAGGCCCAGGATCGCCGAACCGGCGCCCCCGGCAGCCGTCCCCACCCGCGTTCCCGAGACCCGGACCCGGTGCTGGCGAACCGACATCTCGTAGCGCATCAGCGCCGCCTGGTGCTCGGCGACCATCTGCCGCTCCCGGGTGGCGGGTGCCGACCGCCCCTGCGCCATCGCTCGGGCCTGGCGGAACAGGTCGATCCCACGGTTCACCGTGCGCTCCAAGCCCTTCGCGGCATCAGGATCAGGCGCAGAAGGCCGGGAGGAGGGCATGTCTCAAGGGTAGGCGCGCACCACCAGCACGTCCACGGGCCAGGCACGTGGTCCCACACCAGGGTTCGGGCCGGGGTTCCGGCCGGGGCCCGGGGCAGGGGTTCCGGCCGGGGCCCGGCAGGGGTCTCGGCCGGGGCCCGGGCAGGGGTTCGGGCCGGGCTCAGCGGCCGGGCCAGTCGCTCGGGTCGGGCGTCAGCGCCCCCGGGCCAGCCGCACCATCAACGCCTCCATGGCCAGCAACGGTGCGACCGAGGCCGCTATCGCCAGGCGCGCCCCATCCAGGGCGTCCAAGCGCGCCATGGTGGCCGTGACGTCGCTGTGTGCGGCGAGACCCTGCAGGGTCGGGCGCAGCTCGTCGTTGATCAGTCCGACCTCGGCACCCGTCTGCAGCACGAGGACGTCGCGGTACAGGCCGGTCAGGTCCAACAGCGCGCGGTCGACCTGGTCGCGGATCGTGCGGGTGCGCCGGGACTTCTGGCGCGCCTCGAGGTCCTTGGTCGCCGCCGAGGCCGTGCGACGCACGCGCGCGGCCATCGCGCCGGTGGCGCCCTCGCCGTAGGCCCGGCTCAGGCGCGCGAGCTCGCTGGCATCCAGGGCGTCGGTGATCGAAGCCGCGTCCGCCGTGGCCGCCTCGAGCAGGTTCTGCGCCGCGACGAAACAGGCCGAGAGGCTGCGTAGCGTCCCCGGGATCCCCAGCACCTCGCTGCGCCGGATCCGGACCTGCTCGTCGCGGGCCAGCGCCCGCGCCCGGCCGATGTGCCCCTGCGCTGCCCGGGCCGCGAACGAGGCCACCGCCTGGTCGATGCCCTCGCGACGGACCAGCGCGTCGGCGACCTCGCGCGTGGCTGGCGTGACCAGCCGGACCGCCCGGGTCCGCGACACGATCGTCGGCAGCACGTCCTCGGCGGTCGGCGCGCACAGGATCCACACCGTGCGTGGGCTGGGCTCCTCCAGCGACTTGAGCAGCGCGTTGCCCGACACCTCGTTGAGGCGGTCGGCGTCCTCGACGATGAGCACGTTCCAGCGGCCCATGATCGGGGTCATCGCCGCCCGGCGGATCAGCTCCAGGGATTCCTCGGCGGTGATCTGCAACTTCTCCGGAGTGAACTGGTCGACGTCGGCGTGTGCGCCGGCGAGCACGTCGCGGCACGCCGCGCAGGTCCCGCAGCCACCCTGCGGGCACTGCAACGCCGCCGCGAACACCCGGGCGGCGGTTGACCGGCCGGAGCCGGGCGGGCCGGTGAGCAGCCAGGCGTGCGTCATCGCCGGACCCGGCTCGCCGCGCCGGATCCGGGCGGCGTCGGCGGCGGCGTGGCGCAGGGTGGCCACCAGGCCGGGCTGGCCGATCACGGCGTCCCAGAGTTCGGTCGTGTCAGCGATGGGCACGCTGCCCGCCGTACCAGTTGTCACGGCGCCTTCTCCTTGGTCGGGCCGGTCCCTGCTGGCGACCTGCCACCTGCTGCGGGCAGTGGGCGGCCGAGCGGCCCCGCGCCCCGAGCTGGCCGGGGGCCCGCGGTCCCTGTCACTCCCGTACGGGCACTGCGCACCACCTCGACGACATCCTCGTCCAGCAGTCCGAGCACAGCGTCAAGCACCTGAGCGGCGATCTGGTGCACCGGAAGGTCGGCCGGTAGCACCAGGTAGCGCTGCGGTGCGGCAGCGGCGCGGCGCAGGAACGACTCGCGCACCAGAGCATGGAAGGACTCCGGCTCGGCCTCCATCCGGTTGGCCTCCGCCGCCCGGCCCAGCCCCACGCCGGGCGCGACGTCGAGCAGCACCGTCAGCTCAGGCACGAGGTCGTCGGTCGCCCACAGGCTCAGCTCCGAGATCTGCTCCTCGCCGAGCCCGCGGCCGGCGCCCTGGTAGGCCACCGACGAGTCCAGGTAGCGGTCGCTGAGGACCACAGCACCCCTGCGCACACCCGGGCGGATCAGCTGGGCGGCGTGCTGGGCGCGGGCCGCGGCGAACAGCAGGGCCTCGGCACGGTCGCTCATCTGGTGGCTGCCCGCGCCGAGCAGGACCGTGCGGATCGCCTCGCCTATCGGGGTACCGCCGGGCTCCCGCGTGCGCACCACCTCCCGGCCCCGGGCCGTCAGCGCGTCAGCGAGCAGGCGGCACTGGGTGGACTTGCCCGCCCCATCACCGCCCTCGAAGACCACGAACGCCCCGGGCATGCCCGAAACCCTACCCAGCGCATCCGACACGCCGTCCGCCACGCGCCTTCCACCCGCGGCGATCCATCCAGGTTCGGGCAGCCGCAAGCGGATCGCTCCAAGTTCGCTGGGCCGCCACGCCCGCAAACTTGGATGGATCCGACGCGGGGCGTGCTTGCGCGCGGCGGGCTCGCGGGCGCCGTTGCGCCGGGCGGGCTGCCTTCGCCGGGCGGGCTACTTGGCTGCGGCGGGCTGCCTTCGCCGGGCGGGCTACTTGGCTGGGGCGGGCTTCTTGGCGGGCGCCTTCGTGGCCGCAGTCTTCTTCGCGGGAGTCCGTTTCGCCGCGGCCTTCTTGGCCGGGGCCTTGCGCGCCGTGCGCTTCACCGGCGGCCCGGCAGCCCGCCGCTCGGCGAGCAGCTCGACGGCCCGCTCCAGGGAGATGGTCGCCTGGTCGTCACCCTTGCGCAGCGAGGCGTTGGTGGTCCCGTCGGTCACGTACGGGCCGAACCGCCCCTCGCGCAGGGTGATCGCCCCACCGCTGGTCGGGTCGGCCCCGAACTCGCGCAGCGGGGTGGCTGCCCGGGCCTGCCCGCGGCGCTGCTTGGGCGCTGCGTACAGCGCCAGCGCCTGCTCGAGCGTCACCGTGAACAGCTCGTCCTCACTGCCCAGCGAGCGGTAGTCGGCCTTGCCCTCGACGGTGCGGGCGATGTAGGGCCCGTAACGGCCGTTGGCCGCGGTGATCTCGTTGCCCTCGGGGTCCACCCCGACAACCCGCGGCAGGGTCATGATCCGCAGGGCGTCCTCGAGGGTCACCGTGTCCAGCGACATCCCGCTCAGCAGCGAACCCGTCCGCGGCTTGGCCGACTTCGGCGCGTCGTCGGGCAGCACCTCGGTGACGTAGGGACCGTACCGGCCGGACTTGGCCACGATCGGACGGCCGGACTCGGGATGCTCGCCGAGCACCCGGTCGCCGCTGGGGGCCGCCAGCAGCTCCTCGGCCAGCGCCAGGTCCAACTCGTCGGGGGCGACATCCTCACCGACGTTGCCCTTCTCCTCGCCGCGCTCCAGATAGGGCCCGTACTTGCCCACACGCAGCACGACCTGGTCCGGCTCACCGGTGACCGGGCCCTCAGAGAAGCCATCGGGCCCGACCGGGAACGACGCCATGGCGCGGGCATCGATCTCGCCGAGGTCCGAGACCAGCGCGTGCAGGCCGGGGAACTCCCGCCCGGTGTCGCCGTAGAAGAACCCCCGCAGGACGGTCAGGCGGTCCGAGGACGCGTTGGCCACCAGGTCCAGGATCTCCTCGAGCCGGGCGGTGAAGCCGTAGTCGACCAGATCGGCGAAGTGCTGCTCCATGAGGCGGGTCACGCTGAACGCCAGGAACGTCGGGATCAGCGAGGTGCCCTTCTTGCGCACGTACCCGCGGTCGACGATCGTGGCGATGATCGCCGCGTAGGTCGAGGGCCGCCCGATCCCGCGCTCCTCGAGGTCCTTGACCAGCGACGCCTCGGTGTAGCGGGCCGGTGGCGTGGTGGCGTGGCTCTCGGCGGTGAGTTCCCGGCAGTCCGGGCAATCCCCCTCGCGCATGGCCGGCAGCCGCTTGTCGGCCGCCCGGCCGCCCGGGCCGGGCCCGTTCTCACCTGCGCCGGACTCGGAATCACGCGCCCGGTCGGTGCCCTCCTCGTAGGCGGCCAGGAACCCGGCGAACACCGTCACGGTGCCCGACGCGGAGAACTCGACGGCACGGCCGTCGGCGGCGTGAGTTCCGAGGCGGACTGTGGTCGTCGCCAGCCGCGCATCAGCCATCTGGGAGGCGACGGTCCGCTTCCAGATCAGCTCGTAGAGGGCGAACTCGTCGGCGCTGACCCGACCGGACAGCTCCGCAGGCCGGGCGAACGAGTCCCCGGCCGGGCGGATCGCCTCGTGCGCCTCCTGGGCGTTCTTGACCTTGCGGTCGTAGCGCCGCGGGGCGTCGGCGACGTACTGCGCGCCGTAGATCTCGGTCGCTGCCGTCCGCGCCGCCGACAGCGCGCCGGCCGACAGCGTCGTCGAGTCGGTGCGCATGTAGGTGATGTGGCCGTTCTCGTACAGGCCCTGGGCGGCACGCATCGTGCGCTGGGCGCCCCAGCGCAGCTTCCTGGAGGCCTCCTGCTGCAGCGTCGAGGTCATGAACGGGGCGCTTGGCCGGCGGGTCGTCGGCTTCTCGGTGACCGATCGGACGGTCCAGGTGGACTGCTCCAGCGCGCCGACCAGGGCGCTGGCGCTCGCCTCGTCGAGCACGAGCACGCCCGCCTTCGCAGCCGTTGCCTTGAGCTGGCCGTCGTCACCGAAGTCCGACCCACCGGCGACCCGGGTGCCCTCGATGGACGCCAGCTTGGCGCCGAACGCGGTGCCGTCGGCGACGAACGTCCCGGAGGCGTCCCAGTAGCCGGCCGAGCGGAACGCGATCCGGGCGCGCTCGCGGTCCACGACCAGGCGGGTCGCGACCGACTGCACCCGACCGGCCGACAGTCCGGACAGCACCTTCTTCCAGAGCACCGGCGAGACCTCGAAGCCGAACAACCGGTCGACCAGCCGGCGGGCCTCCTGGGCGTCGACGAGGTCCTGGTCCAGGTCGCGGGTGTTGTCCGCCGCCGCGGCGATCGCGTCGCGGGTGATCTCGTGGAACACCATCCGACGCACCGGCACCTTGGGCTTGAGCACCTCGCGCAGGTGCCAGGCGATCGCCTCACCCTCGCGGTCCTCGTCCGTGGCCAGCCACAGCTCGTCGGCGTGGGCCATCGCCTTCTTCAGCTCAGCCACCTTGGCCCGCTTGGCCGCGCTGACCACGTAGTAGGGCTTGAAGTCGTCCTCGACGTCGATCGCCAGGCGCGCCCACGGCTTGCCCTTGATGGCCGCCGGAACCTCACCGGCGCTGTTGGGCAGGTCGCGGATGTGCCCGACCGAGGCCTGCACGTCATAGCCGGCGCCCAGGTAGCCCTGGATCGTCTTGGCCTTCGCCGGCGACTCGACGATCACGAGCCGTCGGACGGTGTCGCTCGTTCGTGCGGGCACGGACCTCACCTGGTTCTGGGGTGCCGGGGACGTCCCCCGGCGGAGCCGGCGGTGGATCCGTCCGGCATGCCATCTGTGCTTCGCTGCGCGGCGCCCTGGTGGTCGACTCCCTGGTAGGGGGTCGCCGGGCGACCGGCACACCATCTTCGCAAACGCCGGTCGGGGCGAGTCAGTGGGTTCGCACTATGCCTACCCAGACCACTTCGCGCAAACCATCGCCCCCCGCGCCGCGACACCGGCGTGCTGGTGATCTTGGGCCGGAACCGGCCAGATCTGGCCGGTTCGGTGCAGCCAATGGCCGTTCTGCGCCCGACTCGTCGAAAGCGTCGAGCCGCCGCCCGGTTGCCTCAACCCTGCGGCGGTCCGGACGGATCGACGCTGCCTGGAGCGTCCGTGGCCCGCCCCGGGTCCCCTGTCGCGTGCCCCTCCCCGGCGCGTGCGCTGCGGTGCAGGTCCAGCGCGCGCTGGGTGGCGGCCTGGTCGCGTTCGGCGTGCAGCTCGTCGGCGATGTCGTCGATGATGTCCTCGCCGCCGCCGCGGTGCCGACCCGAGGCGATCAGCGACCCCACGATGACCGCCAGCGCGCCCAGGGCGATCGCCACCCGCTGCGCGGTCTGACCGGACAGGGTCATCGACACGACCGCGGGAGCGATCAGCAGCGCCACGAGGTTCATCACCTTGAGCAGGGGGTTGATCGCCGGGCCAGCGGTGTCCTTGAACGGGTCGCCGACGGTGTCGCCGATGATCGTGGCCTCATGGGCCGACGAGTTCTTGCCGCCCATGTGGCCGTCCTCCACGAACTTCTTCGCGTTGTCCCAGGCCCCGCCCGAGTTGGCCAGGAACACCGCCATGAGCGTGCCGGTGGCGATCGTGCCGGCCAGGAATGTGCCCAGCGCACCCACCCCAAGACCGAAGCCCACAGCGATGGGTGTGAGGATGGCCAGCAGGCCCGGGGTGCTGAGCTCGCGCAGCGAGTCGCGCGTGACGATGTCCACGACCTTGCCGTACTCGGGCTTCTCGGTGCCGGCCATGATGCCCGGATGGTCGCGGAACTGTCGGCGCACCTCGTAGATGACCGCGCCAGCCGCGCGGGACACGGCGTTGATGAGCAGGCCGGAGAACAGGAACACCACCGACGCCCCGACCAGCAGCCCGACCAGGTTGCGCGGGTTGGCCACGTCGAGCAGGCCCAGGTACTGGCCCAGCGCGGCGATGTTGGCCATGACCTCCGAGACCGTCTGGCCGGCCTCGACGGCCGCGGTGGCCACGGACTCACGGAACGCGCCGAACAGGGCGGTCGCGGCCAGGACGGCCGTGGCGATCGCGATCCCCTTGGTGATCGCCTTGGTCGTGTTGCCCACGGCGTCGAGACTGGTCAGGATCGCAGCCCCCTCGCCGTGCACGTCGCCGGACATCTCCGCGATGCCCTGGGCGTTGTCCGAGACCGGGCCGAAGGTGTCCATCGACACGATCACCCCCACCGTGGTCAGCAGGCCGGTGCCGGCCAGGGCGATCGCGAACAGGCTGAGCAGCAGCGACCCACCGCCCAGGGAGAACGCGCCGAACACGGCCGCGCCGATCAGCAGGGCCGAGTAGACGGCCGACTCGTAGCCGATCGCGACACCGGAGAGGATCACCGTCGCCGGTCCGGTCAGCGCCGACTTGGCCACGTCATTGACAGGCCGGCGACCGGTCTCGGTGAAGTACCCGGTCAACTGCTGGATCGCCGCGGCCAGCACGATGCCGATCAGGACCGCGCCGATGGCCAGGAAACGCGGGTTGAACGTCTCGGCAGCGACCAGGTCCATGCCCAGGGTGTCGATGCGGATCCCGCGGATCCGGGTGACCCGGTCGGGCAGGAAGACGAAGGCCGCGACGACGACCAGCACGGCCGACAGTGCTGCGGAGATGAAGAACCCGCGGTTGATCGCCGACATCCCCGAGCGGTCCCCCGCTCGCGGGGTCACGGCGAAGATGCCCACCACCGCGGTGAGCACGCCGATCGCGGGCACCACCAGCGGGAACACCAGCCCCAGCGAGCCGAACGCGGCTGTACCCAGGATGAGCGCGGCCACCAGCGTGACCGCGTAGGACTCGAAGAGGTCGGCGGCCATGCCGGCGCAGTCACCGACGTTGTCACCGACGTTGTCGGCGATGGTGGCTGCGTTGCGCGGGTCGTCCTCGGGGATCTGGGACTCCACCTTGCCGACCAGGTCCGCGCCCACGTCAGCGGCCTTGGTGAAGATGCCCCCGCCCACGCGCATGAACATGGCCAGCAGGGCGGCCCCGAAGCCGAAGCCCTCGAGCACCTTGGGCGCCTGGCCCTGGTAGACCAGCACGACCACCGCCGCGCCGAACAGGCCCAACCCCACGGTGAACATGCCGGCCACACCGCCGGTGCGGAACGCGATCCGCATGGCCCCCTGCTCGTCGCCCTCACGCGCCGCGGCCGCCACCCGCACGTTGCCGCGCACCGCCAACCACATGCCGAAATAGCCGGTGGCCGCGGAGAACACCGCGCCGACCAGGAAGAACAGCGAGCGCCCGATCCGCTCGGAGGTCGTGTTGGCCGGCAGCAGGAACAGCACGAAGAAGACCAGCACCGCGAACACGCTCAGGGTCTTGAACTGACGGTTCAGGTAGGCCGCAGCACCCTCCTGGATCGCCCCGGCGATCTCCTGCATCTTCGTGGTGCCCGCCGGTGCGGCAAGCACCTCCCGCGACAGCATCCAGGCCACGCCCAGGGCAGCCAGCGCGATCGCGGCCACCACACTGACCGTCAGGGTCGCGGTGCTGTCCAGGGTGACTGTCGACACTTCACTGCGCATGTGGGCCTCTCCTCGCGTCGCTGGGTCACTGACCGTGGTCGGACCGCACGTATGGCGCACGTCCGAGGCGATGTCGGGCCCCGCCCCGGACTGCATCAGGTCCGGGCAGTGTAGGGGCCCCTACGGGCTTGATCACACTCAGGGAGCAATCCCGCAATCCCCGACCAGATGCAGGTAATCGCGCCATCGCACAGCGTGTGGGCGGGCGACGGCCGCTGGGGCGAAGCGTCGCGCTACTCGATGCCCAGCAGGTTGTCCGCGACCGGCCAGGCCATCCGGATCTCGCAGCCGGAGCCGGCGGCGCGCACGTCGCACTCGAAGGCCAACGCCTGGGCCACCGACAGGGCCAGGCCGCCATCCTCGTCGATGAAGTCCACGGCGGTGGCCTCCTGGACCCGTACGGTGAACAGCTCGTCGTCGTCGGTGATGTCGACCACGACCGGGTCGGGCAGGCCGGCGCGCTGCTGGCGCAGGACCGATCGGGCGATGACCTCGCCGACCGCCAGGCGGATCTCGTCGATGCGGTCCTCGGAGAGCCCGCAGCGTCGCGCTGCCGCGGTGGTCACCAACCGCGCGGTGCGAACCTGCTCGGCCTGCGGGGGGATCGTCAGCGTCGCGCTGGCCATCGGTTCCCTCCTGCCTGCTCGGGGCTCGGGCCCCGACTGTGTGAAGTCCGTTGTACACCCACTGCGACCGCGGACCGGTCAGCCGGTCAGCGCGTCCGCGGCCGTGTCGAAGATGGGGATCGAGGCATCGAGGCCGGTGATCTCGAAGATCTTGCGGATCCGGTCGCTGGTGATCACCAGGTGCAACCACCCGCCCGCCTCGCGCGAGTGCTTGAGCGCCTTGACCAGGACGCCCAGGCCGGTCGAGTCCAGGAACGCGACGCCCGTGAGGTCCACGACCAGGCGCGGCGAGCCCGCGGCGACCAGCTCGGTCAACTCGGCGTCGAGGTCCGGTGCGCTGAACACATCGACCTCGCCGGTGACGCCCACAACCGACGCGGTGCCCTGGCGACGCGTGGCCAACTGCAACTCCATGCCGTCCTCCTGTCGTGCTGGCCTCACACTCTGGCACACCCGGAGCCCACACCCGGCACCCGGTGGCTGCGGCGCGCCCGAGCACCGGGTCGGACCCGTCTGGTCGCGCCGTGCCGCCCGGGGCAGGATGGGGCCGTGGTGGGACCAGCGCAGCGGGCCGCCGGGCTGGCGCAACTCGTCGATGACCTGGCCGCCGATCCCCGTGCGGCGGGCCTGATCCGGCTGCCGGCTCGGGCGGGTCGGACCGGCCAGTGGCCGGTGTGGCTGGATCCCGCGGTGCGCGCGGCGTACGAGCAGCGCGGGATCGCCTCGCCCTGGCGGCACCAGGTCGCGACCGCGCAGCTCGCCTGGTCCGGTCGCGACGTGATGATCGCCACCGGCACTGCGTCGGGCAAGTCGCTGGCGTTCGGGATGCCCGCCCTCACCGCAGCCCTGAGCGCACCTGCCCGACCCGGCGCCCGCGGGCCGGGCGTGCTCTACCTGAGCCCCACGAAGGCGCTGGCCCACGACCAGCTCGCGGGCCTGCACGGCCTGGGCCTGGCCGGGTTGCGAGCGGCAGCCCTGGACGGGGACTCGCCCGACGAGCAGCGGGCGTGGGCGCGGGCGCACGCTCGCTGGATCGTCACGAACCCCGACATGCTGCACCACGCGATCCTGCCGCGGCACGAGTCGTGGCGTGGCTTCCTGCGCAGCCTGCGCTTCGTGGTGGTCGACGAGGCGCACACCTACCGGGGGGTGTTCGGCTCGAACGTCGCCCTGGTGCTGCGCCGGCTGCGGCGGGTGGCTGCGCTGCACGGCGCGGCGCCGACCCTCCTGGCTGCCTCGGCGACGATCGCGGACCCCGGCGCCACGGCCGCTGCCCTCCTGGGCCTGGACGTGTCGGTGGTCGACGTCGATGAGAGCACGCGCGGCGGGGTCGACATCGTGCTGTGGAACCCGGTCCGGCCCGCGCAGGAGTCGGGTGCGACGGACGCCGGTGCGCACCGACCCGAACCGACGCCGACCACACCGGTCCAATCCCATGTTGACTCCACTGGGCAGGCCGGGGCCAACGCCGGACCGCCTGCCTTCCGGGGAACGCTGACCGAGGCCGCGGAGTTGATGATCAGACTCGTGGATGCCGGCACCTCCACGCTGACCTTCGCCCGATCGCGGCGGGCCGTGGAGATCATCGCCGGCACAGTCCGGGAGCGGGCGGCCCAGGGCGATCGCGTGCGCGGCTACCGCGGCGGCTACCTGCCCGAGGAACGCCGCGCGCTGGAGGCCGACCTGCGTGCGGGCCGGTTGCTGGGTCTTGCGGCGACCAACGCCCTCGAACTGGGCATCGACATCAGCGGCCTGGACGCCGTCGTGCTGGTCGGCTGGCCGGGCACCCGGTCGAGCTTCTGGCAGCAGGTGGGCCGGGCCGGACGCACCGGGGGGCGCGCGCTTGCCGTCCTGGTGGCCGGCGAGGACCCCCTGGACCAGTACGTCGTCACCCATCAGCAGACCCTCACCGGTGCCCCCGTGGAGGCGACCGTGCTGGACCCCAGCAACCCCTACGTCCTGGCCGGGCACCTGTGTGCCGCCGCGGCCGAGACCCCACTGCGCGCGGCAGATCTGGGCTACTGGTTCGGACCAGGCGCCGAGGCGCTGTGTGCGGTCCTGACCGAGCGCGGCCTGCTCCGGCGGCGCCGGGACGGCTGGTACTGGACCGACTCGATGCGCGCCGCCGACCTGGTCGACCTGCGGGGAGCCGGCGGTGGTCCGGTTCGCGTGGTCGAGGATCAGACCGGCCGGCTGCTGGGCACGGTGGACCCCACCGCGGCGCCTGCGGCGGTGCATCCCGGCGCGCTGTACGTGCACCAGGGGCAGGCCCACGAGGTCCTGGACCTCGATCTGGCGGCACGGGTCGCCACGGCTACCCAGACCCTGACCGACCTGAGCACCCAGGCCCGCAGCACCGCGGACGTGACCCTGGACGAGGTCCGTGCCACCACCCGGTGGGGGCGGGTCGAGGTGGGCTGCGCGCAGGTGTCGGTGACCCGGCAGGTGCGCTCCTACCTGGTCCGGCGCTGGCCCTCGGGTGAGGTGCTCGCCGAGCACCCCCTCGACCTGCCGGCCATGACGCTGACGACAGTCGGCATGTACTGGTCGATCCCCGACGAGGTCCTGCTCGCGGCCGGCATCTGCGAGGCCCAGGTGCCCGGCGCGGTGCACGCCCTGGAGCACGCCAGCATCGGGATCCTGCCCCTGCTGGCCACCTGCGACCGTTGGGACCTCGGCGGCGTGTCCTCGGCCCGCCATCCGCAGACCGGCCAGGCGATCATCGTGGTGCACGACGGTCATCCCGGTGGCGCGGGCTTCGCCGAACGGGGATTCCATGCAGCCGTCGACTGGCTGAGCGCCACCGCGGCGACGATCGCCGGCTGCCCGTGCCCGGACGGCTGCCCGGCGTGCGTGCACTCGCCCAAGTGCGGCAACGGCAACGAGCCCCTGGACAAGGCCGCCGCGCTGCGCCTGGCCCGCATCCTGCTGGCCGAGCAGACCGGCGGCTGACCGTCCGGTGCTGACCCGTCCGGTGCTGACCCGTTGGTGGATCAGCAGTCCGGTGGATCACCAGCCCGGTGGATCACCAGTCCCGACGTGCGGTCAGGGGTCCTGTGCGGTCAGTTCCGCATGGGCGCGAGCCCGCAGGACCGGGTCCCGCCCGGGGAACAACCATCCCACCGAACTCGGCGCGGGCGCAGCCACCGACACCCAGACCTCGGAGCCGAGAACCCGGCATTCGGCGAGGGTCGCCCCGTTGCGGGCAGCGATCGCACCGGCCCGGGGACAGGCCTGCGCCGGCTCCTCGAGGGTGGCGCTGGCTCCCGCCAACGCCGCGAGATCGGCCGCTGAAGCGACCGCCACGCGGGCGGCCAGGACACTGGAGGCAACGATGCCGACAGTTGCGAGCAGCACGAGCACGACCATCCAGACCGCCACCAGCAGGCTGGCCGAGCCCGCATCGCCGCGAACGTCCAGCCGCCGACGATCGGACGGGCACGAAGGACCCGCACGACCCGCGACGCCCGACGGACCCCCAGACGCCTCACGGCACGCGGTCCTCACGAGTCCTCCCGCCAGCTCGTGGCGGCCGCCCGGACCTCCCGGCCCAGCGGCCGCAGGAACCGCACCGGTGGGGCGCGCCGCAGGCTCGCTGTCACCGTCACCGAACCCGACTCCCGGCGGATCGACACCTGCGCGTCGGGGGCCACCTGCCGCACGACCGTGCGCACCGTGGCCGCGGACTCACCGCGGGCACCGGCCCGGGCACCCTCACGGGCGGCCTGGGCGACCATTCCTTGACTGACGCCCAAACCCACCAACCAGGCGAGCGCCAGGACCACGATGACGAGGGCCGGAATGGCCAGCGCGAGTTCCGCGCTGACCATCCCACCCTCGGACCGTGCGACCGTCCTGGACCGCTGCACGGTCCGAGCTGCGCCCATCAGAACAGGAACGAGAACGCTGCCGAGATGACCTGCCACAGCAGGTCAAGGACCTTCTCGCTCTTGAGCAGCGAGATGAGCACCCCGCCGAGGCCGCACACCGCGACCGTCCCCACTGCGTACTCGGCAGTCGACATGCCCTTCTGATCGTCGCGGATCCTGATCGCCAACTCGTTCATGATGTCTCCCCCGTTGCTTCCGGTCCCCCGGTGCCGACCGCTCTGGTCGGCTGGCACAACCCTGTCTCGGACGCCTCGATCCGGGAACCCCTCGCGATGCGATCTGTGGACAACCGGCGTCATGTCGACATCCCCGGGACTCGCCACTCGCTCGGTCCGCCGCCGTGCGCCGGTCACAGCGACGGGAGCAGGCCGCCGACGATCGGGGCGACACCCAGCAGGGCGAAGGCCGGCAGCAGGAACAGACCCAACGGAAGGACCGCGCGCACGGACGTGGCGCGCACCTCCGCCAGGGCGAGCGCGGTCGCCTGCGCGCGCAACTCGTCGCCCGCCTGGACCAGCATGCCCGCCAGCGGGGCGCCGGTACGGGTGCTGCGCGCGACCGCCCGGGCGATGCCGCCCAGCCCGGGAGCCGTACTCAGGTGCGCCCACGCCAGGTGGCTGGCCTCGCCCAGCTCGGTGCGCTGGTGCACGCCACGCAGCGCATGTTCCGAGGCACCGCCCACGGCCCGGGCCACGACCGGAACCGCGTGCTCCAGAGGGACGCCGGCCAGCAGCGAGGCTCCCAGCAGGTCGGCGACCAACGGGGCCGACCGGGTGAGGTCCAGGCGTTGCCTGCGCACCGCAGCCGGCTCCATCCGGGCCACCGCGAAGGGGACACCCACCGCGAGGGTGGCCCCGACCAGCAGGCCCAGCGCCCCCCCGAGCAGCAGCCAGGCGGCCACCGCCGCCAGCAGCGCGGCCGCCTGTGGGCCCCGAGGAGGGGGTCCCGGACCCCGGGCCAGCCCGCGCCCGGGCAGCCCGATGGGCACCTCCCCCGTACCCCACCGGGACTGTGGGGCAGGAGCCGTCCAGGGTGGCGACAGTCCCTGGGCAGACCGTGATCGGGGCGGGACCAGGTTCGGCGTCAGCGCCAGGAACGCGGCCAGTGCCGCGGCGACGGCAGCGCCCCACAGGGCCGGTGTCACAGTCGCCCCCGGGCGACCGAGACCATGCGACGCAGCCATGCGATGCCGGCCAGTTGCAGGGCGACGCCGGCGACCAGGACGGCCCGGCCCACGGTGCTGCCCAATAGCCATGTCACCGGCTCGGCGCCGATCCACTGGCCGATCAGCAGTCCGAACAGCGGAAGCGCGGCCAGCAGCCGGGCTGAGGTACGCACCGCGGCCAACTCGCTGGCCAACTGCGCCTCGGCCGCCGCCGCCTGGCGTCGACCGGTGCCGAGCCGAGCCACCGCGAGTGCCAGGCCGGCCCCCGAATGCTCCGCGACCTCCCAACAGGCGGCCAACCCGCGCAGGGCCTGGGAGTCCGGACCCCGGGCGCCGAACGCCCCGGCGTCCGTGCGCAGGGCCGTGGGCACGTTGGCCCCCGAACGGCACGCTGCGGCTGCCTGCGGACACGGGTGTGGTGTGAGACCCGAACTGGCCGCGATCAGCGCCGAGGCGGTGGGCTGGCCGGCTGACAGCTCTGCTGCCAGCGCCCCGAGCAGCTCGGCGATCGGCAGGGGCGGGCCCGGCCGCAGGTGCCGCAGGAGGCGTTGGCGCGCACCCGGCTGGTCGCCGACCAGTGGGCCAGCGGTCGGCCGCCTGCCCGTGGTCGGCCGATCGACTGGCCGGATCAGCAGCATGGTGGCGCTCGACGCGGCCAGCGCTGCCACCAGCACCAGCGGGCCCTGGCCGCTCATGAGGGGGGCCCGACCCGGTCGGCCAAGGCGGCCAGGCCTGCGGCCGGGCACAGCTCGCCGCCGCGGCGGATCAGCGCGGGTTCGACGAGCACCCCGTCCGGTCCGGGCTGCACCATACCGATCTGCGTCACGACCCGGGCCCCTCCCGCAGGGCGCGCCAGGTGGACCACGACCTCGAGGCCGGCCGCGACCTGCGCATGCACGCCGGCCAACGTCATGCCCGCGGCCAATGCCAGGGCGACCAGCCGGTCGGGTACGGCCGCCGCGCTGTTGGCGTGCACCGTCCCGCAGCCACCCTCATGCCCGGTGTTCATGGCCGCGAGCAGGTCCACGACCTCGGCTCCGCGGACCTCCCCGACGACCAGGCGGTCCGGGCGCATCCGCAGGGCTTGGCGCACAAGCGTCTGCAACGGGATCGCACCCTGGCCCTCCAGGTTGGGCGGGCGGGCCTCCATGCTGACCACGTGCGGATGCTGCGGGTCGAGCTCGCTGGTGTCCTCGACCACGACGATCCGCTCCTGTGCCCCGACGAGCCCGAGCAGGGCACCGAGCACCGAGGTCTTGCCACTGCCGGTACCGCCGCTGATCAGGAACGCAGCCCGGGCACCCATGATGGCCGCCAACCATTGGGCGCCCGCCTCGTCCACGGTGCCCGCTGCGACCAGATCGGCCAGCGTGAACCGCCGTCGGCTCGGGATTCGTAGCGAGATCGTGGTCCCGCGCACCGACAACGGCGGCAGCACCGCATGCAGCCGTTGCCCACCGGGCAGCCGGGCGTCCACGTACGGGGTCGCATCATCGAGCCGACGACCGGCGCGGGCAGCCAGCCGGACCGCGAGCTGGCGCACACTGGCCTCGTCGGGGAACGCCACGGGGGCTCGGCGCAACCCGGCCCCGCGGTCGAACCACACCTCGGCGGGCGTGTTGACGAGAACGTCGGTGACCGACGGGTCCCGCACCAGGACGTCCAGGGGCCCCAGTCCGCTGAGCTCGTCGGACACGGCGCGGGTCAGTTCGCTCAGGCCCTCGCGGCTCAGGACCAGCCCGGACTCCCGGACCGCTGCGCTGATCGACTCAGGGTCGGCACCGTGTGGTCCCCGCGCCAGCCGGGCGCGCACCGACGCGAGCAGGACCGGATCAAGGACGCTCATCGACGGCCTCCCAGATCTCCACGCCGAGGCGGCGCAGCGCCCGGCCGGTCCGCCCGGACAGCAGGTCCCCGCAGTCGGCCAGTTCAGCGGCCCGCTTCAGCCGCGGGACCTGCAGGAACCGGGCGGGCCCCAACTGGGCGGCCACCTCCGCCACCGGCAACCGCCCGGTCGCACGCACCAGCAGCACCACATCGTCGACGGGGAGGTCGGCCAGCACCCGACGTGCGGCGACCACCCCGGCCAGCGTGCCCGGCACGACCACGGCCACGGTATCCGGCGGGGCGAGCACGCCGCGAGGCACCGGGCCGCCGCGACCGAGGTCCAGGACGGTGCGGGCGTACTCGGTGCGACCCACCTCGATGACGGCGGCCAGCCGGGCGGCATCGCCATCCTGCATCGGCCCCGTCAGGACCGCCATCTGGTCCAGGCTCGGCAGCGCCGCCTGCAGCGAGTGCGGGTCCAGGGGCGCGGCCCCGGTCGGCACCCCCGGCCAACGCACCCCATCACCCTCGACGATCCCCAGGGGCAGATCCAACCCGGGCGAGCGCGGATCGGCGTCGATCAGCAGACATCCGGCAGGCGGCGGTTCGCAGCCAACCGACTCCTGCTGCGGCCCTGCAGCCGCAGCCGCGCACGCGATGGCCACGGTGCTGGCGCCGGCCCCGCCGACGGCGCCCAGCACCCCGAGGACCCCCGACCTCGGGGTGGGAACCAGTTGGGCAGCCAGCCATCCGCCACCCAGGGGCAGCTCCAGCACGTGCTCGGCGCCCCACGAGTCGGCTGCGCCACGCGCTGCCGGCACCTCGTCAGCACGGCAGATCACCAGAATCGGTGGTCCCTCCGCCTGGGGCCAGGGCCGGGCATCGCCCCGGGAGCCGTGGCGCGTACTCACCGCCACGTCCACCAGCACCAGATCGAGCTCGACCGCCTCGGACCAGCTCTCCAGTGCTCGCAGCACAGCTCCCGCGCGGGCAGCGGCCCCCGCGACCTCCACGGCCAGGTCCGCCCGAGCCGCCAGCAATCCAATCCGAAACCCCACGTCACACCCCCGAGGAACAGGGTGCCGCACCAGCCGCGTCCGGCCCAGCCCTGCCAGGCAGGCCTGTGGACAACCTCGCCGAACCCACCGCCGGGGACCTGTGCCGCGCCCGCCGGGGACTGTCCCGTCCGGCCGCCTGCACCCGGGCGGACGACGGCCCCCGCCGGGGGGTGCGGGGGCCGTCATTTCGCCAGCTCGGGGGGGAGGAGCCGACGGTCCGGCCGTTGCCGACCGAACAGGCAAATCATGGAGCCTGCACAGCCGCGATGCAACACCCAGCCGACCGCTGGCGACCACCACCCGAGCCCGGCTCGTCCACAGCCGACCAGCAATCGGCACAGAGCACCCGAATCCCCCGGGTGAGCCCCCGCCCGAGCCGGGTGGGCGGGGATGCGCCGTTCAGTCGGCCAGCCAGGTGGCCGGCTGGCGCGCCGAGAACTCGACGGCCGCGGCCACCAGGCGGATCATCGCCGCGACCCCCTCGGGCGAGCCCTGGGCGTAGTCCCGCACCGCTCGGACATAGGCCGGGCGCCCCACTGCCTTGAGCCCCAGCTCGGGGGCGCCGAGCATCCCCGGATCGACACCGCGCTGGGCCAGGACGAGCCGGGGCAGGGCACGCGCGACCAGGCCCGAGCCCCAGCTGAACGGACGTAGGGAGGCGATTTCGGCATGGGCCACTGCGGCCACCAGCACGCCGGGTGCCTCGGAGTTGACCAGCATCCGGGCGAGATCACCCAGACGCTGGGACACTTCAGCGGGTGGCGCCAGCTCCCCCAGCCGCAACGGGTCGTCAGCAGCCTCCCCCCGGGGACGTCCCAGGTCACCGTCGGGCACGAACCCGTGCGCCACCACCGCGTGCATGCCGGCCAGCGCCTGAGCCGGCGCGCTGCCGATCACGGCGACCAGGTCGGGGAGCTGGGCGTGCAGACCCACGGTCCCGGCCAGGACCCGACCGATCGGTGAGCCGTCGAGGACCGCACCGGTGCGCAACTCAGGCAGGCCGCACTCGGCGCCGTCGAACCAGGCATTGGCCCAGGCCCCGCGCAGCGCGGACTCCGCGGTGACCAGCCCGAGATCGCGCCCCACCGCGCGGTCCCAGAGCAATTCGTCGACCGCAGCCCGGGCGCGCTCCAGGGCCGGCGCCACCCCGGGCAGGTCCAGCAGCCCCACCAGCGGATCGTTCATCGGGCAAGGTTATCTGCCGCCGGGACCCGGCCCCGGCGGGCGATGTCGGCGTTCCTGGGCCGGGTCGCTGACCTCGGGTCGGCTGCCTGAGACTGGAGCGTCTGACATGCTGGGCCACCTCATGGGTGAGCAAATCTTCGAGCGTCCCACGCTGAGCGAGCGTGGCTGGCTGCTGCGCGTCCTGCGTGCCGAGACCGTCGGCGGCATGCTGATGCTCGGTGCCGCGCTGGTCGCCCTGGTGTGGGCGAACACGGCCTGGGTGGGCTCCTACCAGGACCTGATCAGCACGACGATCGGCCCGGAATCGCTGCACCTGAACCTGCCGATCAGCGTCTGGGCGGCCGACTTCCTGCTCGCGTTCTTCTTCTTCCTGGCCGGCCTCGAGCTCAAGCACGAGGTCCAGATGGGCACCCTGAGCAAGCCCTCCCAGGCCGCTGTCCCCGTCGTGGCGGCCCTGTGCGGCATGGTCGTGCCCGCGGGGCTGTACCTGGTGATGACCCGTGGGCTGCCCCTGGAGAGCACCGGGTGGGGCATCCCGATGGCCACCGACATCGCCTTCGCCCTGGCAGTGCTGGCCATCATGGGTCGCGGCCTGCCGCTGGCGCTGCGGGCGTTCCTGCTGACACTGGCCGTGGTCGACGACCTGGGCGCCATCACGGTGATCGCGATCTTCTACTCCGACAAGTTCAAGCTGGGCTTCCTGGTGGTGTCGATCCTGCTGGTGGTCCTGTGGTGGGTGCTCCAGCATCGGCGGTTCACCGGGACCCCGCTGTCGGGTGCGGTCTACGTCGCGCTGTTCCTGCTCACCTGGTACACCACCCACGAGTCCGGGGTGCACGCCACGGTTGCTGGGGTGGCACTGGGCCTGGCCACGCGCGTGCGCCGTGACCCGGGGGAGCGCGAGTCGCCCGGTGACCGTGCCGAACACGCACTGCGACCGTTCGTGGCCGGTGTGGCGGTGCCGCTGTTCGCGTTCACCAGCGCGGGGGTGACGTTCCTGAATGTGGGCCAGACCGCCGCCCCGGTGATGTCCCTGGCCGACACCATGACCGAGCCGGTCACGCTCGGTGTGCTGGCCGGCCTGTTGATCGGCAAGCCGATCGGGGTGATCGCCGGCGCCTGGCTGACGGCCCGGTTCACCCGTGCGTCGCTGAATCCGACGCTGCGCTGGGCCGATGTGACCGCGATCGGGATGCTCGGTGGGATCGGGTTCACGGTCAGTCTGCTGATCGCCGAGCTGGCGTTCGAGGAGGATCCCGGGCTGCTGACCAGCGCCAAGGTCGGGATCCTGGCCGCGACCCTCGGTGCCGCCATCCTCTCGGCCCTGCTGCTGGCCCATCGGCGTCGGGCGCTGGAGGCGCTGTACGCGCTGGAGAACGCCGACCTCGATTCCGACGGGATACCCGACGTCTACCAGCGCGAGCCCTGAGCGCGATCCCCACCGCTGTGGGTCCGCGGAGCTGCCCCCGCGCAGCCTTTCGGTGCCCGTCGGTCGCCGTCGGCAGCGCGGGTGGCCGCACCCCCGCGATAGCCTTGCCCGATCGTCTGACGAAAGGACCCCGGATGGACAGCAACAAGGAGACCGGCCTGAGCCCGTTGCTCAACTCCGCGATCAAGGACGCCCAGAGCCTCGTGCGCCAGCAGGTCGAGTTGGCCAAGGCTGAGGTCAGCCAGAGCGCGAAGCAGGCCGCGACGGCCTCCATCCTGTTCATCGCCGCTGCCGTCCTGGCCTTCCTCGCCTTCGTGTTCGCCCTGGTCGCCGGGGCCTACGGAATCGTGGCCGCCGGCCTGCCGGTCTGGGCCGGGTTCCTGATCGTGACCGGGGTGCTGGTGCTCGTCGCGCTGATCCTGGGCCTGGTGGGCAGGTCCCGGGTGAAGCGGGTGGGGCCGCCGGAGCGGGCCATCAAGGAGGTGGAGACCACCAAGGCGGCGCTGACCAGCATCACCTCGACCACGAAGCCGGGCACCGAGGTGGCGCCCTCAGCGACCGGTGCGGTGCCGAGCCCTGCGCCGTGACCCTGCTGGACCCTGAGGAGGTCGTCCGGGTCGCCGGACCGTGGACGCACCGCGAGGTGGCGGCCAACGGGGCCCGGTTCCACGTCGCCGAGATGGGCCAGGGCCCCCTGGTCCTGCTGCTGCACGGGTTCCCGACCTTCTGGTGGACCTGGCGGCACCTGCTGCCGGTGCTGGCCGATGCGGGCTTCCGCGCAGCGGCCATGGACCTGCGCGGGTATGCAGGGTCCGACCACCCCCCGCGCGGCTACGACCCGTTCACGCTGACCAGGGATGTCACCGGCGTGATCAGGTCCCTGGGCGAGCGGCACGCCGTGGTGGTCGGGCACGGCTGGGGCGGCTTCCTGGCGTGGACGGCCGCAGTCCTGCAACCCTCGGCCATCCGGGCGATCGCCCCCGTCTCGATGCCGCATCCGCGCCGGCTGCGCAGCGCCCTGCTCGCCGACGGTGCCCAGCGGCGCGCCTCGGCCTACGCGTTCGGCTTCCAGGTGCCGGCCTCGCCCGAACGTGACCTGCTCGAGGACAGCGCTGCGGGCGTCGGCGCGCTGCTGCACGCCTGGTCGGCCACCCCCGGCTGGCCCGACAGGCACACCGAGGCCACCTACCGGGCCGCGATGCTGCTGCTCAACACCAGCCACTGCGCGTTGGAGTACCACCGGTGGGCGTTGCGCAGCGTGCCGCGCCCGGACGGCCTGCGCTACGCCAGCCGGATGAAGACCCCGATCCACGCGCCGGTGCTGCAGGTCCAGGGTGGCGCGGACCCGACCGTGCTGCCCAGCAGCGCCCGGGGCTCCGGGGAGCATGTGGCCGCGCCCTACCGCTACGCCGAGCTGCCCGGGGCCGGGCACTTCCCGCACGAGGAGCAGCCCGACGAGTTCCACGACGTGCTCCTGGAGTGGCTCGCCGAGCTCTGACCCGAGGTCCGGGGACCGCGCCGGTCAGCGGCCGTGCCGATGGCTACGGCGCGAGCGGACACGCGCCCGAGGAGACCTCCGCAGTGGCGGCGGCGCCGGACTTGATCGCCGGGCGGACCTCGGCCTCGGTGAGCGCGAACCCGGTCTGGTCATCGGACTGGGCGTTGGCGAACACCAGCCCGATCACCGCGCCCTGAAGGTCCAGCAGGGCACCGCCGGAGTTGCCCGGGCGCACCGTCCCGCGGAACACGTACACGTCGCGGCGACCGGCACCGGCGTCCTCGGCGATCAGGAGCTGGCCCCGGACCCGCGCCGGGTCCACCGTCAGCCCGCCGCCACCGGGGTAGCCGGCCACGGCCGCGTCGGTGCCGCCGGACACCTCGGCCACCCACCGGGGCGCCGGGGCGTCCAGGCCGGGCACCGCAAGGATCGCCACGTCGGTCGCGCGGTCGAGGTGGACCAAGGTGGCGTCGCGCACCCCACGATCATCGGACAGGCGCACGGAGACCCGGCCCGACCCGGCCACCACATGGGCGTTGGTCGCCACCCGCTCGGGACCCACGACCACCCCGGACCCCAGTGAGGTGGCCGCACAGCGGGTGGAGCTGGTGAACACCTGGACCACCGAGCTTCGGGCCACACGCTCGGGCGGCCCGGACACATTGATGTCGCCCGGATCGTCGACCGCGGGCACGGTCGCGGGATTGAACGGCAGGCTGGGCAGGTCGATCGTGGCCAGCAGCTCGCGGGCATCAGCCAGCAGGCTGCCGCCCGGGCCGGCCATCACCTGGTCGAGGATCGGGAACGTCCGCGAGGCCCGCACCGTGTCCGACGCACTGCCCAACGAGCCCGAGGCCGCCACCGACAGCACCATCCACGAACCCAGCAGGAACGCCAGGATGCTCACGACCATGCCCGAGGCGCTGTCCAGCAGCCGGATGGGCGTGAAGTCCACCGCATCGCGTACCGCCCGCCCGACGACGCCCAGCAGGGCCTGGCCGATGATGCCCAGCATGAACATCCCGGCGATCGTGGCCATCCCGGTCAGGAACGTCGGCCAGTCCCGGCCCGAGAGCAGGTTCGGGATCAGCCACGCACCGACCAGCGCCCCGCCGAGGAACCCGGCGAACGATGCGGCGGTGGTGATCACCCCGGCCCGCCAGCCGGCCAGCGCCACGACGAGCAGGCCCACGAGCACCGCGAGGTCCACCCAGTTGCCGTTCACAGCGACACCCCCACCTCGCGCTCGACCGGCCAGGGCAGCGCCCAGCCGGCGAGGTCGAGCAGCCGGTCGAGCAGCCCTGCGGTGAACCCCCAGACCAGCATGTCCGCGACCTGGAACCCGGGACCGCGATAGCCCGACGGGTGCACGACTGTGACGCGGTTGTTCGGATCCACCAAGGTGGCCACCGGGACCCGTTCCGCGCGCGCCACCTCCGCGGGATCCATCGCGCGGACCGGCGTCGGGGCGTGCCAGAAGCCGATCACGGGGGTCACGGCGAAACCGCTGGGCGGCAGCCAGAGGTCGGGCAGCACGTGCGCCACCTCGACACCGGTCGGTTCCACGCCGGTCTCCTCCTGCGCCTCGCGCAGCGCCGCGGCCACCGGACCGGCATCCCCGGCGTCCAGCGCACCGCCGGGGAACGCCGGCTGGCCCGGGTGGGAGCGCATCTGCGCGGCCCGCTGGATGAGCAGCACATCAGGACCGACCACGCCCTCGGCGAACAGGATCAGGACTGCGGAGTGCCGCAGGCTGATGCCCGCCGGTGGAGTGAACTGCGACAGTTGGCGCCCCTCGACGGCCGAGACCGACCGGATGAACGTCCGGAACCACTCGGGCGGGTGCCCGGTCGAGGTCTGCGCCGCCCCCGGTCCCCCGTTGCTCACGCCGCCCCCTTGACCAGGCGCAGCGCCGCCCGCTCGTCGGTGGGGCCGAGTCCGAAGCTGGGGCAGGACGACGCCAGCGGGCAGGCGCCGCACGCCGGCCGCCGGGAATGGCATATCCGCCGACCGTGCCAGATCAGTCGGTGCGAGAGCATCGTCCACTCGGACTTGGGGAACAGCGACCCCACCTCGGCCTCGACCTTCTCGGGTTCCTCGGCGCTGGTCCAGCCGAACCGACGGGCCAGTCGCCCGAAGTGCGTGTCCACGGTGATCCCCGGTACCGCGAAGCAGTTGCCCAGCACCACATTGGCGGTCTTGCGCCCGACCCCGGGCAGGGTGACCAGATCCTCGAGCCGGGGCGGCACCTGCCCGTCGTAGGCCTCGACGAGGCGGGCGGCCATGCCCTGCAGGGAGGCCGCCTTGGCCCGGAAGAAGCCGGTCGAGACGATCATCGCCTCGAGGTCGGCACGGTCGGCCGCGGCGAGATCGGCCGCAGTGGGGTAGGCCGTGAACAGGCTCGGGGTCACCAGGTTGACCCGCGCATCGGTGCACTGCGCGCTCAGGATGGTGGCCACCAACAGCTCCAGGGGCGTCTCGAAGTCCAATTCGCAGTGCGCGTCGGGATAGGCCTGGGCAAGGACGCGGTTCATCCGCCGGGCCCGCCGGACCAACGCGGTGCGCGTCGGCGGGGCAGGTGGGGTCGGCATGTGGGTAGCCTAGGCGAGATCTGTGTGACGCGATCCTGGGAGATCCATGGCCACCAAGCCCCCGCAACAGCCGCCCGAGATCGATCCCGCCTATGCCGGACACACCCTCGAGGCCCTGCGGGACCTGCGCCGCGAGCTCGGGGAGGAGGAGTCGCGGGTGTCCTACTGGCGCCGGATCCTCCAGGCGCGCATCGACCTGCTGACCCGGGGTGCGGCCGAGGGGGACCTCGTCGCCCGGCTGACCTCGGTGCTGGCCGAGAGTGGCGCGGTCCATCGGCGCCTGGCCAACCTCTCGGTGCGTTCGGCCGAGGAGGTGGCTGCCCTACCTGACCTGCGTGCGCTGTGGACCCGGGTCGTGGACAGCCGTGACGAGGAAGCGGTGGCCGGGTTCCTGGCCGAGCTGCGCGCCGCCGAGGCCGAGCTGTCGACGTTGCGTCGCGAGATCCATCAGCGCCTCGACGAGGCCACCCGGCAGCTCATCGCCCGCTATCGGGCCGATCCCAGCCTGGCCCTGAGCGCGCTGCCCGACATCGGCATGGGCCAGAGCACTACTGTGGGTTGACCGCGGGGGTCATGATGGCACGCCCGCAGGAGGAGAGACCCGTGCAGGAACGCTTGCGCTCAGCGCCCCTGTTCACCGCCCTCGACGACGACGCTGCGGCAGCGTTGCGCGCCTCCATGGTCGACCAGCGCCTGGCCAAGGGCGACGTGCTGTTCCACGAGGGCGAGCCGGGCGACAAGCTGTACCTGATCGAGTCGGGCAAGATCAAGCTCGGCCATACCGCCCCGGACGGCCGGGAGTCCCTGATCGCGGTCCTGGGCGCCGGCGAGATGCTCGGCGAGCTGTCCCTGTTCGACCCGGGGGCGCGCACGGCCACCGCGGTCGCCGTGACCAAGACCAAGGTCCTGTCCATGGGACACGAGGCGCTGCTGCCCTGGCTGGTCGGGCGGCCGGACCTCGCCGCGGCCCTGCTGGCCTCGTTGGCCCGTCGGCTGCGCAAGACCAACGAGGCCATGGCCGACCTGGTGTTCTCCGACGTGCCTGGCCGGGTGGCCAAGGCGCTGCTCGACCTGGGTCTCAAGTTCGGCGAGGAGACCCCCGACGGACTCCTGGTCAGCCATGACCTCACCCAGGAGGAGCTCGCCCAACTGGTCGGCGCCTCGCGGGAGACGGTCAACAAGGCGCTCGCGGACTTCTCGGCGCGGGCCTGGATCCGCATCGAGCAACGCCAGGTGACCCTGATGGACATCCCACGCCTGGAGCAGCGCGCGCACTGACTGCTGACCTGCTCGGATTCAGAGAACCTTGGACAGGAACGCCTTGGTCCGGTCGTGCTGGGGGTTGCTCAGCACCTCCCTGGGGTCGCCCGCCTCGACGACGACCCCGTCGTCCATGAAGACCAGGCTGTCGCCCACCTCGCGGGCGAATCCCATCTCGTGGGTGACCACGACCATGGTCATCCCCTCGTCAGCCAGCTGGCGCATCACCTCGAGCACCTCACCGACCAGTTCGGGGTCCAGGGCGGAGGTGGGTTCGTCGAAGAGCATCAGGTCCGGCTGCATGCACAGCGCCCGGGCGATGGCCACTCGCTGCTGCTGCCCGCCGGACAGCTGGCTGGGGTAGGCGTCCCCACGGTCGCCGAGGCCAACCCGGTCGAGCAGGGTCTGGGCACGCTCCTTGACCATGTTCTTGGCCTCGCCCTTGGCCCGGATCGGGGCCTCGATGATGTTGCCCAGAGCCGTCATGTGCGGGAAGAGGTTGAAGCGCTGGAACACCATGCCGATGTTCAACCGCTGCTGGGCCACCTCGGACTCACGCATCTCGTAGAGCTTGCCGCCGCGCTCGCGATACCCCACGAGCTGGCCCTGCACCGACAACCGGCCGGAGTCGATCCGCTCCAGATGGTTGATGCAGCGCAGGAACGTCGACTTGCCCGACCCGGAGGGGCCGACGATGCACATGACCTCCCCCTGGTTGACCTGCAGGTCGATGCCCCTGAGCACCTCGACCCGGCCGAACCACTTGTGCACCTTCTCGGCCAGGACCATCGGGGTGGCGCCCGCGGCGTTCCGTGCCGGGGAGTTGGCGCTCATCGCAGCTCCGCCCCGGTCAGGCGCACCCGCAGGCGCTGGATCGGCGTCGGGGGCAACGACCGCACCGAGCCGCGCGCGTAGTAACGCTCGATGTAGTACTGAGCGGTCATCAGCACCGAGGTCATCGCCAGGTACCAGAGGCTGGCGGTGACCAGCATCGGGAACGGTTGGAACGTGCGACTGCCGATCGCACTGGTCTGGAAGAACAGCTCGTAGTAGGGCACATAGGCCACCAGGGACGTGGTCTTGAGCATCGAGATCGTCTCGTTGCCGGTGGGCGGCACGACCACCCGCATCGCCTGGGGGAGCACGATCCGGCGCAGCGTCTGCATCCGCGACAGGCCCAGCGCCGAGGCCGCCTCGCTCTGCCCCTCGTCGACCGACAGGATGCCGGCCCGGATGATCTCGGACATGTAGGCGGCCTCGTTCAGGCCCAGGCCGAGCAGGGCAGCGGCCACCGGCGGGATCAGGTCCCGGGTCTCGAACACCAGCCACTCCGGGCCGAACGGCACGCCCAGGGAGATCTTGCGGTACAGCGAGTTGAGATTGCCCCAGATGACCAGCTGCACCAGCACCGGGGTGCCCCGGAACACCCAGACGTAGAACCAGGCCGCGCCCGAGAGCACCCCGTTGGGCGACAGGCGCATCACGGCCAGGGCCACTCCGAGCAGCACGCCGATGATCATCGCGAGCGCGGTCAGCCACAGGGTCGTGACCACCCCCTCCACCACCGCGGGCGCGAAGGCGTTCTCCCACTGGAAGTTCCACTGCCAGTTGGGGTTGGTCAGCACGCTGTTGGCGAACATCGCCGCCAGCACCGCGATGACCGCCATCGCCACCCAGCGACCGGGGTGCCGCACCGGGATGGCCCGGATCGACTCCGGGGGCTTGCGGTGCGCCGGTGCGCTGGGTGGCGTGCTGGTCATGACCGGATCAGCCCTGGACGGGGTTGACCTCGGAGGTGGTGATCGCGCCGGACTCGACGCCCCAGTCGGTCAGGATCTTCAGGTACACCCCGTCGTCCATCAGCTTCTGCAGCGCGCCCTGGATCGCAGCGGTGTAGTCGCCCTGATCCTTGGGCACGGCCAGGCCGTAGGGGGCCGCATCGTAGACCTCCCCGGTCAGTTCCATCTGGTCGTTGGTCTGGGCGATCGCATAGCCCACGACCGGGGAGTCAGCCAGCATCGCGTCGTCCTTGCCGGACACGACCGCCGCAGTGACATCACTCTGCAACTGGAACTGCTCGATGGTGATGGCCTCCTTGCCCGCCTCGGTGCAGGCCTGCGAGCGGGCCTCGATGTCGGGCACCTGGACGGTCGCCTTCTGGACGGCCACCCGCCTGCCGCAGGCCTCGTCGGGCGTGATGCCCAGCGGGTTGCCCTTGGCCACCGCCCAACTCGTGCCGGCGTTGAAGTAGCTGGGCATGTCGACCTGCTGCTGCCGCTCGGCGTTGATCGTGAACGAGGAGGCGCCGAGCTCGTACTTTCCGGTCTTGACCCCCTCGACCAGCGAGTCGAAGGGTGCATTGTTCATCTGGGCGTCCAGACCCAGCACCGCGCCCAGGGCATCCATGAGGTCAGCGGTGAAGCCGACCACCGTGGTGCCGTCGGCGTCGATGAACTCCCCGGGCGCGTACGAGGCATCGGTGCCGATGGTCAGGACGCCGTCGGCAGCGATGTCAGCGGGCACCATGGCCGCCAGTGCCTCGTCCTTGGCCGGACCGGCCATCGCCGAGGCGCTGGGGTCGGTGCCCGTGCCGGTTGCGGTGTCGGTCTCGCTGCCACTGGAGCAGGCGGTCATCCCCGCGACCAGGGCGAACGCGCCCATGGTCACCCCAGCAGTTCTGATCAGGTTGCGCATCGTTGGGCTCCTCGGTGTGCCGTGGGCGGACGCTGCCACATGGACCGACAGCGTGTACGGGACCAGAGCCTAGCGACCGGAGTCCGCTGACGAACCCGCGTGCGCCGACGGGAATGGTTACGGATGGGTAACCAATCGCTGCGCGGGCTCGGATCTCCGCAGTGACGGTGCCGCCTGCGCGCACTACATTGACGCCCATGGCTGACCGAACCCGGTGGGAGTACGCCACCGCACCCTTGCTGATCCACGCCACCCAGCAGATCCTCAACAACTGGGGAACCGATGGCTGGGAGCTGGTCCAGGTCGTCCCCGGGCCGAACGCCGAGCAACTGGTCGCCTACTTCAAGCGCCCGGTCGTTTGAGATGTCGGCCGTCGAGGAACGGCTGGGCGACCTCGGCCACCAGGTGCCCGAGGTCGCTGCACCCGTCGCCACCTATGTGCCGGCCGTGCGCAGTGGGAACCTGATCTACACCGCCGGCCAGCTGCCCCTGCGCGCCGGGACCCTGATGGGCACCGGCAAGGTGGGCGCTGGGGTCAGCGCCGAGGCGGCGACCGTGATGGCCGCCCAGTGCGCGTTGAACGCGATCGCCGCGATCCGGTCGGTGGTCGGCGACCTGGATCGGGTCCGGGTGGTCAAGGTGGTCGGCTTCGTGGCCAGCGACCCCGGCTTCAGCGGGCAGCCCGGGGTCATCAACGGGGCCAGCGAACTGCTGGGGGCTGCGTTCGGCACGGCCGGCACGCACGCCCGCTCGGCAGTCGGCGTGGCGGTGCTGCCGCTGGACGCCCCGGTCGAGGTCGAGGTCATCGCGGAGCTGACCTGATGGCCCTCGAGATGCCCGCTGCACTCGTGGCTCGGGCCAGGATGCTCGCCCAGGGTGGTGACTGGACCCCGCCGCCGTGTCGCGACGCCGCCACGATCGTGCTGCTGCGCGACGGTGCCGCCGGCCTCGAGGCGCTGCTCATGCGCCGGCCGGCCACCATGGCCTTCGCCCCGGGGATGCACGTCTTCCCCGGGGGGCGGGTCGACCCGGGGCCCGACAGCCAGCCCCCGGTACGCGGCTGGGTCCCGGATCCGGGACGAGGGGACCCCGACCTGGCCCGGGCCCTGGTCGTGGCCGGCGTGCGCGAGACCTTCGAGGAGGCCGGGGTGCTGCTGGCCGTCGACCATGCCGGGCGACCTGCCCGACCCGATGATCAGTGGGCGGCCGACCGTCAGGCCAGTGAGCACGCCGCGGGCTTCCCGTCCGTGCTGGCCCGCCGTCGGCTGCACATCCGCGGGGATCTCCTGGTGCCGATCGCGCACTGGATCACCCCGGAGGTCGAGACCCGCCGCTACGACACGCGCTTCCTGGCCGCCGCCCTGCCCGAGGGGCAATCCGTGGACGCGCACGCAACCGAGACCGACTCCGGGCACTGGGTGGCGCCGGCTGACGCCCTGGCCGCCTACCGGGCCGGGGCGATGGCCATGCTGCCACCGACGGTCGCGGTGCTGGCCGACCTGACCAGGCAGCGTTCGGTCGCCGCCGCCCTGGAGTGGGCCCGCAGTCGCCAGGAGACCGTCGTGCCGGTCATGCCCCGGCCAAGGGTCGCCGGGGACGACCTGGAGTGGGTGCTGGTCCACGGGTACACGGGCGAGGTCATCTCGGCCACCGACCAGCCGGCCGGATCCGAGGAGCGAGGGACCCGCTGATGCGCCCGCTCGGGTCCAGCGGACCCTGGGCCGCTGGCCAGGTGACGCCCCGGGCCAGCGCTGTGCTGGCACCGAATGCCAGCCCGATGACCCTGGACGGCACCAACTCGTGGCTGCTCTGCGAGCCCGGCGCCACCCGGGCGATCGTGATCGATCCTGGCCCGGACGACCCCGGTCACCTGGCCGCACTGGTCGATGCCGCCGATCGGCTCGGCGCCCGGATAGCCATGATCCTGCTGACCCATGGTCACGCCGACCACAGCGCCGGGGCCCGGTCCCTGCACGAACTCACCGGTGCCCCGGTCCGGGCCCTCGACCCCGCCCACCGCCTCGGCGGTGCGGGCCTGGGCGAGGGGGATGTCGTGGACCTGGCCGGGCTCGAGCTGTCCGTGGTCGCCACCCCCGGGCACACCCACGACAGCCTGACGTTCCTGCTGAGCGCGGATGGAGCCCTGCTGACCGGGGACAGTGTCCTGGGACGCGGCAGCGCGGTCATAGCCCACCCGGATGGACACCTCGGGTCCTACCTGACCTCACTGGAGCGCTTGGCCCACCTGGCGCAGGAGACCGGGGCGCGCTGGGTGCTGCCCGGGCACGGACCGGCGAACGCCGACCCGGCCGGCCTGCTGGCCGACTACACGGAGCACCGCAACCAGCGGTTGGCCCTCGTCGAGGCGGCGATGCGCGGCGGCACCACCGACCTGGACGACCTGCTGGTGACGGTGTATCCGGAGGTGCCGATCCCGCTGCGCTGGGCCGCACGACTGTCCCTGGCCGCGCAGGTGGAGTACCTGACCGAGCGGGCAGTCGGCCTCGGGTCGAACTAGTCTCCTACCGTGACTCCTTCGCTGTTCCCCGACGTGCGGCTGCACATCGTGACCGGCAAGGGCGGCACGGGCAAGACCACGGTGGCCGCTGCCCTGGCCCTGGCGCTGGCCGCCGAGGGCCGGCGCACGCTGCTCATGGAGGTCGAGGGACGGCAGGGCATCGCGGGCCTGTTCGACTCCCCGCCGCTGCCCTACGAGGAGCGCCGGGTGGCCCGTGCCCCCGGCGGCGGCGAGGTCCGGGCCCTGGCAGTGGACCCGGAGGCAGCCCTGCTGGAGTACCTGGAGATGTTCTACAACCTGCGCCGGGCCGGCTCGGCGCTGTCCCGGCTGGGTGCCATCGACTTCGCCACCACGATCGCCCCGGGCGTGCGCGACGTGCTGCTGACCGGCAAGGCCGTCGAGTCGGTCAAGCGCAACACCCGTGGGGTGCCCGTCTTCGACGCCGTGGTGATGGACGCCCCGCCGACCGGCCGGATCACGAGGTTCCTCAACGTCAACTCCGAGGTTGCCGGCATCGCCCGCATGGGCCCGATCCATGGTCAGGCCAACTCCGTGATGGCGGTGATGCACTCCCCGCGCACCGCCGTGCACCTGGTGACCCTGCTCGAGGAGATGCCGGTCCAGGAGACCATCGACGGCGTGCGCGACCTACGCGCCGAGGACCTGCCCGTGGGGGCGATCATCATCAACTCCGACCGCCCGCCCCGGCTGACCGCCGACCAACGCCACGCGGCGCTGACCGGGTCCTTGGACCACCGCGCGATCGCCGGCTCGGTGGCCTCGACCGGGATCGTGACCACCGGGCACCCGCATCCCCTCGACGAGGTGGTCGCCGCCCTGGCCGACGAGGCTCGCGAGCATGCACAGCGAGCGGCGGTCGCCGATGCGGAGCGGGCCCGGCTCGTCGAGTTGGACCTGCCCACCCTCACCCTGCCGCAGCTGCCCACCGGCATCGACCTGTCCGCCCTGCACGTATTGGCCGATCGGCTGCGGACAGGTGGTCTGGGACCGCAGCCGGGCACGCAGGAGCGCCCATGAGTACTCCCATGTGGGCCTCGGCGCCCAGCCTCGACATCGACGCCCTGCTGGCTGATCGGGGCACCCGAATCCTGGTCTGCTGCGGCTCGGGCGGTGTGGGCAAGACCACCACCGCTGCTGCCCTGGGCGTCCGGGCGGCCGAGGCCGGGCGGCGGACCGTGGTCCTCACGATCGACCCGGCTCGTCGGCTGGCCCAGTCCCTGGGTCTGTCGAAGCTGGACAACACCCCCGCGTCGATCCCCGGCATCGACACCTCGGCCGGGGGCACGCTCGACGCGATGATGCTGGACATGAAGCGCACCTTCGACGAGGTCGTGATGGCGCACACCGACCCCGAGCGTGCCCAGGCCATCCTGGCCAACCCCTTCTACGAGGCCCTGTCGAGCTCATTCGCCGGCACCCAGGAGTACATGGCCATGGAGAAGCTGGGCCAGCTGCACCGCCAGTCCGAGGCGCAGGGCACCTGGGACCTGATCATCGTCGACACCCCGCCCTCGCGCTCGGCCCTGGACTTCCTCGACGCACCCCGACGGCTGGGCGCCTTCCTCGACGGCCGGTTGATCCGAATCCTGGCCGCACCGGCGCGGGCCGGTGGGCGGGCATACATGCGCCTGCTCAGCGCCAGCCTCGGGGTGTTCAGCAATGTGCTCACCCGGATCGTGGGAGCCCAGGTCCTGACCGACCTGCAGACCTTCGTCGCGTCCTTCGACGCGCTCTTCGGCGGCTTCCGGGAACGTGCCGATCAGACCTACGCGCTCCTGGCAGCACCCGGTACGGCGTTCCTGGTGGTCGCCTCGCCCGAGCCCGACGCCCTGCGTGAGGCGGCCTTCTTCGTCGAACGCCTGGAGTCCGAGCAGATCCCCCTGGCCGGACTGGTGCTCAACCGGGTCGCGCCGGTCCGGCTGCCTGAACTGAGCCATGACCAGGCGGCCGCCGGCGCCGAGCGGCTGCGGGCAACCGACCCCCCGCAGGAGTCCGCCGAGGCCCTGACCGCTGCCCTGCTCGAACTGCACGCCGACCGGATGCGTCAGGCCCAGCGCCAGCACCGGCTGGTCGACGGTTTCGTGGCCGCGAACCCGGGTGTGGCTGTGACATCAATCACCGCCCTGGCCCAAGATGTGCATGACCTGGCAGGTTTACGCCTCGTGGCTGAGCTCCTGGCCGAGCCACGCCCAACCCTCGTGTGAGGGGCACTGGGCAGAATGTGCCGTAAAATTGGGCACATGCCTTCTGCCCGACCTCCCCGCAACCGTGCCCGCTGGTCGATTCCGAGACTCGTGGCCATGCTGTCCATCGCTGGTCTCGCCGGAATCCTAGTGGCCGGCATGGCGCTGCCCGTCGTCGGCCCGGTGGGTCTGCTGGCCCGGGACTCCATCGGCTCCTTCGAGGACCTGCCCCGCGACTTCCGCGAGCCCGCCCTGCCGGTGCGGACCCGGGTGTACGCCGCCGACGGCACCAAGATCGCCACGGTCTTCGAGGAGAACCGCAAGGAGGTGCCCCTGGACAAGGTGGCACCGGTCATGCAGGACGCCGTCGTCGCGATCGAGGACTCCCGCTTCTACGAGCACAACGGCTTCGACCCGCGCGGCTTCGCGCGTGCTGCGGTGACCAACCTGACCGCGGGCGGCGTGACGCAGGGCGGTTCGACCCTGACGATGCAGTACGTCAAGAACGTGCTGCTCACCGCCGCCACCGACGAGGCGGGGCAGCAAGCAGCCCGCGAGGACACGATCAGCCGCAAGCTGCGTGAGATCCGCTACGCGATGGCCGTCGAGCAGCGCCTGACCAAGGAGCAGATCCTCGAGCGCTACCTCAACATCAGCTACTACGGGGCCAAGGCCTACGGCGTGGAGGCCGCCTCCCAGCGCTACTTCTCCAAGAAGGCCAAGGACCTGACGCTGGTGGAGGCTGCCACCCTGGCCGGGATCGTCCAGCAGCCCAGCCGCTTCGACCCGACCAACAACCCCAAGCAGTCCCAGGCCCGTCGTGACGTGGTGCTCAACCGGATGGCCGAGTTGGGCTACATCACCGTCGAGGAGGCCCGCGAGGCCAAGGCCCAGGACGTCGAGGACTACCTGGACACCAAGATCCAGTACAACGGTTGCACCACGTCGTTCGCGCCGTACTTCTGCGACTACGCGATCCGCGCCGTGCAGGACCTCAAGGCCCTGGGCAAGACCGAGGCCGACCGGGCCGAGGCCTGGCGGGCCGGCGGGTACAAGGTCTACACGACCCTGGACGTCAAGGCCCAGGATGCGGCGAAGAAGTCGGTGATGGCCGCGATCCCGCCCAAGGACCCGAGCAAGAAGGCGGTCGCCATCGCCATGGTCACCCCGGGGACCGGCGATGTCCGGGCCCTGGCGCAGAACCGTGAGTGGGGCACCGGGGACTCCCAGGACAACTGGTGGGAGACCACCTACAACTACGCCGTCGACCTGGCCGATGGCGGCACGCAGGGCATGCAGGCCGGCTCCACGTTCAAGATCTTCACCCTGTTGGCGGCCCTGGACAAGGGCATCAGCCCCTACACGGTGATCAACTCCCCGCCCAGCAAGACGTTCACGGGCTTCGTCGGCTGCGACGACACCCTGCTCACGGGCGGCACCAGCGGCGGGGACCAGCCGTGGACGGTCAAGAACTCGACCTCGTCGGGCAACTTCGACATGTTCCGGGGGGCCGCCTACTCGGTGAACACGTTCTTCGTCGAGTTGGAGAAGCGCGCCACGGTGTGCGAGACCGTGGACATGGCCCGCAAACTCGGTGTGAAGTACGCCGACGGCGCCGACCTGGGCGATGTCCGACCCGGCGGGACCACCGCGGAGGTGGCCTCGTTCACGCTCGGCTCGACCGAGATCTCCCCGTTGACGCTGGCCAACGCCTACGCCACGGTCAGCGCGCACGGGGTCTACTGCAAGCCCCGGGTCATCACCAAGATCGTGGACCGCGACGGCAAGAAGCTGTCGGTGCCCAAGTCCAAGTGCGACCAGGTCGTCAGCCGCAACGTCGCCGACGCCGCCGCTGCGGTGCTGACCAACGTGGTCGATGGCGGGATCCCTGGCCGGACCGGTGGCGCGATGGCGATCGGGCGCGACACCACTGGCAAGACCGGCACCATCGACAGCCAGGCTGCTGTCTGGTTCGCCGGGGCCACCCCGGACCTGAGCGCGGCGGTGTGGGTCGGCGACCCGCGCGGCGGCTACGGACACCCGCTGCGCAACCTCACCATCAACGGGCGCTACTACTCGAAGGTGTTCGGCTCCTCACTGCCCGGCCCCACCTGGAAGAACGCCATGCAGGGGGCCCTGGCGGGCAGCGACCCGGTACCCATGGAGCTGCGCAACGAGTGGAACCTGCGCCCCGCACGCCAGGGTTCGCCGAGCCAGCGGGCCACGGTCGAGGCGGCCCCGACGGTGCCGTGGTGGCAGCGGGCGTACACGGGTCAGGTCGACGAGGCGTCCACGCAGGCGTCGGCCCCGTTGGGCGCACCCGCTGGGCAGTAGACCCGCAGGCCGCGACAGCGCCTCAGGCCAACGCCGCGCGGACCATCCCAGCCAGGGTGCCGCCGTCGAAGCGCCCGGCCGTCTGGGCGGTCAGGTCCTTCATGACCCGACCCATCGCCGACATGCCGGTCGCCCCGTCCGCGGCTGCGGCGGCCACAGCCGCCTGCACCAGCGCGCCCACCTCATCCGCGGAGATCGGCTCGGGGAGGTAGCCGACCAGGACCGCCAGTTCAGCCTCCTCCTGCTCGGCCAGCTCGACGCGGCCCGCGTCATGGAACGCGGCGGCGGCCTCTCTGCGCCGCTTCGCCTCCTTGGTCAGGACCGCGACCACCTCGGCATCAGTGAGCTCGCGGGCGGACTTGCCGGCCACCTCCTCGGTGGTGATCGAGGTCAGGGCCATCCGCAGCGTGGCGGCGGTCACCTTCGCACGGGCACGGATCGCATCGGTGAGGTCGGACTGGAGGGTCTCCTTGAGGGTGCTCATCTGGTCATTGTCCCCCGCCGGCGGACCACGGGCTGCCGACCAGACCCGGTGCCACCTGCGGGATGGGGGTCCGAGGGGCTCCGGCGGTGGTTCGGTTTCGTCCGCTCGGTCCCCGACGGATCGGCTCGGATCGGCGCACCCCGCGGGCGGCTGCGAGGATGCGGGAATGCCCCTGAGCTCCCGTACCGTCGTGCGCTCCGTCGCACCGCTGGCCGCGCTGGCAGTGGCGAGCACCGCCTACAGCCTGTGGGAGGCCCGCCAGTACACCCTGCGCCGCGTCGACGTGCCGCTGCCCGGGCGGGCCGGGCGCCGGGCGGGCCCGAGCCAACCGTTGCGCATCCTGCACCTGTCGGACCTGCACCTGGCGCCCCGGGACACCGACCGGATCGCGTGGGTGCGGTCCCTCGGGGGGCTCGAGGCGGACCTGACCGTGGTCACCGGCGACTTCCACGGCTCTGCGGACGGGCCCGCGCTGGCGCTGCGCGCGCTCGCCCCGCTGCTGGACCGACCCGGCTTCTTCGTCCGCGGCTCCAACGACTACTTCGCCCCCTCGCGGGCCAATCCCGCGAAGTACCTGATGGGTCCCAGCACGTTGCGCACCCAGCGGGCCGGCATCGACGTGACCCCGCTCACGGCCGGCCTGGAGGCGGCCGGCTGGCGGGACCTGGACAACGCCACGGCCAGTGCGTCGGTCCGCGGCTGGCGCATCGACGCCCGCGGGGTCGACGACCCGCACATCCGCCGCGACCGCTACGACGAGGTGGCCGGGCCCTTCGATCCGGATGCCGACCTGCGGCTCGGGGTCGCGCACGCACCCTACCGCCGGGTGCTCGACGCGATGGCCGCCGATGCGGCGGACCTGATCCTGGCCGGGCACACGCACGGCGGTCAGGTCTGCCTGCCGGGTGTCGGCGCGCTGGTGACCAACTGCGACCTGCCGCGCAGCCAGGCCAAGGGCCTGTCAGCCTGGGACGACTCGGCGCTGCACGTCTCAGCCGGGCTCGGGACCAGTCCCTTCACGCCCATCCGCCTGGCCTGCCGCCCAGAGGCGACGTTGCTCACCCTGCGACGCTGACCCCCTCGGTCGTGGGCCGCGGGCTAGGGTGCGCTGTGTTGTCCCGCTGGTGGAATCGTTGCTGAACAGGAGGGCAGATGGCCCTGGACCCGACCGCTGCCGTCCCCGAGCACGTCGAGCACCGGATCAGCGCGCCCGACGGTCGCACGCTGGCCGTGGCCGAGTGGGGCGACCCGGACGGGCTGCCCGTGCTCTTCGTCCACGGGACCCCCGGTGGGCGGATCAGCTGGTTCGGCCCTGATCCGTCGATCGACGCCCGGCATCACCTACGCAGGCTCACCCTCGATCGCCCCGGCTACGGAGAATCGACGCGCCGGCCGGGGCGTCGGGTGGTGGACTTCGTCAGCGACGTCAGTTCGATCGTCGATGCCCTGGGCATCGACCGGTTCGCGGTGACCGGCGGCTCCGGGGGCGGACCGCATGCCCTGGCCTGCGCAGCACTGCTGTCCGACCGGGTTCTCCGCTGCCTCGCTGTGGTGTCCGCCGCCCCGCTGGGCGCGCAGGCCCTCGCGGAGCAGGCCTGGTTGGGAGGGATGACCCAGGGCAACGTCGACGAGTTCCGCGCCGCCCTGGCCGGGGAGGCCGCGGTCCGAGCCCTGTGCGAGGCCGAGCGGGCCACGATGCTCGACCGACTGGCGCAGGGCCGCAGCGATCTCCTCGGCGACTCCTACGAACTCGCCGAGGAGGACCGGGTGCAGATGGCTCGGCACGCCGCCGTGATCGCCGCCCAGATGGGCCAGGGCCTGGCACCGGGGGTGGACGGCTGGGTCGACGACGATCTCGCGCTGGTGGCGCGGTGGGGGTTCGATGTGGCCGACATCCGGGTGCCGGTCCGGCTCTCCTATGGCCGCGCGGACACGCTGGTGCCGGCTGCGCACGGCGACTGGCTGGCAGCCAACATCCCCGGTGCGGTGGCCGAGGTCAGCGAGGTGGGGCACATGGGCGACGACGCCGATGTCGCCCGGCAACGGGCCTGGCTGGCCGGGCAGTGGGCGTAGCTCCACAGGGTCCCAGCCCGTTGCTGAAATCAACCGCTCAGTGGTCGATTCCGCTCACAGCAACGCAGAGGTTCGCCACCCCAACGCGAGGAGGGGCCCCAGGGGGCCCCTCCTGATTGCGTCGGGATGGCGGGATTCGAACCCACGACCTCTTCGTCCCGAACGAAGCGCGCTACCAAGCTGCGCCACATCCCGCGTGCGTCGCTGATACTAGCCGGACAGCCACGCGCTCCCCAAATGCCGGGGCCGTGCTCAGCCCGCCCGGGCGGCCAGCAGCGCGGCGATCTGCACGGCGTTGAGCGCAGCCCCCTTGCGCAGGTTGTCATTGGACAGGAACAGGGCAAGACCGCGACCGTCGGGGACGCCGGGATCGGCCCGCAGCCGGCCCACGAACGTGGGATCGGCACCCGCCGCCTCCAGCGGGGTGGGCACGTCCGACCACCTCACGCCGGGAGCATCCGCGAGCAGCTCACGTGCCTGCTCGACGCTGATCGGCTGGGCGAACTCCGCGTTGATGCTCAGGCTGTGCCCGGTGAAGACCGGCACCCGCACGCAGGTCCCCGACACGGCCAGGTCGGGGATCCCCAGGATCTTGCGGCTCTCGTTGCGCAGCTTCTGCTCCTCGTCGGTCTCCCCGGAGCCGTCATCGAGGAGGCTGCCGGCCAACGGGATGACGTCGAAGGCGATCGGGGCGACGTACTTCACCGGCGCGGGCAGGGTGATCGCCGATCCGTCGTGGGTCAGTCCGGTCAGGTCTGCCTCGACGGCGGCCCGGACCTGTCCGGCGAGCTCCTCGACCCCGGCCAGCCCGCTGCCGGACACCGCCTGGTAGGTGCTCACGATCAGTCGACGCAGGCCCGCGTGCGCATGCAGCGGGGCCAGGACCGGCATCGCGGCCATGGTCGTGCAGTTCGGGTTGGCCACGATGCCCTTGACGATGTGATCCAGCGCCTGCGGGTTGACCTCGGAGACCACCAGCGGCACCTGCGGGTCCATCCGCCACGCCGAGGAGTTGTCGATGACGGTCGCTCCCGGCCGCAGCGAAGACCGGGGCCAGGGCCTTGGACGTCGACCCACCGGCGGAGAACAGGGCGAGGTCGATCCCGGCGGGGTCGGCGGTCGCCGCGTCCTCGACGAGGACCTCGCCACCGCGCCAGGGCAGGGTGGTGCCCGCCGAGCGGGCACTGGCGAAGAACCGCACCGAGGCGATGTCGATGTCGGACTCGTCGAGCAGTCGGCGCATCACCGCCCCGACCTGGCCGGTGGCCCCGACGACAGCAACGTGGACGCTCATCGGCCAGTACCTCCGTAGACGACGGCCTCGACCTCACTGTCGAGCCCGAACGCGGTGTGCAGCGCGCGGAGGGCTCCGGTGGCCACGTCCTTGCTGGTCACCACCGAGATCCGGATCTCCGAGGTCGTGATCATCGTGATGTTGATCCCGGCGTCGGCCAGGGCTTTGAAGAAGGTGGCCGATACCCCCGGGTTGGACCGCATGCCCGCACCCACGAGTGAGATCTTGGCGATCCCGTCGTCGGAGACCAGGTCCTCGAAGCCGATCGCCGACTGCACCCCGGTGAGGGCACCCAGGGCCTCGGAACGTGAGGCGACCGCACAGGTGAAGGACACATCAGTCCGTCCGCTCTGGGCCACCGAGGCGTTCTGCACGATCATGTCCACGTTCACCCCCGCATCGGCCACGGCCTGGAAGATCTGGGCCGCCTCGCCCGGCCGGTCGGGCACGCCGATGACGGTGATCTTGCAGTCGTTGAGGTCGGCGGCGACCCCGGCGATGATCGGTTGCTCCACGATGGTCCCCTCGGCTGGGTTGGCGAGCGCGGGCAGCGGCTCGGATGGGTCGAGCACCCAGGTCCCCTCTCGCTCGGAGAACGAGGACCGGACGTGGATGGGCATGTGCGAGCGCCGCGCGTACTCCACGCAGCGCAGGTGCAGCACCTTGGCCCCGGCCGCAGCCAGCTCGAGCATCTCCTCGTAGCTGATCCGGGGGACCTGGCTGGCAGCGGGAACCTCGCGCGGGTCGGTGGTGAAGACCCCGTCGACGTCGCTGTAGATCTCGGCCACGTCCGCGCCGAGGGCGACTGCCAGGGCGACCGCGGTGGTGTCCGAGCCGCCGCGACCCAGCGTGGTGACGTCCTTGCTCTCGTAGGACACCCCCTGGAAGCCCGCGACGATCGGAATGGCCCCGTCGGCCAGGGCGTGCCTGATCCGACCGGGGGTGACGTCGATGATGCGCGCGGAGCCGTGCGCGGAGTCGGTGATCAGACCGGCTTGCGAGCCCGTGTAGGACCGGCCCTCCTCGCCGAGGTCGTGGATGGCCATGGCCAGCAGCGCCATGGACATCCGCTCGCCGGCGGTGAGCAGCATGTCCAACTCGCGACCGGGCGGGTTGGGGCTGACCTCGTTGGCCAGGTCCATGAGCTCGTCGGTGGAGTCGCCCATGGCCGAGACCACGACCACCACGTCATGCCCGGCACGCTTGGTCGCCACGATGCGCGCGGCCACGCGGCGCACGTTGGTGGCGTCGGCAACCGACGATCCCCCGTACTTCTGGACGATGAGGGCCATGGTCGGCATACTCCTGGGGCGTCGGGCGGGTGCGGCGGCGTTCCGCGCCCGATCCTAATCGCTGCGGGTGACTGCTACCCGGGGCACGCGCCAGCGAGCGCGCGCAGGACCTAGGAAGCCGGCTCGACGGGGGCCTCGAGGGGGGCTCCGGAGCGCACATGCGACACCAGTGAGCGCAGGGAGCGCAGTGCGGTGGCCCCGCAATCCCCCCAGGAGCTCAGGTAGCTGGTCTGCCACCACCAGAGGGCCTCCAGCGGGCGGCCGGCGGCGTGGTGAGCAAGCCCGTGCAACAGGTCGCTGACCATCGAGGACAGGTCATCGGAGAGCCGGCCGGACATCAGTTCGGGCTCGGCGTAGGGGTCCACGACCTCGACGTAGGAGTCCACCGGAGCCAGTCGTTGGGCCAGCGCGGCCCGCAGTCGGTCGACATCCGGTTCGGCACCGGCATCGGGCTCGAAACGCCCCTCGGGCACGACGTCGTCGATGGCACCCAGGCGCGCGCCCATGGCCAGCACGTCGGACACCTCGAGCAGCAGGATGGCGATCGCGTGGTCCTCGCCGATGCCCTCGGCAACTGCTTCGACCGTCTGCACGAACCGGGCCGAGCTGGCGGCCAAGCCCGCGGCGAGTTCGAGCAGGTCGGGCTCGATCGGCGTGGCCGGGGTGGTCACCACCGCCATCGCCGCATCGAGCGGGGCATCGGCGAAGGTCAGGTCCTGCGCGGCGGCCTCCTGCGCGGTGTCCCTTGGGGGGCTGGCGCTGTGCTCGGTCATGATGAGCCTCCGATCCGTCGGCGTCCCTCGAACGCGCGTCCCAGGGTGACCTCGTCGGCGAACTCCAGGTCGCCGCCGACGGGGAGCCCGCTGGCCAGCCGGGTGACGGCCAGGCCGATCGGGCCGATCAGGCGGGACAGGTAGGCCGCGGTGGCCTCGCCCTCGAGGTTGGGGTCCGTGGCGATGATGACCTCGGTCACCACCCCGTCGGCCAGTCGCGCCATCAGCTCGCGGATGCGCAGGTCATCGGGCCCGATGCCCTCCATCGGGCTGATCGCGCCGCCGAGCACGTGGTAGCGGCCACGGAACTCCCGTGTCCGCTCGATGGCCACGACGTCCTTGCTCTCCTCCACCACGCAGAGCATCGCCGGATCGCGGCGTGCGTCCCGGCAGATCGCGCAGGTCTCCTCCTGGGACACGTTGCCGCAGATCTGGCAGAACCGGACCTGCTCGCGCAGGGTGATCAGGGCCGTCGCGAGGTCGGTGACCTCCTGCGGGTCTGCCTTGAGCAGGTGGAAGGCGATCCGCTGGGCGCCCTTGGGCCCGATGCCGGGTAGCCGGCTGAGCCCGTCGATGACGTCCTGGATGATCCCTTCGTACATGGCCAGATCCCTACGAGTGGTCGATCTCGCCGATGGGCTTGGCGCCCAGTTCCCGGGCGATCAGAGCCAGGCCCTGCGCGCCGCTGGCGTCGAGATCCGGGTCGTCGGCGCTGGCCTCGTCCGGACCGGTCTGCGGGGTGGCGCGAGAACCGCCGGCGGCCCGCACGATGTCCGCGGGGCGGGGGGTGGGCCCCGTGGGCTCCGGCTGGCCCTCGCTCGGCGCGGACGCCGTCGCAGCAGGCGACTGCGCGGGCGGGGCTCCAGGCCGGCCCTGGACGGCGGGTTCGGTAGGCGATCCCGCGGGCGCAGGGGCACTCGCGGCGGGAGGGGTGGGGGAACCGGCCCCGGCCGCCTGCGGGTCGTGCAGGACGTCGATCGTGACATCGAGGCCCAGGACGTCGATGAGGGCCTGGCGCAGCCGCTCGTCATGGCCCCGAGCCGCGATCGCCCGGACGGTACCCGGCTCGGCCACCGCCACGGCCAGGGCGCCGTCGGTGCAGGACACCGGCCGGGCGCCGTGGAACGCGGTCCACGCCACCCGGCTGGACCCGGCAAGTCGCTCGAGGACCGCGGGCCAGGCCTCGCGCACGCGGGCGAGCTGGTCGCGTCCGGACGGCGAACCACTGTGCGCGGCGGACGCCCGCTCGCCGCCGGCCCTGCCGGCGTGCTGTGCCGCATCAGCCGAGCGCACGTTGGTGGGCTCCGCCCGCTCGACGTCGGCTGTCTGGATCGGCGTGCCCTCGCCCGGGGCGGGCGGAGCGGGCGCGGCGGACGGAGTCGCCGGGTCGGGCCCAACCGAATCAGATGCCCCGGTCGTTGGGTTCGGCGCGCCGTGCTCTTCATCGGGCGCGTGTGCTTCGGGACGCGCACGCCCTTCGGCGGGCAGGTGTGCCTCGTCATGGGTTGCGGCCCGGGACTCAGGGGCGGACTTCAGTTGGGGTCGCCGCGGCGGGGTGGGTCGCCCCGGCCCAGCAGCGTGCGGTGGCGAGTCCGGCGCCGGGCTCTGGGGACGCCGTTCGCTGCGCAGGTCAGCGGTGGGGGCAGGCCCGGTCGGCCGCTCGCCCAAGTGCTCGCCGGACGGCTCGCCCGTCGACTGGTGGGCCGGTTGCTCACCGGACTGCTGGCCGGTCGGCGGCTGGCCGGGGTGCCGACCGGTCGACTGCTCGCCGGGTTTCCGACCGGTCGACCGACCGGGTTGCTGGCTGGTCCCGTGCTCCGCGAGGCTCCCCGGGCGCTCGGGCGCACCCGGCAGGGTGGCGCCGTCCACGGCACCCTGCCGACCCGGCGTCGAGCCCCCGATACCTCGTTCGAGGCGCTCGAGCCGCGCCAGCAGCGCGCCGAGATCCTCGCCGACGACCGGCAGGGCCAGCCGGGCGCACAGCAGCTCCAATTGCAGCCGCGGGGCAGTCGCTCCCTTGATCTGGCCCAGTCCCGCACTGACCAGATCGGCGGCCCGGGACAGCTCGGCAAGGCCCAGGGTCTGCGCCTGGGCGGCCATCCGCTCGCCAGCATCCTCTGGGACGTCGACCAGCCCCTTTGCCAGTGCCTCGTGGTCCACCCGAAGCATGATCAGGTCGCGCAGGCGGTCCAGGACGTCGATGACGAACCGGCGTGGGTCATGACCTCCGGTGATGACCTGGTCGACGACTGCGAACATGTCGGCCGCAGATCCCGCCGAGAGCGCGGCCACGAAGTCGTCGAGCAGGGCGGTGTCGGTCAGACCCAGGGCATCGATCGCCTCGACGTAGGTCAATCCGTCGGGTCCTGCGCCGGCGAGCAACTGCCCCAGCACGGACAGGCTGTCGCGGACGCTGCCCGCCCCGGCCCGGGCCACCAACGCGAGCGCCGGTGCCTGGGCTGGGACACCCTCGCAGCGACAGACCGACCCCAGGTGGTCGGCCAGCGTGCGGGCGGGCACCAACCGGAACCCGTAGTGGAACGTGCGCGACCGGATCGTCGGGATGATCTTGTCCGGCTCGGTGGTCGCGAAGATGAAGCGCAGATGTGGCGGCGGCTCCTCCACCAGCTTGAGCAGGGCGTTCGCTGCCTCGTTGGTGAGCTGGTGGGCCTCGTCGATGATGTAGATCTTGAACCGGCTGGCGGCCGGGGCGTAGATGGCCTTCTCGCGCAGCTCACGGGCGTCGTCGATCCCGCGATGGGTGGCCGCGTCGAGTTCCACGACATCGATGGATCCCGGACCGTTGGGCGCCAGTTCCACACAACTGCGGCAGACCCCGCACGGGTCGGCCGTCGGTCCCTGCTCGCAGTTCAGCGATCGAGCCAGGATCCGCGCCGTCGACGTCTTGCCGCATCCCCGCGGCCCGGAGAACAGGTAGGCGTGATGGATCGCACCGGACCGCAGGGCGCGCGCGAGCGGCTCGGTCACGTGCCCCTGGCCGATCACCTCGGCCAGCGAGCCCGGCCGGTAGGTCCGGTACAGAGCGAGTGCCACGACGCTCACCCTAATGGCGGGCACCGACATCCCGACCCCGGATTGCATTATCCCCAGCCGATCCACACCTGGGGATAACTCACACCGTTGTAACTACTGCGATGTGATGCCGCGTCGGTGTCAGAGGGCCCCACCGGCCGCAGCCGGGGCTGTGGGGTCCGCAGCCTCCCCGGCGCCGCTCTCGCGGGCCAGGTAGTCCTCGAGCAGCATCACGTTCTCACCGACCCGGGTGGCCACCTGCACCAGGGTCGCCATCGAGGAGACCTCCTCGACCTGCTCCTTGAGGAACCAGTGCATGAACTGCTCACCCAGGTAGTCGGTCTCCTTGCGGGCCAGGGCGATCAGGGCCTCGAACTGGGCGGTCACCTGGCGCTCCTGGGCCAGTGCGAGCTCCAGGGGCTCGACCACGGACCCGAACTCGGTGCGCACAGTCGGGATGCCGGGGATGACGACCTCGGCCTCCCGGTCCATCAGGTACCGCACGATCATCATGGCGTGGTTGCGCTCCTCGACCGCCTGGGCGTAGAAGAGCCCGGCCAACTGCGGCAGCGCCTGCTGGTCGTACCAGACCGCGATGGCGACGTACTGCTGGGACGCGGTGAACTCGTGGCCGATCTGCTCGGTGAGCAGGTCGTGGACCGCACTCATGGGACCTCCCGGGGACGACGGCGATGGCGGACCCGGGGAAGCGTTGCGCCGACCCGGGTACGCATGCAGCCTACGACGCGCGGCACGGCTGGGCCTGACCGCGCCGCACCGCCAAGGGCCCCTCCGGGTGGAAGGGCCCTCGCAACGGCGGTGGCGGTGGGATTCGAACCCACGGTGGGCTACTAACCCACACACGATTTCGAGTCGTGCTCCTTTGGCCGCTCGGACACGCCACCGCGCGAGATCCTACGCCTGCGGTGCTGCCGGGACGAAAATCGCTCGTAGCCTTGGAACCGTGCCCGTCGGTCCGCATCCCCTGCCCTGGCCCGACGACCCTCGTCTGGATCCCCAGCTGCTGGCCATCGGGGACACCCGCAACGTCGTGGACCGGTACCGCTACTGGCGCCTCGCGGCGATCGTGGCTGACCTGGACACCCGGCGCAGCCCCCTGCACGTGGCCATCGAGAACCTCGAGCACGACCTGAACATCGGCTCGATCGTGCGGACCGCGAATGCGTTCAACGTGGCCGGCGTGCACATCGTGGGCCGGCGGCGGTGGAACCGTCGGGGGGCCATGGTCACCGACGCCTACCTCTCGGTGACCCACCATCCCGACCCGGCGGACCTGGTGGGCTGGGCCCGCGGGTCGGGCCTGCCGATCCTGGCCCTCGACAACATCCCGGGTGCGCTCGCGCTGGAGACCTACCGCATGCCTGTGGCCTGCGTCCTGCTGTTCGGCCAGGAGGGTCCGGGCCTGAGTCCCGCGGCACTCGCGGGCGCCGATGCGGTGCTCGGCATCACCCAGCACGGGTCGACCCGGTCGATGAACGTCGCCGCGGCCGCAGCGATCGCCATGCACGCATGGGCGGTCACGAATCCGTCGGCCGTGGGGCCGCCCGGGCCTAGCCCTGGCCGGTGAGCCTGCACCGGCCTGCTGCTGAGCGTTGCTGCGGTGGCCGGCAAGCTGACCGGCTACTGGATCGGGTACCGAGTCGGTCCGCCCCTGTTCCACCGGCCGTCGGATTGTCGTTGATCCCGGTCGCGATCGCGATCGCGATCGCGATCGATGCTGCGCCTCCGCAGGGAGTCCCGCTCGGAATCGACGAGCACCTAGGCTGTGGCCCGTGACGATGACTCGCAAGGCTCTGCTGGACCAGATCCGCACCAAGGCCGTCGTGCACGGCCGGGTCGTGCTCTCCTCCGGCCGGGAGGCCGCCTACTACGTGGACCTGCGCCGGGTGACCCTGGACAGCGCGGCCGCCCCCCTGGTCGGTGAGGTCATGCTGGATCTGACCGAGGATCTGTCCTATGACGCGGTGGGCGGGCTCACCCTGGGCGCTGATCCGGTGGCCACGGCCATGCTGCACGCCGCCGCGGCCCGTGGGCGGGCACTGGACGCCTTCGTGGTGCGCAAGGAGGAGAAGGCGCACGGCCTGCAGCGCCGGATCGAGGGTCCAGACGTCGCGGGACGGCGGGTGCTGGCCGTGGAGGACACCTCCACCACCGGGGGATCGGTGCTCACCGCGGTGCAGGCCCTCCAGGCCGCCGGCGCGCAGGTCGTGGGTGTCGCGGTGATCGTCGAGCGAGGGGCGGCGGCCGCGATCGAGGCCACGGGGCTGCCCTACCTGGCGGCCTACCAACTCGCGGACCTCGGCTTGGACTGAGCCCGTGTCCAGGCTGACCGTCGTGCTCTGCCCGGCGCTGGACCCGGGGCCCGAGGCACCATGGCGCCCGCGGGTTGCCGCAGCGCTGACAGCCCAGGATGTGCCTGTGCTGGCACCCGAACGACTGGCCCGCGCGGCGGCCGACGGCCACGACGAACGGCTGCGGATCGCATCGTGGGTCGCCGACCAGGCGGTCGCGATCACAGCGGCCAACAGGCCCGGACCGTTCCTGGTGGTCAGTTCCGGGACCGCCAACCGGGCGGTCCCCGCGCTGGCCCTGTCCCAGCGGGCCTCCCGGCATCCGATCGTGGCCTACGTCATGGTCGATGGTCCGCTCCCGCGGCCTGGACGCGGCGGTGTCGACTGGCCCGATGCCCCGGTGCGCTACCTCGCGACGAGCACCGCTGACCCGCTGGAGACCGAGGAGTCGCTGGCCTCGGCGGGGCTGCGTGGCTGGTCGGTCGCGCGGGTTGATCCGGTGGCAGAGATCCTGGCGATCGCCGTCGGCTGGCCCGATGCCATGCCCTGAACGACTGGGGCACACTGGGGTCATGCGTGCATTGATCACCGGGGCCACCTCCGGCATTGGGCTGGCGTTCGCCGAGGAACTCGCCGAACAGGGCGCGGACCTCGTACTGGTCGCCCGCACCACCGAACGCCTGGCCGACCTCGCGGCCAGACTCCATGGCGAGAGCGGCGTCACCGTCGAGGTGCTGGCCGCCGACCTGGCCGGCGACGCTGGCTGCGCCGCGGTCATGGACCGACTGGGGCGGGGGACCGAACCGGTCGACATCCTGGTCAACAACGCTGGTTTCGGGGTCAACCAGCCGTTCCTGGGGGGCAGCCTGGAGGCGCAGGAGCGGCTGCTCGACGTCCTCGTGCGCGCCACCCTGCGCCTGACCCACGCCGCACTGCCCGGAATGGTCGAGCGTGGCCGGGGGGCGGTCATCAATGTCTCCAGCGTGGCCGGCTGGACGTCGTTGGGCACCTATGCAGCGGCCAAGTCCTGGGTCACCGTCTTCACCGAGTCGCTGGGCGCTGAGCTGTCCGGGACCGGGGTGTCGGCCACGGCCGTGTGCCCGGGCCTGACCCACACCGAGTTCCACGACCGGGCGCAGATGAACGTCTCCGCGCTGCCCTCCTGGGCCTGGCTCGACGCGCGCCGGGTCGCTCGGGAGGGCCTCGCCGCGGCCCGGGCAGGGCGCGCGATCAGCGTTCCATCCAAGCGCTACACCGCCTTGGCGCTGGCCGCCCAATACACTCCGCGACCCTTCATGCGCCAGGTCGGTCGGCTGATGCCGCGACCGCGTAGCACGGACACATGACCGAGGACGTCACAGGGACACCGCCCTCACGGGGTAGGTCGGCGACCCACCCACTGGTGGCCCGGATGCACCCTCATCGGCGGAGCATCTTCGGCGAGATGTCCGCGCTGGCCAGCGCGGTCGGCGCGATCAACCTCGGGCAGGGATTCCCCGACACAGACGGCCCCACCCTGGTGCGGGACGCCGCAGTGCGGGCACTGCGCAGCGGCCTCGGCGCCCAGTACCCACCCGTGCACGGGATCCCCGAACTGCGCGCAGCCATCGCGACGCACCAATCGGACTGGTACGGACTGACCTGGGACCCCGACACCGACGTCGTGGTGACGACCGGGGCCTCCGAGGCGATCGTGGCCACCGTGCTGGCCGTCGTGGAGCCAGGCGACGAGGTGCTGGTGCTCGAACCCTGGTTCGACCTGTACGCGGCCGCCATCGACCTGGCCGGCGGGGTGCGGGTTCCGGTGCCCCCTGTCCCAGGGACATTCCGTCCGGACCCGGGCGCTCTGCGCGCTCGGGTCACGCACCGCAGCAGGCTGCTGATCATCAACTCGCCACACAATCCCACCGGGTCCGTGTTCGCCGGAGCCGAACTGGCCGGCCTTGCCCGCGAGGCGATCGCGGCGGACCTCGTGGTCCTGGCCGACGAGGCCTACGAGCATCTCTGGTTCGACGAGCACCAGCACGTACCGATCGCGACGCTGCCGGGCATGGCCGAACGGACCATCACGGTCGGCTCCGCGGGCAAGAGCCTGTCCTTCACCGGCTGGAAGGTGGGCTGGGCCACCGGCCCCACGGACCTGATCGCCGCGGTCCGGGTCATCCGCCAGCACCTGAGCTACGTGTCCGGCGGTCCGTTCCAGTGGGCTGTCGCGCACGGACTGCGGGAGCTGCCCCGCGCGCACTGGGAGTCCTGCCGTACCGGCCTGGCCGGCCAGCGCGATCAGTTGAGCCACGGCCTGGCCTCGCTCGGCCTGCGCGTCCTGCCCAGTCAGGGCACGTACTTCCTGCTCACCGACGTGCGTGGGCTGGGCTATGACAGCGGGGAGCAGTTCTGCCTGGAGCTTCCCAACCGCGCGGGGGTGGTAGCCATCCCGATCGCCCCGCTCTGCGATGACGTGTCCGTGGGACAGGCCTGGGTCAGATGGGCCTTCTGCAAGCGCCCCGAGGTGCTCGAGGAGGCGCTGGCCCGACTGCGCGTGGCATTCGTGTGACCACCGACACGCCAAAGGGATGCGCAGCCTTCAGGCGGGCATCCCGGAGCCGGCGACCACGGGGCTGAGCCCCGCAGCACGCGCCACGGCACCGGCATCACCGCAGCGCACCAGCCAGTTGGCCAGCATGAGGTGCCCGCTCTCGGTGAGGACCGACTCCGGGTGGAACTGGACACCCTCGATGTCCAGCTCCCGATGGCGCAGCGCCATCACCACCCCGCTGTCGGTCCAGCCGGTGATCTCCAACTCGTCGCCGACCGAATCGCGCTCCACGGCCAGGGAGTGGTACCGGGTGGCCCGGAACGGCTGCGGAAGGCCGGCCAGGACACCGCCGCCGGTGTGCTGGACCATCGAGGTCTTGCCGTGCAGCAACTCGGGTGCCCGTGAGACCACCCCACCGAACACCGCCCCGATGGCCTGGTGTCCCAGGCACACCCCGAACACCGGGATGCGACCGGCGCACGCGGAGACCATCTGCATGCTCACGCCCGCATCATGGGGGTCCCCGGGTCCCGGCGAGAGCAGCACCCCGTCGAACTCCAGGGCATACCCGACGCTCACCTCGTCGTTGCGGGCCACCTCGACCTCGGCCGAGAGCTGGGCCAGGTACTGGGCGATGTTGAACACGAACGAGTCGTAGTTGTCGACGATCAGGATGCGGGCAGTCACGAGGCCATTGTCGCGGGTACCGTAGGCAGGTGCACACCACCTCGACCGAGCCGACCGCTGACCCCACGGGTTCGCCGTCGCCGCGGCCCGGTGCGCCACGACGTGGAGTCGCTGTCCGGGAGCGGATCGGCCACCTGCGACCTCGCCGGGTGCGCTGGCCGGACCTGGTGGCCGGCGCGATGTTCGCCATCGCGGGCTCGCTGTTCATCGCCAGCGCTACGGCCGCCCGCGACGGCAGTATCCGGGTCGATGGCACCGGTGGGCTCACCGGTGCCATCTCGGCACGCTCAGAGGCGAACGGTGACCTGCAATCGCAGGTCGACGTGCTGACCGCGCGACTGACGACTCTGCAGGCCGAGGCCAGCCCCGACCTGGCCATCAACGGCCAGAACCAGCGGATTGCCGAACTGTCCCCGGCAGTCGGCCTGACCGAGGTCCGCGGACCGGGGGTGACCATCACGCTCGACGATGCCACCCCACCGGACCCGATGCCCCCGGAGATGACCGGCGATGACTACATCGTCCACCAGCAGGACGTGCAGGGCGTGGTCAACGCCCTCTGGCGCGGCGGCGCGTCCGGGGTCACTGTCATGGGTCAACGGCTGGTCAACTCCAGCGCTGTGCGCTGCGTGGGCAACACCGTCATCCTGCAGGGCCGCGTGTACTCACCCCCCTTCCTGATCGAGGCCGTCGGCGCCGTGGACCGGTTGACGGCCGCCCTGGCCACCGACGATGCGGTGCAGTTCTTCCGGGAATGGGCGCAGGTCGTGGGCATGCGCTACGAGCAGACCGCGTCGCGGGCGATGGTCCTGCCGGCGTACACCGGGCCCCTGGTGATCTCTGAGGCGCAGGTGGTGCGTTGACCGAGGTCGACGCACCCGCCCCGGTCACGGGCCGGCCCTCGCGCGGGTGGGCAGCCGTGGGGGTGGTCGGCGAGCTGCTGATCACCTTCGGCGTCCTCCTGCTGCTGTTCGTCGCCTACCAGCTCCTGTGGACGAACGTGACCGCCCAGCGCGCCGCCGACGCGGTGGCCACCGACCTGGCGGACTCCTGGGCGCGGCCACCGAGCACCCCGGTCGCCACCGAACCGGACCAGCCCGAGTTGGGCGATGCCTTCGCGCTGATGTTCATCCCACGGCTGCGCGACATGGTCTGGGGGCTGCCGGTGCTCGAGAGCGTGACCCCAGCCGACCTGGCGCGGGGGATCGGTCACTACCCCAGCAGCCAACTGCCCGGGGAGAAGGGCAACTTCGCCGTCGCCGGGCATCGGGCCACCAACGGCGAGCCGCTGCGCAACATCGACCTGCTGCAGGTGGGCGACCCGGTCTACGTCGAGACCCGGGACGCCTGGTACGAGTACCGGCTCGAGCGTGACGCCATAGTCGCGCCCCAGGACAGCTGGGTCATCGAGCCGGTTCCCGGTGAGCCCGGGGCCACCCCCACCGAACGCCTGATCACAGTGACCACCTGCAACCCCCGATGGGCCAGCACCCAGCGCTGGATCTGGTGGGGTTCGCTGACGCAGCGCTACGACAAGGCTGACGGGGAGCTCCCGGCCGCGATGGAGGCGGGCTGATGTACCCCTGGATCTGGAACCACCTGCCCGGGCCCCTGCTTGTGCGCGTCCTCATCTGCATGGCGGCCCTCAGCCTGCTGGTCGGGGTGCTGTTCACCCGGGTGTTCCCCTGGTTGGAACCCCGCCTGCCGTTCACGGAGGTGACCGTGGACGCTCAGTTGTCCACAGGGTTGTCCACAGCTGGGGACAGGATTACACGACTGTGATTCGGCTGCTCTGAGTCACCTCGGAACCCTGGTGATCACCCGGGATTGCGGGGGTTCCAGATGCCGTTGTGCCAGGCATCAACAGCGCGAACGTAGCTGAAGGCGAGTGTTGATCCTGATTTGGGGTGAAATGTCTGTCTCAACGCCACTTGGTCGACAAGCCGAATCCCACCATGATCAGCCCGAAACCCACCACGATGTTCCAGTTCTCCAGCGGTCCCATCACCGGGTTGTCGGGCGCGATGTAGTACACAACGATCCACAGCAGCCCAAGCACGAAGCAGGTGAGCATCGTCGGCACCAGCCAGCGGGGCGAGACGGTCGGGCCGTCCTTCTTCGCGGCAGGTTCGGGGCGGGGCTTGGCGGACCCGCGGCCCTTGGACTCCGGCATGTGGCCTCCTGTCGCGACTGCCCGCCATGTTACCCGAGGAGTGACCCGAGCAGGCTGGGGATGAGCGCCTGGATCTGATCGGTCCGCACCATCGCGAGCACCAGGAGGCCGACCAGGACGGCACCAGCAGCGACGGCCTGCCGCCCGGCGAGGGCGCGACCCTCCTGGCCGCGGCCCGTGGTCAGGAGCAGGCCGACCACGGCCCCGGTGACGGCCCCGCCCAGGTGCGCCCGCCAGTCGATCCCGCCGAGCACGAAGCCCAGCGCCATGTTGATGGCCAGCAGCACCGCCACCTGGGTCACGTCCCAGTCCAGTCTCCGCGCCACCACGATCCAGGCCGCCATCAAACCGAAGATCGCGCCGCTGGCACCCACAGACAGGGTGCGCAGGTCCGAGAACCAGTACGAGGCGACCGATCCCCCGAGGCCGGAGAGCAGGAACAGGGCCAGGAAGCGACCATGACCCAGGACACGTTCCAGGGGAGGTCCCAGCAGGTACAGGATGTACATGTTGAAGCCCAGGTGCAGCCAGCCGGCGTGCAGGAACATCGCTGAGACCAGCCGGAACCACTCCCCGTTGATCGCGATCGCCGTCGGCGACATGCCCCAACGACTCAGGCCACCCACCAGACCCAGCTGGCCGACGAGCAGGAACAGCGCCACGCAGGTGCCGATGAGGCCCTTGGTCACCGCACCGTCGCGGGTCATCTGCCCACCGAACACAGTCCGCGCCTGGCGGGTCGACGCAGCACCGGCCTGCACGCACTCGGGGCATTGGTAGCCGACGGCGGCCGCGGTCATGCACTGCGGGCAGATCGGGCGCTCACAGCGGGTACACCGGATCCAGGTCTCGCGATCGGTGTGGCGGTAGCAGACGGGCGCCGCGGGAGCGGACTCCTGCGGCAGGCCGTAGCTCACGGCTCGATGGTCACCGAGGTGAGCACCACGTCGGTGACCGGACGGTCACCCCGGCCCACCTTCGTCGTGGCGATCGCATCCACCACGTCCCGGCTGGCCTGATCGGCCACCTCTCCGAAGATGGTGTGCTTGCGGTTCAGGTGTGGGGTGCGACCGACCGTGATGAAGAACTGGCTGCCGTTGGTCCCGGGACCGGCGTTGGCCATGGCCAGCAGGTACGGCCGGTCGAAGACCAGTTCGGGATGGAACTCATCACCGAACTCGTAGCCGGGCCCGCCCCGGCCGGTGCCGGTGGGATCGCCGCCCTGGATCATGAAGCCGTTGATCACCCGGTGGAAGATCACATCGGTGTACAAAGCCCCCTGCCCCTTGTCGCCGGTGGTGGGATCCACCCACTCCCGCGTCCCATCGGACAGGCCGATGAAGTTCGCCACCGTCTTGGGTGCGTGGTTGTCGAAGAGGTCGATCCGGACGTCCCCGAGGGAGGTGTGCAGCACGGCTCTGGTCATGGACGCCAATCCTGCCACATGCGTCGGAGGGCGGCAGACGCGTCGTGCGCTGGGGGATGGGGGTGCACGCGGGCGTGGGGGCAGGCGAGGGGAGCCGTCGCTCGCCGTTGGCGAGCTCCTCCCAAGTCCCGCTCTGCTCCTGGCACACATGCGTGTGCCCCGGGGGAACAGCCCCGGGGCACACGCATGTGTGGAGACGAGGGGACTTGAACCCCTAACCCCCGCCTTGCAAAGGCGGTGCTCTGCCAGTTGAGCTACGTCCCCGGTCCTCGTGTCAGCGCAGGTCGGGAGCGGCGGTGGCCTCGTTCCAGAGGTCGCGCTCCTCCTGGGCGCCGTTGACGCGGCTGTAGATCGCGTACCCCGCTGCCGCGAGTGCGCCGAGAACGATGAGCTTCTTGAGCATGGCTACCTCCGAAGGTTGTTCCGCGCGATCATGTCGCGCAGCGTGGGCCTAAGTGGACTTGAACCACTGACCTCTTCCTTATCAGGGAAGCGCTCTAACCAGGCTGAGCTATAGGCCCTCCGATGCGTCACGCACCGCCGCTGTAGGTTACCCCAGCACCCGGGTCGGACCCAAAACGACGCAGGGCCTCAGTCGTCCTCGGAGAGGGTGACCTCGAGTCCGCCACCGATGCCCACCGAGAGGTTGTACATGAACGCCAACAAGGTGAAGAGGATCGTCACCAGGACGGTCTCCAGTCCGGCCACGACCAGGGCCGCCCCCATGATCCGCCCGAAGTCCAGGTAGGTGCTGACGCTGGCCCCACTCTCGCCACCGACATCAGTCGCGGTTCGGGTGATGGCATCGAGCACGCCGGCAGAGTCCAGCGTGAACCACAGGGCAGCCGAGGCCGCCAGGATGATCACGGCGATCGCCAGGGAGAGCAGGAAGGCCTGCTTCATCACAGCCCAGGGGTCGATGTGCGCGATGTAGACGCGTACCGATCGTGGCCCCGTGGTCGGCTGCACCGCGCTGCGAGCCACTCGCGCCACCCTGGTCTGCTCGGGGCGGTCCGCGGCGGGCTTGGCTCGGGTCGGTGCGACCGGGTCCCCAGCAGGAGGACCCGCGGCGCGGGCACCGGCAGTCGGGGCTGACGGTGACGGGGCAGACGGGGCCGCCGTGCTGCTCGGGGCAGGCGCGCTCCGCTCGGAGGTCCGGGCCTGCGGCGCTGCGGCGGCGGGCGATGGAGCAGCGGGCGCCGAGGTTGCGGGCTCTGGGGCGCTGGGACCCGTCGTGGTGACCGGGGGGATCAGAACGCTGGGACGCGACCTGCTCGGCGCCGGACCGCTCATCCTGGTGGCTGGGCCCGGGCGCCCGATCGCACGATCAGCACCCGGCTGACCCTGCACATGCTCAGCCATCACACGACTCCCGTCAGCCTAGCGACCTGGCACGATGCTACAACGCTGGCCGCCACCTGGCCGGTGAGCGCGCTGGCGCCCGGACGGGGGCCCGAGTGGGGGCTCACGCGTCACCTGGGGCTTTCGAGTCCGGGGCCGCCCCCGGATCCGCTTCCCCGCCGTTGAGTTCCGCGGCCGGGGTGGACTCGAGCTCATCGTGTGCTGGTTCCATCGCGGCGTCCGCAGGCTCGAGGTCGTCCTCGGCGATTTCGGCGGCCCGGGCGACTCCCACGATGCTGTCGCCCGGGGCGAGATCCATCAGGCCCACGCCCATCGTGGCCCGGCCAGTGGCCCGCACCTGGTCCACCTGGGTCCGGATCACCACGCCGTTGCTGGCCACCGCGAACAGCTCGTCGGACTCCTGGCAGATCAGGGCCCCGACCAGCGATCCGCGCTCCTCGACGAGCTTCATGGCTGTCACGCCGTAGGTGTTGCGGCCCTGGGTGCGCCACTCGGACACCGACGTGCGCTTGGCGTAGCCACCGTCGGTCACGGTCACCAGGTGCGTCCCGGGCCGCACGACCTCCATGGACAGGGCGCTGTCGCCGGGCCGCAGTCGAATGCCCTGCACGCCGGAAGTCGCGCGGCCCATCGGGCGCAGCGTCGAGTTGTCCGCCCGGAAGCGGACCGAGGCACCCTTGGCCGACACGAGTATCAGGTCGTCGTCGTCGCGGACCAGTTGCGCCGAGATCAACTCGTCGCCCTCGCGCAGGTTGATCGCAGCCAGGCCGTTGGAGCGGATCGAGTCGAACTCGTGCAGCCGGCTCTTCTTGACCATCCCGTCGCGGGTGGCCAGCACCAGGTAGTCCGCGACGTCGAAGTCGCGCAGGTCCAGGACCTGGGCGACCTTCTCGTCGGGCTGGAAGGCCAGCAGGTTGGCCACATGCTGGCCGCGGGCATCCCGGCCCGCATCGGGCAGTTCGTAGCCCTTGGCCCGGTACACCCGACCCTTGGTCGTGAAGAACAGGATCCAGTGATGGGTCGTGGTGACGAAGAAGTGGCTGACCACGTCATCGCCGCGCAGCTGGGCGCCCTTCACACCACGGCCGCCGCGGCGCTGGGCCCGGTACAGCCCCGTGTCCGTGGCCTTGGCATAGCCACCCCGGGTCAGGGTCACCACGATGTCGCGCTCGGCGATCAGGTCCTCGTCGGTCACATCGCCCTCGTCCGCGACGAGCGCGGTGCGCCGCTCATCGCCGTACCGGGCCACGATCTCGGCCAGTTCCTCGCCGACGATCTGGCGCTGGCGGTGCTCGCTGGCCAGGATCGACAGGTACTCGGCGATGTCGCGCATGAGCGCGTCGTAGCGGTTCTGCAGCTCGTTGCGCTCCAGGGCGGCGAGTTTGCGCAACTGCATGTCCAGGATCGCCTGGGCCTGCACCTCGTCGATGTCCAGCAGCCCGATCAGCCCGGTCTGCGCCTCGGCAGCCGACCGGGACGCCCGGATCAGCGCGATGACCTCATCGATCCGGTCGATCGCCTTGAGCAGCCCGCGCAGCACATGGGCGCGCTCCTGCGCCACCCGCAGGCGGTGCTCGGTACGTCGGCGGATCACGTTGATCTGGTGGCTGATCCAATGCCGGATGAACGCGTCCAGAGGCAATGTCCGTGGGACACCGTCGACCAGCGCGACCATGTTGGCGCCGAACGTCTCGCGCAGCGCGGTGTGCTTGTACAACTGGTTGAGCACGACCTTGGGAACTGCGTCCTTGGACAGGATGATCTCCAGGCGCAACGTGTCTCCGCTGGACTGGTCGATGATGTCCGAGATCCCGGACATCTTGCCCTGCTTGTGCAGGTCCACGATCTTGGCCAGCAGGTTGTCCGGATTCACCTGGTAGGGCAACTCGGTCACCACGAGCATGGTCCGCCCTCGTGCGTCCTCGGTCACCTCCACGACGGCGCGCATCGTGATCAGGCCACGACCGGTCCGGTAGGCGTCCTCGATGCCACGCCGGCCCACGATCTGCCCGCTGGTCGGGAAGTCCGGTCCGGGGATGCGCTCCATGGCAGCCTCGAGCAACTCCTCGCGGGAGGCCTCGGGATTGTCCAGGGACCACTGCACCGCGGCGGCCACCTCGCGCAGGTTGTGCGGCGGGATGTTGGTGGCCATCCCCACCGCAATCCCCGCCGAACCGTTGACCAGCAGGTTCGGGAACCGCGCCGGCAGCGTGGTCGGCTCCAGCGTGCGGCCGTCGTAGTTCGGGACGAAATCGACGGTCTGCTCATCGATGTCCCGGGTCATCTCCATGGCCAGGTGGGCCAAGCGGCACTCGGTGTACCGGGAGGCCGCCGCCCCGTCGTTGCCCGGGGAGCCGAAGTTGCCCTGTCCTTGGACAAGCGGGTAGCGCAGCACCCAGGCCTGGGTGAGGCGGACCAACGTGTCATAGATGGCCAGGTCACCGTGCGGGTGGTAGTTGCCCATGACGTCGCCGACCACGCGCGCGGACTTGGAGAAGTTCCGGTCCGGGCGATACCCGCCGTCGTACATCGCGTACAGCACCCGGCGGTGGACCGGCTTGAGCCCATCGCGAACGTCGGGCAGCGCCCTCGACACGATCACGCTCATCGCGTAGTCCAGGTACGAGCGCTGCATCTCGACCTGCAGGTCGACGGGCTCGATCCGGCCGTGCACGCCGGGGCCTTCGGTGATCTCAGTCATCAGATGTCCAGGAACCTCACGTCGCGGGCGTTGCGCTGGATGAACGAGCGTCGGCTCTCGACGTCCTCGCCCATCAGCGTGGTGAACAACTCGTCGGCCTGGGCCGCGTCATCGAGGGTGACCTGTAGCAGGATCCGCTCGGCCGGGTTCATGGTGGTGTCGCGCAACTCCTGCCAGTTCATCTCGCCCAGACCCTTGTAGCGCTGGATCGCCTCCTCCTTGGGCAGCTTGCGCCCGGCGGCCAGGCCGGCCTGGGTCAACGCCTCGCGCTCCCGGTCGGAGTACGCGTACTCCGGGTGGGACTTGATCCACTTGATCTTGAACAGCGGCGGTTGTCCCAGGTACACGTGTCCGTGCTCGATGAGGGGCCGCATGTAGCGGAACAGCAGGGTCAGCAGCAGCGTGCTGATGTGCTGGCCGTCGACGTCGGCGTCGGCCATCAGGACCAGCTTGTGGTAGCGCAGCTTGTCCTCGTCGAAGTCGTCCTGGACACCGGCACCCATCGCCGAGATGAGCGCCTGGACCTCGTTGTTCTGCAGCACCTTGTCGATGCGCGCCTTCTCGACGTTGAGGATCTTGCCCCGGATCGGCAGGATCGCCTGGGTCTTGGGATCGCGGGCCTGTCGCGCCGACCCACCGGCGGAGTCACCCTCGACCACGAACAGCTCGCAGTTCTCCGGTTCGCGGCTCGAGCAGTCGATGAGCTTGCCCGGCAGGCCGCCACCACCCAGCAGCCCCTTGCGGTTGCGCGCCAGGTCGCGGGCCTTGCGCGCGGCCATCCGCGCGTGGCTGGCCGAGACGGCCTTGCGCGCGATCTCCCTGCCCTCGGCCGGGTTCGCCTCGAACCAGGCGCCGAGCTGCTCGTACACGACCGACTGCACCACCGTCTTGGCCTCGGTGTTGCCCAGCTTGGTCTTGGTCTGTCCCTCGAACTGCGGCTCCCGCAGCTTCACGCTGACGATGGCGGTCAGGCCCTCCCTGATGTCCTCGCCCGACAGGTTCGCATCCTTCTCCTTGAGCACGTTCCACGTGCGCGCGAACCTGTTCACCAGGTTGGTCAGCGCTGAGCGGAAGCCCTCCTCGTGGGTGCCGCCCTCGGTGGTGTTGATCGTGTTGGCGAACGTGTAGACGCTCTCGGCGAAGCCGTCGTTCCACTGCATGGAGATCTCAGCGGAGATGCCCTTGTCGACGTCCTCGGCGCCGAACTCGATCACGTTCGGGTGCGCGGGACCGCGTTTTGCGTTCAGGTACCGGACGAAGTCCGAGATGCCACCCTCGTAGTGGTAGGTCACCGCCCGCGGACCGGGCTGCTCCTCGACGGTGTCGTCGGTGGGATGCACCCGCTCGTCGACCAGGGCGAGGGTGAGGCCGCGGTTCAGGAAGGCCATCTCCTGGAACCGGCGCGACAGGGTCTCGAAGTCGTAGTGGGTGCTCTCGAAGATCTCCTCGTCGGCCCAGAAGGTGACCGTCGTGCCGGTCAGCTCAGTCGGCTCGTCCTTGGACAGCGGAGCCTGTGGGACACCATGGATGTAGGACTGACGGAACACGTGACCCTCACGGCGCACCTGTACCTCGAGTCGGTCCGAGAGCGCGTTGACCACCGACACACCCACCCCGTGCAGGCCACCGGAGACCGCGTAGCCACCACCGCCGAACTTGCCTCCGGCGTGCAGGACGGTCAGCACCACCTCGACCCCCGGCTTGCCCTCACTGGCCACGATGTCCACCGGGATTCCGCGACCGTTGTCGACCACCCGCACGCCGTGGTCGGCGAGCAGGGTGACCTCGATGCGGTCGCAGTAGCCGGCCAGGGCCTCGTCGACCGAGTTGTCGACCACCTCGTAGACCAGGTGGTGCAGGCCACGTTCACCGGTGGACCCGATGTACATGCCGGGGCGCTTGCGCACCGCGTCCAACCCCTCAAGGACGGTGATGGCACTCGCGTCATAGGACACGTGGGACTCCTGACTGCGTGGTGACGGGATGGCGGCCGACGGGGCGGAGCGGTGGACTGCACGCGCGTTCCCGTCGGCGATCGCGTGATGGCACAATTCTACCCTGAGAACGCCGGTCCACCCCCAGAAATCCCCACAGGACGCGCTCAGAACGCTGCGAGGTGTCGAGACGATCCCCCCCATTTGGCATCAACCGGAGCTGCCCACGGGCCGATCTGGGCATCCCAGGGCTCGGCTGGCATGGATCTGGAGTCAACCGTAGGTGTCGCGCGGACCCCGGCCACGCACCCGCAACCGCCCCTTGCTCGGTGGCGGTGCAGGTCCCACGACCCGAATGTCGCGGACCACCCCGGTGCCCACCACAGCATCGATGGCAGTGCGCAGGGCGGGGAGCATGAGCCGCAACTGCTCGGCCCAGGCGGTCGAGGAGGTCCGCACCGCCAGTACCCCCGAGGTGGGGTCGAAGGACTCCGGGGACGCGTGCTCGGCGTTGGCAGCTCCCACGATCTGCGGCCACAGGGCGTGCAGACCGGCCACGTCCAGCCCCTGGCGCCAGCCACTGTCGTCCACCAGGCGCGACCAGGCCCCGCCCAGGCGCATCGGGTCGCGCTCATCCGGGCCCGGCCCAGAGAACCCCGCGACAGCACGCCGCGGACGCGAACGACCGCCCGGGCGAGAGGTGCGCCCCGGCGCGGTCCCGGCCGCCGTGGCTGCCGCACCGCGGGTGCGCGCCGCGGCCCGCATCCGGGACAGCACGGCACGCGCGGCGTCCGGCACCACCTCGGCGCCCGGGGATTCGGTCCCCGCTGGGTCAGCGGCGGTGTCCTGGTCCAGCGGACCCCGGGCGCGTGGCTGCTCGGTCATGCCCCAGCGCCGATCAGGTCAGGCACAGCGATGGTCCGCCCCGCCAGCTCGGCCGGCACATCCTGGGCCACCGCTGCGGTGATCAGCACCTGCTCGACGTGGGTCACCGCAGCCGCCAGTCGGGCGCGTCGGTCGGCGTCGAGTTCGGCGAACACATCATCGAGGATGAGAACTGGAGCGCCCCCTGGTCCGGCTTCGGCCAGGACAATGTCATAGGACGCTAGTCGAAGGGCCAGGGCCATGGACCAGGACTCCCCGTGTGAGGCGTAGCCCCGGACCGGCATCCCGTGCAGAGTGAGCGCGAGCTCGTCACGATGTGGACCCACCAGGGTGACTCCCCGACCGAACTCCTCGTCGCGGCGGCTGAGCAGGGCCGCACGGATCTGGTCGGCCAGCTCGACCCGATCCAGGCTGGGTGCCAGCCCGGCGCCCGGTACGTAGTCGATGGTGGGCAGCGGGTCAGGACCCCCTGGCGCCACCGAGCGGTAGGCCGCAGCCAAGGGCTCACGCAGCCGATCCACCAGCCCAGTGCGTGCTGCGGTCACGTCCGCCGACAGGGAGGCCAACTGGTCGTCCCACACCGTGAGCGTCTGCTCTGCGGCGACGCGACTGCGCGCCCCACCACCCCGGATGGCCGCGGCCGACTTCAGCAGCGAGTTGCGTTGGCGCAGCACGCGGTCCAGGTCGGTGAGGACGCCGTCGAAGCGGGGCGCCTGGGCCACGAGCAGGTCGTCGAGGAAGGTACGGCGCTCACCAGGATCGCCCTTGACCAGGAACAGGTCCTCCGGCGCGAACAGAACCCGAGACACCTGTCCCAGGACATCGCGCTGACGTGGCATGGGCGACCGGTTCAGGCGGGCCCGATTCGCCCGACCCGGGGTGATCTCCAGCTCGACGACGACCTCCCGGCCTCCCCGGTCCGCGTGCACCCGGACCACGGCGCGCTGCGACCCACGCCGGACCAGCGGTGCATCGGTGGCCACCCGGTGCGAGCGCAGGGCCGCGGCGTACCCGATCGCCTCGACCAGGTTGGTCTTGCCCTGACCGTTGGCGCCCACGAAGGTGGTCACCCCAGCGCTGAGGTCCAGTTCCAGGCCCTCGTAGGAGCGGAAGTCGACCAGGCCGAGGTGGGTGACGTGCACTACGAGGGCAGGCGGACGGGCATCAGCAGGTACAGGTAGTCATCGGCAGCCGCAGCCTCGAAGCTCGCCGCCCCGGTCAGCACCGCCGGTTTGCCGGCGTTCGTGAACGCCATGTTGGTCACCGGCTGTGAGATCGCCGCAAGCCCCTCCAGCAGGTATCCCGGATTGAACGCAATGCGATCCATGAGCTCACCGGCGAGCACGCACTCGATTGCGTCCACGCCGATCGCGTCGTCGCCGGTCCCGGCTTCCAGGACGAGCTCCTGGCCGTTGAAGATCATCTTCACGGCACTGGACCGCTCAGCGACCAGGGCCACCCGCTTGACTGCCTCGGTCAGCGCCGCGGTCTCCACGCGCGCGGTGGTGGGCGACTCGGTGGGCAGCAGTGCCCGGTACTTGGGGAAGTCGCCTTCGAGCAGCCGGGTGGTCGTGCGCCGATCGAGGCCCTCGATGCCGAGCAGTCCCTCACCGACGGCTGCCGATCCGAACGCCAGGTGCACCTCGTCGGCGTGTGCCAGCGCCTTCGCGGTGTCCGCCAGGGTGCGGGCCGGCACCAGCGCGGCCGCGCTGAACTCGGGGGAGGCCGGGGTCCACCGCAGCGACCGCACGGCAAGGCGATAGCGGTCCGTGGCAGCCAGCGTGACCTGGTCGCCATCGACCTCGACGCGCACGCCGGTCAGGAACGGCAGCGCATCGTCACGGCCGGCGGCAACGGCCACCTGGCTGACCGCGGAAGCCAGGACAGTCCCAGGGACAGTCCCACTCGGCTCGGGCATCGCCGGCAGTGGTGGGTACTCGTCGACGGGCAGTGTGGGCAGCTCGAACGACGACCGACCGCAGCGCACCCGCAGGCGCGTGCCCTCGATCTCGATGTCCACCGGCGCAGCGGGCAGGGAGCGAGCGATGTCGACCAGCAGGCGGCCGTTGACCAGCGCCACCCCGGCCTGCTCGACGTCGGCACTGACCTCGACCCGACCCGACACTTCGTAGTCGTAGCTGGCGATGGACAACGTGGGTTCCGCTCCCTCGGCGCATTCCAGCCGCAGGCCGGACAGCATGGGCAACGCAGGTCGGGTGGGCACGGTCCGGCCCGCCCACGCCACGGCATCGGCGAACTTGTCACGGTCGACGCGGAACTTCACGAACTCCTCCTGGGATGGTCGCTCTGCGGGGTCACCCTACGACGAGGGGGTGACATGACGGCGCAGCACCGCCGGTGCCCGCGTCGTCGTCCACAGGCACGGGCGCACTGAGGGCTGTTCATCATCCATCTCCTAGGTACAGTCAGTCTTCGTCGTAGGTGCTGTGGATGCTGTGGACAAGTACTGTCGGCGCAGGTCAGGCCGCGAGTCGGTGCGCACAGGGCCTGTGGGTCCACCTGGGTCGGACCGGTGTGATTCCGGGACGGCCCTGCGGTGGGCACCGGCCCAGGCCGATGCTCCACAGGCCCGCGACAGGGTCCGTGGACCACACGCCGGGACCGTCCCAGGGTCGTCCACAGCCCGGCCGGGGTCATCGGCGACGGTGCCGGCTGCGCGCGGCAGGCCCGGCGTTGACTGGTGGGCGGGAGTCGTCAACGGGTAGCGGCCGAAGTACGGATGCGTGCTGTGAGGTCCATGACGGAGTTGTACAGCGAGCGTCGCTCGGCCATGAGTTGGCGGATCTTGCGGTCGGCGTGCATCACCGTGGTGTGGTCGCGGCCGCCGAACAGCTCACCGATCTTGGGCAGGGACAGGTCGGTCAGCTCGCGACACAGGTACATGGCCACCTGGCGCGCGGTGACCAGGGTCCGAGAGCGGGATGGGCCGGTCAGGTCGTCGATGCTGACCGAGTAGAACTTGGCAGTCTCGAGCATGATCGCGGGGGCGGTGATCTCCGGGCCCGCCTCGTTGGGGATGACGTTGCGCAGGACCTCCTCGGCCAGGCCGAGGTCCACGGTGCGCTTGCTCAGGCTGGCGAAGGCGGTCACGCGGATCAGTGCGCCCTCCAGCTCGCGGATGTTTCGTGAGATCTTGCTGGCGATGTACTCGAGCACGTCGGCCGGGACGGTGATCTGCTCCTGGTCGGTCTTGCGCCGCAGGATGGCGATCCGGGTCTCGAGGTCCGGGGGTTGCACGTCGGTGGTCAGACCCCACCCGAACCTCGTGCGCATCCGGTCCTCGAAGTCCTTGAGCCGGTTCGGGGCGATGTCGGAGGTGATCACGATCTGCTTGTTGGCGTTGTGCAGCGTGTTGAAGGTGTGGAAGAACTCCTCCTGGGTCTGCACCTTGCCCGACAGGAACTGGATGTCGTCGACGAGTAGGACGTCGACGTCGCGGTACCTGCGCTGGAACTGCAGGGCTGCGTCGTCGCGGATCGAGTTGATGAACTCGTTGGTGAACTCCTCGCTGGACACATAGCGCACCTGGGTGCCCGAGTAGAGCATCTGCGTGTAGTGCCCGATCGCGTGGAGCAGGTGAGTCTTGCCCAGCCCGGAGTCCCCATAGATCACCAGGGGGTTGTAGCTGCGTGCCGGCTGCTCGGACACCGCCACGGCGGCGGCGTGGGCGAACCGGTTGCTGGCACCGGCCACGAAGGTGTCGAACGTGTAGCGCGGGTTCAGCCGGGCCGACTCCTTGGGCCTGACCGCCGGGCCGCGGGCAGGTGCCCGCACGACGGGGGTGGGACTGGTGGAGTCCGTCGGCCGTTTGGCATAGGTCGAGTCGGCCCAGATATCGGCCAGGTCATCGTCGACGTCCAGGGACGGGTCCACGGTCACCGCAAGGTTGATGTTCCTGCCCAGCAGGGCGGACAGGGACCCCTCGATCGGCGGGCGCAGATGAGACTGGAGCACATCCTTGGCGAACTGGTTCGGTGCGGACAGCACCGCGACGCTGCCGTAGATGCTGACCAGGCGGCTGAGTTGCAGGAAGGCCCGATGCGACCGGCTGAGCGTGCTCGCGTCCAACGAGGTGATCGTCGTGCTCCAGATCTGTGCCGGATCAGTGGTGTCGTCCACGCTCACCCTCTCGTCGTCGTGCTGGGTATCCCGGCAACAGCGTCCCGGGGACCGGGCAACCCGTGAAACCTAGTTCGGCGGGGCTGTCGAGGACAAGAGTTTTCCACAGGTTCGGTGACCCGGATCACGCCGGAGGGGTCCGCACCGGCCAACCCTCGGCAGGAATCCAACCTCGCGCGGACCGCCGTGGGACCGAGGGGGCAGGTGCGCGAGGTCCTGCACCAGCTTCGGGGCGGGCGCGCGTTTGACCCCCTGTGAGGGGGTTGCGTACCTTAGTACCCGGGAAGAAGTCCGTCCGGCCACTGCTGCCCGGTGCCTCTTCGAATCGAACCACCCCAGCCTTGAGGATGAGACGCCATGAAGCGCACGTTCCAGCCGAACAATCGTCGGCGTGCCCGCACGCACGGATTCCGCACCCGGATGAGCACCCGCGCCGGTCGCTCCGTGCTCGCCGCTCGTCGCGGCAAGGGCCGCACCCGGCTGTCGGCGTAGTCCGGCCGAGCCGTTCGTGCTGCCCGGTCCGCGCAGGATCCGGCGCGCTTCGGAGTACCGCCTCGTGCTGCGCGCAGGCAGTCGGGCCGTGACCGGCACCGTTGTCGTGCACGCGCTGGCCACGGAGCGCAGTCAGCCATCCCGGGCCGGGTTCGTCGTTGGCCGCAGCGTGGGCGGCTCCGTCGTCCGGCATCGGGTGACCCGCCGACTGCGCCACCTGATGGCGACTCGGCTCATTGTGCTGCCCGCAGGCACCGACCTGGTGCTGCGGGCCCAGCCCCCCGCAGCCCTCGCCTCACGCGCGCAACTGGCCCGAGACGTGGACTCGGGGTTGCGCCGGGCTCTCTCGAGGCTGCCCCAGCGACCGGGGACAACCGCTGCGGTGTCCTCATGACAGTCCTCAGGCGGATGGGTCACGCAGCACACAGGCTGTGGGACATGACTCTGGGACGACTGCTGTCCGTGCTTCTCGTGGGCGGAATCCTTGGCTACCAGAGATTCTTGTCCCCCCTGCGCGGGCCGACGTGTCGGTACTACCCCTCATGTTCGGCTTATGCTCTGGGGGCGGTGCGCACCCATGGGCCGATCAAGGGGTTCCTGTTGTCGGTCGGTCGGTTGGCGCGCTGCAATCCCTGGTCGCCGGGTGGCATCGATCACGTCCCGGACAAGGGATCCTGGCATGGCGGCAAGGACGTCCATGTCACTGCTGAGCGAGTAGGGAGCTAGTTCGTGTTCCTCTGGGAATGGCTGCTCGACGCAGTCTCATGGTTGTTGGTCACGTGGCACCAGGTACTGAGCCTCGTGCTGGACCCGAACAGTGGCGTCACGTGGGCACTGTCCATCGTGGGTCTGGTCGTGGTCATCCGGATCCTGCTGATCCCACTGTTCGTCAAGCAGATCAGGGCCCAGCGCGGGATGCAGGAGATCCAGCCGCAGCTCAAGGCGATCCAGGCCAAGTACGCCGGGGACAAGGAACGTCAGTCCCAGGAGATGATGAAGCTCTACAAGGACACGGGCACCAACCCGCTGGCCTCCTGCCTGCCGATCCTGCTGCAGGCACCGATCTTCTTCGCCCTGTTCCGCGTGCTCAGGTACGGAGTCGCGCAGCGAGACACCGATCGGCGTATTCGCCTGGGAGCGCTACTCCGACCTGTTGGTCTCCGCCCACGATGCCCAGATCCTCGGGGTGCCGCTGTACGGCACGTTCGCCAACGCGAGCAGAGACGCCGAATCCGACGAACACGCAGGTCCTTGCGGTCATCCTCATCATCCTGATGTCGGCCACCAGCTTCATCACGCAGCGCCAGTTGCTGCTGAAGAACACGGCCAGCGACAACCCGATCGCTCAACAGATGAAGATCATGATGTACATCTTCCCGGTCATGTTCGCCGTGGGTGGACTGAACTTCCCGATCGGTGTGCTGATCTACTGGTTCACCACCAACGTGTGGACCATGGGCCAGCAGTTCTGGGTCATCCGCAACAACCCGCAGCCGGGCACTCCCGCCGCGATCGCCGCAGCGGAGCGCAAGGCGGCCAAGGCTGCCCGGAAGGGCTTGCCGGTTGCTCCCGAAACGCCGGGAAAGCCGGATGTCATCGAGGGTGAAGTGGTCCAGGAGACCGCCCCCAAGCCGGCGCGGACACAGCCGAAGAAGCAGTCACGAAGCAAGCGGAGTGGACCCCCACCCAAGTCGCGCAAGTAGCGACCCGTGCCACGCGCAGGACTGGAGGAACAATGAGCAACAAGTCGGATCTCGAGCGCGAGGGTGACATCGCAGCCGACTACCTGGAGGCGCTGCTGGACATCGCGGACCTCGACGGCGACATCGACATGGATGTCGAACGTGATCGAGCCATGGTGTCGATCGTCGGGGGTGACCTCGACGACCTCGTGGGCACCGAGGGCGAGGTTCTGGAGGCGTTGCAGGAGCTCACCCGGCTGGCCGTGACGCGGGAGACCGGGGAGCGCAGCAGGCTGATGCTCGACGTGGCCGGCTTCCGCGCCGCACGCCGTCGGGAGCTCGCCGAGTTGGGCGAACGGGCGGTGGCCGACGTGAATCGCACCGGGGAGCCGGTGAAGCTGGCCCCGATGACGGCCTTCGAGCGCAAGGTCGTCCACGATGTCGTGGCAGAGGCCGGCTTGCGCAGCGAGAGTGAGGGCGAGGGCCCGTCTCGACGTGTGGTGGTCATGCCCGCGTGAGCGATGTTCCACGTGAAACGGAACTGAGCACGCAGTACGCCGATGTCGCGGGTATGGCGCAGTACGCACGGGTGCTGGGCACCACAGGCGTCGAACGAGGGCTGATCGGACCCCGTGAGGTGCCCCGGCTATGGGCGCGCCACCTGGTCAACTGCGCAGTCGTGGCGCAGGAGGATGTCGACGACCTGGTCCAGGAGGCGACCGTGGCCGATGTCGGGTCGGGCGCGGGCCTACCGGGCGTGGTCTGGGCATTGGTCCGTCCCGATCTGAGGATCACCCTGGTCGAGCCGTTGCTTCGGCGTGCCACCTTCCTGACTGAGGTCATCGAGCTTCTGTCCCTGGGTCAGCGTGTTCAAGTCCTACGTGCCCGGGCTGAGGAGGGCCCCGTGGGCACCTTCGATGTCGTCACGGCCAGGGCTGTGGCCAGGCTTCCGCAGCTGCTCACCTGGACGTTGCCCCTCTGTCGACCAGGTGGTGCCGTGCTGGCGCTCAAGGGCAGTTCCGCTCGCACGGAGATCGATGACTGGTCGGCATCGGGAGGTCTGCGGCATGCTGGTCCGGTGTCGATCCTCCAGTACGGCGCGGGTCGCATCGACCCACCGACGACGGTCGTGCGCGTCGAACGGCTCGGCTGACGGACTGGCTGGTCTGTCGAGTACCGTGGCGAAGGCGTTCCGCGGGGGATCGGTCGCAGGGAATGCCCGCAGTGCTCGGCACGGCCACGACACACAGTGACGGAAGCACTGCACAGCGTACTATTTCCGGCCAAACGTACATTTCTTCCCCACCTTATCCACAGCTCTTCTGTGGATAAGGCCCATTGCAGGACGTGCGAGGGGGCCGGTAGGTGCCGGGGGACGCGGATCGCACCCGGGAGGTGACATGAGCAGCGCAAGCCCAGGCAGCCGCAGTGGATCGTGGGTCGAGCACCTCAGCACGCAGCCCGGTCGCGCGGCTCTGCCTCCGGCACGCGAGCATGCGGGAAGTGCCATGCGGTCGGACATCCGGTACGCGGAACTGCCGGTCGCAGCGATCCGACCCAACCCGCGCCAGCCTCGTGAGCTCTTCGACGAGGAGGCCCTGGATGAACTGGTCGCGAGTCTGTCCCAGGTCGGTCTCCTGCAGCCCATCGTGGTTCGCCCCTGGGACGGGCCACCTGTGGACGGCACCGAGTACGAACTCGTGGCCGGAGAGCGTCGGCTCCGCGCAGCCAGGGTCCTGGGGTGGGACACAGTTCCGGCGATGATCCGGCCCACGGAGGACGCCGACCTGCTGCGCGACGCCCTCCTGGAGAATGTGCACCGGGCTGCGCTCAACCCGCTGGAGGAGGCCGCCGCGTATCAGCAGCTATTGGCAGACTTCGGGTGCACCCAGGAGGAACTTGCCGGCAGGGTGGGCCGGTCCCGGCCTCAGATCGCCAACACGATCCGCCTCCTGCGCCTTCCCCCGGCGGTGCAGCGCCGAGTGGCCGCGGGCGTGCTGTCCCAGGGGCACGCGCGGGCCCTGCTCGCGTTGCAGGACGAGGCCGAGATGGAGGCACTCGCAGCCCGGATCGTGGCCGAGGGACTGTCCGTGCGCAGCGTGGAGGAGATCGTGGTCCTCTCCGGGCGGGACGTGAAGCCGAGGGCTCCGCGCCCGCGGCGGGCCAGCTCACAGGTGGGCCTGCAGTCCGTGGCCGAGTCCCTGTCCGATGCCCTTGACACCCGCGTGCAGGTGTCCATGGGTCGGTCCAAGGGGCGGGTCACAATCGAGTTCGCGGGGGTCGAGGACCTGTCGCGAATCCTCGAGGTCTTGAAGCTCGATCCTGGGCCACCGTCCTAGGTCAATGGCTTCGTCCCACGTCCGTCATGGGACACGAGGGGGGGCTTGTGGACAACCTCCCCGGACTTCCACCCAGGTCGTCCTAGGATCTTGCTCATGAGCCTGACACACCCAGATCGCCTTGACGTGCTCGGGGTCCATCAGCACGACGACCACCAGCGCGCGCTCGACGAGACCTCGCCCACGCCGGACCAGAGCGCCTCGACTCGGCCGACGTTCACCATCACCGACGCGGCCGCAGCGTGCGCGGTGAGTCGCAAGACGATCACCCGAAAGCTGCCGGAGTTGGCCGGCCATGGGGCAGCCAAGGACGACGACGGGGTATGGCGCATCCCCGTCGAGGCGTTGCTCGCAGTGGGACTGCGCCCGGGTCGCTCCCTGCCCGAGTCCACACCGGTTCCGGCTCGACCCGTGGTCGCGCCGGCGCGGGGGGCACCTGACGTGGCCCAGGACACGATCACCATCGCGCGCGATCGGTGGGACGACCTGCGCATCCGGCTCGCGCGCGCTGAGGCGGAGGCCTCCGAGCGGGCGCTGGCGTTGGCTGACGCAAGGCTCGCCCTTCGGGCGCTGACCGCGGGACCGGCCAGCGCAGCCCCGGTCCCCGCCGGCGGGCCGGCCGCCTCCGCAGCCCCGGACCGGACCAGCCCCCGTGATCGCGAGGCCGGAACTGTGCGGGCGCCGAGCGCCAGCACGACAGCCATGACCTCGGCGGGTGCGGCGCCAATGGAGGCGCGTGCGATGCCGGGTGGGGATTCGCCGGGTGGGGATTCAGGTGCGCGCAGCCCTGAGGCGACCCGCAGCGCGGCGCAGGGCCCGCAGGGGGTGGGCCAGCCCAGGCCCGGCGCAGCCGATCCCCCCGTGGATGTGTCCGCTGCTCGGGCGCACGCTGCCCAGACCGGCGGGCACATCCCCGCCGGATCCACGACAGTGAAGAAGCGGCGCTGGTGGCAGTCAGCCCGGTGACCCATCTGACCTAGGCCGTGTCCCTTGGGACATCCGCACGAGTCCTAGCCCGCAGTCCTATCCCTGTGACGACCTTGGGCGGCAGCGTTCGCTGGGTGGATCACGCCTGATCTGGGTACCGTCAGCGCATGCGCGGCCTGCCATGCCTAGGATGCGCGCAGGGAGGTGGCCCGATGAACAAGGTGCGCTGGGCGGTGCTCGGAGGTCTGGCTCTCGGGGCGGGTGCCACCGCGGGCTTCGTCATCTCCCTGCTCCGACCGCGCCAGTATGCGTCGTTCTCCGGCGTGCGCACGCCGCCTCCCGCGGCATGAGTCGGGGTTAGCCACGCATTAGGCACTCCCGTCCCTGCGATGTCGGTGCCTGGGCTTACCCTGTGCGCACTGGTGGGAGGAGTGCGACTGTGGGTGTTCGTGCGCGTATGACGACCGTGGCGCTGATGGGGGTGGCCCTGTTGGCCTCCACGCTGGGCACGATGGTGCCGGCGACGGCAGCGCAGGGCGCGCTAGCCCCGGCGTCGGGGCCGGCGGGCACCCTCACGTGCGTGACCGCCCCACCCGGGCCCGCGGTCCAGACGATGATGGACACGCCGGTGTACGGCAACGTCCGCTGCACGCACTCCGCGGGGCTTGCGGTCGCCTACGCCGTGGCCCCGTTCGTGGCCAATGTGACCGGGCCGTTCAACGGCAAGCTCTACCTGGACCGCTCCAACGGCAACTTCCGCTACAGCCCCGGGTACTACCCGCCCGACGAGAAGGGCAAGCAGGACCGCCTGCCCGAGTACACCGGGTCGGACCTGTTCACGGTGGTGGCGACCGCCTCGGATGGCGCCCGGACGAGCACCGTGGTGAACATCGCGATCAACCCACCGCCGCGGTCCTGCAGCGCGAGGTTCGCACCGAGCACGCGCACGATGTTCAACGACCCCACCGGTTCCAGCGCCCAGCAGTACCAGATGCTGCGCTACCTGATCCAGATGATCGACTGCACACCCCGGGTCAACCCCGACGGGACCCAGGCCTCGATCAAGTTCAGCTTCTACTCCCTGAGCTACGCGCCGGTGCAGGCCGCGCTGACCGCGGCCGCCAAGCGGGGCGTCTCGGTGCAGGCGCTGTCCAACAGCCATGCCGACAAGTACGACTCCTGGCAGCAGTTGGCGCGATCGCTGGGTTCGGACACGAAGGCCGCCAGCTTCGCCACGACGTGCTGGTCGGGCTGCCTGACCCCCAGGACGGCGCCGACCCCCGGCGGGCCCACCGCGTGGTACGACGCGGATGCGACCAGCCTGACCTCGAACACCGTGGTCTTCTCGAACCGCTCGCTGCGCGGCGCCCAGCCGATCGTCAACTACGTCTGGGACTTCGGCGACGGGACGCGGGTCTCCGGCGCGGGACCGGTCACCCACACCTACCGCAAGCCCGGGACCTACAAGACCACCCTCACGGTCACCGACTCGGCTGGGGTGAGCCACACCACGCGCGGTGAGAAGACCCTGCCCGACAGCCTGGAGCCGGAGTACCCGTCCCTGCACTCCAAGATCTACCTGTTCTCCACCGTGGGAACGGGGGCTCGGCAGCGCCAGTGGGTCAGCGCCTACAGCTCGGGCAACCCGACCTACTACCAGTCGCGCAAGGGGTTCAACAACCTCAACATCGCGGTCGGGGACAAGGCGCTCTACGACATCTTCCGCAACTACCACGCCGACCTGGCGGCAGGTTCGCGCGGCGAGTTGATCACCCCCAACTACTTCCGCACGTTCAACTCCAAAGGCAACGCCGCGACCGGGGCGAAGCCCACGACCGTGCACTTCGGGCCGCAGACCTCCGGGGACATCAACCGCGACATCCTCAAGTCGGTGAAGTGCAAGTACAAGTACAAGGGCAAGTGGACGCGGACGGCCATCCGGGTCTCGATGTTCGTGTTCACCCGCAAGGGAGTGGCCGCGGACCTGTGGAAGATGGCCATGCAGAAGGGCTGCAAGATCGAGATCGTCTACACCCAGATGAGCCAGCGGGTGAAGGGGCCGAACGGGCGGTGGGTGAAGAAGGCCGATGGGGAGCCGACCGGCTACGGCGTGGCGGACTGCCTGTCGACGCCGCCCACGAAGGTGGTGGTCACCAAGGCCAGGCGGGGCAAGCCTGCCAAGCGCAAGATCAAGAAGAACTCGCTGAACGGCCCGGATGGCTACTGCAGCGGGGGCACGTTGCGTGGCTATGTGCCAGTGACCTCCTCGGGCGTCTGGCTCAATCGCAAGAGCCCCTACGGTGGCGGGTCGCTGACCGTGCGGATGTCCTGCCCGGTTGCGCCCAAGTACGACCCGGTGAAGAAGGTCTGGGCCGTCACCTGCATCCGCAACGACATCTTCACCCACAACAAGACGATGCTCGTCAACGGCTGGGTCCGCGGCAAGAAGCAGAAGTACGTGATGTCCGGCTCGTCGAACTTCTCCTCACCAGGGCTGCGAGCCTCCGACGAGGTGATCACCGAGATCCAGGGCGCGACCGCCCTCTACAAGCAGTACAAGAAGAACTACGACTACCTGAAGAAGGTCGTGGCGAAGAACAGCATCAAGAAGAAGAAGTCGAAGAAGCGTTCGACCAAGACGTTCATGCTGCAACTGTCGGGTTCCCAGCAGCTCGACGTGCGCGGCATGACCGACGAGCAACTGCGCGGCCAGGCCTAGGCGCAGGGCCGGGTCGGCACTGAACCCGCAGGTTCGGCGCCGAGAGACCCCGGGTGACCGCCCGCCGACCGGCTCAGTCCTCGGCGGGCGGGGCGAAGAACCGGATGAGGGCCGCGGTGATCGCGCGGGCCATCTGGTCGCGCCCGGCGGGGTCGTCCAGGCGGGCGGCGTCCTCGGGATTGGTCAAGTAGCCCAGATCGAGGTGCACCGCCGGCATCCGGGTCAGTCGCAGCAACTCCCAGGTCTTGGGATGCGCCCTGCAACTGGTCGCCGTGCTGCGCACCCCCAGCTCCTCGAGCAGCAACTCGGCCAGGGCCAGGCCTGCGACCGAGCTGGTGCGTCCGCCCAGCGTGCCGAAGTAGAACGCGGCCAACCCATTGGCCTGCGGGTTCGGGTGGGCGTCGCAGTGCAGGGAGATCACCGCATCGGCACCGACCTCGTTGGCGATCGCGGCGCGCTGCGACTCGTCGAAGGAGGTGTGACCGGACCGGGCCGGCCCGGTCACCAGCACTGTCGTGCCCAGGGCGGCCAACCGACCCTCGACCCGAGCCGCGATATCGGCTGCGATGTCCTGCTCGGACAGACCGCCCCCCCGGTGACCACGCTGCAGATGGTCGGGGCCCGCGTCGATGAGCACGACCTTGTGGGTCACGCCCGTGCGGAGCACGTCGAAGGCCTGTTGTTCGCGCAGGATGGTGGAGGCCCCGCCACTGACCGTGCGGGTCAGCCTGGCCAGGGCGCGAAACGTGTCCGGCCCGGCCGTGCCGTCGGTGGGTAGGCCCGTGTTGAGTTGGAACTCGCGCACCGCGTGATCGGTGTGCCGGCCGAAGATGCCGTCTGGGCGGCCCGGGGAGAAGCCCAAGCCGGTCAGCCGCTCCTGGAGCGCCAGCACGTCGTCACCGACCATCGGATGACCGGGCAGGAAGGTCAGCATCCGATCGCCGACGCGCCAGCGGGCCTCCTCCAGCCTGCGGAAGGTCTGCGGGCCGACGACACCATCCATGGCGATGCCACGCTCCTGCTGGAACTGCCGGACCGCACGGTCCAGGTCGGCGTCGAAGGCCTCACCACGCCCATCGGCGAGCAGGCCGAGCCGATGCAGCCGAGCGCGCACCTCGCCGACCATGGGGCCGGTGTCCCCGAGCCGGCAGGTGGGACCAGTCGGTGGCTGAAATCGGTCCTTCACGAACTGCTGCGGATCACAGGTAGTCGGCGAGGTCCTTGAGAAGGGCCGCCTTGGGCTTGGCGCCGATGATCTGCTTGACGACCTGGCCACCCTGGAAGACATTGAGCGTCGGGATGGACACGATCCCGTACGAGGCTGCCGTCTGCGGGTTCTCGTCGACGTTGAGCTTGGCGATCGTGATCTTGTCCCCGTGGGTCTTGGCGATCTCCTCGAGGATCGGGGCAACCATCCGGCACGGACCGCACCACACGGCCCAGTAGTCCACCAGGACGGGCTTGTCGGACATCAGCACGTCGTCAGCGAAACTGGCATCGGTCACGGTGATCAGGGCCATCGGGTCTCCTTGGGTCGGCTGGGCAATCCTACCGGCCGGCGGCTGCCGCGCTGAGCAAGTGCTCGCGTGCGGCCAGGAACCGCTCGGCATCCAGGGCGGCGGCGCATCCACTGCCGGCGGCGGTGATCGCCTGCCGGTAGGTGTGGTCCACCAGGTCCCCAGCCGCGAATACCCCGGGCAGGGGCACACCCAGGGACAGCACCTGCGTGCTGCGGCCCTCGACGAGCACATATCCGGCCCCGTCGGTGTCGATCTGGTCGCGCACGAGTTCGGAGCGCGGGTCGTGACCGATGGCGATGAACAGGCCGGTCACGGGCAGGTCGCTGGTGGTACCGGTCACCAGGTCGGTCAGGGTGATCGAGGACACCTTGTCCGCGCCGTTGATCGCGGTGACTGCGCTGTTCCAGGCGAACCTCAACTTGGGGTTGGCCATGGCCCGCTCGGCCATGATCGCACTGGCGCGCAGTTCGTCGCGGCGGTGGATGACCGTCACCGTCTCGGCGAACTTGGTCAGGAAGGTCGCCTCCTCGATGGCCGAGTCGCCCCCACCGACCACGGCGATGTCCTGGCCACGGAAGAAGAACCCGTCGCAGGTCGCACACCAGGAGACCCCATGACCCGACAGGCGCTTCTCGTCGGGTAGGCCGAGCTCCCGGTACCCGGAGCCCATGGCCAGCACCACGCTGTGCGCGTGATGCTCGACCCCCTCGCCGTCGACGACGACCTTGACATCCCCGGCCAGGGACAGCGACGTCACGTCATCGGTCACCATCTCGGCGCCGAAGCGCTCGGCCTGGCTACGCATGTTGTCCATCAGGTCCGGGCCCATGATCCCCTGCGGGAACCCGGGGAAGTTCTCGACCTCCGTGGTGTTCATCAGCGCGCCGCCGGCAGTCACCGCACCCTCGAAGACCAGTGGCCGCAGCGCAGCCCGGGCGGCGTACACCGCAGCGGTGTAGCCGGCAGGGCCGGAGCCCACGATGATCAGGCCTCGAACGTCACTCATGCAGGTCAGCTCCTCGGTGTCATGGACGCCAACATCCTAGGCACGCCTGGGATTCCCCGATCGAGCGCGTGGCGCCTGGGTCAGCTGGTGACCTCGACCTCGCGGATGCCGCCGCGCCAGCCACCGTCGACCGGGGGCAGGCCGGTCATCCAGACCAGGACGTAGCGCGCCGAGGTGGGGTCGGCGGCCTTGAGCCGGACCTCCTCGCCGGCCTCAGTGGCCTGGGCCATGAGGTCGTAGTCCTGGGGGTTGAGTCCCTCGTCGTTGCTGGTCAGCACCTGAAGGTCAGTTCCGTTGCCGACCAGGTCCAGGGAGACCGCCCCGATCGTGCGCGGAGCGCCCAGGTCCAGCAACAGCCCCACCCCGGGCTTGTCCAGGCTCTTGTTGTAGTAGGTGACCGTGCGCCAGGCCGTGTTGCGGTCCCCATCGAAGGCGAACTCCACCCGACCCGGATTCTCCTCACCGTTGCCCAAGGGATCGAAGTCGCGGCCGGCGACGATGCGGTAGGTCACTGTCTCGGGCTTCTTCGAGGGCTCGGAGGTCGGTGAGGCCGAGGGTGCGACGGGCGCCGGCTGCTGCGGGGCCGCGGCCGTGTCCTGGGACAGAATCCGCCACCCTCCCCAGCCCAGACCCAGGACGAGGATCAGCACGCCCACCCCGGCAGCCACCCGGGCCGAGGTGGCAGAGCGGGCCGGGGACGCCCCGGTCAGTGGACGACGCTCCCCGGTGAGGTCGGTCAGGCTGGCCCCCAACACCTCGCGCGCCTGCCCAGCCCCGGCCAACGGCGGTCGGCCCTTCGGGGCAGCCACGCCCAGCACGGTGCGGGCGCAGAAGTCATCCAGGGCCTCAGGGACATCGGCCAGGATGCGCGAGGGTGGTGGGGTGTGCTCGCCCACCACCGGCGCGCCGGGCACGCCCTCCACCTCACCGCCGGGCCACCGCGCCGTCAGGCAGGCGTAGAGGATGGACCCGATGCCGTGCAGGTCAGCGGCCACCGGATCATCTCCGGCCGCAGGCTCGATCCCAGCCAGCACAGCGTCGATGCCCAGCCCGGTGACCCGCACCTCGCCGTCGTGGCAGATCAGGATGTTGGAGGGACGCAGCAGCCCATGGGCGATCCCCTGGGCATGCGCGGACTCCAGCGCACCCGCCACCTCGAAGGCGATCCGGGCTGCCTCGGCCGGTGGCATCGGGCTGGTCAGGTGGTGGCCGAGGACCTCACCGACCGCCCACTCGGTCACGATGACGAACAGGTCGTCGGCGACGAACAGGTCCAGGACCCGTACGATGCGCCGGTCGTCCACGGTTGCGGCCGTTCGGGTGGATTGCTCCAGGTCGCTGATCAGGTCCTCGTCGGCAGGGACCAGCCAGAGGCCCACCTCTCGGTTCAGCGTGCCGTCCATGGCCCGCCAGATCTGGACCCCGTGGCGCTCCTCGACGAGGTCGTTCAGGGTGAACCGACCGATCTGGCGGTTCGCCGTCACCTGACCCTGGTCGTCCACGTCAGGAAGCCTAAGCCACGATCGGGCCACCTACGCGGGGGCGTGCCGGGGCCGTGGCCCTGCGTCGGGATCGGCCGCGGGTCAAGACCGGGTGCTGAGGTGTCGATTGTGGGGAACATGCGAAGGCGCATTCCAGGGCATGGCGATCGGGGTGGGATCGTGCTCGGCTGGCTGCTGCGCCTGTCGGCGGCGCTGGTCGTCCTGGGCATCCTGGCCTTCGACGTGTTCTCGCTGGCCTACACGAATGTCACGACCGTCGACGACGCGGGAATCGTGGCCGGCACCGGAGCCCAGGTCCTGCTGGCAGATCCTCGCGACGCCAAGGGGGCGCAGGGCGAGTCGATGGCCCGGGCCGAGCAGCTGGGCGTGCAGCTGCGGTCCCGGGACTGGTGGGTCGACGAGTCCGGGGAGGTGCACGTGACGGTCAGCCGGGATGCGCGCACCGTCGCCCTGCAGCACGTGCCGCAGCTGCGCAAGTACCTGACTGTCCGGGCGGTGGGGACCGCGCCCAGCGCCTGAGGGGCTCGGCGCACATCCCGTGCCGACATCGTGCCCGCGTCGGGTGACCCAGGGACGTTCTGGCCATGTCCCCGGTCAGCGTCCCAGCTTGCGGCGGACCATCCCGACGGCCTTGCCGACCTCCTCGATGCCCAGCAGGCGAGCGGCCAGCAGGTAGGACAGCAGGCCGGCGAGGCTGGCCACGGCCATCGTCGCCAGCAGGGTCCACCGGGAGGCCCACGGGTCGACGACCAACTCCCCGACACCGCGGAACGTCGCGAGGGTCACCAGGGTCGAGGCCACTCCGGCGGCCAGCATTTCCAGCACCGCCAGCCAGGTGGCGCGCGTGTGCAGCGGCGCGGTCCGCCGGCCCAGCAACGGCCAGGCGATGGGCATCATCAACCAGTACGTCAGGCCGAAGGCCACCCCGAGGGCCGGCACCTTCAACTCGATCGGGGCCACCTGGAACAGTCCGATCGAGAGCACGACGTTGATCGTGTTGAGTACCAGGGACAGCAGGAACGGCGTCTTCGTGTCCTCGACCGAGTACCAGCCCCGCAGCAGGATGAAGTAGATCGAGAACGGCACCAGGCCCGCGAGCATGCCGATGACCGTGAACCCGACCACCGAGGCTGACTCCCGGTCGGCAGCCCCCACCCCGAACAGCAACGATGACAGGGCCGGGGCCAGCGCGATCATCACGGCCGAGATCGGTACGGCCAGCGCGGTCACCGTGCGCATGGTGTCGGTCAGGACTCCGGCGAAGGTGTCGAATCGACGTCCTTGGGCCACCCGGCTCAACCCCGGCAGCAGGGCGGTGACCAGCGAGACGGTCACGATCGAGTGCGGCAGGAAGAAGATCAGGTAGGCCTTCTGATAGGTCGTGATCCCCGCGGCGGCCAGACCGGCCTGCTCAGCCAGCACGTTGGCGGTCGTGGCCAGTCGGCTGTGCACGATGAAGGAGACCTGGTTGGCCGCCAGCAGGCCCAGCGTCCACAGGGCCAAGCCGCCGGTCTTGCCCAGGCCCCAGCCGCGCCAGTCGAACCGGGGGCGCCAGCGGTACCCGGCCGAGCGCATGAAGGGGACCAGCAGCAGCGCCTGGGCCGCCACGGCGACCGTCGAGCCCAGGCCCAGCCAGGCGGTCTGCGCTGCGTTGAGGGTGCCGCTCTGCGCCGCTGCGGGACCGGCCACGGCCAGGAAGGACAGGAACACCCCGATGGCCACGATGTTGTTGGCGATCGGAGCGTACATCGGCGGGGAGAACCGACCGCGTGCGTTGAGGACCTGGGTGATCAGCGTGAACAGGCCGTAGAAGAACACCTGCGGCAGGCAGAACCGGGCGAAGGCCACCGCCAGCGACATCTGCTCGGCGGTGTAGCTCGGCGAGGCGTAGATCCGGGTCAGCAGCGGGGCCAGCACCATCGCGATGGTGGTCAGCACGATCAGCAGGACCACAGTCAGGGTGATGAGCCGATCGGTGAACCCCGCTCCGCCGTCGGAGTCCTCCCGGCTGCGCCGGACCAGTTGCGGGACGAACACCGCATTCATCGCCCCACCGACGGTGAGCACGTAGACCGTGTTGGGGATGGTGTTGCCCACCGTGAAGATGTCAGCGACCACGCCCAGGCCCAGGGCAGCGGTCATCGCGACATCGCGCAACAGCCCGGTCACCCGACTGATCACCGTGCCCACCGCCATGGCAGCGCCCTTGGAGATCAGGTCCGCCTGCTGGGGAGCCGCGGCGTGCACGGCGGCGTCGCTGGCGGCGTCCGGGTCCGGGGACCCCGTCAGGTCGGTCAGATCCGTGGGTCCGGTGTTCTCCGGAGGCTGCGCCGGGCCGGGTGTGCCCTCGCCGAAGGGCTGCTCGTCGGGGGGGTCTTGGTCGCGGTCGGGGGTGGGGTCCTCAGCCACGATCGCCCCTGCGCTCCGGTGGCGTGGTGGCGGGCTCGACCGGCGGTGGCACCGCACGGGTCCCGCGCCGGCGCCGGGCCCGACGGATCCCGTGCACCAGCACCGCGAGCACCAACGCACCGAGGGCGACCTGCACGAGCACCCGGGCCGCGTCGGCGTAGGCCGCCGAACCGACCACGAGCTCACCGGCGGTGCCGAAGGGTGCCCCGCCTGCGGTGACCATCTGGATCGACACCGCGACCGGACCCGCTGCCGCGACCTGGGCGGTCACCTCCACCGACGTGCGGCGTCCCGGGGCGATCGGGAACGGCTCGATCGGCGCGGCTGTGACCAACTGGGGCGGGGTGGAGCGCAGCACCAGCCCGATCGTCACCGCGTTGGGCCCCAGGTTCTCGACGGTGATCGGCAGGGTGCCCGAGGCGCCGGAGACCGTGACCGAGCCGCTGGAGACCACGCGCACCGAGTCCACCAGGGCCCGGGTCTGGTCCCCGACCAGGTCGGTGAGCTCGTCACTGTCCTGCGGGTGGCTGCGGAACCACGCGCCGAGCAGGCGACTGGGTGCGGTGTGCGTCACGAACGGTATCGAGTCGCCGTCGGAGACCACGGTCGCGTACTCCTCGAGGTAGCGGTACTGCCCGCGGACCCGCTGCACGTGCTCGACGGGCAGCTCCTGGGCCGCCTGCTCCTCGGTGGGGGCGACGAACTGCCTGGGCAGGGAGCTGGAGTCGGACACCAGCGCCGCGCTCAGGCTGGTGGGGGCCAGCCAGTCCGGCTCGGTCAGGGCCTGCGCAACCATCCGGGCGGCCGGTTCCGTGGGACTCCAACCAGGCTCCGGGCTCGTGATGAGCAGGCGCTCGGTGCCGGGCAGCTCAGCGGCGATCACCAGGGTCTCGGCGAGCAGGGCCTGCCGGGCCGCAGCGACGTCGGCGGGCGTGTCCATAGGCCGGGCCAGCGTGGCGGACAGGCCCGAGTCGAGCAGCAACCCGGTCAAGGTGCCCCTGCTGGTCGGGACGAGTGCGGTGCCGCTGGGGGTGAAGTAGGTGGGCGTGACCAGGGGCAGGGCCTGGTCACGCAGCACGATCGCAGGCACGCCCCCGCGGGCCAGCGCGGACAGGGTGTCCGGCTGGGCCACGCCCGCCGGCGGCAGGACCAGCCGAGCCGGCAGCCGGCGATCCAGAACCTGCTCGGTGACCTCGGACACAGCCGTGCGCTGACCCAGGACACGGGTGAGCAGCCTCCCACGCCGGACCGCGTCCACGTCGGGCCAGGCGTACAGCGAGCCCGTCACGTCCGCGCGTGGTTCGGTCACCTTCGCCTGCAGGTCGGCCAGCCAGCTCGCGGCCTCGCGGCTGCGGGTGCCGGGGGCCGCCGAGCCGTCGGGTTGGCGCACGAGGTACCCGTCGGCCAGGTCGGCAGCGGCATCGACGACCTGCGGGTCCAGCACCATCGAGACCGAGGTGCCGGCGCTGGCCGCGAGCAGGTTGGCCAGTCGACCCGACGGGGAGAGCTCGACCGCGGGCTCCTCGCTGAGCAGCACGCCCTCGGCGTCGCGCAGGGGCGCTCCGGTCATCGGCCACAAGGTGGTCAGTCCCAGGGGCGTGATCTCGGTGTCGGCCGGCCACCAGGGCAGGAAGGTCCGGTCGAGGTCCTGACGCACCCGCCCCGCGCCTGCGTCCCCGAGTGCCTCGGCGCCGGTGACGTAGGCCCCCGCGGTCCCAAGTCCCAGGTCGGCAACCGCGGCGCGCAGCACGAAGGGCACGGACTGTCCCGGGGACAGCGAACCGACCTGCGCGGAGACCGCACCGGCGATCGGCTCCCCGGTGCGCTGCCCAATGCCGGCCAGCACCTCGGGGACCTCGTCGCGGTTGGCCAGGGGGGTGGGCGAGACCCGCAGTCGCGCGGATACCGAGCCCACGGGCACGTCAGCGGTGTTGGTGATCGTCCCGCGTAGCGTGAGTTGGTCCTGCGGACCCGGGATCGAGGGCTCGAACCCGGTGATCCGGATCGCCAGTGCCCCAGCTCCGAACGCCGGTCGCTCGGTGCCGGTCAGCGGTTGTGGCGAGGCTGGCGGGCTCGGATCGGCCCTGGCGGCTGGCCCGAGGAGCAGCGGCACCAGCAGTGCGAGCAGGAAGCCCAGGGCCCGGACCGGGGTCTGCGGACCTCTGCGGCTCACTTCACGCCCGCGACGATCTGCGGCACCTTTTCGACCAGGCGCCGCTCGTCGCCGTAGGCCAGCTTGCGTACCACCTGGTGGAAGGGGATCCACTCGACCGCCTCGACCTCGATGTCCTCGTCGGACAGTTCACCGCCCACGGCCTCGATCACGTAGTGGTGCACGGTCTTGTGGATGCGGCGGTCCTCGACGACGAACCAGAAGTCGATCACTCCCAGTGGGGCCAGGATCCGCCCGATCAGGCCCGTCTCCTCCTGCACCTCGCGCAGCGCAGCCTGCTCCGGGGTCTCACCGGCCTCCAGGTGCCCCTTGGGCAGGCTCCACAGCAGCCGGGAGCGGCGATCGTGGCGCGCGATCAGGGCCACCGCGGGTGGGTCGCTGGTCAGGTCGAGCACGACCCCCCCCGCGGAGGTCTCCTCCACCTTCGGCAGGCGTCGCCCACGCAGTGCCCCGGGGCGGACCTTGCGCATCCCCCGGCCGGCCGCCATCAGGGTGGCGGGGTTGGGGATCATCCTTCGGGTCGCCTCGAGCGCGCCGGCGACGCCGCCCTCGGACTCCTTGGCCCCCGCCGCCGACGGTGCGGGCGCCCCGGCCGGCCGGGCGGGTTGCTCAGCGGGCGGCTCCGCCTCCGGCTGGACGGGCTGCTGCGGGGGCGGGTCCGGTGCGGGTGGTGGGGCTGCCTGCACGCCTGCCTCCCGGGCCCGCCGAGGTCGTGGCAGGGTCGCGGGTGTGGGCCCGGTCCGAACCACGGTCCGGGCCTCGGTCGCAGTCGGCCCGGCGGGCATCGCGGGTGCGCTGTCGGTCTGCGCCCCACCGGCGGCGCGGTAGGGTTCGGCACCGGGTGGACCACCCGGGGACTCGTCGGCCGCCGACTGCTCGAGAACAGCGCCCGGCGCTCCCTCGGGCTGCACGGCCCCCTCGGCCCGGCGTCGTGCGCCGGGATGTCGCAGGTCGCCCGGGGTGGGAATGGCCAGGCGTCGGACCTCGCGCCGCGGTGGCGGCCCAGGGGTCGACGGCGTGGACATGCTGGTCAGGATAGCGGCCACGTAGGCTGTCGGCCTGTGCCTGACGTCCCCCCTCGCGCGGCTCTGGCCGCAGCCAGCCGCATCCACATCGATGCCCTGCTGGACCGCGTGCCCGAGTTGCTCGACCTCGCCGGGCTGATGACCGCCGCCGGTCATGAGGTGGCCCTGGTGGGTGGATCCGTGCGGGACGCCGTGCGATTGGGCACGGCCAGGGACCTCGACCTGGCCACCTCCGCCCGGCCGCAGGAGGTGCTGGCAGTGCTGTCGGGTTGGGCTGATGCCGTGTGGGACATCGGGATCGACTTCGGCACGGTCGGTGCCCGGCGCGGCGCGCACCAGTTCGAGATCACGACCTATCGCAGCGACGCCTACGACCGGGCAAGCCGCAAGCCCGAGGTGACCTACGGCGGCAGCCTGCTCGAGGACCTGCGTCGGCGCGACTTCACGATCAACGCCATGGCGGTGACGCTGCCCGACCGGGAGTTCGTCGACCCGTTCGAGGGCCTGGTCGACCTCGCCGGCGGCCTGTTGCGCACCCCGGCCACCCCTCAGGAGTCGTTCGCGGATGACCCACTGCGCATGATGCGTGCGGCCAGGTTCGTCGCCCAGCTCGGGGTGCAGGTGGCCCCGCAGGTCCGTGCGGCGATGGCAGACATGGCCGCACGGATCACGATGGTCTCCGCCGAGCGGGTCCGCGACGAGCTGTCGAAGCTGCTCATGTCCGCATCCCCGCGCCCCGGCCTCGAGCTGCTCGTGGACACCGGGTTGGCCGACCACATCCTGCCCGAGCTGCCCGCGCTGCGCCTGGAGATCGACGAGCACCACCGGCACAAGGACGTCTACGAGCACTCATTGATCGTGCTCGACCAGGCGATCGAGCTCGAGACGGCACACGCCCCCGCGATCGCGCCGGACCTGGTGCTGCGCCTGGCCGCGCTGCTGCACGACATCGGCAAGCCGCGGACCCGCCGGTTCGAGGCTGGTGGCCGGGTGAGCTTCCACCACCACGAGGTGGTCGGGGCCAAGTTGGTCCGCAAGCGGTTGACCGCGCTGCGCTACCCGCGTCAGGTCGTCGACGAGGTGTCCCTGCTCGTGGAGCTGCACCTGCGCTTCCACGGCTACGGGAGCGGGGAGTGGACCGACGCGGCCGTGCGCCGCTATGTGCGCGACGCCGAGCACCACCTGGTCCAGTTGCACAAGCTGACGCGCGCGGACTGCACCACGCGCAACCCGCGCAAGGCCGCCGCCCTGCGGCGCACCTACGACAGCCTCGAGGACCGCATCGGGGTGCTCGAGCAGGCCGAGGAGCTGGCCTCGATCCGCCCGGACCTCGACGGCAACCAGATCATGGCGATCCTGGGCATCGGGCCCGGCCAGGAGGTGGGGCGGGCCTACCGCTGGCTGCTGGAACGGCGCCTGGACGACGGCCCCCTCGGGCAGCAGCGCGCCGAGGCCGAGCTGCGCCAGTGGTGGGCGGCTCAGGTGGCGGCCCAGGGAACAGCGCAGTGAGGCCGCACGCGCTGCGCACTGATCGCCTCATGCTCGAGCCGTTGCGCCGGGACGTGGCCGAGGCGATCGCGACCGGTGCGCGGGATGTCGACTGGGCCGGTGGGTTTCCGCAGGAGGGCGACGTGCTGATCGCCCGGCTGGTGCTGGCCGCCCAGGCGGTGGACGAGGCCGACACCGGGCAGGGCTCGATCTGGGGTCCGTGGGAGGTGCGCACCGCCCGGGGGGCGCTGGTCGGCACCGCCGGCTTCCAGGGCCCACCGCGGGCGGGTGAGGTGGCGATCGGCTATGGCATCGTCCCCGAGTACCGGGGTCGTGGGTTGGCCAGCGAGGCCGTGGCTGCACTGCTGGAGGCTGCGCGCTGCTCGGGAGCCGTCGTGGTCGTCGCGCAGGTCGACTGGGACAACGCCGCAAGTCGCCGGGTCCTGGATCGGCACGGCTTCGCCGTGGTCGGTGGCCCGGATTCCACCGGTGCGCTGACGATGCGCCGCGCGTTGGGCTGAGCCACTGGCGCCGAACCGCTGACCTGCGCACGTCGATCCGCGGGCGAACCGCCCCGGAGCGCTTCCGAACCGCCCGGCACGCCTGCCCGGCGATGTCGCACGCGTGGGGTTCAATGGGGGCCAGTTCCGCGGCGGGGAGCAGCCGTGGTGCCGTAGGGAAGGAAACCGCCGTGTCCGCGACGTTGACCCGGCAGCGCCGGGCCCTTCGGGGTCCGGCCCTGCCCCACCTCGTGGGTCTCGACGGCCTGCGTGCCGTGGCGGTCATCGCGGTGGTCCTCTATCACGCCGACCTGCCGTGGATCCCCGGCGGCTTCCTGGGCGTGGATGTCTTCTTCGTGCTGTCGGGATTCCTGATCACCTCGCTGCTGCTCGTGGAGTTCGAGCGCAGCGGCAGGCTGGACTACAAGCAGTTCTACCTGCGCCGGGCCCGCCGCCTGCTGCCTGCGCTGTTCGCGGTGCTGGCCGTGACCGCGCTGCTGGTCGCGACGATCGCCTACGACGGGGCGGCGGCCTTCCGTCGGGACCTGCCCGGGGCGTTGTTCTACTACTCGAACTGGTCGAACATCTTCACCAACACCTCATACTTCGAGTTCATCGGACGGCCGCCGATGCTCAAGCACCTGTGGTCCCTTGCGGTGGAGGAGCAGTTCTACCTGGTCTGGCCGACGGTGGCCCTGCTCGCCTTCCGCTGGCGCGGTTCGCGCGCGGTCGGCTGGGTGGCGCTCGGTGGCGCTCTGGCGTCCACCACCGCCATGACCCTCGGCTCGGTGCTGGGCCAGATGCCCAGCGGCGCGGACCCCAGCCGGCTCTACTTCGGCACCGACACCCACGCCATGGGAGTGCTGGTCGGCGCCGCACTTGCCGTGGTGTGGCGCCCGGGTCGCACCGCGCCGATCCTGGCTCGGCAGGCCCAGGCGGTCATCTGCGCGGCCGGTGCGCTGGGGCTGGTCCTGCTCGTGTGGATGTTCCTGGCCATCGGCGAGTTCTCCGGGTTCCTCTACAGGGGTGGGTTCCTGGTGGTCGCCCTGGTCTCGGCGGTGGTGGTCGCCGCAGCCAGCCACCGCGGGGTGCCGTTCGGGCGCTGGCTCGGGATGCGCCCGATGCGCTGGATCGGGCAGCGCTCGTACGGCATCTACCTCTGGCACTGGCCGCTGTTCCTGGTGACCCGGCCCGGGGTGGACCTCCCCCTCGACGGCGCGGCGGCCTTCGCACTGCGGATCACCCTGCTGCTCGCGGTGGCCGAGGCCAGCTATCGCTACCTCGAGATGCCGATCCGCCGAGGTGCCCTGGGACGCGCCTGGGTGCGGGTCCGCGACGGGGACCTGCCCCGGCCCGGCAGGTCAGCCTGGGCCGGCATCGCGGCCGTGGTGGTCCTGGTGGCCTTCACCGGATTCCGGGTCGCGGGCGCCCCGGCGCCCGCCAGCGCCCTGTCCGCCGAGCAGTTCGCCGCGCTCGCCCCGGCACCAGCGCCCCTCGAACGTGACCTGGCCCGCCGGCTCGACGCGCAAGGGCTGGATCCCCGACCCCGGGCGACCGCGTTCGGCGACTCCGTGATGCTCGGTGCCTCGGGCACCCTGGGCAATGACATCAACCTGGACCTGCACGCCAAGGTCGCCACCCAGGCCAGCCAGGTGGGTCCGATGATCGCCAGCCTGGCCCGCGCCGGCGAGGTGCGCGACACCGTCCTGGTGCACATCGGCAACAACGGGATCGTCACGCAGGCCCAGCTGCACTCGATGCTGGACTCGCTGGTGGACGCCCGGCGTGTGGTGCTGGTCAACGTTCGGGTCCCACGTCCCTGGATGAAGCCCAACAACGACCTGTTCGCCTCGGTCGCCCCCGACCATCCCAACGTCGTGCTCGCCGACTGGGCCGAGGCTTCGGCCGAGCACCGGGACTTCTTCGTCAAGGACGGCGTGCACCTGACGGGTCGGGGCGCGCAGGCCTATACGGAGCTGATCACAAAGGCCGCGGACTTCCCGACTGACTGACGTGCACCCCGGCCCCGTGGGGGCCCCGCGATTTGGAGCGCGGCAGCGCACGCCGTACGATTCGCAGCAGTTGTGCGGGACGCCGCACAGCCACGCGCGAGTGGCGGAATAGGCAGACGCGCACGGTTCAGGTCCGTGTACTCGAAAGGGTGTGGGGGTTCAACTCCCCCCTCGCGCACCCAGAGGTGTGAAGGGCAGCGGCGCTGCCTCCCCGGGCGTAGGCTGCGCCCCCATGAGTGCCGCAGCCGTGCAGCCGGTTCCCCGTCTCGAGAAGCCGGCCAACGGCTGGATCCCCATGCTGTTCATCGGCTTGGGCACGGCCCTGATCATCATGGACGCCACGATCGTCAACGTCTCGCTGCCCTCGATGATCGACGACCTGAACCTGAGCTCGATCGACGCCGAGTGGGTCAACGCGATGTACTCGTTGAGCTTCGCGGCCCTGCTGATCGTGTTCGGCCGGGTCGGCGACCGGATCGGCCGGCGGCACATCTTCACCCTGGGCGCCCTGGTGTTCGTGGTATCGAGCATCTACGCGGCGTCCTCGCGCTCCGGCGAGCACCTGATCACAGCCCGCGCCCTGCAGGGGGTCGGCGGGGCGATGATGGCCCCGTCCTCGCTGTCGCTGGTCAACTCCCTGTACTCGGGGCGGTCGCGCAACATCGCGTTCGCGATCTACGGATCGATCATCGGTGGGATGGCCGCCATGGGCCCACTGGTCGGCGGCTTCCTGACCACCAACTTCTCCTGGACGTGGGCGTTCTGGATCAACGTGCCGATCGGTCTGGCCGTCATCGTGGGCGCCTTCGCCACCGTGCCCAACGTCAAGGATCCCGGCGACACCGCGGGACTGGACGTGCTCGGCGCTCTCCTGTCCGCGCTGGGCATCGGCCTGATCGTCTTCGGTCTGATCGAGGGCCGCAACTACGGTTGGGCCCGAGTCACAGAGGACGCCACCCTGGGCGGGCTGGACCTGGCCGCCGGCTCCATCTCCCCGGTGGCGATCGCCATCGTCGTGGGCCTGATCTGCCTGCTGGGGCTGTACCTGGTCGAGACCCGGCGCACCCGCATGGGCAAGTCGGCGCTGATCGACTTCAGCCTGTTCCGGATCGCCACTTTCGGACTGGGCTCGGCAGCAGCGCTGATCGTCAGCCTTGGCGAGTTCGGGATCCTGTTCTCCCTGCCGCTGTTCCTGCAGAACGTGCTCGGCTACACGGCCCTGGGCGCCGGCGCCCTGCTGGCGACGCTGGCGCTCGGCTCGTTCGTGGCCGCGCCGACCGCCGCCTCGCTGGCCAACAAGTACGGACCCCGGTTCGTCGCGCGGATGGGTATGGCCCTGGAGGTGGTCGGCATCGTCGGGCTGGGCGTGACGATCAGCACCGAGTCCACCGCATGGCAGATCATCATCTGGCTGGTCGTCTACGGCATGGGTGTGGGCTACGCCAGCGCCCAGCTCACCGGGTTGATCCTGGCCGACGTGCCGGTGCGGCAGAGCGGACAGGCCTCGGGCACGCAGAGCACCGCCCGGCAGATCGGCTCCGCGATGGGCACCGCCGTCCTGGGCACGGTGCTGTTCGTGACCTTCAACGCCCAGACCGAGACCAGGGTCGCGGAGGTGGGGGTACCGGCCGAGCAGGCCCAGCAGCTCGCCGACGTGGTCGAGAAGTCGGCTGGGACCGTCATCCCGGGTCTGGACCAGCCCCCAGGCAGTCCTGAGCTCCAGGCGGCCGCCGGGCAGGCCTTCGCCGAGTCGCTGTCCCGCACGGCGTTCGTCGCCGGCGGCTTCGTGTTCCTCGGCCTCGTGTTCACCCTGGCCCTGCCCAAGACCTCCGGACGCCATGAGCAGGAGGAGCTCAGCATCCCGGCCGCCGAGCCCGCGGCCGCTGCCGGACCGGATCCTGACCAGGCCGGTCCGACATCCACCTGAGCCGCCCATCGCTGATGGCGCAGTCGGTCAGTACCAGCCGCGGCTCTGGGAGTGGGCCCAGGCGTTGCTGGGGTTGCCGTAGCTGTTCTTGATGTAGTCCAGGCCCCAGGCGATCTGGGTGCGGGCGCTGGTGGACCAGTCCGACCCGTGGCTGCTCATCTTGGACCCGGGCAGTGCCTGCGGGATGCCGTGGGCGCCGCTGGGGTTGTGCGCGCGGCTGCTCCAGCCCGACTCCTTCTGCCAGAGCCGGCCGAGATCGGCGCACTGCCCGGCCGACCAGCCCTTGTCCGCGCACATCGCCATGCCCAGCGCGCGGTTCTGTGCAGGCGTGCCGCCCTGGGCACGACTTCGCCCGGCCCGCTTCTGCTCGGCCTTGCGCGCGGCCTCGGCCTTGCGGGCCGCCTCAGCCTTGCGCTCGGCCGCCGCGGCAGCCTCCGCCTGCGCCTTCGCCTTGGCTTTCGCCTTGGCCTTCGCCTTGCGCTTGGCCTCGGCCTTGCGCTCGGCCTCGGCCTTGCGCACTGCGTCATGGCTCGCGGTCGCCTCCCGCGCATTCCGGGCCGCGGAGGCCTCCCAGGCGGCGGAGTGCGCGGCCGGAGTACTGGCTCCGAGGCCGAGGGCATCAGCGATGGCTGGACCGCCGGCGATGACCGATGCGGTGAGCGTCAGGGCCAGACCGGCCTTGATCGAGGTGCTGCGGGTCATGGGAACTCCTAGGTCGACTACCCCTGATCCCTACCCGGTCTATCCGCGTCGAACACGAGTCGTGACCGAACTCACACGTGCAGGCCGAGCGCCCCAGCCTCCTCGCGCAGCTCCTCGCGCACGTCGGGGTGCGCGGCATGCTCGATGAGGTTGTGCGCCTGCTCGTCCTGGGAGCGGCCCCAGATCTCAGCCAGGCCGTTCTCGGTGACCACGCCGGTGTGCTGCAACGAGGTGACCGGCTCGTCGAGCAGCGGCACGATTGTCGACACGTCGGCCTTGGGGTGCCAGGAGCGCAGTGCGATGAAGGCCTGACCGCCCGGTGCGTGCAGCGCTCCGACGATGAAGTCGTTCTGGCCGCCGAAGCCCGAGTAGATCCTCGCGTTGATCCGCGAGGCGTTGGCCTGCGCGAACAGGTCGACCTGCAGGGCGGAGTTCACCGAGGTCATCAGGGGCTGCTGGGCGATCAGGCCGGGGTCGTTGCTGTGCTCGGTGCGCACCATCCGCACCCGTGGGTTGCCGTCGATCCACTCGTAGAGCTCCGCTGACCCGAACAGGAACGACACCGCCAACGGGACGTCCGGGTCCAGGGCGCCTGCCTGGTCCAGGGCCAGCACTCCGTCGGAGAACATCTCGGTCCAGAACCGCAGCCCGCGACGATCCGACAGGGCCGTGAGCACAGCGTCGGGGATGCCGCCGATGCCCATCTGCAACGTCGAGCCGTCCTTGATCCGGGCGGCGATCCGCGCGCCGATGTCCCGGCTGGTGTCGTCGAGCTTGATGGGCGGGGCCAGCTCGATGGGCTCCTCGGCCTCGAAGAGGACGTCGATCGAGGTCAGCGGGACGATCGCATCCCCGTAGGTGAACGGCATCCTCGGGTTCATCTGGGCGATCACCGTGCCGCCGCGTGCGCGACATGCCTCGATGGCTGCGGGCATCACGTTGACCTCGATGCCCAGGGAGACCACCCCGTGTCGGGGCATCGACGTGTGCAGCACGACCACATCCGGGCTCATCGCCTTGGCGAACAGGGCCGGCACCTGGCTCAGCCGGCAGGGCACGTAACGAAGCGCCGGGTTGCGGCGCATGCCCGGGCCCACGAACGGGGTCTCCGGGCTGATCCCGTCGCGCTCGGGCAGGCCCAGTTGCGGGTTCAGCGTCCACAGCCGCCAGGCCGGGACGTGCTCGTCGAGCAGCGCCAAGGTCGTGCGTGGGCTGGCGAAGTTGCCCGACACCACGATGCGCGGGTTCGCAGGCAGCGACTCGAGCAGGGCAGCAAGGGATTCGGCGGTGGCAGGCATCGTCATGGGTGGCATTCTCCCGTGCCGTCGCGGCGGCGCACGCACCCACAGGACCCGGTGGCGGTGGACATTGGTCCCGGCGCAGCGCCCACGACGTGCCGGTCACCGTGCTGCCTCGAGTCGAACAGCCTGCGCGACTTGCTCGATGTATCAACTCGATACATACTGTTCGATACATCAGCACGTCACCTGAGATGACGAGAGGACGGTACTCCGCGATGGCAGCCACTCGCCGCAGCGAAGTGCTCGAGTTCGCCATCCTGGGCCTGCTCCAGGACGCCCCGATGCACGGCTACGAGTTGCGCAAGCGCCTCAATGCCGTCATGGGGACGTTCCGCGCCATCTCGTACGGATCGTTGTACCCCGCGCTCAAGGACCTGCTCGACCGGGGTCTGATCGCCGAGGCGGGGGCCGCCGACGCCAGCGCGCCGGTGCTGACCGGCCGGCGGGCGAAGATCGTCTACGAGTTGACCGCCGACGGCAAGGACCGGTTCGCCGAGTTCGTCTCGCGCACCGGTCCGGAGGCGTGGGAGGACGAGGCGTTCGGGGTGCACATGGCCTTCTTCGCCAGCACGCCGACCGAGGTGCGCGTGCGCATCCTCGAGGGCCGGCGCAGCCGGATGGAGGAGCGCCGGGCGAACCTGGCCTCCTCGATCGCTCGTAACCGCGAGCGGTTGGACAGCTATACCGCTGCGCTGCAGCGCCACGGCCTGGACGGCGTCGAGCGCGAGGTGCGCTGGCTCAACGAACTGATCGACCAGGAGAACGACGAACGGCGCGGAGGATCCCCCGACGTGTCCGACAACCAAACCGGAGATACCGGGGCCGGGCCGCGTCGCCCGCGAACCCGCGGGTGAGAAAGGAACACAAGATGGGTGCCATTCGTGTGGCCATCGTGGGTGTGGGCAACTGCGCCTCGTCCCTCGTGCAGGGAGTCGAGTACTACAAGGACGCGGATCCCACCGATTCGGTCCCCGGACTCATGCACGTCCAGTTCGGCGACTACCACGTCAGCGACATCGAGTTCGTCGCGGCGTTCGACGTCGATGCCAAGAAGGTCGGCCAGGATCTCTCGCATGCGATCTTCGCCTCCGAGAACAACACCATCAAGATCAGCGATGTCCCGCCGACCGGTGTGACCGTGTCGCGTGGCCACACGCTCGACGGCCTGGGCAAGTACTACAAGGAGATGGTCACCGAGTCCGACGAGTCGCCCGTGGACGTCGTCGCGGCCCTGCGCGAGGCCCAGGTCGACGTGCTCGTGTGCTACCTGCCGGTCGGCTCGGAGGACGCTGCGAAGTTCTACGCGCAGTGCGCCATCGATGCCAAGGTCGCCTTCGTCAACGCGCTGCCGGTGTTCATCGCCGGGACCCCGGAGTGGGCCAAGAAGTTCGCCGATGCCGGTGTGCCGATCGTGGGCGACGACATCAAGAGCCAGGTGGGCGCCACCATCACCCACCGCGTGCTGACCAAGCTGTTCGAGGACCGCGGCGTCACCGTCGACCGCACCTACCAGCTCAACGTCGGCGGCAACATGGACTTCATGAACATGCTCGAGCGTGATCGCCTGGAGTCCAAGAAGATCTCCAAGACCCAGTCGGTCACCTCGCAGATGAGCCGCGACATCGGCGCGCGCAACATCCACATCGGTCCCTCGGACTACGTCGCGTGGCTCGATGACCGCAAGTGGGCCTTCGTCCGCCTCGAGGGTCGCGCGTTCGGCGACGTGCCGCTGACCCTGGAGTACAAGCTCGAGGTCTGGGACTCCCCGAACTCGGCCGGGGTGATCATCGACGCGCTGCGTGCGGCGAAGATCGCCAAGGACCGCGGCATCGGTGGCCCGATCCTGTCCGCGTCGAGCTACTTCATGAAGTCCCCCCCGGAGCAGTACTCCGACGAGATCTGCCGCACCAAGGTGGAGCAGTTCATCGCCGGTGAGATCGCGAGCTGACGCACGCGACGCGTGCGCGAAGGGCCCCGGGCGTTCGTCCGGGGTCCTTTCGCGTGCGCCGCTCAGCCCGTGATCGCGTCGGCGTCGAACGCCGAGATCGCATCCAGCCAGGATCGCGAGGCCACCGCGCGGCCCTCCTGTACCACCGCCAGGTCGAACAGCGCGGCCAGGGCGTCGCCGTCCTCGGCCAGTACGGCGGCCCGCACCTGCTGGGCCCATTGCTCGTTCATGGGATCGAGTATCGACCGCCCCGTGGGTTCGCGCCTGTGGACGCGCAGTGGGCACACGGGGCATGCTGCCGTGCATGGTCGGTCCGAGCGCGACGGCTTCCCTGGCGGGCCGCCTGGCCCGGCGCTGGCCGGTGCTGGCCACGCGCAACGCTCGCCTGCTGCTGGCCACCCGGCTGACCGGGCAGGCCGCTGACGGGCTGCTGCAGGCAGCGCTGGGCTCGTTCGTGCTGTTCTCGCCCGAACGTCAGGCCACCGCGCCCCAGGTCGCCGGAGCCTTCGCGCTGCTGCTGCTGCCCTACTCCCTGATCGGTCCGTTCACCGGGGTGTTCCTGGACCGGTGGAACCGGGCGCGCGTCCTGGTCCTGGCCAACGTGCTGCGCGGTGCGGTGATGATCGGGATCGCGCTGCTGGTCGCTGCCGACCGCGACGGCCTGGACCTGGGCAGCGCGGTCCTGGTCACGATGGGCATCGGTCGGCTCTGGCTGGCCGGGCTGTCCGCGGGACTACCGCTGGTGGTGGCCCCGACGTACCTGGTCACCGCCAACGCGCTGTTCCCGACCGCCGGCACGATCGCCTCCGCGGTGGCCACCGTCGCCGGCCTGCTGCTCATGCCGGTGCTCGGCCCGCACGGCGCCAGCCAGTTGGTCGCCCTGGTCGCGGTGGGCCTATTGGTATCCGCGGCGATCGCCAGCCGGATCCCGCGGCGCGATCTGGGCCCGGCAGGCGATGGGCCCACGCACGCGCTCACCGCCGACCTCGTGGCGGTGGGCCGGGGGATGGCGGCCGGCGTCGGGCACGTGCACCAGCGGCCTCGGGCCCGCCGGGCGATGGCGGTCGTGATGGCCCATCGGATCGCCTTCGGCGCGCTGCTGGTCGATGCGCTGCTCATCGTGCGCTACTCGCTGAATCCGGCCGACGACCCCGACGGCGCCCTGGCCGACTTCGCGGTCATTGCGGCCGGGGCGTCGGTGGGCAGCCTGCTGGCCGCGGTGTCGGCGCCCTACCTGAGCCGCCGGCTCGGGCTGGCCCGCTGGAGTGCGGTGAGCCTGTTCGGCGCGGCCGTGGTGGCGCCCCTGGGGTTCGCCAGCGGAGCGCTCGCGCTGATGGTCCTGGCCTCGCTGACCATGGGGTTCTCCGGGCAGGCGGTCAAGATCACCGGGGACACCGTGCTGCAGCGCGACGTGGACGACTCGTACCGTGGGCGGGTGTTCGCCCTCTACGACGTGGGCCTGAACGTGGCCCTGGTCACCGGCATCGCCGCGACGGCGTTCACCGTCCCCGCGGACGGGATCGCCCCGATGCTCTGGGCCGGCGTGGCCGTCCTGCTGGCAGCCACCGGGGTGTGGAGCCTGCGGCCGGCGCCCGTGCGTGGCTAAGATCGACAGCACTGCCGGGGCGCGTGGACCTGCTCGGCTGCGTGGTGGGCGACCCCGGGCAACCGGGTGGGAGGGAGGTGGCCGGTGGGGATGCTCGACAGCTTCGAGAAGAAGCTCGACCGCATGGTCAACGGCGCTTTCGCCAAGGCGTTCCGGTCCGAGGTGCAGCCGGTGGAGATCGCCGCCGGTCTGCAACGCGAGCTCGACGACCGCGCGACGGTGGTCAGTCGAGCCCGTACCGTCGTGCCCAATGTGTTCATCGTGGAGCTCTCCGAGGCCGATTACGCCCGCCTGTCCGCCTACGAGGCCACCGTCAACGACGAACTGGCGGGATTGGTGCGCGAGTACGCGCAGCAGCAGCGCTACGCCTTCGTGGGTGCGGCCGAGGTGAGCCTGGCCCAGGACGCGTCGCTGGGCACAGGCGTGTTCCGGATCCGCTCGGAGGTGCGGACCGGCCCGCAGCCGGGCGGCGCCGCGCCCGTCGACGTCAGCGGTGAGCCCCACCTCGAGGTCGACTCGGTGACCTACCCGTTGCACGCGATCACCGTGCTGGGCCGCGGCACCGACGTCGACATCCGCATCGATGATCCTGGCGTCTCGCGCCACCATGCGCAGATCACGTTGGGCAGCGAGGTGATCCTGCGCGACCTCGGATCGACCAACGGCACCCTGGTCAACGGGCGCATGGTCGCAAGCGTGACGCTCTTCGACGGGGCGCGCATCCAGCTCGGGACCACGACGCTGACCTACCGGGCGCGGTGACCGATGTCTGAGCTCGCGATCACGCTGATGCGGTTCGGCTTCCTGGCCGCGCTGTGGCTGGCCGTGTTCGCGATCGTGCTCGTGCTGCGCCGGGACCTGGCCGCGCCCAAGGAGGCCCGCCCCCAGCCCGGTCGCTCCGTGGGCGGACTGCCCACCCCGAGCGCGCCGCCGGTGCCGCCGCAGCCCAAGCCCCGGGTGGCCACGCGGGGGCCGGGGACACCCCGCAAGCTCACGGTGGTCGAGGGCGAGCTGGCCGGCACGGTGGTGCCGCTGGGCACCTCGCCCATCACCGTCGGCCGGGCCTCGGACTCCACCCTGGTGCTCGAGGACGACTACGCCTCCAGCCGGCATGCGCGCTTCTTCCCCTCGGACGGCCAGTGGATCGTGGAGGACCTCGGCTCGACGAACGGCACCTGGATCGACCGGACCCGGCTGACCGGGCCCACCGTCCTGCGGGTCGGCGCCAAGGTGCGCGTCGGCCGTACGACCCTGCAGTTGCAGCGCTAGGCAGGTGCTCCCATGACCCAGATCCTGCGGTATGCGGCCAAGTCCGATGTGGGCATGGTGCGCAAGGAGAACGAGGACGCCGGCTACGCCGGGCGCAGCCTGCTGATCGTGGCCGACGGGATGGGCGGGCATGCAGCCGGTGAGCTGGCCAGCTCCACCGTGGTGGCCACCCTCGCCGAGCTGGACTCCGAGGAGCTGCCCGCCGGCGACGTGCTCACAGCCCTGGATGACGCGATGCTGACCTCCGCCGAGCGGATCGCGCAGTTCATCGGCGCTGACCCGAAGCGCGCGGGCATGGGCACCACGCTCACCGCGATCTATTGGCGTGGTGGACGGATCGCACTGATCCACGTGGGCGACTCCCGGGCCTACCTGCTGCGCGGCGGGCAACTGAGCCAGATCACCCACGACCACACCTACGTGCAGACCCTGATCGACGCGGGCCGGATCACTGCCGAGCAGGCGCGCAGCCACCCCAAGCGCAACCTGCTCCTGCGCGCCATCGACGGCACCGGCACCCCCGAGGGCGAGACCTCGATGCGCGAGGCCCGGGTCGGCGACCGGTTCCTGTTGTGCAGCGACGGGCTGTCCGGGGTGGTCACCGACCCGATGCTCGAGTCGGTGCTGCGCCAGGTGTCCGATCCCACGGCGGCGGTCACCGAGCTGGTCGACCTGGCCCTGGCCGGTGGCGCGCCGGACAACGTGACCGCGGTCGTGGCCGACGTGGTCGAGGTCGACGAGGCCGGGGCGGACCTCGAGTCCGCCCGTGGGCGCCCGGTCGTCGTCGGCGCAGCCGGGGAGCAGCGCAACCGGGCGGCCCTGCCGGGCCTGCGGTTCCCCGACGATGTGGGACCAGCCGGCGGGGATTCGACCCAGGGCGGGATCAGCGGGCCCACGGTCGCCGGGGGCCTGGCCGCGCGGGGTTCGGACCGGTCCCGCGGCGGTGCGCCGGACTCCGCCCGTGACCTGAGTCGGGCGGAGGTAGTCGGGGACGAGGTCGATACCGGTGAGCTGCCGGCCGTGGACGCGCAGGCCGACGAGACCGACGAGTCCGGGGGGCCGGTGACTCCGGGCGGACCGGGGCCCGCTACCCCAGCGCAGCCGGGTTCGATCGGCGCGGCGGTCGCCAGCGGAGCCATCGGCGTCGGTAGCGATGGACCGAGCGCGGCGTCCGACGAGGACGAGGACGCCCAGCCCGGGGCCGGCCCGGGGTGGGCCCGGCGGCACTGGCGCGGGTTGGTGAGCGCCGCAACCGTGCTCGTGGTCCTGCTGGTCGGGCTGGCCGGTTTCCTGTGGTGGCTCAGCGCGCAGTGGTACGTGGGGGTCAGTTCGGGCTACGTGGCCATCCACCAGGGGATCGCCCAGCAGGTCGGCGGGGTCGAGCTCAACCGCGTGAGCAGCACCAGCGGGATCAGCCTGTCCACCCTGCCCTACTACGACCAGGCCCAGGTCGAGCGGACGATCGATGCGGGCACCCAGGCCGAGGCGCAGCGCATCGTCGCGCTGCTGGCGGTGAAGGCCGCCGGGTGTGCCTCCCCGCAGGCCCCCCTGGGCTGCCCGCCCGCGCCGACGCCGTTGCCGCTCTCGCCGACCCAGCCTGACTCGCCGGTCTCGACCGGCCCCGGGACGACGTCGACGCCGAACCCGGTGCCGAACTCGACGATCGGGCCCGCCACATGAGCGTGCCGGTGATCCCCGGGTCCGTGGGGTCCGTGCCGCCACCGACCCAGCCCACGCGCCGCAACACCGAGCTCGCCCTGCTGGTGATGGTCTGGCTGGTCGGTGCCCTGGCGCTCGTGCTGGCCAGCGAGGGGGCTGCCGGCGATATCGTGGCGCAGGTCCGCACCATCGTGATCATCGAGGGTCTCTGCCTGCTGGGCATCCACCTGATGGTCCGCTGGCTGGCGCCCTACGCCGACCCGATCCTGCTGCCGGTCGCGGGCGCGCTCAACGTGCTGGGCATCGCCATGATCGGCCGGTTGGACATCGCCGAGGCGACCAGGGCGATCGCTCGGGATGACCCGGTGCCCAGCTCGGTGGGCGTCCAGCAGGCGATCTGGATGGCCGTGGGGGTCGTGGCCTGCGCCCTGGTGCTGCTCATCGTCCGCGACCACCGCACCCTGCGCCGCTACACCTATGTCGTCGGTCTGGCCGGCTTCGTCCTGCTGCTGCTGCCGCTGGTCCCGGGTCTGGGCCTGACCATCCGCGGGGCCAACCTCTGGATCCAGGTCGGGGCCTTCACGTTCCAGCCCGCGGAGCTGGCCAAGGTCCTGATCACGATCTTCTTCGCCTCCTACCTGGTCCAGACCCGGGAGTCGTTGTCCCTGGTGCGCCACAAGGTCCTGGGTCTGGGTATCCCCCGGGGTCGAGACCTGGGCCCGATCCTGGTCGCCTGGCTGCTGGCCATGGGCATCGTGGTGTTCCAGACCGACCTCGGCACGGCCGCACTGTTCTTCGGCCTGTTCGTCGGCCTGCTCTACGTGGCAACCGGACGCAGGTCCTGGGCCGTCCTGGGCTTCCTGCTCACGGTCGTGGGCGCCGTGGTGGCCTACCTGGCGTTCAACCACGTGCGGATCCGAGTCAAGGTGTGGCTGAACCCGTTCGACTACGCCGATGACGAGGGCTTCCAGATCGTCGAGGCCCTCTACGGGTTCGCAGCCGGCGGGATGATGGGGACCGGCTGGGGGCAGGGGTACCCGCAGCTCGTGCCGTTCGCGGAGAGCGACTTCATCTTCGCGGCCCTCGGCGAGGAGATCGGCATGGTCGGGGTGTTCGCGGTGATCGTGCTGTTCGCCGTGCTGATCCAGCGGATGCTGCGCCTGGCGCACGCCTCCCGCGATGCGTTCGGCACCCTCCTGGTCACCGGGTACGCGATCGTGCTGAGCCTGCAGGCGTTCATCGTCCTCGGCGGTGTGAGCAAGTTGATCCCGCACACCGGCCTGACCACCCCGTTCATGTCCGCGGGGGGCTCGTCGCTGCTGGCCAACTGGATCATCCTCGGCCTGGTGCTGCGGGTCTCGGACCACGTCCGGCGGCCCGACCCGGTCTACGTGGGGCCTGCGGACGCGACCACAGAGGTGGTGGGGGTCCGGTGACCAGGTCCCTGAACCGGCTGTCCCTGGGCCTGCTGGTGCTCATGGTCGCGCTGCTGGTCCAGTTGACCCGGGTCCAGGTGTTCCAGCGCGCCGAGCTCAACGCGATGCCCGGCAACCAGCGCACGCTGCTCACCGAGTACTCGCGGGAACGCGGCCCGATCCTGGTCGACCGAGCCCCGATCGCGACCTCGGTGGAGACCGACGACTCGCTGAAGTACCTGCGCCGGTACCCCGAGGGACCGATGAACGCCTCAGCCACCGGGTTCTACTCCCTGGTGTTCGGCGCCACCGGCCTGGAGAAGGCCGAGAACTCCGTGCTCTCCGGGGACGACCCCCGCCTGTTCGTCGACCGGATGCAGCAACTGTTCGGTGGGCGGGAGATCCGCGGTGGGGCGGTCACCACGACGCTGGACGGGGCCGCGCAGAAGGCCGCCTGGGACGGCCTGGCGGACACGGTCGGATCGGTGCTGGCCATCGAGCCGGCCACCGGACGCATCCTGGCCCAGGTCCAGTCCCCATCGTTCGACCCGAACATCCTGAGCTCGCACGACTCCAGGGCGATCAATGCCTACTACAAGGAGTTGGAGGCCGACGACGACAAGCCGCTGCTCAACCGGCCCATCGCCAAGACGAACCCGCCGGGGTCGACGTTCAAGGTCGTCACCGCCGCCGCGGCCCTCGAGTCGGGTCGGTTCGAGCCCGACAGCGTCCTTCCCGGCCCCGCGACCTACACCGCGCCGGGCACCACGGTGGCCATCCCCAACTACTTCAACGGCCCGTGCGGGCCCGACGGGCAGGTGACCCTTGCCGAAGCCCTGGCCATCTCCTGCAACACCGCCTTCGCCTGGCTGGGCAACGAGTTGGGCCCCGATGCGCTGCGCGACCAGGCCGAGGCCTTCGGATTCGAGGAGTCCTTCGTCACCCCGCTGCGCGCGGCTGCGTCCCGATTCCCCGCGGACCCGGACCCCCCGCAGTTGGCCCAGTCGGCGATCGGCCAGTTCGACGTGCGCGCGACCACCCTGCAGATGGCGATGGTGGCCGCGGCGGTGGGCAACAGTGGGGTCACCATGCGCCCGGGCCTGGTGGACCAGACCGCGGCGCCGGACCTCAACCCCCTGGAGACCTTCGAGCCCAACGAGTTCGCCCGGGCGATGAGCCCGGAGAACGCGACCAAGCTCAGCCAGATGATGGTGGGCGTGGTGGCCAACGGGACCGGCTCCAACGCGCGCATCCCGGGGGTGGACGTCGCCGGCAAGACCGGGACGGCCCAGACCGCCGAGGACCGGCCGAACATCGCCTGGTTCATCTCGTTCGCGCCGGCGACCAATCCCAAGGTCGCGGTCGCCGTGGCCATCGAGAAGTCCGGTGCGCCCGAGGTCGGCGGCAACACGTTGGCTGCTCCGATCGCCCGAGCCGTGATGCAGGCGGTGCTGTCCGGTTGATCCGGCGCGCTGGTTGCCGGGCTGCACGCTCCCGGGCGGCCCGCGACCCGCACGGTAGATTGATCCCCGTGCAGCGACTGGCTCCGCCTCGGCACTGGTCGCGCTGGACCCGCGCTCCTTGGGGAATCGAGCGGGTGGGCCGATGAGCGGACAGGAGAACTGATGAGCGACGTGCGCCGTCTTGGCGACCGCTACCAGGTTGGCGAACTGCTCGGCCGCGGCGGCATGGCCGAGGTCCACGAAGGGCGCGACCTGCGCCTGGGCCGGCGCGTGGCCATCAAGATCCTCAAGCCCGAGCTGGCGCGAGACCCGGTCTTCCTGGCCCGGTTCCGCCGCGAGGCGCAGAGTGCGGCGTCGCTGAACCACCCCAACATCGTGGCGGTCTATGACACGGGCGAGGACACCCTGGACTCCGGCGATCGCGCGGTCATCGTGCCGTTCATCGTCATGGAGCTCGTCGAGGGCATCACGCTCAAGGAGCTGCTGCACTCGGGCAACAAGCTGGTGCCAGAACGCGCGCTGGAGATGACCTCCGGCGTCCTGGCGGCCCTGGACTACAGCCACCGGCACGGCATCATCCACCGCGACATCAAGCCCGGCAACGTCATGACCACGACGACCGGTGGCGTGAAGGTCATGGACTTCGGGATCGCCCGAGCCGTCGCCGACACCGGGCAGACCTCCACCAGCGCCTCCACCGTGCTGGGCACCGCGGGCTACCTGTCCCCGGAGCAGGCCCAGGGCCGATCCGTCGATGCCCGCAGCGACCTGTACTCCACCGGTGTCCTGCTCTTCGAGCTGCTGACCCGTCGGGCACCCTTCGTGGCTGATGCCCCTGTCGCGGTCGCCTTCGCCCACGTCAACGAGCCGGCCCCCGTCCCCAGCGAGCTGGACCCCACCCTGCCTCGCGAGCTGGACACCATCGTCGCCCGCGCGCTGGCCAAGGACCCGGCCCAGCGCTACCAGTCCGCGGTGGAGTTCCGCGCCGACGTGGAGCGGGCCATCGCCGGGGTCCCCGTGACCAGGGTCATGCCTGTCCCGCCCCCGGGCGGGGCTGATGACCAGGCCACCTCGGTGCTCGGTGGGGCGGACCCGGACGCCACCGCCCAGCTCACACCGGCTGGTTCCGCGGCGGCCACCGGGGCGATGGCCCCGGTGATCCCCGGTGGCGCCGGGGACCCCTACCTGGAGTCGGACCCGGCCGCCGGGGTCCCGGCACCCGAGGAGAAGAAGGGCGGCGGCTTCCTGCGTGGGCTGGGCATCACCGTGCTGGTCGTGGGCCTGCTGGGGTTCGTGGCGTGGCTCGCGGTGCAGTTGCTCGCCGCCGGTACCCCGACCACGGTGTCGGTGCCCCGGCTCGAGGGGCTGACGATCAACAACGCCGAGGCCAGGCTCAGCGATGCCGGGCTGCGCCTGGGTGGGCCGGAGTACAAGGCCTCGGACAGTCCCAAGGACGAGGTCATCAGCCAGGACCCCCGCAGCGGGGAGCTGGTCGAGGAGGGCAGCGTCGTCGAACTGGTGGTCTCGGCGGGCAAGGAGCAGGTGCCGGTACCCGACCTGATCGACTTCCGGTCCATCGAGGAGGCCGAAGGGGCGCTGTCCGAGGCCGGCCTTAGCCTGGGCCGGGTGCGTGAGGAGGACTCCGACCAGCCCGAGGAGACGGTCCTGCGGCAGCGTCCCGACGCCTACGAGACCGTTGATGCCGGGTCCGCGGTGGACATCTGGGTGTCCAACGGTCAGGTCGAGGTGCCCGACGTGGTGGGTCGCACCGACGCCCAGGCCCGCCGCGACCTGTTCAACGAGGGCTTCGAGGTGACCTACGACGCGGAGGTCGAGACCACCCAGTTCGCCCCGGGAACGGTGGTGTCGCAGAGCCCACGTGGTGGCCAGATGGCCAAGAAGGGATCGCAGGTCACGTTGGCCCTGGCCAAGGCGCCGCCGCCGCCGGAGCCGGAACCGGAACCCTCGGTCAGCCCGGCGCCCGACGGTGGGGGGGCGGACGGTGCGGGCGGGGATGGCACTGCCAACAACCCTCTGGACGGGACCGAGGACTCAGACCCCGACCCGGGTCCCAACGCGAGCCCCTGAGGCTCAGCTCGGGTGAGTCCGGGCTGAGGTCGGGCCTCGAATGGTGGGACCTCGCTACGGACGCGCCTGCCAGGCGGCCCAGGCGGAGTCGGTCATCTGGTCCAGCGACCGGCGACCGCGCCAGCCCAGCAGCACGCCGGCCAGGCCCGGGTCGGCCACGAGCGAGGCCGGGTCACCCGGGCGGCGCGCGACGATGTCGACGGCGAACTCCTTGCCGACTGAGCGACGCAGCGCCTCGATGACCTCGAACACCGAGTAGCCTCGCCCGGTCCCGACATTGATCGCCACGTGCTCGTCGAGGTGGGGTGCATCCTCCACGCCGGCGACCCGCGCGACCAGGGAACCGATCTGGGTGGCGACCTCCGCGGCGAGGTCTCCGGCCTGGCCGCGGACCCCCCGGGGACCGGTGGTGGCGCGGATCACCCCGGGGATCCGCTGGGCGGCCAGTTCGACGGCGCGCGCGGCGGCCGGCATCCGCTCGATCGCCCGGGCCGGCACCTGGGCGGCTGCCCCGACGGCCGCGGATCCACCGGGCAGCCGCGAGGCCGCGGACTCAGCGCGCGACGCAGCCTCCTGGACGCGGTCGCCGGCGGCGCGCAGCAACTCGCCCTGGTGGGCCACCTCGACCAGGCGGGCGGCTGCCACGTGTGCGCCCGACAGGTCCGCGACGTGGATGTAGTCGCGCACGCACGAGCCGTCCAGGGTCGGGTAGTCGTCGCCGAACACCACGGGTCGGCGGCCCTGGGAGATCGCCTCGAGGACCATCGGGATCAGGTTCAGCGCGGCCGGGTCGCCCAGGCTGGGTCGCCCGGCACCGGCCACGTTGAAGTAGCGCAGGCTGACCGCATGCCAGGCGTGCGCGTGGGCGGTGGCTGCGACCATGTGCTCCCCGGCGAGCTTCGTCGCACCGTAGGGGTTGATCGGCATGCACGGGGTGGCCTCGGTGATCCGTCCCGCGCCGGAGATGCCGGGCGCCCCCGGGGTGAGGTTCGGCTGTCCGTAGACGGCGGCCGAGGAGGAGAAGACCATCTGGGTGATGCCTGCCCTGACCATCTCCTCGAGGAGCACCTGCAGACCGCCGACGTTGGCCGACCAGTACTCCAGGGGCGCCTGGACGGACTCACCCACCCGCTTGCGGGCGGCGAAGTGCATCACTGCGGTGATCGGGTGCTGGGTCAGCGCGCGCCGGACCGCTCGCCGGTTGCCCACGTCGGCCTTGATCAGGGTGACGCCCTCGGGGACCCGGTCGGCGCGGCCGGTCGACAGGTCGTCGAGGACCACGACCTCGCGGTCGCTGGCCCGCATGTCGCGCACGACATGAGCCCCGATGTATCCCGCACCGCCGGTGATGAGCCACGCCATGGCTCGCACTCTAGTGTCGGGGGCGCCTCGGCGACCGGATGGCCATGCGGATCAACGGCACCTGCACCGGCAGCCGGGCCCAGGCTGCCAGCGTTGCGCCCCGTCCGGACTCCGGCGACCGGGTCACGTCCACAGCCATCTGCAGGTTGCCCACCCAGATGACCGCGAGCGTGGCGGCGGTGGCGGCCGGCGCCCAGCGGGCCCGGGTCACCAGGCCGGCGGCGCATGCCAGTTCGGCGACTCCGGAGGCCAGGACCCAGGGCTTCGGAGCGCCGAGGACCGGCGGGATCAGCGGCTCGAACGTGGCGGGCCGCACCAGGTGCAGCGTGCCCGAGGCGGCGAACAGCCCAGCGACCAGCAACGTCCCGCCCGGGCGCGCCTGCGCGGGCTCGCCCAGCGTGGGAACGGTGAGCGACGGTTCGACGTACCGCGAAGTGGCGTCCACTGCCCCACCCTCTCGCAGTTGCGCCTCTGGCGCAGATGCCTGCCCTTCGCGGAGCTGCTTCCGAGTTCGGCAAGCGTCTGCGCGGAAGGGATGCGCCAACCGAGCGGCTGGGGCGGCGCGGCCGAGCGGCGGGGCAGCTATTTGAGGAGCTTGCTCATCCGTCGGTCGGCCAGGGGCTTGCCGGCGGTCTGGCAGGTGGCGCAGTACTGGAGGCTGCTGTCGGCGAAGCTGACCTCACGCACCACATCGCCGCACACCGGGCAGGGCTGGCCGGTGCGTCCGTGCACCGCCATGCCGGCCTTCTTCTCGGCCTTGAGGGAGGTGGGGTCTGTGGCCCGGGCCGCGGTCACGGCGGCGGCCAGGGTGTCGCGCAGGGCTGCGTACAGCCGTGCCTGCGTGTCAGGCGGCAGGCCGTTGGCCGGGGCGAACGGGCTGAGCCGGGCGACGTGCAGGATCTCGTCGGAGTAGGCGTTGCCGATGCCCGCGATCCGGGACTGGTCGCGCAGCACGCCCTTGAGCTGCGCACGACCGGCCGCGGCCAGGATCTCGCCGAACAGCTCGGGGGTGAGGTCGGTTAGTGGGTCCGGGCCCAGCCGGGCCACGCCCGGGACGTCCTGCGGGTCGCGCACGACATGCACGGCCAGTCCCTTGCGGGTGCCGGCCTCGGTGACATCCAGCGCCGCCACCGGGTCTCCGGCGGCACCCGCTGGGCCCGGCTCGGCGAACACGAGCCGCAGCGCCAGCGCCGCACCTGCGGCGCGACCGCCACCACGGCCCAGCGCCGCCGGTCGGGTCGGCGGATCGTCGCGCCAGCGCACCCAGCCGCCCCGGGCCAGGTGGACCACCAGGTGCAGCAGTTCGCCGTCGGGGTCGACGGCGTCGAGCACCAGGTGCTTGCCCGCCCGGGTGACGCCCAGCACCTCGGCACCGACCAGTGCTCCGATCGGCGGATCGAACGTCTTCAGCGCGCTGATCGCGGCAACCTCGGCGCGCGCCACGACCAGGCCGGCGGCGCGGGCGGTCAGCGCCTCGGCCAGGGCGCTCACCTCGGGCAACTCGGGCACGCCTTCAGGGTGGCACGCGTCGCGTCGTGCGGCTACCCGGTCAGCGTCGTCGTGGGCCCCGGGTGCGCGGGACGCCGTCACCGAGGTTGTAGGACAGGACCAGGTGGTTCCAGGTGCAGTGCCGGCACACCTCGACCACGTGCACGCGGAACCTGCCGTGCTCGTGGGCCATGTCGGCCAGTTGCGCCTGGGCGCGCGCCGAGCCGCTGAGCGGGCCGAGCTGGGCGCCGAACACCCAGGTGACCTCCACCAGGTCGGGGCGCCCGCAGACCGGGCAGTCCCGTCCGACAGTCTCGCCGTGGTACTTCGCGGCACGCAGCAGGTTCGGGTCGGCGTCGCAGTAGTCGCTGTTGAACGCGCCACCTCGGCGCATCGTCTCCAGGGCCGACCGGCGGGCCAGCGCGTAGGACACCACGTCGCGCGGGGCCCGCGGGTCCTCGATCTCCTCGGCGGCGAACTCGTCGGGATGCGGGGCAGGCGGGCGGGTGCTGGGCCGGGGCGTGCGGGAGCCGCGGATCGAGGCGGATCGCGGCACTGCCATCCGATGAGGGTAGTCCGGTGCCCGAGCGCGTGCACCTTCATGGCGGGGCTGGGTGGCAGCTGAGGGCCGCGTAGGTCTCGCCCGCCCGGTGCGTGCGGGATTCGGTTACCGTGACCAGCGTGAGAATCAACTACCCGCGCGAGGGTCGGACGGGCTGGCGCCGGTTCGTCCCCTCGTGGAAGCTCGTCCTGGGCACGCTGGCCACCATCACCGGGGTCGGCCTCGTGCTCGGCGGCATCCTGTTCGCCTACGCGTGGTTGACGATCGACATTCCCGAGGAGAACGAGGTCGCCGCCGCGCAGACCTCGATCATCTACTGGAACAACGGCAAGACCGAGTTGGCCCGGCTCGGGGACACCAACCGGATCTCGGTGCCCATCGACGAGATCCCCGAGGACATGCAGCACGCGGTCGTGTCCGCCGAGGACCGCCGGTTCTACGAGCACAGCGGCTTCGACGTCCTCGGATTCAGCCGGGCCATGTGGAACAACCTGACGACCGGCTCCACCCAGGGTGGGTCGACCATCACCCAGCAGTACGCCAAGAACGCGTTCCTGAGCCAGGATCAGACCTACACGCGCAAGTTCAAGGAACTCGTCCTGAGCCTGAAGCTCGAGATCGTGCTGACCAAGGACGAGATCCTCGAGCGCTACCTGAACACCATCTACTTCGGCCGGGGCGCCTACGGGGTCGAGACCGCGGCCGAGTCCTACTTCGGGGTGACGGCCTCCGAGCTGACCCTGGAGCAGTCGGCGATGCTGGCGGCGATCATCAACGCTCCAGGCCGCTACAACCCCGACACCAACATGGACAACCTGGAGGTCCGCTACGCCTACGTCCTCAACGCGATGTACGACGAGGGCTACATCACCGCTGACGAGCGCGACGAGGCGCTGGACAACTTCCCGGAGGTCCAGGAGCGCAAGGACAGCGAGCGCTACGCCGGGCCCAACGGGTTCCTGATCCGTTCGGTGTACGACGAGCTGGTGGCCCTGGGATTCACCGAGGAGGAGATCGACGGTGGCGGGCTGCGGATCGTCAGCACCTTCCACCGCAAGTCCCAGAGGGCCGCCGTGGCCGCGGTGAAGGACGAGGCTCCGACGACGGGGATGGACGGCGTGCGGATCGGCCTGACCGCGGTCGAGCCGGTGACCGGCGAGGTGGTGGCGATGTACGGCGGCGCGGACTACCTGGAGGACAGTTTCAACAACGCCACCCAGGCTCGCTACCAAGGAGGCTCCACGTTCAAGCCGTTCGGCCTGGTGGCCGCCACCGAGGACGACATCGGGCTGGATTCCCTGTGGCCCGGCAACTCGCCCACCGAGGTGGCCGGCTACGAGGTCAACAACTACGGCGACAACTCCTATGGTTCCGCGGTGACGCTGCTTCGTGGTACCGAGCAGTCCATCAATACCGTCTACGTGTCGGCCGAGAACGAGACCGGGGTCGGACCGGTGCAGGATGCCGCGCTCGCAGCCGGGGTCCCGGAGGACACCCCGGGCTGGACCGACGATCTGACCTTCGTGCTGGGCACCTCCTCGGTGCACACGATCGACATCGCCCGGTCCTACGCCACCTTCGCCGGGCGCGGGGAGCGGGCGCCGACCACCACCATCCGTAGCGTGACCAGCACCGACGGCGAAGAGTTGTACGAGCGCCCGGACGCCGCGGAACAGACGATCGACCAGAACACCGCCGACATCGTCAACTTCGCCCTGCAGAGCGTCGTCACCAACGGCACCGGTGCCCCGGCGCGGGCCGTGGGGCGGCCGGTCGCGGCCAAGACCGGCACCACCGACGAGTACAAGGCCTCGTGGTTCGCCGGCTACGTGCCGCAACTGGCCGCCGCAGTGAGCTTCGGCAAGTCCGGTCCCAATGGCGAGGAGCTGTCGTTGTCGGGCACGGGGGGGCTGACCCAGTTCTACGGCAGCGGCTTCCCGGCTCGGATCTGGACGGCCTTCATGACGGCCGCGTTGGTCGACGAGCCGGTGGAGGATTTCGTCACCCCCACCGACGTGCCCACCGGCGGCGGGATCGCCACGCCCACCCCGACCCCGACTCCCTCGGCTTCCCCACCGCCGGAGCCATCCTCGTCACCGGAGCCGTCCGTCCCGCCGGAGCCGGAACCGTCGCTGCCTGATCAGGCGGCCCCGTCGGTCGTCCCGTAGGCAGGCGATCGGGTCGCTCCCGGTTGCAGTCAATCGCCCGCGAGCCAGGGGGCATCGTGGAGTGCTCGCCCTCTTCGTCACGATTGTTGTCACCGGTGTCGGGGGTGTCAGCAGGAGGGTTGTGAGGGTGGGGTCGCAGGTGGTGAAGCGTTGTTCGGCGGGGGTGAGCTGGTGGCCGCGGCTGGTTGGCCCAGACCGGGTCCCCGTCGTGATCATCGTGTGAGACCACCCCAGAGACCAGCCTCCGAAGCCAGCCTCCGAATCCAGCGCCCGAGTCCAGCGCCGGAGGGTCGCGTCCAGTCCAGCGGCCGAGCGCAGTCCCCGGGCGGGCCTAGGCTGTCGGCCCGTGAGCGACCTCGACGCGTCCGACGCCGTCCCGGCGCGGCCCTACGTCATCCCCACCGAAGCGGACCCGGTCGCCCGGGCGGCATGGCCGCTGCTCGGCGGACCGGTGGGCGTCCTGGCCGGGATCGGGCGCTCCTGGTGGACCCCGGTGCGGGTCAGCATCATCGCGGGTCTGGTGGTCTACGCGATCGGCTGGCTGTCCAAGGGCTACTGCCTGGCCAACGGCTACGGCGCCCCGCAGCGCTACATGTACCTGTGCTACTCCGACGTGCCGATCCTGTTCTCGGCTCGCGGCCTGGCCGACGGAGCCTTCCCCTACCTGCTCGCGCCCGGCCCGGGCCAGGAGGTGCTGGAGTACCCGGTCCTGACCGGGGTGTACATGTACGTGGCGGCGTGGATCACCCGGCTGTTCGGCGGGGACAGCGACCTGTTCCTGGCCGTCAACGTGGTCGGGTTCGCAGCCTTGTTGGCCTGGACGATCGCGAGCACCGGCCGCACGGTCGCCCGCCGGCCATGGGACGGGCTCATGGTCGCCCTGGCTCCCGTCGTGGCCCTGGCCGGATTCATCAACTGGGACCTGCTGGCGATCGCGCTGACCTCCGCAGCCCTGTTGGCCTGGTCACGACGCCACCCGCTGGTCGCCGGGATCTGGCTGGGGCTGGCCATCTCGGCCAAGTTCTACCCCCTGGTCCTGATCGGCCCGATCGCGCTGCTCTGCCTGCGCCGCCGGCAGGCGCGGGCGCTCCTGCCGTTCCTCGCGGGTGTGCTGGGTTCGTGGGTGGCGGTCAACGTGCCGGTCATGCTGGCCAACTTCGAGGGCTGGGCGCGGTTCTACACGTTCTCCCGGGAGCGGGGGATCGACTTCGGCTCCCCCTGGTACGCACTGACCCTGGCCGGGGTACCGATCCCGGCCTCGATCCTCAACAACCTGGCCCTGACCAGTTTCCTGATCGCGTGCGCTGGCATCGCCTGGCTCGCGCTGCGCGCGCCCGCTCCGCCCCGGTTGGCAGCTCTTGCGTTCCTGACCGTCGGCGCGTTCGTTCTGACCAACAAGGTGTACTCCCCGCAGTACGTGCTCTGGGCGCTGCCCCTGGCCGTCCTGGCCCGGCCGCGCTGGCGGGACCTGCTGATCTGGCAGGCGGCCGAGGCGGCCTATTTCGTGGCGATCTGGTGGTTCCTGGTCGGCTTCGGCACGCAGGACAAGGGCCTGCACGAGGGTTGGTACGCCGCAGCGACCGCGGTGCACTGGGTGGCCACGGCCTGGTTGATGGGGGTGGTAGTGCGCGACGCGTTGGTGCCGCGGCATGACCCGGTGCGCACCGACGGATTCGTCGAGGACCGCGACGACCCGGGTGGCGGCGTGCTGGTCAGCCCAGGATCGCGTCGGGCAGCACCGTCGTGAACCGCACGTCGCAGTCGAGGCGCTCGCCCACCGGCGGGGGGATCGTGCCCTTGGGGATGCGCAGCATCGAGACGTGCATGTGCGGCGGCTCGAGGAACCACGCCTGACCCCCGGTCGGAAGGCGGAACGGCGAGCGGAACCGGCCGGCGGCCTCCAATGCCCCCGACCCAGCGGCGGCCGCGCGCTGGCGTGGGTTGCGGGCCGGCCTGGGTGCGGTCAGGGCGACCCCGTGCGAGGTCCCGCCGCTGACCACCACGACGTAGCCCTCACGGGGTCCGCGGCGCTGGTGGTAGCCGGCGGCCTGGCCCTGACTGGTCGAGTGCACGGCCAGCACGGTACCCCCAGCCTGCAGCGCGCCCCGATCCCCGAGCCAGAGTCGCGTGCCCAGGCGCAGCCGCAGCGGCAGGTCCGGCAGCGCGCTGCGCACGTCTGCGAGCTCCCGGTCATCGAGGTGCGACAGCCACAGCGAGCCGGCGTCGCTGGCCGGGGCAAGGTTGGCGAGCAGGGTCGGCCACAGCAGTCCCCAGGCCACTACCTCGTGCACACGCACGGACCCGACCACGACCGGCGCCGGGGATGCTTCGGCTGAGGTGAGCAGGGCCATCGACCCGATCCGCGGTGTCTCCGGGGTGGCGATCGGCAGGTGCAGGGCCAGTCCCTCCAGGCGGATTGCCCCGGACTCCAGGTGCGGGGACATCGCGGTGAGGGCGGCGGCCACCTCGTCCTCGGTCATCCCGAACCTGCGCATCGAGGTCAGGCCCTCGAGCAGAGCACGGCGGGGGTGCGCGGGGCTGGCCAGGCCGGCCAGCGCCGCTGCGGCCTCAGGTCCGGCGACCGTGTGGATGACCCGCGCGGCCCCGGGATGCTCGGCCAGGGCGCGCCACGCATCGCCGGTCACCTCACCCCGCAGGGTGAACGGTTCGAGCACGAGCACGTCGAGATCGGGCTCGGCAGCCAGCACGGCCGACGCCTCGTGCACCGTGCCCACCGCCACGCACTCGGCCCCCAGTCGGCGGGCCTCGGCGGCCAGGCGGGCGTTGCCGACCCCGTAGCCGTTGCCCTTGGCGACAGGTACGACCTGGGCGCCGGCGGCCACGATCTGGTCGCGGACCTGGTCCTGGTGGGCGCGCCACCGGGCGGTGTCGATGCTGATGACGAAACTCATGTTCCTCGTGTCCTGCTGGTGGGGGTCGATCCCGGCTGCTGCCCGGCGGGCCCGGTTCAGCGCCGGCGCATGTAGGCCTCGAAGGCCCGGGTCAACGCCGGCCTGATCGCATAATCCCATTCCCCGACGTACTCCTGTGCGAACCCGCCCGTGCCGACCTTGAACTGCAGCAGGCCGAACAGGTGATCATCGGAGTCCAGGGTGTCGGAGATCCCGCGCAGGTCGTAGGTGTCGGCGCCTTCGGCCAGGGCGTCACGCATCATCGCCCACTGGATCGCGTTGCTCGGGCGCAGGTCCCGACCGGCGGTGGTCGAGGCCCCGTAGGAGTACCAGACGTGCCGATTGACCCGCACCCACAGGGTGGCGGCGTGACAGGTGCCCGCGTGTTCGGCAAGGTAGAGCCGGATCCGGTCGGGGTCCTCGGCGCGCAGCGCGTCCCACATCCGCGTGAAGTAGGCCAGGCCGCGCGGGGTGAAGCGGTCTCGTTGCGCGGTCTCGACGTAGATCGTGTGGAACGTCGCCAGGTCGGCGCGCTCGCCCTGGCGCACCTGCACCCCGGCCTTGGCAGCCTTCTTGATGTTGCGCCGCCAGAGCTGGTTGAAGCCCGACAGCAGCTCGGCCTCGGTGCGCCCGGCCAGGCCCACTTGGAACACGTAGCGCGGCTGTACGTCGCCGAAACCAGCACCGGTGCTCGGCTTCTGGGTCCAGCCGAGTGCCTCGAGCACGTCTGCGGCGGCCAGCGCCCGGCCGTCGGTCTCGTCGGCAGGCAGCTCGCGCAGGGCCGTGGACCCCACGGCGGCCATCGCGGCCTTGAGCGTTGCCGCATGCCAGCGGCGCACCCAGATCGGTGGCCCGATCTTCGCGGCGAACGCCCCGGCGGACTTCAGGTGCGCCAGCAGCGGGTCCAGCCAGTCGGCCAGGGGATGCACCTGCTCGGGGGCGCCGAGCACCCCGCGGGCGGCCGGGCCCTCCCCGAGCCAGTCGATGTCGGGGCCCTCGGGCAGGTAGGCCAGGTAGCGGGGGAGCCGGGGGACCTGCCGGTAGAGCACCAGGCCGGCCCCGATCAGGGCATCGCCGTCGAACCAGCCCAGGGACTCGTTGCGCCACTCGGACTTCACCGCGCCCCACCCCGGCACCTGCAGGGCGCTGACCAGCCCGGTGCCCTGGTTGCGGGCGGCGATGTGGGCCAGGTGCTGCTCGGCGGTGATCCGCCGCACGGTCAGGGGCATGGGGGGAGGCTATCGACCCGGGCCGGGATTTCCCGGTCCGGGGACCGGCGGGCTACCCTGTCACCGTCGCTGGACACATCAGTGTGCTCCGCCCGGCTCGGTCTTCGGACCGTGCCTGTGGACAGTCACTGGTGAATGTCGGACCCGTGGGCCACGATTCGTGGACGGGGTACGCAGGGTCCAGGGCGCTGCAACCCTCCTGCCACGGATGGACCGTGGCCGCTCGAGTCCGAAGGAGGTGGGTTCATGAGCACGCGCCACTACGAGGTCATGGTGATCCTCGATCCCGAGTTGGACGAGCGCACTGTCGCTCCCAGCTTGGACACGTTCCTCAATGTCATCCGTCAGGATGGTGGCGAGGTGTCCAAGGTCGATGTCTGGGGCCGTCGTCGGCTGGCCTACGACATCGCGAAGAAGTCCGAGGGCATCTACGCGATCCTCGACATCAACTGCACGCCCGCCTCGGTGAGCGAGCTCGACCGTCAGCTTGGGCTGAACGAGTCGGTGCTGCGCACCAAGGTCATGCGTCCCGAGATCAGGTAGGGGCGGACATGGCTGCAGGTGACATCCCGATCACCGTGATCGGCAACCTCACCGCCGATCCCGAGCTGCGGTTCACGCCCTCGGGCCAGGCGGTGGCCAACTTCACCGTCGCGTCCACCAACCGGCTGCTGGACAAGGCGACCAACGAGTGGAAGGACGGCGACACCGTCTTCATCCGCTGCAGCGTCTGGCGCCAGTACGCCGAGAACGTGGCGGAGTCGCTGACCAAGGGCACCCGCGTGGTGGTCACCGGTCGGCTGAAGGTGCGCCAGTACGAGGCCCGCGACGGCAGCAAGGGCACCAGCGTGGAGTGCGATGTCGACGAGGTCGGCCCCGCACTGCGCTACGCGACCGCCAAGGTCAACCGGGTGTCCCGCTCCGACGGGTACAGCGGCGGCCAGGGCGGCGGCGGCTTCGGCGGCCAGCAGGGTGGACAAGGCGGTCAGCAGGGCGGCGGCCAGGGGGGCGGCGGCTTCGGCTCGGCGCAAGGCAACCAGGATCCGTGGTCCAGCCAGTCCGGCGGCTTCGGCGGCGACGACCAGGCCCCGCCCTTCTGATCAGCACCTCACCGGGTGCGTGGTCCCCGACCGCGCCCTGATCCACCACACCAGACAGACCATCCCGGCCACGGCCGGGCATCCGTAGGAACGGAGCACCACGATGGCTAAGCCCGTGATCAAGAAGTTCAAGAAGAAGGCATGTGCGTTCTGCAAGGAGGGCGCCGCGCCCGTTGACTACAAGGACGTCCCAGTCCTGCGCAAGTACATCTCCGACCGGGGCAAGATCCGCGCCCGCCGGGTCAGCGGCAACTGCACCCGCCACCAGCGCGACATCGCGATGGCCGTGAAGAACGCCCGCGAGGTGGCCCTGCTGCCCTACACCTCGACCGCTCGTTGACCCGGAAGGAGACAACACGATGAAGCTCATCCTCACTTCCGATGTCCTGGGCCTCGGTGCTCCCGGCGATGTGGTGGACGTCAAGGACGGCTACGGCCGCAACTACCTGCTGCCCCGTGGCCTGGCGGCTGCCTGGACCAAGGGCGGCGAGAAGCAGGTGACCCAGATCAAGCGCGCCCGTTCGTCGCGCGTGGTCCGCGACCTCGACCATGCCAAGGAGATCAAGGCCGCGCTGGAGTCCACTGCGGTCACGCTCGCGTCGAAGGCCGGCCAGGGCGGCCGACTGTTCGGCTCGATCGGTGGCGCGGACATCGCCGAGGCGGTTGCGGCCTCCGGTGGCCCGATGCTCGACAAGCGCAAGGTGACACTGACTGCGCCGATCAAGTCGGTGGGCACGCACACCGCGACGGTGGCGCTGCACCCCGAGGTCTCGGCCACGGTGACCCTCGACGTGGTCGCCAGCTGAGTCCGGCAAACCCTGTTCACCGCGAAGCGGGCCCCCGAGTGATCGGGTGGCCCGCTTCCTGCGTGCGGATCGGTTGCGGCTCCTTATCCGGATGCTTGCATGCGCGAACGACTCCCTTCGTTGACGGCCCTGTGAGCACGGACTTATGGTTCGCCCATGGGGCTACTGGGTCTGTTGGGTCTGGGTTCTGGAACCCGTCGTTCGGGGCTGTGGGCCGCCACATTGTCCCTCGCGCTGACAGCCGGTGCGCTCGGGCTGCCCGCTGCCGTTGCTGACGAGCCGGCTCCCCCCGCTGCCTCGGGTTCTGCGCCGTCTCCCGACCCGGACCCCACCGCCCCTGCGCCCCCGGCCAACCGTGCGCCGATCGCCCGGCCCGACGCGGTGCGGGTGACCTCCGGTGGCCAGGTGCGCGTGGACCCTCGCGTCAACGACTCGGACCCGGACGGCGATGCGCTGTCAGTGGGCCCGGCGAGCGTGCGCTCCGGGTCGGGCAGCGTCGCGCGGGACGGCGCCGTTCTGCTCATCCGCACCAAGGCCGGGTTCGTGGGGCCGTTGGTCATCGACTACGAGGTCCTCGACGCGCGTGGCGCTGGGGCGAAGTCCACGATCACCGTCGATGTGCGCAGGGCACCCAACCGGGCGCCTGTGACCAAGTCCGACGTGGCCACCGTGAAGGTCGGCAAGAGCATCAAGGTCAAGGTCCTGGTCAACGACAGCGACCCTGACGGGCAGAAGATCTCACTGGTCAAGGTGTATAAGGCCAAGCACGGCAAGGCCAAGAAGTCCGGCTCCAAGGTCTACTACAAGGCTGCCAAGAAGTGGACCGGTCGGGTCAAGGTCACCTACCGGATCAAGGACTCGAAGGGCGCCAAGGCCAAGGGGGTCCTCACGATCAAGGTGGTGAAGGCCACCAAGAAGCCCAAGCCTGCCCCGAAGCCCGAGCCGAAGCCGCCTGCCACGGGGACTCCGAGTCGTGCGGCGGTCGAGTCCGCGCTTGCCCGCTTGAGGCTGCCCACCGGTTCCGCCAACGGCAGTTACGACGCCCTGACCCGACGGGCGGTATGCGCCTGGCGCACGGTCACCGGTCGCAAGGCGCATCGCGGACTGCCGTCGGCGTCGGAGTCCCGGGCGATCGTGGCGACCAAGCGCCTGCCGCGACCGCGGTCGGGCATGGTCTCGGGCGTGAACGTCTCGGTCACCTGCCAGGCGGCCTTCTGGGTCAGCGGGGATCGCTACCGCCGGGTGATGGCTGCGACCACCGGCAAGCCGGGCTACCGCACGCGCCTGGGCGTCTGGCGGATCTTCCGCACCCACCACGTCTGGCGGTACTCGACGATCTACCCCGAGGCCCGCATGTACAAGCCGATGCAGTTCTCCGGCGGTCAGGCCATCCACGGCTCCTCGACCGACCGGCTGGTCAAGTCCTATCCCGCCTCGCACGGCTGCGTGCGGATGCTGCACCGCGACATCGATGCGCTGCAGGCCGGCGGGGTCGGCAACGGGACCCGGGTGCGCGTCTTCGGGGCCTGGTAGGTCAACGCCCTGTGACCTCCGCGTCCGCTGCCGCGAGCATCGAGCGCAGGTGGTCCAGCAGGGCGGGCATCGAGCGTTCGACCATGTCACGTACCAGCCGGTAGGCGTCCAGCGTGTCGTAGTAGGGGTCGGGCACGTCGCCGGGGCCGAGCGGGTCGAAGTCGCGCAAACTCCGGATGTGGGTCCGCGGGGTGCCGAAATTGTCGGCCAGGGCGTGTAGCCGGTGCAGGTGGCCGGCGTCCATCGCGAGGATGAGGTCGCTGGTGGTCAACCAGTCCGGATCGAACTGGCGGGCCGCATGGTCGATCGAGTACCCACCTTCAGCCAGGATCTCGCGCGCCCGGCGGTCGGCGTCCTGTCCCACGTGGTAGTCGTCCATGCCTGCGGAGTCCACGACGACCCGGTCGTGAAGGTCGGTGCCGGCCAGCGTGCTGCGCAGGATCGCCTCGGCCATCGGCGAGCGGCAGATGTTGCCCGTACAGACCATGGTGACGAAGATTCTTCGGTCTGTGGATAACTCGTCAGTAGGTGGCCTCATGCAGGCCATTCTGGGTCAGTTCCAGTCTCGCCGCCACCCGGGTCGTAGCCTGTCCGTTACGTGGAATTCATCTGCCAAGTTCTTTTCGCACACAGCCTCTGGGGGGCAACGTCGCAGGTCAGCGGCATGTTCGAACTTCGAGCGGCGGAGTTGTTCCCACGTTGTCCACACCTCCTGGGGTAGCGCCCCGCGCGTGTCGCACACGTTGTCCACACAGTTGTCCACAGGGCAGGGTGTCATGGCTGCCACCAAGGGCTAGGTTTCGCCGCGGGGACCGAATCAGCTGTCGCCGCCGGCACTGGCCGAGGCGGATGAACGTCCCACCGCACGCCCCGCGCACATCGCAGTGTCGGACCCCCGGAGTACACCACGGTCAGGGAGGGATACATGAGCGTCGCTGAGCTGGACCTGTCGGTGTCGGGGGGTAGCACCCCGTTCGATCGGACGCCGCCTGCGGATATGGCTGCGGAGGCGGCGGTGCTGGGTGCGATGTTGTTGAGCAAGGACGCGATCGCGGATGTGGTCGAGTCGTTGAAGGTCGATGATTTCTACCGGCCGGCGCATGCGTCGGTGTATGCCGCGATCCTGGATCTGTACGGTCGTGGGGAGCCCGCGGATGCGGTGATGGTGGCCGGGGAACTGACGAAGTCGGGGGAGATCTCACGGATCGGTGGGGCGTCGTACCTGCACACATTGGTATCCAGTGTGCCGACGGCGGCGAACGCGTCGTACTACGCGGCGATCGTGTCCGAACGGGCGGTGCTGCGTCGGATGGTGGGCGCGGGCACGCGGATCGTGCAGATGGGGTACGCGGCGGAGGGGGATGTGTATGACTTGGTGGATCGGGCGCAGGCGGAGGTCTATGACCTGACCTCGGGGCGGATGAGTGAGGACTACGCCCCGTTGCGGGACTTGTTCGATGGGACGTTGAACGAGATCGAGGCGATCGCCTCGCATGGTGGGCAGATGGTGGGGGTGCCCACCGGGTTCGCGGATCTGGATGCGCTGACCAACGGGTTGCACGGGGGGCAGTTGGTGATCATCGCCGCCCGGCCGGCGATCGGTAAGTCGACGTTGGGGTTGGACCTGGCCCGGTCGGCCAGCATCCACAACAACCTGACCAGTGTGATCTTCTCCTTGGAGATGGCGCGCAATGAGATCGTGATGCGGTTGATGAGCGCGGAGGCGCAGGTGCCGTTGGCGCACATGCGGTCGGGGACGATGTCGGATGCCGATTGGCAGAAGTTGGCGCGCAAGTCGGGGTCGATCGTCGATGCGCCGATGTTCATCGACGACTCTCCGAACATGTCGATGATGGAGATCCGGGCCAAGTGCCGGCGGTTGAAGCAGAAGCAGGACCTGCGGTTGGTGATCGTGGACTACCTGCAGTTGATGAGTTCGGGGAAGAAGGTGGAGTCCCGTCAGCAGGAGGTGGCCGAGTTCTCGAGGGCGTTGAAGTTGTTGGCCAAGGAGTTGGATGTGCCGGTGATCGCGATCGCGCAGCTCAATCGTGGCCCGGAGCAGCGCCAGGACAAGAAGCCGATGATGAGTGACCTGCGCGAGTCGGGGTCGTTGGAGCAGGACGCCGACGTGGTGATCCTGCTCAACCGGGAGGACGCCTATGAGAAGGAGTCCCCCCGCGCCGGGGAGGCTGACTTCATCGTCGCCAAGCACCGCAACGGCCCCACCGCCACGATCACCGTGGCCTTCCAGGGCCACTACAGCCGCTTCGTCGACATGGCCGCCATGTAACAGATAGTGTTTTGCGTAGTTTGTATGGGTTTTCTTCGCCGTGGGTCCGGTGTCTGATCCCCAGGGGCCGGGGATGCGAGCGCGGGGTACGTGAATTCGGAGGCTGGCGGCGCGGGGCCCTGGCGGCCGCATCGGGAGCGCGTGCATCTGTGTGCTCAGGCGTGTTGGACGCAGGTCCTCGCGGTTGTTCGCACTTCCAGCCGTGCCGGATCGATCGATCGGCCGCACACCTCGCAGACTCCGTACGTTCCGGCCAACACGCGTTCGATGGCAGCGTCGACCTCCTGCACGTGGTCGCGTGCCTGCCGTGTCAGCGCCGACAGCTGGGCGCGTTCGTAGGCGATCGTCTGGCCCTCTGGGTCGTGTTCGTCATCGGCATTGGAGTCTCGCGAAGCTGCGATGAGCGCCGCGATGTCCGCCTCCAGATGTGAGACATGACGACGCAGGTCGTCGCGTTGTTCGCGCAGCCGTGCGGCCGCGCGGACACGCCCGGACACCCCATCATGGCTGGGAGTCGGTGACGACATGAGTTGCCTCCGTTCGGGAGTACGTCTGCGACGGTGCACAGCATGCACCTGAGCCACACGCCCTCAGGGTGTTGGGGTCCGCCCGGGGCCTGGGCTGCGACCAGCATCCACATCCTCCGTGACGGAGGGTTCGAGGTGCTGGCCTGGCGGACGGCAGGCCGATCTCCGACCTGCCCCGGTTGCCATGGTGCGCCTGCCCCAACTCGACCACGCCCACGAGGTCGCTCGCGCCGTTCGAGGTGGACGCCAGCTGCGCCGCCTACGACACGCACCCGCTCGACGAACCAGACGAGTGGGGGGACTTGGCCTCCTTCCTCGTCCAGTCGCAGCCTCGTGAGCGACCTACCCGCACGTGGGGACGGGTGGGTGGTGCGAGGTGCCTGAGATCGGGCGCAGACCAGTGGTCGTGCTCTCTCGTGACGCCGTGATCCCGCGCCATCGCCGCGCGCTGATCGCACCGTGCATGACCACCATCCGACACCCGCCCAGCGAAGTCCTCCTCGAACCCGGCGAGGACCCGGTGCCCTTTCGCTCGGCAGTCAACCTGGACTCGGTCGAGAGCGTTTCGATCGCGATCCTCGTCGAACGCCTGGGCCGGGTGGCCAACCATCGAATACGCCAGATCTGCGCTGCCCTCGCCGTCGCCGTGAACTGCGCAGACGGAGCCACCGCCGCTCATTGGTGACGGGTCTCTTGCCGACGGTGCCAGGGATGGTGCGGGTGAGGGCTTCAGAGCGCGTAGGGGGTGCGGCTCCTCGTGACCCGTGGTGTGGCGCGTTCACCGCGATGGGCGCTGTCTTCGCCGTACTGCCCGGGGCTGACACAGGGCCGGTGTACACCGAAGGCGACCGACGGGTCTGCCGAGGTGTGTTTCGAACGCGGCGGGTCGATGTGGTTGGGCTCCAGGAGGTCAGTGGCGAGCGGGTGCGCGCAGGTGCTCAAGGCTTGTTGTCGCGGGCTCAGCGAGCGCATGTCTGTGGTGTTGCCGGTATCGGCGCCAGGCTGCACTCTGAAGCCCTCGACCGGGCGGAGGGCCCAATGGGCAAGCTGATCTACGCGGCCAACATCTCGCTGGACGGATTCCTGGAGGACGAGACGGGTTCGTTCGACTGGTCCGTGCCTGATGAGCAGGTGCACGCGTTCTGGAACGAGCACGAGCGGCATATCGGCACGTCGCTCTACGGGCGCCGCATGTACGAGACGATGCGCGTCTGGGAGAGCGACGACTGGTTGACCGACGAGCCTGCTGTGGTCCGCGAGTACGCCAGCATCTGGCGTGACACCGACAAGATCGTCTACTCCTCCTCGCTCACCGACGTCTCGACGGCGCGCACGACGATCGAGCGGACGTTCGAGCCGGAGGCGGTGCGAGCGCTCAAGGAAGCTTCCGGCTCGGATCTGAGCATCGGAGGCGCAGGAATAGCGGCGCAGGCATTCGGGCACGGTCTGGTCGACGAGTGCGTGCTGCTGCTCTGCCCGGTGATCGTGGGCGGCGGGAAGCCAGCGCTACCTCGGGGCGTACGAGTCAACCTCGAGCTGCTGGACCAGCGACGATTCGCCAACGGCGTCATCTACGTTCACCACGCGGTCCGCAATCCCGGCTGAGGAGAACCCGCGACCGACGGCGAAGGTGCGGCGGGCTTCCGCGGCAGCGACGATCCGTCGATGCCCGGGTCCCGCGTGGGGGGACGCCGGACCGGCGGCGGCTCGGACAAGTTGACCTACCTCCGCGGTCCCAGCGGGATCCCGTGATGCTCGCCGAGGAGCTCAAGGAGCCGGGGTGACGCTGAACAGGTCGCCGGGTTGGCAGTCCAGTGCGTCGCACAGGGCGGTCAGGGTGGTGAATCGGATGGCGCGGGCGTGGTTGTTCTTCAGGATGGACAGGTTGACCAGGCTCAGGCCCATCCGTTCGGCGAGTTCGGTCTGGGTGATGCCGCGCTCGACCAGCAGGGGTTAGGTCTTGACAGGGCCGCCACGGATCGTGCCCGGGCATCCCCGTGAGCCGGATCCCCCTCAGGCAGGTCCGGGGCGTCCGGTGTAGGCCACTGCGAGCCTGAACACGGCCCACAGCACACCGGTGACGGCAGTGGCGATCAGCGCCAGGCCGAAGTCGGGCGCGAACAGCCTGATCGTGCCGATCGGCGCGCCTCCCACTCTCGGTACCAGGATGACGATGGCCCACGCCGCGACGAGGGTGGTGAGCAGTGGGAACCACAGGCTGAAGCGGCCGGAGAAGCCCGACGCCGACTTGGCGCGGATCGCGGCGCGGTACCGCCACGCCCAGACCATGGCGAGCAGGTAGACGATCGGCAGGGCCACGAGCGAGATGAACAGGAGCTTCTGCCAGATGCGGGAGCCCTCGCCGTCGTAGTCCAGGCCCAGCGCCCGGGCGGTGACGCCTTGGCTCAGTTGGGCCGTCTCCCCGAAGCCCAGCCCACTGCCGCCGTTGACCAGCACGACCACCCCGCTGTCCTGGGCTGGGACCATCGTCGCGAGCGTTTCCACACCGGGAGTCGATCCGGAATGCCACACAGTCCGGTTGGCTGGATCGATGAACCAACCGAAGCCGTAGTAGGGCGATGCTGCGCCGGCCGGGCGCATCATCTGCGCCTTGCCCTCGGCGCTGAGCACGTCATCCTGACCGTTCATCATCAGTTGCAGGTAGCGCGCCAGGTCGTTGGCGCTGGCGATGATCCCGCCCTGCGGGGCGGTTGCCCGGTCGGTCGAGTTGTCGGGCAGTGGTCGTTTGGTGCCGAACCACGGCCGGTGCCCGGTGGCCATGTCCTCGTGGACCTCGCCGTCGGCCACGAAGCTGTGCTCCATCCCGACCGGGTCCAGGATCTGGGTGCCGATGTAGGTCTGGTAGTCCTGGCCGCTGACGACTTCGATCAGCCGGCCGAGGATCTGGTAGTTCGTGTTCGAGTACTCCCACCGTTCACCCGGCTCGTAGGCCGGGGATACGTCGACCAACCCGTCCACCTGGCGCTCGAGCTCATCGCTGCCGCCAACGGTGTCCGCGTGCGAGCTGTTGCCCTGCAGTGTGGAGAAGCCACTCGTGTGGCTGAGCAACTGGCGGATGGTGACGGCGCCGGCGGGCTTGCCCGAGAAGCCGTCGAGGTAGCGCGAGAGCTCAGCATCCAGATCGACCCGGCCAGCCTCGACCAGCTGCATCACGGCCAGCGCGGTGAAGCTCTTGGAGATCGAGCCGGTCACGAACGGCGTGTCCGCCGTGACCGGCGCGTCGCCACCAGTTCTGAGCACACCGCGCGCTCCCACCGAAGCGATCTCGCCCTCGGTCACGACGGCGTAGGCCAAACCCGGTACCCCGGAGGCGGGCATCTCAGTGTCGATGAACTCCTCGATCGACCCGTCCGGGACACTTCCAGGGACGAGAAGATTCGCGCCGAGTACAACGCCGGCGAGCAATCGCCACATGGTTCCTTCTCCTGTCTTCGGTGATGGTCCAGGCGGTCGCCGCTGGTCCGGCAGTGGGCGTCATGGCCTGACCTTGATGACCGCCTTGCCCGTGAGTGCGCCGGCCGCCATCGCTTCGATGGCCTGTGGAACCTCCTCGAGTGTGAACTGCCGGCTGATCGCAGGAGTCACCGCGCCGCGGGCCAGGTGCTCGGCGAGCGTCTCGATGGAGTCCAGCGACTCGCTGCTCATGAAGAACGCAAGTCGCTGCGCGACGAAGGGCGAGAGCGCCGCCGCGCGCAGTTGGCGTCCGATGCCGCCGGTCAGGCGGTCGCCGTCCTCGCCACCGACGATCACGAGCGTGCCCGTCGGGGTCAGGGCCCGTCGTAGGCGGGTGAGCTTGTTGCGTCCTCCGGTGTCGATGATGAGGTCGTATCGCTGCCCGCTGTCATCGACGTCCTGCGTGGTGTAGTCGATGACGTGGTCGGCGCCCAGGGCTCGGACGGCGTCGAGCTTGCTGGTGCGCGCGACTCCGGTGACAGTGGCCCCGAGCGCCTTGGCCAACTGGACAGTGAACGAGCCGACCCCGCCGGAGGCACCGATCACCAGGACGTGCTGGCCCGGCTCGAGACGGCCGACGGTGGTCAGTGCCTGCAGTGCGGTGATGCCCGAGATCGTGGACGCAGCGGCCTGTTCGTAGGTGACGCTGGAGGGCTTGTGGACGAGCTTGCCCTCCGTCGCTGCCGCGAACTCGGCGTAGGTTCCGGTGCCGATGCCCAACACGTCGTCGCCCACGGCGAACCGGGTGACCTCAGCGCCGATGGCGACGACGCGACCCGCGACGTCCATGCCTGGCACCGCGTTCCTGGGTCGGGTGAGGCCGTAGCCCAGGATCCGGATCAGGTAGGGCTTGCCGGTCATGAGGTGCCACACGCCGCGGTCGAGCCCGGCCGCCTCGACCTCGATCAGGACCTCGTCGTCGGCGATGGTCGGTCGACCGATCGTGCTGACCTCGAGCACGTCGGCTGATCCGTACGCGCTCTGGGTGACGGCTCGCATCATGGTGCCTGCCAGGAGCTCGGGTGCCCGGGCGTCGTTCGTCTGCATCATCGTCCTCCTCGGATCGTACTTTGTACGGGTGGTTGTGGACCATACTCGTACTTAGTACGATTGGCAAGGAATCCCAGAAGGAGCGCCTGATGGCATCGCATGTCTTGAGCCCGGACTCGCGCAAGCAGCGGCTCACGGTCGACCGCGTCCTCGACGGCGCCATGGCCCTTGCCGACCACATCGGCGTGCAAGCGCTCACGATTCGCCGGCTCGCTGAGGCAATGGACACGAAGCCGATGACGATCTACCACCACCTCCCCAGCAAGGACGCGATCCTCGACGGGATGGTCAACCGCGTCTTCGCCCAGATCGACCGACCACCCACCGACCTGGGCTGGAAGCCGGCCATGCGCCACCGCTGCCTGTCAGCCCGGGAGGTGCTGGGCCGGCACCCGTGGGCCGTGCCCCTGATGGAGTCACGCACCAACCCCGGTCCGGAGACGCTCGGGCACCACGACGCCGTGCTGGGCTGCCTGCGCCGAGGCGGCCTGTCGCTGGAGATGACGGCGCACGCCTACGCCCTGCTCGACAGCTACGTCTATGGGTTCGCCCTCCAGGAGGCGAACCTGCCCGCAATCGGGGGCACGGAGCTGGCCGACCTCGCCGGGAGTCTCATCGAGCCGCTGCCCGACGGGGCCTTCCCCCACCTGACCGAGCTCACGACCCAACACGTCCTGCAACCCGGCTACCACTTCGGGGCCGAGTTCGAGTTCGGCCTCGACCTCATCCTCGATGGGCTCGAGGGATTGGTTGCTCCACTCGACCCTGGCGCCTGAGGCTGCTGGCACCTACTCCCGCACGCCCCGGGCAGGCCCTTGGTCCTGCCCGCGAGGGCCGGCGCGTCCTCGTTTCGCCCGGTACATCGCGCGGTCCGCCTGTGCGATCGCGGTGAAGACATCCGGGTCGCCGGGCTCCCAGCTCCCTGCCCCGGACGTCCACGGACACGGCGACGCGGCACGCAGCCGCACGAGCATCCCCTGTGCCTGCTGGGGATCGCAGTCGGGCAGGACGATCACGAACTCGTCGCCCCCGATCCTTGCGAGGAGGTCTCCCGGGCGCAGTTCGGCCGACCAGGCCGCGACCGTGTCCACGAGCAGGGTGTCCCCGGCCGCGTGGCCGTGCCGGTCGTTGACCGACTTGAAGTCGTCCAGGTCGACCAGGACGACCGTCGTCGGCCTGCCCGCGCGCTGGGCCACTGCACGCACCGAAGGCGCGTGCGCGGCCAGGCCCAGGCGATTCAGAGCCCCGGTCAATGGGTCGGCCAGGGTCACCTGATGCAGCCGATGCACGAGGAACCGCACGTGCAGGGTGTTGAACACCAGCATTGCGACGAGCAGTAGGGCCAGCCAGGGGCTGAGCGACAGGGGTTTGATGACGAGCGCTGCCACGTAGACAGCGACGGTGAAGATCAAGAAGCCGGCGAGCCGGCGCAGGGGCAGGGTGTAGCCAGCGAACACCCCGACGAGGATCATCGCGACGGCGTCGACGATCTGGACCTGCTGGTGGATCGTGATCGCCGCGCTGTAGGCCAACAGCAGCGACGATGCATAGAGCGACGGATCCAGGGCCACCCTGCCCCGCCGCGGTGCCACGAAGGCCGTGGCGGCGGCGAGCAGCAGCCAGAGCACGCCCAGGAGCGCCTCGGCGCGGTGATCGGAGTTCGGATCGATCGCCAGCAGCGCGAAGGGGAGGGTCAGCAGCCCCGCGGTCAGCTGCAGGGTCCCGAGCAGCCGGAAGGGCGGCACGCTGTCAACTCCCCCAGCACGGCCAAGGGCACTCATTGGAACGACGGTACCGCGCCCGCGCGGCGCGGCAAGGGGCGGCTGGGCGCTGGTCGCATCGCGCTGACGTGAAGGCCCGCGACCCCGGTCGCCGTGGCTGTCACCGCAGACGACGTGGCGCCCGGATGGCTCAGGCACTCAGCCACCGGGACCCGCGTCGCGCTCGCGCCGGCTCCTCGGCTCGTCGATGACCGTCACCGGTGGCTGCGCGGTGCCCGAACGGTACGCAGCCCGGCCCAGCGCCAGCCCGGAGAGCGGAACGGTCACGAGGTGCGCCACCAGCACGAGCGCGACGAGAACGGCGGCGCGCGGACTGGGTGCCATCGCCAGACTGCCCAGCAGGACCAGCAGGACGCCCAGGGAGGCCGCCTTGGACACGGCCGTGGCCCGGGTCAGCGGGTCGGGCAGCCGGAGCAGGCCGAGGCCGGCCAGCGCGACCAGGCTCGAGCCGACCAGGATCCCGGCGGCGCCGAGGCCCGCCCAGCCGCTCACCGGTCCTCCTCCGAGCGGTCGACCAATCGCGCGAGGCCGATCGTGGCCAGGAAGCCGACCAGCACCGTGACCAGGGCGACGTCCAGCAGCAACGGGGACTCCAGCAGGACCGACAGGTTGGCGATGGCCGCCACCGCGGCGACGAACACCAGCTCAGCGGCCACCGCGCGGTCGGCGCCGCTGGGGCCCCGGGCGGCACGCGCCACCGCAGCCAGGACACCGAGGGCGACCAGCGCGAGGGACACGACGAGCATCAGCGATCCACCGATCCGGGGCTGCGCAGGGCGCCGAGCACACGACCTTCCACGGCCACCAGCTCGGCGCGCAGTTCCTCGGGCTCCTTGGCATACATGCTGTGCACCCACAGCTCGGTCAGGTCGGGATCGATCGTGACGACCAGCGTTCCCGGGGTCAGGGTGATCAGGGCGGACAGGAGGGCCACCTCCATCGGGGTACGGCAGCGCAGGGGCAGGATCACGATCCCCGGGGCCAGCCGGGGAGACGGGGCGATGATGTCGCGTGCCACCTGCGCCGAGGAGACAACGATCGCCTGGATCGTCCAGGCCAGCAGCCCGACCAGGGCACCGGCCCGGCGCACGAGTTCGACGGGTCCGGTCATCGGCCCAGCACCGCCTCGACGTACCTGGTCATCGGCCGAGCACCGCCTCGACGTAGGCACTCGGGTCGGCCAGGGTGGCGCCGGCCTGCTCGGCCAGGGCCAGCAGGGGCTCGGGGTACAGGCCCACGGCCAGGCTCAGGCAGGCCAGAACCAGGCCCGGGGCGACCAGGCCGGCCGACCAGCGCCCGGCGTCGGACTCGCCGGTCGACTCGGGGTCCGGCGCCGAGGTCGACGTGGGCGCCAGCGTGGCCGTGACGCTGGTGCGCTCGGCCGTTACGTCCGGTCCGCGGCCCGGGGCGGGCTCCTCGCCGGTGCCGGCCCCCGAACGCACCGGCACCGGCGGGCTCGGGGCTTCGCCCCAGAACACCCCGGTGCCGAGCTTGAGCATCGACATCAGGGTGCCCACACTGACGATCAGCGCCGTGGCGAACACCACCGGACTGTCTGCCTCCAGGGCCGCGGAGAGGACCCCGAACTTGGCCCAGAAGCCGGAGAACGGCGGGATCCCGGTCAGGGACAGGGCTCCGAACAGGAACGCCAGGGCCACCCAGCGGTGCTCGGCCGCGACCCCGCCGAGGTGGGCGATCCGACCCGTCCCGCGGCGGACCTCGACCGCGCCCACGCTCAGGAACAGTGAGGTCTTCACCACCGTGTGGTGCATGAGGTAGAACACCACGGCCGCCAGGCCGACCGGTCCGGCCAGGGCCAGCCCGACCAGGATGTAGCCGACCTGGCTGACCATGTGGAACGCCAGCACCCCGCGCACCGTGCCCTCGCCCAGGGCGCCGAGCACCCCGACCACCATGCTCACCACGGTCAGGACGATGACGATGGTCACGACCATGGTCCCCGGGTCGTAGACCACGGTGACGACCCGGATGAGGGCGTAGACCCCGATCTTGGTCAGCAGGCCGGAGAACAGGGCGGTGACCGCGGGAGTGGCTTGCGGATAGGTGGCCGGCAGCCAGGTGTGGGCGGGCACCAGCGCGGCCTTCATGCTCAGCGCCACCAGCACGACCGCCACCGCCACGGCGATCGTCGGAGTGGCCCCGGCGCCCGCAAGCGCGGCGAGGTTGACGGTGCCCGCGCTGCCGTACACGGCGCCCAGGCCGATCAGGAACAGTGTCGAGGCGGTCAGGTTCACGGTGAGGTACAACCGGGCGGCCCGGATCGCGGCGGGGGTGCCCCGCCAGGCCAGCAGCACGTACGAGGGCAGCAGTGCCACCTCGACCATGACGAACAGGTTGAACAGGTCCGCAGTCAGGTAGGCGCCGTAGACGCCGGCGGTCATCATCAGGACCAGGGGCGCGAACAGCCGGTCCTGGCCGTGGCCGGTCCGCAGCGCGAAGCTCACGGAGGCCAGCACGAGCAGGCCGGAGACCACCAGCATCAGGGCGCTCAGCAGGTCAGCGACGAAGGGGATCGCGATCCCGGCCGGCCAGCCGGCCACCTGGGCGGCGACCACCGTGCCGTCGCTGGTCGCAGCCACGAGGGCGACGCCGCCGAGGCAGACCAGTGCCGGGGTGAGCAGCACCAGGGCGCGGCCCACCCCCGGGGGGCGCGCCACCAGGGCGATGACTGCGGCCAGCAGCGGCCCGGCGACGAACAGCGGCAGCCACGCGCTCATGGGCCGACCTCCGGCTCGGCCCCGGCACCGGCACCGGCATCGTCGGGCTCGGTCGCCGCGCCGCGGGACACCAGGGACAACAGGTAGACCGTCACACCGAACGTGATCACGATGGCCGTGAGCACGAACGCCTGAGGGAGCGGGTCGGCGGCCGTGGCGGTGTCGAGGGAAGCCCCGGTGATGGGCGCCGAGCGCCGGTCGGTGACCCCGGCGGAGATGATCACGAGGTTCGCGGCGTGCCCGAGCAGGATGAAGCCCAGGATGAGTCGGATCGCCCCACCGCGGATGGCCAGCCACGCCCCCACGGCGGCCAGCAGCCCCGCGGCGATCGCCAGGGTCATGACCGCACCTCGTCGGGGACCGCGTTGATGGCCTCGTCGGTGGGCTCGCGGCGCAGCCCGAGATTGTCCAGGGCCGAGGCGACCAACCCGACGACCACGAGGACCACGCCCAGGTCGAAGACCAGGGAGGAGGTCAGGTACCCCTCGACCCCAGGCAGCGTGAGCTTCATGGGTTGGAGGAACGCGCCCTCCACGGCCAGGCCCACCAACCCGATTCCCACAGCCAGCAGCAGCCCCGCTCCGACGATCAGCGGCACTGCGGGCAGTCGGACCCGGATGCCGCAGGCGCGGGCCACGGCCAGGGCGGCGCCGGCCACCAGTCCGGCGATGAACCCACCACCGGGCTCGTCGTGACCCCGCCAGAACAGCACCACGCCGGTGAGCATCAGCAGCGGTAGGACCACGGTGGCCCCGACCCGCAGGATCGCTTCCTCGCCGGCACCGAGGGCTCCGCTGCGGGCCACCCGGGTCCCGCCGGCACCGCGCACCGCGACGACCAGGCCCAGCGCTGCGGCGGCGAGGACGACGATCTCGCCGAGCGTGTCCAGGCCGCGGAAGTCGACCAGGATCGTGTTGACGACGTTGCTGCCTCCCGTGGCCCGCTCGGCCTCGGCGAGGTAGTACTCGGAGACGGCCGAGCGCTCCCGGCGCCCGGTGAGCACCACGACGAGCAGCGCGGTGAGGACCCCGACGGTGCCGGCGGCCAGCACGTGCGCGGGTACGATCCGTCGGATGGTCCGATCCGGCAGGCCGGCCAGGACCGGGGCAGCCACCACCACGGTGAGGATCTCCACGAGCAGCAGGGTCAGCGCCACATCGGGGGCGCCCAGGAGCATCAGCCAGGCCGACAGGGTCAGGCCGATCACGCCGGCCAGGACCAGGGCGGCCAGCCCGTCACGGACCCGGGCCAGCGCCAGGACGGCGGGGATCAGGACGGCCAGCACCAGCCAGTCGCCCGGCTGGGCGATGCCGGACTCGACCGGGGTCAGGTCCGAGATCACCACCCAGCCCACCCAGGCCACGCCGAGCAGGAGCAGCAGGACGCCCACCAGATGTGTGCCCGCGGTGGCCACGGAGCTGGTGCGTGCCACCCGGGCACCGAACCCGAGCGTGGCGTCCCACCCGCGGTCGAAGACTCCGGGGCCGCGCAGGTCCGGGGCCTCCCAGTGCGCCATCTCGGCTATCCGGTTGCGCCGCAGGTGCACGACGACGCCCAGACCGATGGCCGTGGCCGAGAGCCCGAGGGCCAGCGAGAAGCCGTGCCACAGGGCCAGATCGGACTCGGTCCCGGTGAACCCGGTATCGATCACGGCCTGGGTGACCAGGTCGTTGAGCAGGAACGGTGCCAGGCCCAGGACCAGTCCGAGGACGGCGGGGACGGCCGCGGGGGCCAGGAACAGCGCGGACGGCTCGTACAGGTTCTCCTGGCGCAGGGGGCCGGCGAACGTGCCGGCGATGATCCGCGCGCTGTAGGCGAAGGTCAGCGCGGCGCCGATCACCGCCACCCCCACGGCCAGGTTCCCCGACCACCCTGCGTCCTGGGCCCATTGCGCGTCCCCGGTGCCGAGGAAGGCGTAGAACGCCTCCTCCTTGGCCACGAAGCCGACCAGCGGCGGCAGCCCGGCCATCGACATCGCTGCCAGGGCGGTCAGCCCGGCGGTCACCGGCATGACCCGCCAGAGCCCGGACAACTGACGGATGTCCCGGCTGCCCGCCTCCCGGTCGATGATGCCCACCAGCATGAACAGCGTCGCCTTGAACAGTGCGTGCGCCGCGGCGAGCACCGTGGCTGCGGCCAACGAGGCCGCGGTCCCCACGCCGACGAGGGCCACCATCAGGCCCAGTTGACTGACGGTGGAGTAGGCCAGCAGGGCCTTGAGGTCGTTCTGCTTGAGCGCCTGGTAGGCGCCGAACACAGCCGTGGCCAGACCCACGCCCATCAGGGTCAGATGCCAGGCGGGGGCGTTGGCGAACAGTGGGGAGAACAGCAGCAGCAGGTAGATGCCGGCCTTGACCAGCGACGCGGCGTGCAGGTAGGCGCTGACCGGGGTGATCGCGACCATCGCCCCGGGCAGCCAGAAGTGGAACGGCAACTGGGCGGACTTGGTGAATGCGGCGAGCACCACCAATGCCCCGACCACGCCCAGCTCCGACCCGCTCAGCGCCACCGGCGCCTCGGTCAGGACTGTGGCGATGTTGCTGCTCCCGGTGCGCACGATCAGCAGGACGACCGCCCCCAGCAGCGCCAGTCCGCCGCTCGCCGTCACGAACAGTGCTCGGGTCGCCGGCCGGGCGCCGGTGGTCCCCTGGCCCGCGATGAGCAGGAAGCTGCACAGGGTGGTCAACTCCCAGAAGACCACGAGCAGCACGAGGTCACCGGCCAGGACCAGCCCGAGCATCGCGGTGGCGAACACGGCCAGCAGCCCGAACAGCCGCCCGTGCGGGCCCGGCGAGAGGTACTGCGGGGCGTAGCACAGCACCAGGGCCCCCACCCCGAGCACGAGCATGGCGAACAGCAGGGCGAGTGCGTTGAGTCGCAGGGTGAAGTCCACCCCGAACGTCGGGATCCAGCTCCAGGACTGCGTGACCGTCTCGCCGGCCAGCACCCGGGGAGCGTCCACGAGCAGCAGGCCCGCCGCCGCCAGGAACACCGCGGCAAGCGGGTACCCGGTCGCCCGGCCCAGGACCCGGTCCACCAGCGGTACCAGGACAGCGGCACCTGCCATCAGCAGGACCGCCGCGATCAACACGCGACCACCCTAGCCGCAGCCCGGAGGGGCCACCGGACGCTGCGAAGGGCGCGACCGGCTCGACGCCAGCTGGCGCTACTACGACCTGGGCGTCCATGACTTCCCGGCCGACGTCTCCAGCCACCTCTTCATGCGTGCGGCGGGCGCGCAGGGGGGAGTCATGCCTGGCGCTGCATCCGCAGGGGCTCTGTGTCCGGGCTGGTCGCCGGGGTCGTCGGCGGTGTGGTGCGCCGGGGCCAGGTCCAGGCCAGCCGAAGGATGACGGCGAGCAGGATCACTTCCAGGACGACGCCGAGGCCGTAGTAGTACGTCCAGGACTCACCGACCGCGTTGAACATCGCGTAAGGGACCTGGACCGATGCCACGACGAGGTTCGTGATCCGGTTCGAGCGGGCCGGCAGCATCGTGGAGAGCAGGATCAGGAGGGTCGGGATGGCCATCAGCGTGAGCGCGGTGACGACAAAGGTCTGGTTGATGTCGAACTCGAAGACGACGCCGGCCAGGATGTCGTCGATCTTGCCCGGCACGAAGAAGCCGAGGATGTCCACGTAGACGTAGAGGAACATGACGCTGGTCCACGCTGCTGCGAGCTTGGCCTGCACTGGGAGGCGCCTGTCGTCCAGCTCGGCGGTGTTGTCGCGACGTGCTCTCATGGTGTGCTCCGTTGGTAGTGGGGGGTGGTGCGTCCCAGCATCGCTTCGTCTCGGTGGTGGGCACATCAGCCCCGGAGCCTGATCCGACCTGGCCGCTGGCACAGTCGTCCTCCCGTACTTTCGGCCGATACGCCGACCACGCGGGGTGCCTAGGCTGACCGCATGGTCCCCGACGCACTGCGCTCGCTGTGGGCCGAGCCGCGACCCGCGAACCCCCCTGGTCCGCTGCCACGTGACGGGGTCCTGGTCGCGGCCTTCAGCTGCTGGTCCGTGGTCGAAGCGGTGCTCCGCGAGGGCATGGCCCCGCTCCCGGTGCTGTTCGTCGCAGCGCTCGCGTCCCTCGCCCCCCTGCCGTGGCGACGTGCGCGCCCGCTCGTCGCGGCCGCGGTGGCCTTCGGCATGTTGACTGTCCTGGACATCGTCAGGATCGGCACCGGATCGCAGGGCGCTCTGCCCTCGTGTGTCTCGGCCACCCTGGTGCTGACGTACGCGCTGTTCCGGTGGGGCTCGGGTCGGGAGGCCGCAGGCGGGCTGGGCGTGATCCTGGTCTGGCTGCCCGTCACCACCGTCGCCGACCCCACCAGCGTGGCGGAGACGGTCGCGGCGTACGCGTTCTTCCTGTGCGCCGCCGCGCTCGGCGCCGCGATCCGCTATCGCTCGAAGATCCGCATCCGCGACATCGACCAAGCCAAGGCCCGCGAGCGCGAACAGCTCGCCCGTGAACTCCACGACACCGTCGCCCACCATGTCTCGGGCATCGCCATCCAGGCTCAAGCAGGACGCGCCATCGCGGCCTCCCACCCCGAGCGGGCCCTCGAGGCCCTGGCCATCATCGAGGACGCAGCGACCCGCACCCTCACCGAGCTGCGCGCCATCGTCGGTGTCCTGCGTGATGCCCGAGGCACCGAGTTCGCGCCGCAGCCGGGCGTGGTCGAGGTCGAGGCGCTCGCCACCGATGGCCAGACGCACCCCTGCGTCGAGGTGACGCTCGCCGGCGAGTTCGACGACCTCAGCCCGGCGGTCGGGGCCGCGATCTACCGCCTGGCCCAGGAGTCGATCACCAACGCCCGACGCCACGCCCGCCACGCCACCCGCGTCACCGTCGCCGTCACGGGTGACGCCGACCAGGTACGGCTGACCATCGACGACGACGGCTCCGCCACTGGCGGGCGCGGCGCCCCAGCAGGCTACGGCCTGGTCGGCATGCGGGAACGCGCCGCACTGCTCGGCGGCACGTTCCACGCAGGCCCCGCAGCCGAGCGGGGTTGGCGGGTCGAGGCGGTCCTGCCCCGAACCGGGACGCCACGATGAGCATCCGGGTCCTCATCGCCGACGACCAGCCCATCGTGCGCTCCGGGCTGACGATGCTGCTCGACGCCCAACCCGACATCGACGTGGTCGGCGCGGCCGCCGACGGGCGCGAAGCAGTCCGCCTGGCGCTGCAGCTGCGCCCCGACGTCGGCCTGTTCGACATCCGCATGCCGCTGATGGACGGCATCGAAGCCACCCGCCGCCTCGCCGGCCCCGACGTCACCGACCCCCTGCCGATCGTGGTCATCACCACCTTCGACCTCGACGAGTACGTCCACGGGGCGCTCAAGGCCGGTGCCCGCGGGTTCCTGCTCAAGGACGCCGGACCCGCCCTGCTCACCCAGGCCATCCACGCCGCCGCCGAAGGGGATGCGCTCATCGCCCCCAGCGTCACCGTCCGACTCCTCGCCGCATTCGCCCATACAGCGACCTCCGCACCCCGGGCGCCGATCGAACCGCTCACAGCGCGCGAGGAGGAAGTGCTCGTGCCGGTGGCCCGGGGCCGCACCAACAGTGAGATCGCCGGCGAGCTCTACATCACCCCGAGCACCGTCAAGGCCCACCTGGCCAGCCTCATGCGAAAGCTCGGCGCCCGAAACCGCGTCGAGGTCGCCATGTGGGCCCACGAGACCGGCCGCATCTGACGCCGCCGACCCGCACCCCGCGGCCACACCTGTTGTGGCGTCGCGGGTCTTGGACGCCGGAACCCCACCAGACGGGCAGGGTCGTTGGGAGCGTCATGACTGGTGGGGCGTGGTCCTCGACGCTCCCGACACAGCGGTCCTCGCGCAGGAGCACCAACCTCAACCGAACGTCCGGGTCCTGCTCGACCCGGCCGGCCAACCGTTCTGCCTCTACACCGGGTGACGTGACCGCTCCCCACGCGCTCCGCGAGCGGGTGGGTGCGGCCGCGTGCGGTCGACAGCACCTGGCAACGGTGCTACAAGGGGTAGATGGATGAGTCGGGCGACATCTCTGATCAACAGTCGGCTGGAGTCCCTTCGCCCTACCTGGATCCCGACACGGGGGTCCTGAGCAACGAGGTGGCGGCCGAGACCCAGGAGGAGATCGACCAGGCCGCCGACGCGCTCCTGCCCGGACGGCTCGAAGCACTGGCGCAGGACCCGATCCCCTGCACGGGGGATGCGGCGCACCTGCAGGCGGTCCACCGAGTCCTGTTCGAGGGCGTCTTCGAATGGGCAGGTGAGTTCCGCGTCACCGACATCGACAAGCAGGGCACGGACTTCGTCCCCGCGGCCGAGGTGGAGGCTGCCGTGCAGCGGTTGTTCGCAGAGCTCGCGGCCGAGGACCTCCTCCAGGGCCGGGAGCGCGAGGAGTTCGTCGCCCGCCTGGCGTACTACTACGCGCAGCTGAACCAGATCCATCCGTTCCGGGAGGGGAACGGGCGGACGCAGCGCCTGTTCTGGGGGCAGGTGGCCCTGCACGCGGGCTGGTACGTCGACTTCGTGCGGATGGACAAGGTGGCCAACAACGAGGCCAGCAGAGTTGCGAGCCAGGAGGGGGACTTCACCGCGCTGGTCGCGCTGCTCGACGAGGCGACCCGTCCCGCGGGGAGCGTTGAGGAGGGTGAGGCGGACCTGCGAACCTCGGTCCGGCGCAAGCAGCGGTGGCGTGGTTTCCTCGGCTGGCTGCGTTCCCACGCCAACCCCGACCGGCTCGGCTAGCGGGTCGCCGTGACCGAGCAGGCCAGGCCGGACGCGAGGCGCGGATGAGGGCGTTGCTGATCGGTGATGTGGCAGGTCACCTCGACTCGCTTCGCGAGGCGCTGGCTGCCCATGGCGTGGATGTGGCCACCGCCACCATCCCGGACTGGCTGGTCGTCGTGCAGGTCGGTGACCTGGTCCACCGTGGCCCTGATTCCGCCGGTGTGCTCGCATTGGTCGACCGGTTCCTGCGTGGCTCGTCGGCGCACCGGTGGATCCAACTCATCGGCAATCACGAGCTGCCCTACCTGTTCGACCAGCCGGGCGCGATCCGCCGGGAACTGGATGAGCACGACGTGCAGACGCTGCGAGCATGGTGGGATGGCGGGCTGGTCAACGTGGCCGCAGCGATCACCCCCGACTGGAGCCGGGTCGCACTCCCCCTCCGGATGCGCTCAGCCCTGCCCGAGGGCGAGATCCTGGTCACGCACGCCGGCCTGACGCATGGGGCGTGGCTCGCCCTGGGCCGACCCGACACCGCCGCGAGCGCTGCCTTGGCCATCAACGCCGATGCCCGTGGCCCCGGCGCCGTGGCGTTCCGCAAGGGTCGGATGACCAGCGGGACCACCGATCTGGCCGCCGGCCCGTTCTGGGCCGAGGCCGGTGCTGAGCTGCTGACCTCCTGGGACCAGACGCTGGATGCCGCGCAGCTCCACCAGATCCACGGGCATGCGACCGTGCGGCAATGGTCCCCGAAGCGTTGGCGGTCGGGTGCCACCGCCATCATCAACCGCGGTGACCTGATCGCCGACCAGCGAACCCGGCAGGAACTCGCTCGCGTCGGCAACCGCCTGATCTGGGGCATCGACCCCGGACACGAACACCAGCCGGCCCCCGAGTGGCAGCCGCTCGTGATCCCCCTGGAGGGCGGTCCCAGGGGGCCGGGCGAGGAGCCAGTTCATCGCGGCGCCCCCCGGCGCCTCCTGGGCCGGTTCCGCTGAGGGCGGATATCCAGTCGCGCCCGAGGAGCACGGCAGCGGAGGTCGGACTCCTCCCGTCGAACAAGGCACGCGCGTTGATGCCATCGCCCCGAATCCGATGGGCACCGCGACCAGCATCGACAGTGCTCAGATGCGAGCCGATGGCTCGTCAGCCCTTGATCCCGCTGCTTGCCACGTTCTCCACGAAGTAGCGCTGGGCCAGGAGGAACACTGTGACCGGCGGGATCATCGCGATCATGACGCCGGCCAGCACCAGGTTGGGCGAATCCGCGGCACGCCCGCCGAGGGTGGCCAGGGTCAGTGCGAGGACGCTGTTCTCCTGGTTGCCCGAGTCGATGACGATCAACGGCCAGACGAAGGAGTTCCAGGCGTAGAGGAACGAGAACGTCGTCAGCGTGGCGATGGCCGGGATCGACAGGGGCACGAACACCTTCCAGAGGATCGTCCACCGCGAGGCGCCGTCGAGGATGGCAGCCTCCTCGAGCTCCTTGGGGATGGTCACGAAGAACTGGCGCATCAGGAAGGTGCCGTACGCCGTGAAGGCGAACGGGATCACCAGGGAGACCAGGTCGTTCACCCACCCGATCTCGACCATCAGTCGATACAGCGGGATGATCAGGACTACGAACGGGATCATGATCGATCCGAGGTAGAACAGGAACAGCTTCTCCCGACCCCGGAACCTCAGCCGGGCGAAGGCGTAGCCACCGAGGATGCTGGTCAGCACCTGCCCGCCGACGACCAGGATCGTGACCAGGACGGTGTTCGTCAACGCCCTGGAGAAGCCGTTGAGGCCCAGCACCTTGCTGTAGTTCTCGGTCTGCAGGGAGACCTCCTCCACCGCGACCACGTCCGCCGGCACAGCGAACACCGGTGGGGCGCTCGGGTCCTCGGGGTCGACATAGGTGCCGCCGATCCGGGAGCGGCTGTCATAGACCTCGACCTGCTGGCCGTCGATGTCTACCAGGTACAGGTCCTTCTCGTCGCCGTCCACCGAAACGGTGGTCCCGGTCGGCTCGAGGGCATCCCGCGGGCTCACCAGGATGAAGTCCGGATCGCTGACCTGACGGAACTCGCGCAGGCTCGTGCCGTTCTCGACCCGGGCTAGGTCCGCAGTGCCCCCATCGGCCAACGGCACGCTGAAGACGGGGAGCTCCTCCCCGTTCACGGTCGCAGTCGCGGGGACGAACGGCAGGGCCCTGGGCGGGTAGGTGAAGACGTCCTCGGCTGTCTTCATCGACCCGGAAAGGGCGAACAGGAAGGGGATGAGGACCACCAGCCCCGCCACCGTGAGCGTTGCGTAGACGAAGATCCGGGCGAGCTGACCCCGCAACCCCCGGACGGGACGACCTGACCTGGGCATCACTTCACCTCCGCGTCGGCGCGCTGAGCTCGGAACTGGGCGAGGGTGAAGAAGAAGATGATCACGAAAAGCACCCAGGCAACGGCGCTGGCCTGGCCGAAGGCGTCCTGCTGGAATCCGAGCTGGTAGAGGTAGACGACCGGCGTCAGGGTGGCGTTGTCCGGTGATCCGACGGGATTGGGCTGGTTGAGGGCGTAGACGATGTCGAAGAGCTGCAGGGCCAGGATCACCGTCGTCACCGACACGAAGAACGTCGTCTCCCTGAGCTGCGGGACCGTGACGTGGCGGAACTGCTCCCACGCGTTGCAGCCGTCGAGCTCAGCCGCTTCGTAGAGATCGCGGCCGATGCCCTGCAGCCCGGCGGTGAACAGGACGGTGTTGAAGCCGAACTGGGACCACACGAAGACGATGCACACGGCCAGCAGTGCGACGCTGGGGTCCGACAACCAGCCGATCTCGATGCGATCGGAGAACGGATCGCCCGGCAGGACGGAGTTGACCAGCTGGCCGGCGGCCGTGATCCCCCAGTTGATGAACCCGACCGTTGCGTTGAACATCTGCTTCCAGATGAGCGTGACCCCGATGACCCCGGCCACGGCGGGCACGAAGAACACCGTGCGGAAAGCCTTGGTGCCCCGGTAGCCCGCGTTGATCATGACCGCCAGGAACAGCGCGCTGAGTACTGCGCCCGGGACCGCGACGAGCAGGAAGATGAAGATGTTGGCGATCGACTTCCAGAACAGCGGATCGGTCGCTCCCACGACGGAGTCGCTGAAGGGCGGGCTGAAGACCTCCGTGTAGCCCGCCGGCAGGTCCTGCACCGAACCGGCGACGCTCAGGGCCAGGGTGTTTGCGTAGTTCCCGAACCCGACATAGACCGCCTCGGTGACCCCGTCCCAGTCGTAGAACGAGATGATCAGGGAGAAGACCAGCGGCCCAGCGAAGAAGGCGAGGAAGCCCAGGAGGTTCGGAGCGAGGTACAGCCACCCGGTCAGCGCCTCGGCCTGCGCGCCCTCCACCAGGAAGTAGCGGGCAGAACGCTCGGAGATGATGGTGCGCAGTGCCCAGGCCGCTGCCAGGAAGACGGCCAGGGCAGCGACGAAGGCGACCGGATCGGTCCTGATGGCATCACCGAAGAACAACAGGGCCCGCTGTGCGCGCATCAGGAACAGCCACCACAGCGCACCGATGACCACGATCGCCAGTCCGGCCCTCATGAGCCACTGCGCGGCCCGAGCAGCGCGCGGGTCTGCGAACTCCTCGGCAACCGGCGTCTCAGGAGCAACGACGCGCTTGTGGATGCGCCGGGCGAGCACCCACCAGACCCCCCCCACGGAGATCAGGATCAGGGCGAGGAACGCCCGCTCGAAGGCACCGGCGAACACGTCGAGCCCCTCGGCGATCTGCAACTGGCCGAACAGAACCGCGAAGGCGCCCAGGGCGACGATCAGGCTCACGAGGAAGGACATGGTGCGTCCCACCCGGATTCGACGTCCGAGCAGGAGCGCGGCCAGCAGGTTGATGCCCAGCCCGAGCGCACCGGCGACACCGAGCGCCGTCCTCGGCGTGGACTCGAGCTCCCAGATCCCGGCTCCCACGTTGACCAGCACCCAGGCCGAGGCTCCCGCCAGGAACAGGTGCCAGGCCTGAACGACGCGAAGGGACTGTTGGAACCCCTCCTTGTCCTCCCACGGGGGGGAGGGTCGAAGAGCCTGGGGCTCCTCGGTCATTGCGGTCATGCTCGCCTCCTCCTGGGGGGCCGTCGGCACTGCGAGGAACGGTGCGGGGTCCCGGGTCCCGCTCGGAACCCGGGACCCCGCACCGTTGCGTTGCCTTGCCCAGCCCTACTCGAAGGCGGCGGCCGTCACCTTGCAGATCGACTCCTGGTACTCGTCGATCGTGATCGTGCCGTTCATCAACGCGGTCACCTCGTCGGCGGATGCCTTGTCGAATGCCGGCCAGTTGCCCTGCCACAGCGGGCCCTCGGCGACCGGGTCATTCTGGATCCCATCCACGAACGCCTGGTTGTTCGCCGGCGGTGTGTAGGTCAGGAACTGGTCGATCGCGTCCTGCGAGGTGCGCGAGGGGATGTTGGCGCCGAGCGCGGCGACCTCGTTCTGCACCTCGAGGCTGGTGAGCTCGGTGACGAGCTTCCAGGCGGCAGCGGGATCGGCCGTGTCGGCGTTGATCACGTAGGCGCCCCAGAACTGCCAGTTGTTGCCAGGTGCAGCTCCGGTCGGCAGCGGCGCGACGTCCCAGTTGAAGTCCGCGATCTCGCGCGCTCCGGGAGTGGCCCAGCGACCATTGATGAACATGCCGAGCTTGCCGCTCTTGTAGACCGGCTCCGCATCCTCGCCGAAGGCAACCCCGTAGTCGTTGGCGTACAGGCCTTGGAGGTACTCGATGCCATTGACCGATTCGGTCGAGTCCAGGTTGCAGGCCGTGCGGTCCTCGTTGAAGAACGAGCCGCCTGCGGAGTTGACGAAGTAGCCCCAGTTCGCCCACCAACTGTTGGCACCGAAGCCCTTCACTCCGCTGCCGAGGGCGGTGATCGCCTCGGCCGTCTGCTCGAAGGCATCCCAGGTCCACTGGCCGTCCGCGGCGAGCTGACGGGGATCGTCCACGCCGGCCTCGTCGATCAGATCGAGGTTGAGGTAGAGAGCGAAGGTGGAGACGTCGCGCGGGACTCCCCACACGAAGCCGTCACCCTTCAGCCCGGTGCTCGGATCGACGAGCAACTGGTCCATCGGGCCTGCATAGAACTCCGTCGGATCGAAGCCGGCCGCTGAGGACACGTCGCTCGCGTTGAGGATCAGGCCGGCCTTGGCGAAGTCAGCGACATCGGTGCCAGGGATCCAGAAGACATCGGGAGCCGTGCCGGCAGACAGTTCGGTCTTGAGCTTGTCCTGATAGGGCGACCCCTCGGAGTTCCCGGCCTCGTAGGCCAGGTTCAGGCCGATGTTCTTCGCGTTGATCGCCTCCGAGATGCCGGCGTACACGTCGGCCTCGGCCTGATTGTCCGGTCGCGTCCGCCAGCGCAGATCGACCGTCTCCCCTGAGGGAGCCGACGCCGCGGCCGACTCGCTGTCGCCCGCACCGTCACCCGTGGTGCTGGAGCAGGCGCTCAAGGCGAGGGACAGCCCAACGGCTGCCACCACCCCATGACGAATTCGCATCCAGATCTCCTCTTCTTGTGCCTGTACAGCCCGAGTAGGGCCGTGGTTCTGCGTGGTGGATCGGGCAGGCTCGATAACTCCGGACCCGGTCAGCGGACGCCCGCGACTTTCGCAACGTAGCGTCGGCGTTGCTGGGTGTCCTGCCAGAACGAACTCGCTTGGCGCCCAGGGCCGTGCAGACTGCCCTAGCGCCCGATGAGGGCTCGCCAGGAGCGCCCTGACCAGCGGCGACGCGACTCTCGGAACCTAGCGGCGCTTGGTCTCCAGGAAGCCCGCGATCCGTTCGATCGCGTAGGTGAGGTCCTCGACGCTGGGCAGCGTGACGATCCGGACGTGGTCGGGATGCGGCCAGTTGAAGCCGGTGCCGTTGGTGATCAGGATGTGGGTGGCCTGCAGCAGTTCGATGACGAAGGCCTGGTCATCGGTGATCTCGTAGACCTCGGGGTCCAACTTGGGGAAGAGGTACAGCGCCCCGGTCGGCTTGACGCACGAGACGCCGGGGATCTGGGTGAGCAGATCGTGGGCCACGTCGCGCTGGGCGACCAGCCGGCCGCCGGGCAGCACCAGGTCGTTGATCGTCTGGTGCCCGCCGAGCGCGGTCTGGATCGCGTGCTGGGCAGGCACATTGGCGCACATGCGCATGTTGGCCAGCAGGGTCAGCCCCTCGAGGAAGTCCCCCGCCCGGTGTCGGGCTCCGCTGATGGCGACCCAGCCGCTGCGGAAACCGGCCACCCGGTAGGCCTTGGACAGGCCGCTGAACGTCAGGCAGAGGATGTCGTGCGCGAAGGTGGCGGCGTGCACGTGCTGGGCGCCGTCATAGAGGACCTTCTCGTAGATCTCGTCGGCCAGCAGCACCAGGTCGTGTCGCGTGGCCAGCTCCACGAAGCCCCGGACGATCGCCTCGGAGTACACCGCGCCGGTCGGGTTGTTCGGGTTGATCAGCACCAGCGCCTTCGTGCGCTCGGTGATCCGCGACTCGATGTCGGTCAGGTCGGGGTTCCAGCCGTTCTCCTCGTCGCACAGGTAGTGCACGGCCTGCCCGCCGGCGAGGATGACCGCCGCGGTCCACAGCGGGTAGTCCGGGGCCGGGATGAGGATCTCGTCGCCATCGTCGACCAGGGCCTGCAGCGTCATCGAGATCATCTCGCTGACCCCGTTGCCGAGGAAGATGTCCTCGACTGTGATGTCGAGCAGACCCTCGTCCTGGTAGAACTGCGCGACCGCGGTGCGGGCCTCGAAGATCCCGCGTGAGTCCGAGTAGCCCTGCGAATCCGGGAGGTGGTGGATCATGTCGACGAGGATCGACTCGGGTGCCTCGAAGCCGAACGGGGCGGGGTTGCCGATGTTGAGCTTCATGACCTTGTGGCCCTCGGCCTCCAGCCGGTTGGCCTCGACGAGGATCGGTCCACGGACGTCGTAGCGGACATTGAGCAACTTGGAGGACTGACGGATCGGGCGCATCCCGACATCTTCCCATCACGCGCAGGACCTCGACCTCACGGTCGGTGAGCTGGATCGGATCATGGGCCCTCCTGGGTCTCGTAGGGCAGCGTTGCGAGCAGCCCGGTAGCCGCCCTCGGGGCGCGCGCCCGTGTGCAGGGTGCCACCCCAGAGCGCGACCCGCTCGCGCATCCCGAGCTTGCCGTGCCCACCCGTGTTGCCATCCGAGAGCCCGTCAGGGGGCCCGTCCTGGTTGCTGTCCTGGTCGGTGGTCCCGCGGCCGTACCCGGGCGGTGGGTGGTACCCGGGCGGTGGGTGGTACCCGGGCGTACACGGTCGCATCCGGGGAGCGGAACTGCGGGGCGGGGGTCGCGGCGGCGATCGCAGCGGCGAGGAAGATCACAGCAGCCAGCACGACGTCCACGATCCAGGGCCGTCGGGCGTCGAGGCTGCGGATCCTCGCCACTGCGCGCTCACGAGCCTGACGCTACTGCGCCACGGCCCCGGGCCGCCTCCGTCCCGGGACTACTCCCGGCGTCCGTCGCAGGACGCATCGACCCGGCCGTCGTGCCGCCCCGGAGACCGACGGAAGTTGGCTCCCGGGACCGATGTCAACGCGCGCCCACGGGTCGATTCTGGAGGGGCAGGAACCAGCGGAGCTCAGGAGGAATCATGCAACGCACTACATCCCCGGCCACCCGAGCCGACGCCACCCGACGCGGCTACGTGCTGGCCGTGCTGGTGGCCCTCGTCGGGTCGATGGCCACCGCGCTGTGGGCGGTTACCGGCTTCCTGGACCAGGTGCAGCGCCCGGAGGAGTTCGCGCGCACCGAGGTGCCTGGCGTGATGTCGGTGGAGCTGAGCCAGGCCGGGTCGCACGTGATCTACGTCGAGGGCGCGGGACCGGTTCGGCTCACGGCTGCCGCCCTGAGCGTGATCGACCCGGAGCAGGTGACGGTCCCGGTCCACCCCTACGACCTGGACCTGCGCTACGACGTGCCCGCGCACCCGGGACGGTTGGGCACCGCGATCGCCACCTTCGACGCTGATCGGACCGGCACCTACCAGGTGGGCACGCTGGCTGGTCTGGCCGACATCGGCGTCTCAGAACCCGGCGCTTCGGAGTCTGGCGTCCCGGTGACGCTCGCGGTCGGTGACGACCTCGCGCCCGGGGTGCTGCGCTCCGTGGCGGTGCCGACAGTCATCGGGGTCCTGGGCCTGTTCACCGGGATCGGCCTGGCCCTGGCCACCTGGATCAACGACGAGCGGAGGAAGCAGTCATGAACACCACGCAGAGAACCCCGATCAATCAACACTCCCCATCGCAGCAGGCCGTGCAGAGCACGCACGGACGAGGCCGGTCGACCAGGTTCACCGCGGCCCTGCTCAGCAGCGCCGGTGCCGGCCTGGTCCTGGGCTGGGCGATGCCCCGGGGCCCGATGACCTCGGCCCAGTCGCTGTCCGCCCTGAGCCTCGGGGTCGCGGTCGGCCTGCTCGTCGGCTGGCTTCTGGCCAGCAGGTGGGCTGCCCTGTTGGCCCCGGCCGCCTTCGGCACGGCCTTCGAGCTCGCCCGGATCGGGGCCACCGGACCGACCGTGGACGGGATCCGCCTCGATGGGCTGTACGGCATCGTGGCCCTGGTCGTCGGGCGCGGGTTCGACGTGCTGGTCATCGCCGTGCCCATGGTCGTGGCCGCGTTCTGGGGGGCGGCCCTGGCCCGCCGGGAGGATCGCCCCGGCGCTCGGCAATCCGACGGGCCGCCGGCCACCGGCGCAGGCGCATCGTTCTGGCGCGCCGTGCGGGGTACCGCTCTCGTGCTGGCCACCCTGCTGGTGGTGGGGCTCACCGCAGCCCTGGCCCGCCCGGCGCACACCGCGCCCATCCTCGGCCCGGACGGTGACCCGCTGCCCGGCAGCATCGCCGAGCTGGCCGAGGTGCGGATCGGCGGGCACGACCAGTGGGTCATGCTGCGCGGGCACGACGTCGGCGCACCGGTGCTGCTCTTCCTCGAGGGCGGCCCCGGCGGTACCGCGCTGGGCTCGATCCGGTCTGCGGGCCAGGCGTGGGAGGAGCACTTCACGGTCGCCACCTGGGACCAGCGCGGCACCGGCAAGTCCGCCGATGCCCTCGAACCGGTCGACACCTTCACCCTGGACCAGGCGGTCGCCGACACCATCGAGATGGCGCAGTACCTGAGCGATCGCTTCGACCAGGAACGCATCTACCTGCTCGGCAGCTCGTGGGGGACCACCCTCGGGACGCTGGCCGTCCAGGCGCGGCCCGACCTGTTCCAGGCCTACATCGGCGCCGGGCAGATGGTCGACCAGCAGGAGACCGACAAGCTCATGTACGCCGAGAGCGTGGCCTACGCGCAGCGCGCCGGGGACACCGGCTTCGCCGAGCAGCTGCGCGCGATCGGCCCGCCGCCGTACACCGACATGCTGGCCTACCCGGTGGCCATCGCCTCGAACCCGCAATGGCTCGATTTCACGCATGGCGCGGACTACGACGTCCGCGCGACCTATCCGGGCAACCTGTTCGTCTCCGAGTACACGCTCACCGAGCAGGTTCGCTCAGCGGCCGCGCTGATCGACACCTACGCGCTCATGTATCCGCAGCTCCAGGACGTCAACTTCCGCGTGGATGTCCCGAGTGTGGACGTCCCGGTCTTCATCGTCGAGGGCGAGCACGAGGCCGCGGGCCGCGCTGTGCTGGCCACGGAGTGGTTCGAGGTGCTTGCAGCGCCGAGCAAGACGCTGGTCACCTTCCCGAACTCCGGGCACACCCCCCACCTCGACGAGCCCGGGCGTTTCGCCGCCTTCCTGGCAGACGTGGTGCTGCCGACCACGCAGTCGCCGGCCGGCAGCGCGCAGTGGTGAGGGTTCGCCCGGGGTCGGCGAGCGGATGGTCCACCACTCACCTGGAGACGGCCTGCTGGAACGCCAGCTCGGCGGCGGCCCACGCCCCACGCCGATCGGGCAGGTCGTGGAGCTGGGCGGCCAGGTCGGCGGAGAAGTCGAGGCTCGCCTCGCGGGGCAGCAGGCTCGGCAGGTTGTCGATGGCGATGACCCTGACCGGCGGCCCGCCGTCGTGAACGACGCGCACGGGCTTCGCCCAGGTCGTCACCTCGGTGTTGATCGGCAGGAGGTTGTGCGCGCTGGTCACATCGCAGGTCACGTCAGCGACGGTGCGCAGGGCGCGGTCGCCGAGGTCGAGGTCCTCGGGGCGCAGGAAGGGCTCCATCGGCACGGTCGAGGCCACGCAGTTGACGAGCAGGTCGTGGTTCAGGAGGGCGGCTCGGTCCAGGTCCGCCGTCTCCTCGACGTCCCAACCGGTGACCAGCGACCCGGCCACCGCCAGGGCGTCGCAGGCCCCTCGACCGCTTCGGCCCAGTGCGCCGATCACCAGCGCGCGCAGCGGCGGGGCCTGCGCATCGCAGTCGCGCAGCGCGGCGTCGAAATCCGCGCGGGTGCCCGGCCGCACCGGGGGATCCAGTCGACCTCGCGCGCCCAGGACCCCGAGCCCGGCGCCGATGTAGCCGGCCCAGTACCCGAACGCGACGACCCGCCGACCGTCCACGGTGAGGTACTCGATGTCCAGCAGCTCACCGCCGCCGTCGGCGAACCGGGCCAGCAGTTCGGCCGAACCTGCCTGCCCCTTGAAGGCGTGGGCGAAGTAGACGTGCGCGTGCCGCAGCGCCCGTGGCTGCTCAGGCAACTCCTTGATCCCCACGATCACCGCCTCGTCGGGGGCGTCGGGCCACGACCCCGCCGCGGCGACCTCGCACCCCGCGGCCCGGTAGTCCATGATCGGGAACACTCGGGTCGGGGATTTCTCGACGGTGATCCGTACGCCCTTCCCGACCAGGGCCGCGGCGTCGGCGGGCACAATGGGAGCCCGTTGCTCGGTCGCTCGTGCCTCGGCCCGCAGCCACAGGTGCAGTTCACTCATGCCGCGACCCTAGACGCCAGCACGCTCCGGGCGCCGCTCCGGCCAGTGGGGGCTGGCGACGGTGACAACTGCGAGTAAGGGTGTCCCAAAGGGGCCTACCCCCCGGAGTATGAGGCTCAGGAGTGCCCGCATCGCAGCCGCGGCGCAGGCTGGTCAGTCTAGGCTGGTCATCGGCCCGATCCGTGTGAGAGGACGCCCATCAATGCCCACCCTGATCCGCGAGGAACTGGTGGCGGGCTGATGGCGGGCCCGACCGAGCGGGATTCCCAGGGCGGCAACGATGCGGTGTCGGTCCTGGAGTGGCTCCTGGCCGGCGACCCCGCGATCCGGTGGCAGGTGATGGGGGACCTGCTGGGGGCAGCTGCCGATGACGTGGCCGCGGAGCGCGACCGGATCACCACGCAGGGATGGGGTGCCCGCCTGCTCGCTGCCCAGGACGCCGACGGTCTCTGGGCCGGGGCCCTGTACAGCCCGAAGTGGACGTCGACGACCTACACCCTGCTGCTCCTGTTGCGCCTCGGGCTGCGGCCGGGGCACCAGCAGGCCCTCGTGGGCTGCCGCCAGTTGTGGACTGCGGCTCGCTGCTACGACGGGGGACTGAACCTGGCGAAGAGCATCCGGGAGCCGGAGACGTGCATCACGGGAATGCTCGTGCAGTTGGCCGCGCACTTCGGGTGGGCCGACGACCGGCTCGACGACACTGTCCAGTGGCTGCTCAGCCAGCAGCTCGCTGACGGGGGATGGAACTGTGAGACGGTCCGGGTCGGGTCCCAGCACGGCTCGTTCCACACTTCCATCACCGTGCTGGAGGCGCTGCACGCCTACGACCTCGCAGGGGGAGCTGTTGCCGTCGGTGCGGCGATGGCCGCCGGGCGGGGCTTCTTCGCAAACCACCGGCTCTCGCGCTCCCATCGCACCAAGGCGGTCGTGGACCCCGCCTTCACCCGCTACCCGTTCCCGCCCCAGTGGCACTTCGATGAGCTGCGCGGCCTCGAGCACCTCCGCGCGGTGGGTGCCGATCGCGACGAACGGCTGGCCGACGCGATGGAGTCGCTGCGGCGAGCTCGCCGACCTGATGGGACCTGGCCGTTCTACCGCTCCTGGCCGGGGCGCCAGTGGTTCTCGATGGAGTCCCGCGGGCCGAGCCGGTGGACCACCCTGCGTGCCTTGCGCGTCCTTGCCTGGTGGGAGGGCTGAGCTCGCCGTTCGCTCGGCTGAACAGCCGCGTGCGGCTCAGGTGCTGGCGGCGACGGCAGTGCGCTGACCCAGGGCTCTAGCTGCCCCGCCTTGGCCCTGGACGGGCACATGGGCCATGATTGCTCAATGACCATTGCGATTGTTTGCCGGCGGAGCCGGTGAGCGTGCCCGACACCACCCGGCGGGTGGCGGCCGAGTTCCTCGGCGCGATGATCCTGGTCGCGGCCGTGGTGGGCTCCGGGGTGATGGCTACCAACCTGACCGCCGACGTGGGCGTGCAGCTGGTGATGAACATGCTGGCCACCGTGCTGGTGCTGGGCCTGCTGATCTGGACTCTGGGCCCGATCTCGGGAGCGCACTTCAATCCGGCGGTCACGGGCGTGGCCCTGGTGCGTCGGGAGATCGCCGGCGTCGAGGCCGCCCGGTACATCCCCGCGCAGATCTTCGGCGCGATCACGGGGGCGGTGCTGGCCAACCTGATGTTCGCCCTGCCCGCGGTCGAGTTCTCCACGCGCCAGCGCACCGGGGCCAACCTGCTGCTCGGCGAGGTGGTGGCCACCGCGGGCCTGCTGTGGATCATCGGCGCGCTCACCCGCACCGGCAACGGTCGCATCGGCCCTGTCCTGGTCCCCGCCTGGATCGGTGCGGCGTACTTCTTCACCTCGTCGACGTCGTTCGCCAACCCCGCAGTCACCATCGGGCGGATGTTCACCGACTCCTTCGCGGGGATCGCACCCGCCTCGGTGCTCCCGTTCATCGCCGCCCAGCTGGTGGGCGCGGCGATCGGCGCGGCCCAGACCGAGCTCTTCCACCCGCGTCCCGGCCGGATCCCTGAACCGCTGGACCTGCCGGGCCCCATCCACTCCAGCCCGGCCCTGACCCACCAGAACCCCAGCCCCACCCACCAGGAGGAACGATGAGCACCAGTCCCAGCACCGTCGAGCGCCCCAGCGTCCTGTTCGTGTGCGTCCACAACGCCGGCCGGTCCCAGATGGCAGCGGCCTATCTCACGCACCTGGCCGGTGATCGGGTCGAGGTCCGCTCTGCTGGGTCAGCCCCGGCGGCGTCGGTGAACCCGGCTGCGGTGGCGGCCATGCTCGAGGAGGGCATCGACATGTCCGCAGAGATGCCCAAGGTGCTCACCGATGACGCGGTGCGGGCCTCGGACGTGGTGATCACCATGGGCTGTGGGGACACCTGTGCGATCTATCCCGGCAAGCGCTACGAGGATTGGGCGCTCGAGGACCCGGCCGGGCAGGGGGTCGATGCCGTGCGTCCGATCCGTGACGAGATCCGGCGCCGCATCGAGGCCCTGATCGCCGACATCGCCCCGGCCTGACCCGCGGCTCGCCTCAGGCCCGCGAGGAGGCGAGCCAGGCCTCGATCCGTCCAGTGACCTGGAGCAGGGTCGCCTCGAAGGCCCGGTCCGAGCCCAGCGGCACCGGGTCGGGGATCGACCAGTGCAGGTGGGCAGAACGCACCTCGCGGTCAGCCGAGTCGCACACGGTCACGATCACGTCGTCCTCGGCGAGTACCTCGCCGGTCGACTGCGGCCGGTCCGCGACCAGAGTCAGGCCATGGCGACGAGCCACGCGCACAGTGCCCGGATGGATCTGGGCCGCGGGCCGCGTCCCGGCGCAGGTCACCGGCCCGTGCACACGGTCGGCCCACACCGCGGCTGCCAACTGCGAACGTGCGGAGTTGCCGGAGCACACGAACACCACTCGATGCGTGGGTGGTGGTGCCACGGGCCGGCGGGCCAATGCGTCCAGCGCCCCGGGGACGAGGCCGACGTAGCTGCGACGACCGTCGGACTCCGAGGGGGTGCGCCGGATCAGACCCGCCGACTCCAGCACGCGTAGGTGATGGGCCAGCAGATTCGACGACATGCCCAGGGCGCGCGCGAGGTCGGTCGGGGTCCGCTCTCCTGCCGTCACGGCGTCCACGACCAGCAGTCGACCGGGATCGCTGAGGGCCGCGTGACCGGCGGCCCGCCAGGCGACCGTCGGGAGCTCGTCTGGCTCAGTCTGCATTGAGCAAGCGTCGCGCAGAGGTCCCCATCGGTCAACTCCGCGGAGCACGACTGCTGATCAGTGGTGAAGTCGACGTCGGCGGTGCTCGCCATGCCGGCGGTGCGGCCCGGGGCTCGGCGGTGTGCGGTGCTCCGCAGTGCTCTTGGTGGCCGCTTCTGGTGCCCTCGCTGTCCGTGTCTCCAGCGACCATGCCTGCTGTGCCCGGGCTTCCCGGGTTATCAGGTCGTGTGTCGCGGATTCCTGTGTGACTACGTCGTGAGTTGCCGGTGCAGGCACTACCGCCGTTGCTGTGCGGGGTGTTCAGCAGGAGGGGGGTGGGGGTGGGGTCGCAGGTGGTGAAGCGTTGTTCGGCGGGGGTGAGGTGGTGGCCGCGGCTGGTGGCCCAGAGGGGGTCGCCCGCCGTGGTGTGGTCCAGGGGGACGGTCAGGGAGACGGGGAGCCCGCCGCGGGTGGGCAGGTAGCCGGTGGCGGCGGTGTTGTTGACCAGTTCGACCAGGGCGTCGGCGCGGCGGGCCCCGGCGGGGGGGTGCAGCATCCGGGCGGCCGCGGTCACGAACCGTGCCACGGCTGCCGGGGACTGCCCCCAGTGCGCAGCCAACTCACCGATGACGCCCGCCAACTCCGCGGCCGTGAACGCTGCCGCTGTGCGGGCGATGGCGTCGACGTGTTCGCGGGTGATCACCCCCGCGGCCCATGCGGCGGCGATCGAGGGATGCTCGGCGGCCAGGGCGCCGGTGCGGGCCAGGCGGCGGGTGTGTGGCCCGGCCCGGCCGCGGGCACCCAGCACCGCCCCGGGCCCCACCAGGGGCAACGACCCGCTGGCGGTCGCGGCGCCGTTCGCCGCCTCATGCGGATCGATCCCCGTGCCCAACCATCAGTGACATCCGACAGAGGATGAGACTGAGATGGACATTGACGTCGAGACGGACATTGACATTGACGCAGCGTCAACTCCTACGCTGCCACCCATGGAGTACGGCATTGCCGAGGTCGCCAAGCTGGCCGGAACGACCAGTCGGACCCTGCGCCACTACGACGACGTCGGCCTGCTCGCCCCCTCCAGGCTGGGCGCCAACGGCTACCGCTACTACGACTCCGCGGCGCTGACCCGGTTGCAGCGGATCCTCATGCTGCGCGAGCTGGGGTTGGGCATCACTGCGATCGAGGGCGTCCTTGCCGCCGCCGACGACGCCACCGCCCTGCGCAGCCACCTGCATTGGCTACGGGCGGAATCTGAACGCCTCGACCGGCAGATCGCCAGTGTCGAGCGCACCATCGAGAGCATCGAGAAGGGAGTGCCGATCATGGCTCAGGACAGGTTCGACGGATTCGACCACTCGCAGTACAAGGACGAGGTCGAGCAGCGCTGGGGGGCCGAGGCCTACGCCGACAGCGACCGCTGGTGGCGCGGCCTGGGACCCGCGGGCCGGGCCGACTTCGAGGCCGAGTCCGCAGCGCTGCTCGAGGCGTGGCGCGACCTGCACGCCCGGAGCGTGCCAGTGGACGCTGCGGAGGCGCTCGCCATCGCCCGGCGCCACCATGCCTGGGCCGCACTGGGCTGGGGCGCGGTCGGCCGGGGTGACGTCTCACCCGAGGCACTCACCGGCCTGGGCGACATGTACGTGGCCGACGAGCGGTTCGCCGTGAACTACGGGGGCATCGAGGGCGCGTCCTACGTCCGCGACGTCCTCGCCCACTACGCCCTCACCGAGCTCGTCTGATCCCCGGCGAGGCGCGTTCCTTGAGGTGTCCATATCCATGCCAGCCCTCCCTGACCTCACCGGCGCGTGCCCGGGCGGCTACTCTGCGCGCATGGACTCGCCGACCGGCGCCGTCCGGGGGGTGAAGCCCACATCGCGCACCTCCCGGTCCCTGCGTTCCCGAAGCCGGCTCGCAGGGATTGGCCTCCTCGTGCTCGTGACCGCTGCACCGGGCTGGGCGGGGGCCTGCGGGGCGGTCGAGACGCGCAGCGTGCCCGGCACCAGTGCCACCAGCGCCGCCACCATTGCCGCCACGTCCGCCCACACTGCCGCCGCATCCAGTCCCACCTCGCTCATGGGCGCCTCCGGCCTCAGCCCGCTGGCCGGGTCGGAGCAGATCGGGGCCCCGCGGCGCGAGATCCGCCGACTGCTGGCCCAACTGGAGGCCACCGGCCCGGTCCCCACGCTGGGCCTGGGGCTCCACGACACCGAGGCCTGCGGGGTGAGCAAGTCCGCCGGTGCCCGCGTGAAGCTCGAGGTGGTAGCCGACGGTCCCGGCCCGGACACCGCGGACTCCGAGTTCGTGATGGTCTTCAACGGCTCCTCGAAGACCATCGACCTGCGCGGCTGGCTGATCCTCACCCCCGGCACCTGAGCCCGGAGCCCGGCCGAACGTGTTCGAGGTCGTCCTGTTCAGCCCGCGCATCCCGCCCAACACGGGCAACGTGATCCGGCTCTGTGCCAACACCGGCGCCCGGCTGCACCTGGTGCAGCCGCTCGGATTCACCCTCGACGAGGCCCCACTTCGCCGTGCCGGGCTGGACTACCACGACCTCGTCGACGTGCGCGTGCACCCGGACCTCGCCGCAGCCCGCGCGGACCTGGCCGATCGGCGCTGGTTCGCCACGACCGCCCGTGGCGGGCGGATCCCGCACGAGGTCGCGCTGCGCCCGGGCGACGTGTTCCTGTTCGGCCCGGAGCCCACCGGCCTGCCCGAGGACGTGCTGGCCGACTTCACCGCCGAGGCCCGACTCCGGCTGCCGATGGTGGCCGGCAACCGGTCGCTGAACCTGGCCAACGCGGTGGCCGTCACCGTCTACGAGGCGTGGCGGCAGAACGGGTTCGCCGGGGCGGGCTGACCCCACGCACACCCCCGCCGGACCGGCGGGCGGGGAGACCCCGGCGGGATTTGGGCGCGCGCCCGGACCGGGTCCATCCTTGTCCGATGTCCACGCAGCACGACGAGCCGCAGGCGGGGCAGTCCCCGCCCGCTGGCTCGGCCCTGCCCGTCGCGCCCCAGGAGGCACCGCCGCGCAGGCGCACCGCGCGCAGCCGCGAGACCATCTCGATCTACTGGGGCGCCGCAGCGCAGTTCCCGGTACGGCTGGGGTTCGCGCTGATCACCCCGATCTTCACGGTGCTGCTGGCCCGGTTCGTCGGGCCGTATGTCATCTCCCTGCTGCTCACCCAGGTCCAGAACGGCACGGTCACCTGGGAGTCGGGCTGGCCGCTTGTCGCCTGGTACGCGGCCTCGCAGGTGCTCGGCCAGGTGGTCGGCTGGCGGATCGCGCTCTACGCGGCCTGGTCGTTCGAGGTCAGGGCCCAGAAGCGGCTGTACCAGCGCGTCTTCGATCACCTGACCCGCCAGAGCCTGGGCTTCCACTCCGACCGGTTCTCCGGCTCGCTGGTCTCCCAGACCAACAAGTTCACCGGCGCGTTCGAGGACTTCTGGGACACCGTCGTATGGCAGGTGATCCCGGTGCTCACCACCGTGGTCGCGGCCGTCACGATCACCGCGTTCATCCTCCCCTGGTACTCGGTGTTCCTGTTCTTCATGACCCTGCTGTTCGGCGGCTTCGTCGTGCTCTCCGCGCGGACCATGGAGAAGCTCAACGTCGCCGAGGCGCAGTCCTCGACCCGGATGACCGGGTTCCTCGCCGACGTCATGACCAACATCTCGGCCGTGAAGTCCGCTGGGGCCGAGGCCACCGAGAACGCCAGCGCCCGCAGGGTCGCCGGTGAGTGGCGCACCAACTCACTGGGCGTGATGCGCGCGTTCCTGGGCTACTCGTCGGGGTTCTCCGGGGTCGTGGCGGTCATGAACACCGGAGCCGTGCTGGCCGCGGTCGTCGCCTCCGAGGCGCAGTACCTGTCGGTGGCTGCGGTCTACCTGGCCACCACCTACACGCTGACCGTCACCGACCAGCTCTGGGAGATCACCCAGGTGATGCGCAACTACAACCGGGTGATGGGCGACGCGTTCGACATGGTCGAGATCCTGGCCATCGAGCCGACGGTCACCGACGGCGACGCGCAGTTCGAACGAGGTCCCGGAGCGGTGGCCTTCGAGGAGGTCACCTTCACCCACGAGGGTGAGGGGGAGCAGGCCCTCTTCGACGGCTTCACCCTGGACATCGCTCCCGGCGAGAAGATCGGCCTGGTCGGGCACTCGGGCAGCGGCAAGTCCACGCTGACCCGGCTGCTGCTCCGGTTCTCCGACGTGGACTCCGGTGCCGTGCGCGTCGACGGCCAGGACATCCGGGCGGTCACCCAGCCCTCGCTGCGCAGCGCGATCGCCTACGTCGCCCAGGAGCCGCTGCTCTTCCACCGCTCCATCGCGGACAACATCGCCTACGGCCGGCCCGATGCCACCGACGAGCAGATCCGGGAGGCCGCCCGCAAGGCCAGTGCCGACGAGTTCATCACCAAGCTCCCCTCCGGGTACCAGACCATGGTCGGCGAGCGCGGCGTGAAGCTCTCCGGTGGCCAGCGCCAGCGGGTCGCGATCGCCCGCGCCGTGCTCAAGGACGCCAGCATCCTGGTCCTGGACGAAGCGACCTCGGCGCTGGACAGCGAGAGCGAGGTGCACATCCAGGCTGCGCTCGCCGAGGCCATGCGCGGGCGCACGACGATCGTGATCGCGCACCGACTGAGCACGGTGCAGGCGATGGACCGGATCGTGGTCCTGGCGAACGGTCGGATCGTCGAGCAGGGCTCGCACGCCGAACTGCTGGCAGCGGGCGGGGTGTACGCCGGCCTCTGGACCCACCAGTCCGGCGGCTTCCTCGAGTAGCGGGCTGACCCCGGGCGTCCACGACGAGGACTCGCCGGATGCGCGGGCCCTACCGGGCCTGTCGACGGGGGGCCGGGATTGGGGGGGTGGCTACCGGGTCCAGGCGCAGCGCCACCAGGGTGACGTCGTCGCGGCTGAGGTCCGCGGCCCGACCACGGACCGTGGCCAGGACCTGAGCGATGACCTCCGAGGGCTCCCCAGCATGCCCGGCGGCAGTGCGCAGGTGCGTGTCCAACGCGTCGTCACCGAGTTCCTCGCCGGCCAGGTCCCGGCTCTCCAGGATGCCGTCGGTGAAGGCCAGGACGCAGTCCTCGGGACGCAGGAAGGTGCTGGGCATCGTCCACACCCCGCCCAACCAGCTGACCATCGGCCCGGTCGGCCCGAGCCGCTCGATCGAGCCGTCCGTGCGCACCAGCCGGGGTGCGGGATGCCCGGCATTGACCCAGTGCACGGTGCCCTCCGCGGGGTCGGCGACGAGCAGCACCACGGTGGCGAAACGGCCCGGCTCGTCGGCGAACGCATCGCAGGCGCGATGCAGGATCTGCGGCGGATCCTGGCCGGCCAGCAGGCCGAGGGTGATCGAGTTCTTCAGTCGCATCGCCACGATACCGGCGCGGGGCCCGTGGCCCGACACATCGCAGATGACCGCGGCGGCCCGTCCGTCGCCCAACGCGATCCGGTCCCAGAAGTCCCCGGCGAGCACCCCCTCCGCGGGACGCAGCACGCCCTCGATGCGCACGCCCAGCGGCGGGCTGTCGGTCCGTGCGCTCAGCTCACGGCGGATCGCGTCCACCACCGGCCCCTCCTGCTCGAGGGCACTGCGCGCCGCATGGGCCTCGTCGATCTCGTGCACGAGGGCGCGGCGCAGGGCTTCGGCGTCGACGCCCAGGTCACGCAGCTCCGGCGGGCCACTGGGCAGGATCACCGCGTCCTGACCGCCCGGGGTCGCCGCCGCGCGCAGCTGGGAGCGCAGCTCGCTGACCGGACTCAGGACGTGCCGGCCGATGGCCACCACACTGGCCAGGGGGAGCAGGAACAGAACGATCAGGGCGATCCCCAGCGACCAGGCCAGCCGGCGAGCCGCCGACTCGGTGGCCCTCAGAGCTGTGCTGCGCTCGCCGGCCAGCACCGCCGAGAGCCGGTAGGTCTCCCCGGCCAGCTCCACGTAGGCCGACTGGGACTCCGCGGAGTCCAGCAGCTCCTGGGCCGCCTCGGGGTCGTCCTCAGCCATCAGCGCGCTGACCGGCTCGCCCACCGCAGCCAGCCAGGCCGCCAGCGCACTGTCGACATCCTGGAGCAGGCCACGGCCGGGATCGCGGTCGGCCAACAGCGTGTCGAGCTCGGCCACGTTGGCCTGCGCGGACTGCACGGCCGCGTCGTAGAGCAGGCGCATCCCACGCGCGTCCGAGGACACGTAGATCCGCAGTCGGCGCTCCATGTTGTTGATGTCCTCGTTGAGGTCGGCCACCGCGGTCCCGGCCGGCGCGAGGACGTCGACCACCTCGGAGAGGCTGCGCTGGGTGTCGGCGTAGCGCAGGACCAGCTGCGCGCCGAGCACCCCGATGATGGCCAGCGCCGCGAGGGCGACCGCGATCACCCGCTGGCGCAGCGTCATGGTCCTCAAGGCTAGTGGGAAAGTGCCGCAGTCCCGTGGCAGGCTGCACACATGAGCACCCGAACGATCGCTGACCTGTCCGTGCACCCGATCGGACTGGGCGGCATGCCGCTGTCCAGCCGGCACATGCTCGCCGAGCGGCCTCGCGCGCTGGCCACCGTGCATGCCGCCCTGGACAGCGGGATGACGCTGGTCGACACCGCCAACATCTACGCACCCGACGGGGCGCACTTCGGCCACAACGAGGTGCTCGTCGGCGAGGCGGTCCGCTCCTGGGCTGGATCGGCGGCCGACCGGGCTCGCATCGTCCTGGCGACCAAGGGCGGGATCACCCGCGCACCGGGACTCGACTCCGACGTGTGGGGGCGGGCGGGCAGGCCGGACGAGCTCGCCGACGCAGCGCGCGCCTCGGCCCAGCGCCTGGGCGTCGAGGTGATCGACCTGTACTACCTGCACCGGCTGGACCCGGACGTGCCCTTCGACGACCAGGTCGGTGGACTGGCCGGCGTACAGGCGCAGGGGATCGCCGCGCGGATCGGGCTGTCCAATGTGACCCTGGCCCAGCTCGACCGGGCCCTCGAGCTGGTCGGCGGCCCGGAGCGCAGCGGGATCGTCGCGGTGCAGAACGAGTTCTCCGCCCGCTACCGGGCTGATGCCGACGTGCTGGCCCGGTGCGCCGAGCGGGGTATCGCGTTCCTGCCCTGGTCGCCCCTGGGCGGGTCTGCGCAGGCTGGTGAGCTCGGCTCCCGCTACGCGGCCTTCGCCGAGGTGGCCGCCGCGCACGACGCGAGTGCCCAACAGGTCGCCCTGGCCTGGCTGCTGGCCCTGGCCCCGGTGGTCATCCCCATCCCGGGGAGCACCCGGCCAGGCACCGCACGCGCCTCAGCAGCGGCCGCCGACCTCGAACTGACCGCCGACGAGGTGGCCCTTCTCAGTGCCACGGAGCCGGAGAACGCCTCGGTCTTCCCCGACGACACCCCAGCGCCCCCGATGCAGTAGGCGCCGTTGCCGAACGCCGGAACTGGCCGGCTGGTGGGCAGTTGCGCCGCCGCGGTGTGACCTGCTTCACATACCCCCGGGGGTACGGACCTTCGCACCGAACCACCGGGACCTTCGTCCTGGAACCTATGGGCGATGGTCAGGCATATCTGGTCGCAGGGCGATGGGAGGCTGACCTCGACTGGGCCACCCGGCCGGTCAGTGCAGACAGGGACGCCCATGGAAGCCTTGGATCTTGCTCGATGGCAGTTCGCCATCACCACCGTGTACCACTTCCTATTCGTGCCGATCACCCTCGGGCTGGGCTGGCTGGTGGCTGGCATGCAGACCGCCTGGGTGCGCACCGGCAACGAGAAGTGGCTGCGCGCCACGAAGTTCTGGGGCAAGATCTTCCTGATCAACTTCGCGATGGGCGTGGTCACCGGCATCGTGCAGGAGTTCCAGTTCGGGATGAACTGGAGCGACTACTCGCGCTTCGTCGGCGACATCTTCGGCGCCCCACTGGCCATCGAGGGCCTGCTCGCGTTCTTCCTCGAGTCCACCTTCTTGGGCCTGTGGATCTTCGGCTGGGACCGACTGCCCAAGAAGCTGCACCTGGCCACCATCTGGATGGCCTCGTTGGGCACCATGCTCTCGGCCTACTTCATCCTCGCGGCCAACTCGTGGATGCAGCACCCGGTGGGCTACGAGATCAACGAGGTGACCGGCCGCGCCGAGCTCAACGACTTCGCCACGGTGCTCACCCAGAACACCGCCGTCGTGGCGTTCGTGCACACCCTGTCGGCCTCCTTCATGGTGGCCGGCGCCCTGGTGGCCGGCATCTCGATCTGGCTGATGGTCAAGGACCGTGGCGCCGACGTCGGCAAGGCCACCCTGCGCCTGGGCCTGATCACCACGCTGGTGGCCTCGGTGTTCGTGGTCATCTCCGGCGACGCGGACGGCAAGATCATGACCGAGCAGCAGCCCATGAAGATGGCCGCCGCGGAAGCGCTCTGGGACACCCAGCAGCCCGCCGACTTCTCGCTGTTCACGGTCGGAACCCTCGATGGCTCGCAGGAGGTCTTCTCCATCACGGTCCCGAACCTGCTGTCCTTCCTGGCCACCGGCACCTGGGACGGCGAGGTGGAGGGCATCAACCAGCTCAACGAGCAGTATGCGCAGACCTACGCGTGGACGGGGTTGGACAGCTTCGCCCCGAACATCCCGATCACCTACTGGACGTTCCGGCTGATGATGGGGGTGGGCATGCTCGCCGCGGCCTACGCGCTGTGGGCGCTGTGGGCCTATCGAGGTGATCGTCGCCCGACCAGCAGGTGGGCGGCACGGATCGGGATCGCCCTACCGCTGCTGCCACTGTTCGCGATCAGCTTCGGCTGGATCTTCACCGAGATGGGCCGCCAGCCCTGGATCGTGTTCGGCCTGATGACCACCGAGAGCGGGGTCTCGCCCATCGTGAGCTCGTGGACCGTGTGGACCTCGCTGATCGGCTTCACGCTGCTCTACGCGGTGCTCGCCATCGTCGAGGTCGGCCTGATCATGCGCGTCGTGAAGCAGGGACCGCCCGACTCGGTCGCTGACCCGTTCGTCGAGCGAGAGCTCGACGCCCCGTTGAGCATCTCGTACTGATCGATCGAGAGGAACTGACATGGAACTCACGACAGTCTGGTTCATCCTGATCGCGGTGCTGTGGATCGGCTACTTCGTCCTGGAGGGCTTCGACTTCGGCGTGGGCATGCTGCTGCCGGTGATCGGCAAGACCGAGGCCGAGCGGCGCGCGATGATCACCACGCTGGGCCCGGTCTGGGACGGCAACGAGGTGTGGGTGCTGGTGGCCGGAGGCGCGACCTTCGCCGCCTTCCCGGAGTGGTACGCCACGCTGTTCAGCGGGTTCTACCTGCCGCTGTTCCTGATCCTCGTCGCACTCATCCTGCGCGGGGTGGCCTTCGAGTACCGCAGCAAGCGCTCCGACGGCCAATGGCGCGCTCGCTGGGATGCGGCCATCGTGGTCGGCTCCTTCGTGCCGGCACTGCTCTGGGGGGTGGCCTTCGCCAACATCGTGCGCGGGGTGCCACTGGAGGAGTCAGCCAGCACCGGCAACATCGAGTACGCCGGTGGCTTCTTCAACCTGCTCAACCCGTTCGGGTTGCTCGGCGGAGTGACGTTCGTGGCGATCTTCCTGACCCACGGCGCGATCTTCCTGTCGCTGAAGACCCACGGCTCGATCCGCGACAGCGCGCACAGGATCGGCATGCGCACCGGGGCGGTGGCCACCGTGCTGGCTGTGGTGTTCCTGGTCTGGGCCGAGTTGGCGTTCACCGACAAGCTGTGGACCTGGATCCCGGTGCTGGCCGCTGCGGCGAGCTGGTTGGTCGCCATGTTCATGCACGCCAAGCGTTCCGAGGGCTGGGCGTTCGTGTTCAGCGCGTTGACGATTGCCCTGGCCGTGATCTCGCTGTTCGGGATGCTGTTCCCGAACGTGATGCCGGGCAACCCGGGGCCGAGCCTGACCACCGGGAACGCCTCGTCGACCGACTACACGCTGACGATCATGACCTGGGTGGCTGTGGTGTTCACCCCGATCGTGCTGATGTACCAGGGCTGGACGTACTGGGTGTTCCGCAAGCGGATCAGCGCCGAGGACATCGTGGATCCGGAGTACGGGTCGCTGGACCACGTGCCGAGCTAGCCCGAGCCACCCAGGCCAGGCGAGCCCTGGCGTACGCGTTCTGGACCACCTCGACCATACCGAGGGCCCGCCCTCCCGAGCGGAGGGCCGGGCCCTCGGTGCGTGGCCGTCACCTGGGCTGCGGGACCCGCCAGCTGAGCACTGATCCGCCACTGGGGCCGGGCGTGATGGTGCAGGTGCCGCCGTAGCGCTCCGCCCGCTCGGCGAGGTTGAGCAGACCTGAGCGCCGACCCAACTGCGCGGGCACACCGACCCCGTCGTCGGTCACCTGCAGCAGCACGGTGTCGTTCTCGGCGGCGACGAGGACCTCCACCCGGTCGGCCCGGGCGTGCTTGGCCACGTTGGCCAGGGCCTCGCGCAGCGCGCCGAGCAGGTCGCCGGCCAACGCATCGTCGACGAGGGCATCGACCGTGCCGCTGAATCGGGTGGCCGGGGCATGGCCCAGCACGACCGTGGCGGCCGCGGCCTCCTCCAGGACGCGCCCGCGCAGCCCGCCCAGGGCGTGCCCGACGGGCTGGTGAAGCTCGAAGATGGTGGCCCGTATCTCGCGGACCGTGGTGTCCAGGGCGTCGACCGCGGACTCGAGCCGGTCAACGACCGGCTGCGGGGTGTCGCTGACCCGGGCCGCCCCGGACAGTGAGATCCCGGTGGCGAAGAGGCGCTGGATGACCAGGTCGTGCAGGTCGCGCGCGATCCGGTCGCGCTCCTCGAGCAGGACGTTGCGCTCCTTCTCGCGCCGCCCGCGCGCCAGCATCAGGGCCAGGGCCGCCTGGCCCGCGCAGTTCGAGGCCAGCTCGCGACGCTCGGGGGTCAGGGTGTCCCCGGGGCGCAGAACGAGCGCGAGCACGCCGAGAACGCCCTCGGGGGTCTGCAACGGCAGCGCCAGGACGGGCAGCTCGTCGCGCCCGGCGTGGGGTGCCGCGCTGGTGGGCGCGCTGGGCGCCGCGCCAGCCGGCACCGCCCCGTCAGTGGCCAACTGCTCCACTCCCTCGGCCGGCTCGCCCGTGGCGTAGCTCCGCGCGATCGGGCCGTCGGGATCCACGCCGGCGCCGCGCCAGCGGGCCAGCGCCGAGTCATCGAGCGGCTCGTCGCGGCCGCCCACGCGCCAGCGCGAGGCGCGTGCGCCCGAGCCCAGGTCGCTGACCACGATCTCTACCCGCAGCACCCCGGCAGGTGAGGGCAACGCCACGATCCCGGCGCGCGCGTTCACCAGCTCGGCGGCGCGCGTGGTGCCCAGGGTCAGGACCTCGCCGGCGTCCGCCCCGTCCAGGACGGCCTCGTGCATCTGGGCCACCGCGGCCTGCCAGCGCTCGCGCATGACCGAGCGCTCGTAGAGCCGGGCATTGTCGATGGCCACGCCGGCCGCTGCAGCCAGCGCGGTGACGGTCCGCTCGTCGGCGGTGCTGAATCCCTGCCCGCCTCGCTTGTCGGTCAGGTAGAGGTTGCCGAACACCTGCCCGCGCACCTTGACCGGCACGCCCAGGAAGGACTTCATCGGCGGGTGCCCGGCCGGGAAGCCCACCGCGGACGGGTGGCTGGTCATGTCGTCCAGGCGGATCGGCACCGGGTGCTTGACCAGCAGGCCGAGGATCCCGCGCCCCCGGGGCAGGTCGCCGATCTCGGCCTGGGTGGCCTGGTCGATGCCCACGTGGACGAACTCGGAGAGCTGCCCGTCCGGACCGAGCACCCCCAGGGCGCCGTACGAGGCATCGACGAGGTCCACCGCGGACTGCACGATCCGGCGCAGCGTGGCCCCGAGCTCCAGCCCGGCGGCCACCGACACCACCGCACTGAACAGTCCCCGCTCGTGCTGGTCAGCCATGCTCGGGCTCCTCGGCGATGGGGTCCTGCGGGGCTGGGCCCTGCTCGGTCGTGTGGCCCGGCTCGGTCGTGTGGCCCGGCTCGGCCGCGCGGACCGGTTGGGCTGTGCGGACCGGTTGGGCTGTGCGGACCGGTTGGGCTGTGCGGCCCGCGGAGCCGACCGTCCCCTGTTCGCGAGCCAGCGCCTGGGCGTACCAATCCTGCGCCGGGCCCGCAGGTGGGTCGCCTACCCGCGCCAGGTCAGCAGGTCGGCCACGGGCCACGACCTGTCCATCGGCCAGCACGATCACCTCGTCGCAGTCCTCGGTGTGGACCATCCGGTGGGTGATCAGCAGCACGCTGCGCCCGGCGGTGCTGGCCAGGGCCACCGCCGTGACCTCGTCGGCCATCGCCGGGTCGAGGTGCTCACCGGGCTCGTCGAGGACCACGATCGGCCGGTCGGCCAGCAGTACCCGGGCCAGCCCGATCCGCTGCGCCTGACCGCCGGAGACTGCCGAGCCGTGCGCGCCGACCGGCGTGGCCAGCCCCGCGGGGAGCTGATCGACCCATTCGGCGAGTTGCGCCCCCTCGATCGCCGAGCGCAGCGCCGCCGCGTCGGCGTCCCGGTTGGCCAGGCGCAGGTTCTCCTCGATGCTGGTATCGAACAGGTGCGAGCGTTGGTCCAGGGCAGTGACCCAGGCGCGGACTGTCTGCTCGCCGAGCTCGCGCACGTCGTCCCCGGCCAACTCGTAGCGGCCCGCGCGGTGGTCGAGCAGGCGCAGCAGCACGCCGGCCACCGTGGACTTGCCCGAGCCGCTGGGGCCGACCAGGGCGATCCGGCGCCCCGGAGCCAGGTCGAGGTCCAGCCCGCTGACCGCGTCCTGTTCGCCGCGTGGGTAGCGGGCTGCCATGCTGGTCAGGGCCAGCGGAATCCCGTCGCGCCGCTGGTCGCTTCGGCTGTCCGTGCCCACCTGGCCGACTGGTGCGGGCCCGGCGGGCACCGGGTCGGGGGAGTCCATCACCTCGAAGATCCGCCGGGCCGAGCCGGTCACCCGGGCCCCGGCCAGCGCCGCGGCCGGCAGTCCGGCCAGCACGTCGGCCATGGCCAGCGGGATCAGCGCCAGCGCGGCCAGCCACACCCCGTCCAGCTCGCCGGCCCGCACGGCGGTCACGCCCAGGCCGAGGCTGGCCGCGATGGTCAACCCGGTCCACAGCGCCGCGAGTGCGTCACCCAGGCCGGAGGCGTTGGCCGCCCGACGGTCCAGGGCGGTCAGCTCCGCGTCGGCCGCAGCCACGTCGGCCACCGCCCGGTCGACAGCGCCGTAGGCCAGCAGCTCCGGCGCCGCATTCAGGCTGGTGACCACCGCAGCGGTCAGCCGACCCTCGGCCGTGGCCCGGGCGTGCTGGGAGCGGGTGCCCAGCCGGGCGGTCAGCAGCGGGCTGGCCACCCCGGCCACGAGCAGGAGCAGCAGCAGCGCGATGCCGGCGGCGGGCAGGATCGCCATCCCGAGCACGGCGGCCAGCAGTCCGGCGAGCAGCCCGGCGATCCCCGGGATGACCACGCGCACGATCAGGTCGACCGCCGAGTCGACGTCGCCGACCAACCGGGCCAGCAGGTCCCCGCGCCGGTACTGGCCCAGGCCCGCGGGCGAGAGCCGCTCCAGGCGTTCGAACACCGCCACCCGCAGCGTGGTCAGGCTCCGGAAGGCCGCGTCGTGGCCGACCAACCGCTCGGCGTAGCGGAACACGCCCCGGCTCAGACCGAACGCCCGCACCCCCACGATCGCCACCTGCAGGGTGAGCACCGGGGGCTGCTGGGAGGCCCGGGAGATCAACCACGCGGAGGTGACCAGCAGCCCGACGGCGCTGAACAGCGCGAAGGTGGCCAGCAGGATAGCCAGCGCCAGGCGCCAACGCTGCGGGTCGGCCAGCGCCCACAGCCGGCGCAGCGGCCGCCGGACCGAGCTTGTTCCATCGATCGGGCGTTCCAAGTGCTGGATCGATGAGGCAACAGCGGGCGGGGCGCTCATGGCGCCCCCACGACGGCCGGGGACAGGTCCACGACGTGGTCGGCGGCCTCGATGATCGAGGCCCGGTGGCTGACGACGACGACCGTCCGCCCGCGGGTGACCAGCGCCGCGGCGGTGGCACCCACCTCGGCCTCGGCGCTGCCGTCCAGGGCCGCGGTCGGCTCGTCGAGCAGCAGGATGGCGGGGTCGGCGAGCAGCGCGCGGGCCAGCCCGACCCGGCGGGCCTGCCCCACCGACACCCCGGCACCGCCCTCGGTGATGGGGGTCGCCAGGCCGGCCGGGAACTCGACTTGAGGATCCAGCCCCGCCGCGCGCAGGGCATCGCGCACCTGGTCATCAGTGAAGCCGGGGCGGCCCAGCCGCACGTTGTCAGCCACGCTTCCGGCGAGCATCGAGGGGCTCTGGGGCACCCAGCCGAGTTGAGCGCGCCAGGCCGGGAGATCCAGCTCCGCCAGGGCCTCGCTGCGTCCGGTGGCGTCGGCGATCGCGACCGCGCCGCCGAGTTGGGCCGCGGGTGGGCCGACCAGGCCCAGCAGCACCGAGAGCAACGTCGACTTTCCGCATCCCGAGGGCCCGACCAGCGCGGTCAGCTCCCCCGGTCGGATCTCGAAGCTCGCGCCCGGCACTCCCACCCGGTCGCCGTAGTGCACCGTGAGGTCGCGCACGCTGATCGTGGCAGTGGCCGCGTCGACCTGCCTGGTGCCCGGAGTCGGCGCCGGCGCCTCGAGGACGGCGAACATCCGCTCGGCCGCGCCCACGCCGTCGGCGGCTGCGTGGAAGTGCACCCCGACCATCCGCAGCGGCAGGTACACCTCGGGGGCCAGGATCAGCACGACCAGGCCGCTGTGCAGGTCGATGTCGCCTTCGATCAGGCGCAGCCCGATGGCCACCGCGATCAGCGCCACCGACAGCGTGGCCAGCAGTTCCAGCACCAGCGAGGAGAGGAACGAGATCCGCAGGACGCCCATCGTGGCTTCGCGGTAGGACTCGCCGACTCGGCGCACGGTCTGGGCCTGGGCGCGGGCCCGGTTGAACACCTTGAGGGTGGGCAGGCCCTCGACCACGTCGAGGAAGTGCCCGCTGAGCCGGCCCAGGGTGTTCCACTGCCGGTCCACCCGAGCCTGGGTGAAACGACCGATCAGGCTCATGAACACGGGGATGGCCGGGATGGTCAACGCGATGATGACCGCGGAGAGCAGGTCCTGGGTGAGGATCACGGTGCCGGCGATCAGCGGGACGACCACGGCCAGCACGAGCTGGGGCAGGTAGCGGGAGAAGTAGCTGTCCAGTGCCGACGCGCTGCGGGTGACCAGCGAGGTCAGCTCGCCGGCGCCCTGTCCGCCGAAGTGCGCGGGCCCCAGCCGCAGCGCCCGCGCCACGACCTGCAGGCGCAACTGGGAGGTGGCCTCGGCAGCGGCCCGGTGCCCGACCGCCTCAGCGGCCCAGGCCAGCACCGCCCGGCCGACCGCGATCAGCGCGATCAGCAGCAACGAGGGGCGCACGTCGGCGAAGCTGGCGCCGGCCTGGAAGGCGTCGACCACCACCCCGGCGATCAGCACCGCCTGGGCGACGATCAGCAGCGCGGAGGCCGCCCCGATCGCCACCGCCGCCACCAGGAACGTGCGGGTGGCGCGCGCATGCGCCAGCAGCCGCGGGTCCAGGGGCTTCACCCCCACATTCTCACCCACCGCGGCCGACGGGCAGACCGCGGCCGACGGGCGGCCCGGGGCCCGCGCCGGCACGCTCAGCCCTGACCGACCAAGTGCCGCGCCGACCACGATCTGCTCCCGCTTGCACGGTCTGCTCCCAGCACGTTGGGAGCAGACCGTAGGAACGGGAGCAGATCCGCCAGAGGGCGTCTGGGGCGGCCAGCCCAGCCGGTCTGCCCAGCCGGTCAGCCGAGGACGGCCGCGGGTGCCGGGTGGCTGGTGTCGTTGACCAGGGCGAGGGTGTGGGCGCTGCGGTGTTGGAGGGCGGCCAGTCGGGGGGCGTCGAGGCGTTCGCAGATCCAGTCCCAGTGCAGCGCGCACCAGTCGCCGGGGCCGAGGTCGGCGACCAGGCGCACCCCGGCGGCGCCCGCGCGCACGACCTCGGTCCTCGGTGCGCCGAGGAACAGGACCCGACCGTCCCACTCCAGCGCCCGGCTGCTCACGAGTACCTCGTCGCCGAGGACTGACTCGACCCTCCCCCACCGGATCCGGCACCGGTCCAGCACGTGCAGCGGTTCGACGGCGCGCCCGGCCCGCAGCAGCCCGACCCACGGGTACACCGCCAGGACGTGCGTGCTGTGATGCGGCACCGCACCCGCGGGGATCGCCTCGGCCAGCGCCGACCAGCCCGCGCCTGCCCGGGGCCGGAACCGCTCGGTGAGGCTGGCCCCGAGGTCGGCCATGCCCACCCGGTCGAGCAGGTCGTTGCCCAACCAGTACGCCTCGACCACCCGGTCGTCGAGCGGGTCAGTGATCCCCGCGCAACCGGCGATCAGCTCCAGGTAGGGCCAGGCCCCGTCGAACTGGTGCAGCAGGCAGCGCAGGTCCCGGTCATCGGCACCGGCGGCCACCTGTTCGAGGATCTGGTCGGCCGCGTCCGGACCGCAGTAGCCCAGGTCGTTGGGCGGGTAGGCGAAGCGGGCGAACCGCAGGGCACCGCTGGATCCGGGACCCGCGCTCATGGCCCGCTGCCCACGGGCTGGCCGGGCGCCGACGCGACAGCGACGGGGCCCTGGATGCGCCAACCCGCCCGCGCGGCCAGCGCCGCACCGGTCAGCAGGATCACCAGCCAGCCGAGCTTCGGAGCAAGGGCCACTCCGTCGATCCCGGCCGCCAGCACGGCGGTTACCAGGGCGCCGAGCACCAGGACCGCGGTGACGTCCACCGCCCCGGCCCGGGCCAGGGCAGCGAACCAGGTGGACACGTAGCCGGCGAGCAGGAGCCCGGTGAGCAGCACCCAGCCCCACTGGGCCGCCGACATCCCGACCAGCGCACCGGCCTGCCCACGCGCCACCAGCCAGCCGACCAGGACCGCGGAGCCGATGGACATCCGGGCCACGCCGACGGTCCACGAGGAGAGGTCGGCGAGCAGGCGCTTGGCGACCACCACCTCCACGGCCCACAGCAGGGTGGCCGCCAGGATCATCGACTCACCGGCCCCCCAGTCGCGCAGCAGCCCGCCGCCCAGGCCGGCCTGCCCGACCAGCAGCAGCCCGACCGCGGCCCAGTGCGCCGGACCGAGTCGCTCGCGCAGTGCGACGACCGCGAGCACGGCGACCCACAGGACCAGCGTCTTGTGCAGGAACGCGGCCTGCGCCGAACTGGCCCGGGCCAGCCCCTCGAAGAACAACGCGAACGCCACCGCGCCGCCAAGTACCCCCACCACTGCCAGCCCCAGCCACTGCCCCGGCCGGGTCGGCCTGCACAGGTGCGCACCGGTGACCGGAGTGGCAGCCACGATGCCGAGCAGGACGATCGCGGCCACGAGATTCTTGGCGGTCGTGTACGCGGTGGCGTCGCCGAAGGCCCGCACACCGAACGAGTTGAGGTACACCGCCACGCCACTGATGCCCGCGGTGGCCAGGGCCAGCAGCAGGCCGGTGCGTCGGGTGCCGGGGGCGTCGGGGATGTTCACGGGGTCTCCTCACGGATCGGACGAGCGGCACTGAGCGGCTGCACGGCACTGACCGGCGCAGGGACACGGCTCGGCGCAGCGGCGCGGATCGACGGTGCGTCCCGGATCGCGAGCGCGTCGCGGGCAGCGTCGGTGCTGATGCGATGCAGGGCGAAGCCGGCATGGGCCAGCACCCAGTCACCCGCGACGACGGGCTCGTCGAGGGTCAGCAGGCTCACCTCGACCAGCCGCGGCCGTGGGTCGCCGACGTGCGCGCCGGGGCGGGCCAGAGCGATGCCGTCCGGGCGCAGCTCGACCAACTCGAGGGGGACCTCAACGCACATCGACGGCCTCCCGATCCCGGACCGGCCGGACCAGGGTCGACCGGTCCCCGACCGGCGCGCCCGCAAGGGCGGCCAACTCCTCGAGCACGGCGTCGACCGCCCGCGGCACGGCGCAGGCCACCGCCGCCGACAACGGCGCGCCGGGCTCGAAGGAGGCGGCCTGCACGCCGACCACCCGCAGCGCCACCGGCAGCCGATCGAGCACTGCGGCCAGCGCGAGTACGCCGGCCAGGCCCAGGTCGTGGGTGCCGGTCGGTCCGGTGCGCACAGGCAGCGCGGGCGCACCGGCGCCGACCCTCAGGACCCGCACCACCCCGGCCCGCACATCGGCGCGCATCGCGTCCACGACGACCACCAGGTCCCAGCCCGGCATCAGGTCGATCAGGGCGCTCGGGTCCTCGTGGACCAGCACATCCACGTCGGCCGGGGTGCCGGTCGGACGACCCTGGCCGACGTCGACGCCGAACAACGCAGCCACCAGTCGGGCGACCGCCGGACCGACCGCATCATCGCCACGGTCCACCGAGCCCAGGCCGATGACCAGGGCGCGCGGGCGGGCGGGGCGGTTCGAGGGGCTGCTCACAGGTGCTCGACCTCCAGGTCCAGGAAGTGCGTGGCGCATGAGATGCACGGGTCATAGGTCCGGATCGCCACCTCGCACTGGTGCGTCAGCTCGTCGTGGGACAGGTCGAGGTGGGCCTGCACGAAGGCACGCAGGTCGGCCTCGATCGCCGGCTGGTTCTGCGAGGTCGGTGGGGTGATCTGGGCGTCGAGGATGGTGCCCGAGTCGTCGATCCGGTAGCGGTGGTAGAGCAGCCCGCGCGGGGCCTCGGTCGCACCGTGCCCCTCGCCGGCCCGCGCCGGTACCGGCACCGCGGCCTCCGGGGCCCCGCGCCAGCCGTCGATGATGGCGATCGCCTCGTCGAGGGCGTGGATGAGCTCGACGGTGCGCACGAGGATCGAGCGGAAGGGGTTGCGGCAGGTCGGCGCCATCCCCACGGACTCCGCGGCCTCCCGGGCCAGTGGTGCCAGGGCGGGGTAGTTCAGCGAGTACCGCGCCAGCGGGCCGACCACGTAGCGCTGGTCGTCGAACGTGGCGTGCAGGGCGTTCGAGTGCGCCACGTGCGACTCGGTGACGTGCGCGCCGAACTCGGACACCGCAGCGCCCAGCCCCGCGCTGGTGACCAGTGCCCCCGACTCCAGCGGGTAGCCGTGCGTGGCATCCAGCGAGACATAGAGGTGCGGCTGCTCGAAGTCCGGGAACTCCAGGCCGGCCAGCAGCGGCAGCGCAGTCAACGCCTCCTCCCGAGCGGCGACCAGAGCTGGGCGCAGCACCGCCAACTCGTCGTGGGTGGGGAGCCGGTGGAACCCGCCGACCCGGACATTGACCGGGTGCACGGCCCGCCCGCCGACCGCGGTCATCAGCTCGTTGCCGACCCGCTTGATCCGCAGCGCGGACTCGACCAGCCCGCGATGGTCGCCGGCCATCTCGATCGCGCCGGGGTAGCCGAGCAGGTCCGGGGCGTGCAGGAAGAAGATGTGCAGCGCGTGGCTCTCGATCCACTCCCCGCAGTACAGCAGCCGGCGCAGGATCCGGATCTCCTCGGGCACGCTGACCCCGCACGCGTCCTCGATCGCCAGGCAGGAGCTCATCTGGTAGGCCACCGGGCAGATCCCGCAGATCCGCGCGGTGATGTCCGGCGGCTCAGTGTGCGCCCGGCCGCGCAGGAACGCCTCGAAGAACCGCGGCGGCTCGAAGATGCGCAGGTGCACGTCACGGACCTCGCCGTCCTGCACGTGCACGTGCATGCCGCCCTCGCCCTCGACGCGGGCCAACGTCTCCACGGACAGCACGTGGCTGCCGGAGGTGAGCTTGTGGGTCATGGCCTGGCCTCCCCGCCCGGTTCGCTGGCCAGGCTCTGCGCCCGGAACGCCGGCGCCCCCGCGTTGAACGTGCGGAAGAACCGCACCACCTCGGCCTCGGGCATCCCCAGGCGACCCAGCTCCTGGGCCAGCGACGATGTGTTCGGGGTGTCCTGCGGGCCGAAGCAGCCGTAGCACCCGCGGTGGAACGTTGGGCACAGCGCTGCGCAGCCGGCCTGCGTGACCGGGCCGAGGCAGGGGGTGCCGTGCGCCACGGCGACGCACACCGTGCCGCGGCGCTTGCACTCCACGCACACCGAGAAGGACGGGATCCGTGGCGCGCGGCCGGCCAGCAGGGCGGCGAGCACCTCGAGGAGCTGGTGCTTGTCGATCGGACACCCGCGCAACTGGAAGTCGACGGTCACGTGGGCGGAGATCGGGGTGGAGCGGTCCAGGGTCGCCACATAGGCCGGGTGCGCGTAGACCACGGACAGGAACTCCGAGACGTCGGCGAAGTTGCGCAGCGCCTGGATCCCGCCGGCGGTGGCGCAGGCGCCGATCGTGACCAGCACCCGGGAGGCGGCGCGCACCTGCCGAATGCGTTCAGCATCCGACGGGGTGGTGATCGAGCCCTCGACGAGGCTGATGTCGTAGGGGCCGGCGACCACCGCGCGGGTGGCTTCCGGGAAGTAGGCGACCTGCACCCGTTCGGCGACGGCCAGCAGCTCGTCCTCGCAGTTGAGCAGGGTCAGCTGGCAGCCGTCGCAAGAGGCGAACTTCCAGACCGCCAGGGTCGGTCGGGCCGCGGCGCCGCGAGCTGGTTCGCTCGGGGGCGTGGGGTCCTGGAGGCTGGTCGGCGCGGTGCTCGGGGTCGTCGTCATCACAACTCCCGGACATCGAGCAGCGGTGCGAGCCGGTCATAGCCGAGCACCGGACCGTCGAGGCAGAGGAACAGCTCGCGCAACTGGCAGTGTCCGCACAGACCCACGCCACACTTCATGTTGCGCTCCATCGACAGCCGGATCCGGTCAGTGGGCACCCCACGGTCGACCAGCGCGGTCGCGGCGTAGCGCATCATGACCTCCGGGCCACAGACCAGGGCCAGGGCGTGCGCCGGGTCGAAGCCTGCGCGCGAGACGAGCGTCGTGACCAGCCCGACCCGCCCGGTCCAGCTCGGCGGCCCGTAGTCCACAGTCACCTCGACGACGATGGCGTGCTGCTCGGCCCAGGCCCGCAGGTCCTCGGCGAACAGGACGTCCTCGGGCGAGCGCGCCCCGTAGAGCAGGGTCACCCGGGCGTACTCGGCCCGCCGCGCCACCACCTCCATGAGGGCGGGGCGCAGCGGCGCCAGGCCGATCCCACCGGTGACCACGACGACATCTCCGCCGATTCCGTCCGCAACCCCCCAACCGGTGCCGAACGGACCGCGCACCCCGACGGTGGTGCCCGGCGCCGAGGTGACCAACGCGTGCGTGACCGTGCCCACGTCGCGGATCGTGTGCAGCAGCGGACCGGGTCCGGTGGGGTCCCCGCAGATCGAGATCGGCACCTCGCCCACGCCGAAGGCGTGCAGCATGGTGAACTGGCCGGCCGCGAATGCCAGGGACGGGCCGTCGATCGGCTCGAGGAACAGCGTGACGGTGTCGCGGGTGTCCAGCCGGGTCCGCTCCACGCGGAACGGGCGGGGCAGCATCGCGTCGACGGTGCCCGCGGATGTCGGGGCCAGGGTGGCCGGGCCCCCGCTCACGTCGGGCTCCCGTACAGGTCGAGCAGGCGCAGTCGGGCGTCCTGAAGCCGCTGGTAGAGCACGTGCGACACCCGCTGCATCAGCGCGTACCCCAGTGCCGGGTCCGTGTCGCACTTGCCGCGCAGGCAGGCTCCGTCGAGGGCCACCGCGCTCACCGGAGTCAGGGCGCGGGCATCGAAGACCCACCGGTACGGCGGCACCAGCCAGGACCAGCCGACCACGTCGTGGTCCTCGAGGGTGGCGATCACCATGGTCTGGCGCCGGGGGTCGTGCAGATCGAGTGCGACCCGACCGCGCCGGATGACGTAGAACGTGTCCGCGGGATCGCCGGTGCGGAACAGCACCTGGCCGGGCGGGAAGTGCACGTTCTGCGCGCAGCCCACCACCAGGTCCATCGCCGCCGGGTCCAGACCGGCGAAGAACGGGTGCTCGGGCAGGTACTCGACCAGGGTGCGCATCCGGTCCTCCTAATGTTCCGGTCCCGTCGTGCCGTACGCAGTACTGGCTGTGCCGGCTGTGGTTGCTGTGCTGACGGTGGTGGCTGCAGTCAGCGGCCGACGGACCGACTCCGCGCGCAGCGCCGCCACCTCCGCGGTGAGGTCGATGCCCGCCGGGCACCAGGTGATGCAGCGTCCGCAGCCGACGCAGCCCGAGGTGCCGAACTGGTCGATCCACGCCGCGAGCTTGTGGGTCAGCCACTGCCGGTAGCGCGCCCCGGTGGAGGTGCGCACCGCCCCGCCGTGCAGCCGGGAGTACTCCATCGAGAAGCAGGAGTCCCAGACCCGGTGCCGCTCGTCGAGGTCGCCGGACAGGTCGCTGACATCCTCGATCGAGGTGCAGAAGCAGGTGGGGCAGACCAACGTGCAGTTCGTGCACGCCAGGCAACGGGCGCCCACTTCGGCCCAGTGCGGGCTCTCCACGCTGGCACTCAGCAGGTCGTGCAGGTCGTCGGTGCGCAGCGCCCGGCCCATCGCGGCCACCGCCCCGGCCACCACTGCCTCGGCCGCAGCCAGGTCAGCCTCGGTGGTCGGCGTGCTCGGCAGCCCATCAAGCACCTCCTGCCCCGCCGCGGTGCCGACCTCCACGAGGAACCGGTGCGGGTCGGCGAGCTCGGTCAGGGTGAGGTCCGCACCCTCGCCCGGCCTCGGACCGGTGCCCATCGAGGCGCAGAAGCAGGTGCCGGCCGGCGTGCCGCAGGTGACCGCCACGAGGAACGTGCGCGTCCGCTGGGCGGCATAGTGCACGTCGGTCCACTCGCGAGCCAGGAGCACCTGGTCGTGGATGGCCACCGCAGCCAGGTCACAGGCCCGGATCCCTAGCAGCGCCACCGGCCCTGCGTCGGACTCCTGCGGGGTCTCGACGGTGAAGTCCACACCTGAGCGGGTGCCGCGCCAGAGCAGCGTGTCGGCGGGGAACAGGACTGGCTTGGCGGCCTGCGCGGTGGCCGCGAACCCGAAGAACGCCTCGTCGCGGGCGTCGCGCGCAGCGGTCCGGTAGTGCCCCGGTGCCTGCACGTCGCCGACACCCCTGGGCAGGTCCGCGATCCCGGTGATCGGGGCCGTCACGATCGCCGAGTCGCGCACGGTGGGGCCGAGCACGCGGTAGCCACGCTCCCGCAGCGCATCGATCAGCGCCTGCAGGCCGCTGGGATCAACGATCGCGCGATCCTCCATCTGGCACCTCCGAGGCAGCACTCGCAGCCTAGGGCGGCCCCGGGGGCGGGCTCTAGGGTCCTTCGGCACGCCCCGATGGCTCGGAAGTCCCATGCGCAGCCAGGTTCGCCCCCGGCTGCAGCACGCCCCGCCGGTCCCAGCCCGCACCCAACGGCCCCCACAACAGCAGTGCGGCGGCCAGGGTGGCGGTGGATCCGTACGCCCAGCCGGCCAGGATGTCGCTGGGCCAGTGAACGCCGAGCACGAGCCGGCTCACGCCGATCAGCGGGGACAGGACCACCAGCGCCCACCCCACGACCTGCAGGGGTCCGTGGCCCCGTGCCCGGCCGAACTGGAGCAGGACCAGGCCGAGGGTGAGGTAGACATAGATGCTGGCCGCGGAGTGCCCGGAGGGGAACGACCTGAGCAGGCCGGCCTCGAACTCGCCGGCCCCGGGTGGGCGGGTGCGACCCACCGACCGCTTGGCCAGCTCCACCGCCACGACCCCGAGCCCCGCCGACACGGTCAGGTAGCCGGCCGCCACCCGCTCCCGGGCGAACGTGAGCGTGACCACCACCAGCACGACCAGCAGGGTCGATCCGACCGGTCCGGTCACCAGGCCGATCACGTGCGCGAGGTCGACCGGCCAGCCGAGCGGCACGGCCCATCCACGCGTGAACGTCTCGAGGGCCTCGTCGGCCGCCAGCAACCAGGGCCAACCGCGGGTCACCCCGACGGTCAGCAGGAGCCCCAGGATCACCGATCCGCCCAGGCCGGCCCAGGCCGCACGCCTCGCCGGTTCGGTCGCGGCCGGTCGACCGTGCCGCTCGATGCCCGTCATCCGGGCACCGTAGCCCAGCGTCGCGGCGCGTCAGCTCGTGATGTCCTTGTTGGCCAGCCGTGCCCAGGCCAGGGTCCCGAAGACGACGATGTAGGCGAGGTCCACGAGCAGGCCGCGCGCCATCACCTCCCAGAAGATCGGGTCCCGGAACGCATCGGCGAACGCCGGCCAGCGGGTGACCAGCAGCCAGGGGTGCAGCCAGGCCACCTGCGAGATGCCGGTGAGGATCCACATCGCGCTGGCGATCACCGTGGTGGCGATCATCGCCGCGATCGGCTGCTCGGTCAGGGTCGACAGCAACAGCCCGATCGCCGCCAGTCCGGCGAGTCCGGCGGCCAGGTAGAGCACGGCGATCGCCAGGCGCACCAGCGCCGCCCCGAGGCCGATCTGGCTGCCCGAGAGCAGCGTCGTGGGGCCCAGTCCGAGCAGCGCGCCTCCGACCACGACCCCGGTCCCGGCCACCACGAGCACGCCCATGATCGACCCGATCACCAGGGCGAGGTACTTCACGGCCAGCAGTCGGGTGCGGCTGACCGGCACCGTCAGCAGGTAACGCAGGGTGCCCTGGTTGGCCTCGCCGGCGATCGCATCCCCGGACAGCAGCGCCACGGCCAGCGGCAGGAACAGCGCCATCTCGATCGACATGGCGGCCAGTGCCACGAAGATCCCGTTGTTGGTCGCCGCGGACAGCAGCCCCATCCCGCCGCCGTCGGAGTCGGTGCCCTGGGCGCGCAGGGCCACGGCCAGCAGCACCGGCACCGAGGCCAGCACCAGCAGCCCGGCCTGGTTGCGGCGCCGGCCCAGGATCAGGCGCAGCTCGGAGCGCAGCAGCCGCCACGAGGCGGCCAGGGTCCCGGAGCCCCCGGAACGCGCCGGTGCGGTAGGGCGCTCAGCCGCTGACATCGAAGCCCTCCCCGGTCAGTGCGACGAACAGGTCCTCCAGGCTCGGGGAGGCGACCGAGAACCCGCGCACGCCCACGCCACCGGCCACCAGCGCGGCCACCACCTGCTCTGGTTCGAGGTCGTTGGGGGCAGCGCGCACGCCGGTGTCCGTGGCGATGATCGAGGTCAGGCCGAGCCGGGCGAGCACGCCGGCGGCGAGCTCCGACTGGGCGGTCATCACCTCGACCACGGCCTGCGCCCCGGCGGATCGGACCTCGGCGACGGTCCCCTGCGCGACCAGCCGCCCCTCGCGCATCACGCCCACATGTGAGCACATCTGCTCCACCTCGGAGAGCAGGTGGCTGGAGACCAGCACCGTGCTGCCCTCCTGGGCCAGCCCCGCCACCAGGTGGCGCACCTCGCGGGTGCCCTGCGGGTCCAGGCCGTTGGTCGGCTCGTCGAGGATCAGCAGGTCGCGGGGGGCGAGCAGCGCGGCCGCGATCGCCAGGCGCTGGCGCATGCCCAGCGAGTAGGCGCGGTAGCGCTTCGTGGCCGCCGCGAGCAGGCCCACCCGATCCAGCGCCTCGTCGATGCGCCGGGCCGCGGTCCGGGCATCGGCCAGCCGGTCGGCTGCGTCGAGACGGGTGAGGTTGGCCCGGCCGGACAGGTAGGGGTGGAACGCCGGGCCCTCCACGAGGGAGCCGACCCGGGGCAGCACCGCGCCGGCGCCGGCGGGCATCGGGGCGCCGAGCAGGGTCACCGCTCCGGCGCTCGGATGCACCAGGCCCAGCAGCATCCGGATCGTGGTGGTCTTGCCCGAGCCGTTCGGACCCAGGAAGCCGTACACCGCGCCGGTCGGGACAGCCAGGTCGATCGCGTCGACCACGGTCTGCGCGCCGAACCGCTTGGTCAGGCCATCGGTGGCCACGGCTGCCCGGGCGCCTGCCTGCGCGGGTGCTGCTGGCTGGGCGTCCATAGGCGGCCAAGGCTACGCGGGTGCCGCAGAACCGCAGCATCATCACCGGGCTTCGGGCGCCTACAGACCGACCGGCCGGGTCGGCGCCCGCCTAATACGATCGCGCCATGACGTGGGTGACGCGGATCCTTGCCGGGCTGGGCCTCCTGCTCGTCGGGTGGGTGCTGGTCACCGCGCTGCCGGCGGTGGTGCACGGCAATCCGGCCTACGCGATCCTGCTCGGACTCACGGTCCTGGGCTGTGCCTGGGCGCTCTGGCTGCACCGGACCCGGCGCCCGGCGCTGCACGGCTGGCGTCGGGTCGCGTCGATCGCGCTGACGGTCGGGGCCGTCGGCTGGCTGGCGCTCATGGCGTGGCTCCGGCCGTTCGTCGCCCAGGAGCCGGCGCTGGCCGCGATGACCTCCGATGGCCAGGTCACGGTCACCGAGTCCGCCACCCGGATCGTCCTGGAGCCGGTGGGCCAGTCCTCCTCGACGTCGGTGTTCTTCCAGCCGGGGGCCCTGGTCGAGGCACGTGCCTACGCAGCAGTCCTGCGCCCGATCGCCGAGGCGGGGTACCGGGTGGTAGTTGTCAAGCAGCCGCTGGGGATCGCGTTCCTCTCGCTCGGGGCGTTCGACAGCGTGCGGGACGGCTACCCGCAGGCCGACCGGTGGGTCCTCGGCGGGCACAGCCTCGGGGGCACCGTGGCGGCGATCCAGGCTGAGGACAACGACCAGGACCCGGACGCGCCCGCACGGGGCCTGCTGTTCTACGCCTCCTACCCGGCTGGGGACCTCAGCGACTCACTGAGCGCCTCGGTGCTCAGCATCTCGGGCACGCAGGACGGCCTGGCCACGCCGGCTGACATCGAGGACTCCCGGGCCGACCTTCCCGTCGATGCCCGCTTCGAGGCCATCGACGGGGCCGTCCACGCATTCTTCGGCGACTACGGCCCGCAGCCCGGGGACGGTCAGCCGACGATCAGTCACGACGAGGCCCGCAGCCTGATCTCGCGGTCCAGCGTGGCCTTCGTCGAGCAGGTGGCCGGGCAGGACTGAGTGCGGATCCGGACGCCCCGGCCTGCTCGGATCAGGCGACGTCGGCCAGGGCCGCGCTCAGCGCGTCGGTGCCCACGGCGCCGATCGCCAGCCGGCCGTCGTCGGTCAGGATCACCGAGAACAGGGTCCCCTGCAGCATCCGGCCGGTGCCCCAGGCACCGGAGGTGGCGGGCAGCGCCTCGACGAGGGCGAGCGCGGTGGCTGCACCGTCGGCGCTGCGTGGGCCGCGGGGGCCATCCGACTCCGCGCGGCTGCCCTGTTCGGCCAGTTCCGCCAGGCCGTCGGCGGGGAGATCTGCGATCACGACCGTGCTCCAGCCCTGCCCGACCACGATCGGGCGCTCGCCGTCCTTGGACGACGGCTGGTCCTTGCCCGCGCCCGCCCCTTCGCCGGGGTCCGGGGCGGGGTGCTCGGTGACCGCCGCGCCCGACGGTGGTGTGAAGTCGAACAGGGCGGCATCGGGGGTGCCGAAGTCCACCGAGGTGAACCCCACCTCGAACGCCGGGTCCGACTGCGCCGTCGAATAGATGCGCACCCGCAGCGGGACCGACGTCTCGGCGTCCATCGACAGGGCCACCTTGGCGACGAGGGTCTGGTCGTCGCGCGGGGTCAGGATCAGCTCGTAGGCGTCCCGACCGGCGACGGTGCCGACCCCGGAGGTGGTCACCTCGGTGCTCGGGTCCAGCGCCTCGAGGGCCATGGTGGCGGCCTCCTGCGGGGTGCTCGGCAGGTCGGTGGGCGGCGCTGGGCGGTCCGCGTCAGACTTGCCGGCCGTCAGCTCGGCCGGGTCGGGCAGCTGGTAGGAGTCGGCCGTCGCCTCGGCACTGGACCAGACCCACACCTGTGCGCCGTTGCGCACGACTGTCTGCTCGGAGGACTGTCCCAGCAGGGCCAGCCGCTGGCGGTCCGGGCCGTCGGTCCAGACCCGCAGGGTGTTCTCGCCCATGGCCAGCCCCGCGGTGCTGCCCGAGGACATCATCCCCATCGGCAGGTCGGGCAGGCCGAGGTCGGCACTCGTGGTCACTGTGCCCGACAGGGTGTCGGTGCCCGGGGACTGGAGGGCGACCAGCAGCTCCTGTGCCGTGCGCGGCTCGAGGCCCGAGTCCGCGGAGGCCGGGAGGCCGACCATCGTCCCACCCACGATCAGCGCCGCGGCGCCAGCCGGGATGCTCCAGCGCAGTCGAGGATGGCGATCGAAGAGGTTCACGTACCCATGATGCGCCCATTTCCGGCTGCCGTCCTACGCAGGGCCCGCCCGCGGCCCGCCCGCACCTGGCGAGCTGCTCACCCAAGGCGGTGCTCGGATCTCAGCGGGGTCTGAGGGTTGGGAGCAGGGGCCCAGCGGGGATTCCGGCGTCGAGCAGGACACTGATGCGGTAGTTGCCCAATCCGGTGCTCCCCTCAGCCGACCATCTGGTTGCGGACCAGCAGTTGGTGTACGGCCTCTCGGACCAAGTCGCTCTGAGTGCGGCCTGCCTGTTCCTCAAGTGTCTTGAGCGCGGCATATTCGGCAGGCGTGATCCGTCCGCGGACGGTGGGGGAGGGGCCGCGGCGTTCACCCAGCCGCGGTCGTCCCGCCGGTAGTCCCAGTACAGACCGGAGCCCGCGCGGGACGCCGTGCTTGCTGGTCGAGTCGGTCCATTCCGGCGCCACACCTGCGATGCTCCAGCCCCGGGGCGGCAATTCGCAGCCCTCCTATGTAGCCGGATTTCGCTTCGGGGAGATCGTAGGGGGAGACGAGGTCGCTGGTTGGCTGCGCGTCGCTCGGGGTGCGCCTTGTGTGCGCAGTGCTCAGGCGCCCAGCTCGTGGGCCAGGTCCTCCAGCTCGGCGCCGCCGGCCATCGCCCCGACGAGCTCGTCGAGCTCGACATCCTCCTTGAGCCACCGGTTGGTCATCTTCCCGCGCTTGAGCAGCACGAACTCATCGCCGACCATGTAGGCGTGGTGCGGGTTGTGCGTGATCAGCACGACCCCGATCCCGCGGTCGCGGGCGTCGCGGACGAACTTCAGCACCTTGCCCGACTGCTTGACGCCCAGCGCGGAGGTGGGCTCGTCGAGGATGACCACCTCGGCGCCGAAGTAGACCGCGCGAGCGATCGCCACGGCCTGGCGCTCGCCGCCGGACAGGGTGCCGATCGGCTGGTCGGGGTCGCGCAGGTCGATGCCGAACATGGTCAGTCCGGTGCGGGCGATCTCCCGGCCGGCCGCGATGTCCAGCCGGCGCAGCGGCCCCCAGCCCTTGACCGGCTCACGGCCCAGCACGAAGTTGCGCCAGACGCTCATCAGCGGGATGGTCGCCAGGTCCTGGAACACCGTGGCGATCCCGGCGTCGCGCGCATCGCTGGGTGAGCCGAACTCGGTCGGCCGGCCGGCGACGTACATCGTGCCGGAGTCGTTGCGGTGCACCCCGGAAAGGATCTTGATCAGCGTGGACTTGCCGGCCCCGTTGTCGCCGAGCACGCAGGTGACCCGGCCGTGGTTGACGCCCATGGACACCCCGTCCAGGGCGACCACGCTGCCGAACGTCTTGCCGACGTCGGCCAGGCGCAGGTACATGTCCTTGGTCGGCACCGGGGCGTCCTCGGCAGCCGCTGCGGCGCGCACCTCGGTGGCGATCTCGTCGGCCGGTGGGGTCGCCTCGCTCATCGCTTGCCTCCTCCGGCTCGATCGCGGACCCAGATGTTGAGCATCACGGCCCCGAACAGGATCAGGCCGAAGAACGTGAACCGCCAGGTCGAGTCCCATCCGGCGTACTGGATGCCCAGGGTGGTCATGCCCAGGATCAGCGCGCCCAGGCTGGCGCCGATCACTGAGCCCGCGCCGCCGGTCATCAGCGTCCCGCCGACCACCGCGGCGATGATGTAGTAGAACTCGTAGCCCGTGCCCTGGCCGGCGCTGACCGAGGTGAGCTCGACGGCGTTGATCGTGCCGACCAGCGCGGCCGCGACCGACACCACGATGAACATGCTGACCTTGGTGCGCCGGACCGGCACGCCGGTGTTCCGGGCGGCGTTCTGGTCCCCGCCCACCGCGTAGATCCAGTTGCCCTGGCGCGTGCGCTGCAGCACCCAGGTGCCCACGATGATCGCCAGCAGCCACCAGCCGACCGCCACCGTGAACGGCCAGGCCGTGTCCAGCCGCGAGCCGAACACCCACTGCGCGAGTCCGAAGCCGTCGGCCTGGTCGATGCCGCCGACCCGGACCTGGCCGGTGATGGCCTGGGTCACCCCGGAGTTCAGGCCCATCAGGACGAACATCGTGGCCAGCGTGACGATGAAGCTCGGCAGCCGGGTCCAGGTGACCAGCATCCCGTTCATGAACCCGATCAGCGTCGCGAAGAGCACCACGCACAGCAGTGCCAGCCAGAAGTTCAGGCCCACCTCGGAGACCAGGATGCCCAGCAGAAGGCCGGTCGAGCCGGTCATCACGCCGCTGGACAGGTCGACCTCGCCGCTGATCATCAGCAGCGCCACCGCGCAGGCCATGATCCCGTAGGAGGCCGAGACCCCCATCCAGGAGGCGACCCCGCTCGCGGAGTTGAACGTCCCCGTCGAGTCGGCCAGCGAGAAGAAGACGAAGACCATGATGGCGGCGATCGCTGCGCCGACCGACGGGCGGATCAGCAGCGTGCGCCACAGCGGCTCGCGGCGCAGCCGCTCATCGGGGGCGGCGGGCGCCCCCGAGGACGTCGGTGCCGTGGTCGAGGCGCTCACCGGGTGCCCTCCTGCGCCAGGGCCGCGATGGCCGCGGCGTTGTCCTTGGTCACCAGGGCCGGCCCGGTGGCCACCAGCTCCCCGGCGCCCACCTCGTTGCGGTTGCGCACAGCGAGTTCCAGGAAGGTCACCGGAAGGTAGCCCTGCAGATAGGGCTGCTGGTCGACGGCGAACAGGATCTCCCCGGCCGCGACCGCATCGAGCACGTCGGGGGACAGGTCGAAGGTGGCCAGGATCTTCTCGCGTGAGTTGACCTCCCTGCGGGCAGCGCTGGCGATGTCCGGGTCCAGGGTGAGCACCGCGTCCGGCGACTGGGCGTCCATGGCAGCGCCGATCTCCCGAGCGGTCGAGGCCGGGTCCGCCGCACCGCTGACCTGCACCTTCACCAGGTCCCCGCCGAGACCTTCGGCGGCCCCGGCGCAGCGTTCCTGCAAGCCGGTGTTGTTCTCCTCGTGGATGATGCACAGCACCTTCGTGGCGCCGGCATCGGCGAGCGCCTCGCCGGCCGCCACGCCTGCGCTGCTCTCGGTCTGGCCCACATGGGTGATGACACCGGCGCGCTCGTTGAGCAGGTCCGAGCCGGAGTTCAGGGTGATCACCGGGATGCCGGAGGCCTGCGCACGGTCCAGCGCGCCACCGATCGCCCCCGGGTCGGGCGCGGAGACCGCCAATGCGTCGGCGCCTTGGTTGATCGCCGCGTTGATCATGTCCGACTGCAGCTTCAGGTCGCCCTCACTGCCCTGGTAGTCCAGGGTCACGTCGGGCAGCGTCGCAGCCGCATCCTCGGCACCGCGGCGCACCGTGGACCAGAAGCCGCCCGCGTCCCCGTGGGTGATCACCGCGATCCGCATCGGGCCGGTGTGCGGGCCGTCGCTGGCGTTGGCCTGCGGCCGGGCGCTGGTCTGCTCGACTGTGCACGCCGAGACCAGCGGCACCAGGAGCAGCAGGGCAGCGGCCAGGGTCAAGGGGGCTCGCCGGGTCGAACGCGGCGGGCGGAGCGTGCACATCGTGGACCTTTCCGGGTCGGGGCGATGCTCACTGTGGCAGAACGTGACGCAGGGTGCCCGCCCGGGCGCGCCGAGGACCCTCGACGATCAGGGTCCGCACCCCGACCGGCTACCGGCCTACAGGTGGCCGTGCTCCCGCTCGACCTCCAGCCGCGCCGCGTAGGCCGCGACCTGCGTGCGGCGCTCCATGCCGAGCTTGGCCAGCAGGGAGGACACGTAGTTCTTCACGGTCTTCTCGGCCAGGTGCATCGTCTCGCCGATCTGGCGGTTGGTCATGCCCTCCCCGATGAGGTTCAGGATCCGGCGCTCCTGCTCGTTGAGCGCATCCACCTTGGAGTCGGACTTGGCGCCCGAGCGCAGCCGGTCGAGCACCCGCTGGGTGGCCCGCGGGTCCAGCAGGCTGCGACCGGCAGCCACCGAGCGGACCGCCTCGACCAGGTCGTTGCCCTTGATGTCCTTGAGCACATAGCCCGACGCACCGGCCATGATCGCGTCGAACAGCGCCTCGTCGTCGGCGTAGGAGGTCAGCATCAGGCACTTGAGCTCGGGCAGCATCGATCGGGCGTCGCGGCAGACCTCGATCCCGGTGCCGTCGGGAAGCCGCACGTCGAGCACGGCCACATCCGGGCGCGCCGCGGGGATGCGGTGCAGCGCATCGGTGGCCGAGCCGGCCTCACCCACGACCTCGAGGTCGTCCTCGAGGGCGAGCAGGTCGGCAATGCCTCGGCGCACCACCTCATGGTCGTCGAGAAGGAACACCCGGATCGTCATGACGCAAGTGTGCCCCATGGTGAGGGCCACCGGCGTTGATCGGCAGGTCGGATCGGTCTGCGACCACGCCGGGCCGGGCCAGGAGCCCCCGGTCGGATCAGTGCGCGGAACCGCCGGTGTCCACTATGTGGACGGTTGGGCATTCGCTTTTTGTTTCGGATGTGCGCCCGACTTAGCCTGACGACACCTGCCAGATGGCCTATACCACAGGCCCTTCCCCCGGGAGCAGCGTGTCCGCACATGGCCCGACCCAACCCCATCCGGGCGAGGTCGCGGCCATGGGATGGACGGCTCCGTCACGCCCGGGCGACCTCGAGAGTAGGGCAGCGCGCGCACCCCGTCTCGAGGGCAGGACAGCTCTCGCACGTCGTCGCCTGCGCAGGGGGCTGGCGGCGTGACCCTCCTCGTCCTGGGCATCAGCCATCGCAGCGCCCCTGTGGCCGTCCTCGACGCGCTGGCGCTGACCCCGGACGACGCGGATCGACTGGCCGCCGACCTGTGCGCCACCGACTCGGTCTCCGAGGCGATCGTGCTGGCCACCTGCAACCGCGTCGAGGTCTACGCCGACGTGGCGCGCTTCCACCCCGCGGTGGCCAGCGTGGTCGATGTGCTGGCCAAGGCCACCGGTGCCGACCGGGCGATCCTGCTCGAGCACAGCTACCTGCACTTCGACTCCGCGGCGGTCGCCCACCTGTTCGCGGTGGCCTGCGGACTGGACTCGATGGTCGTGGGGGAGCCGCAGATCCTGGGGCAGGTGCGCACCGCACTGGCTCGCGGCCAGGAGACCGGCACCGCTGGGCGTGAGCTCAACGGCACGGTCCAGGCCGCCCTGCGCGTGGGCAAGCGGGTGCACAGCGACACGGGGATCGACCGGTGCGGGGTGTCGCTGGTGTCGGTGGCTCTGGATGCCGCCGCCGAGGTGGTGGGCGACCTGTCCTCCCGACGGGTCCTGATCGTGGGCGCCGGCTCGATGGGTGCACTGGCCGGGGCCACCCTCTCGGGCCGTGGTGCCGGCGAGGTGGTCGTGGCCAATCGAACCCGGCAGACCGCCCAGCACCTGGCCGACTCGGTACCCGGCGCCCGCGCGGTCGACCTGAGGGCCGTGGCAGCCGAGCTCGCCGGCGCCGACGTGGCCGTCTTCGCGACCGGGGCCCAGGACACGCTGATCGACTCGGAGTTGGTGGCCCAGGCGCTGCGGGGCGCCGCCCGGCACGCCCCCGACCGTCCGCTGGTGATCCTGGACCTGGCGCTTCCGCACGACACCGACCCCGCCGTGGGGGACCTGCCCGGGGTGACCCGGATCGACCTGGCCGGGCTTGCTGGCCTTCCGGCCACGGAGGCCTCGGAGGCCGACGTGGCGGCCGCGCGCGCAATCGTGACCGAGGCGCTGGCCGCACACCTGGCGACGGTGGCTGCCCATCAGGTGGAGCCCACGCTGGTGTCGCTGCGGGCGCACGCCGGCAGCGTGCTGGACGCTGAGCTGGCGCGGCTGCGACTGCGGCTGGTCGCCGTGGACGGGGTCACGATGGCCGAGGTGGAGCGCTCCATGCGCCGTGCCATCAACACGCTCCTGCACAACCCGACCGTTCGGATGAAGCAACTGGCTGCCGAGCCCGGCGGTGACCGGTACGCTGCGGCGCTGTCCGCGCTGTTCGACCTCGATCCGCGCCTGCCGGCCTCGATGCTCGACCCCGCCGTCGACCTCGAGCCCGTGGAGTTCGGCCCGGTCGACTCAAGTGCGGCGCAGGAGCAGTGGGGCGCAGCCCCATGAGTACCCCACGCCCCCCGCGCACCCTGCGCGTGGCCACTCGGCGCTCCGCGTTGGCCATGGCCCAGTCGCGGATGATCGGCGAGTGGCTCTCGGTGCTCACCGGGCGCCCGCTGGAACTTGTCGAGATCACCACCCAGGGCGATCTGGACCTCGCACCGCTGGCCCAGATCGGTGGCACCGGGGTGTTCGTAGCCGCGGTGCGCCAGGCCCTGCTCGAGCGACGTGCCGACGTGGCCGTGCACTCCCTGAAGGACCTGCCCACCGCGCCCGACGAGCGGCTGCACCTCGCGGCGGTACCCCGGCGCGTGGACCCGCGAGATGCGCTGGTCTCCCGTGACGGCGTCACGCTGGCCGAGCTTCCGCCCGGGGCGCGGGTGGGCACCGGCTCGCCGCGGCGCCGCGCCCTGCTGGCCGCCGCGCGCCCGGACCTCGACGTGGTCGACATCCGCGGCAACGTCGACACCCGGCTGGCCCGGGTGACCCAGGACCTCGACGCGGTCGTGCTGGCCGTGGCCGGCCTGACCCGGCTCGGTCGCGGCGACCGGATCAGCGAGCACCTCGATGCCCACCAGATGCTGCCCGCCCCCGGCCAGGGCGCGCTGGCCGTCGAGGTGCACGCCGACCTCGCGCCGAACTCGGGCGCGGTGGCGGGCATCGACCCGCCGCTGAGCCTGGCCCTGGCCAGCCTCGACCATGCCGACACCCGCGTCGCGGTGGCTGCCGAGCGGGCCCTGCTGGCCGCACTCGGGGTCGGCTGCTCGGCCCCGGTCGGGGCGCTTGCCGAGGTCCACCACGGGGAGCGACCCACACTGCACCTGAGCGCCGTGCTCGCCCAGGCCGACGGGTGCCTGCTGCGTCGCTCGGGCGACGCCCCGCTGCCCGAGGCCGAGCCGCTCGGCAATCGGCTGGCCCAGGAACTGCTGGCCGGCACCCCAGATCCGATGCACAGCACCACCCCGAGGTCCATCCACAGAGGGAGCAGCCCATGAACGCGTCGCACAACACCCAGGTCGCACTGGTCGCTGCCGGGCCCGGCGATCCGGGGCTGCTCACCGTCTGCGCGGTCGGCCTGCTGCACGATGCCGACGTCGTGGTGACCGACCCGGGCTGCGAGCCGATCGCCCGCGCTCACGCCCGGCCCGGCACCCAGATCGTGGTGGCCGTGGACGACGACGGCCAGGTCGCCGACCACGCCGATCGGGTCCAGCTCGTCGTCGAGCCGGCGCTGGCCGGGCGCAACGTGGTGCGACTGATGGCCGGCGACCCGGTGCTGGACGGGTCCCTGGCCCTGGAGGCCGCAGCGCTGACCCGGGAGGGCATCGGGTTCGAGATCGCCCCCGGGGTGTCCACGGTCACCGGCTCGGCGGCCTACGCCGGGTTCGCGCTGACCGGTGGGCGGGCCCGCGAGGTTCGGGTGGTCGACGCCCACGATCCGGACGTGGACTGGCCCAGCCTGGCCGACCCGCACGCGACCGTCGTGGTGCTCGACGGCGCCGAGCAGGCGGCCGACATCTGCCGGGTGCTCACGATCGCGGGGCGCGACCCGCGCACCCCGGTGGCGATCACCCGCAACTGCACCACGGTCGACCAGCGCTCCATCCTCACCACGCTCGGCGAGGTCTCCGGGGCGCTCAAGGCGAACAAGGCCCAGATGGGCCCGGGCGTGCTGGTCATCGGCGAGGTGGTGGGCCAGTGCGCCCAACTCGCCTGGTTCGAGAACAAGCCGCTGTTCGGTTGGCGCGTGCTGGTGCCGCGGACCAAGGAGCAGGCCGGCGCGCTGTCCGACCAGTTGCGCCGCTTCGGCGCCGTGCCCGTCGAGGTCCCGACGATCTCCGTGGAGCCGCCGCGCACCCCGCAGCAGATGGAGCGGGCGGTGCACGGGTTGGTGTCCGGGCGCTACCAGTGGGTGGCGTTCACCTCGGCCAACGCGGTGCGCGCGGTCAAGGAGCGCTTCGACCAGTACGGCCTGGACTCGCGCAGCTTCGCCGGGCTCAAGGTGGCCGCCGTCGGCGAGCAGACCGCCGCACTGCTGCGCTCGTTCGGGATCGTGCCGGACCTGGTCCCGCTCGGCGAGCAGTCGACCGCGGGACTGCTGGAGGAGTGGCCGGAGTTCGACGCCGTCCTGGACCCGATCGACCGGGTCTTCCTGCCGCGCGCGGACATCGCCACCGAGACGCTGGCCGCGGGCCTGGCCGAACTGGGCTGGGAGGTCGACGACGTGACCGCCTACCGCACGGTGCGTGCCGCTCCGCCGGCCGCCGAGATCCGGGAGGCCATCAAGGGCGGTGGTTTCGACGCGGTCCTGTTCACCTCCTCGTCGACGGTGCGCAACCTGGTCGGCATCGCGGGCAAGCCGCACACCTCGACCGTGGTGGCCTGCATCGGGCCGCAGACGGCCAAGACCGCCGAGGAGAACGGCCTGCGCGTGGACGTGCTGCCCGAGACCGCCAGCGTGGCTGCGCTCGCCGAGGCGCTGGCCGAGCACGGTGAGGCGTTGCGCCGCAATGCCGCCGAGCACGGTGAGGCCGGCTGGCGGCCCGGTCGTCGGCGTGGGGGCTCGCGGCGCCGGGCCACCTGATCGTGGGGTACCCGCACCAGCGGCCCCGACGCCTGCGCCGCACGCCCGCGCTGCGCCGTTGGACCGCACAGACCCGGCTGGACCCCGCGCAGCTCGTGCTGCCGCTGTTCGTGCGCGAGGGGATCAGCGAGCCGATGCCCATCTCGTCGATGCCCGGCGTGGTCAACCACACCCGCAACACCCTGCGCGCCGCGGCGCTCGAAGCCGCCGAGGCGGGGCTGGGCGCAGTGATGCTGTTCGGCGTGCCCGCCGTGCGCGACGCACTCGGCTCGGGCGCGACCGACCCGGCGGGCATCCTCAACGTGGCGGTGGCCGACGTCGTGGCCGAGGTGGGCAGCGACCTGGTCGTGATGGCCGACCTGTGCCTGGATGAGTTCACCGAGCACGGCCACTGCGGGGTGCTCGACCAGCACGGCACGGTGGACAACGACGCGACCCTGGAGCGCTACGCGGACATGGGCGTGGCCCTGGCACAGGCCGGTGCCCACGTGGTCGGCACCTCCGGGATGATGGATGGCCAGGTGGGGGCGGTCCGGGCAGCCCTCGACGCGGCCCGGCACGTGGACACCGTCGTGCTGGCCTACGCCGCCAAGTACGCCTCCGCGCTGTACGGGCCGTTCCGTGAGGCCGTGGACTCCGCGCTGGACGGGGACCGGCGCACCTACCAGCAGGACCCCGCCAACCGGCGTGAGTCGCTGCGCGAGGTCGCCCTCGACCTCGCCGAGGCCGCGGACATCGTGATGATCAAGCCGGCCGGCACCAGCCTGGACGTGATCGCCGACGTGGCCGCGTCCGTGGACGTGCCGGTGGCCGCCTACCAGGTGTCCGGCGAGTTCTCGATGCTCGAGGCGGCCGCCGCGCGCGGCTGGATCGACCGCGAGCGTGCGATCCTCGAGACCCTGACCGTGATCCGCCGGGCCGGCGCGGACCTCGTGCTGACCTACTGGGCCGCGGAGGTCGCCGACTGGCTCGCGTCGGGCCGCGCCGATGTGCTGCGCGGTCACCGAGCAGCCGATGGTCGGATCCGGACACACAGTGCTCCGATTCGGACACAGGTGTCCGCCACGGGCCGGACACTGTCCGGATCCGACAATTCCGCGCCGGGAGGTGGTTCGTGATGGACCAGAGCGCCCGCCCCCGGCACGGCTCCAGCGCGCCTGCGAGCCAGGCCTGGTTCAACCGCGCCCTGGAGGTGGCTCCGGGTGGCGTGAACTCGCCGGTGCGCGCGTTCCGGGCGGTCGGGGGCACGCCGCGGTTCATGGCTTCGGGCTCCGGGCCCTACCTGACCGACGTCGACGGCACCACCTACGTCGACCTGGTCTGCTCCTGGGGGCCGATGATCCTGGGTCACGCGCACCCGGCGGTCGTCTCCGCGGTCGCGCAGGCGATCACCCGCGGGTTCTCGTTCGGCACCCCCGGTCCGGCCGAGGTGGAGCTCGCCGAGGAGATCGTGCGCCGGGTCGCCCCGGTGGAGCTCGTCCGGCTGGTGTCCTCGGGCACCGAGGCGACCATGTCCGCGATCCGACTGGCCCGTGGGTTCACCGGTCGCACGCTGGTCGTGAAGTTCGCCGGCTGCTACCACGGGCACGTCGACTCGCTGCTGGTCGCCGCCGGCTCGGGGGTCGCCACCTTCGGGCTGCCGGACTCCCCCGGGGTGACGGCCGCGCAGGCTGCCGAGACGATCGTGCTGCACTACAACGACCTGGCCGCCCTCGAGGCGCTGTTCGCCGAGCGCGGCGATCAGGTGGCGGCCGTGATCACCGAGGCGGCTGCGGCCAACATGGGCGTGGTGCCGCCGGATCCGGGTTTCAACGCGGCGATCGCGCGACTGTGCCGCGAGCACGGGGCGCTGTTCGTCTACGACGAGGTGATGACTGGGTTCCGCGTCAGCGCGGCCGGCCACTGGGGGCGCACGGGTGCGCACGAGGGCTGGGCCCCGGACCTGTTCACGTTCGGCAAGGTGATGGGCGGCGGGCTGCCGGCGGCTGCCTTCGGCGGGCGCGCCGACGTGATGGGCATGCTGGCCCCGGCTGGTCCGGTCTACCAGGCCGGAACATTGGCCGGGAACCCGATCGCCACCACCGCAGGTGTGGCCACGTTGCGGGCCTGCGACGACGCCGTCTACGCGCACCTGGACAGTGCCGCGCGCCGACTGGGCTCCGAGATCTCGGCCGCGCTGGCCGCCGAGGGGGTCGCGCACCGGGTGCAGGCCGCCGGCAGCCTGTTCAGCGTCTTCTTCACCGAGGGACCCGTGCGCTCGTGGGCTGATGCCGCCGCACAGGAGGCGTGGCGGTACAAGCCCTTCTTCCACGCGATGCTCGACGCGGGGGTGTATCTGCCGCCGTCGGCGTTCGAGGCGTGGTTCGTCAGCGCCGCCCACGACGACGCCGCGCTGGACCGGGTGGTCGGCGCCCTCCCGGGCGCTGCGCGTGCTGCTGCGGCGGCGGTCCGGCCATGATCGGATTGCCCTCGATCGACAATGGGGTCCAGCGCACCGCCGCCGCGGACGCGCCGATCCGCAGATTCGCAACCAGGGAGCAACCATGACCGAGCGCACCACCGTCCACCTGCTGCGCCACGGCGAGGTCCACAACCCGCAGGGGCTCCTGTACGGTCGGCTGCCGGACTACCACCTGTCCGACCTGGGACGACAGATGGCCGAACGGGCGGCCGAGGCGCTGGCTGGTCGGGACCTCACTGTGGTGACCGCCTCGCCGCTGGAGCGCGCTCAGGAGACTGCCGAGCCGACCGCGGCGGCCTTCGATCTGCCGATCGGCACCGATCCGGATCTCATCGAGGCCGGCAACGTATTCGAGGGCACCCGCGTCGGGGTCGGCGACGGGATCCTGCGTCAGCCCGGCTCCTGGCGGCACCTGTGGAACCCGAGGCGCCCGTCCTGGGGTGAGCCCTACGCCGAGATCGCCGCCCGGATGCGCCGGGCGATCCGGCGGGCCCGCGACGAGGCCCGAGGCCACGACGCGCTGCTGGTCAGCCACCAGTTGCCGATCTGGGTCACCCGCCTGGACGCCGAGGCCCGCAGCTTCGTCCACGATCCGCGCAAGCGCCAGTGCAACCTCGCGTCGCTGACCTCCTTCACCTTCGACGGCGACCGGTTCATCGCGGTGTCCTACACCGAGCCGGCGGCCGACCTGGCCGCACTGGCCTCCAAGGCCAGGGGGGCCTGATGCCCGGTCGCACCCCGCTGCTGCGCGCGGCCGCCCTCGCGGCGACCGGCGTGCTGCTGGCTGGGTGCGGCACCGACCAGGTGGGCGGGGGTCAGCCTGTCGGCGATGTCGCCGAGCAGGGGTACGTCTCCGGGGACGGCACCACCACCATCCTGGCGCAGGCCGATCGGGTGCCTGCCCCGGAGCTGACCGGCACCACGCTGGAGGGGCGACCGTTCGCGTTGGGCGACCACCTGGGCGAGGTGGTGGTGCTCAACGTGTGGGCGTCCTGGTGTGCCCCGTGCCGGGCCGAGGCCGCGGACCTGGAGGCCGTCTGGGCGCAGTACGAGGACCAGGGCGTGCAGTTCGTCGGCCTGAACACCCGCGACTCCGAGGCGGCTGCCGAGGCGTTCGTCGATCGGTTCTCGATCACCTACCCGAACGTCGTGGACGCCGACGGCGCGCTGCAGCTGCGGTTCCACGAGACGCTGCCGCCGCAGGCGATCCCCTCGACCCTGGTCGTGGACCAGTCGGGCCGGGTCGCCGGTCGAGCGATCGGCGAGGTGGATCGCTCCCGGCTGCTGGGGATGATCGAGCCGATCCTGGCCGAGGGTTCCTGATGCCCGGCGCGGTGCTGGCTCCGACGGTGCTGGCTCCCGCGGTGCTGGCTGGTGGCGTCCTGACGCTGGCGCCGGCCGGGGTCGGGGAGGTGGTGACCTCCGGGTCGCTGCTGCTGGCGATCCCGTTGGCGGTGCTGGCCGGGCTGGTCAGCTTCGCCAGTCCCTGCGTGCTGCCCCTGGTCCCGGCGTACCTGTCCTATGTCACGGGCCTGACGGGCGCTGAGCTGGCCGAGGCCACCGAGTCGCGCGGTGCGACCCGGGCCCGGGTCAGCAGCCCGTCGAGCGCGGGCGGCGAGCCGGCGTCGGTGCCTGGGCCGGCAGCAGCCGACCGCCCGGTGGCCGATGCGCGTTCCGGAGTGCACCCGCGGCACCGGGTCTGGCTGGGCACCGTGGGCTTCGTGCTGGGCTTCAGCGCGGTGTTCGTGTCCTACGGCGCCCTGTTCGGCGGGCTGGGTGCCACCCTGCTGACCCACCAGGACACCATCACCCGGGTGCTGGGCGTGATCGTGATCGTCCTTGGCCTGGGGTTCCTCGGGGTGATCCCGGCGCTGCAACGTGAGGCGCGCCTGCACCATCGGCCCGCCCGGGGCATCTGGGGCGCCCCCCTGCTCGGCGCCCTGTTCGGCCTGGGTTGGACGCCCTGCATCGGCCCGACCCTGGCCGCGGTGCAGAGCCTGGCCTTCACCGAGGGATCGGCGCTGCGCGGCGCGCTGCTGTCGGTGGCGTACTGCGTCGGCCTGGGCCTGCCGTTCCTGCTCGTGGGCCTGGCCATGGAGCGCGGCCTGAGCGCGCTTGCCTGGGCCAGGCGGCACACCCGGACGATCCAGGTGGTCGGTGGCGCGAGCCTGGTCGTGCTCGGTGTGCTCATGGTCACCGGGTTGTGGGGCGAGGCCACGATCGGGCTGCGGGGCTGGATCTCCGGGTTCGAGGTGCCGCTGTGAAGGTGGACCAGTGAGCGCCGGGCCGAGTACCGAGCGGGAGCCCATGGATCCGGGGGCAGGCCTTCCCGAGGCCGGGGCGAGTCCCGACCAGAAGGCGCTGACCGCGGACTGGGGCGGCGCCCGGCGCGTGCGGGCGACCCCGGTCGGTCCCAGGCTCGGCCCGATCGGCTGGCTGCGCTGGGGATGGCGGCAACTGACCAGCATGCGCACCGCCCTGGTGCTGCTGTTCCTGCTCGCGCTGGCCGCGATCCCGGGCAGCGTGCTGCCCCAGCGCGGCACCAGCGACCTCGACGTCAACAACTGGGTCGAGGCGAACCCGGGCATCGCACCACTGCTGGACCGCCTCGGCATGTTCCAGGTGTTCACCTCGCCGTGGTTCTCGGCGATCTACATCCTGCTGTTCCTCTCGCTCATCGGCTGCGTGCTGCCGCGGATCGGGGCGCACTGGCGTTCGATGCGCGCACCCACCCCGCCGGCCCCGCGCCGCCTGGACCGCCTGGCCGGCGCACGAACCTGGACCACCGAGCATCCCGATCGCCTGGCGCTGGCCGCCGACACCCTGCGCGCCCAGCGCTGGCGGGTCACCCCCGGCCAGGGTGCGCACGCCGGGTCCCTGGCCGCCGAGAAGGGCTTCGCCCGCGAGACCGGCAACCTGGTGTTCCACATCGCCCTGGTGCTCCTGCTGATCGGGGTCGCCCTCGGATCGCTGTTCGGGTGGAAGGGCACGGTGATCGTGCGCGAGGGCAACGGGTTCGCCAACACGTTGACCCAGTACGACTCGTTCAACCCCGGCCGGCTGGCCGGCTCGGAGAACCTGCCGCCGTTCTCCTTCACGATGAGCGGCTTCACCGCGTCGTTCGAGCGGGAGGGTTCCCAGCGTGGGGCGCCGCGCTCGTTCGCGGCGACGCTGCAGTACGCACCAGCCCCGGAAGCGCCCGTGGCCGAGAAGGTCGTCTCGGTGAACGCGCCGCTGACCCTGGACGGGGCGAAGGTGTTCCTGGTGGGACACGGGTACGCCCCGCGCCTGCGGCTGACCGACTCGAGCGGCACGGTCGTGTTCGACGACACGGTGGTGTTCCTGCCCCAGGACGGCAGCTTCACCTCCACCGGAGTGGTCAAGGCTCCCGACGGCAGCCCGCAGTTGGGCGTGCAGGGCTTGTTCCTACCCACCGCCGCGCTCGACGACGTGCGTGGCCCGCACTCGACGTTCCCGGCGCCCGACGACCCCGCCCTGTTCGCCTCCGTGTGGTCCGGGGACCTGGGCCTGGACACCGGCGCCCCGCGCAACGTGTTCACCCTGGACACCGAGGCGATGACCCAGGTCGGCCTGCAGGCGATGCGCCCGGGCGAGACCTGGACGTTCCCCGACGGCCAGGGCAGCCTGGAGTTCGTCGACCTCCAGCGCTGGGCCTCCTTCACGATCTCCCATGACCCGGGCAAGGGCCTGGCCCTGGCCGCCTCGATCGCCGCCATCATCGGCGTGATGCTCAGCCTGTTCGTCAAGCGCCGGCGGATCTGGGTGCGCGCGGACCCGGTGGAGATCGGCGCGGCCGGGGCCGCCGGTCCGGGCAGTGCGCCAGCGCCCGGGACGGCTACCCTTGGCGCCGGGTTCCGGGTGCAGGTCGCTGGCCTGTCGCGCTCGGACTCGGCGGACGTGACCGACGAGGTGGCTGCGCTGGTAGCGGCGCTCGGCGGGCCGGCCGACCAGGCTGACGATGACATCCCTGCCGGGGACTGCGACCCCGGCGCCCGCGTGCGGGCCCCCGGGCCCACGGAGCAGGAGGACGCGACATGACGATGGCCCAGTGGAGCAACCTGTTCGTCTACGCCTCGATGGGCATCTACGCCCTGGCGTTCATCTCGTTCACGGTCTCGTTCGCGGCCACCCGCAACGCTGGGGGCGGGGTCGAGGCTGCGCCGAAGTCGGCGGGTACTTCTGCCCGTGCCACGGAGCCGTCCACCCAGGCGGCTGACCACCTGGCCGCGGTGGGCGGTGCGGCGGTGGTCGGTGGTGGGGCTGCGGTCGAGACCGGCACCGACCAGGCGGCCCAGGCGCGCGCAGCAGCGCGGGCCAGCTCGGCGCAGGTCGAGGCGCGCATGGCCGCGGAAGCGCGCCGCAGCCGCCGCTGGGGTGGGCGGGGGGCCGTGCATGGTCCCGCCGACGCCGAGCCCGACCCCGACGCGTTGCCCCCGGGGCGTCGTGCGGCCAACATCGCGATGTCCTTGACCTGGCTGGCCTTCGGCCTGCTGGTGGCAGGCCTGATCGCTCGCGGCGTGTGGGCCGGGCGGGCGCCGTGGGGCAACATGTACGAGTACTCGCTGGCCTCCGCCGCCGCGATGACCGGGGTGTTCCTCGCGGTCTCGGTGCGTCGGGACGTGCGGTGGCTGGGTCTGCTGGTCACGATGGCCAGCCTCGTCACGCTCGGCGTGGCCGTCCTGCTGCTGTACAACGACAGCCCCCAGCTGGTGCCCGCACTGAAGTCCTACTGGCTGGTCATCCACGTGTCCGCGGCGATCATCTCCGGCGGGGCGTTCACGGTGGGGGCGGCCGCGACCGTGCTCTACCTGGTCGCCGACCGGGCCGAGCGCAATCCCGAAGCCCGGGTTGCCGGCGCGATCGCCGCCAGGGTGCCCGACTCGCGCACCCTGGACACATTGGCCTACCGGGTCAACGCGTTCGTGTTCCCGCTGTGGACCTTCGCGGTGATCGCCGGCGCGATCTGGGCCGAGGACGCCTGGGGTCGGTACTGGGGATGGGACCCCAAGGAGACCTGGGCATTCATCACCTGGGTGGTCTACGCCGCCTACCTGCACGCCCGCGCGACGGCCGGTTGGAAGGGTCGCCGGGCCGCTGTGATCGCCCTGATCGGGTTCGCGTGCTTCCTGATCAACTTCTTCGGCGTGAACCTGTTCGCCGGCGGCCTGCACTCCTACGCCGGGGTCTGAGGCCGTTCAGATCGCCTCGTCGGCGTCCTCGTCCTCGTGCTCGCGTCGGTGCTTCCAGTGCTCGAGGCTGCGCTCGAGGTTCGCGGCCGCATCGTTGCGCTGCTTCATGAGCAGGAACAGGCTCACGATCCCGGAGAACAGCACCGCGGCGAAGGCCAGTAGCCAGCCGCGCAGCCCGATGACGTACAGCAGCCCGCCGACGACCAGCAGGGTCAACAGGCGCAGGGCGGCGTACCGGCCCCCCGCGTGCGGCACCGGCTCCGGCAGCGGATGCTCGTCCTGGCGGACATCACCGCTGGGACGCTGGGCCTCGCCTGCTGGGGATGTCTGGGAGTCGATGGATTCCTCGGATCGGCTGTCCGGGAGGTCATGATCGCTCATGGACAACGAGCCTACGCCCGTGCAGTCAGATCCGGTCCGGCGCGGTCGCGCTCTGGTAGCCGGATGCATCCGTGCGGGTTAGCCTTGGATCGCTCGGGAGAGGGGTTGACATGGGCAGGTTCATTCTCGTTCTGGCCATCATCACCCTGTACATCTATGCCCTGATCGATGTCTGGCGTGCACCTTCCGGCGAGGTGCGGATCCTGCCCAAGTGGCTGTGGATGGTCGTGGTCATCCTGGTGTTCATCGCCGGCCCGGTGCTCTGGCTGGTCCTGGGGCGCCCGAAGGCGCAGTACCCGCCTGCCGGTGGCGACGGTGGTGGCGGTTCGAGCGGCCGCCGACCAGGTCCCCGTGGCCCCGTCGCGCCCGACGACGACCCCGAGTTCCTCAAGCGCATCGATGAGCAGTCCTGGGCCAGCCGGATGGAGCGGTTGCGCCGTGAGCGCGAGGCCGGCGGCGGGGCATCGTCAGCAGGCGAGGGTCCCGACACCGGTCCAGGCCCCGCGCCGAGCGCCGACGAGTCGGGTCACCCCGGCGCCTAGACCGGTGCGCTTGGCACCTCGCTCACCGCGCCCGCCCGGCCGTTTGCTGTGCACAACAAAGTTGTGCACAATGAATACATGACTGCCACCATCTTCGACCTCTCGGCCACCTCCAACCGCGGCGAGGTGATCGACCTGGCCCAGTTCCGCGGCCGCCCGCTGCTCATCGTGAACACGGCCAGCAAGTGCGGGTTCACCCCCCAGTACGACGGCCTGCAGGCGCTGCACGAGGAGTTCGGCCCGCAGGGCCTGGTCGTGCTGGGCTTCCCGTGCGACCAGTTCGCCCACCAGGAGCCCGGCGACGACGCGGCCATCGAGGAGTTCTGCAAGGTCAACTTCGGCGTCACCTTCCCGCTGACGACCAAGGTGGACGTCAACGGCAGGGGCACCCACCCGGTGTTCGCGTTCCTCAAGGAGCACACCAGCGGTCTGCTCGGATCGGCGATCAAGTGGAACTTCACCAAGTTCCTCGTCGCCGCCGACGGCCAGAGCGTCACGCGCTACTCGCCCAAGACCGAGCCGGCCGCGCTCGCTGACGACATCCGTGAGCTCATGGCCGACCTGGCCGCGTGACCCTGCCCCAGCTGCGGCTGGACAACCAGCTCTGCTTCCTGTTCCACCGGATCAGCCGGGAGTTGAACGCCGTCTATCGGCCGCTGCTGGCCGACCTGGGGCTGACCTACCCGCAGTACCTGGTGATGCTCGTGCTCTGGGAGGACGACGGGCTGGGCGTGGGGGAGATCGGCGAACGCCTGGCCCTGGACTCCGGCACGCTCTCGCCACTGATCCGCCGGCTGGAGTCCGCGGGCCTGGTGCGCCGCGAACGGCGCAGCGCGGACGAGCGCCGGGTCACCGTGCACCTGACCGGGGCGGGTCGGGCGCTGGAGCAGCGCGCCGCCGCCGTGCCCGGCGCGCTGGCCACCCAACTCGCCGACGACGCCGCCGACTACGAGCAGGCCAAGGCGGCGCTCACCGCGCTCGTGGGGCGTCTGGAGGCCGCGCGCACGCCCTGAGCCCCGAGCTGCGAACTCAGGGGGTCATGGTCCAGGCGCCGTCGTAGGACAGCACCTCGGCGACGAACGCATCCTCGGCCTCGGCAGGCAGCGACGGACGCTTGATCAGCGTCAGCGCGCCCTGCTGCTGGGCCGCCGTGGCGGCCGGCTGTCCGTGCAGGGCGACGGCGAACTCCGCGACGTCCTGGACGAACACCGCGAACATGCGGTCCACGTGCGCCTCGGTCAGGTCGCTGAGATCCGAGACTGACCCTGGTCGCGCACCCTCGGGGTCCGTGGACAGGGCCAGGTCAGCGGCCTCGGCGACCAGCTGGGCGTACACGACCTGGGTGAACAGCTGACCCAGGGTCAGCAGGAAGTCGAGGTCCTCGGACTGCTCCTTGGACGGGGGCGCGGTCATCAGCAGCATCCCCAGGGCGGTGACCTGTTCGGTGAAGGTCGCCACGTTGGGCAGGTGCGCGAACCGCTCGAACGCGGGCCGCGGATCGTGGAACTCGATCTTGCCCAGGCCCGAGGCACGGCCCTGGGCGAACAGGTAGGCATCATCAGCGGCCTCGCGGCGCACGCCCACCGGGGCGTACTGGCCGGCCCCCCCAGCGGCGGCCATCATGTACTTGGGCAGGAACTTCAGCACCAGCGCGAGGTTGACGTGCACCGTCCCCTCGAGCTTGGGCAGGGCCCGGATCTCAGACACCGCGGACTCGAAGTAGGTGTCCTTCTCGAACCCACGAGCCGCGATGACCTCCCAGAGCAGGTTGATGACCCGCTCGCCCTCACTGGTGACCTTCATCTTCATGATCGGGTTGTAGAGCAGGAACCGGCGGTCCTCGGCGCTCGCGGCCCGCAGGTAGTCCGCCGAGCGGGCGGCGTACATCTTCATCGCCAGCAGCCGGGCGTAGGAGTCGGCCAGCATCCGGCGCACGTGCGGGAAGGTGGTGACCCGCCGGCCGTAGAGGATGCGGTTGTTGGCGTGTGCGACTGCCTCGTAGAACGCGTGCTCGGAGATGCCGATCGAGGCCCACCCGAGGTTGACCTTGCCGACGTTCACGGTGGCCAGGGCGGCGTCCCAGGCCGGCCGGCCCACGTGCAGCAGGTCAACGTCGGTCACCGGGTAGTCGTGCAGGGCGAACTCCGCGACGAACATCTGGCCGTGGACGGTGTTCTTCACCAACTCGTAGTTGTCATGGCGGGTATCGGCCAGGAAGAACACATACTCGCCGGGATGCTGCGGGTCGTCGTCGGCGAACTTGCCGAAGACGCTGACTCGCGCGGCCTCGTTGCCGTTGCCGATGTAGTACTTGCCCCCGTTGGCGACCCACCCGTCGCCGGCCCGGGTCAGGATCATGTCCGTGGAGTAGATGTCGGCACCGTGGGCCCGCTCGGACAGGCCGAATCCGAAGATCCCGCCCTCGGCCAGCAGCTCGCCGACCAGCCGCCGAGCGCCCTCGTTGGCGCTGGTCCACACCGGGCCCAGCCCGAGCACGCTGACCTGCCACGTGTACCAGTGCCCCAGGGAGTAGAAGCCCAGGATCTCGTTGAGCTCGTTGATCCGGGCGGTGTCCCAGTGGGTCTGCGGGGCGCCGTCGAGCAGGGCGCCGACGTTGGCAGGGGTGGCCACGCCGGCGAACAGACCCTGCTGCGCATTGAACTCCAGGAAGTCGGAGTACCAGGTGCCGGCGTGGTACTCGGCCTTCATCTCGGCCAGCCCCTTGCTCTCGAAGAAGCCCACCAGGTCGGTCATCGCCGCGCTGCTGGCGTCATCGAGGAAGTCGGGCTTGTAGTCGGCGGGGTTGAACAGCAGCATCGCGGGTCTCCTGGCGCAGTGGGTGAGTGGGGACTGCTTCGAGGCTACTTGCCGACCGGTGCCTGCGCTGCCGCGGGGCCGGGAATCGCTCAGGGCCGGGATCGCCCATCTGGCTGGCCATCGCCGTGAACTGGACCCATCGCCATCTCGGCGGCTGTGTCCCTGTCCGGCTTGACGAGGTGGGGAGGCTGCCGGTGTGCCCCGCGGCACGGAGGTGTTCGCGAACTGCCGAGCTGTGGTCGATGGGCAGGTCGTGCGCGGCCCAGGCCCGGCCCGACGCGCTCCGCGTGGTTGATGGACCTCGCATCGGGCGCTCGGGTTCAACCACAACTCGGCGTTTCAGGGTCTGGGAGACGCCACGGCGACCGGGTCCGACCACAACTCGGCGTTGAGAGCAGGAACGGGCGGAGCCAGGGGTCGTCGCGCCACGATGCCGGCGGAAGGGCGCCTCCACCTGGCCGTGCCGGCAGTCACCGGTGCCTGCGGCGGTTCGCCGGGTGCGAGTCGGCCAAGGGGCACGGAAGCCTCGAGGCGCTCAACCGGCGAGGAGCGCTCCCGCGCCAATCCCCGCCGAGAGCAGCACGCCATAGCCGAGCAGCAGTCGCCCGGTGCCGCCGAGCACGGGCACGAGCGCCGGCCCCAGTGCTCCGGCGCGCACGTCGCGCAGCGGGGCCAGGGCCACGGGGATGGCGCCGAGCCCGACGAGGGCAGCAACCGGCCAGTCCAGCAGGCCGGTCGCACCCGCCGCGCCGATCACCGCGGGGATGACCAACGCACCCCAGATCAGGGCCTCGTAGAGGCCACGAGTTCGGGCATCACCCAGCCGGACGGCGAGCGTCCGCTTGCCGGCTGTGGTGTCCCCGGGGATGTCGCGCAGGTTGTTGACCACGAGGATCGCGCAGGACAGCGCACCCACGCCCACGCCGCACAGCCACGCCAGGGAGCTCACCGAACCGACTTGGACCGCGGCCGTGCCGCCCACAGCGACCAGACCGAAGAAGATGAACACGAACACTTCACCTAGTCCCGCGTACCCGTAGGGTCGGGGACCGCCCGTGTAGGTCCAGGCCGCCACGATCGCGGCTGCACCCACCGCGAGCAGCCACCACAGGCCGCTGAGAAGCACCAGCACCAACCCGGCCGCCCCGGCGACACCGAACGACAACAACGCCGCACGCTTGACCGCCGGGGGCTCGGCCAGGCCCTGTCCGACCAACCGCACCGGCCCGACGCGCGCGTGGTCCGTGCCGCGGATGCCGTCGCTGTAGTCATTGGCGTAGTTGACGCCGACCTGGAGCGCGAGGGCCACGAGCAGGGCCAGCAGTGCGCGGTCCCAGAGCGGCTCGGCGTCCCAAGCGGCGACAGCGGTTCCCACGAGGACGGGGGCGAAGGCGGCGGGCAGCGTTCGCGGCCGGGCGCCGCCGATCCACTGCTGGGCGCTCGTCATGGCCGGATCCTGTCACGGCCGGCCTGGCCCCCGGCCGACTCGAGCGCGCGCCGGGCCAGGTCGGCCAGCGCACGCCGGTCGGGTTTGCCGGCGGGCAGCATCGGCAGGGTCGCGAGCGGCTGGACGAGTCGGGGTCGGGCGGCCCTGCCGAGTCGGGCGGCCACGACCTCGGCCAGTCCGGCGAGCGGCGGCCCGCTGGTCCGAGGCTCAGTGGGCACCACGAGCGCGACGAGGGTGACCCCGAACCGCCGGTCGGCGAGCGCCACCACCTCCGCATCGACGACTCGCGGGTCCGCGAGCAGGGCGGTGCGAACGGCAGCCAGTGAGACCGAGGCTCCGCCGACTTGGACCAGGTCGTCGGCGCGGCCGGTCACGGTGACCAGTCCGTCTGCGTCCACCTGGCCGAGGTCCGCCGTCCGGAAGCAGCGGGTGCCCTCGGCGGCCGGCTGCCAGCGCCAGGCGTCACGGCTGTCGCGGTAGCCGGCCGCCACCTGGGCGCCGCAGATCCTCAGCTGGCCCGAGGGCTCGGTGCGCACGGTGGTCCCGGGCAGCGCCCGGCCGTCGAAGACCGCGCCTCCGGCGGTCTCGGTCATCCCGTAGGAGGTGGCGACCCGCACGCCGGCGCCCCGAAGGCGCTCGACCAGCAGCGGGTCGGCGGCAGCCCCGCCGACCAGCACCACGTCGTACGCGCGCAGAAGATCCCACCCGGCCGACCCTGCCGAATCGAGGAGCGCCAGCATGGGGGGCACCAGCGACACGGCGAGCGGCCGCCCGCTGTCGTTGCTGAGAGCGCGCGCCCGGCTGGTGGCTTGAGCGAAGCCGTCGCGTGTGAAGGGTTGCGCCCCGCCCAAGCTGGGGACCGCGACCGGGGAGGTTCCGGCCACGACCGAGCGAACCGCGACCATGAGGCCGCCGGCATGGTGCAGTGGCAGGGCGGCGACCCACTGGTGGCCCGCCGCCCTGTCCGATCGGGCCGCGAAGGCCTCCGCGGCACAGCGCAGGGAGGTCCCGGGCAGCAGCACCCCGGCGGGCCGCCCCGTGGATCCCGACGTGGAGGCGACGACGGCAATCTCGCCTGCGACGGCTCGGCCCGGCTGGACTGCGGCTGCGATCATCGAGCGGTAGGCGGTGGCGCCGGACCCAGCGAGCAGCGCGATGGCTGGGCCTGCGCCGTCCATGGCCGCGGACAGGGCGGGCATGAGGATGTCCAGGCCCGCTGCACCAGGGGGGATCTCCAGCCCCACGCAGGAACGATCAGCCGCACCCGCGGAGACAGCCGCACCGGCAGCCGCAGCCGCACTCGAAGACGCGGGATGTTGCTCGGAAGTACCCATCGAGGTCACAGGGTATTGCCGATCCCGCCCGGTCACCCCCGAACTGCCGACCCCCACCTCACACTCGCGTCGTGCCGCCCCTGACTGCCCGGTTCACCTCCCCGCAGCAGGCCTACTGGGGTCCGGACTTCCACTACAACGCGAAGATCGCGGTCATCATCGCTGTGGCTCTCCTCGATGGGTTCATGCGCCTGGACAGCCGCCCCCGATGGGCGCGGGCAGGCGGCCGAGCAGGAGTCGCCATTGCCGCGCATTCACATGCGTGACTGGAATACTGGTCATGAGCATCCAGTCCTTGGCGTCGGTGAAGGCACACTTCAGCGCTGTGGTCGACAGCGTCCAGGAGACGCACGAGCGAGTCACAGTGACCAGGAACGGTGTTCCCGTCGTCGTGGTCGTTGCTGTCGAGGACCTCGAGTCGCTCGAGGAGACGCTGGCGATCCTTCAGGAGCAGGACACGGTGCGTCAGCTGCGCAAGGCCGAACGGGAGGTTGCCGCGGGCGACACCCTCGACGCCACTGAACTCCGGGCGTTGATGGATCGAAGGGCGCTGTCCGAGTGACCTATCGGTTGGTCATGGCTCGTAGCGCGTCCCGGGCGCTGGAACTGGGGCTACCGGAGGCGGTCGCATCGGCGGTGCTGGAGTTCGTCACTGGCGTGTTGCTGGAGAACCCGCAGCGGGTGGGCAAGCCGTTGCAGCCTGCGCTGGATGGCAAGTGGAGTGCGCGCCGCGGGCAGTACCGGATCATCTACACGATCGACACTGATGCCCAGGTCGTGACCGTGCTGCACATCTCCCATCGGCGCGACGCCTACCGGTGACCATTGGCCTGTCGGTCAGCCCGACCGCCGGCCGGGTCTCCTGCCCACGCTCGTCCGCGAACCGCCGGCGTGGTATGCCGAGTTGTGGTCGAACGGGCCCTTCGCTCGGGCGCGGTCGGCCTCCATTCGCGCTCCGCGTGGTTGAAGAACCCCGCCGAGCTGCGCCGGGTTCAACCACAAGTCGGCGTTGAAGGGCAGCGGCCTGGCCGCGCCGCGCCTACGAGCCCGGACCGGGCCCGCGCTCAGCGATCCAGGAACTCCGCGCTGACCTGTGCGGTGGTCGCCTGGTCCACGAGGCCGAGTTGCCAGGCCACCGTGGCCGCCTCCGCGGCGTTGGCCACGTAGTACATCGGGATACCCTCCTCGCGCAGCGCAGCCGCGCGTCCGGCGACCTCCGCGGTTCGCTGGGCCAGGTGGGATCCCACGTAGACGACGAAGATCGCCCGGATCCGCCCCGGGAACTCGCGTGCCATCTGCTCGTAGTTCTCCGGGTCGCCCTGTCCGACATCCCCGATCAGCACGAACTCCTGCTCGGGATTGCCCTCCAGCAGCGCCCGGATGCTCCTGCGCTTGTGCTCCCGGCCGTCGCGCATGACCCGTTCGGCGGTGGGGCCCCAGTCGGTCAGGAACAGTGGCCCGCGCGGGAAGCTGTGCAGGTTCATGAACGCCACGAGGTAGTCGTAGATGTTCCATGACCCGGTGGACACGTAGAAGAACGGCACCGAGCGGGGTGCCCCGTTGCCACGAGCCAGTCCGGCATAGAACGTGGACATGCCCGGGACGGGTCGTCGGCCCGCGACGTCCCGCAGCAGCGTGCGCCGCAAGGAGGTCAGGCCCTGCGTGAGCCCGGTCTTCATGATGGTGTCGTCGATGTCGGAGACCACCGCGATGTCGCTGCCAGGATCGGCGACCAGGACCCGGCCGGTCACATGGGGCACCGAGCCCCCGACCGGGTCGATGTCCAGCACGTGCCAACCCGGTGCCAGCGGCCCGACCTGCAGGGTGATGTGCAGGTAGCCGTGGGCGTCGCTGGTGAACTCCTGGGACGCCTGGCCCATGCTGGCCCGGACGGTGACGCCGGGCATGGTGAGCACCGTGAACCGGCGCAGGTTGGTCCGCACGACATCGGTGAGGCCGGTTGCGGCGTCCTCCGGGCCGAACATCGGCTTCTCCATGGCGCGGGCAGTCAGGTGCGCCACGCCGTCGGCGTACCAGCCGCGGTAGGGCACGACCACAGTCGGCCGGATCCCCTGCCGTGACGTCTTGTACCGGATCCGCGCGGCGTCGACCGACGTGTCGACCGCGTGGACCACCGAGACCCAGTCGATGTCCTCGACCGCGTCGATGACCCGCGACTCGACCCCGCGCAGCGCGCGTGAGACCAACGACACCCCGGGCAGGCCGGACAGCGAGGGCATGCGCACCAGAGCTACCTTTCCGTGGGTGAGCGCAAGGCTAGCGTCCACGAGTGCCCACGTCGCGCCGCCCGCCGGGCCCGGCCTGGATCGCCGGTGGCCGGGTGGGGGGTGCCCCAATGTCTGTGGTCAAGTTGTGGCAGGTAGTCGGAGCTGGTAGGTCTGGACGCGTCCCGGGAAGCCGCTCCCGTTCGCCCGATCTGCTCCCCCAATTCCGGGAGCGGCTCGGCGAAAGGGGAGCGGATCCAGTCGGCCGACCAGCGGGCCGGGTCGCCGATCCGCCTCGGCCGGTGGCGGCGCGTAGCCTTCGCTGCGGAGGTGCGCGATGGTGGATGTCATCGAGTTGTTCACCCGGTTGCCCGGCTGTGCCGAGAGGACGGCGGTGCCGGTGCCGGTCTCGGTCCCGTTGCTGGTCGGGCCCAGCCGGGGCGAGGGGCACGCACCGGCCCGGCCAGCCCCGCCGAACCCCGCCCTGCGAGCCGGCTTGGGTGGGGAGCAGCGATGAACACGGCCACGCCCAGGCTCGCCCTGCTCGGCGCCGGCCGCATGGGCCAGGCGATCATCGCCGGGCTGCTCGCCTCGGGCTGGGAGCCGGCCCGAATCGTGGCCGCCGAGCCACACGAGCCGACCGCGGCCGAGGTCCGCACCCGACACGGCATCGAGGTCCGGCCGGCCACGCAGGCGGTGACCGGGGCCGACATCGTGGTCGTCGCGGTCAAGCCACATCAGGTCACCGGCCTGCTCGACGAGGTGGCCAGCGCCCTGCCCCGCGGTGCGGTGGTCGTGTGCATCGCGGCGGGCGTGGCCACCAGCACGCTGGCCGAGCACCTGCCGTCCGGGACGGCGGTCGTGCGGGTGATGCCCAACACGCCCGCGCTGGTCGGGGAGGGGATGTCGGTGCTGTCCGCCGGTCCGGGTTGCCCGCCGGCGGCTGTGGCGCTGGCGCGCGAGGTGCTGGGTGCCGTCGGTCAGGTGCGCGAGGTCCCCGAGGCCGTCCAGGACGCCGTGACCGCGGTCAGTGGCTCAGGTCCGGCGTACGGCTTCTACCTGGCTCAGGCCATGATCGACGCCGGCGCGGAACTCGGCCTGGATCGGGCCCTGGCCCGCGACCTCACCGTGCAGACGCTGCTCGGTGCGGCCACGATGCTGGTGCGCTCCGAGGAGGAGCCTGAGACGCTGCGCGCGCGGGTCACCTCGCCGGGGGGGACCACGGCAGCCGCCGTGGCGGTGCTCGAGGACGCCGAGGTGCGGGCCACCGTCGCCCGGGCGATGCGCGCCTGCGCCGCCCGCTCGGCCGAGCTCGGCCGCGGTTGACGGCTCAGAGCAGCATCGGGGAGACCTCGTCCTCGGGTCCGCAGACGACCAGCACGTCGTCCGCGCCGAGCACCAGGTCGGGACGGGCCAGCTCAGGGATGCCGAGGCCGCGGCGGCTGACGGCCATCACCAGGATGCCGCGGTCGGCCAGGTCCCGGGCCTCGGCCAGGGACCTGCCCACGAGCGCACGCCGGACCGGGAGGGCCGCGTAGGCCAGACCGTCGACGGTGGGGATGTACTCGGTGCGGTGCCCGAGCAGGGAGTGCGCCACCCGCCGACCCACCTCGAGCTCGGGGTAGACCACCTCGGTGACACCGATCTTGCGCAGGATCTTGGCCTGTTGCGCGTTGATCGCCTTGGCCCAGATCTCGGGGATCTTCAGGTCCTCCCGCAGGATGAGGGCGCAGACCAGGGACGCCTCCACCGCATCTCCGATCGCCACGACCGCGCGGGTGTACTCGCGCACCCCGAGCTGCTCCAGGGCCTCCTTGCTGGTGACATCGGCCTCGACTGCCAGGGTCACCCGCTTGCTGACCTCGCGGACCAGGTCCGGGTCGCGGTCGATGGCCAACACCTCGGCGCCCTCCCTGGTCAGCGCGGCGGCCACCGACTGGCCGAACCGGCCAAGACCCAGCACCACGACGGGCTCCACCTCACGAGCAGGCATCTGCCTCTCCTCCTGTCTGCATCAGCCGATCATGGGCCGGCCCTCAGGCAGCCGGTAGGCGCGGAACGTGGAGCGCAACGTCAATGATGAGGCCAGCGTCAGGGGCCCCACCCGGCCCAGGAACATCAGGATCACCAGCAGCAGTTGGCCTGTCTCCGGCAGGGCTGGGGTCACGTTGGCCGAAAGCCCGACCGTGGCCAGGGCCGAGGTCACCTCGAACAGGGCGTGGTCCAGGCTCAGGTCGGTCAGGGTCAGCAGGGCCATCGTGCACAGTGCCACCGCGGCCAACGAGACCATGGCCACGGCGATGGCCACCCGGACCGTCGATCCCGCGATCCGCCGATCCATCACGTTCACGTCGCGATGGCCACGGATCTCGGCGCGCACGGCCACGGCCAGCACCATCAGGGTCGTGACCTTGATACCGCCGCCGGTGCTGCCGCTGCCGGCGCCCACGAACATCAGCGCATCGGTGAGCAGTCGGGTCTCGGGGGCCACCGCCGCGTAGTCCAGGGTGTTGAAGCCGGCCGTGCGCGGGGTGATGCCTCCCGAGAAGGCCGCTTGGGTGATCTTGTCCCACCAGGGCATCAGGCCCATCGTGGCCGGGTTGGCCCACTCGAGCAGCAGGAAGCCCAGCGTCCCCACGGCAGTCAGCGCGACCGTGCCGATGAGCATCAGCCGGGTGTGCAGGGACATCGGCACCGGGTTGGCCCAGCCGAACCGCTCGGGGTGGAATGCCCCCAGCCGGTAGCGCGAGCGCCGCGCCAGTTCGCGGCCGCGGGCCAGCACCTGCTCGGCGGTCATCGGCGGCGCCGCCCGGCGCAGGCGCAGGGAGCGCTCGCCGGTGGTGCGCCCGAAGATCTCGCGGATCACCAGGAAGCCCAGACCGCCCAGGACGATGGCCACCGAGATGGGGGCCAGCATCAGCAGGTCGCCCTCGTAGTTGGTCAGTGAGTCCGAGGCCAGTGCGAAGCCCGCGTTGTTGAACGCACTTATGCTGTGGAACAGCCCGCTCCACGCGGCCTGCGCCCAGGACATGTCATAGGTCAGCCACAGCCGCACCCCGAGCAGCACCGCGATCCCGAGCTCCACGGTCACGGTGATGGTCACCAGCAGGCCCAACGCACGGCGCACCTCACCCTGGGTCAGCACCCCGGTCTCGGCCTGGGTGGCAAGTCGCGAGGACGTGCCCAGCCGGCGGTTGAGCAGCAGGATCCACAAGGTGCCCAGCGCCTGGATGCCGAAGCCGCCCACCTGGATCAGGGCCAGGATCGTCACCTTGCCCCAGATGCTCCAGTAGGTGGCGGTGTCCACGGTCGACAAGCCCGTCACGGTACTGGCGCTGACGGCGGTGAACAGGGCTGTGCCGGGGCTGGCCGATCCCCGCCCGGCGGTCATCGGCGGCAGCATCAGCAGCGCGGTACCCAGGGCGCAGAGCACGGCGAACGAGGACACGATCGTCCTGGTGGGGCTGCGGCGCGCCAGCCGTGACTCGTTGGCCTGCGACCTGGCCGCCACCTGCGAGGGCCCGGCCTCGAGCGCGGGATGCGGTGCCCTGCCTGTGGCCCGGCGGGCCCGAAGGACCCGCGCCCGTGGCTCGTTGCGGGCGCGGCGACGAACCATGGAGCGAGGCTATGCACCACCGGGTCACCCATGCCCGCTGTGCGGGACCTCCGCGTGTCGTCGGCCCCGGCGCGGGACTACGGTGGGCGCGTGACTGACCGGGTAGCCGTGATCGCCGACCCCGCCCTGTCCGCGTACAACTTCGGCCAGGGCCACCCGATGGCGCCCATCCGCGTCCAGCTCGCACTGCGCCTGTCCGGCGACTTCGGGCTACTGGGCGCGCCGAACGTGGACCTCGTCGGCGCGGTCGAGCCCGCAGGAGTGCATGACCTGGTCAAGGTGCACACCCCGGACTTCCTCACCGCCGTCCGCACCGCCGGGCACACCGGCGACGCCGGGGAGGCCCGGTTCGGGATGGGCACCGATGACGTGCCGGTCTTCCCCCGGATGCACGAGGCGGCGGCCCACCTGTGCGGGTCCACGCTGCGCGCGGTCCAGGAGGTGCACAGCGGCCGGGTGGCCCACGCGGTCAACCTGTTCGGCGGGATGCACCACGCGATGCCCGACCGGGCGTCGGGGTTCTGCGTCTACAACGACCTCGGGGTGGCGATCCGCTGGCTGCTCGACCAGGGCGTGCAACGCATCGCCTACGTCGACGTCGACGCCCACCACGGCGACGGCGTCGAGGCGATGTTCTACGACGATCCCCGGGTGCTGACCATCAGCCTGCACGAGAGCGGTCGCACGCTGTTCCCGGGCACCGGGTGGCCCTGGGACGTCGGCGGGCCGTTGGCCCAGGGCACCGCCGTGAATGTCGCGCTGCCCGCCGGCACCGGCGACAACGAATGGCTGCGCGCCTTCAACGCGGTGGTGCCGCAGGTGCTCGAGGAGTTCGACGCCCAGATCCTGGTGAGCCAGCACGGGTGCGACTCGCACTTCGAGGACGCGATGGCCCACCTGCTGCTCAGTGTGGACGGTCAGCGGTCCAGCTATGCCGCCGTCCACCGGCTGGCCCACCGGTTGGCCGGCGGGCGTTGGGTGGCGGTGGGCGGTGGCGGCTACGAGGTGGCCGACGTCGTCCCGCGGGCCTGGACGCACCTGATCGCCGAGGCGATCCACGCGCCGATCGCAGCGACCACCGAGGTCCCCGAGGCTTTCCGGGTGTTCGCCCTGGACCTGCTCGGCCGGGCCACCCCGGGGCGGATGACCGACGGCAACGACCCGTGGGCGACCCCCTTCGAGCGCAGCTACCACCCTGAGGACCCCCTGGACCGGGCCATCATGGACACCCGGCAGGCGGTGTTCCCGCACTGGGGCCTGGTCGCGGACCCGTACGGCTCGTTCTGAGGCAGGCGCCGCGAAGTTGTCGCGAGCCCCGATGGGCGGTCGTCTGGCCGCGCGCATGCCGGGCCCCCCGGCGCGTACGATGGTTGACCTGACCGGGAGGCGGGTGGTCCCCGATGAGCGAACGGCCGCTCAGTGAAGTGCGGCTGCTGACCGTGGCGGAGGTCGCCGCGATCATGCGCCTGTCCAAGATGACGGTGTACCGCATGGTGAACGCCGGCACCCTGCCCGCGTTGAAGGTCGGGCGCTCGGTGCGGATCCCCGAGCACGTGGTCGACGAGTACCTGCGCCGCTCGTTCGTCGACACCGCCTGAGCCCACGCGCCCGGCCCGTCCGGCCAGCGACCGGATGGTTACCGACCTGGTTCGCGCGGCGGTAGCATGGGGCCCTCTTTCCGAGCATCGTAGTGAGGTCTCCCTGTGGGTTCTGTGATCAAGAAGCGTCGCAAGCGGATGGCTAAGAAGAAGCACCGCAAGCTGCTCAAGCGCACGCGGGTCCAGCGCCGCAACGCCAAGTAGGACCTCATGGCGCGCGTTGTCCTCGTGACCGGGGTCTCGCGTTACCTCGGCGGACGCGCAGCGCGCCTGCTCACCGAGGACCCCGACGTCGATCGAGTGATCGGCGTGGACGTCATCGCCCCGTCCGGGGACATCGGCGGGGCGGATTTCGTGCGTGCCGACATCCGCAACCCGATCATCGGCAAGGTCATCTCCACCGCCGAGGTGGACACCGTGGTGCACATGGGCGTCATCGCCACCTCGCGCCAGGCCGGTGGCCGCACGCCGATGAAGGAGATCAACGTCATCGGCACGATGCAGCTCCTGGCCGCCTGCCAGAAGGCACCGACGGTCACCAAGCTGGTCGTCAAGTCCTCGACAGCGGTCTACGGCGCGGGCTCCTCGGACGCTGCCCTGATGACCGAGGAGATGGAGCCGCGCAGCCTGCCGACCTCGGGGTGGGCCAAGGACTCCGTCGAGGTGGAGGCCTATGTGCGCGGCCTGGCCCGCCGCCGGCCCGACCTCACCGTCACCACGCTGCGCTTCGCCAACTTCCTGGGCCCGACGGCCAACACCCCGATGGCGCAGTACTTCTCGTTGCCGGTCATCCCGACCGTGCTGGGCTACGACGCCCGGCTGCAGTTCGTCCATGAGGACGACGGACTCGAGGTCATCCGCCGCGCCACCGTCGGTGCGCATCCCGGCACGTTCAACGTCGCCGGGGACGGCGTCCTGGCGTTGTCCCAGGCGATCCGCCGGGCCGGCCGGGTGGAGGTCCCGGTCGTGGCGCCGTTCGTCGGCGTGGTCGGGCGGTGGGTCCGCCGCGGCGGGTATGCGGACTTCAGCCGCGACCAGATCCGGCTGCTCACCCACGGGCGCGCGGTGGACACCACGCGTCTCAAGGAGGGGTTCGGCTACGCGCCGGCCTACACCTCCGTGGCGACCTTCGACGCCTTCGTCCGCGCTCGGCGGCTGAACAACGTGCTGTCCCCGGAACTGGTGCAGGGTGCTCAGAGCGTGGCCGGGCGCATCCTCTCGGGGTGGTCGGCATGAGTGCAGGTGCTCGGTGTGAGTGACGCCCAGATCCTTCGGATTGCCGGACAGGACGGACCGTCAGGGGAGGTTGCCGTGCCCGATCCCGGCCGGAGTTGGTCAGAGCAGGTCGGCACCGCCCTGGAGTTCCTGCGGCGGCGCGCCCTGGGCCAGTACGACATCGACGAGTTCGGCTTCGACGCCGAGCTCACCGACGACGTGCTCCTGGCCGTCGTGCGTCCGCTGTACCGCTACTGGTTCCGGGTGCAGGTGCGCGGCATCGAGAACATCCCCGCGCAGGGCGGCGCGCTCGTGGTGGGCAATCACGCCGGCACCATCGGGCTGGACGCGGTCATGGTGCAACTGGCCATCCACGACGCGCACCCAGCGCACCGGCACCTGCGCTCCCTGGCGGCGAACATGGTCTTCGACATCCCCTTCGTGGGGATGCTGGCCCGCAAGGCCGGCGCCACTGTGGCCTGCAATCCCGATGCGGAGCGGCTGCTGGCCAACGGCGAACTGGTCGGGGTCTGGCCCGAGGGCTACAAGGGCACCGGCAAGCCGTTCTCCGAGCGCTACCGGCTGCAGCGGTTCGGCCGGGGCGGGTTCGTGGCAGCGGCGTTGAAGACGGGTGTGCCGATCGTGCCGTGCTCGGTGGTCGGCTCCGAGGAGATCTACCCGATGCTGGGCAACAGCAAGCTCGCCGCCCGGCTGTTCGGCCTGCCGTACATGCCGATCACGCCCACGTTCCCCTGGTTGGGGCCGCTGGGCCTGGTCCCGCTGCCCTCGAGGTGGGTCATCGAGTTCGGGGAGCCGATCGACGTGGAGGGGTTCGGGACCGGTGCGGCCGAGGACCCGATGCTCGTCTTCGAGGTCACCGACCAGGTGCGCGAGACGATCCAGCACAACCTGTACCGGATGCTCGTGCGCCGGCGCGGGATCTTCCGCTGAGGCTCCCGGCTCAGGTGGCGCCGCGCCCGCGGATCACCGAGATCCCCTTGGCCACCCCGACTGCGGCGCCGAACGCCAGCCCGGCGGCAGCGGCGGCCGGCACCCCGCGGCGCACCGACTGCCTGCCGCGGATCCGGTAGTCGCGGATCTGCCACTCCTGGCTGCGCGCGTGGGCCCGCAGTGGGCTGTCGGGGTTGATCGCCACCGGGCAGCCGACCACCGTGAGCATCGGGATGTCGTTGGCCGAATCGGAGTAGGCCGCGCACCGGGCGAGGTCCAGGCCACGTTCCTCAGCCAGCTTCACCACCGCGGCCACCTTCGCCGCACCGTGCAGCGGCATGCCCTCGAGCCGGCCGGTGTAGCGACCATCGACCACCTCGGCGATCGTCCCCAGCCCCCCGGTCAGGCCCAGCCGGCGGGCGATCACGCTGGCCACCTCCACCGGGGTGGCGCTGACCAACCAGACCTCGTGACCCAGGGCCTTGTGCGCCTCGGCCAACTCGACGGTACCCGCCCAGAGCCGGCCCACCATCCGCTCGTCGTAGGCCGTCTCGGCGACCTCCTCGATCTCGGACTGCTCACGATCCTTGACGAACAGCAGCCCGTTCTCGGTGGCCTGGGCCATGTCGTCGAGGTTCTCCCTGCCCGACATGACGTACTTGAGCTGCTTCCAGGTGAACTCCATGACCTCCGCGGTGGTGAAGTAGTCGCGGTCGGCCATCCCACGGGCCAGCACCGCGAAGCTCGAGCCGCGGATGATCGTGTTGTCCACGTCGAAGAACGCCGCCACACCGGGCCCGGCGTTCTCGGGGTCCAGCGCGCTGATCCCTTCGGTGATCCAGGCACGGCTGGCCTCGGGATCGACGTCGTGGGTGGGCTCGGCCTCGTCGTGGGCGCCGAGGGCCGGAGGCAGGTGCGTCCCGGCGAGTCCCTCGGGGTCGGCGCCCCTTTCCGGATCGGCACCGGGGGTCGCCCGCGGGGCCGGCGGATCCACGGCGTCGGGCAACTCGTCGGGGCCGTGCGGGGAATCAGCCACGGGGCGAGCCTAGCCCGATCCGACATGCCACACTTCTCGTGTGAGCAACCTCGCGGACCTCGTGCGGCAGTCGGCCGCTGCGCGTCCGGACCACCCGGCGCTGGTCACCCCCACCTCGGCGCTCACGTGGGCCGAGGTGGACGCCCGTGTCGACAACGGCGCGCGTGCCCTGAGCGAGCTCGGCCTGGACGCCGGGGCCCGGGTGGCCCTGATGATCGGCAACCGCCCGGAGTTCGCGATCGCCTACTTCGCCGTGCTGCGCGCGCGCCTGGTCGCGGTGCCCCTGAACACCGGATTCACCGCCGCGGAGGTCGTGCGGCTGTGCACCGATGCCGGGGCCGAGCTGCTGCTCCACGACGAGCCCCGGGCCAAGGTGGGCGCCACGGTGGCCAAGCGGGCCGAGGTGACCCGGGCGGTGGGCCTGGACTCCCCGGAGGGCGCCGCCCTGGTCGGGGCCGGACCCGGTGGGCGCGGAGCGTTCGCGGCCCCACGCACCCGCCCGCGCGACCTCGCGGTGCTGATGTACACCTCCGGCAGCGAGGGGCAGCCCAAGGGGGCCATGCTCAGCCACGGCGCGCTGCGCGCCAACATCGACGCCCTGGCCAAGATCAAGGCGCCCGCGGCCATCGAGGCCGACGACCGGTTGCTGCTCGTCCTGCCGATGTTCCACATCTACGGCCTGAACGCCGGGTTGGGTCTGGCTGCCAGGGCCGGCGCGACCTGTGTGCTGCTGGAGCGGTTCGAGCCGCGGACCTCGCTGCGGATGATCCGCGAGCTGGGCGTCACCTCGGTGGTGGGCGCCCCGGCGATGTACGTCTCGTGGAGTGCGGAGGGTTCGCTGCGGGAGTCGATGGATGGGGTGCGCCTGCTGGTCAGCGGTGCCTCGGCGCTGCCGCCCGACGTGTTCGCCCAGTTCGCGACCATCACCGGCAAGTCGATCTGGGAGGGCTACGGCCTGACCGAGTGCTGCCCGGTGGTGACCACGACGATGGTGTCCAAGCGGCCCAAGCCCGGGTCGGTCGGCCGCCCGCTGGCCGGAGTCACGGTGTCCCTGCGCGACGACGACGGTTCCGAGGTGCTCGAGGGTGACCCGGGCGAGGTGTGGGTGAAGGCCCGGTCCCTGCTCTCGGGGTACTGGCCCGATGGTGCCGGTGGGGTCGACCGGGACGGCTGGTTCCACACCGGTGACGTGGCCATCCTCGACGGGCAGGGCGACTACCGGCTGGTGGACCGCCGCCGCGACCTGATCATCGTGTCCGGGTTCAACGTCTACCCCCGGGAGGTGGAGGCCGTGATGGCCACCCACCCGGCGATCACCGAGGTGGCGGTGATCGGCGTGCCTCACCCGTTGACCGGTGAGTCGGTCAAGGCCGTCGTCGTCCTTGCCAAGGGGGTGCCGGAGCCCGCGGACCTGCGCGCGTTCTGCGAGGCGCGCCTGGCCCGGTTCAAGTGCCCGTCGATCATCGAGTTCGCCCCTCGGCTACCGCGTGCGGCGACCGGCAAGATCAGCAAGGGCAAGCTGAAGGCGGCCTCGGTGTGAGCGTGCCCGCAGCCGGGACGGAGCAGCCGACGGCGCGGGTCCAGCTGGTGGGCAAGCCCGGCTGCCACCTCTGCGACGAGGTCCGGGTGGTGGTGCAGCGCGTCTGCGCCGAGGCCGGGGTGAGCTGGGTCGAGCGGAGCATCCTCGAGGAGCCGGTGCTGGCCGACCAGTACTGGGAGCTGATCCCGGTGACCCTCGTGGACGGGGCCGTGGTCGGCTCCTGGTTCCTCGACGAGGCCGACCTGCGGGCTGCGTTGACGCCCTGAGTCCCGGTGCGCCGGTGGGCCGTTGCAGTCTGGGCGACGCGGTCGGCCGTGGCGGGCTAGCCTGAGGTCCATGTCCGTTGGGTCTGTACGCGTCGCGCTGCTCCAGGTGCTGATCACCGATGACGAGCCGACGCCGGCCCGGATCGAGCGCGTGGTGACGATGACCGCGCAGGCGGCGGCCGAGCACGACATGGTGGTCCTGCCCGAACTGTGGCCGATCGGTGCGTTCGCCATCGACCGCATGACTGCGCACGCCGAGCCGTTGGACGGTCCGCTGAGCCAGGCGCTGGGCGCGGTGGCCGCCGACTCAGGCGCCTGGGTCTTCGGCGGGTCGTTCCCGGAGGTCGTGGTGGGCCCCGACGGGTCGGTCCGGCACTTCAACACCCAGGTGGTCTTCGACCCCTCGGGTGCGTTGGTCGCCCGCTACCGCAAGGTGCACCTGTTCGGCTTCAACGGCGGCGAGACCACGGTGATGAGCAGCGGGGACCAGGTCGAGGTGCTCGATGGTCCGCTGGGCCGGATCGGGCTGGCCACCTGCTACGACCTGCGCTTCCCGGAGCTGTTCCGGGCGCTGGTCGACCGCGGGGCGCAGGCCTTCGTGCTGCCGGCCGGCTGGCCCGAGCGGCGGATGGCTCATTGGCAGGTGCTGGCGCGGGCGCGGGCCATCGAGGACCAGGCCTACGTGCTGGCGTGCAACGAGGCAGGCACCCATGGGGGCGTGCCGATCGGCGGCGGCTCGCTGGTCATCGACCCGCAGGGCGAGGTTCTGGCCGAGGCAGGTGCTGGCGAGGAGGTCCTGAGCGTGGACATCGACCCGGACCGGGTGGCCGCCTGGCGTGGGGCGTTCCCGGCGCTCGACGATCGTCGGATGGGCTGAGCGGCACTGCACCGGTCGGGCCGGGTCAGCTGGCGGCGGCCGCTCGGCTGGCCAGCACCTACCCATTCGGGGGCGACTGCGCAGCAGGAGGCGACCGGTCAGCCGGCGACGATGGGGGCCCCGGCGGACTGCAGGTCGGCCAGTCCCCCGTCGAGGTTGATCACGGAGGTGAACCCGGCCTCGCCCATCTGGCTGGTCGCGATCCCGGAGCGCCGACCCGAGCGGCAGTAGACCGCGTAGGTGCTGTCCTTGGGCAGCGCCTCGATCTGGGTGCCGAAGTCCGGGGCCTCGACATCGATGTTCACGGCGCCGTCCACATGCCCGGCGCTGAACTCGGCCGGGGTGCGGACGTCGACGATGACGGTGCCCGGCTGGGCCATCGAGGTCACGAAGTCCGCTGGGGGCTGCGTGGTGACCGAGTCGGAGCTGGACGAGCAGCCCGCGAGCAGGGTGGTGGCCCCCAGCAGGGCGGCAAGCAGGAGAAGGATTCGACGCATACCCCCAAGGGTATATGACGATGGCGGTGCCCCGCCACCGACCCACCGCCAGCGCGCCTACCGCCAGCGCGCCTACCGCCCTCGAGGCCACCGCCAGAGCGCCTACCTCCCTCGCAGCCACCGCCCGCCCCGGCGCCTACCGCCCCGCGCCTACCGCTCACGCCGCCCACCGCCCGTCCCTGGGCACGACCGGATCGCCCACACGCGAGCCCCCCGCCGCAATCCGCGCGACGAGGGGCTCGTTGCCTCACTTGACACAAGGGGCGTGGTGGATCAGAAGTCGGCCTCCGGGAGGTCCATCAGGTCCAGCGTGGTGGTCTCGCACACGACCCGCTCGGCGGCCAGCAGCGGCAGCCGGTTGGTCGCGAACCAGGACGCCGCAGCGACCTTGCCCTCGTAGAACGCCACGTCCTTGGCCGCGGGACCGTCAGCCAGTGCCTTGCCCGCGATCTCGGCCTGCTTGAGCAGCAGGTAGCCCACGACCAGGTCGCCCATCATCATCAGCAGACGGGTGGAGTTCAGGCCGACCTTGTAGATCTCGGTGGGGGTGGTCTGCGCGGCCATCGCCCAACCACCCATCACGCCGATCACGGCCTGCGTGTCCTCCAGCGCCTTGCCGAGCAGCTCGCGCTCGTGGGTCAGCGAGCCACCCTCGTCGCCCTTGACGAACTCCGCCACCTGGGCACCGAGGAACATCACGGCCTTGAACTGGTCGCGGACCATCTTGCGGAAGAAGAAGTCCAGGCCCTGGATCGCGGTGGTGCCCTCGTAGAGCGTGTCGATCTTGGCGTCGCGGATGTACTGCTCGATCGGGTAGTCCTGCAGGAAGCCCGAGCCACCAAGGGTCTGCAGCGAGGTCGCGAGCAGCTCATAGGAGCGCTCCGATCCCACCCCCTTGACGATGGGCAGCAGCAGGTCGTTGACCCGCACGGCCATGTCCTTGTCCACGTCCACGGCCATCCCGTGCTCGGCGAGCTCGATCTGGTCCTGGTAGTAGGCGGTCAGGTGGATCAGCGCGCGCATGCCCTCGGCGTAGGACTTCTGCAGCATCAGGCTGCGGCGCACGTCGGGGTGCGCGGTGATCGTGACGCGCGGGGCCTTCTTGTCCATCATCTGGGTCAGGTCGGCACCCTGCACGCGCGACTTGGCGTACTCCAGGGAGTTGAGGTAGCCGGTGCTCAGCGTGGCGATGGCCTTCGTGCCGACCATCATCCGCGCGTACTCGATGACCTTGAACATCTGGGCGATGCCCTCGTGCACGTCACCGACCAGCCAGCCCTGCGCCGGCACGCCGTTCTGGCCGAAGGTGACCTCGCAGGTCGTGGAGACCTTGAGGCCCATCTTCTTCTCGACGTTGGTCACGTAGGCGCCGTTGCGCTCGCCGATGTTGCCCTGCTCGTCGAAGTGGAACTTGGGCACGAAGAACAGGCTCAGGCCCTTGGTGCCGGGGCCGCCGAGGCCCTCGACGTTGGCCGGACGGGCCAGTACGAGGTGGATGATGTTCTCGGCCATGTCGTGCTCACCGGAGGTGATGAAGCGCTTCACGCCCTCGAGGTGCCAGGTGCCGTCCTCCTGCAGGAAGGCCTTGGTGGTGCCCGCACCCACGTCCGAACCTGCGTCGGGCTCGGTGAGGACCATGGTGGCGCCCCACTCGCGGTCGATCATGGTCTGGGCCCACTGCTTCTGGTCCGCGTTGCCCAGGGCGTCGACGATCGAGGCGAACCCGGGACCGGACATGTACATGTAGGCAGCCGGGTTGGCGCCGAGCAGCATCTCGGCCACCGACCAGCGGATCGAGGGGGGCGCCCCGGAGCCGCCGAGGTGCTCGGGCAGGTCCACGCGCCAGAAGCCGGACTCCATCAGCGCCGCGAACGACTTCTTGAACGACTCGGGCATCTGCACGGTCATCGTTGCCGGGTCGTACTTCGGCGGGTTGCGGTCGGCGTCGATGAACGACTCGGCCAGCGGCCCCTCCGCCAGCGCCTTGATCTCGCGCAGGATGTCCTTGACGGTCTCCGGATCGAGGTCGGCCAGCGGTCCGTGGCCCAGCCGGTCGGCGCCGCCGAACACCTCGAACAGGTTGAACTCGATGTCGCGCAGATTGGCCTTGTAGTGGGACATCCGATCTCCTTCGGCAGTGGCGGGAGTGTTCGGGTGCGCGCCGACGCAGGCGGTTACCCGTCAGTAACTCCATGATGCTACTGATGAGTAACAAGCGCAAGTCCCCCCAGGGGCATGCGCTGCGGGCCAGGCGGGGAGCTCCGTGTGGAGAGCTCGGGGACAGCGCGCCTACCTGCTGTGGGCGGGCGCCTGCAGGGCGGGTACGCGGCGCTCCCCAGCCAGTCGCGCGAGCAGCCCGACGATCGTGCCCACGACGGCCAGCACCGTGGTGGCGCCACCCGCGGGGTAGGTGAGCAGCACACCCATCGTCAGGGCCGTGAACGGCATCCGCAGGGCGGCCGCGGTGCCCGCGGCGATCCCGGCGGCAGCCAGCGCTGAGGTGGAGGTCCCCTCGACCAGCAGCGTGGCAGCGGTGGCCACCACCGCTCCCATGGCCACGGCCGGGAAGATCGGTCCGCCGCGGAAGCCGCTGCCCAACGAGGCTGCGTATCCCAGGAACTTGCCCATCAGGACCACGACGGCGGTGCCCACCGAGGTCAGCGCCAGGTAGTCAGGCATCGCCGACTGACCGGAGAACAGGACCAGGTCCAGCCCGCCCCCGGTGATCGCATCGACGGCCAGCGCGGTGGCCGCGACCAGCACGGCCACGGCCAGGATGGTGGCCAACGGGGCCCGCGTGGCACGCCGGGCGACCTGTTGGCCGCCGAGCCGGGCGGCCATGGTCAGCACGGCCACCACCACCGCCACGGGTACTGCCACGGCCACGTCGACCAGGGCCACCTCCGGGTAGGCGGCCAGGCCAGGCAGGCCCAGCTTCGTCTCCCCGAGGCCCGACCACTCGGCCACTCCGACCTGCAGGGCGTAGCTGCTGGCCATGCCCGCCAGTGCGGGCATCAGGACCACGGGGGTGGCCATCGCCCCGCCCGCGGCCAGGGCCATCTCCAGCATGAGGACGCTGGTGATCAGCGGATTGCCGAAGATCGCGACGATGGCTGACATCGCGCCCACGACCATCATGACCTGGCGCACCGGGGACGCCGAGTCACGGAAGGCCAGCGCACCCACCGCGGTGCCGATCGCGATCAACGGGGCCTCGGGGCCGAGCACGGCGCCGAACGAGAGGCTGCCCAGCGCGACGATGATCACCGAGCCGACCTCGCGGGGCCCGATGTCGATGCCGAGGCCCTCCAGTGGACCGTGCCCGCCGTGGCCGGGCAGGCGCGCTCCGGCGAAGGCGATCAGCGCGCCGCTGACCAGCAGCCCGACCACCAGCCAGGCCGGTGCCTGGTCGTGGCCCAGGGCTTCGGGCAGGTCCGACCAGAGCAGGGTCTGCAGGTGGTGCTCGACGGCGACGAACACCGAGGCGCCGGCACCGGCCAGCACGCCCACGGCGATGGCGATCAGGCAGAGCACCGAGATCTGGCGCGCCTGCGGGAGGTCGGGTCCGCTCGGTTCGGGGGTCGGCACCGGTGGCTCGTGCAGCGCCGGGCCGGGGCCGTCAGTCATCCACCCACCTCCAACCCTCGGTTGCCCTCGCGCACGCGATGGCGTGAGGCTACCGGAGCTGACGTGGGCTCCTCTCGCAATCAGAGGAGTCAGGTGTCGACCTGGCCGACCATGTCGCCGGTGGGCGCCTTGGAACCGCCCGGGGGCTCGGTGGTGATCACGAAGCCCGCGGTGTCCGCCGATCCCTCGAGCACGACGGCCACGTGCCCGTCGGCGTCCGGGGTGAAGGTCCCGGCGGACTGCTTCGAGCCGTCGGGCGCCACCCGCCACACCTGGTAGCACATGCCCTTGGCCGGGGTCGGCAGGTCCGAGGCGAGGAACGCCACCTTGCCCATCTCGTCGCTGGCCAGCACCCTGCTGGTGGTCCCCATGATGTCCACCGGCATGACGGTGGCATCAGCGGCCGCGGCCACGGCCACGATGTCGGCCATCGCCTGGGTGGATCCCGCCACACTGGCGTCCCCGGACTGCCCCTGACCCACTCCGAACCCGGCGGCGAACAGCAGCGCGCCGCAGGCTGCGGCCGCCAGCCAACCGGCGGCCCGCGGCCAGGATCGCCGGCGGGGCAGTTCGCGCCCGGCTGCCGCATCCGAGTCGTGAGCAGGGATCGTCGCCGAGGACGGAGTCGCAGCCGGGTGCGGGGTCGCAGCGGCGCCCGCGAGCGCCCGTGCGAGCGCGGCGTCCTCGAGGTGTGCCGGGGGCCGCACCGGCTCGGCGTCGGCCAGGGTGGCGAGCACCTCGCGCAGGTCCGCGGCCTCCGCGCGGCACTGCGCACAGCCGGCCAGGTGCGCCTCGAACCGGCTGCGCTCGGAAGGGTCGAGGGCATCGGTGACGTAGGCCCCGAGCATGTCGTGGTCCTGGTTCACAGGTGTCCCTCCAGTTCGGTGCGCAGCGATCGCAGGGCGTCGCGGATGCGGGTCTTCGCGGTGCCCAGCGGGATGTCGAGGTGTTCGGCGACCTGGGTGTGCGTCAGCCCGCCGGTGAAGGCCAGGTCCAGGGCCTCGCGCTGCAGGCCGGTGAGGTGGCTCAGCGCTTGACGCACCCGCCGGTGCTCGGCGCGCAGCTCGACGACCTCAGCCACCGAGTCGTGGGCCCGTTCCTGCGTCGCCGCTGCCCACCGCGACACCCGGTCGCGGTCGGACTGCTCGCGGCGGACCCGGTCCACGGCGCGTCGATGCACCAGCAGCGTCACCCAGGCGCGCACCGAGGAGGCGTGCGCGTCGAAGCGGTCCGCCTGGGCCCACAGGTCGGCGAACGCCTCCTGCAGGACGTCCTGGGCCAGGTGCTCGTCGCGCGTCACCCGCAGCGCCAGGCCGTAGGCCGACGCCGAGTGCACCCGGTACAGCGCCCGGAACGCAGCCTCGTCGCCGTCGGCCACCCGGGCCAGCAACTCCCCCGAGGAGGGCTGCGGCGCGGCGGTCATGAGGTGCATCGTGGCATCACTGGATGAAGTTGGCGTCGAGGTTCCACGGGGCCAGCGGGGAGTTGGTGACGATCCAGGCCTCCAGCGACTTCATCGCGCCGGTCGCCACGAGCACGCCGACGACGATGAACACCAAGCCCAGCCCGCGGCGGAACCGGCCGTGCGCGTCGGCGGCCCAACCGAACCGGGACACGACCCGCTGGCCGGCCAGCGCGATCACCAGCAGGGTGGCGCACAGGCCCACGATGTAGGCGCCGAGCAGCACCAGGCCCCGGACCGGCTCGGCCGGGAGCACTGTGACGATGACGTAGCCGTACAGCGGGGAGCAGGAGGTGAAGACGGGGCCCAGCGCGGCGCCGGTCAGGGCCTGGCCGGCCATGCCGTCGCGCTGGCGCGCCGAGCCCAGGCCCTGCGCGGTGCGCGCCTGCAGGGACAGTCGCGCCGACAGCCGCTCCCACAGGTCGGGGAACGCCCCGACGATGCCCAGCAGGATCAGCAGCCCACCGGAGATCCACTGCCAGACCTCGGTGGGGATCCCGATGAGGCTCGTCGTGGCCTTGAGCGCGAGGGTGAACACCAGGATGGAGATGCCCAGCGACGTGGTGATGACCAGGGCTCGGGTGACGGCCGCCGAGCGGGCGGCCCGGATGGCGCGGACGGTGGCGTCCTCGGTGGCCGCCGACCCACCCGTGGTCGAGGTGCCCGGTGCTCCCGCGCCGCCGACACCCACCGCCGCGGGCACCGCCCCGACCGCCCCGGCCATCGAGCCACCGACGATCACGGGCAGCAGGGGGAGCACGCACGGGGCCAGGGTGGTCAGCACCCCGGCGACGAAGGCGCCCAGCAACTCGATCATGTGAAGGTCCTCTGGGTCGGCGTCGGTCGGCCTGTGCGGTTCGGTCGTGTGCGGGGTGGGTCAGGCGATCTGGTCGGCGATGTCCTGGCCAGACACCGACCCGGTGAACTTGGCCTGCTGGTCGCCGGCCTCGTCGACCTGCACGAACGTGTGCTGCACGGTCACGCCGTACTGCTGCTTCAGGTCGTTGCTGCTGTCGTAGTCGACGCTGACCACGGTCAATCCCGCAGGCACACCGTCCGCATCGAGGCTCTTCACCGTGGCCTGGCAGGTCGGGCACCAGGAGGCGTTGAAGAACAGCACCACGTCGCCGGCGGCGTGGTACATGGCCGGGTCGGCGTCGTAGGCGGCCTGGTCGATCCAGGCGCCCTCCTCGACCATGGCCCCGTCGTCTGCGGCCGTCGCCGACTCGCTCGGATCCATCGCCATGGCCGAGGGGTCCTTTGCCATCGCGGACGCACTGGGGTCCTTGGCCATCGCGGAGGCCGAGGTCGCCGCGGAGTTGACGGTGCTGTCGTCGGAGGCGCACCCGGCCAGGGCGACGCTGCCGAGGATGAGGGCCAGGGCTGCGGGAATGGGGCGGTTCATGGTGTGGCTCCTTGTCGTCGGTGGTGCGCTCTGCGCGTCGTCGCAGTGGGTTCGAAACTGCTCGGGGATCGGATTGGTCCGCCCCGGATGCAGACCGGGCGTCAGCCGAACGTGAAGGCGTAGGCCGACATTCCTTCCTCGAGGGCCACATTCAACTGGGAGCGGCCGGGATCGCCGGAGCGCAGCTCGTAGAGGGTGGGGGCACCGCTGACCGGGATCTCGCGGGTCGTGCCCGCCTCGGTGACCGTGGCGATGCCCTGCCCGCCGAGGACGAGGAACACCTTGCCCGCCGAGTAGTCCAGGGTCAGGGATGCGTCCGGTCCGGCGTCGATCCGCTCGTCGCGCACCGTCCAGGTGCCCGCCAGCGTGACCTGGTCCTGGCCGTTCGCGCCGGTCGGGGGCGCGTTCGTGTAGGCGGTGGCGGTGTCCCGGGTGACCTCGTGGGAGTAGCCGCGGGCGCGGTCGTAGCCCAGGTAGGTCTCGGGGGTGCGAGCCGCGTTGGGGGCGGCGGTGGCCGGGGCGGACGCTGCCGCCGGCGCGGGGCCATCCTCGGTGAGCAGCTCGCGGATCAGGGCCTCGGTCTCGGCGTAGGCACCCTCCCCATAGTGCACCTGGCGCACGACCCCGGACCTGTCGATCAGGTAGTGCGCGGGCCAGTAGCGCTGCGCGTACGCCCGCCAGGTCGCGAAGTCGTTGTCGATGGCGATCGGGTACTGCACGCCGAAGTCCGCCGCGCGCTGTGCGACGTTGTCGACCTCCCTCTCGAACGCGAACTCCGGGGAGTGCACCCCCACGATCGTCAGCCCGGCGTCGCGGTAGGCGGCGTCCCAGGCGGTCAGGTAGGGCAGCGTGCGCTGGCAGTTGATGCAGCTGTAGGTCCAGAAGTCGACGAGGACGACCTGGCCCTGGGTCTGCAGTCCGGCCAGGGTCAGCGGCGCGTCGCCGGGGGTGTTCAGCCAGTCGACGATGCCGGTGAACTCCGGTGCCGGGCCGCAGTCGGCCAGCGCCGAGGGGTCATCCGCGCAGTCGTCGAAGGACTTGGCTCCTTCGGTGGCCGTGGCCGCGTCGGTGCCGTCCAGGGAGTCCAGTGCAGCGCGGGCGGCGTCGCTGTCCTCCACGCTGCGCTGCACGGCGGCCACGTAGCCGGGGACCGCCCGCTGGGCCACATCGGCCACGCCGAGGGCGAGCGCCAGTCCGGTGGCCAGGAGCACCGCCCCGGACACCTTCCGGATCATCGGCATCCGGTGCGAGAGCCGCCGACCCATGCCGGCGCCCAGCTGGGCGACCAGTAGCAGCGGCACCGCCAGGCCGGCGGCGAACGACAGGGTGAGGACCAGCAGGCCCATGCTGATCCCCTGGGTGGCTGCCAGCACGGTGATGGCGGCCAGCACCGGCCCGGCGCACGGCACGAATGCCACGCCGAACGTCATCCCGAACAGGTACGCTGAGCCGCCCCGGGCCGGCCCACGCTGTGGGATGCGGTAGAACAACGCCTCGAACCGGTGGCCGACCGCGGGGATCAGCAGACCGATGCCGACCGCGATCAGGGCCAGTACGCCCACCCCACGCAGGATCCCCTCAGCGATGCCCAGGGCGGCGACCAGGACGGTGCCCAGCAGCGTCAGCAGCGTGAACGAGGTCAGCAGTCCGGCGATGATCAGGTAGGGGCGGCGGCGGTCCACCGGGGTCGGGGTGGCGGGCAGGCCGGGGGCGCCCGCCAGCTCGGCCGACGGTGAGGGGACGTCGACGCCGCCGGTGCGGACCGGGGTGGGGGTCAGGGACGAGACAGCCAGGATCCCGGGGAGCACGGGCAGCACGCAGGGGCTCAGGCCGGTCACCAGGCCCGCGACCAGCCCGATCGCGACGAGGGTCAGCATGACGTGAGTTCGTTGCTGACCCGCCCGCGGATGGGTGCTGGGTGCGGGCGCGTCGGCAGGGCGGGCCGCGGGGTGACCTCCACTGGTCCAGACTGTCGTCGCATGAGCGGTGGGTAGGTCGAGGTCGAACCCGAACGTGGCGACGAACCCGGCCGCGTGATCGCCGGGTTCGTCGCCAGCGTCGGGTGGGCGCACGAGCACGCCGCCGAACGGGGTCGTCCTGCCGTTCGGCGGGCGCCGTGGTCGGAGTCCGCCCCGACGACGAGCGGCTGCCGTACGCGGTGGGCGGCGTGCTGATGGCGGTGGCCGCCTTCTTCTCGGGTCGGCGCGCCCGGGCGCTCTGGGGCGTTCGCAGGGCCCTCGGCCCCACCCGGACCGGCCGCACCCCCCGGGAGCGCAAAGGCCGCCGGTCGGCCAGGTAGTGCGCGTCGGGTCGGGAGCCTCAGTGCGCCCAGATCGTGCCGGCCCGCACCCCAGTGACCGTCCGCGCGGCCACGTAGAGCCAGAGCGACACGAGGGCCGCGAGCGTGACCCAACCCAGCGCGTTGAGCAGGCCGGAGTCCCAGGCGCGGGCGAGCACGATGCTGCCGATCGTCCAGGCGGCCAGCGGGAACGTGAACCCCCACCACGAGGACGAGAACGGCAGCCGCCCGTAGCCGCGGCGCAGCACGATCAGCGCGGTGACCATCCACCACAGCCCGAAGCCCCACAGCATCGTCGCGGCCGGCAGCAGGGCGGTGAGCAGTCCGGCGTCGGCGACCCCGACTGTCACGCTGACCTGTCCGAGGCGGACCAGGTCCAGGCCGAGCAGGCCCGCGGGGCCCATCCCGATGAACAGGGTGGGGGCCAGCGCCCCGGGCGGCAGCGGGTGGCTGATGCTGCGCACGAACAGGGTGGCGGTGACCACCAGGTAGAGCACCGCGCCCGCGCCGAGGAACGCCCACGCCAGTGCCAGCAGGTCGGCGGCGTGGTCCGGGTTGGCTGTGATCAGTGGCAGCAGCGCCAGCGGCACGATGATCGTCACGACCGGGGGCACGAACCAGGCGCCGGACACGTGCGCCAGGCCGTCGTCCGCGGCGGTGAACACCTCGGCCAGGAACTCCCAGCCGATCAGCAGCGCGAGCAGCGCACCGAGCACGGCCAGCACCGCGACGATCGGCAGGATGATCGCCTCGGGCAGGAAGCCCGGGCCCACCTTGCCGATCGCCACGGCCAGGGTCAGCAGCCCACCGGCCGCGGTGGCCGTCATCGAGCCCTTCACGGGATGGCGAAGGTCGGCCCTGGCCTCGGTCGGGTACTTGGTCCAGCGGGCTGCCGTAGCGCCGAGGACCAGCACGCCGAGCAGCAGCGCGATCACCAGCACTGTCCGCGCGCCCGCCCACAGGATGGGCTCCAGCGAGGTCCCCTCCCCGGCTGCGAACAGCGCCACCGAGACGGCGGAGGTGCCCATCACCGAGGAGCCCCAGCTCGGCGCGAAGCTGCGAAGCTGGAACCCGGCGCGAGTGGGCGCGGTGCTGGGCATCAGATGCCTCCTGGGCGGGGCGGTAGGTGGCCGGGCGGGTCTGGGTGGGTCAGGGTAGGGCGCCGTGTGGTCCGGCCGCTGTCCGGCGCTGCGAGCGGCACCCCACCGGGTGTCGGGCGCCGCGCATGGTCACCTGTCCCAGGTGTCGGACGCAGTGACGCGCAGCAGGTGCTCCAACTCGGCGCAGCCGCCCTCGAGGTAGGCCAGCCACGCCGCCGAGGAGCCGCGCCGTCGATGGGTCGCCTGGTCAGCGCGCCACTGGTCGAGCAGGCCGCTCAGGTCGGCGTCGGGATCCTTGCGCAGCAACCGGCGGGCTGCCATCAGGGCAGCGGTGCGACCCTCGAGGTGCTTGGCGGTCCCGCCGGCCCCGTCGAGCCGGCACAGCGCCGCGCCCCCGGTCGCGGTCGTCAGCGACTCGGCCACCTCGCCCAGCCGACGCTGGAGGATCGTCAGCACGGGTGCTCCGGCTGTCGATCCCTCACTCATGTCACCCATGATACCCCGGGGGGTATGAGGCGCGTCAACTTCGAGCCGTCAGAGCAGGCGCAGTCCCCAGCGCATGACGTGCGCCTGGCCACTGCCCAGGCGGACCAGGTCCTCGCCGGTCCGGAACGCATCGGCGATGCACGTCATCGGCTCGGCGGCCAGCCCGGTGCGCCGCTGCTCTGGCGGCTCGAGGCCGTCGCCGGTGCACAGCTGCCAACTGGTCGCGCCCTCGGCCATCCAGAGCGCTGCGGTCCGCCCGTCCGTGCCGGTCAGCCGAAGCCACGACCGGCCGTCCTGGAACGTCGCATCCACGAAGGCATCGTCGAGGGCCAGATCCCCGATCGGGCGCCCCGCTCGGAAGTCCAGGTGCGCGGGCACCGGGACTCGACCGGTGGGCAGCAGGCGTTCGTCGGTCTCGACCCACGAGTTCGCATCCAGGCTGAGGATGGCGGCGTCCACCCGGGCCGCACCCGGGGAGAGCCACGGATGGAATCCGACCCCGTAGGGGGCGTCGCGCGGGCCCAGGTTCACCGTCGTCATCGTGATGTCCAGGCCGTCGCCAGCGAGCTCGTAGCGGATCGACATGCGCAGCGGGAACGGGTAGCCGGGCGTCGGTACCAGGTCCATGGCCAGGGTCACGCTCTCGGGGTTGTGCTCCACCGGCGACCACCGCTCCCAGGCGACCAGCCCATGCAGCGCGGTCTGCCGCCCGGGTTCGGTCAGGGGCACCTGGTAGTCCACGCCGTCGAAGGTGTACTGGCCGTCGCGCAGGCGGTTGGGCCATGGCGCCAGCACCGCACCGTGGTAGCCACCGGGGATCTCGTGCTCGCCGAAGGGCACGATGACGTCCCGGTCCCCGACCTGATACACCCGCAGGGCGGCACCGACCTCGGTGACGACCGCCTCCTGGTCATCGCAGCGCAGCGTGTACTGATGGCCGCTGGGTCGGGGACTGGGACGTGCGTGGCTGTGCTGATCGGGCACGGTGGCCCCGGGCCCGCGCAACTCTGGAGCGTTGGTCACCCTGGACTCCTTCGACGGTTGCCGAGCCTAGTGCGCGAAGGCGCCGCAACCCACCGGGGAGCGGACTTGACAGATACCCCAGGGGGTATACATCCTAGAGATGAGCACCCGATCCCCTCACCGCTTGCCCAAGGAGGACCCTTCATGATCGACCAGATCACCACAGACCAGTTGCACGACCGGATGGCCAGCACCGACGTCACGTTGCTGGACGTGCGAGAGGTGAACGAGTTCCGCGAGGGCCACGTGCCCGGCGCGATCAACATCCCGCTGAGCCTGGTGCCGGTCCGCATCCATGAGCTGCCGGCCGGGGGTGACCTCGTGGTCATCTGCCGCTCGGGCAACCGCTCCCAGCAGGCCTGTATGTGGTTGGCCAACCAGGGCCACACAGCGTCCAATGTGGCCGGGGGCACGATGAGCTGGATCTCCTCGGGCCGCCCGGTGGAGACGGGGGTGCCGGCATGAGCACGCGCCCGACTGTCGTCTCCCTGGACACGCCCAACCTGGGCGACCGCTCCTACCTCGTGGCCCTGGACGGCAAGGCCGTCGTGGTCGACCCGCAGCGCGACATCGATCGCCTCGTGGCCATCATCGAGGCCAACGACTGGACCGTCACCCACGTCGTCGAGACCCATGTGCACAACGACTACGTCTCCGGCGGCCTGGTCCTGGCCGACGAGCTGGGTGCGCAGTACCTCGTGCCGCGCGGCCATGACTACGCCTTCGAGGCCACGCAGGTCGGTGAGGGCTCGACCTTCACCAGCGGCTCGATGCAGTGGCGGGTGCTGCACACTCCCGGACACACCCCCCACCACGTGTCCTACGCGGTGGCCGTCGAGGGGGCGGACGCCGGCGTCTTCACCGGCGGGTCGATGCTCTACGGCAGCGTGGGGCGCCCGGACCTGATCGGACCGCACGCCACCGAGGGCCTCGCGCACGCGCAGTGGCACTCGATGCGCAAGATCGTGGCCGACGTAGCGGCTGACGCCGACGTGTACCCCACGCACGGTTTCGGATCGTTCTGCTCGGCGACCAACACCGTCGGGACCGCCTCCACCGTCGGCGAGCAGGCGTTGAGCAACCCCGCGCTTCAGGTCGACGAGGATGTGTTCGTCAAGGAGCTCATCGACGGTCTCGACGCGTTCCCGGCGTACTACGCGCACATGGGCCCGGCCAACGAGAAGGGTGGGCCGCCGATCGACCTGTCCCTGCCCGCGCTGGCCGAGGCCGGCGAGCTGCGTCGGCGCATCGACGCAGGTGAGTGGGTCATCGACCTGCGCTCGCGGGTGCTGTTCGGCCAGGGGCACGTGCGCGGCACCCTGTCGTTCCCCGCTGACGGCAACGCCGTGACCTACCTGGGGTGGGTCATCCCCTGGGGCACCGCGTTGACCCTGCTCGGGGACACCGCTGAGCAGGTGCAGGAGTTCCAGCGTGACCTGGTCCGGATCGGCATCGACCGGCCCGAGGCGCACGCCACCGGGGAGCCGACCGACTGGGTGCTCGATCCCAGCGACCTGCAGCGCACCGAGCGCACGGATTTCCCGGGCCTCCTGGCGGCGTTGGCCGAGGACCCGCAGCGGATCTACGTGGACGCCCGCCGGCGCTCGGAGTGGATCGACGGCCATGTCGAGGGCGCTGTGCTGATCCCGCTGCACGAGCTCCCGGCCCGGATCGAGGAGATCGCCACCATGTCGCGGGCGGCTGCGCACGCAGGTACCGACCCGCGGGTCTGGATCAGCTGCGGCAGTGGGTTCCGGGCGAGCATCGCGGCGTCACTGCTGCAGCGCGCCGGAGTGCCCGCGGTGCACATCGACGACCTGTTCACCAATGCCGCCAAGGCGGGGGCGAGCATCGTGGTCGACCAGCACCCCGAGACCATCGGGACGGCGTACTCCGACTGATGACCACCCTGCTGCTGGCCGCCGCTGTCGGGCTCCTGCTGGGCTCCGCCCTCGGGTTGTTCGGCGGCGGCGGCGGCATCCTGGCGGTGCCGATGCTGGTCGGCCTGCTGGGGATGGACATCGATGAGGCGGCCACCGCCAGCCTGGTCATCGTCATCTTCGGAGCGCTCGGTGGGCTGGTGTCCCACCACCGGGCCGGCCGGGTGCTGTGGCGCCAGGGCCTGCTGTTCGGGGCGATCAGCGTGGTGGGTGCGACCGTGGGGGCGACGCTGGCTGCCCGAGTGCCCGACTGGATCAAGCTCGGCGCGTTCACCGTGCTGATGGTTGCCGCCGGGCTGGCGATGCTGCGCAACGCGCGCCAGCAGCCCACATCGGTCCAGGGGGAGGCGCCCCGACTGGTGGATGCGGCGCGCCGTCGTCGCCCGGCCGGTCCGGGGCAGCGCCGTCCCCCGGATGCCGGGGCGGATGCGGGGCGCGACGACCCTGCGGACGATCCCGGCGCGTCCATGATCGACTTCCCGGCGGCGGACCTCCCGCTGCCCCGGCGCCGGGTGTCCGGGGAGCCACCCGGGCGGCCGGCCGGGGCGCGGTCGGTGGAGGTCGACCCGGCGCAGGAGGCGCAGGCCGACAGTCATGCTGGAGCCGAGCCGAATGGCTACTCGATCCCGCTGCTGATCCTGTTGGCGACCGGCACCGGCCTGGTGACCGGGTTCCTCGGCGTCGGCGGCGGGTTCCTGGTCGTGCCGGCGCTGGTGCTCTCACTGCGGATGCCAGTGGCCAACGCGACGGCGACCGGGCTGGTGGTGATCACCATCGCCTCGACCTCGGCGCTGGCCGTGCGGCTGTTCCACTCCGGGGCGCTCGGCGAGCCAGGGGTGACCGCGCTGATCGTGGTGGCGACCGTGGCCGCCTCGCTGCTGGCCGCGCGGTTCTCGGGCCGGTTGTCCCCGCGGGCGCTGGGAACCGGCTTCGCGCTGCTCGTCCTTGGCATGAGCGTCCTGGTGGCCAGCCAGGCGTTCACCGCCTATCAGGATCATCTCTGAGTTCCCCGGCCTTCCTCGCTCGGCATCCAGGCGGAGATCGTGCCCGCGGGGCCTACTCCGCAGTGGTTGTCGAGGCCAGCAGGCGGCGCGCGCGACGACCCAGATCGTTGAGGTCCACCCGGCCCGCATCTGCGGCAGCCGCGAGGCGCGCGGCCAGATCCAGGGCCTCGTCGAGCTCGGGCCCCGCAATGGCGGACTCCTGGCCCATGTCCCGAAGGATCGTGACCTCGGTCCGTGAGGCGATCAGAGGTTGCGCCACCCCGGTGATCCAGACCCGGGTGCGGCGGCCGTCACCGCGCTCCTCGCCGATGATCGGCTCGAGGGCGAAGATCGCGTCGGCACGCGCGAACTTGCCGAAGCCCAAGGCCACCATTCGGGAGTCCGATGCCACGACACCATGGTGACATGCCGGCACGTCACCTGCGGTCGAGTCCAGGGCGTGGTGCGGCTCGGGCCCCTGAAGCGCACCGCCAAGTCCATCCAAGTCTTGTTGCGTGGCGCCGATTCGCAGCGCACTCCAGGTGGCCTGTGCTTCCCGAAAGCGACGCTGCAGGGTCTGGGCCTGCATGTGGTGGGCTCGTAGGTTGAACTCCACCCACAGTCCGGCGTCGTTGCCGGGGCGCCGGGTCCCGCCGCCGGTCAGCGCCAGGATGCGGTAGTAGTCCTCGGTGTTGGCACCCAGCCACTCCTCGATGCTGGAGAACGTCGGCTCCAGGACATGGTCGCGGGCCGTCACCAGGGTCTGCAGTCCGCGGGCCATCGCCCGTTGCCGTCGCGGAATGGGTGGCTCAACACCAGGTTCAGGTGCGCCATCGCCGCGTCGACCGTCGGCTCGCCACGCTCGGTGTTCAACGCCTGCGCCCACTGGTCGACCAGGCCGGGCACCAGCGCTGCGTCCGGCCCCTCGTAGACCACCTCACCGCTCGACTCGTCCTGCACGTACCCCGCCCCCACCCCTACGACTGCCCCCGCCAGGAGGCGCACGACGCCGTCGCCGAGGTCAGGCGTCCGAGGTGGCCGGAGCGAACTGCGGCAACCACCCGCTCGGCCGACCGGTCGAACCGGTGTAGATGACGGCGACCAGGTTGCCGGTGCGCCGCTCCGCCTCGATGATCCTGTCGGCGGCAGCGAGGGTCACATCGAGCGGCTTCTCCCCCAGCACGTGCTTGCCGGCCTCCAACGCCGGCACCGTGATGTCTGCATGCGTGCCGGACGGGGTCGCCACGATCACGACGTCGGACGTCCTCGGCGGCGTCGAGGTAGCCCTCGGGGTCTGCGCTCCACGCCGCGCTGTGCGCGTCCGCAAGTCTCGCGCGTGGCACGGTGCCGCTGGACTGAACGGTGTTGGCCCGCCGGTGACAGCTGCGCGACCTGCGGATTCGGCCGACGGGTGAGCCGCGCTGTTCTCGGTAGGGTGGTGAGGTCGAGAGGACGTGCGATGGTCGATGGAAGTGGCTCGTACCCGGAGCAGCACGGTCGCCCCCTCGGGGGCGCCGGTCCCGTCGACGGGTTGGTGACGTTCGGCAGCTGCCCGCAGCCGCTGGCCGAGGTCCATGATGTCGCGCTGCTGGATCTCGATGGGGTCGTCTACATCGGCAAGGGGGCGGTGCCCCACGCTGCGGCCGCGCTCGACTCCGCCGCGGCGCTGCACGGCATGCGCTCGGTCTTCGTGACCAACAATGCGGCGCGCCCCCCGGAGGTGGTGGCGGCGCACCTGGTCGAGCTCGGTGTTCGTGCCGAGTCCGGCGACGTGGTGACCTCAGCTCAGGCGGGTGCGCGGATGCTGGCCGATCAGTTGCCCGCCGGTGCCCGGGTCCTGGGCATCGGGGGCCCGGGTGTGCCCGCGGCGCTGCGGGAACGGGGACTTGTTCCTGTCGAGTCCGTCGACGACGATCCGGTGGCCGTGATGCAGGGCTTCGGGCCGAAGGTGGGCTGGAAGCAGCTGGCAGAGGGGACGTTGGCCATCGAGCGTGGGCTCGTGTGGGTCGCCACCAACGTCGACGCGACCATCCCGAGCCCACGGGGCCGGGTGCTGGGCAACGGGTCCCTGATCGCCGCCCTGCGGCACGCGACCGGAGCCGAGCCGCTGGTGGCCGGGAAGCCGCTCCCCCCGCTCATGGAGGAGTCGGTGGAGCGCTCCGGGGCGCAGCGCCCGATCGTGGTCGGCGACCGGCTCGACACGGACATCGAGGGGGCGAACGCCACCGGCATCCCCTCCCTGCTCGTGCTCACGGGTGTCACCGACTGGCAGGACATACTCTTCGTGGAGCCGCGGTTCCGGCCCACGTACCTCGACCACGACCTTCGTGGGTTGCTCGGATCCCAGCCTGAGGTGGGGGTCGAGCGGGACGCCGACGCCCTGATCGGGCGCTGTGGGAGAACGGCGGTGCGGGTTCCTGTGGCACCCAGCACAACCACGGGGTCAGCCGCGCCGGAGTCGTCGGCAGCCCCCGGGGATCCTCATTGGTGGCTGCCCGATCGGGCGCGAACCCCCTTGGTGGACGGGCCGTGGGACGACGCGGACCTGGGGTTGGCCCGCGCCCTTGTGGCGGTGTCCTGGGCTGCTGTCGACTCGGGGCTTGTCGTCGTGGGCCACGCCGAGGTGCTTGGCTGATAGCGCACGCATCCCCCAGGCCGGTCACGGGGCTGAGCGGATTGTGTGGTGAGTCGAGCATGTCGGGTCTCAGCGCATCGCGGTCTCGATGGTCGCCAGCGGGTCCGTCCAGCGCTCGCCGGCGAAGGTCTCGAGGTGCGCCTGGTAGGCCAGCTTCGGGTTCGCGATGGCGGCCCTGCCGCGCAGGGCGTGGGCCTCCGGTGTGCCGAGGGCGTCCAGCTGGGGGTTCACGGCCGTGTCGACCCGGCTGACGAAGAAGCTGGCCACCGACTCGATCCCGGAGACAGCGCCGCCGGCGGCGTGTCGGTCCTCGAGGGGTGGCCTCGGTCTCGAAGGCGAGACGGGGATCCACCTCGATGGAGACGCGCCCGTCCACGCCCTCAGTGGCCGCCGCCACGGGGGCCAGCAGGTCGCACGCCTTCTGCACGTCGTCGACGAACAGGACGCGGGCCACCTCCAGTGCCCCGAGTTCCGTGCCGGCGAGCTCCGGATGTGGTCGGCGCTCGTCGTAGGCGTTGACGTAGCACTTGACGGCGGCCGCGTACACCCGGATTCGCCCCGGCCCCGGTGTCTGTCCCTCGACGCTAGCCGGGTCCGGCGGGTTGTCCCCAGTGGTTGCCGTAGGTTGCCTCAGGTCGACGGGTGCGGCCCCACCCCTGGCCGCCAGCACTCAGTCGGGCGTGCCCCCGGTGGTGCCCCGGACGGCCGCGAGGATGGTGTCGACGGCGTCCTCGATGGACGTGCGGCTGGTGTCGATCACGAGGTCGTAGCGCCCGGCCTCGCGCGGGTCCCAGCCGTACAGCACGATCGACATGTCCGCAAGGATCTCGTCCTCGGGCTCCTGGCGGCGCCCCGCCTCCGCCACCGGGATGCCGAGATCCTCAGCGGCCCGCGCGATGCGGTCTTGGACCGGGCCGGTCAGCATCACGTGCACGGTGGCTGGGCGCCCGGCCAGCACGACCGGGCCGTTGCGCCCGACGATCACCCCTCCCGACTCTGCCGCGGCCCAGACCCGGAGGTCGTTCTCCTGGACGAGCTCGTGGATCATCCGGTCGGTCGTGGCCTCGTCGTGTGCACCCTCTGGGGCATGGGCGCGGCCCAGGACGTCGATCACTCGGTCAAGGATCGCGCGCTCGGCGGGATCGGCGTCGCGGGAGCCCGCCAGCGTCTGGGAGCTGAACGCCTGCGGGTGGTACGGCAGGTCGAGTGCTTCGGCCACCCGGCGACCCGCGTTGTCGACACCCGCACCGTAGGTGCCGAAGAGGGTCACGACGGGCGTGATCGACGACTCGGTTGTGCTGCCCTGGTTGCCCATCGGTCCGTCCTCCTTCGGTGGTGAGGCCCGCGTCCGCTCTGCTCCGCGTGCGCCACGGGCGGAACTTCAGTACGTGTGCCGCAACAGCTTCGCGACCTCGGGTTGTTGTGACGCCCAGGTGAGTATCTTGTCGGGGAACAGGACCTGCTCCCACTCCGGGGTCTGCCCGGTCCTGCGCTTCCACTCCCGCAACGCCACGTAGGAGTCGCGGCGCCTGTCATCGGTGGCGTAGTGCTGCAGCGAGGCAACCGGGCTCATGTGCGTCCTCCGGTGAGGGTCGTGTCGAGGCTGGTATACCGCATGTGCGACGAGGGGGCGCCCGGGTGCCATGATTTGCCATGGGCGTCGTTGACCGGACGCTGCAGGTGGCCCCGCCCTAGGCTGTCCGGCATGAGCGAAAGCGCCGAGCGCGGAGCGCCCCAGCCCCCTCATGTTCTGTCCGGCGGTGCTCGTGCTTCTCAGGAGGCTGACGCCCTGGTCCTCTTCGGGGCGACTGGGGACCTGGCGCGCAAGAAGCTGTACTTCGCTCTCTACCACATGGCGGCGTCGGGGAACCTGGGCATCCCGGTGGTGGGGGTGGCGCGGTCCGGCTGGGACCACGAGAGGTTCACCTCCCACGTCCGTGCTGCGATCTCCGAGACCGTGGCTGAGTCGGACCCGCAGGTCGTGGAGGAGCTCATGTCCCGGCTGAGCCTCGTGGGTGGTGGGGACTACTCCGAGGTGGGCACCTTCACCCGCCTGCGTGACGAGCTGGCACGGCTGGGCTCGACGAGTCCGGCGTTCTACCTGGCCATCCCGCCCGACCTGTTCCCCACGGTCATCGAGGCGCTGGCTCGGGAGGGCCTGGATCTCGGCTCGCGGGTCATCGTGGAGAAGCCGTTCGGGCGCAGCCTGTCCTCGGCGCAGGCGCTGAATGGCCTGCTGCACCGGCACTTCGACGAGCACGACATCTTCCGGATCGACCACTACTTGGGCAAGGAGGCGGTCGAGGGCATTTTGGTGTTCCGGTTCGCGAACACGTTCCTCGAGCCGATCTGGAACCGCAACCACGTCAGGAGCGTGCAGATCACGATGGCCGAACCCTTCGGGGTGCAGGGCCGGGGTGCGTTCTACGAGGGTGTGGGGGCGCTGCGCGATGTCGTACAGAACCACCTGCTGCAGGTGCTGGCCCTGCTGGCGATGGAGCCGCCGGTCAGCCCGCATGCCGATGCGCTGCGTGACGAGAAGTCCAAGGTGTTCCAGGCCATGCGCCCCCTGGAACGCGGGTCGGTCGTCCGCGGCCAGTACGACGGCTACCTGGATGAGGCCGGTGTGGGTGAGGACTCGGATGTGGAGACGTTCGTGGCGTGCCGGTTCGAGATCGACTCGTGGCGCTGGTCCGGTGTCCCATTCTACGTCCGGGCCGGCAAGGCCATGCCCTGCAACGCCCTCGAGGCGCTGATCGAGCTGCATGACCCACCGCGGATGCTGTTCGCCGAACCGGGGCTGCCACGCCCGCACGCGAACCTGATCAGGTTCCGCCTCGGGGCCGCCGACGGGGTCACGATAACGGTGCAGGCCAAGCAGCCGGGTCCGCACCTGGTGGCCCAGCCGGTGGACCTGTCCATGGACTTCGGCACCAGCCTCGGGGCCCGGATGGGGCCCTACGAGCGGCTCCTGGGTGACGCGATTCTCGGGGACTCCCGCCGGTTCGCCCGTGAGGACGGTGTCGAGTGCACGTGGCGGGTGGTCCAACCTGCCCTCGACGACCCGGTGCCGGTGCGGCGGTACGCCCGTGGCACGTGGGGTCCCGCGGAGGCCGACGACCTGCTTGTCAACGATCACTGGCATGATCCGGAATGACGGCAGGCTCGGAGGCCGGCCCGGGCGGCGGGGCACCCGCCAACCCCTGCCGAAGGAGGAGAATATGACCCAGCAGATGCCGATGACCCTTGGTGTGGTCGGACTGGGCCGGATGGGGGCCAACATCGTGCGCCGCCTGATGGCCGACGGTCACACCGCCGTCGTCCACGACATCGACCCGACCGTGGTGGCGGCCCTGGTCGGTGAGAGGGCGGTCGGCACCGACTCGTTGGCCGACCTTGCCGCGAAGCTGCCGACCCCCCGCGCGGTGTGGGTCATGGTCCCGGCAGGTCTGATCACCCAGGCCACGATCGCTGCCCTGGCCGAGGTGCTCGCACCCGGGGACACGATCATCGACGGGGGGAACACGCACTACACCGACGACCTGCGCCACGCGGCGACCCTGCGAGAGCGGGGCATCCACCACGTCGACGTCGGCACCAGCGGCGGGGTGTGGGGTGCCGAGAACGGCTACTGCCTGATGATCGGCGGCGATCCCGAGCCCGTCGGCCGGCTGACTCCGATCTTCGCCTCGCTGGCGCCCGGGGTGGGTGCGGCGGAGCGCACGCCCGGGCGCGTGGGGGACCCGGATGCGGCGGAGCAGGGCTACCTGCACTGCGGGCCGAGTGGGGCTGGGCACTTCGTGAAGATGGTCCACAACGGCATCGAGTACGGGCTGATGGCCGCCTACGCCGAGGGCCTGAACATCCTGGCCAACGCCGACGCGGGACTGCGAACCCGGGATGCCGACGCCGAGACCGCGCCGCTGGAGCATCCCGAGCACTACCTGTACGACCTGGACGTTCCGGCGATCACCGAGGTCTGGCGCCGCGGCTCGGTGGTCGGGTCGTGGCTGCTGGACCTGACCGCCTCGGCCCTGCACGCCTCCCCGGAGCTGGCCGAGTTCTCCGGGCGGGTCTCGGACTCCGGCGAGGGCCGCTGGACCGCGGTGGCCGCCATCGACGAGGGCGTGCCCGCCCCGGTGCTGTCCGCCGCGGTGCACTCCCGGTTCGACTCCCAGGGATCGGCCGTCTACGCCAACAAGGTCATCTCCGCGATGCGCAAGCAGTTCGGCGGCCACCACGAGAAGACCGAATGACCCATCCCGCGGTGCCGCTAGCCCCGGCTCGAAGCGAGGCATGAACAGGGCGCGTGAAAAGGACCTCCGACCGGCGTTTGTGCTGGTCAGAGGCCCTTTTCGTCTGGAGCGGGTGACGGGAATCGAACCCGCACTGTCAGCTTGGGAAGCTGATGTTCTACCATTGAACTACACCCGCAGGCGTCGAAATCGCAGCGACGACGACCCCTGAGATTATGCCGCACCCGGCCAGCCGACCCAAACCAGGCCCCCCGCACCTGCCCGACGAGTTCCTCCATGAGGGCGCCGCCCGGGGCGACGCTGATCTGGAGGGACCGCTGATGGGGCGGCGCTTGGGTGGAGGAACCGGCCGGCGGGGCGGGGCGGGCCGGGCCGCGCGGATACGATCGCGGGCATGATCCTCTCCGACGGTTCCATCCGCCGCGCCTTGGCTGAGGGTCGCCTGATCCTCGACCCGCTCGAGGACGCCCAGATCCAGCCGGCCAGTGTCGATGTGCGACTCGGTCCGGAGTTCCTGGTGTTCCGCAACCACGTCACCGAGGTCATCGACCCCTACGACAAGCCTGCGGACCTCAACGAGCGTGTCATCGTCGCCGAGGGAACGGCCTTCATCCTGCACCCGGGTGAGTTCGTGCTCGGCACGACGGTTGAGGCCATCGGACTGCCCGACGACCTTGTGGCACGCGTCGAGGGCAAGAGCAGCCTGGGTCGCCTCGGCCTGCTGATCCACGCCACCGCCGGATTCGTGGACCCGGGCTGGCCGCGCGGGCAGATCACCCTGGAACTGAGCAACGTGGCCACGCTACCCATCAAGTTGTGGCCCGGGATGCGCATCGGGCAGCTGAGCTTCCACACCCTCGACGCCCCGGCCGAACGCCCGTACGGCCACGCCGGGCTGAACTCGAAGTACGTCGGCCAGTCCGGCCCGGTCGCGTCGCAGTACGCCCGCAACCCCAAGTAGCGAGCCGTCCCACGGCGAGCACCTGGCGGCCTGACGCCGCAGCCCCCGCCCATCCGACGACGGGGCAGGGGCTGCTGCGCTCAGGTCAGCGAGTGCTCAGGAGAACAGCACCGGCTGCGTCGTGATCTTGATCCTCTGGCCCTTCTTCACAGGCATCGACGAGCCGTCGAGGCGACGCATCAGCGTGGTGCCCCTGGCCACCTTGTACGTCTTGGTCTTCGAGGTGGTGTACCGGATGGCCTGCTTCTTGCCGTTTCGCTTGATCGTGCAGGTCGTGATCTTGGACTTCGTCTTGCACGAGTACCACTTGGCGCCGCTCATCCAGCCGCGGATCTGCTGAAATGACTTGCCGCCCGCGGTCAGTGCGCCGGCCTTCGTGGTCATGTTGGTGCCCAGGATCTGCATGTCCCAGCCGTACCAGAACACCCGCGAGACCTTGTAGCGCATCGAGTCGATGTAGGTCCGCGCCACGTACGTCGCGGCGGTCGCCCCGGTGTACTCGCGCTTGGGCATGTAGGTGCGCAGGTCGCCGTAGTTCATCTCGGTGTCCCAGAGTGCCTTCTTCTTGGCGCCGTACTTCTTGTAGTACTTCTGCACCTTCTTGATGTAGCTCACCCGGGTGCCCGGCCCGGACTTGGCAGGCGGGTAGAAGTGCGCCGAGACCGCATCGACCGGCCAGCGGACCTTCTTCATCTCCTTGCCGTAAGTCTTGCTGAACGACCCGACCGGGCCCTTGGAGCGCACGGTGGTGCTCGCAGCCACCAGCTTGGCCCGGGGGTCCGCCTTCTTCAGGACCGCGCGCGCCTTGAGGGTGAGCTGCGCCATCTGCTTGGGGCTGCCGAGGTAGAAGTCCCGGAGGTTGGCCTCGTTCCACACCTGGTAGGAGGTGATCCGGCCCTTGTACCGCTTGGCGAGCGCGCTCAGGTAGTCCAGGTAGTACGAATCCGAGCGCGGGTGGCTGTTGGACCCGGCCCCGTACAGCGCGAGCTTGACGTTGGCGCTGCTCAGGGAAGCCGAGTTCGCGGCCCACTTCGGCGTCGAGCCCAGCGTGTAGAGGATCTCCCCGGCGCGCAGCTTGCGCGCGTTGTTCACCGCGGCGTCCAACTTGGTCCAGTCGTAGACGTTGTCCTTGGTCTCGACCTGGCGCCACGTGACCCCAGCGTCCCAGAGCCGGACCGCGCCGACCGAGGGCAGCGTGGGCGGCGCCCCAGCGGAGATCCGCCCGACATGCTGACCGAACAGCGGATCGGGCACGTACCGCGCCGCGGACGCGGCATTGGCTGGGACCGTGGTGACCAGCAGACCCAGTGCCGCCGCCCCCACGACACCCTTGACGAACCTACGCACAGTGGACTCCCCCCACTCGAGATGGTGAGGTCACAATGGACCCACGCAGCCGACGCGTCAACCTCGCTGGTCCTCCGTCGCGACCTTGTCGTCCTGTTGGTGGTGCCATAGCCGCGAGCCGGACCCGCAGGTGGGCACGCAGGTGGGCACGCAGCCCCTGCGCTAGCCCTGGATCCGGACCAGGATCGGACTGGCTGTGACCTCGATCGAGTCGCCCTCGGCCGGTGCGCAGGCCCCGTCCAGGGTGCACACCTGCGCGGCCCCGGCCGGCAGCGGTGCCGTGCGCTCGCCGCCGTGGCTGAACAGGATCTGGGCCGGTTGCCCGTCGGAGGTGTCCAGCGAGCAGGTGGTCAGGGCACCGTCGGCTCCCGTGGGTTCCATGAGCTCCCCGGTGCAGCCGGTCCAGCCGGCGCCGTCGAACCAGTCCTGGACCGTCAGGTACGCCTGCCCGGCGGGCAGCACCTCCCCAGAGTCGGGGTCCACCTGGTCGATGCCCAGGATGTGGTCGTTCCACGCGTACCAGTACACCCGGTCCACCCCGAGGGCGAGGCTGTCGATGTAGGTGCGCGCCACCCAGGCCGCTGCCACGTCCTGGGGCACCGCCACGATTGTCGTGGCGAAGTCGCGCCGGTCACCGTAGTTGACCTCGGTGTCCCACATCGGACCCGTCCAGCCACGCTCGGCCAGCCAGGCGCGCATCACCCGGGCGTAGCCGGCCCGGTCCTCGATCCCCTGCTCGCCCGGCGGGTAGAGGTGCACCGCCATCGCGTCCACCGGCCAACCCCGCTCGGCCAGACCCTCGGCATAGGTGTCGTACCAGTCCTTGACAGGCCCGGCGGCCCGCACCGTCGTGCTCGCGCCCACCAGCAGGGCGTCCGGGTCGGCCTCGGCCAGCACCTCCTGCGCCTTGGCCGTCAACGCTGCCAGCTTCGTCGGACCACCCCGGTAGAAGATCTTGATGTTCGCCTCGTTCCAGACCTGATACGAGGTGATCCGGCCCCGGTAGCGCTGGCCGACCTGGCGCAGGGTCTCGAGGTAGGCCTGCTCGTCGGGGAACGAGGTGGTGCCGGGCCCGTACAGACCGGCCGAGTCGGGATCGTCGGCCGCCCACTGCGGCGGGCTGCCGTGCACCCAGAGGATATCGCTGGCCCCCGTGCCCTCGGCCCGCTCGACGGCGCGGTCCATCGCGGCCCAGTCGAACTGCCCCGGGGTGGGCTCCAACTGCCGCCAGGCCACGCCGGCATCCCACAGTCGGATCGCGCCAGCCTGCTCCGGCACGGCCGGGGTTCCGTGGGCGATCCCCTTCACGTGGGTCCCGAACAGCTCGTGGGGCACCAGATCCCCGGCAACCTGCACCTGTTCGGACTCCGGATCGCTCGGTTCGTCGGCCGATCCCCCGCTGCAGGCAGTCAGTGCCAGCGCGCCGGACGCGAGCACCAACGCAACAGTGACACGGCTGGAAAAGGGCATGGGGCCTCCTGGATCCGGCGTGCAGGATATCTGGGTGGCACCTCGGCCCAGCGCACCCCGACGGCCCCCGGGGCTCACCTGACGGGAAATCCGCGGCGAGGTGTGTCTAGTCTCAGGTCTCACCGGGCTCGCGGGGGCGGGCACGACAGGGTGGGAGGGGACATGGTCAGCAGTCACGCGCGCGCTGGGGGCGCCGCTCGTCCCACGCTGAGCATCGCCGGGCAGAAGCCCGAACCGGTCGCGCACATCGTGGCCCGACCAGAGGCGCGAGGTGCCTCGGACAGCGACCCGATGCTGTCGGTAGCCCTGCGCGCGTTCCTGCTCGACCTGGGACTGCTGGGCACCAGCATCAGCGTCTACATCTCCGTGATGCTCAATGCCGGGTTCCTGGCCGACCAGGTGCAGACCCCGTTGACCGGCCTGGCGATGATCCTCGGGTGGCTGATGCTCATCCTGCTGCGCGGAGGCTACGAGGGGCGGTTCCTCGGGGTGGGCAACGAGGAGTTCAAGCGGGTCGTGACCGCGAGCATGACCCTGTTCGCGACCATCGCGATCGCCTCCTACGTGGCCAAGGCGGCCCCCCCGATCCGGCTGGTCCTCCCCAGCCTGCTCATGGGCACCGTGCTCGTGCTCCTGGGCCGCTGGCTGCTGCGGGTGTGGCTGGGCCGCCAGCGGGTGGTCGGACGGTTCCAGCAGGCCACCCTCGTGGTGGGCGACCGGCAGCGCAGCGCCGAGCTCTCCGAGTCGTTCGTCAGCGACGCGGTCGCCGGCTTCCAGGTCGTCGGCACCGTCGCACCCCCGCAGGTCGCCGGTCCCGCGATGGCGGCTGGAGCCCACGACGAGCTCGTGGAGGCCTGGCTGGACGACGTCATGCAGTGGATCGATGAGCACAACGTCCACGCGGTGGCCGTCGCGGAGTCCGCCGCAGCCGGGCCGAACCTGGTCCGGCGCCTGGCCTGGCGCCTTGAGGGGCCTCGGATCGACCTGCTGGTCTCACCGGTCCTGTCCGACGTGGCCGGCCCGCGGACCTCGGTGCGTCCTGCGGCCGGGCTGCCCCTGCTGCACCTGGACGAACCCAGCCTGACCGGGCCCAAGCGCGCCATCAAGCGGATGGGTGACGTCCTGATGGCGGTGCCGCTCGTGATCCTGCTCATCCCGGTCTACCTGCTCATCGCGCTCGGCATCAAGTTCGACTCGTTGGGCCGGGTGCTCTACATCAGCGACCGCGTGGGGCGCTCCGGTGAGACGTTCCGCTGCCTGAAGTTCCGCTCCATGCACGTCGGTGCCGAAACGCTGCGCTCGGCGGTCATCGGGGATCCCGACGAGGAGGTGTCCGAGCGTTATCGCGAGGATCCCAGGGTCACCCGCGCGGGGCGGTTGCTGCGTCGGTGGAGCCTGGACGAACTCCCCCAGCTGTTCAACGTGATCGGCGGCTCGATGTCGCTGGTGGGGCCCCGACCGATGCTGCCCGGGGAGATCGCGCTGCTCGGGGATGCAGAGAACCGCCGGCACCTGACCAAGCCGGGGATGACCGGCCTCTGGCAGATCTCCGGGCGCAAGGAGGTGTCCTGGGAGGACCGGATGCGCCTGGACCTGCACTACATCGAGACCTGGTCGATGGCCCTGGACGTGGTGATCCTGGCCAAGACCGCCAAGGCCGTCCTGACCGGCCACGGCGCCTATTGACGCGCACCGCAGCACCCGGGCGGGCAGGCCGGTGGGGCGGTCCGGTGGGGGTGGTCCGGTGGGGGTGGTCCGATCAGCTCAGCCGAGGGCCACGTACAGGGGCGCATCGAGCCCGGACCAGACCGGCGCCCGTCGGAGCGCGTCCACCCCTCGGGCGCCGCGATCTCGGTTCCGGGCGCCGGCACCACGCGCACCTGCGGGTCGGCATGGACCTGGTAGGTGGTGCCCGCACGCAGCCAACGCGCCCTGCGCGGCGAGCTCGGCCACGCAGGCCTGCAGGGAGGGCGAGTCGAACGAGGCCTGCAGGTGCCCGCCGGAGTCGAAGGAGCCGGTCCACCGCAGGATCGAGTTGATCGCGCTCATGTCGATGGTCACCGACCGGGGGGTACCCCAACGCTGCCCAGGGGCGCCGCATGTCCACCGAGGCGGTGCGGAAGTCCGGATGGAAGTTGGAGTTGACGAACGGGCACTGGGTGCCGTCCCGGTACCACGGGGGCCCGCGCCGGCGCTGTCCCGGGCCCGGGCGGCCAGGGCGAGCTGGGCAAGACCCAGGGTTTCGGTCAGGGCCGCGAGCTGGATGCCGATCGCGATCAAGGCCAGCCGCCCGAGCAGGGCGAGGACCAACCAGCCCTCCGGCTCATCACCCCACCCCTGACCGTGGCTCACTCGGACGCATCCCGCGGGAGCCATGGTGCCGGTCAACGCGATCGGCTGGTCCGACCCGCAGCCTGCGGACCGCGGCTACTCTGGGCGCGTGCGGGCCTCAGTGATCGTCCTGGCCCATGGCCCGGAACCGACGCTGTCGGAGTGCGTGAGTGCCCTCGTGGCCGACGGCGCCGACCAGATCCTGGTCGTGGACAACGACGCCGCCCCGGACTCGATCGCGGGGATCCGCGATAGGCCTGGCGTGCAGGTCCTGGCCCCGGGACGCAACCTCGGCTATGCGGGGGGCTGCAACTACGGCGCCCGGTTCGCCACCGGCGACGTGCTCGTGTTCGTGAACTCCGATGCCATCGTCGCGCTGGGGGCGCTGGCGGCGTTGGGCCGCCGGGTCGCCGACCCGCAGGTGGGGCTGGCCTGCGCGAGCATCCGGCTGGCCGCCGCGCCGGAGCTGGTGAACTCGGTCGGCAACCCGGTGCACTACCTGATGTTCTCGTGGGTCGGCGGGCTGGGCGAGCCCGCTGCCCGTCACGAGGAGCCCACCGAGGTGGCGTCCATCTCCGGGGTGACGTTCGCGGTGCGCCGGCCGGTGTGGGACGACCTCGGCGGGTTCGACGAGGCCTACTTCGCCTACTGCGAGGACGTCTACCTGTCCCTGCGGGCCTGGCAGGCCGGGCTGCGCGTCGTGCACGAGCCAGCCGCGGTGGTGGCCCACCACTACGAGTTCGCCCGGCACTCGACCAAGCACTACCTTCTCGAGCGCAACCGGCTGATGAACCTCATCCTGTTGCCCGAGCATCGGACCCGGCGCCTGGTGGCCCTGCCCGCCCTGGCTGTGGAGGCTGGGGTGCTGGTCGTGGCCGTGCGCGACGGCTGGGCCCGGGACAAGGTGGCCGGGTGGCGCTGGCTGGTCGCCCATCGCCGCGAGTTGGCCGCACGCCGCCGTGTGGTCCAATCCGCGCGCAGTGTGCCCGACCGGGAGCTGGCGCACCTGTTCCGGGGTCCCCTGGACCCACCGCCGGGGTTGGGACCGGCGGTGCCCGCCCCGGTGAGCGCGGCGCTGGTCAGGTACTGGACCTGGGCGGTGGATCGGCTGTGAGCCAGGATCCTGCCCGGGCAGCGCAGCCGTCGCGTGGGGAGGCGCCCGCCCGCGACGATCAGGTCCGCGGCGATCCCTCCGGGTCGATCCCGGCCGCGACGATCCCGGCCGCGACGATCCCTCCGGCGTCGATCCAGGCCCTAGCGAGCCGGCCCCGGACCGTATCGATCACGATGGCCCGGGCGCCGCCCCGGACCCGGCGGGCGGACCGCCGACTCCGCAGTGGGGCCGGACCCTGAGCGGACGGGACCTCGCGGCGGCTGGCCTGATCGCGCTCATGGCCGTCGGGGTCGCGCTGGTGTACCGCTCCGCGCTCGTGCCCACCGACCCGTGGCACTACGTCCAGGGTGCCCTGGACTTCCCGAACGGCACCTGGCGGCCGGCGGGGCTGTCGCGGTGGGGCTTCCTGCTGCCGATCATCCCGTTCGCCCGGCTGTGGGGCGACGCTCCCGCCACCTATTACGTCGTGCCGCTGCTGAGCACCGGCGTGCTCGCGGCGGTGCTCTACCTCCTGGGCACCCGCTACGTCGCCCGTACTGCCGGCGCCCTGGCGGCGGTGTTCGCGTTGGGCACTCCGCTGGTCCTCGTCAACCTCACCCGCGGGTACACGGACCTGACAGCCACGACCCTGGTCGGCCTCGGGCTGCTGCTCGCGACCCTGGCGGCCGATGCGGCCCAGCGCGCCAGGGACGCCAACCGGGGCTGGGACTGGCGCGTGGCCGCGTTGTTGGCGGCGTGCGGATTCGTGACCGGCTGGAGCTTCGAGGTCCGTGAGACGGCAGTGTTCGCGTGGCCGGTGATCGGCTGGGTGCTGTGGCAGATCCGGCGCCCGTGGGCCACCTTCGCCTGGTTCGCCCCACCGGCGCTCGCCTGGCTGATCCTGGATGTCCTGCTGAGCGCGGCGATCTACGACGACCCGTGGTTGAAGTTCCGGATCCTGCTGGGGGCAGACATCTCAGCCTCGGAGGTCAGCTCGGACGCGATCTACGTGGGCCAGGGTCGGTGGTGGTACGTCACGATCCTGCCGCGCTCGATCCTGGCACTGTCCGGTGGACCGGCCCTGCTGGCCTGCCTGGTCGTGGGCGCGATCGGCGGGTTGATGTTCCGCGCCCAACTCGGCCGGATCTGGGCGTGGGGGATGCTGACTGTCGGCCTGCTCTGGGCCCAGGGCGGTGCGCTGGACCCCGCGCACCCCTCGGTGCGCCTGGACGTGGCGCGCTACTGGCTGTCGTTCCTCGTGCCGCTCATGCTCGCCGCGGTGGGTACGGTCGTGATCGTGGTACGCCGTACTCGGTGGCCCATGCGGCTGGTCCCGCTGGTTGGTGCCGGTGTGCTGGCCGTGGGCGTGGCCGTGCCCTCGATCGGCTTCGCCACCACCTATCCGGGCTTCGCGCCGAACGGCGGGGATGCGATGGCCGAGCTGCGCACGCACCTGGCGGTGGATGGCCTGCCCCACGACGCGCGCATCTGGGCCGACTGGGGCACCCAGCGCGTGCTGCCGGCCTACCAACGCGGCCCGTTCGGCGACCTGCGCTGGCAGGCGGCGAGGTTCCGTTCGCTCAACCGGTTGCTCAGGCTCCCGCCTGCCTCGGAGGAGGGCTACCCGAGAGCCGGGGACTACGTCGTGATCTACAGCGCGACCGATCGGACCTGTTGGCACTGCCGGCGGGCGCTGGCCCCGGTCGAGGCCGCGTTCGGTCCGTTCCCGGCTGCCGGCTGGCAGCAGGAGTTCGAGTCCTCGGCCGGCAATCTCGTGCTCTACCGGCTGGGGCCGACGGTGGTGTGGCCGGTGCCCGGCGACGGGCAGGCGGGCACCGACGGGCAGTCAGCCGACGAGCCGGCCGACGAGGGCCCCGGTGGGCGCCTGGACGAGCCGCCCGTCGAGGGCCCGGGGGAAGGCCAGGACGAGCCGGCTGACGAGGGCTCGGGTGCGGACGTCTCCGGCGACCTGGGGTTGTGAACGCGGTGCCCGGGCGGGGTCGCGGCGCGTACCCTGAGCGCTGACCACACCAGCAGAGGAGGGCCGTCGTGACCGCCCGGCGTGCCCCCGTGGTGTTGCTCCAGGTGGCCAACCTGCTCAGCGGGGTCGCCAACTCCTCCGTCGCGGTGCTGGTGCCCTGGCTGGTGCTCCAGGAGACCGGGTCGGCGGCCGACGCCGGCCTGGTCGCGGCGGTGGCCGGCCTTCCGGGCATCGTGGTGTCGCCCTTCGTCGGGGCACTGGTCGACCGGCTCGGCCGACGCTCGGTCTCGATGGGTTCCGATGCCCTCTCCGCGATCTCAGTGAGCCTGTTCCCGCTGGCCGAAAGGGCGGGGATGCTCGGGCTGACCGCGATCATGGCCCTGGCGATCCTCGGCGCTGCCTTCGACCCGGCCGGCTACACCGCGCGCAAGTCGCTGATCCCCGATGTTGCCCGGGCGGGGCGCTACTACGTGGACCGGATCAACGGGGTCCACGAGGGCGTGTTCGCCGCCGGGTGGGTCATCGGCCCGGCACTGGCTGCGGTGGGGATTGCCGTCATCGGAGCGGTCGAGACGTTCTGGGTGACCGCGGGTGCCTTCGTGCTCGCGATCGTCGCTGTGGCGGGGATCCGGGTCACCGAGGCGATCGGCGAAGCCCGAAGGGAGGCCGGGGAGGAGCACGAGCCGTTCTGGGCCTCCACCCTGCGGGGAGCCGGGCTCCTCTGGCGCGACCGACCGCTGCGGGTGCTGACCTTGGCGATCTGCGTCCTGGCGATGGTCTACATGCCGACCGAGGCGGTGCTCATGCCGGTGCACTTCCAGGCGCTGGACGCCCCCGGGGCCTACGGTCTGACCCTGACGATGCTGGCAGCCGGCGGGATGGTCGGCTCGTTCTCCTACGGCTGGCTGGCCGCCCGGTACTCCCGGCACCGGATCGCCGTCTTCGTGATGCTGACCACGACCCTGGGGGTCGTGCCGATGGCGTTCCTGCCGCCGCTGCCGGTGTTCGTGGCCGCCGGATTCGTGCTGGGCCTGGGCTGGGGGCCGATGAACCCGCTGCTGAACTCGCTGGTGCAGACCCGGGTCCCGGCGCATGTGCAGGGCCGGGTCTACGGGGTGCAGACCGCCCTGTTCTACGCAGCACCGCCGGTCGGCCTGCTGCTGGCAGGGGTGGGCGTCGAACGCTGGGGAGTGCAGGCGGTGTATGCCGTGATCGGCGGGCTCCTGGTCGCGCTCTGTCTGCTGATCGCGGCACTTCCCTCGTTGCGCGGCCTGAACCGGGACGACGAGCTGCTCGTCCGAGGCTGAGCCGTCCGGGGTTCAACGCAGTGGGCGGCCGACGGCTCGGTGGTGCACCACGGGGCCCCTGGCCAGCCCAGTCCCTCGTGCCGTGGGAGGTCCCGGTCCCGAGAAGCCATCCGGACGGGTGCAGCGGGACGAGCGCCACGTCCTCTCGCATCGCTTGCTGGGTACTGCGGGTATGAGGCTGCCTGGGTCACCGGCACGTCTCGATGGTGCAGCCAAAACGCCTTCCGGTACGTCCCGTGCGCGGGGGCTCTCGTGTTGCTGGGCCCTTCAGGCGGCGTCAGTGGGTTCGGACTCGATGCTGGCCCTGATCGGTGGGATGTCGTGCTGCAGGGTCCGGCGCACGATGTCTGTGTCGACGAGCAGGTAGCCGGGTGCGATGCAGTTTCGCATCCCCCACATGAGCGGCCATGCGTCGCCGAACAGCCGATCCCGGGTCGGTGGGTCCAGCTGGGCCAGTGCCTGCACCCCAGTGGAAAGTCTCATGCAGACCGCGTCAATCACCAGTTGATCAGCCAGGTCGCCCACGGCTTGTTGGCGCATCAGGGCGACGTGGGTTCGAGCCTCCCGCAGCGATTCCTCCCGGGTCCGGGTCACAGGGTCACCGCCTCGGCGAGGGCCAGCTCGCGCAGGTCCGGGCGCAGGGTCGTCGCGGGGATCAGGTCGACGTCGGCGCCTAGCAGCTCCGAGAGGCGTCGTTCCAGGGCGCCGAGCTCCATCAGGCTCATCGGGGTGCCCATGTCGAACAGCAGGTCGATGTCGGACTCGGTCTGCTCGGTGCCCGTGGCGACCGAGCCGAACACCCGCACGTTGCTGCCTCCGGCCTGGTCGATGAGTTCACGGACCTCGCGGGCGTGCTGACGCAGCCGCAGCGCCAGGGGACCGCGGCCGTGGAAGCGCAGCAGGCGGGACACTTCGGGCTGGCTGCGCCCGATCAGTGTGGCGATCTGAGCCTGGGTGAGGCCCTGCCGTGCTGCCTCGCGAACGGCGTGCACCAACTCGGCGCGGGCGTCGCGAACCGCCTCGTCGCTGCGTCGGGCCACTTCGGCCAAGTCCACTGCCACAGGGAGACGATAGCAGGTGCTATGAGGGCCCGCATCGCATCACTTCGGTCTATCCCCTCCCTGCCCCAGCCGCGAATGACCCGGTGACCGTGCAAGCGACGCCATGGTTCAGCACCAACTCAATTGGCCGTCGAATCGGACACCTGAATACTGAAGCAAGGTTCGGGCGTTCACAGAGCTCAGTTCACCATCAACGCCCCATACTGGGGCAAGAGGTGACGGGCCTGTCTGGGGAGAGAGGACCGCTTCTCGACAGTGGTGCCCCATCGGCCGGGCGATGCGTGACCTGGCCAGCGCTGCGCCGACCCGGTTCTCGGGGATCGGATCAGTCCCGACGGAGGCTGCCCACCCAGCCGCCGGAGGCCGCCGCCAGTGTGCTCGGGGCGATCGGGAACACGTCGTACCAGGTCCCGGCCGCCGCCCAGATGGTCTCGTGGGTCAGCAGGTCCTCGTCGAGGAACTCGCGCACCGGCGTCGCCAGCCCGATCGGAGGCACCCCGCCGATCGGGAACCCGGTGGCCGCGCGTACCTGATCGGCATTCGCCCGCCCGCATGCCGAGCCACCCGCGGCAGCGGCCAGCTTCGCCTCGTCGAGCTGGTTGGCCCCACTGACCAGGGCCAGCACCACCTCGCCGTCCACGGTGAAGATCAGGCTCTTGACGATGGCGCCCACCGAGCAGCCGATCGCCGTGGCGGCGTCCTGGGCGGTCCGGGTCCCCTCGGGGAATCGGCGCACCTCGATGGCCAGGCCGAGTGCCGCCGCCGCAGCCCGCACCCGCGTCACATTCGCGTGCTCCCCATCCGTCCTCGCCCCCACGGGCGTCAGCGGCTCAGGCGTCCGAGGCACTGGCGTCGGGGGTGCGCGCCGAACCCTTGACCGAGGTCAGCAGCAGGCTGGCGACGTCCACGACCTCGACGTTGCGGGCTCCCTCGCCGCCCTCCTGGGCCCGCACGGTCACGCCGTCGTGGAGCATCACCGAGCAGAACGGGCAGGCCACGGCGATCTTGTCCGCACCGGTCCCGATCGCCTCGTCGGCGCGGTTCTGGTTGACCCGCGTGCCCAGGCGCTCCTCCATCCACATCTGCGCCCCACCGGCGCCGCAGCAGAAGGACATGTCGCCGGTGCGCTCCATCTCGACCAGCTTGACCCCGGGCAGTGACGCGACCAGCTCGCGGGGCGGCACGTAGACCTTGTTGTGCCGGCCCAGGTAGCACGGGTCGTGATAGGTCACCGTGGAGTCCATCGGGGTCAGCGGACGCAGCCGGCCCTCGGCCAGCAGCGAGGCCAGCAACTGGCTGTGGTGCACGACCTCGTAGTTGCCGCCGAGCTGTGGGTACTCCCGGGCGATCGTGTTCATGCAGTGCGGGCAGGTCACGACGATCTTGTGCGCCTTGACCTCGTTGAGCACCTCGACGTTCTGCATCGCCTGCATCTGGAACAGGAACTCGTTGCCGGCGCGGCGGGCCGGATCCCCGGTGCAGGTCTCGCCCTCACCGAGCACCATGTACTTCACGCCCGCCACGTTGAGCAGCTCCGCGACGTTCTTGGTGGTCTGCTTGGCGCGGTCCTCGTAGGCCCCGGCGCAGCCGACCCAGAACAGGTACTCGACGTCGGCGGGGATCTCGTCCTCGCCCTCCATGCCGAAGACCGGCACCTCGAAGTCGACCTCGGAGATCCAGTCGTTGCGCTTGGTGGCGTTCATACCCCACGGGTTGCCCTTGTTCTCGAGGTTCTTGAACAGGCTGTTGAGCTCGTTGGGGAACTCCGTGGCGATCATCACCTGGTGGCGGCGCATGTCGATGAAGTGGTCGATGTGCTCGATGTCCACCGGGCACTGGTTGACGCACGCCCCGCAGGTCGTGCAGGACCACAGCGCATCGGAATCGATGACCGGACCCTCGTGCGAGCGGTGCCCGGACGGGTCGTAGCCGTCGGTGGCGCGGTGCTCGTCGAAGTCGCGATCGCCGACCAACGGGCGGGCCACCTCGTGCTGGACCCGCTCGGACATGGTCGCCAGGACCTCTTCGTCCACCTCGCCGAACTCGACGTTCTTGCCCTCGAGCTTGGCCTGGGTGGCGGTGATGTAAGGCGCCTTGATGAACGAGTGGTCGCGCAGGTTCATGATCATCAGCTTGGGGCTCAGCGGCTTGTCGGTGTTCCACGCCGGGCACTGGCTCTGGCAGCGGCCGCACTCGGTGCAGGTCGCGAAGTCCAGCAGGCCCTTCCAGGTGAAGTCCTCGATGCGCCCACGACCGAACACCGCGTCGTCGGCGGGATCCTCGAAGTCGATCTTCTCGGTGCCGGAGTACATCTCCAGCAGCGGGCCCAGGGCATCGGGGCGCCGCGAGAAGGCGACATTGATCGGGGCGGCGAAGATGTGCAGGTGCTTGCTGTGCAGCACGATCAGCAGGAATCCGAGGATGACCGCGACGTGGCCGAGCACGAAGATCGTCTCGATCCATTCGTTGGCCGTCACCCCGAGCGGCTCGAGCAGTCCGCCTACCCACTGGGAGGCGAACGCCCCGCTCATGCCCACATCCGCGGCCGACTCACCCTCGGCCAGGGCAGCGCCGATCTTGCCGCCGCGGTACATGAGCAGGGTGACCACGACCAGGAAGATCATCAGCAGGACCAGCCACGCACCCGAGACGTGCGAGCCGAAGAACCGGGACTCGCGGCCCTGTTTGGCCGGGTTCGTGCGCAGCCGGATGATCGCGAAGATCACGATGCCGATGACCACCAGGACCGCGAACAGGTCCTCCATGAACCGCACGATCGGCCAGGTGCCGATGATCGGGAACGCGAAGCTGGGCACGAAGATCTCGACGAAGGCCTCGATCACGGTGATGCTCAGCACCAGGAAGCCCCAGAACGCGAACACGTGCGCCACGCCGGGCACGCTCCACTTGAGCAGCTTCTGCTGTGCCAGGACCTCGGTGAACTCCGCCCCCACCCGGGCCGGGACCTGGTCGGTGCGCCCGACCGCCGGTTCGCCCGAGCGGATCAGGCCCTGCAGGAACCAGACCCGCTTCAGCGCGAACGCCCCGGCTCCGATGATCAGCGCGAGGCCAACCACCACTCGGAACACAGTCATCACGTCAAAGTCCATGTGCGCCATCCTCCTGGCCAAGGGTGTCCCGCCGCGCCCCTATTCTCGCCCCGGGGTCCGACAGGCCACCGTGAGGGGACCCTACTGGTCGGTAACCTAGCCGATCCGCCCACTCGGCGGGCAACCCAGGTGGGCGCCCTGCCCTGCCCGACCCGCCCGCCGGCCCGCTGCTCGGCTCGGCCCCGTGCTCGGCCGGGTCCATCCAAATTCGCTGGTGCCTGGGCCGATCCATCCAACGATTGCTGGGGCGCGGACGCAGCGGCCCGCTCTGCCTCCTCAACCTCGTCCGGCTTGGTCAGCCGGGGAAGAAGCTGCACGCGGGGACGGGAGTCCCGCCGAGGAGCCCGGTACGTGATTCACGTCGCAGCCTCACCGGGCTTGGCGGTGTGCCAGGACCCGAGGCCATCCAACGCCTCCGAACGACTTGAGTCGCGGCGACTCATGTCTCTTGCCATTTGAGTTGACAATAATGGCGAGTGGAGTCACCATTGTGGATGTCACCGAACCTCCACCCGGCCACAGGCCCCGGTGGGAAACTCGAATGAAAGGGAATCACCCACATGAGTCGTGCAGTCGGTATCGACCTCGGTACCACCAACTCCTGCGTCGCCGTCCTCGAGGCCGGCGAGCCCGTCGTGATCGCCAACGCCGAGGGCGCGCGCACCACCCCCTCGGTCGTCGCCTTCGCCAAGAACGGCGAGGTGCTCGTCGGCGAGGTCGCCAAGCGCCAGGCCGTCACCAACCCGGACCGCACCATCCGCTCGATCAAGCGCCACATGGGCGAGCCGGGCTTCACCGTGCGCGTCGACGACAAGACCTACACGCCCCAGGAGATCAGCGCCCGCGTGCTCGGCAAGCTCAAGCGCGACGCGGAGGCCTACCTCGGCGAGACCGTCACGGATGCCGTGATCACGGTGCCGGCCTACTTCAACGACGCCCAGCGCCAGGCCACCAAGGAGGCCGGCGAGATCGCGGGCCTGAACGTCAGCCGGATCATCAACGAGCCCACCGCGGCTGCGCTGGCCTACGGCCTGGACAAGGCCGACCGGGAGCACCGCATCCTCGTGTTCGACCTCGGCGGCGGCACGTTCGACGTCTCGCTGCTGGAGATCGGCGATGGGGTCGTGGAGGTCAAGGCGACCTCCGGGGACAACCACCTCGGTGGCGACGACTGGGACCAGCGCGTCGTCGACTGGCTGGTCAGCCAGTTCAAGAACGCGCACGGCATCGACCTGAGCAAGGACAAGATGGCGGCCCAGCGCCTGCGTGAGGCCGCCGAGAAGGCAAAGATCGAGCTGTCCAGCTCCACCCAGTCCGGGATCAACCTGCCCTACATCACCGCCGGCGCCGACGGCCCGCTGCACCTGGACGAGACGCTGACCCGCGCCAAGTTCGAGGAGCTCACCGCGGACCTGCTCAACCGGACCAAGGCCCCGTTCCGCACCGTGATCAAGGACGCCGGCATCTCGGTGTCCGACATCGACCAGATCGTCATGGTCGGCGGCTCCACCCGGATGCCGGCCGTGGCCGACGTGGTGCGCGAGCTGACCAACGGCAAGGAGCCGAACAAGAGCGTCAACCCCGACGAGGTCGTGGCCCTGGGTGCGAGCCTGCAGGCCGGTGTGCTCAAGGGTGAGGTCAAGGACGTCCTGCTGCTCGACGTGACCCCGCTGAGCCTGGGCATCGAGACCAAGGGCGGGATCATGACCAAGCTCATCGAGCGCAACACCACGATCCCGACAAAGCGCTCGGAGATCTTCACGACCGCCGACGACAATCAGCCCTCGGTGCTCATCCAGGTGTTCCAGGGTGAGCGCGAGATGGCGGCCTACAACAAGAAGCTCGGCACGTTCGAGCTGACTGGGCTCCCGCCGGCCCCGCGGGGCATCCCGCAGGTCGAGGTCACCTTCGACATCGACGCCAACGGCATCGTGCACGTCTCGGCCAAGGACCTGGCCACAGGCAAGGAGCAGAAGATGACGATCTCGGGCGGCTCCGCGCTGCCCAAGGACGACATCGACCGGATGATGCGCGACGCCGAGGCCCACGCGGCCGAGGACCACGCCCGCCGGGAGGAGGCCGAGGTCCGCAACCAGGCGGAGTCGCTGGTCTACCAGACCGAGAAGTTCCTGCGCGACAACGCCGACAAGGTGCCCGAGGACGCCAAGGCCAACGTCGACGAGCCGCTGGCCGAGCTGAAGAAGGCGCTGGAGGGCACCGATACCGAGGCCATCAAGTCCGCCTCGGAGAAGGTGGCCGTGGCCTCACAGGCGCTCGGCTCGGCGATGTACGCCCAGGCCCAGGAGTCGGCCCCGGCCGGCGACGGCGGCCCCGGCGACTTCCCGGGTGGCGACTTCCCAGGCGCTGACACCGCGGGTGAGCCCGCCGGTGGCGCCGACGAGGACGTCATCGACGCCGAGATCGTCGACGAGGGTGAGCAGAAGTGACTGATCAGCACGGCGCCAACCCCCCGCCGGAGGACCCGGCGGGGGGTGCCGGGGGCGCCGAGCAGCCCGAAGTCGTGGAGGCGGAGATCGTCGAGGGTGACCTCGTGGACGGCGAGGGCGACGTCGTGGACGGCGAGACCCTCGAGGGTGAGGTCGTCGACGGGGAGTTCGTGGAGCCCGCCGGCGCCGAGCAGGCCGAGGCCGACGCCCTGCTCGCCGAGGCGCTGGACGCCGCGGCGATCGAGGCGGAGTTCAGCTCGGCCGAGGCCGACCTGGCCGCTGTGGACAGCGCGACGGACCCGCAGGTCGCGGCCCTGATCACCGACCTGCAGCGCGTGCACGCGGAGTACTCCAACTACCGCAAGCGCGTCGAGCGCGACCGGGATCTGATCCGCCAGCGCGCGGTCGAGTCCACGCTCGCCGAGCTGCTGCCGATCCTCGACGACATCGGCCGGGCCCGCGACCATGACGAACTCGTCGGCGGCTTCCGCAGTGTCGGGGAGTCGCTGGAGGCCACCGTGACCCGGCTGGGCCTCACCGCGTTCGGTGCGGTGGGCGAGCCCTTCGACCCGACCCGGCACGAGGCCCTGATGCGCGAGGAGCGCGCGGGCGTCACCGAGCCGACCGTGGTCACGGTGCTGCAGGTCGGCTATGAGATGAACGGCCGGATCGTCCGGCCGGCCCGTGTGTCGGTCGCCGGCACGGACTGACCCTTGTCGGGTCGCAGCGCAATTCGAGCGGAGGTGAGGGCGCGGTGAGCACGAAGGACTGGATCGAGAAGGACTTCTACAAGGTCCTGGGCGTGAAGAAGCAGGCGTCGGCCGACGAGATCAAGAAGGCCTACCGCACCCTCGCCCGCAAGTACCACCCCGACAAGAACCCCGACAATGCGGCCGCCGAGGCCAAGTTCAAGGAGGTCTCGGAGGCCTACGACGTCCTCTCCGATGCCAAGCACCGCGCGGAGTACGACGAGGCGCGCTCGTTGTTCGGCAACGGGGGTGGCACCCGGTTCCCGGGCGGTGCCCGGTTCCCCGGTGGGGCCGGCGGTCAAGGGGGCACCTCGGGGATCAACCTCGACGACCTGCTGGCCCAGATGCGCCAGCAGGGACGCGGGGCCGGTGGCCCGGCTGGTACCGGTGGCGGTGCGGGCGGGGTGTTCGGCGACGTGCTCGGCGGACTGTTCAACCGCGGGGGGCAGCGCACCCAGGCCCGGCCCGCCCGGCGCGGTGCTGATGTCGAGAGCGAGGCGACGATCTCGTTCGCCGAGGCCCTCGACGGGGTCACCGTCTCCCTGCGGCTGACCAGCCAGGAGCCCTGCAAGGCCTGCGCGGGCACCGGCGCCGCCGCCGGCACCACGCCGCGGATCTGCCCCACGTGCGACGGCCACGGCGAGGTCGTGCGTGGGCAGGGCGGCTTCGCCCTGACCGAGCCGTGCCGCGCCTGCCGCGGTCGCGGCATGGTCGTGGACACCCCGTGCGCCACGTGCGGGGGTTCCGGACACGCCCTGGCCGCCCGCCCGGTCAGTGCCCGGATCCCGCCCGGTGTCACCGACGGCGCCCGGATCCGGCTCAAGGGCAAGGGCGCGGCCGGCGAGAACGGCGGCCCGCCCGGGGACCTGTTCATCGTGGTCCACGTCAGCGCCGATCCGGTGTTCGGCCGATCCAAGGACAACGTCACAGTCTCGCTGCCGGTCACCTTCGCCGAGGCAGTCCTCGGTGCCGAGGTGCCGGTTCCGCTGCCCCGCGGTGGCCGGGTCACCCTCAAGGTCCCGCCCGGCACGGCCAACGGCCGGACGTTCCGGGTGCGCGGCCGCGGAGCCACCCGCCGCGACGGCACGATGGGCGACCTGCTGGTCACCGTCGGCGTCCAGGTCCCGCGCGGGTTGTCCGAGGAGGCCCGGACCGCCCTGGCCGCCTACGTCAGCGCTGCCGACGAAGCCGATCCGCGAGCCACGCTGCTCGCCCGGGTCCCGGAGCAGGCAGGAGGTGCCTGATGGACTTCGACGACGACACCCCGGTCTACGTGATCTCCGTGGCCGCCTCACTGGCCGGCCTGCATCCCCAGACCCTGCGTCAGTACGACCGGCTCGGCCTGGTCTCGCCCAATCGGACCGGGGGCCGCAACCGGCTGTACTCGATGCGCGACATCGCCCGACTGCGCGAGGTCCAGCGGCTGGCCGCCGACGGTGTGAACCTCACCGGGATCAGCCGGATCCTCGACCTCGAGGAGCACCTCGAGGCAATGCGTCGCCGCCTGGACGCCATCGAGGAGCGCGAACGCTCCACCGCCCTGGTCGTCTGGCGCCCCAACCCACCCCGCCGCTAACCCCCACCCCGCCGCCAACCCCACCCTCGCCGCCAACCCCCGACCCCCGTACCCGCCCCAACCCAGCACCCGCACCGAGAAGGCACCCGCCTCCGTTTTCGCGGATCCGCTCCCACCTCGCGATGCAGATCCATGGACGGCAAACGCCTGCCGGGGGGCGAAGCCGCTCGGCAGCGAGCCCGCGAAGTGCCCGTACTTGCGCAGCCTGACTCTGAAGGAGGATCACATGGCTGACCAGTTCACCACCCGTACCCAGGAGGCCCTGCAGGCTGCCGTGCGCGACGCCGCCGGGCGTGGGAACGCTCATGTCGAGCCCGTCCATGTGCTCAGCACCCTGCTCGCCCAGCGCGACGGGATCGCCGCCGCGCTGCTCGTGGGCCTCGGCGTCGACCTCGATGCCCTGAGCGCCGCCGTGGCCCGCGCGGTCGAGGGCCTGCCCGCCGCCTCCGGGGCCACCGTCGCCACCCCGGACCTGTCCCAGCCGACCTACCGGATGCTGAAGTCCGCCGGCGAGCTCGCGGCGACCCGGGGCGACTCGTTCGTCTCCACCGAGCACCTGCTGATCGCCCTTGCCGACCCCGCGGCTGCCACCGGCCCGCTGCTGACCGCGGCCGGGGTCAGTCCGGATGCCCTCGTGCGCGCCCTGGACGACGCGCGCGGCGGTCGGCGGGTGGACTCCGCGGATCCCGAGGCCAGCTTCAAGGCGCTCGAGAAGTTCGGCATCGACCTGACCGCCCGCGCCCGCGAGGGCAGGATCGACCCCGTGATCGGCCGTGACGCCGAGATCCGCCGGGTCGTGCAGGTGCTGAGCCGGCGCACCAAGAACAACCCCGTGCTGATCGGTGAGCCCGGCGTGGGCAAGACCGCGGTGGTCGAGGGCCTGGCCCAGCGGATCGTCGCCGGCGACGTGCCCGAGTCGTTGCGGGGCAAGCGCCTGATCGCCCTGGACCTCGCGGCCATGGTCGCCGGGGCCAAGTACCGCGGCGAGTTCGAGGAGCGGCTCAAGTCGGTGCTGTCCGAGATCTCGGACTCCAACGGGCAGGTCATCACCTTCATCGACGAGTTGCACACGGTCGTGGGCGCCGGTGCTGGCGGGGACTCCGCCATGGACGCCGGCAACATGCTCAAGCCGATGCTGGCTCGCGGCGAGCTGCGGATGGTCGGGGCGACCACCCTGGACGAGTACCGCGAGCGCATCGAGAAGGACCCCGCCCTGGAGCGGCGGTTCCAGCAGGTGCTGGTCGGCGAGCCGAGCGTGGAGGACACGATCGGCATCCTGCGCGGGCTGAAGGAGAAGTACGAGGCCCACCACAAGGTCGCGATCTCCGATGCCGCACTGTTCGCCGCGGCCACGCTGTCCGACCGCTACATCACCGCGCGCTTCCTGCCGGACAAGGCGATCGACCTCATCGACGAGGCGGCCAGTCGACTGCGCATGGAGATCGACTCCTCCCCCGTGGAGATCGACCAGCTCCAGCGCCAGGTCGACCGGATGCACATGGAGGAGCTCGCCCTGGCCAAGGAGACCGACGAGGCCTCGGTGGCGCGCCTGGCCAAGCTGCGTGCGGACCTCGCCGACCGTGAGGAGGCGCTGGCCGCCCTGAGTGCCCGCTGGGAGCAGGAGAAGGCCGGTCTGGACCGGGTCGGTGACCTGAAGATCCGCATCGACGAGCTGCGGATGCGCGCTGAGCGCGCCCAGCGCGACGGCGACTTCGAGTCCGCGGCCCGGGTCCTCTACGGCGAGCTCCCCGAGCTCGAGTCGCAGTTGGAGACGGTGGCCGCCGAGGCCAACGACCGCTCCGCGATGGTCCGCGAGGAGGTCGGCCCCGACGACGTTGCCGAGGTGGTCGGCGCCTGGACCGGCATCCCGGCCGGCCGCCTGCTGGAGGGCGAGACCGAGAAGCTGCTGCGCATGGAGGACGAGCTGGGCCGACGCGTCGTCGGCCAGGCCACGGCCGTACGGGCGGTGTCCGACGCGGTGCGCCGTGCGCGGGCCGGGATCTCCGACCCGGACCGGCCGACCGGCTCGTTCCTGTTCCTCGGGCCCACGGGTGTGGGCAAGACCGAGCTGGCCAAGGCCCTGGCCGAGTTCCTGTTCGACGACGAGCGCGCGATCACCCGGATCGACATGAGCGAGTACGGCGAGAAGCACTCCGTGGCCCGCCTGGTCGGCGCCCCGCCCGGGTACGTCGGCTACGAGGAGGGCGGCCAGCTCACCGAGGCGGTCCGGCGCCGGCCCTACACGGTGGTGCTGCTCGACGAGATCGAGAAGGCCCACCCGGAGGTCTTCAACGTGCTGCTCCAGGTGCTCGACGACGGTCGCCTCACCGACGGCCAGGGCCGCACCGTGGACTTCCGCAACGCGATCCTGGTCCTGACCTCGAACCTGGGCTCCCAGGCGCTGATCGACCCGACGCTGAGCACCGAACAGCGCCACGACGCGGTCATGGCCGTGGTGCGCAGCGCGTTCAAGCCGGAGTTCCTCAACCGCCTGGACGACACCATCATGTTCGACGCCCTGACCCACGAGGACCTCGCGGTCATCGTGGGCCTGCAGGTCGACGCGCTGGCCCGGCGGCTGACCGATCGGCGCATCGAACTGGTCGTGGAGCCGGCGGCGCGGCAGTGGCTGGCCGATCAGGGCTTCGACCCGCTCTACGGTGCCCGCCCGCTGCGTCGACTGATCCAGAGTGCGATCGGCGACCCGCTGGCCCGCGGCATCCTGGCCGGCGAGTTCCGCGATGGTTCGGTGGTGCGCGTCGACGTCGCCCCGGCGGGGTCGGATCGGGGGCTCGTGCTCACGTCGGCCTGAGGCCGGCCGGGCGTGCGGGCGGCGGATGCGCGCTGGCTGCCCACGGACATAGGTGACCCCCCGCGCACCCGTCAGAGCCCGCTTATCCTTGCTGCCTTCCGGCCCTGGGGAGGTTCACAGGGTGACGCCACGCGAGGGGTCGGAGCCCATCCTACCCGGGCCGGACGGCGCGCGGAAACCGCCGAGGGCCCGCTGCCGAGGACGTGCGGTCCCGGCGCCGGATTTCGGGGAACTCGTGGGCGCACCGTAGAATCCGCGGCGGAGGATTCGCATAGTGGCCTAGTGCGCACGACTGGAAATCGTGTTGGGGTAACACCCTCACGGGTTCAAATCCCGTATCCTCCGCCGTGATCGAAGGGGCAGCCCACGGGCTGTCCCTTCGTCGTCTCCCGGCGCAGTCCGAGTCCGGTCGCGGCACGCGCCACCCCGGCCACCCCGCGGTCCGGTGGCGCGTGCGGCGGACCGCCACCAAGATGGCAGGCACCACCCACGACCATCGAAGGGACCGAACATGGCCACCACGCGACGCGCATCCACCGTCTGGGACGGCAGCCTGATGGAGGGCTCCGGGCAGGTGACCCTCGAGTCCTCGGGTCTGGGCACGCACCCGGTCAACTGGGCCGCGCGTGCCGAGGAGCCCAACGGGGTGACCAGCCCGGAGGAACTGCTCGCCGCCGCGCACGCCACCTGTTTCTCGATGGCGCTGTCGCACGCGCTGGCCCAGGCCGGCACCCCGCCGACCCAGCTGCGCACCTCGGCCGAGGTGGACTTCCAGGCCGGCACCGGGATCACCGGGATCCGGCTGCTCGTCAGCGGTGAGGTGCCAGATCTGGATGCTGCGGGCTTCGAGGCAGCGGCGCAGGAGGCCAAGGTCGGTTGCCCGGTGAGCCAGGCCCTGTCGGCGGTCCCGATCAGCCTGACCGTCCAGTAGTCGCAGCCCCCGGCCAGCTCCACGCTCGACGGGCGGGCGCAGCGCCAGGACGGCGGCGCGGTGAACCGGGCGGGAGCGCCATGCCGAGGCCGGGACACCGGATCGGGGCAGTAGCGTGGAGGCACGCCCCCAGGACCTCGCGGGCGTGGGAGGACTGGTCAGCCATGCATCTGCGTCAACCTGACCTCGCCGGTCCGCTGCTGCCCTGCGGTGCGCGGATCGCAGTGATCGCCCCCGCGGGGCCCGTGCAGGCCGTGCGCCTGGATCGGGGTCTGGCCGTGCTGCGCGGCTGGGGATACGAGCCGATCGTCGGCCCGCATGCCCTGGCTGTGGCCGGGCACACAGCCGGGAGCATCAGCCAGCGGCTGGCCGACCTGCGCTGGGCCATCACCGATCCCGAGCTCGAGGCGATCTGGTTCGCCCGCGGCGGGTTCGGCTCGATGCACCTACTCGAGGACCTGATCCGCCTGGTTCGTGACCCGGGCGCCGTCCCCAACCGCCCGCTGCTCGGGTTCTCCGATGCCACGGCCTTCCTGGCCGCGCTCTACCGGGAGCACCACCTGACCGATGACCCCGGCCGCCCGCTGGGCCACGGCCTCATGGGCGTCCACGCGCCGGTCATCACCGCACTGGGGGACCTCACCTCACCCCATGTCCTCGAGCGGGTCCGCGCCCTCCTGCAGGACGGGTCCGGGTTCCGCGCTGACGTGGACCACGTGGCCGGGCCCCGGCGCGGTGTTCGCGGCCCGTTGGTGGGCGGCAACCTGGCGATGCTTGCGGCCCTGGCCGGCACCCCGCACGCGCTGCGTTCGCACGAGGCGATCATGGTCCTCGAGGACGTCGGCGAGCCGGTCTACCACTTGGACCGGATGATCACCCAGCTCCAACTGTCCGGCGGCCTGATGGGCGTGCAGGCGTTCGCGCTGGGCTCGTTCAGCATCGTGCCCGGCGAGCGCGACCAGCATGCGGAGTCGTTCATGCAGCAACGCCTGCTGGAGTTCGACGTTCCGATCGTCGTCGGGCTGCCGGTCGGGCACGACCCGGACAACGAGCCCTGGGTGTACGGCCAGGTCGGTGAGCTGACCCAGGACCCTGAGGACTGAGCCGGCCGCACCCAGACGACCGGCTCCAGAGGGCTCACACCAGCCCGTACAGCCGATCGCCGGCGTCGCCGAGTCCGGGCACGATGTAGCCGTGCTCGTTGAGCCGCTCGTCGATCGCGGCGGTGACCAGGGTGATCGACGAGTCCCGGTCAGCCACCGCCGCCTCCACCGCTGCGATCCCCTCCGGCGCGGCCAACAGGCACACCGCGGTCACGTCGCGAGCCCCACGAGCCAGCACGAGGTCGATGGCCATGATCAGCGTCCCGCCCGTGGCCAGCATCGGGTCGAGCAGGTACACCTGCCGCCCGGACAGGTCCGCGGGCAGGCGGTCGGCGTAGGTCGAGGCCAGAAGCGTCTCCTCGTCGCGGATCATCCCGAGGAAGCCGATCTCGGCGGTGGGCAACAGCCGGGTCATCCCCTCGAGCATCCCCAGGCCCGCGCGCAGGATCGGCACGACCACGGGCCGGGGCTGGGCCAACCGGTGCCCGGTGGTCGGTCCCACGGGCGTGCTGATCGCCACCTGCTCGGTGCGGATGTCGCGAGTGGCCTCGTAGGCCAGCAGGGTCACGAGCTCGTCGACCAGGCGCCGGAAGGTGGGGGAGTCGGTGCGCTCGTCGCGCAGGGTGGTCAGCTTGTGGGCGATCAAGGGGTGGTCGGCGAGCAAGGTCCGCATGAGCGCTGAGCCTAGTGCCGTGCCGGCCGCGGCCCGCCTGGTGGACGGCCGCGGCCAGTCCGGTGCTGGCAGCGGCTGCTCACGCACCAGCCGCCGGTGCGCAGGGCTGTGCTCACTCGGCCAGAACGGCACCAGCCCCGCCGAGCCGCCGACCTTGCCTGCAATTTGGTCGTCAGGGCCCGTCGCGATTCCCGCGCGCAGCGACCTTGCGCATGAGATGGTCGTTCGACTGGTCCTGCGGACCACCGGGCACGACCAATCCCACGGCATGGTTGCTCCGGGGTCGCAGCGCCGGACCGACTTTCGACCACTTCCCCGGCGAGGTTCGGTGGGACCAGCCGACCGAGGGAGCGGACCGGGCGGGCCGGCAGGGTGAGTGAGCGGACCGGGCGGGCCGGCAGGGTGAGTGAGCGGACCGGGCGGGCCGGCAGGGTGAGTGAGCGGACAGCGCGGTCCGACAGGGCGAGGCGACCGAGTGAGCGGAAGTTGCGAGGCGACCCAGTCAGCGGACCGGCCCAACCCTCGGGCAGCACCACCCGGCAGCTCACGCCGTGGGCCCGCTGCCGCTCAGTGGGCGCCCGAATCAGCCGCGGTGCTCGGCGAAGAAGCGCCGGATCGGGGCGCCGCACTCATCGGCGAGCACGCCGGCAACCACTTCGGGGCGGTGATTGAGCCGCGGGTCGCGGACCACGTCCCACAGCGACCCCACCGCACCGGCCTTGGGGTCGAACGCGCCGAACACGATGCGCGCCACCCGCGCGGCCACCGCTGCCCCGGCGCACATCGTGCACGGCTCGAGGGTGACGACCAGGGAGCAGTCCGTCAGCCGCCACCGGCCGAGCTCCTGGGCAGCGGCACGCAGGGCGAGGACCTCCGCGTGCGCGGTCGGGTCGGCGTCGGCCTCGCGGCGGTTTGTGGCCGAACCGATGATCGCTCCGGTGGGGTCAAGCACGAGGGCGCCGATCGGAACGTCCCCCGTCGCCGGGGCAGCCCGGGCCACCTCGAGGGCAGCGCGCATCGCAGACTCGTCGGCGGAGGTGGCCAGCACGCAGCGCAGTCTGCCAGTCGGGGCGCGGCCCGGGCTCGGTCGTGCCGGGCCGGGCCGGGCCGGGTCCTGCCACGCCGGGCCGTGGCCGTGCGGTGCCGTGCCGCGCCGGGTCGTACCCGCGTGCGCGCACCACCTGGCCGCGCCGGGTCGTACCCGCGTGCGCGCACCACCTGGCCGGGCCGTGCCACGCCGCGCCAAGCCGGGCCGCCGCGTGCGCGCACCAACGCTCCGGTTGTGCAACGACGCCGCTGCTGGTGAGGTGGGGGGCATGCGCAGCCCGGTCTCGGTCCTGAGCCCCGCGGGATTCCACGGTTCGGGCGCCCTGCGCGCACACGAGCGCGGCCGGCACGGCACGTCGTTCTTCGAGGGGTGGTACGTCAAACTCGTGAGCGCCGACCGGTCGACCCGGTTGGCGGTCATCCCCGGGGTGTTCCTCAGTGAGGACGGATCGCTGGCCGAGGCGTTCATCCAGGTGCTCGACGGGGTGACCGGGCAGACGGCCTACCACCCCTTCGACCTGGCCGAGTTCCGCGCCGAGACGACCTCGTTCGACGTCCGGGTCGCCACCAACCGGTTCACCAGCGACGGCATCGCGGTGGACGTGCCCGGCCTGAGCGCGGAGGTCCGGTTCGGACCCGCGGTGCCCTGGCCGGTGAGCGTGGCCGAACCCGGGGCGATGGGCTGGTACGCGTGGGTGCCGACGATGGAGTGCTATCACGGGGTGGTCAGCCTCGACCACGCCCTGGCCGGCTGGATCGACCTCGGCGCCGGCCGGGTGGATCTCGCCGGTGGGCGCGGGTACCTGGAGAAGGACTGGGGCAGCGCGTTCCCGGCGGGTTACGTGTGGATGCAGACCAACCACTTCGCCGAGCCCGGGGTGAGCCTGGTCGGCTCGACCGCGCTGATCCCCTGGCGCCGCTCGACGTTCCGCGGCGACCTGATCGCCCTGCGCATCCCCGCCGGTCCGCACGCCGGCCTGCACCGCTTCACCAGCTACACCCGCGCCCGCACCACCGACCTGACTGTCACCGATCATGAGGTCCGCTGGGCGCTGCGCGGGCGCAGCGGTGACCGGTTGGACCTCCTGGCCACGATCGACGGGCGCACGTCCGGCCTGCTGCACGCCCCCGTGCGCACCCAGATGCACCAGCGCGTGGCTGAGACCCTCGACGGGACGGTCGAGGTGCGACTGACCGACGCCGACGGCGCCACCAAGTACCACGGGGTCGGGGAGGTTGCCGGCGTCGAGGTGCACGGCGCGATCGATCGCCTCCTCGCCACAGCGGGGAGGTGAGGCGCGCGCCACTCGTTTGTCAGGACACCCGGTCAGCCGACGCGGCAGACTGGGCGCACCCCGGGGCCTGCGCGCCCCACACACCAACCTGGAGGATGCATGGGCAAGGCTGAGGACATCATCGAAGCCCTGGGCGGGGCTGACAACATCGAGGAGATCGAGGCCTGCGCGACTCGCCTGCGCACGGTGGTCAACGACCCCTCGGTGGTCAACGAGAAGGCCCTGAAGAGCGCCGGAGCGTTCGGCGTGCTCTCCTCGGGTTCGGTACTGCAGGTAATCGTCGGTGGCGAGGCAGACGGCCTGGCCATGGACATCAACGACATCATCGGCTGAGGAGAATCAACGTGGCACTGCAAGTCCTGTCCCCCATGCCCGGTCGGGTCGCGAACCTCTCAGAGGTCCCGGACCCGATGTTCGCTGAGGCCATGCTCGGCCCCGGCCTGGCCATCGACCCGCCGCGCAGCCGCGTGGTCGCGGTCGCTCCCATCTCCGGCACCCTGGCCAGCCTGTTCCCGCATGCCATGGGCATCGAGGCCGACGGCTACTCGATCCTGGTCCACCTGGGCCTGGAGACGGTCCAGCTCAACGGTGAGGGATTCAAGCTCCTGAAGGCCAAGGGTGACACCGTGGTGGCCGGCGAGCCGGTCATCGAGTGGGATCCCGCGGCGATCGAGGCCGGCGGACTGCCGGTCATCACCCCGCTGATCGCGATCCAGGCCGAGGCCGGCCAGATCACCCAGCTCGTGGCCGACGGCACCGAGGTGGAGGCCGGCACGGCCGTCTTCGAGGTCGCCTGAGATTCAGCGGTCCTCCGGACCATCAGCCCGACCGCCGGGGCGGCCCTGCCCGGACCGGCGCCAGATGACAAGACCGCCCGCCTTGGGCGAGAACCAGACAGAAGCCCGAGTAGGGCGAATGAGTGAGAGGTGTTCAACGTGGCTGAAATCACCGTGGTCCTGCCCCCCGGCGTCGGACTGCACGCTCGTCCCGCCGCCCTGTTCGTGGGTGCGGCCTCGAAGTCCGACTGCGACGTCACCATCGGTCGTCCCGGTGAGCCCGGCGTGAACGCCAAGAGCATCTTGGGCGTCATGGGCTTGGGCGCGAAGGCCGGCGAGGAGATGGTCGTCGCCGCAGAGGGAGACGGCTCCGACGAACTGCTGGCAAGCCTCAAGGAGATCCTCGAGACCCCCGAGGGTGGCCATGCCTGATCCCACCACGCTGACCGGTGTCGGGGTCAGCCCCGGCGTGGGGGTCGGCCCAGTCGTACGTGTGGTGGACACCGTCCCCGAGCCCAAGTCCGGGCCGGGGGCGGGTTCCCCCGAGGATGAGTACGCGGCCGCTGCCAAGGCCCTCGAGGACGTCGCAGCCGACCTCGAGAACCGGGGGCAGCAGGCCGGCGGTGAGGCCCAGCACGTGCTCGAGGCGCAGGCCATGATGGCCCGCGACCCGGACCTGGCCGCGGGCATCAAGACGCGCACCGAGGCCGGCGGCAACGCCGCCCGCGCCGCGTTCGAGGCGTTCGGGGTCACCCGCGACATGCTGCTCACGCTCGGCGAGTACTTCGCCGCCCGCGTGACCGACCTCGACGACATCCGCAACCGCACGGTGGCGCTGCTGCTCGACGTCCCGCCGCCGGGGATCCCCGAGCTCAAGGAGCCCAGCATCCTGGTGGCCCTGGATCTCGCCCCGGCCGACACCGCGCTGATCGACAAGTCCATGGTGCTCGGATTCGCCACCCAGGAGGGCGGCCCCACCTCGCACACCTCCATCCTGGCCCGCAACCTCGGCATCCCCGCGGTGGTCGGCTGCCCGGGCGTGCGCGAGCTGGCACCTGGGACGCGGGTGCTGGTCGACGGCTCCAACGGCAAGGTGGTCGTCGACCCGCCCGAGGACATGATCGCCGAGCTCGCGGGAGTCGACGAGAAGCGCCGAGCCGCGCTGGCTGCCGTGGGCAACGCCCCGGGCGCCACCTCCGACGGTCACGAGGTGCCGCTGCTGGCCAACATCGGCGGGGCTGACGACGTCGAGGGTGCGTTGGCCAACGGCGCCGAGGGCGTGGGGCTGTTCCGCAGCGAGTTGCTGTTCCTGGACCGCACCGATGCTCCCAGCGAGGACGAGCAGTACGGGCTGTACCGGGCGGTGCTCGAAGGTTTCGCCGGCAAGAAGGTGGTCGTGCGCACGCTCGACGCCGGAGCCGACAAGCCGCTGCCGTTCCTGCCCTTCGGTGACGAGCCCAACCCGTCGATGGGCGTTCGCGGCCTGCGGATCTGCATGCAGGCCCCGGAGATCATCGACACCCAGCTCAAGGCCCTGGCGCGTGCCGCCGAAGGTCTGGACACCGAGCTGTGGGTGATGGCCCCGATGGTCGCCGACGTCTACGAGGCGCAGTGGTTCAAGGACCGCTGCGACTCGGTGGGCCTGACAGCCAAGATCGGAACCATGGTGGAGATCCCGGCCGCCGCGCTGCGCGCCGAGCACCTGGGCAAGGTCGCGGAGTTCTTCTCGATCGGGTCCAACGACCTCACCCAGTACACGTTCGCCGCGGATCGCCAGATCGGTGCGGTGGCCCGACTGCAGGACGCCTGGCAGCCCGCGATCCTCGACCTGGTCGCGGCGACCACCGAGGGCGGGGCGGCCAACGGCATCCCCACCGGGGTGTGCGGTGAGGCAGCCGCAGATCCGGCGCTGGGCTGCGTGCTGGTCGGCCTCGGGGTGAACACGCTGTCGATGTCCTCGGGTGCACTGCCTGGCGTGCGCGCTGCCCTTGCGGCGCACACCCTGGCCCAGTGCCAGGCGGCCGCGGTGGCTGCCCGCGATGCGGTGGATGCGGACGAGGCCAAGTCCGCTGCTCGTGCCGAGCTGCCGGAGTTGGCGGAGCTGGGGCTGTAGCTGGTGGACCGCGGGTGGTTCTCCCGCGGGGTAGTACGGCGATGCGCTGTCGGGCTGGGTCCCGGCAGCGCATCACTGTGTGTGGGGGTTGAGTCACCATAGCGATGAGAACGTGACATGCGGTGATAACAGGTGTGACGCATGGTGCCAGTGCTACGTTGGCGCCGTCCGGGCCCCCCGCCCGCGGCAGGAAGGAGCACCATGAGCGCGTCATCGGGTTCCGCCACGAGGCAGGAACCCAGTCTGTGGTCCAAGACCTTCGCCAACCTGCAACGCATCGGCAAGAGCCTCATGCTTCCGATCGCGGTGCTCCCCGCTGCCGGCCTGCTGCTGCGGCTCGGCCAGCCCGACCTGCTCGGCGGCGTCGGTGAGTCCGGGCCAGAGGTCGGCGACGGCCCGTTCTCGATCCTCAGCCTCGCGGGCGGCGCGATGTTCGCCAACCTCGCGATGCTGTTCAGCGTCGGTGTCGCCATCGGCTTCGCGAAGAAGTCCGACGGCTCGACCGCGCTTGCCGGCCTGGTGGGCTACCTCGTGTTCAAGGAGGTGCTCACGTTCCATTCCTTCGACACCGATCCCGATCCCGAGGCCTTCTCGGCCCCTGACCCGGGAGTGTTCGGCGGCATCGTCATCGGCATCACCGCTGCCCTGCTCTGGCAGCGCTACCACCGCACCAAGCTGCCCACAGCGCTGGCCTTCTTCAGCGGACGTCGGCTCGTCCCGATGCTCGTGGCCGTGGCCGCGATCGGCTGGGGCATCCTGTTCGGCTTCGTCTGGCCGCCGATCGGTGACGCCCTGGACTCATGGGCACAGTGGATGTACGACAACGGTCCGCTGGGTGCCGGTGTCTACGGCGTGGTCAACCGGGCGCTGATCCCCACGGGTCTGCACCACATCATCAACTCGTTCGTGTGGTTCCAGACCCCCGAGTGCCCGACCGTCTCCGGCACGACCGCCGGCGACCTGAACTGCTTCTTCAATGCCACCGAGGACCAGGGCAAGTACGGCCTGTTCATGACCGGGTTCTTCCCGATCTTCATGTTCGCGCTGCCGGCCGCCGCGTTCGCGATGGTGCACGAGGCCCGGGACAAGGTCGCAGCCAGCATCCTGCCCGCCGCCGCCCTGACCTCGTTCCTCACCGGCATCACCGAGCCGATCGAGTTCTCGTTCCTGTTCGTCGCGCCGATGCTCTACGGCGTGCACGCGCTGCTCACTGGGACCTCCATGGCCCTGAGCTACGGACTGGGTGCCCGCAGCGGCTTCGGGTTCTCCGCCGGCCTGTTCGACTTCGTCCTCAACTGGGGCAGGTCGACCAAACCATGGCTGTTGTTGATCATCGGGGCAGCGTTCGCGGTGATCTACTACTTCCTGTTCCGCACGCTGATCCGAAAGCAGGACCTGAAGACACCTGGCCGGGAGGAGGACGCCGTCGCAGAGGATGCGGCGATCGTCGCTCCTTGACTCAGGCAGTGCGCAGACCAGTAGGCCGTCCCCGTGGGGGCGGCCTACTGGCTTGTGCGGTGCGGCCCGGTGGCAGGGCCTGGCTCAGCGGCTCAGCGGCTCGGCGACTGGCGGCTCAGGCCCAGCGCGTCCCGGTCAGTTGTTCGTAGGCCTGCACGTAGAGCGCACGGGTGCGTGCGACCACCTCGTCGGGAAGGGGCGGGGGTGGGGTGTTGCTGGCCCGGTCCCAGCCTGAGTCGGGCGAGGTCAGCCAGTCGCGGACGTACTGCTTGTCGAAGGACGGCTGCCCGCCGGCGCGCCCGGGCTGCCACTGGTCGGCCGGCCAGAACCTCGACGAGTCGGGGGTCAGCACCTCGTCGGCGAGCAGGATCGGGGCGCCGGGGTCGTCGGGCGCCCGACCGAACTCGAACTTGGTGTCGGCCAGGATGAGACCGCGCTCGCCGGCGATCTGCTCGGCGCGGCTGTAGATCGCCAGGGTTAGGTCCCTCAGCGCCTGGGCATCGTCGGGGCCGACGGTGGCGACCACTGCGGCGAAGTCCACGTTCTCGTCGTGGTCACCGAGCGCGGCCTTGGTGGCCGGGGTGAAGATCGGCTCGGGCAGCCGGGAGCCGTCGACCAGGCCCTCGGGCAGCGGTACCCCGCACACGGTGCGGGTGGCGCGGTACTCGACCAGGCCGGAGCCGGTCAGGTAGCCACGGGCCACGCACTCGACGGGGAACATCTTCAGCGGTCGGCACAGCATCGCCCGGCCGCGCACGGCATCGGGCACCTCGGTGGACAGCACGTGGCTGCCCACGAGCTCCGCGGCCTGCTCGAACCACCAGAGGCTCAGCTGGGTCAGGATCGCGCCCTTGTCCGGGATGGTCGTGGGCAGCACCCAGTCGTAGGCTGAGATCCGGTCGGAGGCGACGAACAGCAGGGCCCCGTCCGGGGCGCTGAAGAGGTCGCGCACCTTGCCCGAGTAGAGCCCGCGGTAGCCCTCGGGAAGCCCCAGGTCACCGGCAGTCACCCGACGCACCGCAGGAGCCGGATCCACCAGGCGGAAGCGCTGCCACACCAACTCGGTATCGTCGCCGAGCGCCGGTCGACCCTCAGACATCCAGTACCTGGAGTGCCCGTCGCGCCAGTGCTCGATGCTCATCGCATCCTCGCCCTCGGCCTCGACCATCGCCCAGGTGACCTCGGCAACCCGAACGCGGCGAACCTCGACGATCTCGACCGTGCCGATGCCGTTGAGGTCGTCATCGACCACCGTGAGGCGCTCGCCGACGTGCTCGATCGGCTCACCCTCCTCGGCGTACTCGTCGGCCAGTCCGAAGGTGGCCACCTTGGCTCCGGCGAGGATGAGGTCGTTGAGCCACGTGCGCATCTCGCCCGGGGAGCCGAACTCCATGGTGCGCAGGCCGTCCACCACAGGGAAGCTCACAGGATCGCCCCCGGGGTGTAGGCCGCCGCTTCCGGGTGCTGGGCGGCGATGACCGCGATTCGGGTCACCACCCGTTCCACCTGGCCGCGAGCAGCCCCGGTGAAGTCGATCGGCTCGGCGACGAGTGCGTCGAGCGCGGCCCGGTCCAGGCCGAGCCGGCCGTCGGCGGCAAGCCGGTCGAACAGGTCGTTGCCGGCCTGGCCGCGGCGCATCTCCAGCGCGACCGCGACAGCATGGGTCTTGATCACCTCGTGGGCGACCTCCCGGCCGATGCCGGCGCGCACCGCGGCCATCAGGATCTTGGTCGTGGCCAGGAACGGCAGGTACCGGCGCAGTTCGGCGTCGATCACGGCGGGGAACGCACCGAACTCGTCGAGCACGGTCAGGAACGTCTCGAACAGCCCGTCGATGGCGAAGAACGCATCGGGCAGTGCCACCCGGCGCACCACCGAGCAGAACACGTCGCCCTCGTTCCACTGCGCGCCGGCCAGCTCGGCGCCCATCGAGGCGTAGCCGCGCAGCAGGACAGTCAGGCCGTTGACCCGCTCGCAGGAGCGCGAGTTCATCTTGTGCGGCATCGCCGAGGAGCCGACCTGGCCCTCCTTGAATCCCTCGGTGACCAGCTCGTTGCCCGCCATCAGCCGGATCGTCGTGGCCAGGCTCGACGGCCCGGCGGCGACCTGGACCAGCGCGGAGAGCACATCGTGGTCCAGCGAGCGGGGGTAGATCTGGCCCACGGAGTCCAGTACCTCGGTGAAGCCCAGGTGTGCCGCGACCCGACCCTCGAGATCGGCCAGACGTGCGCCGTCGCCCTCGAGCAGGTCGAGCATGTCCTGGGCGGTGCCGACCGGGCCCTTGATGCCGCGCAGCGGGTAGCGCTCGAGCAGGTCCTCGACGCGGGCGTAGGCCACGATCAGCTCCTCGGCCGCGGAGGCGAACCGCTTGCCGAGGGTGGTGGTCTGCGCCGCGACGTTGTGGCTGCGCCCGGTCAGCGGCTGCTCGGTGTACGTCGCGGCCAGGGCGCCCAGGCGGGCCAGCGTGGCCACGATCCGGTCGCGGACCAGCAGCAGGGCCTGGCGCACCTGCATCTGCTCGACGTTCTCGGTCAGGTCCCGGCTGGTCATGCCCTTGTGGATGTGCTCGGTACCGGCCAGGTCGGCGAACTCCTCGATGCGGGCCTTCACGTCGTGGCGAGTGATCCGCTCGCGCGCTGCGATCGAGGCGAGGTCGACCTGGTCGCGGACCGCCTGGTAGGCCTCGATGGTCCCCGGGGGCACCTCGATGCCCAGATCAGCCTGGGCCCGCAGCACGGCGATCCACAGGTCGCGTTCCAGGCGCACCTTGTGCTCCGGGGACCACAGCGCCACCATCGCCGCGCAGGCGTAGCGCTGGGCCAGGACATTGGGGATGGCCGGCTGGGAGGTCACGGGGGTCATTGTCGCAGCCGCCGCCCGCGCCTCGTTGCTGTGTACGGAATCGACAAGAGGACGGTCGATTCCGTACACGGCAGGTCAGGTTGCGCTGGCCGCCAGCGCGATGTCGTGGCGGTAGTGGCCGCCCTCCAGGCTGATCGCTGCCAGGAGCTCGTAGGCGCGCTCGCGGGCACCGGTCAGGTCCGCCGCGCGGGCGGTCGCGCAGAGCACCCGTCCGCCCGTGGCGACCAGTTCGCCGTCGCGCTGCTCGGTCCCGGCGTGGACCACCCAGGCTGCGTCCCAACCCGACTCCCCCCCGGCCTCGGACGGCACCCCGCGCAGCACGCCGCCGGTGCTCGGCGCCTGCGGGTAGCCCGGCGACGCGAGCACCACGGTCACCGCTGCTCCCGGGTGCCACTCCAGCGGTGCCAACTCGGCCAGGGTGCCGCGCGCCGCGGCGCTGAGCACACCGGCCAGCGGGGTGCGCAGGAGCGCCAGCACCACCTGGGTCTCGGGATCGCCGAACCGGGCGTTGAACTCCACGACCCGCAGTCCACGGCTGGTCAGGGCGAGGCCCGCGTAGAGCAGCCCGGAGAACGGCGTCCCCCGCTTGGCCATCAGGTCGATCGTCGGCGTGACGACCCGGGCCATGATGTCCTCGACCAAGCCCTCGGGCGCCCATGGCAGTGGGGCGTAGGCGCCCATGCCACCGGTGTTCGGACCGGTGTCCCCGTCGCCGACCCGCTTGAAGTCCTGGGCCGCGACCAGGGGCACCGCGGTCGTCCCGTCGGTGATCGCGAACAGCGACACCTCCGGACCGTCGAGGTACTCCTCGATCACGGCCGACCCACCGGCTCGGTCCAGACAGGTCCGCGCGTGCTCCAGTGCGGCCGCGAGGTCGTCGGTGACCACCACGCCCTTGCCGCCGGCCAGGCCGTCGTCCTTGACGACGTACGGTGCGCCGAACTGGTCCAGGGCGTTGGCCACCTCCTCGACGGTGCTGCACACGTGGGCCATGGCGGTGGGCACGCCTGCCTCGGCCATCACGCGCTTGGCGAACGCCTTGGAGCCCTCCAGCGCGGCCGCGGCCCCCGAGGGCCCGAAGCAGTCGATCCCGACCGCCCGGACCGCGTCGGCGACACCGGCGACCAGCGGCGCCTCCGGCCCGATCACGACGAGGTCGACACCGAGGTGCTGCGCGAGGCGGACCACATCATCGGGGTCGTTGGCCGCGACCGGGTGGTTGGTGCCGGCCTGCGAGGTCCCGGCGTTGCCCGGGGCGATGTGCAGGGCGGTGACGGTCGGGTCAGCGGCCAGCGTGAGGGCCAGGGCGTGCTCGCGGCCGCCGGAGCCGATGATGAGGATGTCCACGCCCGGAAGGCTACCGGCCGCTGCCGCGGGGCCGGCGCGCCCGGTCGGTCGGCCGGCGGGCAGGTCGGGTCCGCCCTCGGCCGGGTCGGGTCAGCCCTCGTAGTAGGTGTCGACCTCGCTGAACACCTCGTCCAGGATGGCCAGGCCCTCCTTGGCCTCGGTGTCGCTCACAGTGCAGGGGGGCACGACGTGCAGGCGGTTGTAGTTCATGAACGGCAGCAGCCCGCGCTTCCTCGCCGCAGCACCCAGGGTGCCCATCGCCGCCGACGTGCCGCCGTACGGGGCGAGCATCGCCCGGGTCTCCCGGTTGCTGACCAGGTCCAGGGCCCAGAACACACCCAGACCGCGGACCTCACCGATCACCGGATGCCGCTCGGCCAACTCCTGCAAGCCCGGGCCGAGCACCTCGCTGCCGATCCGCGCGGCGTTCTCGACGATCCCCTCCCCGCGCATCGCGCTGATGCTGGCCACGATGGACGCCGCGGCCAGCGGATGACCCGAGTAGGTCAGCCCGCCCGGGAACACCCGGTCGTCGAAGGTGGCCGCGATCGGATCGGAGATGATCACGCCCCCGACCGGGACGTAACCGGAGTTGGAGCCCTTGGCGAAGGTGATCAGGTCCGGACGCACGCCGAAGTGGTCGAACGCGAACCACGCGCCGGTCCGGCCGAACCCGGCCATCACCTCGTCGAGGATCAGCATGATGCCGTGCTCGTCGCACAGGGCGCGCACGCCCTCGAGGTAACCCGGCGGCGGGATCAGCACTCCCGCGGTGCCCACGATCGTCTCGATCAGGAGGGCGGCGATCGTCCCCGGGCCCTCGAAGCCGATCACGTCGGCCAGGTGCTCCAGCGCGCGCTGGGACTCCTGCTCCGCGGTGGTGGCCCAGAAGTGCGAGCGGTACAGGTAGGGGCCGAAGAAGTGCACGTGGTCGTCGGCGTACTCGTTGGGCCAGCGACGCGGATCGCCGGTCGCGACGATCGCCGCACCGGTGTTGCCGTGGTACGAGCGGTAGAAGCTCAGGACCTTGCGCCGGCCCGTGTGCAGTCGCGCCATCCGGACCGCGTTCTCGTTGGCGTCGGCGCCGCCGTTGGTGAAGAACACCTTGTTCATGCCCTCGGGGGCCAACTCGGCGATCAGCCGGGCAGCCTCGCCCCGGGCGGCGTTCGCGTGCTGCGGGGCGACGGTGGCCAACAGCGCCGCCTGCGCCTGGATCGCGGCGATCACCTTCGGGTGCTGGTGGCCGATGTTGACATTCACCAACTGGCTGGAGAAGTCCAGGTACCGGTTGCCGTCGAAGTCCCAGACGTAGCTGCCCGCGCCCCCGGCGATCGTCAGCGGGTCCAGCGCCGCCTGCGCCGACCACGAGTGGAACACATGCGCCCGATCCAGCTCGTAGGCGCGCGTCCCCGCAGCGGGATCCGTGGTCGGGGTGGGCTCAGACATGCGTTCTCCTCAGTCGAGCGATGCGTGCTCGGACGATATTAGCCGCCCCCGACACAGCACACGCTTCCCTTCCGTTGATCCGCTTCTCGACTTCGGGAAGCGGATTCGCTCGAGGGAAGCGTGTGCGATGCAGTGGGGTGGCTACAGGGCCTTGAGGATGTCCTCCACCCGGTCCTTCGCGTCGCCGAACAGCATCTGGGTGTTCTCCTTGAAGAACAGCGGGTTCTGCACGCCCGCGTAGCCGGTGGCCATCGAGCGCTTGAACACGATCACGTCCTTGGCCTGCCAGACCGTGAGCACCGGCATCCCCGCGATCGGGCTGCCCGGGTCGTCCATCGCGGCCGGGTTGACCGTGTCGTTGGCCCCGATGACGAGCACGACATCGGTCGAGGGGAAGTCCTCGTTGATCTCGTCCATCTCCATCACGATGTCGTAGGGCACCTTGGCCTCGGCCAGCAGCACGTTCATGTGCCCGGGCAGTCGGCCGGCGACCGGGTGGATGCCGAAGCGCACATTCACACCGCGCTCGCGCAGCTTGCGGGTCAGCTCAGCCACCGGGTACTGCGCTTGGGCCACGGCCATCCCGTAGCCCGGGGTGATGATCACGTCGTGCGCGTCGGCGAGCAGCTCGGCTGCGCCCTCGGCGTTGATCTCGCGGTGCTCGCCGTAGTCGACGTCCGCACTGACGGTGCCGCCCTCGACGCCGAACCCGCCGGCGATCACCGAGATGAACGAGCGGTTCATCGCCCGGCACATGATGTAGGACAGGTAGGCACCCGAGGAGCCCACCAGCGCACCGGTGATGATCAGCAGGTCGTTGTTGAGCAGGAAGCCCGCTGCCGCCGCCGCCCAGCCGGAGTAGCTGTTGAGCATCGAGACCACGACGGGCATGTCGCCGCCGCCGATCGAGGCGACCAGGTGCCAGCCCAGGAACAGGGCCAGCGCGGTCATGACGCCCAGCAGCGACTGGCGCGCGATGGTCTGGTCCTCGGGGATCGCCACGTAGCTGACGGTCATCACGAAGAACGCGATGATGATGCCCAGGTTGAGCTGGTTGTGCCGCGGCAGCATCATCGGGGCGGAGTTGATCCGCGCCGAGAGCTTGAGGAACGCCACGATCGAGCCGGTGAACGTCACCGCGCCGATGAACACGCCGACGAACACCTCGACGTCGTGGATCGCGGGGTAGGCGACCAGCTCCTCGTACGAGCTGTTCCAGCCGACCAGGACGGCGGCCAGGCCGACGAAGCTGTGCAGGATGGCGATCAGCTCCGGCATGCCGGTCATCTCGACCTTGCGGGCCCGCCAGATGCCGATCACCGCACCGATGGCCATCGCCGCCGCGATCAGCCCGAGGCCGACCCAGCCGGTGCCCTCGGAGACGACGAGGTTGTCGCCGACGTTGGTGCCCAGCACGGCGGCCATGATGGTGATCGTCAGGGCGATCGCCATGCCGACGATGCCGTAGCGGTTGCCCATCGGGGCGCTCTCGTGCTTGGACAGGCCCGCCAGGGCCAGGATGAACAGCAGCCCGGCGACGATGTAGGCGCCCTGTTGCAGGGACTCCGGAATGGTCATCGGACCGCGTCCTCACGCTTGAACATCTCGAGCATCCGGGCCGTGACGGTGAACCCGCCGAACACGTTGATGCTGGCCACCAGGATCGCGATGAACGCCAGGGCTGACACCCAGAACGCGCCATGGCCGACCTGCAGCAGCGCGCCGACCAGGATGATGCCGCTGATCGCGTTGGTCACCGACATCAGCGGGGTGTGCAGGGCGTGGTGGACGTTGCCGATCACGTAGAAGCCGATCACCACCGAGAGCATGAACACCAGGAAGTGGCCCAGGATCGACTCGGGTGCGAACGCCGACATCAGCAGGAACAGTCCGGCGCCGGCGCCGATCAGGCCCAGCCGCGTGCTGGCTGCCATCTTCTTCTTCGGTGGTGCGGGTTCTGGCGGTGGTGCGGTGGCCACGGCGACCGGAGCGGCGGACACCTGCACCGGCGGCGGGGGCCACATGACCTCACCGGCGCGGGCCACGGTCATCCCGCGCTGCACGACGTCCTCGAGGTCCAGCACGGCCGCGCCGTCCTTGGCCGGGGTCATCAGCTTGAGCAGGTTCACCAGGTTGGTGCCGAACAGCTGGGAGGCCTGGGTCGGCAGCCGACCGGGCAGGTCGGTGTATCCCAGGATCGTGACCCCGTTGTCGGTGACCACGCGCTCGTCGGGGCGGCTGCCGGCGACGTTGCCGCCGTTGGCCGCGGCCATGTCGACCACGACGCTCCCGGGCTTCATCGAGGCGACCATCTCCTGCGTGAACAGTCGCGGCGCGGGCCGCCCGGGGATCAGCGCGGTGGTGATGACGATGTCGACGTCACGCGCCTGCGCCGCGTACAGCTCGGCGGCCTTGCGGTTGAAGTCCTCGCCCATCTCCTTGGCGTAGCCGGTCGCACTGGGCCCGGTGTCCTCCACCTCGATGCGCAGGAACTCCGCGCCCATCGACTCGACCTGCTCGCCGACCTCGGAACGGGCGTCGAAGGCGCGCACGATCGCGCCGAGGCTGCTCGCCGTGCCGATGGCTGCCAGGCCCGCGACACCCGCGCCGACGACCAGGACCTTCGCGGGTGGGACCTTCCCGGCCGCGGTGACCTGGCCGGTGAAGAACGAGCCGAACTCGTTGGCGGCCTCGATGACCGCGCGGTAGCCGCCGATGTTGGCCATCGAGCTCAGGACGTCCAGGGACTGGGCGCGCGAGATGCGCGGCACGGCGTCCATCGCCAGGGCGGTGACGCCGCGTTGCGCCAGGGCGCTGACCAGTTCGGGCGCGAGCGCCGGGGCCAGCAGGCAGGCCAGGGCCTGTCCCTCGTGCAGCCGGGCGATCTCCTCGGGGGTGGGCGCGTTGATCTTCAGCACGAAGTCGGCGTCCCACACCTCGGGGCCCACGATCTGGGCACCGGCCGCGGCGTACGCGGGGTCCTCGAAGGACGCACCGGACCCAGCGCCGGACTCGATCGCGACCTCGTAGCCGAGCTTGATCAGCGCCTCGACGGTCTTGGGGGTGGCGGCGACGCGCCGTTCCCCGGGCTTGGACTCCTTGGGCACACCAATGCGCACGACTTGTCCTCTCGAAGTGAGTCGCTGAGCAACATATATCGTCGCCGCGGGTGCGCCGGCAGCGGGTGAGGCCGCTCAGGACAGGTCAGGACGTAGGTCCCCGCGGGCCACCGGCAGTGGTCCCGCTGGCGGCAGGTCCTCGGTCAGCGGCGCCGCGGCGGGAGCCGACGGTCGTTCCAGCGGGCGACCGTGGCCGGGTTCAGCCCGTCCGGTCGGGATCGGGAAAGTGCCCGCGCACCAGTTGTGGGGGCCAGTCCACCTCGTCGCCGAGCTCGTGGGCGGCGCGCAGGGGCCACTGCGGGTCGCGCAGCAATGCTCGGCCCAGTGCGACCAGGTCGGCGGAGCCCTCGGCCAGGATCGCCTCGGCCTGGCGGGGCTCGGTGAGCATGCCCACCGCAGCGGTCGCGATCCCGGACTCCGCCCGGATCCGGGCCGACATGGCCACCTGGTAGCCGGGCGCCGGGGCGATCGTCTGGTGCGGGCTGGCGCCACCACTGGAGACGTCGATCAGGTCCACGCCCAGCTCGCGCAGCCAGCCGCAGACGACCACGGAGTCCTCGATGGTGTGCCCACCGACAGCCCAGTCTGTGGCGCTGATCCGCACCAGCAGCGCCCGATCCGCGGGCCAGATCGCCCGAACCTCGCCCACCACCTCCAGCAGCAGGCGCGCCCGGCCGGCGAGGTCACCGCCGTAGGCATCGGTGCGGTCGTTGGCCAACGGGGAGAGGAACTGGTGGAGCAGGTAGCCGTGGGCGGCGTGCACCTCGACGGTGTCGAAGCCGGCGTCGAGCGCGCGCTGCGCTGCCGCCGCGAACGCCGCCACGACCTCGCCGATCCCCGCCGCGGACAGCTCCTGCGGCGCGGCCAGCCCCGGGTAGCCCGTCGAGCTCGGACCGACCGTGGCCCAGCCGCCCTCCTCGGCCGGGACGCTGCCCGAGCCGCTCCACGGCCGGTAGGTCGACGCCTTGTTCCCGGCATGTGCCAGCTGCACGCCGGCCACGGCCCCCTGCCCCTGGACGAAGGCCACGATCGGCGCCCACGCCTGTGCCTGCTCGTCGGACCACAGTCCGGTGTCCTGGGGGCTGATCCTCCCCTCGGGGCGCACCGCGGTGGCCTCGGCCATCACCAGCCCGGCCCCGCCGCGCGCCAGCCCACCGAGATGGACCAGGTGCCATGGTTGCGCAACCCCCTCGACGGCGGAGTACTGGCACATCGGTGCCACCATGATCCGGTTGCGCAGGCGCGTGGATCGCAGGGTCAGTGGGCTCAGCAGCAGGGACATGGCGGCCAACCTAGCGGGCACGGGCGCCAGAGGCCGCTGGGCCCCGGCCCGTGGCTCAGGGCAGCAGGTCGTTGAGCACCAGGGTGGCGTCGCGGTCCGGACCCACCCCGATCGCCGAGATCCGGGCGCCGGACTGCTCCTCGAGGAAGCGCACATAGGCCCGGCAGTTGCCGGGCAGCGCATCGAAGTCACGCACCCCGGAGATGTCGGTGCCCCAGCCCGGCAGCCGCTCGTAGACCGCGCGGGCGTGGTGGAACTCGGTCTGGGTCATCGGCACGTCGTCGATGCGCTGGCCGTCCACCTCGTAGCCCACGCAGACCGGGATCTCGTCGAACTCGCTGAGCACGTCGAGCTTGGTCAGGAAGTAGTCGGTCACGCCGTTGACACGGGTTGCATAGCGGGCGATCGGGGCGTCGAACCAGCCGCACCGGCGGTCGCGGCCGGTGGTCACGCCGACCTCGCCGCCGATCGTGCGCAGCTTCTCGCCTGCGTCGTCGAACAGCTCGGTGGGGAAGGGGCCCTCGCCGACCCGGGTGGTGTAGGCCTTGAGGATGCCCAGCACCCGGTCGATCCGGGTGGGGCCGATCCCCGACCCGGTGGCCGCCCCACCGGCGGTGGGGTTCGAGGAGGTCACGTAGGGGTAGGTGCCGTGGTCGACGTCGAGCAGTGTGCCCTGGCCGCCCTCGAGCACGACGGTCTCGCCGCGGTCCAGGGCCTCGTTGAGCAGCAGGGCGGTGTCGGCCACGTGCGGGGCCAGGCGTTCGGCGTAGGAGAGCAGGTGCTCGACCACCTGGTCGGCTTCGACCGCGCGCCGGTTGAACACCTTGACCAGGGCCTGGTTCTTGTTGACCAGCGCGCCCTCGACCTTGCGGGCCAGGATCGAGGGGTCCAGCAGATCCTGGATCCGGATGCCCACCCGGGCCATCTTGTCCCCGTAGGTCGGCCCGATGCCCCGGCCGGTGGTGCCGATCTTGGCGTTGCCCAGGAAGCGTTCGGTGACCTTGTCCAGGGTCACGTTGTAGGGCGTGATGATGTGCGCGTTGGCGCTGATCAGCAGCCGCGAGGGGTCCACACCACGCTCGATCAGGCCGTCCATCTCCCGGAACAGGACCTCGAGGTCGACCACCACGCCGTTGCCGATGACCGGTGTGCAGGTGGGGGACAGGATCCCGCTGGGCAGCAGGTGCAGCGCGAACTTCGCATCGCCGATGACCACGGTGTGCCCGGCGTTGTTGCCGCCCTGGTAGCGCACGACATAGTCCGCGCGGCCACCGAGCAGGTCGGTGGCCTTGCCCTTGCCCTCGTCGCCCCACTGGGCGCCCACGATGACGATCGCCGGCATTCGAGCCTCCTCAGGCCAGCGCCCCGCTCATCGGCACGCCCTCAACAGCCCCCGACTGGGAGCACCGCGACCACCCTAGCGCCGCAGGATTGGCCACATCACGCGTTGCATCATCGATCTGGCACTCAAACTGCTGGATCGATGATGCAGGCCGCGTCACCGAGCACGACGGATGCCAGGAGCTCGAAGAACGGCGCTGGAGTGTTGCGGATCTCCCAGCCCGTGACCCGCAGGATGAGCGCCCCGGTTCGGACGGTGAGGCGTTGTGACGTGTGATGTCGGCGTGCCACGCGTCGGTGACGAGGTGGCCCACGCCGTCGATCTCGACGACCACCACACGGCCGTCGGGCAGGTGGAACTCCGCATCGGTGCGGCGGCGCTGGCCGTGCGCATCGACGCGCCTGGTCTGCATCCGGGGCTTGGGCAGGCCCCAGCGCCGGCACTCACGCAGCGAAGTCGACCTCGTGGGTGCTCTGCGCACCTTCGGAGAGGGCGCGCAACGCCTCCTCGATCCACCTGCGGTGCCGGACCCTCGAGCGGCCCTGGAGCTCACGCTGCAGCGTGCGCGGTGTGCTCAAGTGCTGTTGGCAGGCGCTGGCAATGATCGTCAGTACCTCACGCGCGGAGTGCGCCTGGCCACTGGCGTCGATGCTGGCCGCGGCCGCCGGAACGCGCGCGGGGAGCCCGCCGCCGCGCGGAAGATCCGGCCATCCGCAGTTGGGCGGACGTCAAGTCCCCCTCCCGGTCGCAGAACACCCGCATGCCGTGCTTGTCCCAGCCGGTCTCGGTGGCGCGCAGCAGGGTCCGGCGCGAGAGCCCCACGTCGGTGGAGTGCCAGTCGGCGATGAGTCCGCGCTGGACTCGGAGAAGTGCGCGAGCCGCGGGCGTGAGTCGAGGTCCCATGGGCGCGAGTCTCGTGCTCGGAGCCGGAAACGGCGATCCGTTGTCCACAGCGGGCCAGCGCCGGGGCCAGGGCAGCGCCATGCCCCGCCGTAGGCGTCGATCCGGCACTCATACTGCAGGATCGATGAAGCAAGGGGGTGGGGACAGCGAAGGGGCGGGCCAGCGTGTGCCGGGCCCGCCCCTCGCCGGTGCCGGGTGGGTCAGATCTTCGTGCCGGTGGCGCGCAGGTCCTCTGCGGCCTTCGCCACGCGGGCGGCCATGCCGGCCTCGGCCGACTTGCCGTACGAGCGCGGGTCGTAGACCTTCTTGTTGCCGACCTCGCCCTCGACCTTGAGCACGCCGTCGTAGTTCTTGAACATGTGGTCCACGATCGGGCGGGTGAAGGCGTACTGGGTGTCGGTGTCGATGTTCATCTTCACCACGCCGTAGTCCAGGGACTCGTGGATCTCGGACAGCAGCGAGCCCGAGCCACCGTGGAACACCAGGTCCAGCGGCTTGCTGCCGGGCTCGAGGCCCTTCATCGCGATGACCTTGTCCTGCAGCTCGCGCAGGATTGCGGGGGTCAGGACGACGTTGCCGGGCTTGTACACGCCGTGCACGTTGCCGAAGGTGGCGGCCACGAGGTAGCGCGCGCGCTCGGTGAGGCCGAGCTTGTTGATCATGGCCTCGACGTCCTCCGGGGTGGAGAACAGGTGCGCGTCGTGGCTGGCCTCGACGCCGTCCTCCTCGCCGCCGACCGCGCCGATCTCGATCTCCATGATCGTGTTGGCTGCGATGGACTTGTCCAGCAGCTCGTCGGCGATGTCGAGGTTGCGGCCGAGCTCGATGGCCGAGCCGTCCCACATGTGCGAGTTGAACAGCGGCGCCTTGCCGGCCTTGACGCGCTCGATGCCGATCTCCAGCAGCGGGCGCATGTAGGCGTCCAGGTTGTTCTCGGGGCAGTGATCGGTGTGCAGGGCGATGTTGGTGGGGTACTGGTCGGCGATCGAGTGCGCGAACTCCGCCAGGGCCACGGCCCCGGCCACCATGTCCTTGGAGTACTGGCCGGCCGCGAATGCGGCGCCGCCGGTGGAGAACTGCACGATGCCGTCGGACTCAGCCTCGGCGAAGCCGCGCATGGTGGCGATGATCGTCTGCGACGAGGTGCAGTTGACAGCGGGGTAGGCGTAGCCGCCGGCCTTGGCGCGATCGAGCATCTCCTCATAGACCTCACGTGAAGCAATGGGCATAGCTGGCTCCTCCTCGTTCGACAGCGGGCCGGTCCCGCCGGGCACGCCTGTCATCCTGACACCACGCCGGTGCCGAAGCACGTCCGGCGGTGCTGCGACGGCGCCCGTTCCCGCGGCGTTCCCCTCGGGTGGGCTCCCGCGGCAGGATGGAGCGGTGGATCAGGACTTCGCCGGCCTCGTCGAGGCGCTGTCCGGTGCGGGGATCGCGGTCACCACCGACCCGGACCTGCTCACCGGGGTGAGCGTGGATTGGACCGGGCGGTGGTCGGGTCCGGTGCTCGGCACGGTGCGCCCGACCAGCACCGAGCAGGTCGCCGAGGTCCTGGCGCTGTCACGCGCGGCCGGGGTGCCGATCCAGGTGCAGGGCGGCAACACCGGGCTGGTCGGCGGGTCGGTGCCGGACCGGCCGGCCCTGCTGCTGGCGACCACGGCCCTGGTCGGGCTGGAGCCCGTGGACCTGGTCGAGCGCACCGTGCGGGTGGGCGCCGGTGTGACCGCGGCGCGCGTGGCCGGGCACGCGCGGGCAGCCGGCCTGCGCTTCGGGGTGGATCTGGCGGCGCGGGACTCGGCGACGGTCGGCGGCATGGTCGCCACGAATGCCGGTGGGATGGGCGTCGTGGCCCACGGCATGATGCGCGAGCAGGTGCGCGGGCTGGTCGCCGTGCTCGCCGATGGTCGGGTGCTGCGCACCGTGGGCCGTCCGCGCAAGGACAACTGCGGGTATGACCTGGGTCATCTGCTCGTCGGCAGCGAGGGCACCCTGGGCGTGATCACCGAGGTGGAGCTGGTGCTGCACCCCGCACCGGCCGCGCCCAGCGTCGCGCTGCTGGCCGCCGGGTCGCTGGCGCAGGCGGTCGGGTGGGCGCGCCGGGTGCAGGCCGCGGGGTGGCCGCTGCTGGCTGCCGAGGTGGTCGACGCGGCTGGGGTGACCCGGGCCAGCGCGGCGCTGGGCCAGCCCGATCCGCTGCCCGACGGTGCCGACTGGCTGCTCCTCCTGGAGGTCGCCGATGGTGCGACCGGTGCGGGGCTCGAGCCGGTCGGGGACCACGTCGTCGCGCTGGCCACGGAGCCCGCAGATCGGGCGCGGTTGTGGGCGCTGCGCGAGCAGCAGACCGAGTTGTACGCGCGACTGGCTGGGCTAGGGCCGCAGAAGTTGGACGTGAGCTTCCGGCTGGACGCCCTCGATGCTGGCGTGGGTGCGATCCGGGCGACGGTGGCGCAATTCGCGGTCGCCGCACCGGTGACCGACGCCCATGCCGAGGACGAGACTGGCTACCGTGCCGACGACCCGGCCGACGACCCTGGTGACGACTCTGCGGCCGACCGTGGTGATGCCCGTGCCGATCACGTGACAGACGACCGTGGTGATGCCCGTGCCGACCACCTGGCAGGCGACCGTGGTGATGCCGGAGCCGATGCCCGTGCTGACAACCTGGCAGGCGACGATGGCGATGCCCGTGCCGACCACCTGGCAGGCGACGGTGCTGACGACCGTGCCGGCGCCCGTGCCGGCGCCCGTGCCGATCACCTGGCGGGCGACCATGCTGATGCCCGGGCGCGCGACTCGGCGGAGTCCGGCTGGGTCGGCTTCTTCGGGCACGCCCTGGACGGCAACCTGCATGTTCAGCTCGTCGACGTCCCCGAGGGCACCGCGCAGCGAGTCCTGGCGCAGGTCGCCGCGCTCGGGGGCAGCATCAGCGCCGAGCACGGGATCGGCCGGATGAAGGCCGGTCAGCTGCACCTGAGCCGCAGCGCGCAGGAGATCGCGTGGATGCGCCAGATCCGCGCCGTGGTGGACCCATCCGGCCTGCTCAATCCGGGCGTCCTGTTCGATGATGCCGAGGATCACGCTGGCGACGAGGGTTGAGCGCGACGTGCACGGCACCACACCCGAGCCTGCCCGGAGCGCGCCGACGGCGGTCGGGGGCACCGCCCTGCGCCGCGCGCGGCACCCCGGCTGCCGGGCATGCTGGGCACCGTGACCGGTCGTCCGTTGGTGATCGCCCATCGCGGTGCCAGTGCAGCGCGCGCCGAGCACACCCTGGCGGCCTTCGAGCTGGCCATCGAGCAGGGCGCGGACGGCCTGGAGTGCGACGTCCGGTTGACCGCCGACGGGCACCTGGTCTGCGTCCACGACCGGCGCATCGACCGGACCAGCGACGGGTGGGGTGTGGTGTCCACCAAGACGCTGGCCGACCTGGCCCGCCACGACTTCGGCGCCTGGACGGAGGCTGACGGCCCACGGCCCAGCCGCCGACCGCTGCGCGAGCGCACCGTGGCTGCGCGGCGCAGCGAGTCCTGGCCCGGCGAGGCCGTGCTCGCCGACCGGTCGGGGGCGATCCTGACGCTGCCGACCCTGTTGGACCTGGTGACCAGCGGCCCGCGGCCCATCATGCTGGCCATCGAGACCAAGCACCCGACCCGCTACGCCGGCTGGGTGGAGCAGGCGGTGGTCGCCCAACTGCGCCGGTTCGGTCTGGCCACGCCGGCCCGGTCCGGACCGCATCCCGTGCGGGTCATGTCGTTCTCAGCCCAGGCGATCCGGCGGTTCCGGGCCCTGGCTCCGGGCGTGCCCCGGGTGTTCCTCATGGACCGGGTGCCGTTGCGGATGCGCGCCGGCGACCTGCCCTTCGGCGCGACCATCGCCGGGCCGGACATCGCGATCCTGCGCGCGCACCCGCGGTATGCCCTGCGGGTGCACCGGATGGGGGGGCAGATCTTCGTGTGGACCGTCGACGAGCCGGCCGACGTCGAGCTGTGTCGCGAGCTGGGTGTGGCTGCGATCATCACCAACCGGCCGGCCGACGTGGTGGCCGCCCTGCCGGCGATGCCCCGCTGAGGCGGCCGACACCAGCCGGGCACCGAGGGGGTGACGACGGTGGTGCCGCACGGATGTGACCGAGAACACGCTCTCTGGGGTGGCGTCCCCGTTGCCGGATCGCGGGAGATGGCGTAAGGTTCAATCAGTTCGGACGTCACTGCATCCCCCGTCGGTGGCGTCCGAACGCATGTCTGGGTCGCAGCCAAGGCGCCGACCGCGACCGGTGGCTGTTCTGCGGCGCGACTACCCTGTGGGTCCATGTCCCCGGTCCTGAGCGCCTCGTTGGCGGTGCTCGCCATCGTCCTGGCCGGTGTGGCGCTCGTGCTGGCGACGGTGGCCAACCGCCGGTGGGTCGCGGGCGGAACCCGGCACCGAACGGACCCCCTGCCGGCAACCGACCCGCGGGCCGCAGACATGGCCGAGCAGGTGCGGCAGTTCGAGCACTGGTCCGAGGATGCCCGAGGCTCCCTGGCCGAACTCCGCGACCACGGCACCGAGCTGTCCGTGCGGGTCGAGGGCCTCACCCGGCAGGTCGAGGAGCTCCAGGCCCACGCCGCGCTGGCGGCTGAGGTTCGCGGCGATCCGACGGCACTGCGGCACGTCGCACTCGTGCGCTACGACGCGTTCGCCGATGTGGGCGGGCGGCTGTCGTACAGCGTCGCCCTGCTCGACGACACCGGCTCCGGGCTGGTCCTCACGACCCTGGCCGGCAAGGCCGACGTGCGCACCTACGTGCGCGCGATCAGCGGTGGTCAGGCCGACGGTACGCTGACCGCCGAGGAACAGCAGGCCATCGAGGCCGCTGTGGGAAGGCTCTGATGACGGTCGTGGCCTTCCAGGGCGAGTTGGGTGCCAACTCGCACATCGCGATCGACGAGGTCTACCCGAGCGCCACGCCGCTGCCCTGCCCGACCTTCGAGGACGCGTTCGCCGCGGTGGCTTCTGGTAGCGCGCCGTTGGCGATGATCCCGATCGAGAACTCCCTGGCCGGTCGGGTGTCGGACATCTATCACCTGCTGCCGCGCGCCGGGTTGGCGATCGTGGCCGAGCACTTCCTGCCGATCCGCCACCAACTGCTCGGCGTGCCCGGGGCACGAATCGAGGACCTGCGCACCGTGGAGAGTCACGTGATGGCCCTGGGCCAGTGCCGCGACGCGATCCGTTCGCTCGGGCTGGCCGCGATCGTCGCTGCGGACACCGCCGGCTCGGCGCGCGAGGTCGCCGAGGTCGGGGACCCGACCCGGGCGGCGATCGCCTCGGCGCTGGCCGCGCAGACCTACGGGTTGACGGTCCTGGCCGAGAACATCGAGGACGCCGACCACAACACCACCCGGTTCCTGGTGCTGGCGCGCGAGCCCGAGGACGTCGAGCCGGGCGAGGAGCTCATCACCACGCTGGTGTTCCGCGTGCGCAACGTCCCGGCCGCGCTGTTCAAGGCCCTCGGCGGCTTCGCGACCAACGGGGTCAACATGACCAAGCTGGAGAGCTACATGCTCGACGGGCACTTCTCGGCCACCCAGTTCTACGCCGACGTCCAGGGCCATCCCGCCGACCGGGGCCTGCGCTTCGCCCTCGAGGAGCTGGAGTTCTTCTCCCACGAGGTGTCGATCCTGGGCACCTACCCCGCCCACCCGTACCGCCTGTCCCTGTCCTGACCCTGCCGCCCGCCCGCCCCGCCGCCCGCCGCCCGCCGGCGCGTGTCTCCACGTAGGCGACGCGCAACCCGCACTTCATCCACGCCAGCGACGCCGCTACGCCTCTGAGGTGGAGCAATGGGGAAGGGAACCGCCGAGCGCGAGGGGGCGCGGAGCGCGGGGAGCGAGGGCGAGGGGCGAGGATCGATCCAAGATCGAGAAGGTTCCGGCCCACGAGACTTGGATCGATCCGCTGCGGGGCGACCAAACTTGGATGGATCCGTGCGCTGGGCGGGCGGGGCTGGGCGGTGCGGTGCGGTGCGGTGCGGTGCGGTGCGGGGCAGGGCGGTGCGGGGCAGGGCGGTGCGGGGCCCGAGGTGCTGTGGGGCGCTGCGGGCGAGGGGGATCAGGGGGCGGGGCGGATCGCCCTTCGGGGGCGCGGGGCGAACCACCACGCGGACGCGCCGCCGGCCAGCGCGCCGGTCAGGTGGGCCTGCCAGGACACGTTGGCCGCCACGACCCACGGCAGCGCGCCGAGCAGCAGGGTGCCGTAGACCAGCAGCACGGCCGCGCCGATGAGCAGGTCGCGCCAGTGCCGGGTGCGCACCCCGGCCACCAACAGGTAGCCCAGGTAGCCGAAGACCAGGCCGCTGGCGCCGATCGTGGTCGTGGCCGGTGGGGCGATCAGCCAGGTGCCCAGCCCGCCGAGCAGGATCACCGTGCCGGTCACCCGCCAGAACAGCGCCCGACCGGCGGTGGCCACCAGCGTGCCCAGCACGAGCACCGGCACCGTGTTGGACAGCAGGTGGTCGAACCCGCCATGCAGGAAAGGCGCGAACAGGACCCCGAGCAGTCCGTCGGTCTCGCGCGCTTCGATGCCGGCGCCATCCAGCTGCCCACCGAGGAGCAGGTCCAGAGTCTCGGCGATCCACATGACGACCAGAAGCAGCAGCGGCGGGCCCAGGGGCCCCAGCCAGTTCCTGCGCCGCTCGATCGCCTGGCCGCCGTTGCTCATCGGCTGGCACCCCGCTCGGTGAGCAGGGCTTCGAGCAGCCGACCGACGCCGTCCTCGGCGTTGCTGGGCAGGATGTGGTCGGCGGCCGCGCGGGCCGAGGGATGGGCGTTGGCCACGGCGTATCCGGTGCCGGCGGCGCGGATCAGTGCCACGTCGTTGGGCATGTCCCCGATCGCCGCAGTCCGCTGCGGGGTCACGGCCAGGGCCTCGGCCACCTCCAGGAAGCCCACGCCCTTGTCGATCTCCCCGGACATGATCTCGATCAGCACGTCGCGGGTGCCCGAGTGCGTGATGTGCAGGGCGCCGGCGAACTCGGCCTCGGCCAGGGCCAGCAGCGAGTCGGAGTCATGCCCGGCGCCGGGCGGCGGCGCTGCCAGGATCTTCACCGGCTCACCGCGACCGATCAGGTCCAGGATGTCTCCGCGCTCCACCCCGGGCAGCCGGGCCCACGGGGGGTCGTAGATCGGCTCGAAGCCGACCGCGGTGAGGTCATCGAGGCTGCGCGCCTGCCCAGCACCCTCGATCAGCCGCTCGAGGGCGAACGAGATCCCGGGCACCAGCTCGCGCAGGCGGCGCGTGACCGTCTCGGCGAGCTCGCGCTCGATCGCGGTGTGCCGGACCAGGCGCTCGGTGGCCAGGTCCACGACCAGGGCCCCGTTGGCGCAGACCGCCATGTGTGCGTGGCCGGTCTGCGCCAGGATCGGGCGCAGCCAGCGCGGCGGTCGACCGGTCACGTAGACGAACCCGACCCCGATCCCCGCCAGCGCCGGGATGGCCGCCAGGCTGCGGGCCCCGATCCGCAGGTCCGGGCCGAGCAGGGTGCCGTCGAGGTCCGAGCCGACCAGGCCCACATCCTCGGGCAGCGCGATCGGTGCCGTCAGGTCCGCCTCGACCAGGCTGTGCGCCCGCACGCCGATGTCGTCGGGCAGCAGATCCGCGGTCTCGGTCCCCGGGTCCTCAGCCGCGGGGGGCGCCTCCCCGACGGTGCGCCGCGACGAGTGCGCGCCGGCTTGGGACATGGGCGCCATCCTCCCATGCGCGCCCATCGCCCGCCCAGTTCCAGGCGGCTCAGGACAGCGCCTCGAGGACCGTCCGCCCGCCCAGGTAGGGCGCCAATGCGGCGGGCACGTGCACCGACCCGTCGGCCTGCTGGTGGTTCTCCAGGATCGCGATGATCGTGCGCGGGATCGCCACCAGCGTCCCGTTCAACGTCGCCAGCGGGCGCACCGACCCGTCCGCGGCGCGCTCGCGGACCCGCAGCCGACGAGCCTGGAACGTGGTGCAGTTCGAGGTGGAGGTCAGCTCGCGGTAGCGCCCCTGCGAGGGGATCCACGCCTCGCAGTCGAACTTGCGCGCCGCACTGGCGCCCAGGTCGCCGGTGGCCACGTCGATGACCCGGTAGGGCAGCTCCAGGGCGTCGAGGAACTGCTTCTCGTGCTCGACGAGCCGGGCGTGCTCGGCCTCGGCGTCCTCGGGGGTGACGAACACGAACATCTCGACCTTGTCGAACCAGTGCACCCGGAAGATGCCGCGGGTGTCCTTGCCGTAGGTGCCGGCCTCGCGGCGGAAGCACGGCGAGTAGCCGGCGAACCGGCGGGGCAGCGAGCCGGCTGCCAGGATCTCCTCGGAGTGGTAGGCGGCCAGGGGGACCTCGGCGGTGCCGACCAGGTAGAGGTCGTCAGCCTCCAGCCGGTAGACGTTCTCCGCGGCCTGGCCCAGGAACCCGGTGCCCTCCATCGCGGCGGGCTTGACCAGCGCCGGGGGGATGATCGGGGTGTACCCGTTGGCTGTGGCCTGCGCCATCGCGAGGTTGATCAGAGCGAGCTCGAGCAGCGCGCCGATCCCGGTGAGGTAGTAGAAGCGCGACCCGGACACCTTGGCCCCGCGTTCCACGTCGATCGCGCCGAGCGCCTCGCCGAGCTCGAGGTGGTCGCGGACCGTGATGCCCTCGTCCGTGAAGTCCCGGATCTGCCCGTGCGTGGAGATGACGGTGAAGTCCTCCTCGCCGCCCCGGGGCGAGTCCGGGTGCACGACATTGGACAGGGCCAGGACGAGTTCGTCGGTGCGGGTGGTCGCCCCGGCGCGCTGGGCGTCGGCGGTCCGCACCGCCTCGGCCAGCTCCTTGGCTCGCGCCAGCAGGGCCGCCTTCTCCGCGCCGGTGGCCCTCGCGACCTGCTTGCCCAGCCCCTTCTGCTCGTTGCGCAGGGTGTCGAACGCGGAGCCGGCCAGCCGCCGGGTCTCGTCGGCGGCCAGCAGCGCATCGACCAGCCCGGGGTCCTCCCCGCGGGCAGCCTGGGAGGCGCGGAACAGGTCGGGATCCTCACGGAGCGCGCGCAGGTCGATCACGGGCGCAGCCTACCGGCGCGGTTGCGGCGTCCGGCTGCTCGGCGCCCTACAGGTACGGACCGTTGGTGCCGCGACGATGACCGTCGGGTGACGGGGGGGTCGGATCGCCCTCGGGCCCGGCGGTGATCGCGGCCCGGCGCATCTGCTCGAACTGGGCGCGGGCGGCCATCTGCTGGGCGAACAGTGCGGTCTGGATGCCGTGGAACAGGCCCTCGAGCCAGCCGACCAGTTGGGCCTGCGCGATCCGCAGCTCGGCATCGGTGGGGACGGTCTCGGCGCCGAACGGCAGCGACAGCCGGTCGAGCTCCTCGATGAGCTCGGGGGCCAAACCGCTCTCCAGCTCCTTGATCGAGCGGGTGTGGATGTCGCGCAGCCGGGCTCGGGACGCCTCGTCGAGTGGGGCGGTGCGCACCTCCTCGAGCAGTTGCTTGATCATCGAGCCCACCCGCATCACCTTGGCGGGCTGCTCGATCAGGTCGGCCACCGACGACTCGTTGGCCTCGTCGGCCGACGCGATCGGCTGACCGTCGGGTCCCACGATCACGACGTGCGCTTCTGAGTCGTCCTTGCCGGCAAGTGGTTGCGTCATGGCACCATTGTCGCCCCCGCGCCTGCGGGCTGCTGCCCAGGAGGTGCCCGTGGACATGAGCGGGCTGACGCCGAAGGCGGTCGTTCGGGCCGTCGGCGAGCACGGGTTCGGGGCGTTCGCGTCGTGTCGCGTTCGATCCAGGTTGCCGACGACCTGTTCCTGCTGGCCTCGGCGCGCATCGAGGACGGCGACCTCATCAACCATTCCTGCGACCCGACCTGCGGGCTGCTCGGCGAGACCGTCGTGGTGGCCAAGGACGACCTGCCCCGCGGTGCGGAGCTGACCTTCGACTACGGCACCTGCGACGCCAATGCCTACGACGAGCTCGACTGTGCGTGCGGGGCTTCGCGCTGCCGGGGCCGGGTCACCGGCGCCGACTGGCGTTACGGGGATCCAGATGCGCAACAACGGCTGGTTCTCGCCCTACATCGCCCGGCGGATCTCTGCCCGGCACGGCCGCAGCGGGTCCGCACCGCTGTAGATTCCCCCCATGGCCGAGATGGGCGACCTCTTCGAGGACGAAGGCGACCAGCCCTCGCGCGTGATCTTCCCGAGCCGACGGCTGTCGGCGCGACGTTCCCTGGCCGTGCGGATCGGCATCGCGCTGTCGATCGTGCTGGTCACGACCCTGCTGGTGTACTTCGAGCGCGCGGGCTACGCAGACTTCGGGCAGGACAACGGGGTCTCGTTCACCGATGCGCTGTACTACTCGACGGTCACCCTGTCGACGACCGGCTACGGCGATATCGCCCCGGTCACCACCCGCACCCGCATGGTCAATGTGCTCGTGATCACCCCACTGCGGTTCGCGTTCCTGATCGTGCTGGTCAGCACCACGGTGGAGGTGCTGACCCAGGCGGCCCGGGAGCGATCCCGGGTCAAGCGCTGGAGGAAACGTATGAAGGACCAGACCATCATCGTCGGCTTCGGCGTCAAGGGACAGGCGTCGCTGCGCTCGCTGCTGGCGCACGGGTTGGACGCACGCACGATCGTGGTGGTCGCCGCCGATCGATTCGCCGTGGCCGAGGCGACCCGGCGTGGTGTGACCGGGGTGGTGGGCGACGCGCGCAACGAGCAGGTGCTCCGCGATGCGGGGGTGCCCGAAGCCAAGCAGATCATCGTGGCCGCCGACCAGGACGACACCGCGATCATGGTCACCCTGCGGGTGCGCGCGATGGCCCCCACCGCCCTGATCATCGCCGCTGCCCGGGAGGCCTCAGCGGCCGAACTGCTTCGGCAGAGCGGCGCCGACCGGGTCATCACGCACGCGGAGTCCGCGGGCAACCTGATGGGCCTGTCGATGCTGTCGGCCAACGTGGGCGCGATGATCGAGGACCTCATGGACACCGGCCGCGGCCTCGAGGTGGTCGAACGTCCGATCACGCGCGCCGAGATGGGCCTGGCGCCCGCCGACGTGCAGGCCGAGGGTGATCTGGTCCTGGCGGTCGTGCGCGAGGGCGCGGTGATCCGCTTCGACCAGGGCGGGGTGCGCGTGCTCCAGCCCGGCGACCGGCTCGTGGTGATCCGCAGCGCGAAGGATGGGCCCACGCCAGCCGCGGCCGCGGCCAAGTCGAACAACCCGGCCAAGCCCAACAACCCGGCCAGGTAGCCGGCCCCGAGTGTCCGGGCCGGCTACCTGGCCGACGGGGGCGTCAGTAGCGGCGCAGTGGACCCGCCGCCAGGGCCGCGAACAGCTCGGCCTCGCTGAGCTGCGCGACGTCGTAGCTCATCTCGATGCTGTCGCTGACCTCGGGACCGGACAGGTCCAGGTGCGCGCGGGTGCGCCACCACGTGTGCGCGGCGCTCTCGTCGGCGACGCACGAGATGTCGCCGGCCTCATCCAGGGAGCCCAGGAGGATCGAGCCGGCGGGCGGCTGCTGGCCGGCCCGCAGGACTGCGGCGCCGTGCTCGGTCAGCATGACCGTGATGTCACCACGGGCCGCGGCCAGGGCGACGAGGTGGGCCTGTGCGGTCGGGCTGGCATCGACGTGGGACGGGGACTCGTCTGTGGTGAACATGGGGCCTTCTCTCAGTCGTAGGGGGGTGGGACTGAGGCAAGCATTGCCACCCCCGGCGGCTCGATCCAGCTACTGATGAGTTCTACCGGCGGGTAGTGTCGCGCTGCCCCGGACAGTGCTCGGCAGCGCCGGTCCGGGATCGCCGAAGGTGTGGGCGCTCGCGCCGGATCGAGCCCCCTCGACCGGGGTCGGTGAACTTGACGCTGGCGTCAAGTTGACGCTAACGTCAAGTTCGTGAAACCGGTGATGCGCACGTCGGTGGACCCCCGCTCCGAGTCCTTCCGGGCCAACCGTGAGGCGATGCTGGCGTCCCTGTCCGAGATCGAGTCCCTCAACTCGACGGTGGTCGGCGGCGGTGGTTCGTCGAACCCTGCGAAGGCGGCGAAGGCGGTGGCCCGCCACCGTGATCGCGGCAAGCTGTTGCCCCGCGAGCGGATCGCGGCCCTGTTGGATGCCGACAGCCCGTTCCTCGAACTCTCCCCACTGGCCGGCTGGGGCTCCAAGGACGAGTTGGGCGTGGGCCTGGTCACCGGGATCGGCTGGGTGAACGGCGTCGAGTGCCTGGTCAGCGCGAACGACCCCACCGTCAAGGGCGGTGCCCAGAGTCCGATGACGATGCACAAGGCGCTGCGGGCGATGGACATCGCGCAGCGCAACCGGCTGCCGCTGATCAACCTCACCGAGTCCGGGGGCGCCGACCTGCCCAACCAGGCCGAGGTGTTCGTGCCCGGGGGAGCGAGCTTCCGCAACCTGACCCAGATGTCGGCCGCCGGCATCCCGACGATCACGTTGGTGTTCGGATCCTCGACCGCCGGCGGGGCCTACGTGCCCGGCATGAGCGACTACATCGTGATGCAGAAGGAGTCGGCCAAGGTGTTCCTGGCCGGTCCGCCGCTGGTCAAGATGGCCATCAACGAGGATGCGATCGAGGAGGATCTCGGCGGGGCGGAGATGCACTCGAGGGTCTCGGGGCTCTCGGACTACCTGGCCCAGGACGAGCTCGACGCGCTGCGGATCGGGCGCGGCATCGTCGGGCACCTGAACTGGCGCAAGCTCGGCCCCGCACCGCGAGTGGCCAACCCGGCGGTCCCGGTGCTGGACCCCGACGAGCTGCTCGGTATCGCCAGCGCCGACGTGCGCGTGCCCTTCGACACCCGCGAGATCATCGCCCGGATCGTCGACGGCTCGGCGTTCGAGGAGTTCAAGGCGCCGTACGGCTCGCAACTGGTCACCGGCTGGGCGGAGCTTGCCGGCTACCCGGTGGGCATCATCGCCAACAACGGCATCCTGTTCAGCGAGGAGTCGCAGAAGTCCGCACAGTTCATCCAGCTGTGCAACCGGCACGACACCCCGATCCTGTTCCTGCAGAACACCACCGGGTTCATGGTCGGCACCCGCTACGAGCAGCGCGGCATCATCAAGGACGGCGCGAAGCTGATCAACGCGGTCTCCAACTCCACCGTGCCGCACCTGACCCTGATGGTCGGCGCCTCCTACGGCGCGGGCAACTACGGCATGGCCGGCCGCGCCTTCAACCCGCGGTTCGTGTTCACCTGGCCCAACCACCGGATCGCGGTGATGGGGCCCAAGCAGCTCGGTGGGGTGATGGAGATCGTGGCGAAGGCGAAGGCCGAGAAGCTGGGCATCCCGTGGAGCGACGAGCAGTTCGCGCCGATGCGCGAGGGTCTCGAGGCGCAGGTGGAGCGCGAGTCCACCGCGCTGTTCGCCACCGGCCGGGTCTGGGACGACGGGATCATCGACCCGCGCGACTCCCGGACCGTGCTGGGCCTGGCGCTCTCGGCAGTCCATTCCAACGAGGTCGCGGGGACGTCGAACTTCGGCGTCTTCCGGATGTGAGGGCACCCATGGCACAGCGCACGATCACCCGGATCCTGGTGGCCAACCGCGGCGAGATCGCCCGACGCGTCATCCGCACCGCGCACGCGATGGGCCACCAGGCGGTGGCGATCCACTCCGACCCGGATGCCGACGCGCCGTTCGTGCGCGATGCGGACCTCGCGGTCTCGATCGGTGGGCGGACGTCGACGGAGTCCTACCTCGTCGCGCAGAAGGTGCTGGATGCCGCGCGCCGGGCCGGGGCCGACTCGATCCATCCAGGCTACGGGTTCCTGTCGGAGAACCCCGACTTCGCGCGGGCGGTCACCGAGGCCGGGCTGGTCTGGATCGGCCCGACGCCCGAGTCGATGAACGCGATGGCGCTCAAGGTCGAGGCCAAGCGCCTGGTCGCCGCCGCCGGCGTCCCCCTGGTGCCCGGCGCCGAGCTGGCCTCGGATGCCAGCGACGCCGACATCGTTGCCGCCGGTGCCGAGGTGGGCCTGCCGCTGCTGGTCAAGGCGTCGGCCGGTGGTGGCGGCAAGGGGATGCGCCTGGTCCGCGACGCGGCCGACCTGCTGGAGGCGGTGTCCGGGGCGCGCAACGAGGCCGCCTCGGCGTTCGGTGACCCGACCGTGTTCCTCGAGCGCTACCTCGAGCGGGGTCGACACGTCGAGGTCCAGGTGTTCGGCGACACCCACGGCAACGTCGTGCACTGCTTCGAGCGGGAGTGCTCCATCCAGCGCCGTCACCAGAAGGTGGTTGAGGAGTCCCCGTCCCCGGGAGCCACTGCAGCGACGCTGGAGTCGATGTATGCCGCGGCCGTGGCTGCCGCGCGGGCCATCGACTACGTCGGCGCGGGCACGGTGGAGTTCATGGTCGCCGGCGAGGGCGCCGACCAGGAGTTCTACTTCCTGGAGATGAACACCCGCCTGCAGGTGGAGCACCCGGTCACCGAGGAGGTCACCGGCCTGGACCTTGTCGAGTGGCAGGTCCGCGTCGCTGCCGGCGAGCCGCTTCCGTTGGCACAGGAGGAGATCACTCGATCGGGGCACGCGATCGAGGTGCGGCTCTACTCCGAGGACCCCTCCCGCGGCTACCTGCCGGGCATGGGTCGGATCGAGTGCTTCGAGGTCGATGCGGCGCCCGGCATCCGGGTGGAGTCCGGGGTTCGGACGGGGTCGGAGGTCAGCGCGTTCTACGACCCGATGCTGGCCAAGCTGATCGCCCACGGGGGGACGCGGGAGGTGGCTGCGGCGACGCTGGCGGCCAGCCTGGAGAGCCTGCGCGTGGCGGGGGTGCCGACCAACCGGGAATCGTTGGCCGCGATCCTGCGGTCGCCTGAGTTCCTGGCCGGGGACACCACGACGGCCTTCCTGGACGAGAACCCGCTGGTGGCCACCCCGATCGTGGCGCGTCGCGAGCTGGCGCTGCACCTGGCGGCTGCCGCGCTGGGCCTGGCTGAGCAGGAGCGGGTCGGCCAGCCGTGGGCGGCACTCGCTCCGGCCGGCTGGCGCAACATCGCGGCCGTGCCCGAGGTGCGCCGGTTCGGCTACTCCGAGTTCGGCGTCGACCTGGCGGTCGAGGTGCGCTACACCCGCGATCGCGCCGGTGGCCTGGACATCGTCCTGGCCGGTGACGGGGTCGAGTCCGGGGAGCCGGCGCTTGAGGACGCGGCGCATGCGACACAGGTGGCCGCGCGGGCTGCGCTGTTCGACGAGGAGTCCGCGGAGCAGGCGTCTGAGTTCGAGGTGGGGCTGCCACCCCTGCCACCGGCCCTGCGTGTCGACCGGACCCGCGCCGAGGGCGACCAGGTGATGGTCGAGGTCGACGGGGTCGGCGGCTGGTTCGCCGTGCGGCGGGCGGGTGATTGGGTGCTGGTCACCGGCCTGGGCCGCACGACCGTGTTCCGCGTGCTCCCGCGTCACCCGGACGCCGCCGAGCACGGTCACGATCACGGTCTGGTGTCCCCGGTGCCCGGGACGGTGACCGCAGTGCTGGTCGGCGCGGGTGATGCCGTGGCCGAGGGCGACACCCTGGTCATCCTCGAGGCGATGAAGATGGAGCACCGGATCAAGGCCGACGCCGACGGCGTGGTCGAGGAGATCCGGGTGGCCGTCGGCGACTCGGTGGACGCCCACCACGTGGTGGCGGTCCTCGAGGAGGCGTAACCCCCCGCTGGGGTCTTGGCGGCCAGCGGTTCGCCGGGCAGCGCCCGGATCTGCCAGTCCGTGCAGAGGTTCAGGACGCGTGCGTTCAGCGGCAGGAAGGCCGCGAGGGTGTCCTGCACCACGGGCCGGGCGCCGGCTGTGTCCAACTCGGTCGCCAACTGGCGCTCGTTCGCGACCCGCCCGGCCTCGGTGAGCGACCTGCCGCCGGTGCCGGCGAACTCGGCATGGCGCACCCATCCGCAGGCTTCGAAGTCCACCAGCAACTGCGCGACGTCGTCGGAGACGAGGTCGGAGCGCCTGGCCAGCGCGCGGGCATCTGCCAGACCCGCGAGCCGCACCGCATGCAGCGCCAGCAGGTCGGGGGAGGAGCGGAACTCGGACATGGCGGCATCCTCTCCCGCGCCAGGACCTGCTGGGGGTGGCACGAGCCCGCCGGCGGGAGCATGCTTGAGGCATGGGCAACGGTGCCCCGAACCAGTACAGCCCCGACGGGACTGCGGTTTCGGTTGCCCCGCCGCTGGAAACCTGGCCGACGACGTGGTGGCACGCCCTCCCCGACGGCCGGGTGCAGTGCGACCTGTGTCCGCGGGAGTGCCGGCTGCACGAGGGCCAGCGCGGGCTCTGCTTCGTCCGGGCGTGCCAGGACGGCGCGATCGTGTCGACCACCTACGGCCGATCCTCGGGCTACTGCGTGGACCCGATCGAGAAGAAGCCGCTGAACCACTTCCTGCCCGGCTCGTCGGTGCTGTCGTTCGGCACCGCGGGCTGCAACCTGACCTGCAAGTTCTGCCAGAACTGGGACATCTCCAAGTCCCGGGACATCGACACACTGGCTGACAGCGCCAGCCCCACCGCCATCGCCACCGCCGCGGCTCGGCTGGGCTGCCGCAGCGTCGCGTTCACCTACAACGACCCGGTGATCTTCGCCGAGTACGCCATCGACACCGCCATCGCCGCCCGCGAGGTGGGCATCCGCACGGTGGCGGTCACCGCCGGGTACATCAACCCCGAGCCGCGCGCGGAGTTCTACCGGCACATGGACGCGGCCAACATCGACCTCAAGGGATTCTCGCCGGAGTTCTACCACCGGCTCTGCGGCGCGGACCTGGCCCGGGTGCTGGACACCATCGAGTACGTGGCCACCCGGACCGACACCTGGCTGGAACTGACCACGCTGGTCATCCCCGGGCACAACGACTCCGACGAGGAACTCGACGCCATGACCCGCTGGGTCGTGGCGCACTGTGGTCCGGATGTGCCGATGCACTTCAGCGCGTTCCACCCCGACTGGAAGATGCGTGACGTGCCGCCCACGCCGCCCGCGACCCTGACCCGGGCACGCGACATCGCCCTGGCCAACGGCGTGCGCTACGCCTACACCGGCAACGTGTCCGACCGTGCCGGGGACACCACACGCTGCCCGGGATGCGGGCGGCCGGTGATCGAGCGCGACTGGTACCAGATCCGCGCCTACCGGCTCGACGAGCGGGGGCACTGCGTGGCCTGTGGCGCGTCGGTCGACGGCGTGTTCGACGGGCCGGTGGGAGATTGGGGGCGGCGCCGGTTGCCGGTGCGCCTGGCCGAGGTGCTGGCATGACCGGATCGGGGCCCGTCGGGGCACGGTGAGGAGGGCACGGCCATGAGGTGGCCAGGCAGCCACGAGGAACCGCAGGACACCTACGCCGGCTGGGTTCGGGACCCTGCGGTCGCTGGGCGGTTCTATCCGGGCGACCCGGACCGCCTGTCCGTCGAGATCGACGGTTACCTGGCGCGGGGGCGTGCGGCCCTGGCGCAGCAGCCACCGGTCCTCGGAGCTCGGGCAACGATCCGACTGGTCGGCATCGTGGTGCCGCACGCCGGCACGATCTACTCGGGGCCGACGGCGGGCTACGCCTATGCGGCCATCGATCCGGCCTCGGTACAGCGCGTGGTGCTGCTCGGTCCGGCGCACTACGTGGCCGTGGACGGCATCGGGATCAGCAGCGCCAGCGCATGGCGCACTCCCCTGGGTGACGTGCCGCTCGATGGCGACCTCGCCGCCGACCTGCGAGCCACCGTCGACGCCGTCGTGCCCGCTGACCCCGCGCACGCCCCGGAGCACAGCCTCGAGGTGCAGCTGCCGTTCCTGCAGCGCGTGCTCGCCCCGGGTTGGGCGCTCGTACCGCTGATCGTGGGGCCGTCACTGGCGCAGGAGGTCGGGGCGGTGATCGCCCGCTGCGCCGCGCTGCCAAGCACTCTGGTCGTGGTGTCCACCGACCTGTCGCACTACCTGGACCACGAGTCCGCGCTGGCCGCCGACGCCCGCACGATCGCCACCATCCTGGCCCGCGACCCGCAAGGGTTGCAGGCGGCCGATGCGTGCGGTCGCAATCCGTTGCGCGGCCTGCTCGCCGCGGCAGCGGACGCCGACTGGGCGGTGCGCCTGCTGGACTCGCGCACCTCTGGGGACACGGCCGGTGATCGCGACCGAGTCGTCGGCTACGCGGCGTTCGCCGTCACCGCCGGCGACGGCGTCCGCGGGGTCGACGGCACAAGATCCGGCGCCGGTGCCGATCTTGGACCGGACCCGGCCGTCGCGGTCGGCCGATCCGAGCCTGACCTTGGCCGGATCGCGGCGCCCGCCCGCATGGCTCTGCTGGCCCTGGCGCGGCACACGATCGAGTCCGCGCTGAAGACCGGGCACCGACCCCGGCTGGGCGCCGACGGCTGGCCCGAGGACTGGGGCCCGGGCATTGGGCCTCCCGACGATCCGGTGCTGCGCGAGCCGGGCGCTGCGTTCGTCACTCTGCGCTCCGAGCAGGGCGACCTGCTCGGGTGCATCGGTTCCCTGACCCCGCACCAGTCGCTGGTCGCTGACGTGGCCCAGCATGCCTACGACGCGGCCTTCAGCGACCCGAGGTTCGCGCCCATGACCCGCGACCGCGCGGTTGGCATGGTCATCGACATCTCCGTGCTGAGCCCGACCCGCGCGTTCCGCTGCTCGGGGTACGACGACCTGCTCGCGCGGCTGCCGGTCGGCAGTGGGGTCCTCGTCCAGGCAGGTCGGCATCGCGCAACCTTCCTGCCGGCCGTCTGGGAGCAGTTGCCGGAACCGGCTGCGTTCCTGGCCGCGCTCTGGCGCAAGGCGGGGATGCCCCCCGGGCAGTGGCCATCCGGCACCCGGATCGAGCTCTACGACTCCGAGGAGTTCGCCGAAGGGTGACCGCGCCGCCGGCGCCATCCCCGTCGGGCCGTCCCCCGGGTCCGGCCGACCGGCGAACCCGGGATGACCATACTGGGTCGCATGACTCCTGATCCCACGCGCCCGGTCCGGATCGGCAACTGCTCGGGCTTCCTCGGCGACCGCATCTCGGCCGCTGCGGAACTGGTCGACTCCGGTGAGATCGACGTCCTCACCGGTGATTGGCTGGCTGAGTTGACGATGCTGATCCTGGCCCGCCAGCGGATGCGCCACGGCGCCGGATCGGGCTATGCGCGCACATTCCTGACCCAGATGGAGCAGGTCCTGGGCGCCTGCCTGGAGCGCGGGATCACTGTGGTCAGCAACGCGGGCGGACTGGACCCGGACGGCTGCGCGACTGCGCTGGGCGAGCTGGCCGATCGGCTCGGGCTGAGCCCGCGGATCGGGGTCGTCACCGGTGACGACGTGCTGGCCACGGTCACCGCACGTCCCGGCGACTTCCCGAACCTGGACACCGGTGAGTCGCTGGCCGGCCGCGCGCCACTGACCGCCAACGCCTACCTGGGCGGCGAGCCGGTCACCGCGGCGCTGCTCGCCGGTGCGGATGTGGTCATCACCGGGCGGATCACCGACGCGGCGCTGGTCGTCGGGCCGGCCGCGTGGTGGCACGGCTGGTCCTACGCCGATGCCGCCGCCGGTGACCAGGCGGCACTCGATCGAATGGCCGGTGCGGTCGCCGCCGGACACGTCATCGAGTGCGGCGCGCAGGCCACCGGCGGCAACTACTCGTTCTTCGCCGAGGTGCCGGCCTGGCCCGCGGGGTTCCCGATCGCCGAGGTCGCCGCCGACGGGTCGAGCGTGATCACCAAGCCGAGCGCGTCCGGGGGGCTGGTCTCGCCCGGGACGGTGACCTCCCAGCTCGTCTACGAGATCGCCGGACCCCGTTACGCCAACCCGGACGTGACTGCACTGTTCGACACCCTGACCCTGGCCCAGGTGGGCCCGGACCGGGTGTCGCTGACCGGCACCCGCGGGGCGCCGGCGCCGGAGCGGCTGAAGGTGGCCGTCAACCTGTTCGCGGGCTTCCGCAACTCGATGTCGCTGGTCCTGACCGGGCGGGCTGCCCGGGCCAAGGCGGACCTCGCCCTGCGCCAGGTCGCCGGCCTCGGCCTGGACGAGGCGCTCGGCGACCCGGCGGCGGGGCGACCGGCACCGAGCCCGACGGATCTGGCCGCAGTCAGCACGCTGCCGGTCGCGGCTCTGCATGTCGCCTTCGATGACCTGGCTGCGCAGGACCCCGCCACGACGGCCACCGCCCAGGGGCACCTGCGGATCACGGTCAAGGACGCCGACCAGACGAAGGTCGGCAAGCCGTTCACGACGGCGGTCGTGGAGGCCGCGCTGGGGTCCTACCCGGGGATGTTCCCGACCGCGCCGCCCGCCGACGGCAGCCCGTTCGGCGTCTACTGGCCCACGCTCATCGACCGCGTGCATGTGCCGGTGGCGGTGCGCGTGGCCGGGGAGCCCGTGGGCTTCGAGCCCGCGTCGGCCGAGGGGGCCGATCCGGCCGACGGCGGCCACGCCGACCCCCTCGGGGCTGGTGGCGAGGGTGTGGCCGACCCGGTCGGGGCCGGTGTGCGGGCCTCCGGGACCGCCTGGGCGCCCGAACCCGGCACCTTCCTCGGCGACGTGGTCGGCGCGCGGTCCGGGGACAAGGGCGGCAACGCCAATGTGGGGATGTGGATCCCGGAGCCGGGGGTGGGGCCCAGCGTCGGCCTGAGCGTCGACGAGGTCGATGCGCGGTACGCGTGGCTGGCCGGTTGGCTGACCCCGCAGACGGTGCGCGAACTTCTGCCCGAAGCGGCGGACCTGCCCGTCGACCTCTACCCGCTGCCGAATCTGCGCGCCGTCAACGTGGTGATCCGCGGGCTGCTCGGGCGCGGGGTGGCCGACTCGACCTCGTTGGATCCGCAGGCCAAGGGCCTGGCCGAGCACGTGCGCGCGCGCCGGCTCCGCTGACCCGGCGGGCATGTCGCGGCCTCTCAGACAGGCTCCAGCACCACCGAGGAACTTGACGCTCGTGTCAACTTGACGCTAGCGTCAGGTTGCATGAGGGCGCTGACCGCCCGGGGTCAGGCCACCCGGGACAAGCTCGTGACCGGCGCGCGGGACGTGTTCGCCGAGCGTGGCTTCGCCGGCACCCGGATGGGCGACCTGGCCGACGCGGCCGGCGTCGCGCACGGGACGGTCTACACGTACTTCGACACCAAGGAGGACGTGCTTCTGGCCGTCCTCGATGCCGTGCGCACCGACCTGCACGAGGCCATGACGCTGCCCCGGCTGCGCGATCCGATCCTGCGGGTGGAGGCGGCCAACCGCGCCTATCTCGACGGCTACCGCGCGCATGCCCAGTTGCTGCAGGTGGCCCAGGAGGCCGCGGCCGGGGACTCCCGGTTCGCCGACGTCCTGCTGGACCTGCGGCGCACCCACGTCGCCCGGGTGGCCGCCGCGATCCGCAAGCTCCAGTCCGAGGGGCTGGCCGCCCCGGACCTGGACCCGCAGACCTCGGCCGCTGCCCTGTGCGCGATGGTAGAGGCGTTCGCGGCGCACTGGCTGGGTCGGGGCGAGATCCACGACGAGGCCGTGGCGACCCGGACGCTGACCCAGCTCTGGGTCCGCGGCCTGGGGATGCCTGCCCGGATCGAGGCCGTCCGCCGGGTCGCCGCGAAAGCTCCCGAGGCCTCGGCCCAGCCTCGGCCCGGCGTCCACCCGGTGCCCAGGCCGGGTCCGCGCCCGCCCGCTCGACCGGTGCGTGCCGCACCGTCCTGAACCGCGTCGGACCGGGGCCGGCCCGCGACCAGGATGCGTGCGCCCGCTCCGGCCCCGAGTCCAGCACGCGGCCCAGTCCCGCAGTCCCAGCCACAGCGCCACCCGACAGCACCGCCCGACAGCACGCGCAGAGGAGCACCGATGATCGAGTTCAGCACCGAGCACCGCCAGTTCCGGGCCTCGGTCCGCCGATTCGTCGAGACCGAGATCAACCCGAACGCCGACAAGTGGGAGGCTGACGCGTTCTTCCCGGCGCACGAACTGTTCCCCAAAGCCGGTGCGCTCGGCCTGTTCGGCCTCGAGGTCGACCCGGAGTTCGGCGGCCAGGGCGCGGACCACACCTACACCCTGATCCTCGGCGAGGAACTGGGCCGCGCGGATGTCGCCGGGGTGCCGCTCGCGATCGCCGTGCAGGCCAGCATGTCCACGCCGTCGCTGGCCAAGTACGGCAGTGCCGAGCTCAAGACCAAGTACCTCGCCCCGGCACTGAGCGGAGAGATGGTCTCCGCCGTGGCGGTCAGCGAGCCGGATGCCGGCAGCGACGTCGCGGGGATCCGAACGAAGGCGGTCCGCGACGGCGACGACTGGGTGATCACCGGGCGCAAGATGTGGATCACCAACGGGACCCAGGCCGACTGGCTGTGCCTGCTCGCGCGCACGGTCGAGCCAGGCGAGCAGCCGTCCACCGGTTACCGGGGGATGAGCCAGATCATCGTGCCGACCGACAGCCCCGGATTCTCGGTTGGGCGCAAGATCGAGAAGATGGGCAACCACTCCTCGGACACCGCCGAGCTGGTCCTCGACGAGGTGCGCGTGCCTGTGACCAACACGGTGGGCCGGGTCGGCAAGGGCTTCCAGCAGCAGATGGGCCAGTTCCAGGACGAGCGGCTGATGGGCGCCTACATGGCCACCTCGGGTGCGCGCAGGGCGATCGAGCGCACCGGTGAGTACCTCAAGGTCCGCCACGCGTTCGGGGAGCCGCTGATCAACAACCAGTACCTGCGGTTCCGGCTGGCCGAACTCGCCGCCGAGGTCGACCTGCTCACGCAGTACAACTACTCCGCGGCCGAGCGCTTCACCGCTGGCCAGGACGTCACCAAGATGGCCACGATCGCCAAGTGGAAGACCGGCAAGCTGGCCCGGGAGGTGGCCGATGTGGCGGTGCAGTTCCACGGCGGGATGGGCTACGCGGAGGAGATGTGGCCGGCACGGTACCTGCGCGACTCGCGGCTGATCTCCATCGGTGGCGGCGCTGACGAGGTCATGCTGCGCGTGATCGCGATGATGGAGGGGTGGGAGCGGCTGTGAGCTCGTCGGCCCAGGCACCAGCCGAGGGCGCCGCCCAGCCTGACGGACAGGCACCCGAGGTGCTCCTCGCGGTCGGCGATGGCGTGGCCACGATCACGCTGAACCGGCCCGAGGCGCGCAACATGCTCACGGCGTCGGGGATGGCGCTGCTCGCCGAGCACTTGGTCACGGCCGGCGCCGACGAGGCCGTGCGGATGATCGTGCTGACCGGCTCGGGCAACACGTTCTGCTCGGGTGCGGACCTGCGCGGGGCGTCGGCTGCCGATTCGTCGTCGTTCACCGGCTCCGGTCCGGGGGCACTCGTGGCCGTGCTGGAGGCGATCCTGGACAACCCGAAGCCGGTCATCGCCCGGGTGCAGGGGCATGTGGCCGGCGGCGGCAACGGGCTCGTTGCGGCGGCGGACCTCTCGGTGGCTGTGGAGTCGGCGAAGTTCGCGTTCTCCGAGGTCCGGCTGGGCTTGGCACCCGCGGTCATCAGCGTGGTCTGCCTGGCCCGGATGCACCGCGCCGACGCCCAGGAGCTGCTGCTCACCGGGGAGCGCGTCCCGGCCGCGCGGATGGTCGAGGCCGGGATGGTCAATCGGGTCGTGACCGACGAGATGCTCGACGAGGCGGTGGCCGGATGGGTCGCGGCGCTGTCGGCCGGCGGTCCGCTGGCAGTGGCGCACACCAAGGACCTGCTGCGGGTCGTGCCGGGGATGAGCCGGGACGCGGGATTCGCGCACACCTCCGCGCTGTCGGCCCAGCTGTTCGCCTCGCCCGAGGCGCAGTCCGGGATGATGGCCTTCCTGTCCCGCCGGCCAGCCCCCTGGGTGCCACCGGCCTGATCCGGGGAGCCACGATGGGCACGATCGAGGTGGCGGTGCTCGCCGCGGGCATCCTGCTGCTCTCATCGGCGGAGCCGCAGCGGCCGACCTGGTCGTCCAGCTCGTGCTCGGCTGCCTGGCCGGAGTCGGCCTGGGCTGGTTCGTCGCGGGTGTGGTCGATCGATTCGGTGGCTCGACTGCCGGCCTGTATCCGGTCCTCATGCTGGGCGTGGGGTTTCCCGGCGACCTATGGCCTGACCGGGGCACGTGAGATCTTCTCGGTCGTCTTCGTGATCGTCGTCGTGTCGGTGCTCGTACAGGGACTGACGCTGGATACGGCCGCGCCCAGGCTGGGAGTCGTGGACGCTTGGTCCTAGCGAGCTCGGCCGCTGGATCCCCGGCACACCCGGGGTTGCTCGAGCGATGGGTAGGTGTTCCAATCGAGGCGTCGATCCATGTGGTCCGCGGGCCCGCTCGCGTGCGCAGGCCTGCGGCCGTCGCCGGAGGAGGGCCGCTGTGCAGATCGAGGTCTGGTCCGACGTCGCATGTCCTTGGTGCTACATCGGCAAGCGCCGGCTGGCCGAGGGGATCCGCCAGCATGTGGCTGCCGGCGGGGACCCGGTCGAGGTCGAGTACCGCTCGTTCGAGCTCGCCCCCGACCTGCCCCAGGACGCCACCGAGCCGCTGATCGAGTACATGTCGGTGCGCAAGGGCATCCCCGAGGCGCAGGTGCGTGCGATGTTCACCCAGGTGAGCGAGCTGGCGCGCGCCGAGGGCATCGACGCGCACTTCGAGACCGTGCAGCAGACCCGAACGCTCAAGGCCCACGAGCTGCTGCACCTGGCCAAGGCGCACGGTGTGCAGGAGCCGATGAAGGAGCGCCTGTTGAGCGCGTACTTCGTCGAGGGTGGGCACGTCGGGCGTACCGATGACCTGGTGACGCTGGCTGTCGAGGTGGGGTTGGACGCTGACGAGGTGCGCGCTGCGCTGGCCGCCGGGACCTACGCCGCGGCCGTCCAGGCCGACATCGAGCAGGCCCGCGCCCATGGCATCGGGGGCGTGCCGTTCTTCGTCATCGATCGCCGGTACGGGATCTCCGGTGCCCAGTCGGCCGAGACGTTCGCCGGGGCGCTGGCCCATGCCGCCGAGGATCGGGCGACCACCGCATGAGCGGCGCGGGCGAGGTCCTCGAGACCCGGGCTCCGGGTCGGGAGGTCGCCGTCGACGAGGGCGACACCACGGCGCGAGCCATCCCGGGCGCTTCAACGACGGCGATTCCGTTCACACCAACGGCGAGTCGGCGCTCATCGGCTTTCCGCAGCCGACCGGTGTGCGCGATGATGGTCCCCGACGCTGGACCGGAGCAGGCAGATCACCGGCCGGCGTCGAGGCGGGGTCGCCTAGTGGCCTAGGGCAGCGGTCTTGAAAACCGCCGTGGGGCAACCCACCGTGGGTTCAAATCCCACCCCCGCCGCGTACCTGCGGATCGTCTGGACCGCGGCGCCCAGACGAGGCACGCGGCGATGCGCTGGCACCGGGGGAACTGCTGGGCCGCCGATCTGCCGCTAGCGTGGCGCCCATGACCCGGGCGCTGATCATCGTGGACGTGCAGAACGACTTCTGTGAGGGCGGCTCGTTGGCCGTGGCCGGCGGTGCGCACGTGGCGCGGGCGATCAGCGCGCACGTGCGCGACCACGACTACGCCGCGGTGGTGGCCACCGCGGATCGGCACGTCGATCCGGGCGCGCACTTCGCCGCCGAGCCGGACTTCGTGGACTCGTGGCCGGCGCACTGCGTGGTCGGGACCGACGGCGCGGACCTGCACCCGGACCTGGATCCCGGCCCGATCGAGGCGGTCTTCGCCAAGGGCGCCCACGCCGCGGCCTACTCCGGCTTCGAGGGGTTCACCGGCCCACCGCAGGGGACCGGACCGGTGGGCCTGGGCGACTGGCTGGCCGAACGCGGCGTGGACGCGGTGGACGTGTGCGGGATCGCCACGGATCACTGCGTGCGCGCCACCGCGCTGGATGCGGTGGCCGCGGGGCTGGCGACCACCGTCCTGCTGGAGCTCACCGCTGGGGTGGCGTTGCCCACGACGCGCGCCGCCCTGACGCAGTTGCAGGCCGCGGGCGTCACGTTGGTGGGGGCACCGACAGTGGCCGGGCAGGCCGTGGAGCCCTGAGCGGACCGGCGAATCCGGGGCGGCCCGAGCCGCAGTCATGCTCGTCGGTTCAGTCGGCCGGCTGTGAGCGGAGCGGTTCGGCGCACCCGGCGCAACCGGTCCCCACGGTGCACCCGGCGCAACCGGTCCCCACGGCGCACTCGATGCACCCGGGATCGACCGGGGCGTAGCCTTCGCAGGGTGTTCGAACTGCGCGGTCCGCCACCCGGCCCCGGTCAGCCCCTGGTGGTCGTGGCAGTCATCGAGGAGGCCGCCGCCTTCGTCGATCGGATGCCCACGCTGATCACCGGCGTGGGCAAAGTTCGCGCGGCCACGGCCACCACGTGGGCGGTGATGGCCCACCGACCCGGCGTGATCCTCAACGTCGGGACGGCTGGTGCCCTGCGCACCGGGGCGCTGGCCGCCGGGATCGTCCACGAGATCGGCACCGTCCTGCAGCACGACGTCAACGGCCCGGCGATCGCGGCGCTGGTCGGCGCCGATCCCTCGCCGGTCCTGGTGCTGGGCGAGGCCGACGTGGTCCTGGCCACGGGCGACCGGTTCATCAACTCCACGGCCGATCGCGACGCCCTGGCGCAGCGGGCGCACCTGGTCGACATGGAGGGCTACGCGGTCGCCGCCGCGTCGACCAGGTTGGGCATCCCCGTCCGCCTGGCCAAGGTCATCAGCGACGACGCCGGGCACGGTGCGGCCCGTTCCTGGGCAGCGGCCCTGGATGAAGCGTCACACCACCTGGCCGGCTGGCTCGATCGCACGCTCTGACGTGCCCCAGCCACCCGCCCGCGCCGCGTCCCGCCAACCCTCCAGACCGGCGAGTTCCTCCACCCCGGCGTCGTCAGGACGCGGGAGGAGGATCCGTGCGGCCCGCGGAGCTGACGTGGAGGGACTGATGTCAGCGGGAGGGGCGCCGGCCGGGACGGCGGGATTCCGGGGGTCGGGCGGTGGCTCAGTGCGCGACGTTCGTCCGGTCGGGGAGGCGGCTTGGTTCGACCGGCCGCGTCGGCCAGGGCGCGGCCTGCTCCAGCTCGAGGGCGAGCTCCAGCAGCCGGCGCTCCCGGCCGAACGGGGCGGCGAGCTGTACCCCGAGCGGCAGCCCGGCGGCGCTGCGCCCCAGCGGCAGCGAGATGGCAGGTGTGCCGGTGACGTTCTGGATCGGGGTCGAGGAGGCGAACTGCAGCAAGCGGACCAAGTGGGTGCGGAAGGGGACCTGCGGGCCGAGTTGGCCGATGCGGGGGGCGGGGTAGCCGGTCACCGGGGACAGCAGCACGTCGTAGGGTCCGAAGATCGAATCCGGATCGTTCGAGAGCCGACGTAGCCGCAGCAACGACCCGGGTACCCGGTCGAGTTGGCGCACGAGCAGCGCGCTCAGGCCCTTGGTGAAGTCCTCAACCAAGGCGCCGTCGAACCCTGGGCCGTACGCCCGGTCCCCCGCCCGGTGCAGCACGAACGCCAGCAGCGCCCAGTAGCGCAGGAAGTCCGAGGCGAACGACTCGTCCACCGGCGGCGGGACGTCTTCGACGTGATGCCCCAACTCGCCCAGCAGCACGCCGGTCGAGCGGACCGAGTCGGCAGTGTCGCGGCTCAGCGGCAGGTTGCGCAGCGTGGACACGACCATGCCGATCCGCAGCCGGGCGGCTCCGGGCGCGCGCACGTCGCCGATCGGGAGCAGCCCGGTGTGGGGCCGGGCGCGCTCCATCGCGGCGTGGAACATCGCGGTGTCGCGCACAGTGCGGGTCAGCACCCCCTGCGCGGCGATCTGCACCGGGATGCGCTCCTTGAGCGGGTTCATCGGCAGCCGACCGCGGCTCGGCTTGAGGCCGACCAGCCCGCAGCAGGCCGCCGGGATCCGGATCGATCCGCCCCCGTCGTTGCCGTGCGCGATCGGCACCACGCAGGCCGCGACCATCGCGGCCGAGCCGCCGCTGGAGCCGCCGGCCGATCGATCGGTGTCCCACGGGTTGCGGGTGGCGCCGAATCGGGTGGACTCGGTACTGGCCGTCAGGCCGAACTCCGGCAGCGTGCTGGCTCCGAGCGGGTCCAGCCCGAGGCCGAGCAGGGCAGCCACGACCGGCGAGCTGGCTGTGGCGGGGCGCTCGGCCACGGCCCGCGAGCCCTGCGTGGTCGGGTACCCGAGGACCTCCTCGTTGTCCTTGATGAACGTGGGGATGCCGGCCAGCGCCGCCGACGCGCCCGGTGGCACAGCGCCCTCGGTGCGCGTCGGCTCGTCGAACCAGTGCGTGACGGCGTTGAGCGCCGTGTTCGCAGCCCGGGCCCGGGCCAATGCGGCCGCGCGCAGTTCGGCCGGCGACACCTCGCGACGGTCGAGCCGCGCACGCAGGTCGGTGGCGTCGCTGTCGCCGAGGGCGTCGTCGGTGGTGGTGTCGACCGTGCGGGGCCGGGCGGTCTCGTTCACTCGATCGACCCTAACCACAGGCGGGGTGCCCCGCAGCGCTGGGGCTGCGGACCCCGACGGCTCAGACGTACTTCTCCGGGCGCACCACCGCCGCTGGTGTGGTCCAGGCCACCACGGCGTAGCGGGGGAAGTAGTCGCGGGCCAGCACCGTCAGGAACGCGTCGGCCACCTGCGCGGAGACCAGGGTCTCCAGGCGCACGTTCGCTCCCTCGAACTCGTCGGCCCGGATGCCACGCGAGCCCTGGCCGCGGGCATCGCACACAGTCCAGCCGTGTGCCCCGCTGGCCGCGACATCGCGGACCAGTCGGTGTTCGAGGATGGCCTCGGCGATGACCGTGACCAGGATCAGTTCCTCGGTGTCCATATCTGCTCCTCTCAGCCGCCGAGTGCCTGGGCGATGGCCAGGTACAGCGGGATCCCGACGATCAGGTTGAACGGGAAGGTGATGCCCAGGCTCGCGGTGAGGTAGTAGCCCGGGTTGGCCTCGGGCAGCGCAAGCCGGACCGCGGCCGGTGCGGCGATGTAGGACGCGCTGGCGGTCAGCACGCCCAGGATGGTTGCCCCGCCGGTGGACAGTCCCGCGGCCAGGCCGGCGAGGATGCCCAGGGTGCCCGAGAACACCGGGAAGGCCAGGGCGAACAGGATCAGCCCGGGGCCGGCCTGGGGCAGGTCGCGCAGCCGGCGGGCGGCGATCACGCCCATCTCGAGGAGGAACAGCGTGAGCACCCCGGTGAACAGCCCGCCGAAGAACGGCTCGATCTTGGCGTAGCCGGCGGTGCCCGTGGCCGCGCCCAGCAGCAGCCCGCCGACCAGCAGCAGCACGCTTCGCCCGGTGAGGATCTCGCGCAGCGACTCGCCCCAGGCGGCCGAGCGTGCGGTGTGCCGACCGGCCAGCATCAGTCCGACGATGATCGCCGGCACCTCCAGGACCGCCAGCAGCGTGGTGACGTAGCCCTCGTAGGCGATCCCCGCGCTGGTCAGGAAGACGATCGCGGCGGTGAACGTGACCAGCGACGTGGAGCCGTAGTGCGCGGCCAGCGCGCCGCGGTCCACCGGCCCCAGCTTCGTGGTCCAGCGCAGGACCACGAACGCGAGCAGCGGGATCACGATGCCCAGGACGAGGGTGACCAGCATCGGCACCACGACCTCGCCAGCCGGCGCCTGGCTCAGGGCCACCCCGCCCTTGATGCCGATGCCGAGCAGCAGGTAGAAGCTCAGGAACTGGTACACCGGCTCGGGCAGGCGCAGGTCGCCGCCGATCGAGGTGGCCAGCAGGCCGAGTAGGAACGCCAGGACCGGAGCGGAGGTCAGGTTGGCAACAGCCAGGTCGAGGGTGTCCACCAGCGGTTCAGCCGAACAGCGCCAGGAGGTCGCCGACCGCGTGGTCAGCCTCCTGCGGATGCCGGAACGGGCGGCGCTCGTTGATCACGTAGTGCGTGCGCCGGCCCTGCGGCACCCTTGTGAGGTAGCCCTCGTCCTCGAGGTCACGCAGCAGGTTCAACGTGGCGCGCTCGGTGATGCCCACCGCCTCGGCGATGTCGCGCACCCGCGCATCGGGGTGGCGGTGGACGAAGACCAGCACGTGGCCGTGGTTGGTCAGCAGCGTCCAGGTGCGGGCGGTCTCAGGCACGGGGGCACTCCTCGAGTTCTGCGGTGCGGTGGGGGAGATGCGATGGTGGGTGCGGCGACGGACACCGCCGCGGCCGGCATGCCGTCGGCCAAGCGGGACGTGCCGAGCGCATCCTGGTCGCGGGTGGCACGCAGGCTGACCACGACCGAGACCGTGATGATCGCCGCTTCATGCTTGGTTGAAAGACGAATATCCTTTCCTGAATCATGACGCATGACTCAGCCGGAATCAAGCTGCATCGAGGTATTTGCATGAAGCCGGGTTCATGCTAAGTTCTTCGCCAAGGAGGGGAGTACCCCACCACCCGGCAGTCGTCAGCACGGCCGATCCGACATCGGTCCGGCCGCCGGGGGCCGCCACGGCGGTTGGGGAAGACCTCTGGTACCCCACGCCGGAGGCTCCCATGTCGATCATTGCCCACACCCGATCAGCACCGCTGCAGGCGGGCATGCTGTCGCTGGTCACGACCGAGGACGTGGCCACTCTCGCCCGTGCCCGGCACCCGCTGAGCTTGTCGCTGCTCATGGCCACGACGCCCGCGGATCGGATGCGCGCCCACGATGGTGCCCACCTGCAGGCCCTGGTCCGCGATGCGCACCGCCGGTTGCTCGACGAACCCGACCAGCAGGCTGCCGCAGAGGTTCGGCTCACGCTGTCCGAGGCGGTGGGTTGGGCCGTGGCGAGCCCGACGGATCGTGGGCTGGCGATCCTGGTCAGCCCGACCGCGGTGCATCGCTACCACCTACGGATCGCCCCCCGGGACCGGATCGTGCTGGACCCGACGTTCGCCACGCGGGACCTGGTTCGCTCGGCGGCCGAGGATCCGCCGTTCCTGATGTTGGTCCTCGACAGCCGCGCCGCGCGGCTGTTCCACTACGACCAGCGCTACTGCCGACCGATCCTGGACCACGACTTCCCGATGCTGCGCGACGAGGACGCCGGTCGCGATTCGGTCGAGCCCGCGAGGCAGGAGCGGACTCGGGCGTTCCTGCGGACGGTGGTTGCCAGGCTGGCGGGCCGCTCGGAGCGCACGGAGTTGCCGGTGGTGCTGGTGGCCCCCGAACGGCTGGCCGCCGACTACCAGGCGCTGGATCGGTCGAGGCAGGTGGCTGCTGTGGTCCGCACCGGGGACCTGCGCGTGCCGCTGGTCGCCCTGGAGGAGATGGCTCGCGAGGAACTCGCAGCGCACGTCAACGACCGCGCGGCCGCCGCGCTCGACACGGTGCGCGTCCGGCTGGCCCATCGCCGGGCGGTGGCCGGGTTGACTGCGGCGTGGGAGTCGCTGCAGTCCGGCGAACCCGATCTGTTGGTGGTCGAGCGCTCACACGCTCCGGCGGTACGGCTGTCGGACTCGGGCATCGAGTTGACCCACGACGTCGAGGAGCAGGGCGTCATCGACGATGCAGTCGACGAACTGATCGAGGCCGCTCTGATCCGTGGTGCTGAAGTGGTGATGGTGCCCGACGGGGCGCTGGCGCAGCACGGTCGCGTGGTGCTGTCGCTGCGCGGTCGGGCGCCGGGACGGGTGCGCTGACCTGGGTCCGAGTCCGGTTCTGGCGAGGGTCGCTGGTCGGCGGCTGGGTCCGGGTCTGGCGATGGTCCAGGTTTGGGTCAACCCTCGGGCTTGGCGTTGGCGAAGCCGGGCAGGTGCGCCTCCAGTTCCGGGCGCACCGGGACCGTTGCGCCGAGCCCGCACAGCACGCCGACCATCCCCAGCCAGAGCCGATGGGTGAACAGCTGCTCGGCGGGCAGCGTGAGCTGCAGGGCGACAGTGAAGTCCGGGTTGCGCGGGTCGTTGACCCGGCCGAACTCCCCCTGCAGCCAGGCGCGGCTGTAGGTGAATCGCTCGTGCTTGGCCGGCTCGCTGAACGGGGACAGGTAGTCGATGAGCTTCTCGACCTCGAGGGTGCGGTCCGCGGCGATGAACCCGCCGGCGCGCAGGGCGCGCTCGACGGCCTCGGGGTCGGTGGCCGTCATCGCACGGATCAGGCCGCCGAAGGTGCTCGGCAGCCCGTGCGGCAGCATCAGCACCGAGCCGAAGTCCAGCACGCCCATCCGACCGTCGTCGAGCAGCCGGAAGTTGCCCGGGTGCGGGTCGGTGTGCAGCAGCCCGACGCGGCTCGGTGAGGTGAGGAAGAAGTGCTGGTAGGCAGCGCCGAGCCGGTCGCGCTGGTCAGGCGTGCCGTCGCGGGCGACCTGCGCCAGTCCGGTGCCGTCCATCCAGCGGCTGACCAGGACGCTGTGGGTGGCCAGGAGTACCGGCGGCACGAAGTAGTCGGGATCGCCGGCGTAGGCCTGGGCGAACGCGCGCTGGTGCTGGCCCTCGGTGCGGTAGTCCAACTCCTCGCCCAGGCGGGTGCGCAGCTCGGCGACCAGCGGTGGCATCGCCATCCCGCGGGCCACCAGGGAGGTCAGTCGCAGCGTGATCGCCAGTGAGCGGACATCACCGGCGATGGCCTGGGCCACTCCCGGGTACTGGATCTTCACTGCGACCGGCGTGCCGTCGGCTGCCCAGGTCGCGCGGTGCACCTGCCCGATGGACGCCGCGGCGCTCGGATGCTCGTCGAAGTCGGTGAACAGGGCGGCACGCCAGTCCGAGCCGAGCTCGGCCTCCAGCACGGGGCGCACCTCGTCGAAGGGCAGCCCCGGGTTGGCCTCCTGCAGTGCGCTCAGGGCGTGCTGCCATGAGTCGTCGGGGTCGGTGGGGAACAGCGCGTCGACCGTGGAGAGCAGTTGACCGAGCTTGAGGGCGCCGCCCTTGAGTGAGCCGAGGGTGGCGCGGGTGTCCGCGGCGGTGTCGGTCCGGGCTTGCTCGCGCAGGGCGGCTCGGTCGGCCCCGCGCAGGCCGCGGACCTGGATCATCAATGAGCGCCCAACCGCACGCATGGGCAGGCCCGCGAGCGCGGCACTGCGCCGGATCCGAGAGGTCTGCACTGCCACGATCCCAGTATCCGCCGCCCCGGGCACCGAGCCCACCCCGCGAAGCGCCCGCCTCCGCGCCGCGCCCGCCCGCGTCGAGCGCTCGCCCTTCGGATTCATCCAACTCTCGTGGCCCCACAGCCAATCGATCCAAGTGTCGGGGGCCTCCGCGCCGCCACACTTGGATCGATCGTCAGCGACTTAGGCGCCAGCAGGTTCAGCCGGCCGCGCTGGCCGCGAGTTGGCGCAGCGACTCGGCCAGGATCCGTTCGCACAGCTCGTGGGTGGCCAGGGCGTCGCCGGCGTCGAGGACCTCCCCGGCGCGCACCGAGGCCAGCAGCTCGTCGATCATCGCGGCGAATCCGCGCTGCTGCGACACCGAGGCCCAGTTGTCCGGTTGGCGTCGGTGTGCCGCTGAGTCCCGGCGCTCGACGACGTCCACGAGGTCCACGACCTGACCGGCCCGGCCCGGTGCCATCGCGTTGAGGATCTCGACGGTCTGGCCGCTGTCCCGGTCCATGATCCCGACGCCCAGGCGGCCGTCCTGACGAAGCGTGATCGCGATTCGGGCCAGCGTCCCGTCCGGCCCCGGTCGCGCGACCACCCCGAGGTGGTCGGGGTTCGGAGCCACGAGGAAGCGGAGGGTATCCACCACGTGGATGTAGTCGTCGAAGACGACCGTGCGCGGGTCGTCGGGGACGGCGACGCGGTTCTTCGTCAGGACGACGGTATCCAGGCCCACCCAGGCGGACACGGCGGCGTAGGCAGGCGCGAAGCGGCGGTTGAAGCAGATCGCCAACGAGACTCGTTCGGCACGGGCGCTCTCGACCACGGTGCGCGCCTCGGCTGCGGAGAGGGCCAAGGGCTTGTCGACGAAGGTTGGGATGCCTGCGGCGATCAGGGTCAACGCGATCGGGGTGTGCGCCTGCGTTGCAGCGTGCACGAATGCGGCATCCACTTGGGCGCCCGCCGCGAGCGCCTCCTCGATGGTGGCGTACGCCTCGGGCACCCGCCAGGCGGCCTGCAGCTCTGCGCGGCGCGCGGGGTCGCGGGTGATCAGCACCGGGTGCACGTGTGGGTCGGCCAGCAGCACCGGCAGGTACGCCTTGGCTGCGATGTCTCCGAGTCCGATGAGGGCAACGCGCAGGGTCAGGTCGGTCATGTCGACCATCCTGCCCGCAACGGTGGTGCAAGGGCGACGCGCGGAGCAGGATGGGTTCACAGGAGGTCGTCATGAGCCAGGCCGGGGTATCAGTGGGGATCCCGTTGCGGCCAGGCCAGCCAGTGGTGGGCCTGGACTTCGATGGTGTCCTGAACATCACGGCGGGAGCGCAGATACCGGCGGGGTTCGAGGCTCACCTGGTGGAGTTGGACCGGGCGAACTGGCCGGACCATCCCTACATCCGCCCCCTGCCGCCGGGCCCGGGACCCTTCCTGCACCGGGTGGTCGTCAGCCACGAGCATGGGGCGATGGTGCGTGCTTGGCTGACCGCGGGGGCGGTGGTGGTCTGGGCCACCACGTGGGAGCGCGCCGTGCTGCGCAATGCGCAGTTGTGCGACATCCCCGAGCTGCCCGTCCTGGAGATCTCCAAGGTTCTCGGCGACCGGCATCCCCAGCGCACCGCGGACTGGAAGGTCGCTGGGTTGCAGGCCGCGTTCGCCGGCCACCCCATCGTGTGGGTCGACGACTTCGGCACCGAGTATCGGACCCATTCCAGCTATGGCGACCCCCCGGAGCCGATGCTGGTCGTCGCGCCGGACGAGTCGGTCGGCCTCACCAAGCAGCAATCCGAGCAGGTGCTGCGATTCATCCGGTCGCACGCCTGATCTGGCCCATTGGGATCTGCGGACGCACCGAGCGGCTACCCTCCCGGGATGGCTCATGTCAGCGCTGTCTGCGTCGTGCACACCTTCCATCCTGAACCGGCCAATCCCGATGGGCTGACCGCGATCGACAAGCGCACTGTCCAGGGAGCGGTCGAGGTCGGGCCCGTGGGCCTGGTCGGCGACACCCAGAAGGATGTCGCCCACCACGGCGGCGCCGAGTACGCGGTGTACCTGTACGCCGACGAAGACGCCCAGCGCTGGGCCCAGGAGCTGGGCCGCGAGATCGACCCGGGGCTCTTCGGCGAGAACCTGCGCACCCACGGCCTGGACGTCTCGGGACTGGTGATCGGGGCCCGGTACCGGATCGGGGACAGCGGACTGGAGGTCGAGGTGACCTCCCCGCGCAACCCGTGCGCCACCTTCGCCCGGCGGATGGATGAGCCCCAGTGGGTGAAGCGCTTCACCGACCGCCGGGCGCCTGGGGCCTACGTCCGCGTCCTGGCCCCGGGAAACGTTCGCGCGGGCGACGAGATCGTGGAGCTGGCCGTCCCCACGCACGGGATCACGGTGGCCGACGTGATGCGCCCGGCCCTCCCCGGGCGAGCCGCCGCGCTGCTCGACGCGGATGCCACGGGCCAGGTGGCGTTGGGCGATCGCATGCGAGCGGGTGTGACCAAGGAGCTGGCTCGGGGCTGAGTGCCCCCACGGAGGCGAGCGCAGCGTCCGCAGTTCACCGCCCTGGTGCCTGATCGTCACGGCGTTCTCGGCTCGTCCAGGGGCGGACGGCCGGCCCGCTGCCCGTAACGGTCGTGCGGTCGGGCGAGACGATCGGCCCGCCCATGCCACCAGAGGCATCGCCGCCCGTGCGCCCCAGCCGGCGAGCCCGCCCAATCGCTCGACTGCCCGTCCGGTGCTCAGTGGTCCGTCCCAACCGCCAACCGCTCAACCGCTCGGCCCAACGGCCAACGGCCCGTGACTACGGCGCGACGGGTGCCCCGCGCAGTTCGTCGTCGGGATGGCTGACGGTGCCATGTCCGAGCTCCCAGAGCCGGATGCCCCCGGAGATCCCGGCATCGTTGGGCACGAGGATCACATCGTCACCCAGATCCAGAGTCAGCCGCGTGGCGTTTCCCCCGCCGACGTAGAGCCGGTCCCACACGAACATCGGCCGCAACCCGTCCACGGTCTTGCGGACCCGGCGGGACCAGCGCTTGGCGCCGAGCTCGCGCCTGGCTCGATCCCCGATCCACTCGTCGTACAGCACGCCCTTGCGCGCCGGCGCCCGGGAGATCTCGATCTTGGGGACCAGGACCCCGTCATCGAAGACCGCGCACCCCAGACCCGTGCCCAGCGTGAACGTCACCTCGAGGCCCACTCCGGACACGACCGCAGCAGCGTGCACCTCAGCGTCGTTGACCACGCGGGTCGGGATCCCCAGCCCGCGGGCCAGCGCGGTCTGGGCGTCGAAATGGTGCCACGCAACAGCCAGCAGGGGGTCCACCTCCGAGTGCGGCCCGGCGACGGTGATGTAGTGCGGCGTCGTGATGACGCGACCATGGCGGATCATCCCCGGCATCCCGATGGTGGCCCGGTCTGCCGGCGGAAGCTGCTGGGCGATCTCGCACAGCGTGGTCACGAACTTCTCGGGCGACAACGGATAGGGCGTCGGCACGCGGACCCGGTCGGCGACCATCTGGCCCCGGTCGTCGAGGACCGAGCCCTTCAGGCCGCTCCCGCCGCAGTCGATGGCCAGGGTTCGCTCGAGTTCCACGCTGCACAGAGTGCCCCATCGGGTCCGGCGAGCGCCCGATGAGCGGACCCGACCAGAGGTGACGATCCCCTGATCCGGGGCCGGCGGCGCACCAGATCCCAGGCCTGAGGGCCACCTGACGGGAGCCACCTGCGCGCACCGACCTGACCAGATCGCCGTGCCGCTGGACCCAAGTGTCACAGGGATGGGCCAGTATGGACCGCATGCCGCACCCCGCCCCCGAAGCCGTGCCGTCCAGTGCCGAGCCCGCGCCGCCCACGTCCAGCCCTCGCGTCGCGGATGCCGTCCTCGACGCGCTGGAAGCCGAGGCGATCTGGGCGCTGCGCGAGACCGCCGCCGCGTTCCGCAACCCGGTGATGCTCTACAGCATCGGCAAGGACTCCGGGGTGATGCTGCACCTGGCGGCCAAGGCGTTCGCACCGGGTCCGATCCCGTTCCCGGTGCTGCACATCGACACCACCTGGAAGTTCCGCGACATGATCACCTTCCGCGGACAGATGGCGCAGCAGTACAACCTCGACCTGCGCGTGGCCACCAACCACGACGCGATCGCCGAGGGGGTCACGCCCTTCAGCCACGGTGCCCAGGAGTACACGCGCCTGATGAAGACCGTGACCCTGCGGGCGGCCCTGGACGCCGGCGGGTACGACGCCGCGATCGGCGGCTCCCGGCGCGACGAGGAGCGCAGCCGAGCCAAGGAGCGCATCTTCAGCCTGCGGATGCCCGGCCACCGCTGGGAGCCGCGACGCCAGCGCCCCGAGCTGTGGCGCACGGTCAATGCGCAGCTCTCACCCGGCCAGACGATGCGGACGTTCCCGCTGTCGAACTGGACCGAGATCGACGTCTGGCACTACGTGCGCCGCGAGAACCTGCCGGTAGTCCCGCTGTACTACGCGGCCATGCGTCCGACGGTCATCCGCGACGGCCAACTGATCGTCGTCGACGACGACCGGATGCAGCTCGAGCCCGGTGAGGTCCCGGTCGACCGGCTGGTCCGGTTCCGCTCCCTGGGCTGCTATCCGCTGTCGGCGGCCGTGGACTCCCCGGCGGCGAGCATCGACGACGTGATCGCTGAGATGGAGTCCTCCCGGCAGTCCGAACGCGCGGGCCGGCTGATCGATGGCGAGGGTGGTGCCTCGATGGAGGCCAAGAAGGTGGAGGGGTACTTCTGATGGGCCTGATCCGACTGGTCGCCTGCGGCAGCGTCGACGACGGGAAGTCCACCCTGATCGGCCGACTGCTGGCCGACACCGACTCCGTGCCCGAGGACACCCTCGAACTGGCCCGCACCGTGCGCCGCGCCGGCTCAACGATCCCGGCCGGTGTCATCGACTACTCACTGCTCACCGATGGTCTGGAGGCCGAGCGCGAGCAGGGCATCACCATCGACGTGGCCTACCGGCACATGGCCCTGCCCGACGGCCGCCGGGTCGTGATCGCCGATGCCCCCGGCCACGAGCAGTACACCCGCAACATGGCCGTGGCTGCGTCCACCGCAGACGTTGCGCTGCTCCTGGTCGATGCTGCGCGCGGAGTCACCCGGCAGACCTACCGACACCTGACCATCTGCGCGCTGATGGGCGTGCATCACGTGATCATCTCCATCAACAAGCTCGATGCGGTGGGCTTCGATCACGCTCGCTTCGCCGAGCTGGCCGACGCCGTGGCCGGTGCTGCGGCGCGGATGGACTTCTCCCGGGTGAGCGTCATCCCGATCAGCGCGCTGGCCGGTGACAACGTCACCTCCGTCTCGGCGCGCACCGTCTGGTACTCGGGACCGACCGTGCTGACAGCCATCGGCGAGACCCACGAGCTCGACGCACCACCGCCCGCGGCGGGCCATCCGACGCGGATCCCGGTGCAGACGGTCCTGCGGGCCGACGGCTTCCGCGGCGTGGCAGGCACGCTGGTCAGCGGCGCACTTGCCGTCGGCGACGAGCTGGCGATCGCCGGCGCTGCGGTCACAGGCAAGGTGTCCCGGCTCCTGGTCGCCGGGGAGGACCGCGAGGCCGCGGCTGCCGGTGATGCTGTCTGCGTCGAACTGGTCCCGGACCTCGATGTCACACGAGGGGACCTGCTGGAGGACGCAGGCGTCGGCCGGGTAGAGCCTGCCGACCGGTTCTCCGCCGACGTGGTATGGCTGGGTGCGGAGCCGCTGGCCCATGGCCGGTCCTACCTGCTGGTCTGTGGCCCGCTGGTGGTGCCCGCGGTTGTCACCAGCGTGCGACACCGCCTGGATGTCTCCACCGGCGGCCAGGACGCCGCCCGGATCCTGACGCTCAACGACGTGGGTCGCATCGAGGTGGCCACCGATCGGCCCATCCCGATGGAGCCCTACGCGCAGGGTCGCGACACCGGCGGTTTCGTGCTGGTCGACCGACTGTCGGCCGACACCGTCGCGGCGGGCATGGTTCGCTACGCGTTGCGCCGCTCGGCCAATGTGCGCAGCCACGAGTTCGTCGTGGACCGGAGCGCTCGCGAGCAGCTCAACGGCCACCGTGGCCGGGTCATCTGGCTCACAGGCCTGTCCGGCTCCGGTAAGTCGACCATCGCGGACACCGTTGAGCGTGAGTTGCACGCCCAGGGCGTGCGGACGTTCGTCATCGACGGCGACAACGTGCGCCACGGCCTGAACAAGGACCTCGGATTCACTGCCGCCGATCGCGCCGAGAACGTGCGCCGCGTGGCGGAGGTCGCCCGGCTGATGGTTCAGTCCGGGACGGTGATCCTGGTCGCGCTGGTCTCGCCGTTCCGCGGTGACCGGCGCGCAGCCAAGGACCTGTTCGATCCCGGCGACTTCGTCGAGGTGTACGTCAACACGCCGGTCGAAGTCTGCGCCCAGCGCGATCCGAAGGGCCTCTACGCCAAGGCTGCCGCCGGTGACCTGCCCAACCTCACCGGCATCGGGCAGGAGTACGAGGAGCCACTGGCCCCGGATTTGATGGTCGCCGGCGATGGACCGTTGGCCGAGGCGGTGGCCGCGGTGGTTGCGGTCGCGGTTGCCTCGCCAACGGAGTCGAGGGCAGAACCGCCGACAGATCCGCAGCCGTCCGACGAGACGTAGCCTGCTCGAGCGGCCCAGCGAAGCAACGCCCGAGCCCGCATGCCACGATGGGGCCATCAGGCCCCCAGTCGTCCACCAGGAGGATGCATGTCCGAGCTCGACGATCGTTTCGCCGCCGCCACCGATGCGTCGAAGACGCTGCCTGAGCGCCCCGACAACGAGACGTTGCTGAGCCTCTACGCCCTCTACAAGCAGGCTACCGAGGGCGACGTCAGCGGCAAGCGTCCCCGCTTCACCGACCCGGTCGGCCAGGCCAAGTTCGATGCCTGGGACAAGATCAAGGGCATGTCCGCCGACGACGCCAAGGCCGCTTACTCGGAGCTCGTGGAGTCCCTGGCCGGCTGACCAGCGATTACCGCGGCGCGTGCGCTGTCGGGTAGCCTGTGGCCGTCCGAGAGGACGCTGGAGGCGTCGCCTAGTCAGGTCTATGGCGCCCGCCTGCTAAGCGGGTTTGGGGTTTAGAGCCCCATCGAGGGTTCAAATCCCTCCGCCTCCGCAGAACCGTCCTGGTGGCCCTGGGTTCGCCCGGGGTCACCAGCACGTCGGGCGACTCGGTGGGCCGCCGGGGATTTCACCAACGATGCCCCGTTCGGGTAACCTTTGCAGGTCCCTTCGGGGTGTGCGCCTGTAGCTCAGCGGATAGAGCATCTGACTACGGATCAGAAGGCCAGGGGTTCGAATCCCTTCAGGCGCGCCAGTCATGAGCACGAGAAGAGCCCCTCGGGATACCCCGGGGGGCTCTATTTTGTGCACGCAAAGTGCACTACGTCCTCGCCTGGGCAGCGGAGTTTGTGCACATTGGATGGCGCTTCCTTCCCCCGAAAGGGCCCGGAGTAGGCCCACGGCTGCGCGGAATCGACGAATCGAGGCTGGGGCGGAGGTGCCGCCTCTATCCCGCCTTGCTGGCCGTGGACGTGGCGCCGAAGCTCAGGGCGCCGCCGGCGTCCTTCAACTGCTCCAGGTGCGCGTGCGAGTAGGTCTGCCGCATCACGACCTCGTCGTGCCCATGCCAGGCCGCGACGATGTGGTCAGGCACACCCGCATTGCGCATGAACGTGACGGTGGAGTGCCGGGCAGCGTGCAGGGTATGGCTGTCGCGCACTCCCTGCGTGGCCTTGCAGAGAGCCCGCCAGCGGCGTGACCAGTCCTCGGGGCGCATTGGGCGCCCGAACTCGTTGATGCAGATGTATCCGTTCTCCACGGCTGCCGGGCCGTACGTGGCCCCCTGCCACACGCGGAGGGCCGTGAGCAGGTCTGAACGCTCCTTGTCCAGGGGCAGCACGCGTGCCCCCTTCGCCGTCTTCGGGCCCTGTTCACCACCGATGATCCCGCGGCCCTTGCTGATGGTGAGCTGGCCGGTCTGCCCGTTGAAGTCCGGCCAACGCAGTGCCAACAACTCTGATCGACGCAGACCAGCGAGAGTCAGGAGCCAGCAGGCCTCCCATGGGTTCCCGGTGACAGCGCGCCTGATGGCTTCGAGCTCAGCGGAGGTCAGGGCGTCTCGCTCCCGCTTGGGCCGGCCGATGGCATCCACGTCTTCAGCGGGGTTCTTGATGCCCCTGAGACCCCGCACTCAACTGGCTTGAGCAGAGCTGGTTCGACGCGCGGGACTCCCTGCGTGCCGCCCGTCGTGACTGCCCTCGGCGGCGCCGGTGTCCTGAGGTGCTACTCGACGGGGATCTGGCTGGCGTTGTTGGTGAGCCAGGCGTCGAAGGTGAGCAGCTCGGGGTTGAGCGCGCGGGCGGTGGCGGCCGAGCGTTGGGCGAGGAACTCCTCGCCGGCGATTGCCTGCCACTGGTACATGTTGCCCATGTCGTCGGCGCCCGGGAAGCCGAGCGCACGGTAGTCGTTGAAGGGCATGTCGTAGAAGGCGACGGGGCGCCCGAGGTGCTTGGCGAACGCGGCCGCGAGCTCCGGGCCGGACAGCGTCTCGCCGGCGATGCCGACCGTCTGGCCGACCATGCTGGTGCCCGTCGTGAAGATGCCGTGGACCACCTTGCCGACATCGCCGACCGCGATGCCCGGCAGCTTGCCTCCGCCCAGGGGCAGTGCCAGGACCAGGCTTCCGTCCGGGCCGGTGTGCGGGCCCTGGCCGAAGTAGATGAAGTTCTCCCAGTAGAAGGCGACCTTCAGCCAGGTCACCGGCACCTGGGCGGCGACGAAGGCGGCGTCGGCCTCGCCCTTGGCATCGAAGTGCGGCACCTTGTACTTGCCCTGCAGCGTCGGCAGGCGCTCGTCGGACAGCGGTACCCACGTGCGGGTGTCCTCGAGCGTGGACCAGACCACGTGCTCGACGCCGGCCGCCTTGGTCGCACGGGCCAGGGCTGTTGCCTGGGCGATCTCACGCTCGGGAGACGTGTGCTCCCAGAAGTTGGTCACCAGGAAGGCGCCGTGGGCACCGGCGAAGGCTGCCTCAAGGCTCGCTGGCACGTCGGCGTCGCCGGCCACGACCTCGGCACCCGCCGCGGCGAGCGCGCGAGCCTTCTCCGAGGATGGGTCACGGGTGATCGCGCGCACCGCGAAGCGCCGCTCCGGATCGGCGAGGATGGCGCGGACCAGGCCCCCACCCTGCGCTCCGGTGGCTCCGACGACGGCAATGATCTTCTGATCCGGCATGGCCTTCTCCTCTGGCAGCGATATCACCGACAAGGGCGACGCTGGGACTCGGCCGGGTTGACCCCACCGACGCGCCTGACTCCTCCAGCCTCACCCTACCCGAGATCCTTGATCCGTCAACCACTGTGACCCACTGCTCCCGGTTGGCCCCGAGAAGCCCCGACCGCGAGCACGGTCGCCCTTGGCGCCCCTTCGCGGAGATGCCCCATTTCGTGACCGTGGCACGCCCCTCAGGACCAGCGCCCTTCCGCGTGCCGTCCGGTCGGCGGCGCTGCCTCATAGGGGCTCCGCGCTTGACTCCCGGCGGTGGGCGTAGACGCGCAGGTGCTCTTGCTGGTCTCGAGCGAACGCGTCTCGGACATCTCAACTGCTCCGCCCGGACCCGGGAGATCGCCGGGGTCGCGGGGTTCGCCGGCCGGGCGACCTCGAGCATCCGGCACCGCCCCGAGGAGGAGCGCTGCCCACGCTCGCACACGGAAACCGGCGTTGCGCCCCGCCCCCACCCCACCCCGCCCGACTGCCTGCAGAATGCGGCGTGCTCTGCGCCGACCTACGATGAGGCGATGTCGGACGCCGAGACCACGACCAAGGACTATCCCCGCGACGAACTCGTCATCCACTGGACGCCGTCGCTTTGCCAGCACTCAGGCGTCTGCGCTCGTGGTCTTCCCGCAGTCTTCAAGCCCCGGCAGCGCCCCTGGATCGACCCGGAGGGCGCCACGGCGCAGGAGATCGCCGATCGGATCGACCTTTGCCCCAGCCGCGCGCTGGGCTACACGTGGGTAACCCCGGCGTAAGGGTTACCGCTCGCCGCCACGAGGCGGAGTCCCGCTAGGAGATCCTCGTCGACGACAGATCGCCGGCCATTGACCTACCTCGAGATGGCGGATGCCCTGGTGCTCGGACGCGCAAGCGACTGCCACGACGTCGCTCAAGATGGCGATGGAGCGGCCGTCAAGGATTGC
>CAWCUF010000002.1:0-454709 GCA_963798745.1 uncultured Actinomycetes bacterium
ACGGCCTGAATTGAATTGAGCCCGATATGGCCCATGCGAGCCAGAGGTACGGAACTCAGTTCACAGTCGCGCTGCTCAATCATGAATCGCCGGACTGGGCTATCCCTGTAACCGGAGTAGGCAAGTGCTGGCGCATCGCCGGGTCCGTCCTTCGTGCTGAACGCCAGCAACGAGCCGAACTGCGGCTCTGACAGCGGCCCATGCACGCAGGGATGAGCGATTCGGAACCCCGCAGCGTCGTCTCCTCCACCGTCGCCGCCGCGGCGGGCGGCCGAGGACCACTCGTGGCCGTCGGCCGGGTGCGCAGAGCGCCACTCCGGTTACATGAATAGCCCAGTCGCCGGATTCCTGCATGAGGCCGACCTGTGCGGGGACCAGGGACACCCGAGCCACCTGGAGTCAGAGCGCTCGCCCGCCCACTCGACAACAACGGACACCTCGTGACCCCTCGGTCAGGTGGCCCTTGCTCACGCACAACGGTCCTTGCAGGGGGCGATCCGCAGTCCGCGGCGTCGGGGCCGCCCGGGCCCCGTTCACGGGGCTACGGGGTTGTCCACCCGGACGATCGTCGGAGTGGGCATGCCGGTATCGCCGCCGTAGCCGACCGACCCGAGGTACTTCGTTCCGGGGGCGAGGCCGGAGAAGCTCAGATCGATGGCGCCCGCGTCACCGATGCTGCCACTGGCCGGCGCGCTGACGGCCATATTGCCGGCATCGGTCGATCCGAGCAGCCAGCTGTGCAGCGCGAACGGCGATGATCCGACGACGCCCCAGCCCTGCACCACCACGGTGTAGGTGCCCGCCGCCGGGTTGGTCAGGTTGATCTCCTCGGCGGAGCTGCCCGACCCGCTCGAACCGATGATCGCCCCTGCAGCGTTGGCCACGCAGAGGTCGAGATCCGAGCCCTGTTTCACGTCGGCGTCGAAGAGTGAGAACCGGGCGTAGGTGGTGCCGGCCTGAACTGTCACGGGGATCTGCTGGGCGTTTGGCGACGTCAGGGAGCAGGATGAGTCGGTCGGGTCGTCGGCGACTTCGCCGGGCGTGACCTCTGCGGGCACGAGTCCTCGCGGGGATGCCGAGAACGGCCCGGCGTGACCGAACGTCACATCATAGGAGATCGGGCCGCCGGTTCCGGTGACCTCCGTCGGCGCCGCCAGGGCGACCGGGCGGGCGACGATCGGCACCCGGACGGTGTGAGGGCCGTTGGTCCACCGCAACTGGCCGCCGGAGTAAGCGTTCAACGCACCCGTGGTGCGGGTCAGGGTGACCGTGAATTCCCGGGTCTCGCCAGGGGCCAGCGTCAGCGACTCTGGGTTGACGGCGACACTGACGCCCGACGCGTTGGCGCTCGCCGTATAGGTGGCCTTGCTTGCACCCACATTGGTGACACGACGCGTGACGGTCTGGGCGCCAGGCATGGCGCCGACGGCGATCGAGGCCACGTTCAGGTCGCTCGGATTCATCGGCGTCACGCCGGTGCAGCCAGCACCGGGCTGCACGCCGCAGATGAAGCTGAGCCAGTCGGCGAAGCCGGCGTCGAAGACGAGCCCCGGGTCCATGGCATTGGCCGGAGCCACGTGGCCGGCGCCCTGGCGGAAGATCAGGGTCGGGTTGGTTTCTGCGGCAGGTGGCGTGCCACCGTCGAGCACGTCGTAGCCGGTTGTCATCAGCGCCGACTTGATCGCGATCGGCGACCACCTTGGGTACTTCTGCTTGAACAGCGCGGCCAGGCCGGCCACGTGCGGGCTGGACATCGAGGTGCCGCTGTACAGGTCGAACTCACGACCGGCGTTGCCCGGCGGGGCCACCGCGGCGAGGATGTCCTGACCCGGGGCGATGACGTCCGGCTTGAGCAGGTCTCCGTTGCCCGCGCGCAGCGGACCCCGAGAGGAGAACGACGCGGTGAAGGGCGCCGGCTCGCTGTAGCCGATCGTCGCCTGATTGATGGAGGCCGTCGCCCCCGAGGTGGCGGCGTACTCCTTCACGGCGGCGCGGTCGGTGTTCTGCAGGTGCACAGTGGGCACGAAATGGAAGTCGGCGTTCACGGAGCTGGGGCTCGTGTTGACCAGGACCATGCCCACGCCACCGGCCTCCTGGACCGCAAGGCTCTTGTTGGTGCGGGCGGTGACGCCGCGGTCACAGACCACGATCTTGCCGGCCACCTTGGCAGGGTCGAGGACCGGCGTCCCGCCGTTGTCCACCGAGGCGAAGCAGAGGCTCACCGCGTTCGGGTCGGCACCGGGCAGACCGGCGGCGGCCGCGTCGATGAGCGGGGCCGGGTCGACGGTGGTGGCCACCGAGGCGCCCTGGTGGCTCTCACCGTTCCCGAGCGTGACCGAACCGCTGCCAGTGCGGTTGTGCGTGCCCGCGGCAACCGTGGTCAGCCACGGGCCGGGGTGCGCCACAGTGCTGGTCGTCGGGCCGCTGTTCCCGGCCGAGGCAGCCACGAACACACCGGCATCGGCGGCGAAGAGGAACGCGATCTCGACCGGGTCGCGGAAGTTGGTCTGCGAGCCGCTGATCGAGAAGTTGATGACGTCCACGCCGTCGGCCACGGCCTGGTCGATGGCCGCGACGCTGTCGGAGGTGAAGCAGCTGCCGCCCGCGCCTGTCTCCCAGCAGACCTTGTAGGCCGCGATCCGGGCGCGAGGGGCGATGCCACTGATGCTGCCGAACACCTGCGCCGGACCAGTCGTGGGCACATCCTGATTGCCGGCCGCCGTGCTCGCGGTGTGGGTGCCGTGCCCGCCGTAGTCACGGGGGGAGTTGAACTCCCACGGGAGTTGCTGGTCGATGCCCGCGTTCCCGCCCCAGCCGGAGTTGTAGTACCGCGCGCCGATCACCTTCTGGTTGCACTCGGCGGCGGTGAACTCCTCGCCTGGCACACACCGACCGTGCCAACCCGGGATCTGCTGGTAGCCCAGCTTGCCGTCCTTGGTCGCGTTTCCGTTGACACCGGTGCGGTCTGAGAAGCTGGGGCTCTCCGGCCAGATGCCGCCGTCGACGATCCCCACGACCACGCCTTCGCCCTTGCCGCCCAAGTCCCACGCACCCCCAGAGCCCGTGAGCCCGAGGAAGTCCGGCGTCGACGACGTATCCAGCGTGCGCACCTGATCGGAAGTCACAGCCAGAACACCCGGCTCCTTGCTCATCTCCGCCGCCTGCTTGGCGTTGAGCTTCGCCGCGAACCCGTTGAACGCGTACACGTAGCTGTAGAGCTTCTTCCCACCGGCCCTGGCCAATGCGGCGTCATGCGTGGCCGTGAGGTAGTCGGCATAGGCCACGACCGCGGCACTGTTGGGATCGATCTTCTGCCCCTTGCGGGGCTTGGTGGCCCTGAGCCCCTTGACCCCGCCGGAGTAGGCGGTCACCGGCTGGTCGGCCATGGTGACGACATACACCCCGTTCGCGGGCGGATCCTGCTCAACTGGGGTAGGCGCACCGTCCTGTTCCAGGCTGTCGGTCATCGCCAGACCGAGAACCGCAGATGTGGGTGATGCTGTTGCCGGCGAGAACGCTGACAGGGCCAGCAGCCCCGCAACCGCGGAAGTCGCCACCAAGGTTCGCAGCAGTGGTGCCCTCATGTGAATGCCCTCCATCGCTGTGATCAGAGGGCTGACGCTCGCCGCAGTGATCGTATGAGGCGCGAAACTTACGTCACGGAGCCGTCAACCAGCGCGCCAGGGCGTCGTCGGACACGACCAATTCCGTCGGCGCGGCGTCGGACAGCCTTCTTCAGATGCGAGTCCAGCGTGCCGGCCTTGCTGTCTGTTGCGTACAGGCTGCCGATCCGAACCCAGCCTCGGCCCCGCAGGAATTCGGGGTCGGTGGTGCCGGTGGTGTGCTGAAGGGCCACACGCTCGGCGAGGACAGTGCACAGCAGCCCCTGTCGCGAGCCCTCGCAGATGTCAGCGAATTCATAGGTCATGGGGTGGCCGCGTGATCCAGCCACCGCCCGGGACCAATCGGCGGCGGCATCACTGCCCGGTCCCGGGAGTTGGGCCGCTACGTGAACGCGGCCCCGGTTGTCGACGGGCCCCGGGACCAAATGCCCTGCCAATCCTGTCGGTGTGTGCGTGAGACTCGGCAGTATCGGCGCATCGGTTGGTCGGTGGCGACCTGCCGACAGACACGACAACGGGAGAGTCCCATGACCAGTCAAAGCAGCCAGATTGATATTCGGGTCATTGAGGATCCTGATCTGGTGCCGATGTGCCCGTACTGCAATGCCCAGTTGCGTACCGTCCTCGCGCGCCAACTGCCCACGTCGCTCGGGAAGCGCTACATCTACGCGTGCGCCGGCTGCAAGAAGGCACTTGGCGTATCGCACCGCAAGGGCTTCTGGATGGGATGACCGCTCATAGGTCTGTGTCCTCTTGATGGGAGTGCTGTTCAGCGATCCGATGGACGGGGCTTCCGATCGGAAAGGTGGATCGTCGTCGTGGCGGGCCTGCCCGATGGGTCGGCGACGCACCTGCCCACTCATTGCCCTGTCGCCTATGAAGGGATCTGATGAAGGCGATCGAATGCCCACGGTACGGGCCACCTGAGGTTCTTCGGCTCACGCAGGTGGCGAAGCCCACCCCCAGGGCAAACGAGGTGCTGATCCGGGTGGTGGCGACGACGGTGCACGTGGGCGATGTGCGGATCCGCACTTTTGATGTGCCGCGCGGGCAGCGGCTCATTGCGCGGTCGGTGCTGGGTGTCAGGAGACCCAGGCACCCGATCCTCGGGATGGAACTGGCAGGTGTGGTCGAGTCGGTGGGCAAGGATGTGACGCTGTTCAAGCAGGGCGACGAGGTCCTGGGGTTCACCGGATGGCATTTCGGCGCATATGCCGAGTACCACTGCCTACCAGAGAAGCCGAGGAAGTCAGCCGAGAAAGAAGGAATGCTCGCCCTCAAACCGGCCACCCTGACGTTCGAGGAGGCCGCTGCCGGGCTCGCCACCGGGGGGATCGCGGCCCTGCGGATCCTCAGGAAGGCAGATGTCCAGCCGGGCCAGGACGTCCTGATCTACGGCGCCTCGGGGAGTGTGGGCACCTACGCGGTGCAACTGGCCAAGTGGTTCGGTGCGACGGTCACCGGGGTGTGCAGCACCGCCAATCTGCAGATGGTCCGGTCGCTGGGCGCCGACCGGGTGATCGACTACACCCAACAGGACTTCACACAGGACCAGGAGACCTACGACGTCATCATCGACGCCGTGGACAAGTTGGACCGCTCGAAGGGCAAGGGGCGCCTGAACCCGAGGGGTGTCTACCTCAATATCGTCAAGGACTCCGGTTCTGCGGGCGGTGTGAAGACCGAGGACCTGACTCTCCTCACCAGGCTTGTCGAGGACGGCAGGATCAGGGCGGTGATCGACCGGCGCTACCCACTGGAGCAGATCGTCGAGGCCCACCGGTACGTCGAACAGGGGCACAAGAAGGGCCACGTGGTCATCAACATCGCCGCAACGGGAAGTGGCGAGAGATGACCACCCACGCGGACCGTTGCCTGCCGTAGTCGTGCGGGCAGGGTCACAGGAACCCTCGACCGGACCTGCCTCTTGGACCGCCGATCCCCGCCCGGCCCGCGGCTGTGTCGGAGAGCTACCGCTACGGGAAGCTGCGGCTATCCGCCGGTGCGCCGTGAGGCGCTTGTGATCGAGTTGAGGTGAGAGACCTGGACCGTGGTTCTGTCGCAGCAGGACTGCGAAGCTGAGGGCAGCCTGTCCCGGGAGGTGCCGGGGCGGGTGGGAGCAGCCCTGACACAGCCATGGCGTGCCGGTACTGCCAGACGGCGCGGGTGTGGCGAGCGTGGCGGAAAGGCATACGCGAGAAACCGACGTTCTACGCCTGTCAATGACGCACCGGCTCGAACCTGGTGGATCTGGGCCGGATGCGACGCGCACCCGTCTCCCTCGTCGCGGAGGCGGGGAACTCCCGACATGTCGGCGGGACTGAGGGGAGGCTGTGGTGGCGTGCTGCGGGGTAGCCACGGCGATGTCGCAGGGGCCGAGTCGGGTGCCTCCTCCGTCGAGCGATCAACAAGTGAACACGGGAACCGTCCCTGGTCTGCCCCGGGGCCACGCGGCCAGCGTGGAACTGCGGGCTGGGCACACCCTCGGCCGAGCGGTCAGGGGTGGGGCGGAGCCGCCGTAGTAGTCGCAGGAGTCACGACCTGCCGTGGAGCTCGGGAGAGCCGGGCACAGGGCGAAGGGCGGCAGTGGCGTCGAGAAGGGAGTGGGGGGCTGTAGTGCCGAAAGATGCGCCACCGAACGGTGACGCCCCGACCGACGACGACCCATCCGGGCAGGATCGGGGGGTCCGCGTAGGCGGGTATCGGAGATGCAGGCCACCCTTCACCGTGGCGTGAACCCACACCACGGCAGACACCATGGAGAGCCCGGTCCGGTGAGAGCCGCACGCCGGTTCGGCGAGCGGCCTGGCGAAACGGACCAGCAGCAATGCCGGCACCGCGCCCCAGGCCGACTCCACCCAGTCGGGCGCCCGTTCGTTGCTCGCGGACGCGGCGATCACGACCCGGCCCGATCACGCATCCGCAGTTGCCCGGTTTCAGCATGTTGATGGATCGTGGCGTAGTGGCAGGCTGCGGACATGGCCGCCGTGATCCATCTGGTAACCGTCGTTGACATCGATGACGGGCCCGCTGCGCTCCACGCACCGATGGTCAACGGCCTGCGCGCGCGGGCGGCGAACCGGGTCTGGCCCCAACAAGTTCTGCGTCAAACTCCGATCCCGGCTCGATGTCCTTCTCAGCCGTGCACCTGGCTGTCCTCCACGGCGGGCGTCGCCTGACCCTGCTCGACGACCGAGGATGGGCCGTGTCTGGCCCTCCGGACATCTGGCGCTGGACATCGGCCGCGGAGATCGCAGCGACCGCGCGCATGGTGGTCGGTCCGGACGAGCCCTTCGGTGGCCACTCCCTGGCGGACATGGAGGCCGACCACTGGGCAGACCTTGCCGGCGGGCTCCGGCGGCAGGGCGTGAACATCATGCCGAGGCCTAAGTTGGTTGCCGCATGACGTCGAGCTCACTGAGCGGTTGCATGCACGGCTCCTCGACACCTGATCGCTGCACACAGAGCGCGTCACTTCGGCCTGTCGCGCGCGGGAAGCGTCCGCGTCCTTCCGCAGCTTTTTATGTCCCTGTCATGGGGAAACGCCCCGGCCGTCCATGAGTACTGACTACCTGAGAGGCCGGACTCAACCGCTGATCCGGGCTCCGCGGTTGCGGCCCCGAAAGTAGGTTCAGGACACCCCCGGACACCCCCGGACAACCCCGGCAATGATGCGATATCCACCAGCCCGGCGCGAGCCAAGCACAGCCCGGCTTCGGAGTCGAGGTGCTTGGCGTGGCGATGCGGCGATGTTTGCCGGTGAGGTAGTCAGCCAGCGCTCTCCATGATCGTAGCGATGTCGCCGAACAGCTGTCGGGCGTCCGCGGCGGGGCTGAACTCGGCCAGCAGGACGCCAGCCTCCGTGGTGAGGCGGTCGTGATGTGGTGGCATGTAGAACAGTTGCCCACTCTGCAGCGTCTCTTCTTGTCCGTCCGTGTAGTGCACGGTGACCGAGCCCTCGATGACGTAGCCCCAGTGCGGGACGGAGCAGTCACCGCCGGGCAGCTGGGCGAGAAGGGGACCGAGGTCGGTGCCAGGGGCGAACCGGTTGAGGCTTGCGGCCATGGCGTCCCAGTCGATGCTGCGGACGTCTGTTCCTGCGTCGTCGTGCATGAGGACGGTGAGGTCATCGGCTGTCGCGTGCATGGTCGTGCTCCTCTTCTGCTGATGGGGGGACCTGTCCGGTGTGGAGGCGGGCCGCTGAGGTGGGCCGGCTACGCAGTGGGTGGCCCGGGATCTGTGACGTTGCTCCCTTCTCCTGACGCCTGCCGCGACGGTATTGCAGTCTTCAGTACCGTCACAAGCCCCACGCGTGCGCGGTGCTTGGCTCGCCCTGGGGTCGCTTGGCCAGCCGGGGGTGGTCGAGGACCGACTCGCCGGCGACGATGACCTCGGGAGCTGGACCACCTGCACCTGGCAGGACGGCAAGCAGCCCTGCCGGCCCGTGGACAGATAGGAGGACCTCAACATGACCGAGATCGAGCAACTGCTCAGCGACTCGCTGACCGCGCTCTTGCTGCAGTTCGAACAGAAGACCACGACGGTCAGGGACCTGGCGGAGCGGATTGAACGCTTGAGATCCTGATCAGCCCGGCGCTCCGGAGCTCGGGCAGCTGGCCATCAAGACCGCCGAAGGACTTCTGACCGCCACCGCTGACCATCTGGCCGGGGAAGCAAACCGCAACCCCAACTGGATCCTCGAGGTGCTCGGCGGGCTCCCGCTGCCACCTCCACGCACCGAAGCAGAGCGAGGGCTCCGCAAGGCTCACCAGCTCTTCCAGATCTGGATGCGCATCCTCCGGCGGCACGACGAAAGCAGGCTGCACGCTCGGCAGGCCGCCCCGCGCACCACCGGGCCGCACGCCTTGGCCGCCCCCACCAGTCCTGCGGCGGATGCCGGTCCGACGGACCGGCATCCGCGGCCGCACGTAGGCGACGTGGCCGTGGGGCGCCCGCGACTCGACGCATGGTGTCGTCACGACGAGGTCAGCACGCCGCCGAGGAAGGTCCGCACGAACCCAGTGGGGCCTTCTGCGGCTTGTCCGTTACCTTGACCCCGGAACAGCTCAATGAAAGGTTAGGATCATATCCTTGGATGAAATCGCCGGCGATGAAGGGTAACGGTCATGGGTTGGTTGGAGCAGGCGCATTGGGAGTCCAGCGTCGACGGGGGGGTGCCCAGGTCGGAGCAGCGCTCGGGTCCCTACCAGCCGTATGTCCCGGACCTCGTCGACGGCACCGCCCTGGCGGTCGACGGGGACGTGTCGCGGCGGGTGGCGGGCGTCGAGCGCAGCGTCCGGGAGTTGAACGGCCCGGGCGCGGAGGGCTTGGCCGGCATCGCACGGTTCCTGTTGCGGTCCGAGGCGATCGCCAGCTCCCGGATCGAGGGCATCGCACCGTCGGCCCAGCAGGTCGCGCTCGCCGAGCTGGGCCTGTCCGAGACAGTCCGGGGGGTCAGCGAGCAGGCCCGGCTGGTGGCCAACAACATGACGATCGTCCGGGATGCCACGACCCGCCTGGTCGTGGCCGAGACCGTGACCGTGGACGATGTCGTCGACCTGCACCGTTCACTGTTGCCGGATGAACCGCGCCACCACGGGCTGCGCTCGGTGCAGAACTGGATCGGGGTGTCGTCATGGACGCCGATCGGGGCCACTTTCATCCCGCCTGATCCGGGTCGGGTGCCGGCGCTGATGGCCGACCTCGTGGACTACCTCAATGGTGCCGCCCACGCACCGCTGATCCAGGCGGCGGTGGTGCACGCCCAGTTCGAGACGATCCATCCGTTCACCGACGGCAACGGTCGCGTCGGCCGTGCGCTGATCCATACCGTGCTCGCCCGCCGCGGCCTGACCGAACGTGCGGTGCTGCCCATCAGCCTCGTGCTGGCCACGCTGCGGGACCGCTACGTGGACGGGCTGACCGCCTATCGGCATGAGTCGCCGGCGGGGAGCGCTGAAGCCAGCGCGGCGGTCAACGCCTGGCTTGGGACCTTCGGGGAAGCCGCCGCGATCGCCGTCGAACAATCGCAGCACCTCGTGGACAGCATCCAGGACCTTCGCGGCGACTGGACGGCCCGCCTCGCGGCCCACCGCACGGCGGCCGGGCTGCGCGGCGCACCACGGGCCGATTCGGCAGTGGCCCGATTGCTCGAGCAGTTGCCGGAGGCTCCGGTCCTCACTGCCGCCACCCTGGCCCGCATCCTTGGGGTGTCCTTCCCGGCCGCGAGCTCGGCCCTGGGCGAGCTTCGACAGGCGGGGATCCTGACGACGAAGTCCATCGAGCGGGGCGCGACGGCGTTCATCGCACGGGAGGTTCTCGATCTGGTCACTCTGGCCGAACGGCAACTCGCGAGCACGCAGTTCGACACCCGCGCCGCTGCACCCAACCGACCAGCACCGGCCCGCCCCAACCGCTGAGCAAGGGAGGATGCGAACACCGGAACCGGCCGATGCGGCCCGAGAGTGTCGATCGAGCGGGGGCCCTCGGGGAGTGGTCACACAGTGGTCACAAACGCCCCGGAATCCGGTGGAATCCGCTGGCCGGGATGGACGTCCGCGAGCACGTGAAGCACGTCATGGACGCCAGAAGACAGCCCAGATTCTCCTTGTAAACAGGGGGTTCCCGGTTCGAGTCCGGGCGTCGGCTCTCAATCGTCGCAGGTCAGGGGCAGGTCAGGTGGCGCTGACCTGCCCTCACACGTGCCCGCAGGTAACTGCGAGGTTGCTACCGACGGCTGCATTCGGGGTGTGAAGTGGCCCCAGGCCAGCAGGACGAGCCTGGTGAGAGACTCCATGAACACAGCCGACTCCGATGAACAGCTGACGCCTGTTCGGCGACGCGTGCTGCCCCGAGGGATCGTTACGAACAGCCGCCTCTCTGGGGCCTGTGGGACCGGCCGCTCGAGGCCCGAAGCGGTCCGCGGATCTGCTGCCAGGTTCCTGAGATCGGTCAGACCGTCGAGATTGCTCATTGCACGAACCACTCGCGGAGTCTGTCCATGCCGTCGCCGAGGTAGTACTCGCGGACGTCTGGAGAGCCTCCAGCAGCAGCCGCTCGATCTCGGTGCGTCCCAATACCTCGACTGGGAAAGGGCAGTGCAGCTCGTCGGCGAGGTCAAAGTGCCACTTCTCCTGCTCGCGCGACAAATCCATTGGCAGCGTGAGGTGCCACTTCGAGATCTCGTAGCCAACGCGGTGATCGTCGTGCGTCTTGATCGCCCGTTTCAGCGACTTCTCGATTTGACGCTCCCGCGAGCAGAGTGACGCGACAGGATCTACAGCGCCAGTACGCGGCGCAAGCCGCGGTCGACGTCATCCATCAAGCCTGCCGGAAGGTGCCCGGCCCAGTCTGTGAGGTCGGTCTTGTTCAGCGTGACGAGTGCGGTGACGTTGACGACCGAGTCTCGAGGGAGCCCCGTGACTGGGGCCGGGAGGAAGACGTTGCCTGGCATGGTCGCGAGCGATGGTGTTGGAGGTGATCACAGCAGTGAGCACAGTGGCCAGCCGGCTGTCGTTGTAGGGCTTGGATTGGATGACCAGCACCGGACGACGCTTCGCAGGACCGCTGCCCGACGCGGGTCCCGGATCGGCCCAGTAGATCTCCGAGCGGCGGATCACCACTCGTCGCCCTCGGCGGCCAGGAGGCTGTGGCCGGCCGCTACCGCGTCGGTGGTCGACTCGTCCGAGGGGTCGAGGTGCGCCAGCGCGTCATCGATCCGTCCGGTCAGCGATTGGGCGTCGAGCTCGTCAAGGTAGCGCCGGGCGGCGCGCGCGAAGAACTCCGGTCCAGACCACGGACCGCTTCTCTCCGCAGTGGCTGAAGCGCCCGGCGGCGTAGTCGTGCCCTCAGCCTCGGAGACCTCGTCCGGCACCACGGCATCCGAGAATTCGCCATCCACCATGATCCACACCCACAGGATGTCCCGGCTGCGGCTCCACCGGCGGAGCACGACCATCACCACCACAACGGCACCAGTGACGTGCGCAATCGGGTGGTCTTCGTGCTCGGCGCAGATGGCTTGGGCGGTGGTTCCAATGCGCCGCCCACTGGACGAGCGCGCCAGCACAGGTCCCGGCCCTGTGATCAAGCAGTCCGGAGTTGTCCGCATCGCAGGTGGTGGCTCCAACGCCGGTCGTAGAGGCGCCCATCGCTCGACCCTTCACACTGTGCGAATTGCGCTGCGGTTCGCCTCCGCGCGCGGGGGTACCGGCGCCACGCGGCTCGTAGGGTGGGGGCATGTCGCCACGCCCCTACGAAGTTCTGCCAGGCCACCACGGGGCCAGGATCAAGGTCTCCGCGACCGGTAGTGAGCTCCTGCGCATCCCGCGCCTGAACCGCGGCACCGCCTTCACCCTCGAGGAGCGCGAGAGCTTCGGCCTGATCGGGCATCTGCCCTCGGGGGTCACCCCGTTGGAGGCCCAGCTCCACCGGTCCTACAGCCAGTACCTGCGCGCGGAGACCGACCTGGACAAGTTCGCCTTCCTCTCGGCACTGCGCGACCGCAACACCGTCCTGTTCTACCGGCTGCTCAGCGAGCACCTCGAGGAGATGATGCCCATCGTCTACACCCCCACGATCGGCGCGGCGATCGTCGAGTTCAGTCAGTCCTACCAGCGGTTGCACGGGGTTTTCCTCACGATCGAGCACCCAGAGCAGATCGAGCGTTCGCTACAGGGCCAGGGTCGCAACCCCGAGGACGTCGACCTGCTCATCGTCACCGACTCCGAGGGCATCCTGGGCATCGGTGATCAGGGCGTGGGCGGCATCCAGATCGCGTTGGGCAAGAAGTCGCTGTACACGGCCGCTGCCGGGATAGACCCCAACCGGGCCATCGCGATCGTCCTGGACGTGGGTACCGACAACCTGACCCTGCTGTCCGACCCGCTCTACCTGGGCCTTCGACACAGCCGCATCCGCGGAGCGCGCTACGACGACTTCCTCGAGGCTTTCGTCAGCGCGGTGACCCGGGTGTTCCCACACGCGATGATCCACTGGGAGGACTTCGGGGCCGCCAACGCCCACCGCCTGCTCGACCGGTACCGCGACCGGGTCTGCACCTTCAACGACGACGTGCAGGGCACCGCGGCAGTGGTCGCCGCGGCGGCCCTGGCCGCGGTCCGTTCCCAGGGCGGGCGCCTGCGCGACCAGCGCATCGTCATCCACGGCGCCGGAACCGCCGGGGTCGGCGTCGCGGACCTGATGCGCGACATGATGATCAACGAGGGCGCGACCGCCGCGCAGGCCACTGACGCGTTCTGGGGGCTGGGCAGTCGCGGGCTGCTCACGACCGCGCTCGGGGACCGGATGCGGCCGTTCCAACGCCCCTACGCCCGACAGGCATCCGAGACCGAATCCTGGACCCTGGACGCCGAAGGGCCCATCGGGCTGGCCGAGGTGGTCGGCAATGTCCGGCCGACGATCCTCGTCGGGACCTCGGGCCAACCCGGGGCGTTCACCGAGCAGATCGTTCGCGACATGGCTGCCCACGTGGAGCACCCGGTGATCATGCCGCTGTCAAACCCCACGTCACTGGTCGAGGCCACCCCCGCCGACCTGCTGGCCTGGACCGACGGACGCGCGTTGATCGCCACCGGGTCCCCGTTCCCCGCGGTCCACCGCGACGAGCGGGAGTACCGGATCGCCCAGGCCAACAACGCGCTCGTGTTCCCCGGCCTCGGCCTCGGCGTGGCCGTGTGTCGGGCGACCCGCGTGACCGACCACATGATCGCAGCGGCCGCGGAGGCCGTCGCCGGGCTCGCCCACGTGGACCTGCCCGGGGCCTCGCTGCTGCCCCACGTCTCCGAGTTGCGGATGGTGTCGGCCACGGTGGCGATCGCGGTGGCGCAGGCTGCCGAGGCAGACGGCGTGGCGACCCGCACGCTGAACAATCCCGTCCAGCAGGTGTTCGACGCCATGTGGACGCCGGTCTATCCAGAGCTCATCCTCGAGCAGTAGCGGTCCGCCAGGACGGTTCACGTGGTGGCGATCGGGGGCTCCTGCGAGGCGAGGTGCGCGTCGTCTGCGGTCCCTCGGCGCCACGGGTGCGGCACGAGCGCCTCGGCGGCGGCGAGCAGGGTGGTGGGGTCTCGCGTCGGGGTGGCGCTGCGCAGGGTGGCGAGGTCCTCGGGGCTGAGCAGGAGCGCTGCGGCGGGCAGCACTGCGGCCTCGGCGATCGTCCTGGGGATGCCCGACTCGTCGCGATCCCCGGGCCCGCCGGATGCCCCGAGTTCGGCCTCGCCGGTCCAGGTCGAGCGGGCCAGTGCATCGTGATCCAGCAGGAAGGCGGCCACGTAGGCAAGTGCCGCAGCGTGCTTGCACCATCCGAAGTCACAGCCGTAGGGGCACGTGCAGTGTGCCGCGACCCGGTCGGAGCCCGAGATCGTCGTGCGACCCAGCCGCACGTCGTAGGGCGCGGCCCCGGTGCCCTGGATCTGCGCCGAGAACGACTCAGGCCCCACCTGCACGGACACGACCTGCCCGGCGCGGGCGTAGGTGCGCCCCCGGGCCAGGATCTTCGGCTCGCTCTCCAGATCCGCAGCGGCGAGCAGCTCCTTGGCGACCGGGTCGCTCACCTTGCCCGGCTTGGCGACCACCACCCCGCCCTCCACCGAGCGCCGGGGCGGCGCGTCGTAGTAGGTCTGCCAGCGTCCTCGGGGGCTCATTCCAGGACCCGATCCCGCGCGAGGCTGACCAGCGCGGCGAGGTCGGCATCGGTCATCTCGGTGATGGCGGACTCGGTGGAGCGCACGACCGCGGAGGCCACCTTCCGCTTGGCGGTCAGGGCCTCGTCGATGCGGTCCTCGAGCGTGCCGGGGCACACCAGCACGTGCACCGAGACCTTCTGGTGCTGCCCGATGCGCCACACCCGGTCCGAGGCCTGGTCCTCGACGGCCGGGTTCCACCACCGGTCCAGGTGGATGACGTGGTTGGCGCGCACCAGCGTCAGCCCGGTGCCGCCGGCCTTCAGGGAGGCGATCAGGATCGGCGGTCCCTGCGGGTCGCTGAACCGTGCGACCGTGGCCGCCCGGGCAGTCCGGCTGTCGGCGCCGGTCAGCGTGGCCACCTCGACCCCGAGGGCGCGGCGCAGGTGCTCGGCCAGGTCGGGCACGAAGGATGCGAACTGCGTGAAGACCACGACGGCCTGCCCCTCGTCGACGATCTGGGCACACAGCTCGACCAGCCGGGTCACCTTGCCCGATCGCTCACCCAGGGACGTGCGCGACTCTGTGAGCAGCGCGGGGTGCACGCAGATCTGCTTGAGGCGCGCGATGCCGCCGAGCACCGCGGCACGTCGGCCCATCAGCTCCGGGTCGCCGCCGGGTGCGCCGGTCGAACTGGGCGCGCCGGGCGCGTCCGACCGCGAGGTCCCGCCGGCAGCAGCGGCCGCACGGAGCTCCTCAAGGGCGCCCATCAGGTCGGCCACGACAGCCTCGTAGGCCCCGACCTGCTCGCGGGTGAGCGTGCAGTCCGCGCGGATGACCTCCCGGTCGGGCAGGTCGGGCAGGACCCCCGGGTCGGTCTTCACCCGCCGCAGCAGGAACGGCCCCACGACCGCGCGCAGCCGGCCCAACTGCGCGGGATCTCCGTCGGTGTAGCGCTGGGCGAACTGCTTGCGTCGGGGGAGCAGGCCCGGATGTGCGAAGGCCATCAGCGACCACAGGTCGCCCAGGTGGTTCTCCACCGGAGTCCCGGTGACCACCAGCCGGTGGGTGGCGTGCAGCGCCCGGGCCGCGCGGGCGGCCCTGGTGTCGGGATTCTTGATCGCCTGCGCCTCGTCGAGGACCACCCGGTGCCACTGCACCTGGGCCAGTGACTCGTCGCGGGCGAGCAGCCCGTAGGTGGTGACCACGAGGTCGGTGCCGGCCGCCGCGTCGGCGAGGTCGCCTCGGGCCGAGCCGTGGAAGGTGGCGACTCTGAGTCCGGGAGTGAACTGGGCGGCTTGGCGCGCCCAGGTGTCCACCAGGGTCATCGGGCACACCACGAGCGTGGGTCCGCGATGATCCGCCTGGATCCAGGACAGCACCTGCAACGTCTTGCCCAGGCCCATGTCATCGGCCAGCACGCCGCCGACGTTGTTGTCGCCCAGCCACGCCAACCAGTCGAGGCCGGCTTGCTGGTAGGGGCGCAGCGTGGCCAGCACCCCCTCGGGCACGGGCACGGGCTGGGCCGGTCGCAGCCCCGCGGGCAGGATCGCCTGCGCGTCCAGCTCGACGCCGTCGAACGCCTCGTCAGCCAGCAGGTCCCCGGGGACCACCGGCCGATGCAACCGCCGGGCCAGCGCCGCCAACCGCGCGGCATCCTGCGGCCCGATCCGCATCCAGCGCCCACGCACGGCCACGAGTTCGGACTTCGACGCGGCCAGCGCCGCGAACTCCGCATCGGTCAGCGCCTGGCCATCGACGAGGACCTCGGCCTCGAGCCCCAGCCCGGCGACCGCCAGCGCCCCCGTCCCCGAGCCGGCGGCGGCCATCCGGCGGCGAACCGCAGCGGTGCGCAACAGCCCACCCGGGGCGATCACATCGAATCCGGCGGCCTGCAGGCGCAGCGCGAGCTGGTCGACGAACGTCAGCACCTCAGCAGCGGTGAGCCCGGCCCTGACCCCCGCGTGCAACTCGTCGAGCACCTCGGGCAGGCGCGTCCCCCAGGCCCGGCGAAGCATCAGCGACTCGGCCTCGGCCCAGCGGGCCCAGGCGCCCGGCGTCGCGCCGAACCGGGCCGGGTCGGCACTGGCCCACGGCAGTCGGGTCGTCGGCTCGTCGATGCGGATCGCCATCCGAGCCAGGGTCCAGCGGGCGCCCTGCCCATCGGCGCCTGACGTGTCGGATGCCTCGGCGCCGGACATCTCGGACGCGTGCGGATCCGGTGGGCTGAGCACCAGCGCAGTCCGGGCATTGGCCGCGGCCCGGGCGATCACATGATCGGCCCACAGGGCGGCCCCGGCCTGGCCGGACCCGCGCGGGCCCGGTCCGAAGTCGACATCGGCCAGCGGCAGCTCCGGGTCGGCCAACCCGGCGACCACCCGCGCGTTCACGACATCGTCGACCAGGGTCGCCAGCTTCGCTGCGGGCTCGTCGTCGAGGACCACGCCCGCGTTCAGGCAGGCGGCAACAGCGGCATCCATCGTCCGCGCGGTGTCGGGGTCCGGGGCGGCGCGCCAACGCCAGCCCGCCCCCGTCACGACGGGCACCGGCTGGTCGGCAGCGGCTCGGACGGCGGTGGCGACCAGTCGCGCCAGGGCCACAGCTCGGGCGGTCGGCTGCACACCGGGTCCGCTGGCCGGCGGGGCCAGCAGGTCGGCCAGGTGCGGCCCGAGCGCAACATCGACCGGCACTGCCCAGACCCGTCCCGGTGCCATCCCGCCGGGCACTGGCAGCGATCGAGTCGCTCCCCGACCGATGCCGGGAGCCGTGGTCCACAGCCCGTCCCGGTCGACGAAAAGGTCCACACCACGACGCCCATCGGCACCGGGCCGCGGGTTCTTCGCCCGGGCGCTGGACCGCCCAGTACTCGACTGCCGGGTGCGTGTCACCGGCCCATGCTAGGGCGAGATCCGGGCCGGACCCGGGTGCGCTGCACAGGGGTGCGAACGCCGAGCGGGCAAACCTGGTTGGGATCACCCCGGTGAGTTGATCGAGAGCAGGCAGTTCCCACCCGCACGCCCGGGTAGAGTGCGGGGTGCTGGGGTGTCGCCGCCGGGGCTGAAGGCCTGGGGAGACACCCCTCGAACCTGTTCAGGGGTGTGAGGTCGAGGTGGGCATGCAGATCGGCGAGTTGGCCGGGCGCGCGGGCCTGACCCTGGCCGCGCGGGTGGCCGCGACCCGCCGGTGCGTGGCGGCGTCCGCGTGAGCGCGGCGGTTGCGGGCTCCGACCTCCGGGGCGAGCCCTCGATCGTGCGGGAGGCGGGTCGGCGGCGCACGTTCGCCGTGATCAGCCACCCCGACGCGGGCAAGTCGACGTTGACCGAGGCTCTGTCCCTGCACGCGCACGCCATCGCCCAGGCAGGCGCAGTGCACGGCAAGGCCGGGCGGCGGGCCACCGTCTCGGACTGGATGGACATGGAGCAGGCGCGAGGGATCTCGATCAGCTCCTCGGCGCTGCAGTTCAACTACCGCGACGTCGTGTTCAACCTGGTGGACACCCCGGGGCACGCGGACTTCTCCGAGGACACCTACCGGGTGCTCACGGCTGTGGACTGCGCGGTGATGCTGCTGGACGCCGCCAAGGGCCTGGAGCCCCAGACGATGAAGCTGTTCGCGGTGTGTCGGGCCCGAGGGGTGCCGATCATCACCGTGGTCAACAAGTGGGACCGCCCCGGCCTGGACGCGCTGGCGCTGATGGACCAGATCCAGGCGCGCACCGGGCTGCGCCCGACTCCGTTGACCTGGCCGGTCGGGCACGCCGGGGACTTCCGCGGGGTGCTGGACCGACGCACCGGAGGGTTCGTGCGGTTCACCCGCACCGCGGGCGGGGCGTCGATCGCCCCCGAGGAGCACCTGGACCCGGCCAGCGCCCTGACCCAGGAGGGCCCCGCCTGGTCGGAGGCCGTCGATGCCGATGAGCTGCTGGGCCTCGATGGATCCGACCACGAACAGGCCGGGTTCCTGGACCAGCGCAGCACCCCGGTGCTGTTCACCTCCGCGGTGCTCAACTTCGGGGTCGGGCAGTTGCTCGACGTCCTGTGCGACCTGGCGCCCCCGGCCCGGGGCCGCCCGGACGCGAACGGTGTCCGCCGCCCGGTCGACGCCCCGTTCAGCGCCCAGGTGTTCAAGGTGCAGGCCGGGATGGACGCCGCGCACCGCGACCGGTTGGCCTTCGCCCGGGTGTGCTCCGGGGAGTTCCACCGCGGCGATGTGGTGACCCATCACGCATCGGGACGTCCGTTCGCCACCAAGTACGCCCACTCGGTCTTCGGCCGGGACCGCGAGACCCTGGAGGTGGCCTATCCCGGTGACGTGATCGGGCTGGTCAACGCCGGGTCGCTGCGCGCCGGGGACACCCTGCACGCACCCGGCTCGCCGGTGGAGTACGCGCCGATCCCCAGCTTCGCCCCGGAGCACTTCCGGATCGCCCGGGCACTCGACCCCTCGCGGTACAAGCAGTTCCAGCGGGGCATCGACCAGTTGGACCAGGAGGGGGTCGTGCAGGTGCTGCGCTCGGACCGGCGCGGCAACCAGGCCCCGGTCCTGGCCGCGGTCGGCCCGATGCAGTTCGAGGTCGCCGCCCACCGCCTGGCCAACGAGCTGCGCGCCCCGATCCAGCTCGAGGCCCTGCCCTACACGATGGCGCGGCGGACCCGCGGTGCCGACATCGCCGCGATCGAGGCCCGCCGCGGCACCGAGGTCCTCCAGCGCGGCGACGGCGCCCTGCTCGCCCTGTTCACCGACCGGTGGCAGATCCATTGGATACTCAAGGACAACCCCGAGGTCGTCCTGGACCCGCTGGTCGCCGACGTCGACGACCCGGCCACCACCCCCACCCCAACCTGAGTCACCCCGGCACGACCGGGCCACCGACCACCCGAGAGGACCCACCCACCCATGAGCCACCCGCATCCCGAACTCGGCCCCCCGCCCACACTGCCCAAGGGCGCGCTACGCGTGGTCCCCCTGGGCGGACTGGGCGAGATCGGGCGGAACATGACCGTCTTCGAGTACGACGGTCGGCTGCTGGTGGTGGACTGCGGGGTCCTGTTCCCCGAGGAGACCCAGCCCGGCATCGACGTGATCCTGCCGGACTTCACCTGGATCCGTGACCGCCTGGACGCCATCGAGGCGATCGTGCTCACCCACGGCCACGAGGACCACATCGGCGGGGTGCCCTACCTCCTGCGCGAGCGCCCGGACATCCCCGTGATCGGCTCCCGGCTCACCCTGGCCTTCGTCGCCTCGAAGCTCAAGGAGCACCGGATCACCCCGGTCACCAAGCAGGTCGCCGAGGGCGAGCGGCGCACGATGGGGGCCTTCGACCTCGAGTTCGTGGCCGTCAACCACTCGATCCCCGACGGCCTGGCCGTGGCCATCCGCACGCCTGCGGGGATGGTCCTGCACACCGGGGACTTCAAGATGGACCAGTTCCCCCTGGACTCCCGGATCACCGACCTGCGCGCCTTCGCCCGGCTGGCCGACGAGGGCGTCGACCTGTTCATGACCGACTCCACCAACGCCGACGTCCCCGGCTTCACCATCGCAGAGCGCGACCTGGCACCGGCGATCGAGGAGGTCTTCCGCACCGCCCCGCGGCGGATCATCGTCTCCAGCTTCGCCAGCCACGTGCACCGGATCCAGCAGGTCCTCGACGCCGCGCACCACCACAACCGCAAGGTCGCGTTCGTGGGCCGGTCGATGGTGCGCAACATGGGCATCGCCCGTGACCTGGGCTATCTGAGCATCCCCGAGGGGCTGGTGGTCAGCGTCAAGGAGATCACCAAGCTGGCCGATGATCGGATCACGCTGGTCTCCACCGGATCCCAGGGTGAGCCGATGGCCGCGCTGGGCCGGATGGCCAACCGCGACCACGAGATCCGGATCGGGCCCGGGGACACGGTCCTGCTGGCCAGCTCGCTGATCCCGGGCAACGAGAACGCGATCTACCGGATCATCAACGCCTTCACCCGGTACGGCGCCAACGTCGTCCACAAGGGCAACGCGAAGGTGCATGTCTCCGGCCACGCCAGCGCCGGGGAGCTGGCCTACTGCTACAACATCGTCCGCCCGGGCAACGTGCTGCCGATCCACGGCGAGTGGCGGCACCTGGCCGAGAACGCCGCGATCGCCATCCGCACCGGCGTGCCGACGAAGAACGTGGTCATCGCCGAGGACGGCGTCGTCGTGGACCTCATCGATCGCACGGCGCGGGTCACCGGCAAGGTTCCGGCCGGATACGTCTACGTCGACGGGGCCACTGTCGGCGGCGCCACCGACGCCTCCCTGAAGGACCGCCGCACCCTGGCCCAGGAGGGGCTGGTCACCATCGTGGCCATCGTCAACGCCGACACCGGAGCCCTGGCCGAGGCCCCGGACTTCCTGACTCGTGGGCTGGTGCAGGGCGACACCATGTTCGCCGACGTCGTACCCCTGATCGAGAAGGCCCTGGCCAAGGCCGCCGCCGAGAGCATCGGCGAGGCCCACCAGCTCGAGCAGATCATCCACCGCACCGTCAGCCGCTGGGTGTTCCGGACCTACCGGCGCAACCCGGTGATCATGCCCATCGTGATCGACGCCTGACCGGTCCCTACTCGCGCGCTGGGGTTCCCGGCTCGTCCCGGGTCCCGGCCGAGGCAGCCTCCAGGTCCCAGTGCGTGGGGTGCGGGTGGGTGCGCTCCAACGATGCCCCCTCCACGTCGACGTTGGGCAGGATGCGGTCCAGCCAGTCCGGCAGCCACCAGGCCCGCTCGCCGGCCAGGTGCATCAGCCCCGGGATGAGCACCAGGCGCACCAGGAAGGCGTCCAGCGCGATCCCCAGGGCCAGGCCGAAGCCCATCACGCGGATCACGTTGACCTCGCTGGTGACGAACCCGGCGAACACCGAGATCATGATGATCGCGGCCACGGTCACCACGACCCGCGCAGCGTTGAACCCGCGGCGCACGGCGATCCGGGCCGGCACGCCGTGGATGTAGGCCTCCCGCATCCCGGTCACCAGGAACAGCTGGTAGTCCATCGCCAGGCCGAACAGCACGCCGACCAGGAACGTCGGCAGGAAGCTGAGCACCGGGCCGGGATCGTGCACCCCGAACAGGCCGCCCAGCCAGCCCCACTGGAAGACCGCGACCACGCCGCCGAACGCAGCGAACAGCGACATCACGAAGCCCACCGTGGCCATGATCGGCACCCAGATCGAGCGGAACACCGCGAGCATGATCAGCAGGGAGATCCCGACCACCAGCGCCAGGTAGCGCGGCAGCGCGTCGGCCAGCGTGGAAGAGATGTCGATGTTGCCGCTGGCGGCGCCGGCCACGCCGAGCGTGACGTCGTCGTACAGCGGCGAGCGGTTGCGCAGGTTGTTCACCACATCCGCGGTGGACTCGCTGTTGGGCCCCCCGTCCGGGAGCACCTGGAAGGCCAGGAGGCGGCGGTCCTCGGAGATCCCGATCGGCGCCACCGCGACCACGCCCCGTGTCCACGAGAGCTGGGTGGCGATTCGCGCCTGCTCCAGCACCAGGTCGTCCTCGGTGATGGGTTCGGGGGAGTCGGCGACCACCAGCAGCGGGCCGTTGACCCCCTGCCCGAACTTCTCGGCCGTGATGCTGAAAGCGCGGTAGGCCTGGGAGTCCTGCGCCTCCGAGGAGCCGTCCGGCAGGCCCAGACGCATCGACATCGCCGGGATCGCGATCACCAGCAGCACCAGCGTCGCGCCGACCACCCGCAGGATCGCCCCCCGGTCGGTCATCGGCTCGCGGACCAGGTCGATCGGCTCCGGCGTGCCGCGCAGCTTCTTGGGCAGCACGCGGCTGCCCAGCAACCTGAGCAGGGCCGGGGTCAAGGTGATCGCGACCAGCACGGCGGTGAACACCGACAGCGCCGCCACAGTGCCCATCAAGCCGAGGAATCCGATCCCCGAGACGTTCAGGGCCAGCAGGGCCACCAGCACGGTGGCACCGGCGAAGACCACGGCGTTGCCGGAGGTGCCGTTGGCCAGGCCGATCGATTCGTCCATCGCCACCCCCTCGCGCAACTGGTGGCGATGCCGGTTGACGATGAACAGCGCGTAGTCGATGCCGACCGCCAGGCCGATCATGAGCCCCAGCACCGGGGTGAACGAGGTCATCTCGATCGAGGAGGAGAACGCCAGGGCCGCCAGCACGCTGACCGCGACACCGACCAGTGCGCCGACGATCGGCACCGCGGCGGCCAGCGCCGTCCCGAGCATGATCTGCAGCGCCAGGCCGGCCACCAGCAGGCCGATGATCTCCCCGACGCCCAGCACCTCGGGGACCCCGGAGGTGAGATCGGCCGATGCCTCGACACCCACGCCGGGGATGTCGGCCCCGGCCAGCAGCGCGTTGACCTCCTCCTTGGTCTCCGGGGTGACCTCGAGCTGCTCCTCGGTGAACAGCGCCACGCCCAGAGCCGCCGACTCATCCTGCGAGACGGTGCGGATCGGTGCGGACAGCTCGAGCAGGTCGGCACCCGCCTCGAGCCTGCGCTCCTGGGCAGCCAGCTCACGACGACCGTCGTCGAGCGTCTGGCGCTGCGCGTCGATCTCAGCCTGCGCCGCGTCCAGCTGCGCCATGATCTCGGGGCCGACATCGCCTGCCTGCGCCAGCACCCGCGAGCCGCGGACCTGGCTGGCGGCCCGGCTGAGCTCCTCGGCGCCCTGCTCCAACTCCGCGCGGGCAGCCTCGAGCTGCGCCCGGCCGGACGCGAGTTCCGCGGTGGCATCGGCTACCTGCTGCTCGGTCGCGAACGGATCGGTCACCGCGCGCACGCCCGGCACCTCGGCCACGTCGACCAGCAGCGCGCTGATCGCCGCGCGCTGGTCGTCGGTGAGCGCCGAGCCGTCGTCGGTGTGGAACACGACGGTGCCCGTGCCACCGCTGGCCGCGGGCAGCCTGGCTGCGAGCTCGTCGGTGACCCGGGCAGTCTCCGTGCCGGGGATGGACACCACCGAGCTCAGCGTTCCGCGACCGAGCAGGAACCCGGTGGCGGCCAGACCCAGGATGATCAGCCAGGCGACGATGACCAGCCATGCGCGTCGCGCGCAGAACCGGCCCAACCGGTAGAGGGCTTCAGCCATTGTCGTGCCATCCTTCGTCGTCGCGGGGGACATCGGGTGCCGGTGTTCGGGGCAGGTAACCCGTGCCCACCGTGTCGAGCAGGCGTTCGAGCAGCCGGTCCCACTCGGCCCGGCGCGGTGGTCGGCCAGGGGCGGCAGCCACGATCCAATGACTGGCGATCACGCCCAGCCCGTGGGCCAGCAGGCTGGCCAGCAGGGCGATGTCCAGCAGATCCGCCTGCGGATGATGGGCCCTCAGCAGCGCGGCGAGTTCGTCGGCGAGGCCGGCCAGCGCCTGCTGGGCGAACGCCCGCGTCCGCTGGTCGTCCACGGTGGGACCACCCAGCGCACGCCAGACCTGCAGGATCGGCTCGCTGAGTTCCGCGCTGCGCAGCGCCTGGGACATGGCGGCGAACATCGCCGTGCGCGGCTCGCCCGACGTCGGCCAGCCGACCTGGGCCCGAAGTTGCGCGGCGACCACATCCAGGGTCTCGCTGCACACATCGAGCAGCACGTCGTCCAGCGACGCGAAGTGGTTGAAGACCGTCCGGCGCGACACCCCAGCGCGATCCGCCAGCTCGTCAGCGCTGAACCGCGCACCAGCACCCTCGCCGATCAGTTCGACGGCAGCGTCCAGGATCGCTCGGCGATGCCGCAGCCGCACCGCGGTTCGCCCGTCGCCCTCCACAGCGGTTCACCCTAGGTGCAAGGTTGCACTGCGTGCAAACACCGCGGGTACGACGCCGTCGGACCTCAGCAGCGGCGAACCGCCGAGTTGTGGTCGAAAGGCAGCCCGCACGCGGCCCGTGCGGCGCCAACCGCGCTCCGCGTGGTTGGAAGACGGCCTGGGCGCTCTGTTCTTTCAACCACAACTCCGCGTTGAGCGACCAGCGCCCTTGTGCGGGGGCTCGGTTCAACCACAACTCCGCGGTTGAGTCACGGGCGGCGGGTCGGAGCACCCTGCTCGTCCGCCGGGACGACCGAACCGCCCGCGGGAAGGCCACGGCGCTCGAGCGTCAGTAGCTGATGAACCACTTCACGAGCGAGATCAGCGTGGCCACCGTGAGTCCGACGAAGGCGTAGGCCAGGGCGCGGGGCCGTGACGATCCGGAGTGGTGGCTCTCCCAGCCGACGATCAGGCCGATGAAGGCGCTCGCGGTCAACCGCGCGCCGAGGCGCTCGACGTCCACCGGGAGCGCGACGACGACCACGGTGGTCGTGACGGCCACAGCCAGGGCCATGCCCATCTGCGCGGTGAAGCGTTCCAGCGGGGTGTGCTGATCCTCGGGGTCGGGGGCGATGCGTGCCGACACCGCGACCGCGAACCAGTGCGCCAGCGACAGTCCCACCGTGGTGCCCCACACCACGCGCAGCACGTCGCCCTGCGACTGCCCGGCGTGATCCGGGCCCAGGGTCAGCGCCGCCAACACGGTGATGCAGACGTAGAGCCCCATCATGTCGGACTCGCGACGTAGTGCTGGATCGCGGCGAGTCCGCTGAAACACGCCATCACGCCCCAGCAGGTGGGCCATCGGATCAGTATGCCCAGCCCACGCGCGCTGGGTGCTGCCAGAAGCTGATCCGCAGGCAGGTCGAGGCCCGATTCGCGGGGACTCAGTGGCGCCGTGAGCCGGCAACCCGTTCCAGCAGCGCAGCGCGGCGCCGCGCGGCGGGGACTGAGTTCTGCTCCATCCACTCGGCAGTCAGCACGGCGCCGTCGTCCCCGGGATCGGTCCGCAGCCCTGCGACGATGCCGCGCACGTCCTCGGGGCGCGTGTTCTGGCTCATCTTCGCCTTGGCCACCACGCGCGTCAGTTGGAGCTCCAGGCCGACGATCGCGCGCAACATCCGCCCGAGGTACCTCATCGGGCACCTCGTCGAGGCGGGTACCCGTCTCGTGCCTCGCGGTCAGCTGGCGCACCGACTGCTCGGTCCACGACGCGTCGTCGTGGACGACCAGGCGGCCATGGGCATGGACCGTGAGGTAGTTCCAGGTCGGCACGACCTGACCGGTTCGGCCAGCGCCGGCAGCCAACGAGGCGAGACGTAGAGATCCTCGTCGCTCATCGCCGCGATCTCCGCGCCACTGATCACCCCCGGGCCCAGCCCGAGCTCGGCGCCGATCGCCGAAGCGGTGATGGCGTGGTCGCAGGTGATCATCCGCGCCTCGATACCGGCCTGACGGGCGATCCGTACCGCTTCGACCGCCCAGGGGCGCAGCGGGTCGATGATGCCGACCATGCCGACGACCTTCTGGGGCAGGTGCGTGGCCACAGTGGATCACCGGCGGTGCGGGTGCCGGATGGTGCGGGTGCCCAGTCCGGCCTCAGTATCCGACTGGTCGGCGATCACGTAGGGCGTCGGCGACGGCGTCGGTGGCACCGTCGAGCATGGTGCGCTCAGCCTCGTCGAAGTCGCCTTCGGCAACCGTCGCGCGCAGCCGATCCCACTGATCCAGCACCGCGTCGAGCACCGCAGGGCGATCCGTGCTCCAGATGACCTCCTCGAACAGTCGGGCGATCCGGGCCAGGACGAGCGGGTCGTGGCGGCCGTAGCGGCGCGGCTGCGTGACAGCGAGGTCGAGCAGGTCGGTGAGGTCCGGTCGCGCGAGCACCAGGCGCACCACGCCCTGCTCGTCGTCGTGCACCTTCGCGCCGAGATCCCGATCGGCCACCTCGCACAGCAGTGCACTGCTGTGCCCGAGGGCGTGAACAGCGGTGGTGGGGTCGTTGATGCCCGGGGAGAGTGCCTTGACCACGACATCGGTCAACTGGCGCAACCCGTAGGCGATGTCCTGCGCTGCGGTCCGCTCGAACGAGGTGCGCAGCGCATCGGCGACGGCAGCCTGCAACTCGGCGCGGCGCTCCCCGGCCAGTGGCTGGTCCGGGTCATGGGACCACGCCCAACCGACCGGGGTGCCGGTCACCAGCGAGTCGCCGGGACGCTGGTCGATGCGCAGGACGCAGTCCGTGCTGGTGGCCGCCGCGACCAGGGTGCCACCGTCCAGGGAGGACAGGAAGCCAGAGTGCCCGGCCATCATTCGGCACGCATCCGCGGGCCTCGTCGGCACCGGGATCTGTGGGGCCTGCTCCTGCGAGCTGCCCAGCACCATGCGCACCGTGCGGCTGGCTTCCTTGTGCACGTCGAGCAGCATCGTCTCCACCCGGATCTCGCGGGCCAGGTGCGACAAGAAGGCGACCAGCGCCAGCACGCTGGCGATCGCGAGCAGGAAGGCCAGCGTGACGGAGAGCTGGGGCACGAACCCGCCCTGGTCCTCGGTTCGGGAGCGCACGGTGCGCAGCACGGTCAACGCATAGGCGAACGTGGCCAGGAACAGGGCCAGGGTGCCCTGCACCACCCGATCCCGGGTGAAGTTGCGCAACAGCCGGGGGGAGAACTGGCTGCTGGCCAACTGCAGGGTCACCACCGTCAGCGAGAACGTCAGGGAGGTGACCGTGATCATCGAACCGGCCACCGCGCTGAGCACCGCCCGGGCGGCGTCCGGCCCGCCGCTGAACAGGTAGTCGTAGAGCACGTTCGGCAGCTCGTCGGCGACCTGCTCGTCCACCTTGGGCAGCAGCACGCCCGTGATGGTGGCCAGCACCACCGCAACCGCGGGCAGGGGCCACAGCTGGGTGCGCGCCACATCGGAGATGACCGCCCAGCGCCCGTTGTCCGGGCTGGCGCTATTCATCAACGGTCAGCAGGTCGGGGTGAGCCACACTGCAAACTCCCAGACTGGGCGCCCTCGTGCAACACGCGACACACGTGGGGATCCCCGTGGTCCCGAGGCCGGCGCGTGGTAGTCATCGAGTCGTAGGCTCCACCCACCATCGAGTTGCCGGGAGGGACCATGGCCGAGGACGGGTTCACCAGCGAGGAACGCGCCGCGATGAGGGAGCGGGCAGCAGAGCTCAAGTCCGCCGCGCGCCGCGGCTCCGGGAGCAAGAAGGCGCAGGATGACGAGCAGGACTGCCTGGCCAAGATCGCGGAGATGCCCGAGGCCGACCGGGTCATCGCCGAGAAGCTGCACGCCATAGTCGGCGCGCACGCCGCCGATTTGGCCCCGAAGACCTGGTACGGGATGCCTGCGTACGCTCGCGAGGGCAAGGTGATCGTGTTCTTCAAGCCCGCGGCGAAGTTCAAGGTCCGCTACGCCGAGGTCGGCTTCAACGAATGGGCCAACCTCGACGACGGCGACCTGTGGCCGACCGCGTTCGCTGTCACGGCGATGACCGCCGAGGTCGAGTCGACCCTCACCGACCTGGTCGTGCGGGCCATCCGCTGACCTGGCGACGGGAGCTCGCGCACTGCACGTGGGTGTGGCCCCCGTACCTTGGGTCCGAGGGCCACCCGCATCGATCTCGACTCAGTTCAGGTCGAACCGATCGAGGTTCATCACCTTGACCCACGCGGCGACGAAGTCGTGCGCGAACTTCTCCTTGGCGTCGTCGCTGGCATAGACCTCGGCCAGGGCACGCAACTGGGAGTTGGACCCGAAGACAAGGTCGACCCGGCTGCCCATCCAGCGCACCTTGCCGGACTGACGATCGCGACCCTCGAACGTCTCCTCGGTGTCCGAGGTCGGCGCCCAGGTGATGCCGGCGTCGAGCACGGCGGCGAAGAAGTCGTTGCTCAGCACGCCGGGCGCCTCGGTGAAGACCCCGAGCTGCGAGCCGTCATGGGTGGCGCCCAGCACGCGCAGGCCGCCCAGCAGCACCGTCAGCTCCGGCGCGCTGAGCGTGAGGAACTGCGCCTTGTCGACGAGCAGCGCCTCGGCGGGTCGCTCGTGGCCCTTGCCGAGGTAGTTGCGGAACCCGTCGGCGGTGGGCTCGAGAACCGTGAAGGCTTCCACGTCGGTCTGCTCGGCACTCGCATCGGTGCGCCCGGGAGCGAAGGGCACCTGGAGGTCGAAGCCGGCATCGGCGCCGGCCTTCTCGACCGCCGCGGACCCGCCGAGCACGATCAGGTCGGCCAGCGAGATCTGCGGACCACCGTCGTGGGCGGCGTTGAAGTCCGCCGCGATCCCTTCGAGGGTGCGCAGCACGCCCGACAGTTGGGCCGGGTTGTTGACCTCCCAGTCGTTCTGCGGGGCCAGCCGGATGCGCGCTCCGTTGGCGCCGCCGCGCTTGTCGGTGCCGCGGAACGTCGAGGCCGAGGCCCAGGCGGTGCTCACCAACTGCGACACGGAAAGCCCGGAGCCCAGGATCGTGGCCTTGAGGGCGGCGACCTCCTCGGCGCCGACCAGCGGGGCGGTGACCGGCGGGACCGGGTCCTGCCAGAGCTGCGGCTCAGCGGGGACCAGGGCGCCGCGGTAGCGGCTGATCGGGCCCATGTCGCGGTGGGTCAGCTTGAACCACGCCTTGGCGAACGCCTGGGCCAGCTCCTGCGGGTTCTCGTGGAACCGTCGGGAGATCGGCTCGTAGATCGGGTCCATCCGCAGCGCCAGGTCGGTCGTGAGCATGATCGGCGCGTGCGTCTTGGCCGGGTCGTGCGCGTCGGGCACGGCGCTCTGTGCGGCAGGATCCGTGGGAACCCACTGCCAGGCGCCGGCCGGGCTCTTGGTCAGGTCCCACTCGTAGCCGAACAGGGTCTCGAAGTAGCTGTTGTCCCACGCGGTGGGGGTCGGGGTCCAGGCGCCGTTCAGGCCACTGGTGATGGTGTCACCGGCCCGGCCGCTGCCGTAGCTGCTCGTCCAGCCCAGGCCCATCTCCTGCAACGGGGCCGCCTCGGGCTCCGGGCCGACGTTCGCGGCGTCACCGGCGCCGTGGTTCTTGCCGAACGTGTGCCCCCCGGCGATCAGGGCGACCGTCTCCTCGTCGTTCATGGCCATCCGGGCGAACGTCTCGCGGATGTCACGGGCGGCGGCCAACGCGCTGGGCACCCCGTTGGGGCCCTCCGGGTTGACGTAGATCAGGCCCATCTGGACCGCGGCCAACGGGTTGGCCAGCTCGCGGTCACCGCTGTAGCGGTTGTCGTCGAGCCAGGTGCTCTCGTTGCCCCAGTTGATCTGCTCGGGCTCCCAGACGTCCTTGCGACCGCCGCCGAAGCCGAACGTCTCGAACCCCATCGACTCCAGCGCGCAGTTGCCGGCGAACACCATGAGGTCGGCCCACGACAGCTTGCGGCCGTACTTCTGCTTCACCGGCCACAGCAGCCGGCGGGCCTTGTCCAGGTTGGCGTTGTCCGGCCAGCTGTTCAGCGGGGCGAAGCGCTGCTCGCCGTTGCCGGCTCCACCACGACCGTCGTTGATCCGGTAGGTGCCCGCGGCGTGCCAGGCCATCCGGATGAACAGCGGGCCGTAGTGACCGTAGTCGGCCGGCCACCAGTCCTGGGAGTCCGTCATGACCGCGAAGACGTCGGCCCTCACCGCGTCGAGGTCCAGGGTCGCGAACTCCGCGGCGTAGTCGAAGTCAGGGCCCATCGGATCGGACATCGGCGGGTTCTGGGTCAGGACTCGAAGGTCGAGCTGGTTGGGCCACCAGTCCCGGTTCGACGCTGCGACGGTCTCATGGGCGACCGGGCACTTGCTCTCGTTGCTCACGGTGTTGGTTCTCCTTGGGTTGGGGCGGGACTGTCGATCGGGGTGGCAGTGCGATGGTCGGCTCAGGGTGCTGCTTCACGCCCCAGTGGAACATGTGGGGCAGACACCCCAGTAGAGGACCTCGGCCTCGTCGATCGCGTAGCCGTGGTCCTGCGCGGCGGTCAGACAGGGGGCATGCCCCACGGCGCAGTCGACGTCAGCGATGGATCCGCAGCAGCGGCAGACGACGTGATGGTGGTTGTCGGCGACCCGGGCCTCGTAGCGAGCCACCGAACCGGCCGGCTCGATGCGCCGGACCAGGCCGGCGCCGGTCAGTGCCCGCAGCACGTCGTAGATCGCCTGGGTGGACACGTCGCCGATGTCGGCCCGCACAAGGGTGGCGATCGAGTCGGTGTCGTGATGCGGGTGTGCGTGCACGACGTCCAGGACGGCCACCCGGGGGCGGGTGACCCGAAGGTCGGCGCCGCGCAGCAGGTCCGCGGAGTCCGACGAGTGGGGCACCCCTGCACCCTGCCGCATTTTTTGGAATGAGTCAAGAAAAGGGAGTCGCCGCATGCGGGCGGGACGTGCCAGGGGCGCGCTGCGGCGACCTCGGTTACTGTCGGCGCGTGCTGACCCTCGCGTGGATCGTCCACCTCGCCCCCGGCCCCCGGGCCGACGCCGTGGCGGCGCTGCGCGCAACGCTGGCCGACGCCGGGCTGGCCGACGCCGGGCTGGCCGACGCTGGGCTGGCCGGTGCCGGCGGGTCGGGCGACCAGCGGACCGCCCCGGATGTGGTCGTCGTGTGCGCGGACGAGCCGCTGCCCGCGGGGCTGGTCGCCGACTTGGTGGCCACCGACCGCCGGGTGCTGCTCCTCGGTGACACCCTGGCGCTCGGTGACCCGGATGGCAGCCTTGCCGAGGGCGCCGGCCTGCGGCTGGGTCCGACCTCGCCCGTGCATGACGTGCGCCTGCGCCGCGGGCCGGCCGGCCGGCACCTGGTCGCCGCCCCGCACCTGCACGGCGACCACGCCCACCACGACGAGCACGAGCACCTGCGCGACCGGGTCGCCCCGGCACCGTGGGTCGCCGAGGACGTGCGCGTGCTGCGCACCGCCCGGCTCGGCCTGGTCGACCACCCGGTGCTGACCTGGCGCCCGGCCACCGCGACCGGCGTGCTGACGCTGGGCACCACAGCGCAGGCGCTGGCGGACCGGACCCTGGTGCGGCTGATCATCGCGGTGCTGCGCGACATCGCCGGGCAGCCGACGCCGGCCGCGATCCGGGTGGGGCTGCTCGGCTACGGGGCGATCGGCCACGAGCACAGCCACGCCGTTCGCGCAGTCGAGGGGCTCACCCTGAACGCGGTGTGCGACACCTCGACCGAACGCCTCGAGGTGGCCCGGTCGGCCGCCCCGGGCGTGGCCACCCTGACCCGCGCCCAGGACCTGATCGAACGCGACGACATCGACCTGGTGGTGATCTCGACCCCTCCGAGAGCACATGCGCCCTGGGCGCTGGCGGCCCTGGCGGCCGGCAAGCACGTGGTCGTCGAGAAGCCGTTCGCCATCACGACGGCCGAGGCGGATGCGGTACTGGCCGCGGCTCGGGCTGCCGACCTGCTCGCCGTCGTCTACCAGAACCGCCGGTTCGACCCCGACCACCTGGCGATCCGGCGACTGGTGCACGCCGGGCAGCTCGGCGACGTCTTCCACATCGAGGCCTTCGTCGGTGGCTACGGCCATCCCTGCAACCTGTGGCACTCGGACCAGGCCGTGTCCGGTGGCGCCTTCTACGACTGGGGTTCGCACCTGCTCGACCAGGTGCTGGACCTGATCCCCGGGCCCATCGAGTACGTCTCGGCCACCACCCAGAAGCGCCAGTGGTTCGACGTGACGAACGCGGACCACTCCCGGGTGACGGTGCGCTTCGTCGACGGGGCCGAGGCGGAGTTCATCCATTCCGATCTGGCTGCCGCGCTCAAGCCGCGCTGGTACCTGCTCGGCACGCGGGGGGCGATCGTCGGGCAGTGGCGCTCGGAGAAGGTGGTGTCCCGCAGCGCCATCGGCACTCTCGTGGAGGACGTGCTGGCCCCCGCCGACTCCCCGCCGCTGATCGACCTGCACGCCGCCGACGGCAGCACGACCCGGGTGGCCACCCCACCTGGTCCGGCCCACGAGTTCCACCGGGAGCTGGCCGACCTGCTGCGCCTCGGGCTGCCGATGTCGGTCACCGGCGAGCAGTCGCGCCGGGTGCTGTCGGTGATGGAGGCAGCCAGCCGCTCGGCCGCGGACTCGGGGCGCCCCGTGGCGCCGCTGTGACTCGCCGGGCTGCGGACTCGCCGCCGGTGCGCTGGGGCTTCCTGGGAGCCGGGTTCGTGGCTTCGCGCGCCATGGCTCCCGCGGTGCATGCCGCCGGTGGGGCGGTGCTGCAGGTGGTCGGGGCCCGGGACGTGACCCGCGCGCAGGGTCTGGACCCGGTCCGGTCGGTGTCGGACTACGCCGAGGTCTGCCACGCGCAGGACGTCGACGCCGTGTACCTCGCGCTGCCCAACGACGACCACCTGCCGTGGGCGCTCGAGGCGCTGGCGGCCGGCAAGCACGTCCTGTGCGAGAAGCCGTTGGGGCGCAGTGCGGCCGAGGTGGCGCGCATGACCGCTGCGGCGCAGCAGTCCGGGTTGCTGCTGGTCGAGGCGGCCTGGAACCGCTGGCACCCGCGCACCCAGCGGTTCGCGGAACTCGTCGCATCGCTCAGAGGCCGCTGCGAGGTGCGGGCCCGGTTCACGTTCCCCGGGGTGCCCGAGGGCAACTACCGGCTCGATACGGAGCGTGGTGGGGGAGCCCTGCTGGACGTGGGCTGCTACGGGGTGGCCGCGGCTCTGGTCGCCCTGGGCTCGGCGGTGGATGTCGAGTCGGTGCAGCGGCAGCTCGGCCCGACCGGGGTGGACCTGCGCACGCACGCGGTGCTGTCCTCTGTGCTCGGAACCGCGGCCGTGACCGCGTCCATCGACGACCCCGAGGCGCAAGGGCTCACGGTCGAGTCGCCGGGTTGCTCGATCGAGTTCGTCGGGCCGGCGTTCACCACCTGGAACACTCCCAGTGAGTTGCGCATCGTCTCCGACGGGATCGCGCGGGTGGAGCAGTTCCCTGCCTGTGATCCCTATCAGCTCATGATCGAGGCGGTGTCGGCCCGGATCCGCGGCGAGGCGGCATGGGTGCTGCCCCTGTCGACCTCATGGGCGGTCGCCGCCACCCTGGACGCGATCAGGCGCCACCCCTGAGCCGACCCGCTAACGTGCGAGTGTGCACCGTGAGTACGCGCCCGGTCCGGGCTTCCTGGCAGCGCGCGCTGCTCTGGCCCTGCCCGAGCCGGCCCTGCGCCGGATCGTGGGCCCACCGGTGGAGGTCGACGGACGGATCCTTGCCCCGGCTGTACAGCTCATGCTGCGCCTCGAGGGCTTCGTCGGCGCACTCTCCGGCGGCGGGGACGACCCGAACGCTCGACGCACCCGGCTGCGCCGTTCCGCGGCGATCGCGATGCCGCGGGTCCGCGGCGTGCACGCCGTCGACCGGCGCATCCCCGGTCCGGCGGGCCCACTGCGGCTGCGGGTCTACCGAAGTGCCCGGGCACCGACGCTGCCGCCGACGATCGTGTACCTGCACGGCGGCGGTTGGGTGTCCGGTGACCTCGACACCCATGACGGCTCCTGCCGGATGCTGGCGCGCGAGACCGGCGCCGTGGTGGTCGCGGTGGACTACCGTCGCCCTCCCGAGCACCGGTACCCCGCCGCGCTGGACGATGCCCTGGCGGCGTTCGGATGGGCCCGCGACCACCCGCGCGACCTGGCCGCGCGCCCCGGGGCAGTCGCCGTGATGGGGGACAGCGCCGGTGGCAACCTCGCTGCGGCCCTCTGCCTGCGCGCCCGCGATGCGGGCGGGCCGGTGCCCAGCGCGCAGGGACTGGTCTACCCGGCCACCGACCTGCGATTGGGCACCGAGTCGATGACGACCCTGGGCGAGGGGTTCTTCCTCACCCGCGCAGACATCGAGTGGTACGTCGACCAGTACCTCGCAGACCCCGCCCTGCGCACCGATCCCGCACTGCGCACCGACCCCTATCTGTCCCCGCTGCTGGCTCCCGACCTCGCCGGCCTGCCGCCGGCGCACGTCTGGACCGCCGGCTTCGACCCGTTGCGGGACGAGGGCCGGGCCTACGCTGACGCCCTGGTCTGGGCCGGCGTGCCGACCGGCTACCGGTGCCTCGACGACCAGGTGCACGGGTTCTTCGGGATGGGCCTCCTGCCCGACGGGCTGGACCAGATCGCGGCGGTGTGCCGGGAGATGGGCGCGCTCCTCGAATCGACCACGTGAGCAGCGGATGCGCGGGCCTGGGCTGAGCGGCCCCGCCGGGCCTCACCAACGATCGTGGAGCGTTGCCCGGAAGAAGCGGTCGTAGATGTCGCGGACACCGTCGGTGAACTCCGCCGGCAGCGGCGCCACCGCGCCGGCCGCCGCGTTGCCGCGCGCCTGGGCGGCGCTGCGGGCGCCCGGGATCACGGTGCTGACGCCCTCGAGCTGAGCGACCCAGGCCAGCGCTGCGGTCGTCGGGGTCAGCCCCCCGTCGCCGTACAGAACACCGACACCGTCCGACCGGTCCGGCCCAGCACCCGACTGGGCATGGGCAGCAGCGCGCTCGACGGGGACTGCGGCTCGGTCATGCCGACTCCTGGGGGATCGGCCGGCGATGGGCCGGCGAGGGTGCGCCGGGTCGGGCGTTCAGGGGGTGGGGCCCTCGAGGTGTGCGCCGTCGGGCACCTGCTGGGCTGAGCCGGCATCAACCAGCTCCACCGTGCCGGAGACCGCCACATCGGTGCCGAACGTCCAGTCGCCCCGGACCGTCAGCGAGTCGGCCCCAGCCAGCGAGGGCGCCCCGTTCGGGAACCGCGCCTCGAAGTCCGCCATCGTCTTGAAGTGCGCGGGGTCGAGGTCCACCAGCGGGGCCGCGTCACCGGCCAGGGTGAGCCGGCCATCCGCGCCGAGCGCGTAGGCGTCCGAACGCAGCAGCAGAAGGTCGTTGGTGGTCTTCACCGGCAGGAACCGGTCCCGGCCCACCTCGATGGCGCTCGCGCCGTCGAACACCTCGATCGCCGCACCCATCGCGGTCTCGATCTGGATCACCTCAGTCGAGCTGGGGTCGGTCGGGTCCACGTTCTTCGCGTTGCGGATCAGCGGCAGACCCAGCACCGAGCCGCGCTCGGTCAGCGCGCTGTTCAGCACCTCGAGGTCGAACCACAGGTTGTTGGTGTGGAAGTACGGGTGCCGGTGCTCGTCGGTGAACGCGTCCATGTCCTCGGGCGCGGTCTGGGCGGTGTCGCGCAGGATGAGCCGGCCGTCGGCGCGCCGGATCGCCAGGTGCCCGCCCTTGCGGTCGGCGGCCGTCCGCCGGCACAGCTCCGCGGCGTACGGCGCTCCCGAGGCGGCGAACCAGCCCGCCAGCGTCGGGTTCGGCGCCGCCCCGAGGTTGTCGGCGTTGGACGTGTTCGCGTAGCGGTAGCCCTGGTCCAGCAGGGTCTCGAGCACCCCGGAGGTGAGGATCGCGGTGTACAGGTCGCCGTGCCCGGGGGGACACCACTCCAACTCGGGATCCGCGGGCCAGGCGACCGGCGTGAGATCCGTGGCGCGCAGCTTCGGTTCCTGGTTCTGCAGGAAGTCCGCGGGCAGATCGGCCACCGCGAGGTCGGGGTGGGCGGCCAGGGCTGCCAACGACTCGGCCTGGGTGCGGAAGGAGTTCATGAGGATCAGGGGCAGGCGCGCGCCCCACGTCGCGCGGGCGTACTGGACCTGCTCGACGATCAGGTCCAGGAACGTGCGCCCGGAGCGCACCGGCAGCAGCGACTTCGGGCCGGTGACCCCCATCGAGGTGCCCAGTCCGCCGTTGAGCTTGATGATCACGGTCTTGTCCAGCGCGGCCCGGGCGGCGGCGTCGTCGACGTCCGCGTCGGCCAGTCGGGCCGGGTCGAGCAGCGGGTCGATGGTGTCCTCGGCGATGATCCCGGTGGCTCCGGACTCCAGCGCCCGGTAGTAGTGGGTGAACACGTCGATGGCTTGCTGTGGGACACCCGCGCCCGCCATCTTGTCCTGTGCCTGCTGGAGTCCGCTGTCGCTCATGGGTCACTCCGTGGTCGAGGGTCCGGTCGCGCGCTGGTGTGGGCGGCGCCGCCTGGCCCGGTCAGTCTAGGCAGTGGATCTGGGCGGTGGCGGGGTCAAGCGAGTCGGGTCAGGCGCGCAGGGCCTCGGCCAGCTCGGCGAACTCGTCGACCAGCAACTGCATGTCGGCCTGGGTGTGGGCCAAGGAGACCAGCCACTGCTCGTCGAGTCCGGGTGGGGTGAGGATGCCGCGGTTGACGCCCCACAACCAGCTCAGCTCCGCGGTGGCGAAGTCCGTGCGCTTGTAGTCGCGGTAGTTGCGTACCGGGTCGGTGGCCCAGGTGACTGCGCCCTTGACCCCGAACCCGACCGTCTGCGCGGGCAGGTCGTAGCGGGCGATGATCTTGCCGATGTCATCCAGTGCGCGGTCGTTCAGGGCCTCGGCGGCGGCGAGGGCCTCGTGGGTGCAGACCTCGTCCACCGCGGCTGCCGCGGCCATCACCAGCGGATTGCCGTTGTAGGTGCCGAAGTGCGGCATGCGCTGGTCGGTGACCGTGGCCATCACCTCTGCCCGGCCGCCGAACACGGCCAGCGGCAGCCCGCCGCCCACGCTCTTGGCCAGGCAGACCAGGTCGGGGGTGATGCCCAGTCGCCGCGAGGCCCCGCCGTACCCGGCGGTCAGGCCGGTCTTGACCTCGTCGAACACCAGCAGCACGCCGTGTCGGTCACAGGCCGCGCGCACTCCGGCGAGGTAGCCGGCGTCCGGGACCACGATCGAGATGTTCTCCAGGACGGGCTCCATGACGACCGCCGAGATCGCGGCGGCGTGCTCGGCGAGGATCGTCTCGAGGCGGTCCAGGTCGTTGTAGGGCACCACGTGCACGAGCCCGGCCTCAACCTCGAACGGGACCTGCGGCAGTGGCGCGTCCTCCGGGCCCGCCTCGGCCACGTCGGGCTTGACCGACACGCTCAGTGCGTCGTATCCGCCGTGATAGCCGCCCTCGATCTTGATGATGCCGTGCCGCTGGGTGAAGGCCCGGGCGGTGCGCACCGCGTACATGGTGGCCTCCGTGCCCGAGTTGGTGAACCGCAGCTGGTCCAGGCCGAACCGCGCCTGGAAGCGCTCGGCCACCTCGGTGGCCGAGGGTGAGGGCGTGACGAACAGGGTGCCGGTCTCCAGCGCGCGCCCGACTGCGTCGACCACGGCCGGGTTCAGGTGCCCGACCAGCATCGCGCCGAACCCCATCGACAGGTCGAGCAACTGGCGGCCGTCCACGTCGGTCAGCCAGGCGCCCTTGGCTGAGCTGATCGCGATCGGGTGCGGATCCCAGTGCTGGAACGAGGAGGTGACACCCATCGGCAGTGACCCCAGGGCGCGCTCGTGGTGCGTCCGGGAGGCGGGGTGCTGGGCCGAGAACCGCTCCCACTCGGCGGCCATGAGGGCCTCGACCCGCGCCTTGTCGAGGGGCGTCGAGGTGCTCGGCAGCGTCCGGCGGGTGGCCGGATCGTGGGCCGGCCAGGCGGTGGCTGCGCTGGGCTGGGACGTGTCGGTGCTCATGTGGCTTCTCCAAGTCGTGCGCACGGGGTCGATCGCTGGGCCGAGGTTATCGCTGCGGGCGTCAGCGTTGCCCCGTCGCCCTGGTCACTGCATCGCAAGGGCGGTTCCGGACGAGTCCTCTCCCGGCGCCCCGTCGAGATCGACCATCCGGTTCGGGCCCACCTCGCGCAGGAAGGCCCCATCGTGGCTCACCACGAGCAGGGCGCCCTGGTAGGCCGCCAACGCCGCTCGCAGGTGCCGGCGACCTGCGAGGTCGAGGCTGTTGGTCGGCTCGTCGAGCACCAGCAGTTGCGGTGCCGGGTCAGCCAGGAGCAGGCAGGCCAGGCTCGCCCGCCAGCGCTGCCCGCCCGACAGTGTGCCGGCCGGCCGTTCGGCCGCCTCGCCACGGAACAGGAACTGCGCGAGCCTGGCTCGGACGTCGTGCGGATCGGCGTTCGGGGCGACCCGCCGCACGTTGGCCAGCACGCTGGCCCCCGGGTCGAGGAGGACGCTGACGTCCTGCGGCAGGTACCCGAAGGGGACCAGCACCTCGGCCGACCCCGCCGCCGGTGCGTCCCTACCGACCACCGCACGTACCAGCGCGGACTTGCCCACCCCGTTGCGGCCGGTCACCGCGAGCCGTTCCCGACCCCACATCTGCAGATCGAGGGCGAAGTGCGCGTGCTGGGGTCGCAGCCCGGTCAGGCGCAGGACCCGGCGCTGCGGGGGGACTGACGTGTCCGGCAGGTCGATGCGGATCTCCCGATCGCCGCGAGCCCGTTCCCGGGCGTCATCGAACGAGGTGCGTGCTGCGGCCAGCCGCTGCTCGTGCACCCCGCTGACCCGGCCCGCCGTCTCCTGGGCCCGGCGCGCCCGCGCCCCGGCCAGGATCGGGGGAAGGGAGCCGGCCCGGGCGCGGCCGGCTCGGTCCCGCCGGGCTTGCTTGACCTGCGCCTGGGCCAGGTCGGCGCGTTGCCGGCGCACCTCGGCGCGCGCCGCGGTGAGGCCACGTTCCGCAGCGCGCTGGTTGGCTGTGCTGACGGCCTGATAGGCGGCGAAGCCGCCGCCGTACCAGTCGATCCGACCGTCGCGCAGCTCCCCGATGTCCTCGACCAGCTCCAGGAGATCCAGGTCGTGGGACACGACGAGCAGCAGGCCGGGCCAGGTGCGCACGACCTCGTGGACCCGGGCCCGTGCCGAGGCGTCGAGGTTGTTGGTCGGCTCGTCGAGCAGCAGCACGCCGGGGCGGCGCAGCAGGACGGCCGAGAGGGCGAGGAGCTCCACCTCGCCCCCGGACAGCGACCCGGCGGGCCGGTACAGGTCCAGGCGCGGCAGACCGAGGGCAGCCAATGAGGAGTGCGCCCGTGCGGCGATGTCCCAGTCCTGGCCGACCGCGTCGAAGTCGGCCGGATCCACCGACCCGGCCTCGATCGCGACGATCGCACGAAGCGTCGCGCTGATGCCCAGGAGGTCCGCGACCCGGGCGCGCGGATCGGGTGCCGGGTCCTGACGCAGGAATCCGACCTGGGCGCTGAGCGTCAGCGTGCCCGAGGTGGGGGCCAGCTCGCCGGCGAGCACCCGTAGCAGGGCGGTCTTGCCCGAGCCGTTCAGGCCCACGAGCCCGTGCCGGCCGGGGCCCAGGGAGAGGTTCAGACCGTCGAGCACGGTGGTGCCGTCGGGCCAGGTGAGGGTGAGGTTGGTCGTTGAGATGTCTGCGCGCACGGGGCGACTCCAGGAGGTCCAGGGGGATGGGACACGTGGAGATCGTGCGCGGGGATTGCCGGCACCTGGCGGTTCAGCGACGACCGGGTGCGACTACGCGCAGATCTCGGACCTGGAGATCCTCATGTCGATGTTCACCTCATGCTCGGCAACAGTGCAGCAAGGGTAGCGCCCGTGGAGGGCAGCCCGCCAGCGCCGGGTGCCGGGGCTGCCCGGGTGCCGCGTGCCGGGCTGGTGGGTTCAGCGCGGACGCCAGCGTCGCCACCGCGCGGTCGCCTCGGCCCGGGGCTTGCCCTCGACGATCAACTCCACGTCGACGAGCATCTCGTCGGGCTCGCTGGAGGTGATCACCGCGCGCAGCTCGGACTCGGCCAGCAGAGGGGTGGGTCGCAGGTAGCGCACGTCCAGCCCCGCGGTGACGAACAGCAGCGGCGCGCCGGTGGCGGGTCCCAGGCCGCGCAGGTCGGCGTCGTGGAACACCGCGGCTCCGCTGTGGCAGTCCAGGACCGTGGCGATGATCCCGCCGTTGACGAACCCGAAGCCGTTGTCGTGCTCGGGCCACGGCGTGAATCGGGCCACTGTGCAGTCGTCGGCCGGGTAGCTGCGCAGCTTCAGGCCCTTGTGGTTGGCGTGCCCGCACCCGAAGCAGGTCAACTGCGGGTAGAGACGCTCCTGGATGCTCAGCTCGTCGGGCATATCGGCTCCTGACTCAGGTGCTCGTGTCGTTTCACCCTAGGCCTCTGCGTTTGGTGTGCACGGAACCGACCACTCGTTGGTCGTTCCCGTGCACATCAACGAGGTGCGGCGGCGGGCTCGACGCCCCAGTCGAGGATGACCTTGCCGGAGTTGCCGCCCGCGGTGACCGCGAACGCCTCGGCGAAGTCGTCGATGCCGAACCGGTGGGTGATCAGGGGGGTGAGGTCCAGGCCGGCCTGCAGCAGGGAGGCCATCTTGTACCAGGTCTCGAACATCTCCCGGCCGTAGACGCCCTTGATCCGTAGGCCCTTGAAGATGACCTGGCCCCAGTCGATGGCCACGTCGTCGGCGAAGATCCCGAGCATCGCCACCCGCCCGCCGTGCGCCATCTCCCCGAGCAGCTGCCGGAAGGCTCCGGGGTTCCCGCTCATCTCCAGGCCGACGTCGAAGCCCTCCTCCATGCCCTGCTCAGCCATGACCGTGCGCAGGTCCTCGGTGGACACGTCGACCACCCGGGTGGCGCCCATCGTCCGGGCCAGCTCGAGCCGGGAGGGGTTCACGTCGGTGGCGATCACGTTGCGCACGCCCACGTGGCTGGCGATCGCCACCGCCATCGCCCCGATCGGCCCGGCGCCGGTGACCAGCACGTCCTCGCCGACCAGGTCGAAGCTCAGTGCGGTGTGTGCGGCGTTGCCGAACGGGTCGAAGATCGTGGCCACCTCGTCGGACACCGAGTCGGGCACCCGGAACAGGTTGCTGGCCGGCAGGCTGAGGTACTCGGCGAAGGCGCCCGGTCGGTCGACACCCACGCCGACGGCGTCGCGGCACAGGTGCCGTTGCCCGGCGCGGCACCGGCGGCAGTGCCCGCACACGATGTGCCCCTCGCCGGTGACCCGCTCGCCGAGCGCGTACCCGGTGACCTCCGAGCCCAGTGCCGCGATTCGGCCCACGTACTCGTGGCCCACGTGCATGCCCAACGGGATGCGGCCCTGGCTCCAGTGGTCCCAGTTCCAGATGTGCACGTCGGTGCCGCAGATGGAGGATTTGTGGATCCGGATGAGCACGTCGTTGTGACCGATCTCGGGCACCGGCACCTCGGCCATCCACAGCCCCTCCTCGGGGCGGGCCTTGACCAGGGCGCGCATCGTGGCCGGGATGCCGGCGGTCACCTCACCACCCCCAGCGAGCGGCCGACCCGGATGAACGCCTCGATGGCCGTGTCGAGGTCAGCGGTGGAATGAGCCGCGGACATCTGGGTGCGGATCCGGGCCTGCCCGCGCGGCACGACCGGGAACGAGAACGCGGTGACGTACACACCCTCCTCGAGCAGGCCGCCCGCCAGGTCGACGGCCAGCCGGGCGTCGCCGAGCATCACGGGGATGATGGGGTGCTCGCCGTCGATGAGCTCGAACCCGGCCGCCGTCATCCCGGCGCGGAAATACGCAGCGTTGGCGCCCAGGCGTGCCCGCAGGTCAGCGCCGTCGGCGACCATGTCCAGCACTCGCAGGCTCGCGGCCACCACCGCTGGTGAGACCGAGTTGGAGAACAGGTAGGGCCGGGAGCGCTGGCGCAGCAGGTCGATCACCTCTCGGCGGGAGGACACGTAGCCACCGCTGGCCCCGCCCAGGGCCTTGCCCAGCGTTCCGGTCAGGACGTCGACACGGTCGGCCACCCCGAAGTGCTCGGGCGTGCCGCGGCCGTGCTCGCCCACGATGCCCACGGCGTGCGAGTCGTCGACCATCACCATGGCGCCGTACTGCTCGGCCAGGTCGCAGATGCCCGGCAGGTCCGCCAGGTGCCCGTCCATGCTGAACACCCCGTCGGTGACCACCATGACGAACCGCGCCCCGCCGTCGCGTGCGTCGACGAGCTGTCGCTCGAGATCAGCCAGGTCGCCGTTGGCGTAGCGGAACCGCCGGGCCTTGCACAGGCGGATGCCGTCGATGATCGAGGCGTGATTCAGGGCGTCGGAGATGATCGCGTCCTGCGCCCCGAGCAGCGGCTCGAACACCCCGCCGTTGGCGTCGAAGCAGCTGGAGTACAGTTGGGTGGCCTCGGTGCCGAGGAAGTCGCTGATCCGGGCCTCGAGCTCGGTGTGGATGTCCTGGGTGCCGCAGATGAACCGGACGCTGGCCAGGCCGAAGCCGTGGCTGCGCAGGCCCCCCTCGGCGGCGGCAATCAGGTCGGGGTGGTTGGCCAGGCCCAGGTAGTTGTTGGCGCAGAGGTTGATCACCTCGCGGCCGTCAGCGCGCACCCAGGCACCTTGCGGCGTGCTGATCTCCCGTTCGCGCTTGTAGAGGCCCTGGTCGGTGATCTCGGCGAGCTGGGTGCGCACGTGCTCCAGGAAGGCGGGGTCCACGGGATCAATCCTGCCCCGCAGACGCCGCCACGCGCTGGCTGGGCCGCCAGATCTGAGGTGAGCAACCCTGGGGTGCAGCGTTTCCAGCCCGACCTGTCCTGAGCCGCACCGGCCGGGTGCAGCGCTGCCCGCTTGAGCCGTATCCGTGGATAGGCCAACCCCGGTGGGGTGTTCCGCGCAGGGCGCGGGGTCGCAGAAGGGGACGGGAGAGGACCATGGCCAGTGGATGGCGGGGCAGCCAGGCAGCGCTGCGGCGCCCCACGGGCGGGATGCTGGTCGCCGGTCTGGTGATCGCGGTGGTGTCCCTGGTCGCGCGATGTGGCTGCCGGGGATGACCGACCCGGACGTGTACCGTCTCGGTGGCGCCAGCGTTCTGGCCGGCGAGGACCACCTCTACACGCTCGCGGACCCCGCGACCGGTCTGCCATCGGCTACGGGCAGGTGTCCACCGTCCTGGCTTGGCTGGTCGTCGAGGACCTCCTCGGAGTGGGCCGCAACAGCCGTGCGCATGGGCTGCTGACCCGGATCGCCATGACCTCTGCCCACCGACCGATGACGGCCGCGCGTCGTAGCAAGCGGATAGCCGCCAGGTCGTGCCGGTGCGGCTGCTGGTCGAAGGGCCGGAGGTTGCCCTGCTCCCCGTCGGGAGGAGGATCTCACGGCGCGACTGAGCCGGGCGCAGGTGGTCGCCCTATCGTGGCCTCTGGCGCGACATTCGACGTCGCCACAGGAGGTCGCGATGGGGCTGGGCGACAGCGGGGTCGAGACCTGGGTCGAGGTCGTGGCCAAGACCCAGAGCGAGACCCAGCACGAGGACCGAGCCGGGTCTGGTCTGGTGCCGGACTCGGGGCGGTGGGCACTGGCGATGGTCGGTCCCATTCCGGCCGACCATCGGAGGGGTCTGCTGCGGTGAGCGACGTGCAGGGTGTGGGCGAGGGGTCGCCGGCCGGCGGGGACCGAGCCGGGAGGCATGACGCTGGGACGGCACGGGCCTGGTGGGCATGGTGGCTGGCTGCCGGGGTCCTCGTGCTGGCTGGCGCGGGGGTCCTGCTGGTCTCCTCCGGCGGCGGGGTGCAGCGCAGCACCGACCTGGCCGGGGGGACGCCCGTGCGGGTGCTCAGCCCGACCGGTTCGGTACGTGGCCCCGCGGTCGTTCTGGCCCACGGCTTCTCCGGCAGCGCAGCGATGATGGACCCGATGGGCAGCGCCCTGACCCGGGCCGGGTTCGTGGTCGTGGCCCCTGACCTGCCCGGTCATGGCCGCAACGCGACGCCGTTGACCGACGAGTCGCTGGAACTCGCACTCAGCGATGCGGTGGCCTACGCATCGGGGCTGGCCGGGGGGCCGGTGGCGGTGGCGGGCCACTCGATGGGTGCTGGCGCCGTCACGTCCTGGGCGGTGGACGGCGATCCGGTCGCGACAGTGGCGATCAGCATGCCCAGCGCCGAGGACCTCCCTGGGGACCCGGCGCGTCCGCGCAACCTGCTTGCGCTGGTCGGGTCGGTGGAGTCCGCACGCTTCGTCGAGGCAGCCGCGCAGGCCTTGCGGCTGGGCTATCCCGACGGTCAGTGGGCGGTGACCTACGGAGACATGGGAGCGGGCTCGGCAAGACGGGCGGTGCAGGTCGCCGGTGCGGAGCACATCTCGGTCATCTACCGGCAGCAGACCTTCGCCGAGACCGCCGGTTGGTTGGACGCTGCCGGTACCGCTGATCCGACCCTCGAGAGCCACGGCGGCGTGGGAGTTGACGAGCGCGCCGGTGCCGCTGCGGCCGCAGCGCAGGGGGACCTCCGGCTGCTGGGCGTCGTCCTGGTCCTGGTGGGCGGGGTTCTCGCGGCCCGACCGTTGTTGGCTGCGGCGGGGCGCGGGTCAGGTGCGATCGAGGCCGGCGCGGGGGGCGGCTCTGGTGGACCGACTCGGCTGCGGCTGCCCCGGACGTTGGCGGCTCTTGCGCTCGCCGCGGTGCTGGCCGGAATCGTGACCGCGGCACTGGGCCCGGTGACCGATGCGGTCCCGGTGGCGGTCACCGGATACTTGCTCGGGTGGTTCGCGGTCGGGGCGCTCGTGCTGGGGCTGTTGTCCCGTGGGCGGCCGGGCCCGTGGGGCTCGCTGTCCGGCTTGTGCTGGGGCGCGTTGGCGGGTGTGGTCGTCGCTCTGGCGATGGCCCTGCCGGCCCGGCTGAGCTGGGCCAGCTACGCGTTGGTGGGGCCACGGGCCTGGGTGTTGGCCCTGCTGCTCGTGGTGCTGGGCGCATGGTTCTGGGCCGAGGCCCGCCTGTTCGGCGGCGCCCCCGGCTGGCGGCGCGGCGTGGCGCTGGTGGCCAGCCGACTGATCGTGGTGGCCGGATTGCTCGGGGCGGTCGTGCTGCTCGGGGCGCCGGGATTCCTGACGCTGACCGTGCCGCTGGTCGTGCCGATCCTGCTCCTGCTGGCGGTCCTCGCCGGTTGGGCGCAGGATCCGGCGGCGGCCGCCGCGGCCCAGTCGCTGCCCCTCGCGCTGGCGATGGCCACGGTGTTCCCGATCGTCAGCTGAGCCCGCGCAGGGCCGCAGCCCACCAGCAGTGCGAGCGCGATGTCGTGGTCGCCGGCGGGGAGGTATCGCTCAACGTCAACCGATCGCCGATTTCGCCGTGTCCACAGGTGTCAGGGTTCGGGTGTCGCGGGCTTGACGGGCGCGCGTCGACGTGGAATGATTCGAACGTCAGTTCGATAGATCGTGCTCAGGTGAGACTGAGAGAATTGGGCTGAGGTCCCGGGCGCTGGTTCCGGGCGGCGCGGGTGCTGGGCATGCCCGTGGCGGTTGTGGGTGGTGGTGACGCGGTGCGCGTCTGTGATGAGGGCCCGTTCCCATTTCGCTGTAGCCGGCGCGGCCTTGCGCACGGCTTGAGGTCAGGGGGCGCCGCCCATGAGTGGTTCGGTCGATCTGCGTGGTGGTCTTGCAGGCCTGGAGACCGAGGTCCAACGGTTGGTGGCGCTGGCTGAAGCTTGGCCGTCTGTTGGTTCTGCGCCCGGTGAGTCCGTACCCGGTGCCTGTGGGCCAAGCGGCTCTGGACCGGGCGGCTCTGGACCGAGCAGCTCTGGACCGGGCGGCTCTGGACCCCGCGATTCTCCGGCCGGTACTCCGCCGCCCGATAACCCGCCGTCGAACCTCTCGCCGTCCAACATCCCGCGGTCGAACATCACCCCGCAGGACTGGGCCGACGACGGGACGCTCGGCGACCAGATCGTTCGTCTCGGTCGAGTGGTTGAGCAGCTGTCCGCTCTGCGCGCGGTGTGGGCCCAGGAGTTCGAGTCCGATGCGCAGTGGGCCGGCGACGGGGCGCGGTCGGGAGCCGCGTGGGTGGCTGCTCGGGCGATCGAGCATCCGGCGTCGGCCCGGGCCCGGGTGCACGCCGGGCGTGACCTGGCAGCGCTGCCGTCGATGACTTCGGCGGTGCTCCGGGGTGAGGTCAGGTTGGGCCACGTCCGACTTCTGGCCACAGCCGCCCGGGCCAAGCCACACCGGTGGTCGGCGTTGCCCGACATCGAGGAGTTGGCCACCCGAACCGCTGCGAAGCTGCCCGAGCCGCGGTTCGCACGGTTCGTCGAACGCTGGGCGGCGCTGGTCGACGCCGAACATGACGCGCAGCTGCGCGCGGACGGCCTGGACGTCCCGGCGACTGACCACGCTGCCGCGGAGCAGGCGCAGCGCCGTGAGCTGTATCTGTCGCGATACGGAACGCAGGGGATGTGGGCGCTGAACGGAACTCTGGACACCGAGACCGGCCTGGCTCTGTCCCTGGTCCTGGAATCACTGTGCGAGGCGATCCGCTCAGACGACGCCGTGCGCGACCTGCCGCAACTGCGCCATGACGCGCTGGCCGCTCTGTTGGGCGGTGAGTTGTCCGCGGGCCTGCCCGTGCACAAGGGGGTCCGTCCGCACGTGATGGTCGTGGTCGGCACGCAGGGCGCCGGCGAGGGCTGCGCGGGTCCGGTGGGCCCAGGTCCGGTTGGCACAGGTCCGGGCATCGCGGGCCGCGGCCCCGTCAGTACGGGCAGCGCCGGCAAGGTCAGCGCCGGCACTGGCGCAGGGACAGGCATCGCTCGCGCGAGCATCGCGACTCAGGACGATGCCGGTCAGGACGATGCGGGTCAGGACGATGCGGGCGGGGCTCCCGCCGCCGGCCCGCCCGACCTGGCTGCGCCCGCCGACGCCGAACTGCTGGATCGGACCGACGGTGCCGCCGGCACGCTGTGGCTCACCGGCCTGGCCCGTCAGCGCCTCTCTTGCGACGCCATCGTCCAGCGACTGACCGTCGACACCGACGGAGTCCCGCTGAAGCTGGGGCGCTCAGCCCGGGTCGTCGGCCCCGCGCTGCGCCGAGTGATCGACGTGCGCGACCGGCACTGCGTGTTCGCCGGGTGCACTGCCCCGGCGATGTGGTGTCAGGCCCACCACCTCGTGCATTGGGAAGACGGTGGTCCTACCGACGAGCGAAATCTCGCCCTGCTCTGTGGCCACCATCACCGCGCGATTCACGAGCGGGGATTCGATCTGCGCTGGACACCCGACGGACAGCGGATCGAGACCCTGCGACCGGACCGAACCCTGATCGATATCCCAGTTGCACGAGCAGCTACCCGATTGCGACCCATACGCCGGTAGGGAAGCGTCTCTCCCCGTGCCTCCCACTGGCGTGGGACTCGGCCTCGCAGGGCGGTCTGTGTATGCGCTGTGTGGCGCTCGCATTGCCTCGGGGTGGTAGGCACGCAGTCGCGACACGCGGAGGTTCGGCGTAGGGGCGATGTCAGTCGCCTCGCCTACACTCGCATCAGGTGACAGGCACACCGGGTCCGGCGCGAGGATCGCTCGTGGTGGGTCATGGCGAAGTCCTGCAGGGGTGCGGAGGGAAGGCAATGGAGACTGGCGTGGATGTCGTGAGCGCTTCAGCAGCAACCCATTCCAACCCCGGCGACCTGAATGACCGAGACCTGCGGATCCTCGAGTTCGAGCGCCAGTGGTGGCGCTACGCCGGGGCCAAGGAGCAGGCCATCCGCGAACTGTTCGACTGCTCGACCACCCGGTACTACCAGATGCTCAACACGCTCATCGACGACCCGGACGCCCTGCGGGCCGACCCGATGCTGGTAAAGCGGTTGCGCCGGATGCGCACCTCACGGCAGCGTGCGCGGGCCGCCCGTCGACTGGGCATCGAACTCTGAGCGCGCAACTCGGCTGCCGTCACCCCCTCCACGGCGGCACGAACTGATGCTGGCTCGGCACCGCCTGCGCGCAGCTGCGAACTGGATCAACCTGTCCACCCCGATCGGATTGGTCCTCGCGCACATCGCGGCCGACGGCTCGCGCCGCACCCGCTCCGGGGTGTGGCTGGCCCACGGCTACCGGTTGCCGGTGCCGGCGGCTCGCGCGTTCACGCTGGGCGGCGTGGTGCTGCTGCGCGAGGGTCTCCCGAGGATCGGGGTTGACCCGGTCGGCGAGGTGCCCCGAGGACTGCTGGACCACGAGGAGCGACACGTGACCCAGTACGCGTTGTTCGGCGGCGTCCTGATGCCCGTGCTGTACCTGGGCGCCGCGGGCTGGTCGTGGCTGCGCACTGGGGACTTCGCCTCCCGCAACCCGTTCGAGCGGGCCGCGGGGCTGAGCTCCGGCGGCTACCGAGAGGCACCCGTGCGCTCACCGGCCGAGGCTGGGGCTGCCCTGCGGGCACTCCTGGCTGCAGCGACCTCGGCGCGCTGACTGCCACCCGGTTCACTCACCCCGACGTCTGCGCTGCGTCCGGGGTGCCCTCGGCGGCGTAGTGGTCGATCTCCCGGTCGGTGACGGACTTGCTCACGAGCGTGGGCACGGACTCTCCTGCGACGCCCCAGCCGGCGAGCTTGTCGGTGACAGCCCGTTGCGCGTCGGCGAACTGCTGGTCGATCAGACGCCGTTCGGCGAACATGAGCTCTCGCTGGCGCAGGATGCGCTCCAACCGCTCGAGCTGGGGCGGCTCCACCGGCAGGTCGTAGGCCAACGATGTGAAGACCGCCAGGCTCTTGCGGTAGTCGTGGCCGTCGGCGACGAACTGCCCCGGGATGACGTGCATCGCGTTCTTGACGTCCACCAGCGTGATGAGGAAGGTGGTGTAGGGCCGCCACCGCGTCTCGGTGGGCAGCCCGGGCTCGCGGGTCTCCGGGGGGCCCATCCACGTGGGGGACTGCACAGCCAACGGGAACCAGAACTTGGGCATCGAGTCGTTGTGGTGAGTCAGCATGAAGTAGCGGGCACGTTGCCGCTTCTCATCGGGCAGCGCCAGGAACTCCTCGTGGTTCGCGACCTCGACGATCTCGCCCTCGGGATCCATGCGCTCGGGCTGGGACAGCCATCTCTGCCGGAACTTGGTGGCCGCCGGCGTGCCCAGGAACAGTCCCCGATCGATCCCGACGCGGTGCAGGCCCTCGGTGCCCTCGTCGGCGAAGATGTCCTCGGAGGTCTGCGCCCCCAGGCTCTCCCCGAAGATGGCCAGCCGGGGCCGGCGCTCCTGCGGGATCGCGCTCAGCCGCCACTTCAAGGCGTGCAGGAACGAGTTGTTCTGGTCGATGCCGATGTTGACCCGCCCCAGGGACAACGGCGACGGGCGCAGCGAATACTGCATGCCGACCAGCGCGACGTCGCCCCGGGCGAGGAACTCCAGTGACTCGGCGGTGACGTAGTTCAGGTAGCCGGTCCCGGTGGGAGACATGAACACGATCAGGCTGCGCTCGAATGCGCCGAGGGACTCCATCTCCCGCATCGCGAGGTCGGCACGCTGGCTCGTGGTGGGCGCAGATTCCAGACCGACGAAGACCCGCACCGGCTCCTTGACCTCACCCGGGCCCATCACGTCGAGGATCTCGTCAGTCGTCACCGCCATGTTCACGAACCGCCGGCCCTCACGGCCGATGTCCTCCCACGACACCGAACTGCGTGGGCCCCCGGAGACGTACGGCGAACTGGGCGGCGTCGCGTACGTGGCCTCCACCGCATCGCCGGAGGTCTCGGCCTTGTGGAACACGTACTCGATCCCCTTGTAGCCCGCGAAGCCCAGGAGCGCGAGCGCGCTGAGATGCCCGAGGGGGCGTCCCACAGGCGCAAGGTTGGGCGCCGCCAACGAGAAGGCCTTGCCTGCCTCGTGGGCGAAGAACCGTTCCGCCTTGGCGAAGCCCAGCAGCCCAGCGCCCACACCCGTGCCGACGGCCAGCGCCCGGCCCACTGATACAGCCTGGCTCTCATCGAGGGACACGCCCTCGGCGTCGTGGCTGACCCCCGCGTCGACCATGCCGCGGCGCAACCGCTGGTACTGCACTGCGGCCAGGGCCATCCCCAAGGGCAGGGCGATCGGGGCCGAACCGCTGAATCGACCGTCCGTGCCGAGCGCACGTTCCAGGGCCATGTCACTTCCGACGACCAGCGCGCCTGCGCCGCCTCCGACAGCCAACCGCACCGAGGCGGTCCGCACCCAGGCCCGGGCGATCGGCTCGTCCTTGCGCTGGGCCAGCAGTCGGTACAGGCCGTACCCGACCCCGGTCGCGGCGACGTTCGTCGCGAGCAGGAGGCCGTGGGTCGCCGCGCGCCGCTCCTGCGCAGAGGACCGGTGCCCCGTGACGCGCACAGCCACCGACTCGATCAGCGACTCCGTGAACGTCATGGCGGCGTAGTTCAGCGTCGCCGACGCGCCTGTGATGACCGCCTGGTCGATCGTCGAACGGGGCATGAGCCCGCGCGCGAACGACTGCCCGACGCTGGTGGACGCCGACAGGATGCCGATCCGCTCGGCGAACCCCAGCCCTGCGCGGACCTCAGCCGCCCGCTGCGCAATAGTCATCTCATTCCTCCCATGGAGGGAAACCTAGCCCCCCGCGCCACTCGGTGGATCACCCCATTGGGGTGGTTCCCAGGCAGGCTCGACGAAATGTCCGATCCTGGCGCTGGATTCCGCGCGCCCGGCCTCACCACGCGACAATCGATATCGTCGCACCACGGAAGGCGGAGCCCCCTCCCCGGAAGCTACGACTGGCGAAGGTCCAGGACAGCAAACCGATGTGAATCCGGCTGAATCCGGCTGGCGCGCCAGGCTCGAGGTGCAGGAGCACCACGAACGAGGAGGGCGGCCCCCACGGGGACCGCCCTCCACTTACTCACTCCTCGCTCAGAAGTCCATGCTCCTGCGACCTCTTCACTGCGGGGCTCGGCGGGTGCCGGCCCTACGGGCCGACCCCCACCTCACTCCTCGCTCAGAAGTCCATACCCCCGCCGTCTGGCATCGCCGGCGCCGCGCCCTTGGGCTCGGGCTTGTCGGCGATGACCGCCTCGGTGGTCAGGAACAGCGCCGCGATGGAGGCCGCGTTCTGCAGGGCAGAGCGGGTCACCTTCGCCGGGTCGATGATGCCGGCCTTGAGCAGGTCGACGTACTCGCCCGTGGCGGCGTTGAGGCCCCAGCCCGGCTCGAGGTGGCGCACCTTCTCCACCACGACGCCGCCCTCGAGGCCGGCGTTGATCGCGATCTGCTTCAACGGCGCCTCGACAGCCACCTTGACGATGTTGGCACCCGTGGCCTCGTCGCCCTCGAGCTCCAGCTTGGCGAACGCCAGGTCGGTCGCGTGGATCAGCGCCACACCGCCACCGGCGATGATGCCCTCCTCCACGGCAGCCTTCGCGTTGCGCACGGCATCCTCGATGCGGTGCTTGCGCTCCTTGAGCTCGACCTCGGTCGCCGCTCCGGCCTTGATGACCGCAACGCCGCCGGCCAGCTTGGCCAGGCGCTCCTGCAGCTTCTCGCGGTCGTAGTCGGAGTCCGACTTGTCGATCTCGGCACGGATCTGCGAGACGCGCCCGGCGATCTGGTCGGCGTCGCCGCCACCGTCGACGATGGTCGTCTCGTCCTTGGTGATGACCACCTTGCGGGCGGTGCCCAGCAGGTCCAGCGTGGTCGTGTCGAGCTTGAGGCCGACCTCCTCGGAGATGACCTGGCCGCCGGTCAGGATCGCGATGTCCTGCAGCATGGCCTTGCGGCGGTCACCGAACCCGGGTGCCTTGACGGCCACCGAGCGGAACGTGCCGCGGATCTTGTTGACCACCAGGGTGCTCAGGGCCTCGCCGTCGACGTCCTCGCTGATGATGACCAGCGGCTTGCCCGACTGCATCACCTTCTCGAGCACCGGCAGCAGGTCCTTCACAGCCGAGATCTTGGAGTTGGCGATGAGGATGTAGGCATCCTCGTACACCGCCTCCATCCGCTCGGGATCGGTCACGAAGTACCCGGAGATGTAGCCCTTGTCGAAGCGCATCCCCTCGGTCAGCTCGAGCTCGAGGCCGAAGGTGTTGGACTCCTCGACCGTGATCACGCCCTCCTTGCCGACCTTGTCCATGGCCTCGGCGATGACCTTGCCGATCTGGTCGTCGGCCGCGGAGATGGAGGCCGTGGAGGCGATCTCCTCGGTGGTCTCGACCTCCTTGGCCATCTCGAGCAGCTGGGTGACGATCTCCTCGACGGCCTTCTCGATGCCGCGCTTGAGGGCCATCGGGTTCGCCCCGGCGGCCACGTTGCGCAGGCCCTCGCGGACCAGTGCCTGGGCCAGGACGGTCGCCGTCGTCGTGCCGTCGCCGGCCACGTCGTCGGTCTTCTTCGCGACCTCCTTGACCAGCTCAGCGCCGATCTTCTCGTACGGCTCGTCGAGCTCGATCTCCTTGGCGATCGAGACACCGTCGTTGGTGATGGTGGGGGCGCCCCACTTCTTCTCGAGGACGACATTGCGTCCACGCGGCCCGAGGGTCACCTTGACCGCGTCGGCCAGGGTGTTCATGCCACGCTCGAGGGCCCTGCGGGCCTCCTCGTCGAAAGCGATGATCTTCGCCATATGTATGTGGTTTCCTTCGCACGTAGCGCTGGGAGACCGGTGCTCCTGCCCGCGACGGACGGCCAGCCGAACCCGGTTCACGTCACCGGCTCCGAACGGACCTCAGTCGCACCGACCTGTCGATGCCCCGGCGGGGTGGGTGGCTCCGGCGCACCGGTTGTCACTCGACCCCTCCGAGTGCTAAGTGAATCTTGGCACTCGACCCCCGCGAGTGCAAGTGCCCCGACTGCCGACATCCACGGGCCGCCCCTGCGCGAGGGCATCCCCCGGGGCACTGATCTAGGGTGGGAGCAGTCGACCCCACGGGGCCACGGAAGGAGCGGGACATGACTGACTACGAGCGTTCGCCGGGTCAGCAGTGGAAGGACGATCCGGCCGCTGAGCTGATCGATGCTTATCACCACCACGTCTCCGAGGAGTTGGGCACCGACGGGCCGGAGGAGACGTTCGGCCATCCGGACGAGTCCCGGGTCGGGCACCTCGTGGACGACAACCTGCCGCTGCGTGACGACACCGCCGAGGCGCTGGCCCATGACACCCACGACGTCGAGGACCTCGCTGCTGAGGAGTTGGCGATGCACTACGTCGACGAGGACTCCGAGCCCGCGCAGACCAACGACGACCTGCCCGAGCACGTGCGCGCCGCGCTGGCCGACTGAGCCCGCTGCGGGAGGCGCTGCGCCGATCTGGGGGACAATGGTCCGATGACCGAGGGACCCCTGATCGTCCAGAGCGACAAGACCCTCCTGCTGGAGGTCGACCACGCCGACGCCGACGCGGCCCGCCGCGACATCGCCGCATTCGCCGAGTTGGAGCGTGCTCCCGAGCACATCCACACCTACCGGATCACCCCGCTGGGGCTCTGGAACGCCCGAGCTGCCGGGCAGGACGCGGAGTCGGTGGTCGATGCGTTGATCCGCTACTCGCGGTTCCCGGTGCCGCACGCGCTGCTGGTCGACGTCGCCGAGACGATGGACCGCTACGGCCGGCTGCGTCTGCTCAAGCACCCGGTGCACGGCCTGGTCCTCGAGGCCAGCGACCGCGCGGTGCTCACCGAGGTGCTGCGCAGCCGCAAGGTGGCGCCGATGATCGGTGCGCGCATCGACGAGGACACCGTGGCGGTTCACCCCAGCGAGCGCGGGGCGATCAAGGCCGTGCTGCTGCGGCTGGGCTGGCCGGCCGAGGACCTCGCCGGGTACGTCGACGGCGAGGCGCATCCGATCGACCTGGTCCAGGACGGCTGGGAGCTGCGCGACTACCAGCGCCAGGCTGCGCAGGGGTTCTGGCACGGCGGGTCCGGTGTGGTGGTGCTGCCCTGCGGCGCGGGCAAGACCTTGGTCGGGGCGGCCGCGATGGACCTGGCCAAGGCCACGACGCTGATCCTTGTGACCAACACCGTCTCGGCCCGGCAGTGGCGCGACGAGCTGCTGCGCCGCACGAGCCTCACCGAGGACGAGATCGGCGAGTACTCCGGGGCGCGCAAGGAGGTCCGACCGGTCACCATCGCGACCTACCAGGTGATGACGACCAAGCGCAAGGGCACCTACGCCCACCTGGACCTGTTCGACGCCAAGGACTGGGGACTGATCATCTACGACGAGGTGCATCTGCTGCCCGCGCCGATCTTCCGGTTCACCGCCGACATCCAGGCCCGCCGCCGCCTGGGCCTGACCGCGACCCTCGTGCGCGAGGACGGCCGTGAGGGCGACGTGTTCTCCCTGATCGGTCCCAAGCGCTATGACGCCCCGTGGCGGGAGATCGAGGCGCAGGGCTGGATCGCCCCGGCCGACTGCGTCGAGGTGCGCGTGAGCCTGCCCGAGCCGGCGCGGATGGTCTACGCGATGGCCGAGCCCGAGGAGCGCTACCGGCTGGCGGCCACCGCCCGGGAGAAGCAGGCGATCATCTCCACCCTGGTCGCTCGGCATCCGGACGACCAGGTCCTGGTCATCGGCCAGTACCTCGATCAGCTCCACGAGCTCGCCGAGCTGCTGGGCGTCCCGGTGATCACCGGCGAGACGCCGGTGCCCGAGCGCCAGGAGCTGTTCGCCCTGTTCCGCGCCGGCGAGGTGTCGACGCTGGTCGTGTCGAAGGTGGCCAACTTCAGCCTCGACCTGCCCGAGGCCTCGGTGGCGATCCAGGTCTCGGGATCGTTCGGCTCCCGTCAGGAGGAGGCGCAGCGCCTGGGGCGCATCCTGCGCCCGAAGGCCGACGGCCGCGGTGCCCGGTTCTACACGGTGGTCACCCGCGACACCGTGGACGCGGACTTCGCCGCCCACCGCCAACGCTTCCTGGCTGAGCAGGGCTACGCCTACCGGATCGTCGACGCCGATGACATCCTCAGCGGACTGGCCGACTGACCTGGGGACTACGGCGCCTGGACGCCGGTGATGCGGGCCAGGGCGAAGGTGGCCATGGCGCGGGTCGTGAGGTCCAGGGCGGTGAGGTACCCCCCGGCCAGGTGCAGCGGCTCGACCTGGTGGTCCTGCGCTACGCCCGCGGGGTCGGCGTACCCGATCCAGACCGCGGCCTGGGTGGCGATCGCCCGGCGCAGCTCGGCGCTGACCTTGCCGGCGTCGGCGACCGGCACGGGACGTCGTGCTCGCCGTGGCCGGGTGGGCGGCTCGGGCAGGTCGCGCGCGCGCAGCGCCCGGATGGCCGCCGCTGCCAGCGCTGGGGTGACCGCGGCCCCGCCCACGCCTGGGGCGCCCATGCCATCCGAGACTGCGATCGAGCCCGACCCGGAGCCTGCGGACCCGGCACGACCTCGGGCCCGGCGCGGACCGTCGGGCGTGGGCCCGCGACCGGGCTCGGGCAGCAGCGAGTGACCCAGGGCGCTCAGCCGTTCGAGCACATGCTCGGGGGGTTGCGCCGAGGCCAGCACGCTCTCCGAGAGGGCGAACAGGCCCAGGGCGGCGGAGCCCGGGTCGGCCATGACCGCGGCCAGCACGACCGGGTCGTCGCAGCGCAGGTAGGTCCCCGCGGCGCCGATCCGCAGCACCGCGTGCGCCCGGGCGGTGTCCGTGATCAGGTAGGCCAGCGGCTGCGGGAGGGCGCCGCGCTGCCCCAGCTCACGCAGCAGGTCGTCGGCGGTCCGGCCCGCGTCGAGGGCCCGCCGCACACTGGCGGCGCTGAACCGGTACACGCTGGCGGACCCCACCGACTCCGCGTCGGCCACGGTGCGCAGCAGGTCGGCCAGGGCCGGCGTGGGCAGGCCCGGCACGATCGCCGTCAGGTCGGCCTGCAGGATCAACTGATCCACCTGTTCGGGCAGCAGGAGGGCCAGGGCCGCCGTCGCTGCCGTCACCGGGTCCGCCTCGGGCGCGGCCAGCGCGCGACCGGCTCCGGTGGCGGTCCCGCCGACGACCAGCCCGAGTTCCCGGGCCTCGGCCAGGAGCGTGCGCACGCGCTGCGCGCGGGCGGCGTCGTGGCGCCGGGGCGCCCACCAGTCCACCGCGGCGATGACCTCGTCGTCAGTCCAGTCCCCGTCGGCCGAGACCAGCACGCCCAGCACGTCGCGGCGCAGGTCGGGCAGAGTCGGGGCGACCAGCTCGGGGGCCATCGGGCGCTGCCCGGCGCTGGCCACGGCCCGGGGCATGGCCAGCCACGCTGCCAGCAGGTGAGCGTGCGCCTGCGCGGGCAGCTCGGCCAGCCACGAGTCGAAGGCCGCTGTGGGCAGCACCGCGGCGGGATCGTGGCCGTCCGCGCTGATCAGCCCCGCGGCCGCGGCCACCTCGATGAGCAGGGCCGTCGCCGGCTCGCTGGCTGCCAGTGCTTTGGCCGTGCGGGTCAGGTCGCGGGCGGGGATGCCGCCGGTGCGCAGCCGGCTCGGTGGGGAGCTGGCCCACAGCCGCCCCAGCTCAGCGGTCCGGTGCAGCGCGTCCAGGATCGCCCCGACTGAACCCGGGTCGAGGCGAGCGGGGTCGCGCGGCGCGCCGCCGGGTGCGGGTGTGGCCAGGTCGATCATCGCCAGGCTCGGGTCACCGGCGTCCGCGCCGCGCAGGATCGAGGCCACCTCCGCGGGCAGCGCCACCCGGTCGGCTCCGACCGGGACCAGCACATGCTCGGCCAGCAACCAGTCGATCGGGCTACGCGCCGGGTCCGGCACCCGATGGGCGTCGGACACGGTCCCGACCACGGGTCCGCCGAGTAGCCGGCCCAGCACCGCCGACACCCCCTCGGGGGCCGCCGCCACCAGGTCCGCCAGCGCGCCGGGATCCCGGGCGAACCCGGCGACCACCGGGTCCAGGGCTGCCACCCGGGGGCCCCGATCGGGTGGGACCAGCAGGTCCCGGGCAGCCCCGACCAGGTGCAGGTTGCGGTCCGTGCCCCAGAGCAGCGCGTCAGCGCGCAACCGGGCGATCGCCGCGCGCGCCTCGCCTCGCGCCGCCAGCTCGGACAGGTGCGGGCGCAGCGCCGCGGCCACCGCGCTGGGACGCACCGGATCACCGCCCAGCGCGGCGGCCAGGGCCACGTGCAGGGTCCGCTGGTCGTAGCCACGCAGCGCGGCGGCCACACTGGCCGCTGAGCCGGCCCGCTGGGCCAGGCTCGTCAGGTCCAGCGGCATCGGATGCAGCAGGTCCGGGCGGGCGAGCACCAGGGCTGCCAACTGCTCGTCGGAGCGGGCCCGGAGGTCGTCTGCGAGGCTGCGCATCGTTCGTCTGCGTCAGTCCTGGTGCGCGCGGGCGGCCACCTGGCGGCGGGCGCGGCCACGACCACCGCGCAGCAGCCCGATGAGGACCAGGCCGAGACCAAGGCCCCAGAGCATCGCCAACCACCAGAACAGGCTGGGCAACTCGACCTCGGAGACCAGCGGTAGCAGCGCGACCAGGGTCAGCAGCATGCCGAGTGCGCTGACCACCAGCCCGGCGCGGATCAGGCGATCGCCCGGGCGGCCCGGATCAGGCATCGAGGTCGTCGGCCACCGCGCGCAGCACGGCTGCCACCTTGCGCGACTTGGGATCGGCCGGGTAGCGACCCTTGCGCAGGTCGTTGCCGACATCATCGAGCAGCTTGTTCAGGGTCTCGACGATGACGGCCATGTCCTCGGCCGGCTTGCGCTTGCCCTTGACCACCGACGCCGTCGGCTCGAGCACCTTCAACGACAGCGCGGTCTTGCCCTTCTTGCCGTCCACGACGCCGAACTCCACCCGGGTGCCGCCCTTGAGCGTGGTCACACCAGCGGGCAGCGAATTGCCGTGGAGGAACACGTCATCGCCCTCGTCGGAGGTCAGGAAGCCGAAGCCCTTCTCCGTGTCGTACCACTTGACCTTGCCGGTGGGCACTGTGAACTCCTGGGTGTGCGGGGGAACTGCAACGCTCCAGCGTAGCCCCGCCCCGGCCCGCGCCCCAATCGGCGCACTCCTCCACCCCGGCGTCACCCCTCGGGCGGTTCCTCCACCTCAGGGCTCGCCCCGCCGGCTCCCACGTGGAGGAACCTGGCCGTCCGGCCGTCGCGGCCGTCGCGGCCCGGGAACGCTGTGATCAGCGGGGCAGGAGTTGGAAGAACCAGTAGCCGCGCTGTCCGTTGGGCCGGGCCGCGGCGATCACCTGCAGGGTGTACCCGGGGCCCTCAGTGGCAACCTGCTCGGGGAAGGTGAACCGGTAGTAGGTGTCGGTCAGCCCCGAGGCCAGGGGCTGCCCGGCGATGTTCACCGACCAGCCGCCCTCGGCGACCACCGGATCCACCGAGATGCCGACCGTCGCCCCGGGGGAGACGTCCAGGGTCGTGATGCCCTGGCCCTGGCCGGCCTTGTCCAGCACGTCCTGCGCGCACTCGACCGGGGTCAGTCCACCGACCTCGCCGTGCGCCCAGCACAGCGCCTGCACGTGCTCGCTGGCCGTGCCCGACCAGACGGTGACCCCTGGGTTGGGCTTCTCGCACCCGGCCAGCAGCAGCGGGGACAGGGCAACGGCGGCGATCGCCAGGGAACGGCGCGGCGACTTCATGGGGGTAGCCTAGCTGCGTGGGGGTGGAGCGCCCCACCCGGCCGGTGGCCGGCCGCAACGACCTGGGAGGTCCATGACCGAGACCACGTCCTCGCGCCCGCGCCGGGCCCCCGTACTCGACGCCGCCTGCCGCGACGCCGTGGAGCCGGCCCGCGCTGCCGTCCTCGAGATCGTGCCCGAGGCCCATGTCGGCGAGTACCTCGGGGCGCTCGCCGAGGATGACCGGGTCGTGACCCATCGCTTCGTCTGCCTGGCCCCCGGCTACCGAGGATGGGTGTGGGCGGTGACCGTGGCCCGGGCCTCCCGCGGGCGTACGGTGACGATCGCCGAGATCGCGATGCTGCCCGGCGAGGATGCGCTGGTCGCCCCGCCCTGGGTGCCCTGGAGCGAGCGGGTGGAGCCTGGCGACCTCGGGGTCGGCGACGTGCTTCCCACCGAGGTCGACGATCCACGGCTCGCCCCGGGCTGGTCGGGCCTCGACGACCTGGCGGCGGCCTCCGACGAGCCCGGGCTGCGGCCCAATGGCTGGGAGATCGGCATCGGACGGCGTCGGGTGCTCTCACCCGAGGGCCGCGACGATGCCGCCACACGCTGGATCGCCGGCGACACCGGCCCGCAGGCCCCGATGGCTCGCTCGGCGCCCGGCACGTGCAGCACCTGCGGATTCCTGATGCCGATCGGCGGGCCCACCGGCTCCGCTTTCGGCGTGTGCGCCAACGGGATGTCGCCAGCCGACGGCCGGGTGGTCGCGCTGACCTACGGCTGCGGGGCTCATTCCGAGGCCGCCCCGGACCGCCCGCGCGGGTGATCCGATGGACCCCCGGGCCCGCCGATTCCTGACCCTGGCAGTCCTGATCGGATTGATCGTCCTCACGCTGCTCGCTGCTCTGCGTTGATCGGCAGGCGGGCTGATCGGCAGGCGTTGGGCTGATCGGCGGGCGCGGGCGCGCGTTAGGGTTGCTGCCATGGCCGATCCGCAGGCGCAGCTCCAGCCCGCCGAGGGAAACCTGGTCGGCGCAGCGCTGATCGGCATCGGTGCGTGGCTGGTGGCCGGTGCTGTCCTGCTCGCCCGACGCGACGAGTTGGCCGCGCGGGATGCCTCCTGGTGGGCCTGGACCGCACTGGCCGGGGTCCTCGTGGGCCTGGTGCAACTGGCTCTCTACGTCGCGCGGGCTCGTCGGCACCGGACACGCCTGGCTGGCGCTGAGCCGCCCAGTTGAGCCGGGGATCGCTGCGGCACGCGCTGCGCCTAGCCGGTGCGGCGGGCACCGCGCTGGTGCTGGGGCTCGTCCTGGTAGCTCCTGCGAGCGCGAGCACTCCCGCCGTGCTCGGTGCCGGCGACGAGGTGCTGTGCGACTTCGACACCCGGGAGCTGTCCGAGGTCAGTGGGATCGCATTGTCCGCCCAGCACCCCGACACGCTGTGGCTGACCAACGACTCAGGCGGGGGCCCGTTCCTGTACGCGCTGGACACCACCGACTGCTCGATCCGGGCGACCCTGCGGCTGTTGGACACCCCGGCCCGCGACCACGAGGCGCTGGCAATCGGCCGCGACGAGCAGGGCCGCGACGTCATCTGGGTCGGTGACCTCGGGGACAACCGGGACTCGTGGCCGTATGCGCGCATCCACAAGGTGATCGAGCCCGAGCGGCTGCGCGACGCCGACGTGCCGGTGACCACCTACCGGTTCACCTATCCCGACGGCCCGGTGAACGCCGAGGCACTGATCGCCGACCCCACGGAGGAACGACTGTGGGTGATCTCCAAGCAGGCCGGCGTGGGCGGCGTGTACGAGTTGCCCAGTCCGATGAGCGACTCGCAGACGCCGATGCAAGCCACCCGGGTCGGCTCGGCGCGGGCGCTGGTCACCGACGCGGCAATGGCCCCGAACGGCAAGCGGTTCGTCGTGCGTGACTACCTCTCGGCCGAGGTGTTCGCCGGCAAGCCCCCCGGCGCGGCCCAGGCGCGCTTCGGCCTGCCGTTGCAGCCGCAGGGCGAGGCGGTCACCTGGACCGCGGACGGCAGGAGCCTGCTGATCGCCTCCGAGCGCTCCGGGAAGTTGACCCGGGTCGATGTGCCGGCCACGGCGCTGGGCACCGATGGCGGCATCGCGGGTGCGCTGCCCCGGGTCGCCGGCTTCGACATCTATCCGTTCGTCCGGGTGGCGGCGGTGGTCCTGGCCAGCCTGATCGCGCTGATCGTGCTGCGCCGGGTGGCCCGTCGTCGTCGTCGCCGTCGTCGCTAGGAGTCGGATCGCTCAGGCCAGGGCAGCCACCACGTGGTCGATGCTGCGGGTCAGCGCTGCGACGTCCGCCGGGTCGATCGAGGGGAACATCGCCACCCGGAGCTGGTTGCGGCCGAGCTTGCGGTAGGGCTCGGTGTCCACGATCCCGTTGGCCCGCAGCGCCTTGGCCACGGCGCTGGCATCGACCGAGTCGTCGAAGTCGATCGTGCCCACGACGTTGCTGCGCTTGGCCGGGTCGACCACGTAGGGCGTCGCGAACTCGCTGGCCGCAGCCCAGCCATAGAGGTTCTCCGCCGACTGGGCGGTCCGGGCCGTCGTGAACGCCATGCCGCCCTGGGCGTTGAACCAGTCGACCTGCTCGGCCATCATCAGGATCGTGGCCAGGGCCGGGGTGTTGTAGGTCTGCTCCAGGCGGGAGTTGTCCAACGCGATCTTGAGGTCCAGGAACGCAGGCACCCAGCGACCGGACGCGGCGATGGACTCGATGCGCTCGATCGCTGCCGGGGACAGCAGGGCGAACCAGATCCCACCGTCGGAGGCGAAGCACTTCTGCGGGGCGAAGTAGTAGGCGTCGAACTGCGCCGGGTCCACGGCCAGGCCGCCAGCCGCGGAGGTGGCGTCGAAGGCCATCAGCGCGCTGTCGTCGGCACCGGCCACCCGGGTCGGGGTGATCGCCACACCGGTCGAGGTCTCGTTGTGCGGGCTGCCATAGAGGTCGATGCCCGCCTCGGCGGCGAACTCCGGGGCGTCCCCGGGCTCGGAGGTGAGCACCGTGGGGGCACCGAGATGCGGAGCGGTCTTGGCCGCCTTGGCGAACTTCGAGCCGAACTCACCGAAGGTCAGGAACTGCGCGCGGTCGCGGATCAGGCCGAACGTGGCGGCATCCCAGAACGCCGTCGACCCGCCGTTGCCCAGCATCACCTCGTAGCCCTCGGGCAGCGCGAACAGCTCGGCCAGCCCGGACCGCACCCGGGCGACCTGCGAGCGCACGGTCTTCTGCCGGTGCGAGGTGCCCAGGATCGAGGTGGCCGCCCCGCGCAGGGCGTCGACCTGCTCGACGCGGACCTTCGAGGGACCGCAGCCGAACCGCCCGTCCGCGGGCAGCAGGTCAGCGGGGATCGTGATGGTCGTCGGATCAACAGCCGTGCTCACCGTGGGAGTCCTTGTCGTGGGGTGGGTGGTGGTCGTGGTGTGGTGGGTGGTGCTGGGAGGTCAACCAGGCCGGCCGGAGCGAGGCTCAGGCCGAGTAGCCCGGGTAGTGCAGGCGTTCGGCCAGCGGCGGCAGGGAGCCCTCGTACGGGTTGAGCATCCAGTCCTGCCACCCGGTGACCTCCTCGGGATGGCGCGGTCCGGGCCCCTGGTAGCGGGCCGAGGGCCGCACGAGCCGACCCGTGCGCTTCTGCTCGAGGATATGGGCGCTCCAGCCCGCCAGCCGGGCGCTGGTGAACATCGCCGGGAACATGCTCGACGGCACCTCGGCGAAGTCCAGGATGATGGCGGCCCAGAACTCGACGTTGGTCTCCAGGACCCGGTCGGGACGGCGCTCGCGCAGCTCGGCCAGCGCAGCCTGCTCCAGGGCCTCGGCCACCTCGTAGCGCGGGGCGTCGAGCTCCTTGGCGGTGCGGCGCAGGACCTTCGCGCGCGGGTCCTGAGCGCGGTAGACCCGGTGCCCGAAGCCCATGAGCCGCTCGCCGCGGTCAAGGACGCCCTTGACGTACCCGCGGGCGTCGTCGGAGCGCTCGATCTCCTCGATCATGTGCAGCACCCGGCTCGGGGCACCACCGTGCAGGGGGCCCGACATCGCGCCGACGGCCCCCGAGATCGCCGCGGCGACGTCGGCGCCGGTCGAGGCGATCACGCGGGCGGTGAACGTGGAGGCGTTCATGCCGTGCTCGGCGGCGGAGACGAAGTACGCGTCCACGGCGCGCACGTGCTGGGGGTCGGGCTCGCCGCGCCAGCGGATCATCATCCGCTCCACCACGGTGCGGCCCTTGTCGATCTGGTTCTGCGGGGTCATCGGCTGGCCGACCCCGCGCGCGGCCTGGGCGACGAACGACATGGCCATGACCGACACCCGGGCCAGGTCCTCGCGGGCCTGCGCATCGTCGATGTCCAGCAGCGGCTTGAGCCCCCAGGCCGGTGCCAGCATCGCGATCGCCGACTGCACGTCGACACGCACGTCGCCGGAGTGGATCGGGATCGGGTAGGCCTCGGCCGGCGGCAGGCCCGGGTTGAACTCGGCATCGACCAGCAGGCCCCACACCTGGCCGAAGGTCACGCGCCCGACGAGATCCTCGATGTCGACCCCGCGGTAGCGCAGCGCCGAGCCCTCCTTGTCGGGCTCTGCGATATCGGTCTCGAATGCGATGACGCCTTCAAGGCCGGGGACGAAATCGGTCATGGGGCACTCCTGCGCATGCGGCGGGGACGGGGACGTGGGCCATTGTCCCCGATCGGTGCCCCAGTGCGCGCCGCACCCCCTGGCTCAGCCCGCTCGATCGCCGCCGACAGGACGATACTGGGCCCATGGTCGAGCCCGTGGCTGTCGCACGCATCGAGTACCTGCGCTCCCCCCTCGAGGGGTTCGAGGTCGATACCGTCCCCGGTGCCCCGTTGGACCTGTTCGGCACCTGGTTGGCCGACGCGGTCGCCGCCGGGCTGCCGGAACCGAACGCGGCCACGCTGGCCACGGTGAACGGCCGCGGCGAGCCCTCGGTCCGGATGATGCTGGTCAAGGTCGTCGACTCGCGCGGGTTCTGCTTCTTCACCAACCACGGCTCACGCAAGGGTCGCGACCTGCAGGCCTACGGCAACGCCGCACTGCTGTTCCCCTGGCACGGGATGCACCGGCAGGTCTCGGTGCGCGGGCAGGTGCTGCGCCTGCCGCGCGCGGAGTCGGCCGAGTACTTCGCCTCCCGGCCGCGTGCGGCGCAGGTGGGTGCGTGGGCCAGCCAGCAGAGCCAGGAGGTGACCCGCGCCGAACTCGACGAGCGGGTCGCCGGGCTCACCGCGCACTTCGCCGACGGGCCCGTGCCGATGCCCGAGAACTGGGGTGGCTACCTGTTGGTGCCCGAGGCGGTGGAGTTCTGGGTGGGGCGGTTCTCCCGGCTGCACGATCGGGTCGAGTACCGGCGGGTGGCGCCGGGCGGCTTGGACGACCCGGCGGCCTGGCAGCGGCGCAGGCTCTCGCCGTAGCCGGCTGCGGTGTCCTCAGAGCTGTCCGAGCAGCTCGTTCTTCTTGACCTCGTAGTCCTCGGCGCTGATCGCGCCACTGTCGCGCAGCTCAGCCAGTCGGGCGATGGTGTCGGTGATCTCCTGCGCTGAGGGCCGCGCGACCGGGCTGGGCGCGCCCGGGGACTGCTGGGCGGCCAGGACGGCCTCGGCGATGGTGCGGGCGTCCTGCTGCTCGAAGATCTGCTTCTCGTCGAGGATCGCGCGGCGGAACTCCATCGGCATGCGCATGGCCGTGTAGGTGATGTCGGACTGGTCGGCCGCAGTGCTCACCCGCAGCGTGCCGTAGCCCATCCACCGACCCACCAGCGGCTGCTCGATGGTGATGTCGTTGATCTTCTCCAGGGCCGAGCCGTCGGCGGACTTGTTCAGGATGCCGCTGACCTTGAGCACCTTGTGGTTGGTCACGTAGTAGTGCTCGGACCACCAGGCGACGAAGGCACTGCCGACCATGATCACCCCCACGAGCAGGGCGAGCAGGCCGCCCCAGAGGAACACGTCGTCCAGCCACCGAGTGTCGGTGATGACCGTGCCGATCAGTGCTGCGAGCCCACCGATCACGAACATCGACCCCGTGACGGTCGCGAAGAACGGCGCGATCCAGTGCTTGTGCGTCTCGTAGACGACCCTCTCGTTGTTGGCGAGCAGCGATTCGAGGTAGCTCACGGGCGTCTCCTGGGGTACATCGGTCCGGCTGTGATGGGGGCAGGGTAGCGCGAAGCCATGGTCTGACCCCGGTGCCAGACTGTGCCCGTGGCGGGCAGCGAGCTGGTGGTGACGGGGCTGACGAAGTCCTACGGCGACCTCGTGGTCCTGCGCGGCCTGAACCTGCGGGTCCAGCCGGGCCGCATCCTGGGCTTCGTCGGGCGCAACGGGGCGGGCAAGACGACCACGATGCGCATCATCTTCGACCTCCAGGACGCCGATTCCGGCGCCGTCACCTACGGCGGGGCGGCCCTGGACCGGCGGCTGCGCCGCGGGTTCGGGTACATGCCCGAGGAGCGCGGGCTCTACGCGAAGATGTCGGTGATCGCCCAACTGGTGCACTTCGGCCGGTTGGCGGGCATGGAGCGCCGGGAGGCCCGGACCTCCGCGATGACCTGGTTGACGCAGCTGGGCCTGGCCGGTCGGGCCTGTGACCGGGTCGACACGCTCTCGCACGGCAACCAGCAGCGCGTGCAGCTGGCCGCAGCCCTCGTGCACGGACCGCAGGTGCTGATCCTCGACGAGCCGTTCACCGGCCTGGACCCGGTGGGCGTGGCCGAGATGGGTGCCGTGCTGCGCGAGGCCGCGGCTCAGGGCGCCACGATCCTGTTCTCCTCCCACCAGCTCGAACTCGTCGAGGACCTGTGCGTGGACGTGGCGATCATCAACTCCGGAACCACCGTGGCCCATGGCGACCTCGCCGAGATCCGGGCCAACGCCGGCTACCGGCGGGTGGAGGTGACGCTCGGCGGGCTGCCCTGGGTGCCCGACCACCCGGGTGCGGTGCGCATGGGTGGCGACCGGCCGCATGCGCTGGTGCCCGCGCACGTCAGCGCCGAGGAGTTGCTCGCCGAGGCCGGCGCCCAGGGACCGATCACGTCCTTCCGCTACGAGGCACCCTCGCTGGCCGACCTGTTCCACGAGGCGGTCGCTGCGCAGCCGCCGAGTCCGGCGTCGGCCGGGCACCTGCTCGGACAGGGGGTCGGGCATGACTAACGGCACGCTGCTGATCGCCCGCCGGGAGTTCGTCGAGCGTGGGCGCAGCCGCGTCTTCCTCGGGGTGATGATCGGTTCGATGCTGCTGATCCTGGTCGGGATGTTCGCCGTCTCGCTGGTGGGCCGACCCGTGGACTCGGTGACCGTCGCTGTGGCCGGCGACTCGGCCCCCGCGCTGGCGGCCGGCGTGCAGCGGGTCGCCGCCGCAGCCGGGGTGGACCTGGTGGTCGCCACCTCGGACTCTGCCGCGCAGGCCCGGGCCGATGTCCGCTCCGGGGCCCTCGATGCGGCTCTGGTCGACGGTAGGACCATCGTGTCGGTGGGGGCGCCTCCGGCCGGGGTCGAGGCCGTGCTGCGCACTGCCGCCACCTCGGCGGCCCGGCTGCAGGTGGCCGCGGACCTCGGGCTGTCGCCGGAGGCGCTGGCCCAGGTGATCACCCCGGTGCAGGTCAGCGTCGAGGACCTGTCGGTGAGCCGCGCGGTCGATCAGGAGACACTGGCGCGCGGGGCTGCGGCGTTCGCCAGCGTGGTGATCCTGTTCGTGATGGTGATGGCCTTCGGGCAGTTCGTGGGTTCCGCGGTCGTCGAGGAGAAGCAGAACCGGGTCGCCGAACTGGTGCTGGCCAAGGTGTCGACCGCCTCGATGCTGACCGGCAAGGTGCTCGGCGTCGGCGGACTGGGACTGCTGCAACTGTCGTTGCTGGGCCTGACCTACCTGTTCGGCCTGAGCGCGTTCGGCCAGGACTCCGCGGGCCTGGACCTGTTCCGGCTCGGCTGGTCGTCGCTGGCCTGGCTCGGGCTGTGGTTCGTGATCGGGTACGTGATGTACAGCTTCGTGTTCGCCACCATGGGCGCCACCGTGTCCCGGCTCGAGGACCTGCAGTCGCTGACCTACGTGCCCTCGGTGCTGCTGCTGCCGGCCTACGCCGTGGCAGCGATCTCGCTGACCGGTGAGGCCAACCCGCTGCTGGCACCGTTCTCGCTGATCCCGCTGTGGTCGCCGTTGCTGATGCCCTTCCGGATCGTCACCGGAGATGCGGCCTGGTGGGAGGTGGCCGTGGCGATGCTCGGGTCGGCGGCCTTCATCGGACTGCTCGTGTGGTTCGGCGCCCGCGTCTACCGTGGCGCCGCCCTGCGCACCGGCGGTCGGGTGAGCCTGCGCGAGGCCTACCGCGCTGGCTGACGCGGCTACGGGGCGGTGGCGGGGCTGTGCTCGTAGACCGCCAACTCGGTGGCTTTCAGGCCGACCCAGACCGGTACTCCCGGGGCCAGTTCCAGGTCGGCCACCGCGGCGGGGGTGATGTCGGCGATGATCGGTGGTGTCGCGTCGATGGTCAGGCGGACCCGTTCGGCGAGCATCGTCAGGCCGGCGATCGTTCCGGGCCAGGTGTTGCGGGCGCTGCCGCCCACGGGCGGGCTCGTGCTCACCACGACCGCGCTGGGTCGTGCGGCCACCAGCACCGCACCCGGTCGGGGGTGCTCGGCCACCTGGAGCGTCCCGCCGCCGTCGAGATCGACGCGCCCGTCGTGGGCCTGGCCGGCGTACAGGTTGAGCCCGACCAGCTTGGCGACGTACTCGGTGGCCGGGCGTCGAGTCACCTGCGCCGGGGTCCCCTCCTGCACGATCGCGCCGTCCTCGATGACCAGGAGCCGATCGGCCAGCACGAGGGCCTCGACCGGGTCGTGGGTCACCAGCAGGCAGGCGCCGTCGAACCCGGCCAGGTGGCGGGCCAACTCCTCCTGCACGTCCAGCCGGGTGCGCACATCCAGGGCCGTCAACGGTTCGTCGAGCAGCAGCAGGCCCGGCTCGCGGGCCAGGGCCCGGGCCAGGGCGACCCGCTGGGCCTGGCCCCCCGACAGCGTGGCCGGGCGGCGGTCGGCCAGCGTGGTGAGGTCGAGACGATCGAGCCACGCCCGCGCATGCGTGCGGGCCTCGGATCGCCCGGCCCCCCGGGCGCGGGCGGCGAAGGCGACGTTGTCGGTGACGCTCAGGTGCGGGAACAGCCGGTAGTCCTGGAACACGAATCCGACCGGCCGGTCGGCGGGGTCCACGAACGTGCCGGTCAGGTCCGCCTCGTCGAGGAGCTGACCGTCCAGGCTCACCCGGCCCCCGCTGATCGGGACCAGCCCGGCCAGGGCGCGCAGCAGCGTGGACTTGCCCGAGCCGTTCGGGCCCAGGACGCCCACCACCTCGCCGGGTGCCGCGTGGAAGCGGACGGCGAGGGTGAACTCCCCGCGACGGACCTTCGCATCCACCGTGAGGCCCAGGGTGCCCGGGTAGCCGCTCATCCCAGCGCCCCGCCGCGCAGCCAGCGGTCGCGCAACGCCACGAGCACGGCCACAGACACGACCAGCAGCACCAGGCTCAGGCCGATCGCAGCCTCCGGGTCGGTCTCCAGGGCGTAGTAGACGGCAATGGGCATGGTTTGCGTCCGCCCGGGCAGGCTGCCCGCGAACGTGATCGTCGCCCCGAACTCGCCGAGCGCGCGGGCCCAGCACAGCACGGCGCCGGCCACCAACGAGGGTCCGAGCAGTGGCAGGGTCACCAGCCGGAACGTGGCAATCCTGGAGGCCCCCAGGGTGGCGGCAGCCTCGTCGAACCCCTGATCCGCGGCGCGCAGCGCTCCCTCGACCGTGACGACCAGGAAGGGCATCGCCACGAACGTCTGGGCCATGATCACGGCCAGCGGGCTGAACGGGATCGTGAGGCCGAACCATTGGTCGAGGTGGCGCCCGATCAGTCCGGTGCGGCCGAACACGAGCAGCAGCGCAACCCCACCCACCACCGGGGGCAGCACCAGGGGCAGGGTGACCAGCGCTCGCAGCAGCCGGCTGCCGGGGAACTGCGTGCGGGCCAGGACCCAGGCCAGCGGGACGCCGACGAGCACCGAGAATGCCGTGGCCGCGGTGGAGGTCCACAACGACAGCACCAACGCCTCGCGGGTGCCCGGTGCGAGCAGGATCTCGCCCAGGCGGTTCCAGGGGGCTCGAATCAGCAGGCCGGCCAGCGGCAGGAGCAGGAACACGACAGCCACCAGGGCCGGGGCCAGCAGCACGGCGGGGGCGCCGCGCTCGCCGTGACCGGTGCCGGCGCGACGGGTGCGCTCGTCGGTCGAGAGCCGGGTGGGCGTCCAGCCATTCATGGGGCGCCCGGAGGGTCGGCAGGCCTGAACCCGGCCTCCTCGAGCACAGCCTGGCCGTGTCGGGACCGGACCTCCGCGACGAACGCCGCTGCGGTGGCCGCCTCCGGACCGTCGGTGAGCACGGCGATCGGGTAGGTGGTCCAGGCGTTCACCGCCTCGGGGATGGCGATCCCGGTCACGTCGGCTCCGGCAGCGACCAGGTCGCTGACGTACACCAGGCCGGCGTCCACCTCACCCATCCGCACCTTGGTCAGCACGGCCTTCACGTCGGGCTCGAGGGTCACCGGCGACACGTTCAGGCCGGCTTCGTCCAGAACCTGCGAGGCGGCCGTGCCGCAGGGGACCTGCTCCTGGCAGAGCGCGACCGTGCAGGCTGCGTCGGCCAGATCGGCCAGGGAGGTGACCGCGCCGGGGTTGCCCGGGGGCACCGCGATCGCAATCGTGTTGCGCGCGAACGTCACCGGCTCGCCCGCGGAGGTCGCACCCGAGGCCATGACCTGGTCCATGGTCGCCGTGCTGGCGGGGGCGAAGACGTCGGCCGGCGCGCCGTTCACGATCTGGGCGGCCAACCCGGAGCTGCCCGCGAAGCTGAACGTCACGGTGGTGCCGGGGTGCTCGGACTCGAACCGCGCTCCGATCGCCGTGAACGGCTCGGCCAGGGAGGCCGCCGCGAACACGGTGATGTCCCCGGAACCGTCGGCGGCCCCCGGGCGTGCGGACGAACTCGGCGTGGCCGGGTCGCTCGCGCAGCCCCACAACAGACTGGTGGACAGCAGGACCCACGCGAGGGTGCGGGGGAGCGGTCGGATCGACATGACCTCAGCCACCGGCGAACGGGGGGAGCACGTCGATGACCGCTCCCGAGCCCAGCATCCGGTCCGAGGCGGGGTCCAGGCGCTCGCCGTCGAGCAGCAGCGAACTGAGCGAGAGGACGTCATCGAAACGTGCCGGCAGCTCGGCGCGCAGGCCCGCGAGCACCTCGCTGATCGGGCCCGCGGGACGGGTCACCTCGGCGCGCCCGGCGGCGGCCCGGGCCGCGGCGAACATCCGGAACGTGACAACAGCATCCGCGCCGCGGGCTGGGGTCGTGGGCATGCCCTCAGCCGCCGATCGCCGACATCGGCCGGCCCGGCTGCTCGAAGGCGGGGTCGTCGATGCCGTGCCCGGCGGCCTTGCGCCTGACCTCGCCGAGCATCACCGCAGCGAGGTCCGCGTCGCGGGCGTCGCTGCGCAGCAGGTCGCGCAGGCCGGCCTCGCCCTGCGTGAACAGGCAGTTGCGCCAATGCCCGTCGGCGGTGAGCCGGACGCGGTCGCAGGCGGCGCAGAACGGGTTGGTCACCGAGCCGACGATGCCCACGGTGGCCGGTCCACCGTCGACGAGGAACTCCTCAGCCGGCGCCGACCCGCGACCCGGGACCGGCGCCAGTAGGAACCCGGCCCGGGCCAGGCGGTCGAGGATCTCCTCGCGGGTGATCATCATCGCCCGGTTCCAGCCGTGCTGCGGGTCCAACGGCATCTGCTCGATGAACCGCAGCGACAGGCCCTCGGCCAGCGCCCAGCGCAGCAGGTCGGGCGCCTCGTGGTCGTTCACCCCGCGCACCAGCACGGTGTTGATCTTGATGGGCGCCAGGCCGGCGGCCCGGGCTGCCTCGATGCCGGCCAGGACGTCGTCGAGGCGATCGCGCAGGGTCAGTCGTTGGAACGTCTCCGCGCGCAATGTGTCGCACGAGATGTTGACCCGGGCCAGCCCAGCCCCGGCCAGGGGGCCGGCCAGCCTGGCCAGGGCGAGGCCGTTGGTGGTCACCGACAGGTGCGGTGCTGTGGGCAGCGCGGCCAGGCGGGCCACTATCTCGACGATCTCGGGGCGGATCAGCGGCTCGCCGCCGGTGAGTCGGACCTCGGTGATGCCCAGTTCCGTGGCGATCCGGACGACCCGGGCGATCTCCTCGACGCTCAGCAGGTCGGGATTCGGCAGCCAGGGCAGACCCTCGGCGGGCATGCAGTAGGTGCAGCGCAGGTTGCACCGGTCGGTCAGCGAGACCCGCAGGTCGCGGTGCACCCGACCGAACCGGTCGACCAGGCCACCGGCTGTTGCCGGCCCGAGCGCGGTGGCTGGGGTCTGCGACCGGTCCGCCGAGGAGCGGGCTGGCCTGGGCACGGTGTCCTCCTGGGAGGGAGCACAGCTCATGGGCAGTTCACCCACTCGTCCGTGCCGTCGGCGAACTGCTGATGCTTCCAGATCGGCAGGCGTGCCTTCGCCTCGTCGACCAGCCACGCGCAGGTCTCGAAGGCGGCCCCCCGGTGCGCGGCGCTGACCGCGACCACGAACGCGAGGTCGCCGATGGCCAGGTCGCCGACCCGGTGCCGGGCGGCGGCTGCGCGGACCCCAGGTCGGGTCCGGGCGATGGCCACGACCTCGGCCAGGACGTGGGCGGCGTCCGGATGGCCCTCGTAGTGCAGCGCGGTCACCGTGCGGTCCCCGTCGTGATCGCGGACCACGCCGGCGAAGGTGACCACCGCACCGGCCGCGGGGTCGCCGACCTCGTGCGCGACCTCCGCCTCGGTCAGGGGGGTCGCGCGCACGAGCAGGTCGGGTGCGGTCGTGGCCTGGGCAGCGTCGCCCCCCGCGGCCGGCCGACGACGGCGATCAGCGTCGGCATGCCCGCCCCCCTGGGCCATCGCCGCGGCATGGGCCAGCAGGCTCCCCACCGCGGCCAGCCCGTCGCGCACACCCCCGTTGCTGCCCGGCAGGGCCAGGACGACGGCCCCGCCCAGCACGCCCCCCATCGACCGGGACAGGTCGGCAGCCGGGACCCTGGCCCGAGAGGCGGCCCGGATGGCCTCGCCCAGCCCGGGCAGCTCCCGTACACCGAGGCTGGCCAGCGCCTCCGGTGTGACGTCGCGAGGTCCACCCCCGGTGCCGCCAGTGGTCAGCACGATGCGCGCCCCGGCGCCGAGGGCGCGGCGGACGGCTTCGGCGATCGCGTCGATCGAATCCGGCACGACCACGACCGGCGCGACGTCGTGGCCCAGTGCTGCCAGCAGCGTGGCGGCCAGCGGTCCCGAGGTGTCGGGCGCTGTCAACGCGGCGGCGGAGTCCGAGCAGGTGATCACGGCTGCCCGCAGCTGCTCCGCGTTGGGCCCGGTGGCCGAGGACCGGACATCCGAGTTTCGGGCCCCGGAGGGCTCGAAGGGGACGGGTGCGGGCAGCAGCCCGGCGTTGTCGGTGGCTGGGGTCCTGGGACTCTCAGGGCTCATCGGCGCCACGCACCGTTGCGTCCGCCGTCCTTGGCCTGGACCTCCACGTCGCGCAGGGCCGCGTGCGGGTCCAGCGCCTTGACCATGTCGATGACGGCCAGCCCGGCCACCGCCACGGCGGTCAGGGCCTCCATCTCCACGCCGGTGCGGTCCGCGGTGCGCACCGTGGCGCGGATCTGGACCTCGTCGGCGTCGTGGGCCACCTCCACCGCCACCTCCACGCCATGCACCGCGATCGGGTGGCACAGCGGGATCAGGTCCGGGGTGCGCCTGGTGGCCATGATCCCGGCGATCCGGGCCACCGCCAGCACATCACCCTTGGGCACGTCGCCGGCACGGATCAGCGCCGCGGTCGTGGTGGTGACCCGACCGGTGGCCGTCGCGGTTCGGGTCGTCACCTCGCGGGCGGAGACGTCGACCATCCGGGCGTGCCCCTGCGCATCGAGGTGGGTCAGGTCAGTCATTCGTGGCCCTTCCGGTAGACACCTATTGTGCAGGGATGGCGGGCACTGGCGAATCTGGTTGGGCTGTGGGCGCGACCCTGCTCGTCCTGGCCGGGGACGGAAGCAGTCGGCTGGGCCGGGACAAGGTGACCACCCATGTGGACGGGCATCGGCTGGTCGATCGGCTTTTGGCGCAGGTGCCTGCGCAGGTCCCGGTGGTGCTGGTGGGGTCCTCGCGCCCGGAGCTTCTCGACCGCGTCGTGCTGACCCAGGAGGACCCCGCCGGCGGCGGGCCGTTGGCCGGGATCGGGGCTGGGCTGGGCGAGGTGAGCGCGCCGCTGGTAGCGGTCTGCGCGGCCGACATGCCGTTCGGTGTGCCGGTCCTCGCCGGTGCGCTGGCCCGGTTGTCCCGGCTGGTGCCGGGCTCGACCCAGGCGTGCGCGGGCATCGACGCCGTCGTCCCCGTCGACCCCAGAGGCCGCGCCCAGCCGCTTTGTGCGGCCCACCGGACCGAACTGCTGCGCGAGCGGCTCGCGTCGCTGGAGCCGCTGACCGGTCGGCCACTGCGCCACGTTCTGCCGCTGCTGCGCGTGATGGAATGGCCGGTGCCGGCGCAGGCGGTGGCCGATGTGGACACCGCCGAGGACTTGCAGGCCGCCCGTACCCGGGCCGCAGAGGAAGGAACAGTCATGCAGGAATGGGTCGACGCCGTCAGCGCCGAGTTGGGGCTGGACGTCGTCTGCGACATCGATGTGATCCTGGACCTGGCCCGCGACGCGGCGCACAACGTGGATCGACCGGCCGCACCGATCACCACCTACCTGCTCGGGGCGGCCGTGGCTGGTGGCGCCGATCCGGCGCAGGCTGCGGACCTGGTCAGCCGCTTGGCCCTGCACTGGGCCGAGCGCACCCAGTGAGCGGGGCGCTCGAGTCGCGGCCGTCGCCCGGGCGTGCCCGATGACCCGGTACGAGCCGCGCTGGGACCCCGCGCGCGCCGCGCTGGCCGAGATGGTCGAACCGCTGCCGGCCGTCCGCCGGGACCTGGCCGAGTGCGACGGGCTCGTACTGGCCCACGACCTGGTCGCTCGCACCGCGCTGCCCTCGTTCGACACCTCCGCGATGGACGGGTGGGCGGTGCGCGGGCCGGGGCCCTGGACCGTCGTCGGGGCGTCGCTGGCCGGGCGTCCGGTCGAGGACCCGCTGGTCGACGGGCAGGCGGTGGTGATCGCGACCGGTGGGGTGGTGCCGGCCACGGCCCAGGCCGTGATCCGCAGCGAGGACGGGACTGTCAGCCGGGTCGGCGGCTCCGAAGTCGTGGGCGCACCCCAGCCCGCCGGGCCCACGCACGTCCGACCCTCGGGGGAGGAGTGCGCGCCCGGCGAGATCCTGGCCACTGCGGGCACCCTGCTCAACCCGGCCCTGCTCGGGTTGGCGGCCGCCTGCGGCCACGACACCTTGGCCGTGATCCCCAGGCCCCGGGCGGCCCTCGTGCTGTTCGGCGACGAGCTGGCCACCGAGGGGGTGCCCGCACCGGGGATGGTGCGCGACTCGCTCGGTCCGCAGGTGCCCGCCTGGTTGGCGCGGATGGGCGCGGACGTGGTGGCCGTCGAGCGCTGCGCGGACACGCTGGCGGCGCACGTGGAGGCGATCGGTCGGGCCGCGAGCGATGCCGACCTGATCCTGACCACGGGCGGGACCGCAGCCGGGCCGGTGGACCACCTGCACGCGGCAGTCGCCGCCAACGACGGCGCTGTGCTGGTGGACAGTGTCGCGGTCCGCCCGGGCCATCCGATGCTCGCCGGAACCGTCGGGCCGGACTCGACCTGGTTGGTCGGGTTGCCCGGCAATCCGCAGAGCGCGATCGTCACGCTGGTCAGCCTGGCGGCCCCGATCGTCGCTGGCCTGGCGGGTCGCCCGGTGCTGCCCGACCTGGTCGAGGTCCCCAGCGCGCAGGACCTCGGCGCGCCGGCCCACGAGGACCGGCTGGTGCTCGGCACGCTCGTCGCGGGAACCTTCCATCCCGGCTCGCACCTGGGTTCCGGGATGTTGCGCGGGCTGGCCGGCGCCACCGGCTTCGGCGTGCTGCCCCCCGGGGGCGTCGCCGCGGGGGAACCAGTCCGGTGGCTGCCGCTACCCGCCTGACGCCGCCTGCGCGGCAGGTGGGTAGCAGTGGGCATCAGCTGGGCGTCTCGGCGCCCGGCCTGGCGTAGTAGAACCAGCACAGCACCGCACCGATCAGGCTCACGACCACGCCCAGCCAGTACAGCGCCACGGTGTAACCGGTGGCGAACATAAGGCCGAACACGAACGGGCCGAACGCGGCGATCGCTGCGGTCCAGCCGATCACGCCGCCGGCCTGCCGGGGCTCGAAGATGATCGGCATCTGCTTGAACGTGGAGGCGTTGCCGACCCCGGCGAAGAAGAAGATGGCCAGCATCCCCCAGAAGAACGCCGGGAAGTCGTCAGCCGAGGTGGGCGAGAGCTGGAAGGAGGTGAACGCCGCCCCACCGGCCACGCCGAGCACCGCGACGAGAGTCACCCGGCCACCGCCGACCCGGTCGGCGATCGGCCCGGCCAGGACGCGGGCCGCCGAGCCGACCAGTCCGCCCCAGAAGGCGTACTGGGCCGGGGAGATGCCCGCCTCGCCGAACACGTCAGCGCCGTAGAACTACTGCTTGATCAGCAAGCCGAACGAGGCGGCCGGGCCGGAGAACGTGCCGAACGTGATGATGTGGAGCAGCGGCCGGCGGCCTGGGCATGTTCGCGGGGGCGGTCACGCTGATCGGCATCGTGCTGCTGGTCGACCGGCGCCGCGCAGTCGCGCCGGTGTTCGCGGCGACCACCAACAACGACAAGACGATGTGCGTCTTCCTGGTCGCCGCGATCAGTCTCGGTGTGCTCACCACCCTGGTCGGTGCGGGCGTGCTGGGCGAGGGGCACAGCTACCGCGAGGATGTCTCGGTATGGGTTCCGCTCGATCCTGATGCTCCAACCCCAGGGCGAGCTGATGGCCGATGTGCCGCTGTCGTTCCGGGTGCACGCCGTGGCCGGGATGCTGGTGTTCATGGTCTGGCCCTTCACCCGGCTGGCGCACGCCTTCTCCGCACCGCTGGGCTACCTGTTCCGGCCGTATGTGGTCTACCGGGACCGGGGTCCGCACGACCCGGGTTCACGCCCGACCAAGCGCGGCTGGGAGAAGATGGGCTCGTAGTCACCCACCCGCATCACTGAAGGGACATCGGCATGGGCAGTGAACCCATCGTTGCGCAGGACGGCACCACGGGCGCGAATGCGATGACGCATGTTGCTGACCTCGCGGCGCTGATCGAGGTCGCCCCAGACTCCACGGTGTCGCGCACCGTGCTCAAGGCGCAGGGAGTGCGCGTGGTCCTGTTCAGCTTCGACGCCGGGCAGGAGCTCACCGAGCACACCGCAGCGGTGCCGGTCCTCGTGCAGGTGCTCGACGGACGCCTGCGCGTGGGAGTGGCTGGGCGCTACGAGGAGTTGGAGCCCGGCGGCGTGGTGCACATCAGCGCTCGCGCCCCTCACGAGATCCTGGCGCGCACCCCCGCCCGGATGTCCCTGACGATGCTCGACCCCCGAGTCACCGGCTGACCGTCCGACGGTCCGGCCGCGGCTGGGTGGCAGGATCGGGGGGTGCTTCGTTATGCGGTCGTGGGGGCTGGGGCGGTGGGCGGGTTCTATGGGATTCGGCTGGCGCACGCCGGCGCGGACGTGGCGTTCCTGGTCCGGCACGGGGCTGCCGAGGTCCGCGCGCATGGCCTGGACCTGACCTCCCCGGACGGGGACCTGCACCTGGCTGAGGTGGCTGTCGCGGCGGACTGGTCGGCACTGCGCGAGTGCGACGTGCTGCTCGTGGCGGTCAAGGCGACCGCGAACGACGACGTGCTGGGCCACCTGCGCGCGCACGCCGACCGGCTGCTGGCCCAGGGTGCCGGCATCCTGTTGATCCAGAACGGGATCGGCGCCGAGCCGGCCTTCGCAGCGGCCGCCCCCGGGCGCCAGGTGCTCGCCGGGCTGGCGTTCCTGTGCGCCCAGCGCATCGGGCCACATTCGGTGGCGCATCTGGACTTCGGCGCGCTGACGCTGGCCGCGCATGCACCTGACGAGTCCGCTGCTGGGGTCACGCCCCTGATGCAGGCGGTCGCCGCGGACCTGACCGCGGCCCACACCCCGGTGCTCCTCGACGACGACCTGATCCGCGCGCGCTGGCGCAAGCTCATGTGGAACATCGCGTTCAACCCGTTGTCGGTGATCCTCCAGGCGACCACCGACGAGCTCATGGCCGACCCGGACACGGTGGCGCTGGTCCGCATGCTCATGACGGAGGTCGCGACCGCCGGCGCGGCCGAGGGGCGGACCCTGCCCGACGGCCTCGTCGACGAGCTGCTGGCCGCCACCGCGCGGATGGCGCCCTATGCCACCTCGATGAAGGTCGACGCGGACGCCGGGCGCCCGCTCGAGGTCGAGGCGATGCTCGCCGAGCCCTTGCGGCGGGCCGCCCGACGCGGCATCGCAATGCCGGGCGTGGAGGTGCTCCACCGCCAGCTGGCGTTCCTCGACGCACGGATCCGAGCCGGAGCGTCGTGACGATCCGGCTGGTCGCGATCGACGTCGACGGCACCCTGCTCACCAGCGACCACCGGATCACCGAGGTGACTGCGGTGGCGGTCGACCGGGCGCGCCGGGTCGGAATCGAGGTGGGGCTGGCGACCGGCCGGCCGCCCCGGGCGCTGAATCCGGTGGCCGACCGGCTCGGGCTGTGTGACGGGTCGGCCCTCCAGGCCTCCCAGGGCGCGCTGACCGCTACGACGGCACCGGCACTCTGCGGATCCTCGACCAGGAGCCGATGCCCCTGGACCTCGCCCAGCAGGCCCTTGCAGAGGCCCGGGTCCCGGGTTTGAGCATCAACTCGTGCACGGGTGATCGCTGGCTGGTCGAGGAGGTCGATGACCCAGGTGGTCCCGACGTGGCAGGGACGATCGAGGTCCCGCCCGGCCTGGCCGCCCTTGCTTCTACGCCCGCCCACCTGGAGATGACGCGGGTCGACGTGGACAAGGCCCGCTCGCTGGGCCGGCTCGCGGACTCGCTGGGGGTCGCCGCCGCCGCAGTGGCCGCGATCGGTGACGGACGCAACGACCTCGGCATGCTGGGTTCGCCGGGTTGGCGATCGCCCCCACCAACGCGCACCCCGACGTCGTGACGCCGTGGACGTGGTCGTGGCCGGCAACGACCATGACGGGGCGGCTGACGCGCTGAACCTGCTGCTGGTGAGCGTCCGGTAGCCCAGGTCTTCGCGCCGAGTGCCCGATCGCCCATCCCATCCCGCGCGCCTGCCGGCCCCTGGGGACCCCAGTAGCCATGATTCGCTCGTGTGCACGCGCGCACGCACGAGCAGCAGGAGGACCCATGGCGCAGGTGGTCGGCGCGGACATCGAGCGGATGCAGTCGGCTCTCTACATCGAGGGCACGCCGATGCGGTCGTCGGCGTCGTCGCGCTTCTGGGTGCTGCTCGTCCTGGCTGCGATCATCGCCACATCGGGCGTGGTCGCTGACTCCACGGCGACCGTGATCGGCGCCATGATCGTCGCGCCGCTGATGACCCCCATCCTGGGCACGGCGCTGGCGGTTGTGCTCGCGGATCGGGTGCACCTGGTGCGCAGCATCGCCCTGGTGGTTCTGGGAGCCCTGGCCGTGATCGCCATCGCGTACCTGATCGGCCTCCTGGCCCACCCGCTGGACGCCTACCAGAGCAACAGCCAGGTCGCGGCTCGGATCAGCCCACGCCTCATCGACCTGATGGCGGCGTTGGCCACGGGAACGGTGGGGGCATTTGCGCTGGTGCGCTCCGACATCTCCGACGCCCTGCCCGGTGTCGCGATCGCGATCTCCCTGGTGCCGCCGTTGGCCGTGGTCGGCCTGCTGCTGGAGGTGAACCGGTTCGAGGACGCAGGTGGGGCGCTGTTGCTGTTCCTCACCAACTTCGCCGCGATCGTGGCGACGGGAACCGCAGTGCTGCTGTTGTTCCGGATCCGGGACATAGCCCAGTCGGCGGGCATCCCGGTGGCTGACCTGACGGGTCGCACGCTTGCCATCGTGACCGGCGGTGTCCTGCTGGTGTCGGTGCCGCTGGCTGCCGGCACCCTCTCGGTCGCGCGCGACCGGCAACTGGTCGCCACGGCGAAGCCCATTGCGGCGAGCTGGGCGCAGGCGCAGGACTGGGCCATCACGACAGTGGAAGCGTCCGGCGGCCAGGTGGTCGTGACCGCACTGGGTCCGCCGCCGGGGGCCGACCCGGAGGACCTGCGGGCCGAGTTGGACAAGGCAGGGCTGAGCTCAGCCGACCTGCAGATCCGGTTGATCGTCGGCGGCGTGCGCAACTGCGTGGCACGCGAGGCGGTGTGCACCTACCCCGTCGTGCAGTGACGTGCCGCCTTCCCGGATGCCGAGCACCTGAGCCCCTCGCCACAGCGCTGACCAATGTGAGCGTCCCGTTGGGGAGTGGGCCGACGGGAGGAGGCCCTGCTTGCGGGCGAGGAATCAATGGCCCTGTACCGGATGCTTCGGCCATGGCGGGCTGCCGACCGGGACGTGCGAGCGCGCCTGGTCCTGGCTGCTCAGGGGCAGGCCCTTGGGGACGCCCATCAGGTGGGTGATGACTCCGGACAGGTGGGCGCGCAGCAGCCACATGAGCAGATCGGACTTCCAGAGCCGGCGGGCCAGCCACCGCGGCATAGCGTCGTGGTTGTGCTGCGGGCCTGGGGAGTTCGAGGAGAGCAGGACCAGTCCGACCTTGTCGGGGTGGCGGATCGCTAGTTGTAGCGCGGAGGTGACGCCGGCGAATCCGGCGAGGACCACCGCGCGGTCGATGTCCAGGGCATCGAGCAATGCGGCATGTGCGTCAGCCTGGCCGGCGACGGTGGCTCCAGGCGGCATCGGGGTACACAGGTAGCCGAACCGGGAGGGTGCGATCAGCCGGCGCGCGTCCAGGTCCGCGGGGGCGGCCAGGCGCAGGGCGGTGTCGTGGCCACCGAAGATCCCGTGGAAGAGCAGGATCGGGGATCCCGAGCCTTGGTCGAGGTAGCAGATCCGCCCGTTTTGGGTCGTGACGGTCTCGGTCGGTAGGGCGGCCAGCCGGGCCCGCGCGGCTCGCATCGCCGCGGGGTAGTGCAGCGGGTTGGTGGGGGTCATCGGATGCTCCTGTCGGGTTCGGGTTCGGGTTCGGGTTCGGGTTCGGGGTCGAAGGCCGCGGCGGATTCGGTGAGAACGCGCAGTGTCTCGGTGAACCGGGCGGCCGGTGCGCCGTCGACCAGGGCATGGTCGAAGCTGATCGTGAGGGGCAACCTCGCAGCGGCGGTGATCTCGCCCTGCCGGACGACCGGGCGTTCCACGACGCTGCCGACGGTGACTACGACCGTGAGTGGGGCGACCGGGATCGCCCACCCGCCGCCGCGGCCGAACATGCCCAGTGAGGTCAAGCGAACTGCAGCAGGCTGTTGCGTACCCGCCGGGCGTTGAGCTGTGGATGCGAAGCGACGGCCCGACCGACAGTGACTACCACGAACCCCGTCCACGAGACCTCAGGGTCGGCACGCATCCGATCCACGGCCTCGCTCACGTCGAACTCGACCAGCGCATGCACCGCATATCGACCAGCAGCAGCGCTCAGGACATCCAAGACGACTTGCCGTCGCGGGGGAAACGGCACCCTCGTGAACGGCGCGGCCGCCTCAACGCGTTCGACCGAATCCGACACGTGACCGGCGCTATCCCGCATCCTTCAATCTCCACTCTGTCAGTGGGAGGCAACGGTCGATCATCCGGCTCCTCCAACCTGCTGTCCCGCTGTCAGGGACCGAGTTCACCAGCCCGGGCGCGTGGGCGGGCGCGGCGATCGCCGGGCGCGCGATCATGTACTGGTGGGACGATGTCGACCACGGGTGACCGGGGGAACGACGGATTCAAGCGCTGCTCCTGACTTCGGCTGAGCGGAGGGAGCATGCTGTGCCCAGGCGACGCCCGACCCGCGCAGCAGTAGAGTCCCCTCGGCTATCCGCTCTGGTGGCCAGCCCACTTCTGGCTGAGGTCCGCCTCGTTCTCAGCCAGTCCTTCATCTCGGCGCAGCAGCACCAGCGCCAGGACGACCAACGGCAGATTGGCGAGGGCGTAATAGGAAACGATCGGCCACAGTCCGACCATGAACGCGACCGCGCACCAGAGCGCAACACGAGCTCTGCGACCGCTGGTCATCATCAACAGGCCCACAGTGATCTCCGCGGCGGCCAGCACCACAGCGAACACTGCGGCCCTGGGCACGACGAGCGAACTCATGAGGGCTGCGACCCCCGGCCAGGCGAGCTCCTCGGCGATGTCTCGGTACAGCTCTTCGGCGTCGGGCCGGACAACGAACAGGTTATAGCCGCCCATGGCGCAGAAGAACGCCCCGAGACCTCTGCGGGACCACGTCATCCAGGCGCGGCTGGGGCGGGGGGAGGAACGGTGCGAGGGTGCGAATGATTCGACGACTCTGGACATCGCCGCCATCTCCTTCGAGGCAGGGGCCACGACTCGACTTTCGGACCAGGTCCAGTCTCCACCTGCTGAGCCCGGTCAGACAGGGACCTTCGGCCTGCCCTCAAGCGCAGATCGCTGCGAGTTGAGAAGGCCTCGACTCCGGAGCACCCACAGCGGTGCTCCAGCTCGGCCAGTTCGCCTCATACCCGGTGCCTGGCGCGTTGCCAAATGAGGGGCAGCGTCTGGAGCGCCATCCCGAGGCGCGCCAGGGACGCGGTGGACCGTGGTCCGGCGCAACCGCCGATACCAGATCCACACCACCCACCACAAGGAGAAAGTCATGACGTCAACACCTGCAACCAGAACCGCTGCCCCCGTCTCCCACGACAGCTCCAGCTCCGTCGTCTCGTTCGGCTACGGCCTGGTCGCCGCCCTACTCACCACGATCCTCGCCCACATCTCCGTGGTCGCCGGAATCGTGGCACTGGTCGCCGGGACCCTGTCGTGGCAACGCCATGGACTGTCACCGCGCGCAGCGGCCGGCATGGGGATGGCCGCGGTGAGCATCTACGTGATCCTCATGGAGATCCTCGTCAAATGAACCCCGACGGCACCGACAACACCCATGCCCACCTCCAGCGACACGCCTCGGCCTGCGACGAAACCCGCCCCGACTTCTTCCGGGTACGGCCTCCGGTCAGCGGCGCTGCTTTCCGCGAGCTGGGCACCTTCAGGAGGGCACCACCGAGCACAGAAGGAAGCGGTCAAACCGTGACGCCGATGGACGTCTGTCGCATTTGCCGGGTGCTGTCGCCGTTCTTCCGTCGGGCGGCCTTCTGCGCTAGACATGCTCCCCATCGGCGCGCGTACCGTGGAGATGTCTGCGGCGAAGCAGATCACATTTCCGTGAGAGGTGAGCGGCATGGGTTCGATGCGTCGACTGGCAGCCTCGGTGGCCGCTGTTGCGTTGGTCGTGGCTGGGGGAATGTCGGCAACTGCCGCGCCTAAGGGACCGGGGCCGAGCACCCCGTCCTCGGTGGTGGTGGAGGTCCAGACCTACAACATGTACTTCGGGGCCAACCTGACCCCGCTGTTCACTCCGGGGGCGAACCCGATTGTTGCTGCGACAGCGATCTGGAACGAGATGCAGGCCAGCAAGATCCCGGACCGGGCCCGCGCGGTGGCCGAGCTGATCGCTGAGGATGCGCCAGATCTGGTCGGCCTGCAGGAGGTCTCGACCTGGCGGTCGGCACCGGCTGCAGTTGGCGGGCCGGCGGGGTTCTACCCGAACGGCGAGTTCGAGACGGACTACGAGGCGATCGACCTGCTGCTGGCAGATCTCGCGGCCTTGGGTACCCCGTACGAGATGGTCGTGGCGAACACGAATTTCTCCAACGAACCGGGCCCGGGCAGCGTCGGGCCGCTGCCGGTGATCGCCGGACCGGGACCGGACTACCGGCTGGTGACCTTCACCGATCGGGATGTGATCCTGGTCAAGAAGTCCTCCCTGAGCCGGGGTCGGATGCAGGTGGCTCACGTGCAGAGCGAGAACTTCCAGGCCGAGTTGGTCGTCAACGTGGCCGGAAACCCTGTCGCCGTCCCACGCGGATGGTCCTCGGCGGACATCGCCGTGCGGGGGCGGACCTTCACCTTCATGAACACCCACTTCGAGGCGTATGGGGTCCCACCGTTGTCGGACCAGATCCGCAACCCGCAGGCCCAGGAGTTGGCCGGCGTCATCGAGACGTGGCCGCATCCGGTGGTGCTGGTGGGTGATGTGAACGTGCGCCCGACGATGTGTGCCGAGTACCGTCCGGGCTCGCCGCAGTATCCAGGGGACCAGAACATCGTCGCCTACCAGACACTTCTGGATGCGGGCCTGACCGAGGTGTGGCCGATGGTGTACCCGAAGAGGCCGTGCGGCTCCGCGGGATGGACCAGTGGGCAGGATGCGCTCGACGGACCCGGATCGACCCTGGACCACCGCATCGATGACGTGTTCCTCAGCGCCGGCTTCAGCGCTCTCCAGGCTGAGGTCGTCGGAGACGAGCAAGCTGACCGCACCCCGAGCGGGCTGTGGCCCTCCGACCACGCCAGCACGTGGGCGAAGATCCGGCTGGACAACGCGAACAAGGGCTGAGGTCGAGGATCTGCAGGGGGACTCGACGGCGTTCTCAACGCCAGGAGCGATGGTGAGCGACGCGAGCACCGCCGGACCCAGCATCAGCACCGCAGGCTCCGCGGCATCCGATCTCGCGATCCCCGGCCGAGGCGGCCGACCGCGTGGTGACGAGGGTCTTTCCTACGTCGGCTGGCCGGGCTGCTTGGGACCGATCCGGAACGGTCGCATCATCTCGTTGTCCTCGTGCTCGACGATGTGGCAGTGCCAGACGTACTGTCCGGGGTTCAGGAACTGGGCACGCACCCGGGTGACCTGGCCGGGGTAGACGATCACGGTGTCCTTGAACCCGGTCTCCCCGGGTTCTGGTGGGGTCGGCACAGACCCTGGAACGACCTGGACCTCCTGGTCGTCCTCGTCGACGAAGATGTCCTGCCGGTTGACCACCTCGAACACGACCTCGTGGACGTGCATCGGGTGGGCGTCGCCGGTGGCGTTGTAGAACTCCCACACCTCGGTGGCCCCCGGGTCGGGGTTCTCGGTGACCGGATCCACCCACATCCGCTTGGTCCAGACACCCTGCGTGACGTTCGGGTCCCCCGCCACGGTTCCGAGGACGGCCTCTGCCGGGGAGTCCGCGAAGTGGTGCGACATCTCCTCGAGCAGCGCCAGCGGGCGGGTCACGGACTCGGGCGGGAGGGGCGTGATCGCAGGCAGCGCCAGTTGGGCCGGCGGTGTCGAGCGATCCGGCGCCGTCGGCGGGCCGGAGACGCTGAACCGCATCACCTTTCCCGTCGTGTCCGGATCGGCGACATCGAAGTCCTCGTCGGGCAGCCCACCCCCGAACGGCTCGTCAGGCCCAACGTTGCCGAGTTCGTAGTCACCGACAGGGACGTTGGTGAAGTCCACGATCACGTCGGTGCGCTCGGCCAGGCCCATCAGCAGCCGGCTTCCCGCGGCTGTGCCGATGTTCACCGGCGCGGCCAGGAAACCGCCCTCGTTGCCGATCTGCCACACCTCGGCACCGGCAGCGGTGAGCGTCGCGAAGTCGAGGATCAGGAACCGGGACTGGCAGCCGTTGAGGAACCGGAACCGGTACCGACGCTGCTCGACCGACAGGAATGGCCAGGTGTTGCCGTTGACCATCATCGTGTTGCCGAAGAACTCCGGGTTCCAGATCGGCGAGACGTCAGTCTCGGGGATGAACGGCCCGGTGACGCCGTCGAAGAAAGCCCGGGTGTCCGGGTAGAACAGCGATGCGTCGGTGTTGAACGAGCGGTCCTGGATGGCGATCGGGATCTCGTAGTAGGTGGTGCCCGGGGCATCCCCCAGCGCCGGGGCCGGCCCGGGCAGTACCGCCGACTTCCCCGCCGTATCGCGGACGTCGTCACCCGGCCCGCCGCGGACGATGTAGAAGCCGGCAGGACCGGCGTAGACGTTGAGCCGGGTCATCCCCAGCGTGTGGTCGTGGTACCACAGCGTGCTGGCCCGGTTGTCGTTCGGGTACCGGAAGACCGCGTAGCCCGGCCCCCAGGCCTCGCCGTAGCTCTTTTCGGCCTTGCCCGCGAAGAAGCCGTACCAGGTGCCCTCGGTCGCGTAGTCGTCAGGAATGTTGGCTGCGTCCGGCAGGTACCAGGCCTCGGCGTACCCGTCGCTCTCGTCACCGACCCCGACGGCACCGTGGACGTGGGTGACCAGCGGGACGGGCCCGGTGTAGGGACCGGGGGTATCGGTCCATGTCGGCCTCGAGTCCCTGCCAGCGGCCCCGCCCGGCGGATTCGCCCAGTGCAGAGTCTGGTCCACCGTGAGCAGGTGGGGCAGGTAGTGCCCGTTGGCGTCGACGAGCTCATTGACCCACTTGATGATCGCCGGCTTACCCGCCTTGGATTCGATCGTGAGCGACGGAGCGTTGAAGATCTGCGGGCCGTTCTGCGCCACCACGGGACCGTACCCCCACACCGTGGTGGCGGCGTACCCGGCCGGCAGGATCTGCTGCGCGAACTCCCGGACCGCGATCTCGTAGTAATCGGCGTTCTTGCCCATCTTGTTCTTCACCTTGCCGGCCCTTGGCATCGCCGGCGGGATCAGCAGGGGGGTCACGAACTTGGGGATGTCCTCCGGGCGCAGCGTCCCTCCAGGGATGGGCTCTGCATGCACCAACCGGGTCCCACCTGGGCCCTTCAGGAACATGCCGATCGCCCCGGCGCCCGTCAGCGCGAGGAACAGTCGACGTGACAGGACCGGCCCCGTGGGACCATCCGCGGGTGGGCGCGGCTCAGGGATGAGAAACTGCTGGTCCGCCGGTCGCACTTGCCTGCCGTTGATGTCTGGATGAGCGGTCGTATTGCTACCTGGGGACGTGCGGTGGATCCTCATCGCGGGCTCTCCCTCGTGTCAGGGATCACGGCGCCCGCATCAACCTCCGGGTCAGAATGAACCCGTGATCGTCCGATTGGGACGAGTGTGAACCCGGGGCCAAGTCGGCGTCAAGGGATAGGTAAGGCATGCCTCGGTTATGAGTCCTACATGTGGCTCACGCCGTGTGATTCATCCACCTGTGGCCATCAGCCCACACCTGCATCACAGTGCCGGCTCCCACCGACACGGCCACCACCCAGTCCAGGACCCCCAGGCGCCTTCCCCGGGCGCCCCGATTGGGCAGCCAGGATCGCGGCGATGACTTCCTCAGCACGCGTGCCAGGATCCCGCCCGTCCCCGAGGCGAGCCATCCCGAACTCCCCGCAGGCGGTGATAGCGACGTGCGGAGTCAGTCCCGAGTCGACCGGTGGCTGGAACCCACCAGCAGCAGCATGACGAGCTAAGCAGAGGCCCTGCTCCCACAGACCACCGGCTCGGGATCGCCGCCGGCAAAACGGAACGCAAGCGTGGACCATGCACCCCGGTGGACCCGGTGCAGGGTCGAGCCCCACTGGGGCGTGCCTACCCGGATCGGGAAGCGCGTGCGCCCGTGGGTCCGAAACCCCAAACAGGAGCACCGCGGCTGCAGCATTGGGGCCAGCGCGATGCCGACCTCGTCGATGTCCTCTCTGTCAGCGGCGCCACGCCAACACGATCAACCCCTACCCCAGGTCCCTGGATCTCAGCTCCCTGAACCGCGACTCCGGTGCACTCGGCAGTCGAAGGGCGCTGGGCCTAGACCTGGAACCAGGGCCACGAGTACTTTGCGTTCATCCACGATCAGCGCCGACCGCCGGAAGCAACACCGACCACAGGAGATGCCCGATGAGGGAAGCCTCGACGAAAGTGCGGAAACCATCGATTCCAGCCCTCACGGCCACGGCTGTCGTTGTCGGCTCGCTGCTGATGGCCGCACCCATCGGCGCAGCCGCCACCCCGACAGCCACCCGCGTCCCCGCTCCGCAGGCGGTCTGTGACCCGTTCGGGACACCGTCCATCGACGTGTCGGTGCCGACCGCCAAGGAGGTCATCGGCATCAACCTCGGCGACCGCGACGTCACGACGGCGGAGTCTGACATGTACGTCAGCGCCGTGGCCGATGCCAGCCCGATGGTCGTCGACGGCGTGCTGGGAACATCCGTCCAAGGTCGCGACCTGCGCTACGCCGTCGTCGGTCAGGAGCAGTGGGTGAGCAAGAGCGCCCTTTCCCGGATCGGCCGGGACCTCAACCGGCTTCGTGACGCAGGTACTCCCGAGGCTCAAGCGCAACAGATCATCCGCCGGATGCCCGCCATCCTCTGGGTTGCCGGCAACGTGCACGGTGGTGAGGAGAGCGGCACCGACGCCTCCCTCCAAGTCATGTACGAACTGGCAGCGCGCACCGACTGCGCCGCGCGGGAGATCCTGGATGACGCCATCGTGGTGATCCTGCCGACGCAGAACCCCGATGGGCGAGAGGCCGATGCGCGGCGCAACGCCTACGGCTTCGACATGAACCGCGACTGGTTCGCACGCACACAGATGGAGACCGACTCCAAGCTGGAGAAGCTGCGTGAACTGCCACCGCAGTTGTTCATCGACGCTCACGAGATGGGCCGGGCCACCTACTTCTTCCCGCCCAACGCTGATCCGGTCTACCACGAGATCGGGGAGACGCCGCTGGACTGGATCTACAACCTCTACGGCGGCGCGATGCAGGACGCATTCGCCCGATTCAGCATCCCGTACTTCAATGGCGACGTCTACGACCTGCTCTACATGGGGTACGGGGATAGTGTGCCGAGCACCGGTTTCAACGCCGCGGGCATGACTTTCGAGAAGGCCAACCGAGACCCGGCAGCGCAGCGCGTTCGGGAGCAGTACGTCGCGATCTGGTCCACCCTGAGCGCCGCCGGAGCCAAGAATGACGCTCTGCTCTCCGAGTGGCGCGCCGAGCACATGAAGGCCTACAAGCAGGGCGTCGAGGGTGAGCTTGAACCCAACCAGCTGTATTGGGAGGGCACTGAGATCAGCAATCCGGTACCGGACATCAAGGTCAAGCACTACTTCCTGCGCACCGACGACCCGGCCAAGGCTGACGAAGTGCAGCGAGTCGCGCGGCGACTGCAGCGTATGGATGTCGACGTCTACCGTCTCGTCCGACCACTGACGGTACCGGACTACACCCCGTATGGTCGGGACTCGACAACGACCACACTCCCGGCGGGGACGCTGTGGATCCCGATGGCGCAGGGCCAGAAACACTGGATCCAGGCCATGCTCAACGAGGACACCTACGTACCCTTCCCGTACTTCTACGACGTGACGGCCTGGAGTGCCCCGCTGCTCGAGAACGTGGCCGGCGGGCGCTCCGGGGTCGACCTCAAGCCGCGGGCTGTCGAGCTGAAGAAGCAGGATGAACCCGCCGTCACCGTTGCCGGTGACGGCCCGCGTCTCGCGCTCTGGCAGGTCTCGGCCACCTCGACCGGCGCCATCGAGTCTTCGGGCTGGCTGCGTTGGTGGCTGGACAACCGGGTGGGACTCGACTTCACCGACGTCACCGGGTCGCAGATCGCCAACGGGGAGCTGTCGCAGTACGACGTCTTAGTGATCCCGTCCGGATCTGACCTGACGGCCAGCAACGCGCTCGGTGAGAGCGGCCGGGCCGCGCTCACCCAGTGGGTCCAGGATGGCGGTCGTCTTGTCACCTTGCGGGACAGCTCGCGACTGGTCAGCCGCCTCGGGCTGACCTCGGCGAGCTACGTGGACGCGACCTCGGACATCCCCGGCTCCCTGATCCGGGTCAAGGTCGACCCGGCCAGTCCGCTGGCCGAGGGCGTGGGCGAGAACGCCTACGCCATGTACGAGTACGAGTTCGTGTGGACTGCTCCGCAAGCCTCCTCGCCGGTAGCTTTCCCCACCGCCGCAGACCCGGACTGGTTCGTGTCGGGCTTCGCCGAAGGTGAGGAACAGTTGTTCGGCAAGACCGCGGTCGTGGACGAGAAGGTCGGCAACGGTCGGATCGTGCTGTTCGGATTCGACCCGAACTACCGCGGTTTCACCAACGGCACAGCGCAGATCCTCCTCAACGCGATCACGGGATCGGCACCTACGAGCGCCGCCACCGCTCGATCGGCGCCGCCGCAGACGGCCACGACGGTCGCGGCCTCCGATCGCTTGGTCATCAGCGTCCGGCCGGGGGCAGCGGCGAAGGTGCAGCGGCTGTTGGACACGCGCGGCGCGACGGCGGATGTGGTCCGTGCCAAGGGTGTCGTGAGTTTCCGCGTCGACCTGGGTGGCCTCGCCGCCGATGAGCACCCGTGGGCGCAGGATCTCGCCGTGGATGCGGCCGAACTTGGACCGCAGGTGGTAGCCATCCGGCTACCGTAGTTCCGGAACGACCGAGCCCGACCGGAGCCGAGACTGACTACCCAAGTCCTCTCGGCTCCGGTCGGTGTACGCACCGGGTGCTGAGCGGCCAACACATCGCACAGCAGTTCCGCAGCCTCGTTACCGTGCCTGATGGCCTCCGCCACGTCGTGAGCCACGGCTCGGGTCACCCCTCCCACCGCCTGAGCGGCAGCGCCTGCCTGTGGATGGACGACCGCAGCTATCGCGATCGGCTGGGCGCGGACGTCGCGATGATCCTGCCACCGTGCTCCTACTGGCCCAGATCCTGGTCGGTGTCCTGGCGTTCGTGCGGAGCGCCCGACGCCGCTGAGCCGCCCCGGCCGGGTCGAACCGGCAAGCCTCGGTCCGGGTGGGGGTACGGGTCCGCCCGTGTGGGGCAGTAGGTCGCAGTCCGCCGCGACAGGAGGTCACTGATGCCAGCACACCACGAGCCCAGGGCACCGCGCACCAACGAGCCGCACACTCTCACCGTCAGCGCCGACCAGAAGCAGGTGCAGGTGGCGATCCCCGCGGTGACCGGGCACCACGCCCCGGGTGAGCGAACCGCGGCGGCCCGCGAGGCCCTGGCCGATGAGCACCTGACCCGAGCCGAGCGGGTGATCGTCACCACACCGCGGGGTGACACCGAGGTCCTCGACGAGGTCCTAGGCGTCTACCGCGGGAGTGTGGGTCCATGACCAGCCGAGTCGCGTCGACCGCGCGAGACGTGCCTGGGGCCTTCGGTGAGCGCACACCGGCGGTACCGGCCGAGCGCGCAGGCATGGAACTGCCTGAAGGTGGCGAGGACCAGATCCGGGCCTGGATCCTGGGGGCTCAATCGCCTGCCCATGCGCCGGGACAAGACCCAGTCGCGTGACCATGCCGTCCTCTTTCCCGCCGTGAGGCCAAGACCGGCATGCGCAACGGAACCCTCCCAAGACGGTCGGCCAGGTGCTGCATTCCGCCGGTCGGGCGCCTGGGTCTGCGGGGAAGTGGACGCGGTCAGGGGCTGCGTGGTCAGAGCGGTTGGGCTGGTTGACTGGCCCCATGACTGAGTTGCCTGATGTGCCTTCGGATCCGGCTGCCCTCAAGGCGTGGGTGGAGGGCTTGGGCCGTGATGCGCTCATGGCGGTGGCCCAGGAGGTGACCGGTGGGGCGTTCATCGGCGGTCCCGGGCTGATCGACGAGTTGAATCCGCGCAACCGTGAGATCGACCTTCCGCCTCCTGTCGAGGAGCCGGGGCTGCTCACGCTCGTCATCGAGTTGCGGGGGACGAAGCCGAGGATCTGGCGGCGTCTGGCGCTGCCGGGTGATTTGACGTTGGACGTGGTGCACACGTTGTTCCAGGCGGCGATGGGCTGGACGGATTCCCATCTGCACCGTTTCCAGCCCGGCACCGACGTGGCTTACGACCAGCCGTACTTCGTCACGGAGTTCGACGAGGAGGAGGGCGACGAGGGCACCCGTGAGGAAGATGTCCGCCTGGATCAGGTTCTGCGTACCCCGGGAGATCGGCTGACCTACCTGTATGACTTCGGTGACAACTGGGAGCACCGGGTCACGCTGGAGTCGGCGGCCCCGCTGACGGCGGAGGACCGGGAGCCGAGGTGTGTGGGTGGGGCAGGGGCCTGCCCACCGGAGGACGTCGGTGGGATCGGGGGGCATCACGAGGTCGCGGTGTGGCTTCGCGCCGGCGCCCCCGCCGATGATGTGCCGGAGTCGTTCGAGGACGCTGAGCATGCCCATGGTTGGCTGCCCGAGGGGTATGACCCGGACGTGTTCGACGCCGGTGATGCGACCGCGGCGATGCGGTTGTGGGCCACCGGTGCGCACCTACCCTGGCACGGCCTGCCCGGACCGTTGGCGGATCTGGTCGGGGCCCTGCACGGGCAGGGGTGGGTGCAGGCGAACGAGTGGCTGGCGGCGCTGGGTCCTCGTGTGGCCGTGGGTTTGGACGACGATGAGGTGCGTCTGGCCGCCCGGCCCTGGCTGGCGGTCCTCGATGCCGTGGGGTCGGGGACGAAGCTGACGGCGGCCGGGTACCTACCCCCGGTCTTGGTGGAGCGGCTCGCTGCGGAGGCCGGGGTGGCGGACTGGTGGATCGGCAAGGCCACCCGGGAGGACCTGACCTGGCCGGTCGCGGCCCTGCGTCACACGGCGCAGGACGTGGGTCTGCTGCGCAAGGCCAAAGGCCAGCTGAGCCCGACTGCCCGGGCCCGCGCCGTGGCGCAGGACCCCCGCGCACTGGTCACCGCCGTGCTCGGCCGGCTTCCGCGGGGTAAGGGGTTCCCGGGCGAGGCGGGTTGGGTGGCGCTGCTGGGCAGGGCGGCCGGGGACTCCGGGGCCAGTTTGGATGTGGGGGTGGCGCAGATCCTGACCGACCGCGGTTGGCGCACCGAGGGCCATGCACCCATTGATGCGGCCCAGGCACGGCGTGGCGCGCGGGCGACGTTCGAGCCGCTGGAGGCGATGGCTGGCGGATTCAAGGATCTGGACCCCGAGCTGCTCACGAAGCTGGCCCGAGCCACCCTGTTCGGAGTCACCACCCCCGACTGAGAGCACTGGACCCGCCGGCTGGCAGCGAGGGGCCGGGGGACTGCCTGCAGCTGGCCGGTGATGGTCTGCGGGTCGCGTTGGGCCAGCACATGACCGGAGCCGAGGACTTCGCCCGCGTGTGCGTGGCCAGGCTGCGTGCCCGCGCGTGGCACGGCGACGACGACCTGGCCGCCGCCCTGGAAGCCCAGCTGGGTTCCGGGCCGACCCGACTGCTCAGGCCGCTGGCCGTGGACCTGGAGCAGCTGGCGATGGTGCTGGAGGGGGATCCGCTTCAGGGTGGCGGGCGTATCGACCTGATCACCGGGGAGGTGTGGCCGCAGTCAGCCCTGGAGTACGCCGTCGAGGTGGGCGAGATCGATGAGGATGATGACGACCCGGCCCGCTGGCTGTGGGTGGAATGTGAAGGCTCCCGGTCGGGGTACCGCGACATGCAGATGTTCATCGCAGGCGTGGATGACGCTCAGGCCGCGGAGCGTCTGGACCGGGCGATCCGTGGGCGTGGGGCATTCCGCCGGTTCAAAGCAACCCTGTCGCAGTGGCCGGACCTGATGAACAGCTGGCATGCCTTCTCCGAGGACCGCCAACGCGGGCGGGCCCGAGCCTGGCTGGCCGACGCAGGCTACGCCGCAATCCCGCCAACCGAACCCCGGTAGACCCCCACATGGGGTTGCCGACGGGCTGCCGGCCGCGACCCGTTGCGTTGGTCCGAGATGGGCTGACTCACGTAGCCCACCCGCTTGTGCGGTCATCCTGCCGCCCGACGGTGTCGGGATAGCCTCTCAGACCCGCTCAGAGCCATGTCGGACAACGAGAAACCCAGCCCAACCCGACGCGGGGCCCGAGGGCCTCCGACAGCCGGATTGGGCTGTGGCGCTGTGTTACCCGCTGGGCGTGACCCGGTAGAGGCGGTCGGCGTCGTCGAACAACGCCCGGCGGGTCAGACGTGCCGCCACGATCGCGCTCACGGCAGCGGCGGCGAGCAGCATGTACATGACCACGATCTGGTAGCGGATCGCGGTGATGGGTTCGACTCCGGCCAGGATGAGTCCGGTCATGGCACCCGGCAGGGCGATCAGGCCGACTACCTTCGTGGCGTCGATCGCCGGCAGCAGTGCGGTGCTGACCGCGCGCTGCAGGTGCGGGGCCATCGCCTCGTCTGCGGTGAGGCCCAGGGCCAGGCGAGCCTCGATGTCGGGGCGCTGCTGCGCCGCGATATCGGCCAGGCGGCGCATCGTGAGGTTCGTGGCCGTCATCGCGCCGCTGACGACCATGCCCCCGACCGGGACCACGACCGAGGGCACCGGCTCGATGACTCCCAGCACCAACAGGACCCCCAGTGTCGTCGCCGCCCCGACGCCCACGGCGGTCCACGCGGTGGAGCGCCCCTTCGGTAGCTCCTGGGACCGTCCCGCGGCGACGAACCCGGCGATCACGACCATTCCCGCGACCCAGGCGAGCGCACCGAGCAGCCCGGCGCGGGTGAACAGGATCGTGAGAAGGGCCCCCACCGCCAGCAGTTGCACGAAGGCCCGGAACGCGGCCCACAGCAGTTCACGGGTCAGGCCAAGACGGGCCCACATGGAGGCACCCACCGCGATGGCCACGAGCAGCACCGAGGCGGCAACGCCGAGCCAGTCAGGAATGTGAGCGGACGTGGTCATGTCAGGTACCGGACCTCGCGGGGGTCCCCGCGTTCGACCAGCCGGCCCTGGTCCAGGACCAGGACCGTGTCGGCCAGGTCCACCACGCGCTCCAGGTCGTGGCTGACCAGGACCACGGTCAACCCATCGGCCACAAGGGTGCGCACGACCTGGTCCACTGCTTGCGCCGCCCGGTCGTCCAGCGCGCTCGTGGGCTCGTCGAGGAGCAGGACGTCGGGCTCGACCGCCAGGGAACGCGCCAACGCGACACGTTGCTGCTCGCCGCCCGACAGGGTTGACGTCGCGCGATCGGGCGCCATGCCCGCCAACGCGACCCGCTCCAGGAGTTGGTGGACGTCGGCATCGGTGAGTGCGGGTCGTGCCACACGGACCTCCTCGCCAATGGTGGGGGTGAGCATCGTCGGGTGCTGCGCGACCAGTCCTACTCGGCGGCGCAGGGCGTGCACGTCGAGGGACCCGAGCGGCTGCCCGTCGAGTCGGATGCGGCCCTGGGTGGGCTCTTCGAACCGGTTGAGTAGGCGCAGGAAGGTGGACTTGCCCGAGCCACTGGCACCGATGATCGCCGTCGTTGCTGCCTTGTGGATGTGATCACTGACACCGTCGAGGATCCGATGACCGTCACGTTCCAGGACCACACCCTCGAAGGAGAACGCCTCAGCCTGCAGCACCCAGCCAGTGTGTCAGCCGGCGGGCCACCGAGCGATGCCACGAGGCTGCGTCACTGCAGCCCAGAAGGACGAACTCCACGTTCTACGTACGGCTTGTGGCCTCAACCCTCAGGGTGTCACAGGGGTGGCGGCGCCGCGCTGGTCGGGCAGGCTGAGGGCTGCCGTTCAAGGCTGGCCGAGCCCTCCCGCCCGGCCGAGGGCTATCGCTTCGTGACGCGAGGACACCCCAAGCTTGGTGAGCATGTCCGAGACCCGGTTGCGAACCGTCTTCGGTGCGAGGAAGAGGTGCGCCGCGACCTGCGAGGTCGGAAGGCCTCGTACGAGGAGCTCGAGGATCTCGAGATCCCGCGCGTCCAGGACGCTCAGCGCGCCGGTTGGAGGGGCGGATGCAGCAGCAGCGATGACTGCGGCCGAGGCGCCCCTGCCCAGCACCAGGGCGCCACGTGCGGCCGTGTGGATGGCCACAAGGATGTCCTCAGGGTCGCAGTCCTTGAGGAGGTAGCCGTCCAAGCCGGCGCCCAGGCTGCGGATGACCGCCCCGTCGTCAGCGTGCATGGTCAGCACGATGACGCGCAGGCCGGGCCAGGCGCGCTTCAGCGTCGCGCCGAGTTCGATGCCGTCACCGTCAGGCAGCCCCAGGTCGATCACCGCCACGTCCGGCTCCGTGGCGACGTCGCGGGCCTCCGAAGCGGTCCGTGCCACCGCGACGAGCTCGAGGCCGTCCTCCGACTCGACCAGGGTCGAGAGCCCTGAGAGCACAATCGGGTGGTCGTCGACCAGCATCACCCTGGTCATGCCGGTCCCTTCGTCGGCAACTCGACGTGGAGCAGCACTCCGCCTGCGTCGTACGGTCCGACGCAAAGCGACCCCCCGAGGCCTTCCGCCCGAAACTGCAGGGAGGTCAGGCCGACGCCAGGGGAGATCGGGCCACCGCCCCCGTCGTCACGGACGTCAATGATGACCTGGTCCGCGCTGGTGACCACCTGCACCGCGACATGCGTAGCGGCGCCGTGGCGGACTGCGTTGGTGATGCCTTCGGCCACGGAACGATAGACCGCGACGGCGACGTCGTCGGGCAGGGGATGCTCGGCGGCGACATCCAGCCCGACCTCACGACCGTCCCCGTCGAACGTCGCGACCAGCTGCTCGAGGGCTCCCGCCAAGTCGGCGTCATGAAGAGGCGACGGAGTGAGCCCTGAGACGATTCGTCGGAGGTCCCCTCGTGCCCGGGCCAGCTGAGGGGCCAAGGTCCTCAACAGTGGGGTGGGGCTACGGCGCAACTCAGCGTGGACTCGCATGCTCATTCCGGCCAGCATGGGCCCGAGGCCATCGTGCAGGTCGCGAAGGATGCGAGCCCGCTCCACGTCCCGCTCTCGGGCGACATCCTGACGGGCGTGCTCTGCCTCCACGGCGAGACCGACCGCCCTGCAGACGAGCGCGACCGTCGGCAGCAGTTGCTCGACCATCCGGGCCTGACGTGGCTCAAGCCCCTCCGGGTCGTCACACTCGAGAAGAAGGATGCCAACCTGGTCGCCGGCGACCAGCAGCCGATAGTCGACCCAGTCGGCTGGGACTTCAGGGCGGTGCTCATCCACCACCAGCACGACCCCGCGCTGACCGCTGGAGGCTGCCACCATCTCGGCGGCCTTGGCGAGCAACTCGCGCGGATCGGTGAAGGGGCGCAGGTCGGCGGTGATGGACGCGACGTCGCCGGGTGTGAGGGTGCCGGTCCCGTAGCGGCGGACCAGTCTAGACCGCCTCCACCAGACGGACGCCGGCCACGCCAGCGCTGTGGCAATCACGGCGGCGAAGCCGGCGGCGAGGTCCGGATCCGGGATTGCGGCGCGGGTGCCGGCCAGGCGCACCGCCACACCTACGGCCGCACCAATCGTCAGGGTCAGCGCCGCGGCGAGAACGTCGAGGAGCGGCTCGTCGACCGGCCGAAGCTCTGTCGCAATCATGAGGCGCGCGACAAGAGCGGCAAGTGACCACATCCCCAGGGTGACGACGACGGCCAGAGACCGCGGATCCACTGTCGAATCGGCCACCAGGACCGCGCCAACCACGACCGTGGACCATGCCATGACCCAGAACAGCCGGCGGCGGGGGAGGCGCCCCGGGGCGTAGCCCATCGCCCCGGCGATCAGCACCACCGTGAGCAGCGCGGCCTGGACGTCCACGGCGCGCCACAGGTCTTCGATCCGGTTCCAGGCGGCCCCCGCCGTCGGCAGGGCCACCACGGTCACCGCCGCTGGAACGAGCGCCAGTGTCGCCAGGACCCGACCGACACGCGGCTCAGCGCCGCGATCGAGGAGGAGCGCCCCTGCAACTCCGAGCGCCGGCCACCCCGCGCCGTACAGAGCTCCAGTAGGCACAGCAGCCTCAGAGAATCCGGCCAACAGTGGTAGGGCGCCGAGACTGGTCGCGACGGATGCCAGGACCACGCTGGTGGACACACCTCGAGTGCTGCCCGCAGCGGTGCTCACGCAGAAATGATGTACCAAGCGGGCTCGCTTGGGGAACACCCCGGGACGTCCCGGGACAGCGCAGGACAACGCGGGACACCTAGGTAATGCCGACGGGACCCCAGCAATGGCACCGTGGGCAAGGCCCCGGAAGCCGCCGGGGTTCCGGGACCCAGGAGGTCACCATGACCACGACCAGCACAGCCACCGACCGCCGGCTATCCCCAGCCGTCCTTGTCGGCGGCACCTTCGCCCTGACGACGATGCTCAGCATCGCCTTCCACATCGGCGAGATCCTCTTCACCGACCACGACCCGGACGCGCCCGAGGGGCCCATCGCGAGCATCCAGAGCGTTGCCGTGATCGGTGGGATGGGCCTCGTGCTCGCGTTGGCCATCGCCGTCCCACTCTCCCGCGACCCGCAGCGCGCCAAGGTCGGCGCGATCGTCCTCGGGTCCTTGGCGGTCCTCGCGCTGCCGCTGTTCTGGTCCGGCGCGCCGGCCTCGTTCGGCGCCTGCGCCGCGTGGCTGGGCGGCCTGACCCGCGGAAGCTACGCCCAAGCCGGCGCCGCACGCGGCTTCGGAATCGTCGGGATCGTGATTGTCGTGCTCGAGATCGTCGCGACCCTGATCGGCGGTGCGGTCGTCACGCTGCTGACGTGAGGGGCATCCTCGGTCTGTGTCGCGCGCGGGCCGCCCGATGACTGCAAGGTTGCGCGAGATGGCGTCGTACGCCATCTCGCCGAGTTCTGCCGAGTCAAGGCGGACGCGGAGGCCATGCAACGAGCGCTCGCGGCGTGGATGTCCTCCATGCGCTCGGAGTCCGCGCGGCTCACATGGCCACCGCATCCACCAAGGCGCTGGCTTGGCTGAGACCTCGTCTCGCAACAACGTTGTAGCCACGACGTCGACTCGGACGTCCAGCAACTCGCCTAGTTCCGCGGCGAGCCCGGAGACACGCATCAGTCGTCGGCGATTCATCGGCGGATCCCCGATTCAGTCGCCGGCTGCGGAGGGCGCCCTTCGCGCCGCGACTCGACCATCCAACCTGCGGCGGACACGAGAGTGGCCACATCACACTGAGCGCGTTCCGCAGTCTCTCGACCAGATGACGTCGTCTTGACTCGGTAGCCTGCAGGACATGCCAATCAAGCTCGAGAACGTCGGGATCGCCGTCCGCGACCTGGAGGCGACAATCTCCTTCTTCACCGACCTGGGGATGACCGTCCTCGGACGTGAGACGGTCAGGGGAAAGTGGACCGATACCGCGGTTGGCCTCGACGGCAACCACGCGAAGATCGCCATGCTGCAGACACCGGACGGCAAAGGGCGTCTCGAGCTCTTCGAGTACATCCACCCCGACGCAATCGAGACCGACCCCACCCGACCGAACGAGATCGGCATGCACCGGGTCGCCTTCTCGGTCGACGACATCGACGAGGCCCTCGAGATCGCCGCGGCGCACGGCTGCCACCCGTTACGAGGCGTGGCGACGTACGAGGACGTCTACAAGCTGACGTATGTCCGCGGTCCCAGCGGCATCATCGTGATGCTCGCGCAGGAGCTCAAGAAGGGTTGACCGCCCGCGACCATCCCGCACGGTCGCTCCACATATCGGTCCTGCACTGCTGGTGTGGGCAGGACGCTGATCGCGGCTTGTCGAAATGCGCGTCACAATTCCGCGTACGGTTCCGGTCAGCGGCGCTGCCTTCCGCCGCCGAACTCCCCGCGGAGGGCTACTGGATTTGGATTGGCTCGTCGACTCGGTCCAGTCCAAGGCTGGCTAGGAGGTCTCGGGCAGTTGCATCCAGACCGTGTGGCAGGTGTCGATGCCCAGACCGTCCACCCACCGGCGCTCACCGGCGGCAACCCGGTCTACGGCGGCGTCTTAGCGCTCGGAGTAGCCCGCGAACCACGCGAGGGCAGTGATCAGGTAGGCCTGCAGCGGGCTTGCCGCCGCCCGCAGCGACTCGATGACTCGATGACTCCCACCGGAAGTCTGTGCGGTCGTTGGTCGCCATCGGATCGCCCGGTTGCGGCCGTAGTCGCCACGGGGTCGCGGCCTGCTGAAAGTCCGCGTTGAGCGGCAGGAACCGCTTGTGGACGTCGGCCACGGCCGAGCGCGCCGCGAAGTGCTCGAGTTCGGCGGCGAGTTGACGCTCGTTCGCGGCACGGCCGCTGTCGGTCAGGGACCAGCCTTCACCTCCGGCGAACTGGGACCGGCTCACCCACCCGGACACTCCGCTCTGGCATGCACGCATCTGTCATTGGCGACCAGGACACCGGACCCGCAGCCAGAGCGGTCGAGCCATCGCGTCGCAACACGGCAGGCGCACCGACCGTGGTAGGCCCAAACGTCTCCCAGCTCCTGCCGGCCTTCGGCGGGCAGCCGGGATTCGCAACCATGGACGACGACGCGTTTGTTGACCGGGTCGTCGACCATCGTGCGACCCAGTCGGGCGAGCGGACCCGAGCCAAAGTCGGTCCCTTCGGTGCTGGCAGTCCGGGGGACGCTCAGGGAAATCCGCGCTGCGCGATCGCCCAACGCTGGGTAGCCTCACCGCAGTGGCGCCTTCGGCAGCCACCGGAGACGTCGCCGGCGTGGGCTGGTCACGAAGAATGCTTGGTGAGCCCCTCCCTGGTGACACGCGATGGGGCCACGCCAGGTTCGGTGGGCCGCCGGTCTGCTGCCCTGCCAACCCCTGCCGGGGATCAGTGGGGAATGAGTCAGAGGAGCGCACGCCACGATGGATGATTTGACCATTGCCCTTGTCAGCCACCGGGACCGGTTGCAACGCGTGAGCGAGGTGCTGGTTCGCTATGGGTTCGCCGGGTGGGTGACCCGCTCGGAGGCGGGGGGTGAGGGTGGGGTGTTCAGCGCGCTGCGTGGCCGGGCCGCGGATGACACCCTGGTGGGGCTCTCTCAGGGGGAGCGGTTGCGGGGAGTGCTGGTCGAGTTGGGCACCACCTGGGTGAAGTTCGGGCAGATGCTCAGCCTGCGCCCGGATGTCGTGGGCCCGGAGGTCGCCCGCGAGCTCGAGTTGCTCCAGGCCGCGGTGCCCGCCGATCCTCCGGGACTGGCCCAGGCCCTGGTGGAGGCCGAGTTGGGGATGCCCGCCGAGAGGGCGTTTGGGTCCTTCGACCCGGCTCCGTTCGCCTCGGGGTCGGTGGCCCAGGTGCATGCTGCGACCCTGCGCGACGGCACCGAGGTGGTGGTCAAGGTCCTCCACGACGGCGCCGAGCAGGTTGTTGCCGACGATCTGGCGTTGATGACGGCGTTGGCCCGGTACCTGGAGCAGCGCGACCAGGAGATCGCCCAATACCGGCCGAGCATCCTGGTCGGCGAGTTCGCCGGGATGATGCGTTCGGCGGTCGACCTGAGCCAGGAACGCGCGAACCTCGAGCAATTCACGGCCAACTTCGCCGGCGAGCCCGATGTGGTCATCCCGACCGCGTACCCGGAGGTGTCGACCCGCCGGATTCTGACGATGAGCCGCATCCAGGGTGCGTCGTTCACCGACCGGGCCAGCGTCGCGGCCACCGGGTGGGATGTCGACACCCTGGTCCAGCGGGCGACCAACATCTACCTGGAGATGATCTTCCGCGACGGGCTGTATCACGCGGATCCGCACCCCGGGAACTTCCTACTGCCCGACAGGGCGCACCTGGCGATCCTGGACTTCGGGGACGTGGGGCGGGTGTCCCACCAGCGCCGCGACCAGCTCGAGGGGCTGGTGATCGCCGGGGTCGCCCGTGATCTGGAGTCCTTGACCGACATGGTCATCGAGCTGACCACACCACCACCGGGAACCGACCTGGCGGCGTTGCGCGCCGACCTCGACGCCTGGATGAACCGCTACCTGCTGGCCGGGGTGGCGCACCTGGATGTGGCCGGGATCATCGACTCCGGGATGGGCCTGATGCACAAGCATCACCTGGTCCTGCCGGCGGACCTGGCGCTGCTGTTCCGGGTGCTGCTGCGCCTGCAGGGCCTTGGCCAGGGTGTGGGTACCGAGGTGAAGGTCACCGAGCTGCTGCGCCCCTACGTGGCCGACGCGGCGGCCAAGCGGTTCGACCCGCGTCGGATGGCCCACCAGGCTGCCCGCAACGCGCGCGGCTGGGACCGGTTCCTGAGCTCGCTTCCCCAGGACATGACCGCAATCCTGGAGCAGGTGCGCACCGGCGAGCTGGGGGTGGACTTCAGGGTCCATGACACCGACGGGGTCGCAGACCGGCTCGTCGACGGGCTGATCGCCTCCGCGTCCCTGCTGGCCTCCGCCCAGTTGCTGTCCCGACGCACCGGCCCCTCGGTCGGTGGGCTGTCGGTGGCCGGGCTGGTCGCCGCAGGGGTGGGTGCGGCCACCTGGCAGCGTTTGGCCTCCCAGCGGCAGGGCCACCAGTCAGCGGTCAGCCGGGCCCGGCGTTTGGCCGGGATGCGCAGGACGTGAAACGACCGCGTCCGGGTGCGCGGGATCACTAGCCCCCAGCACTGGGCAGCCACGCGTGGGCCCCGGCCACCAAGGCGTTGACCCCCATGGTGAGCGTAGGTTCGATGACCGGGGCGAACAACGGCGAATGGTTCGAAGGCAGGGCCGCAGCGCGTGCCGCGATCTCCTCGAAGTCCGCCGCCCCCTCGAAGAGGGCGGGGTCCGCCCCGCCGAGCAGCCAGTAGACGCACGGGACCCCGGCGGCGATCGCCAGCAGCCCGACATCCTCGCTCCCGGTCACCGGACCCGGGTCGACCACCATCGCCCCGATCGCCTGCAGCGCGGGGCGGGTCCGGTCGACGGCAGCCTGGTCGTTGGACACCGCGGGGAACGACGAGGTGAGCTCCACGTCGGGTGGTGTCGGGGCATCGGAGGCGGCCGCCTCGGCGCGGGCGATCCGCCCGATGGCCGCCACCACCCGGTCGCGCACGTCGACGGTGAACGTGCGCACGGTGATCAGCAGCTCGGCGTGGTCGGGGATGATGTTCGCCGCGGTGCCGGCCCTCATCATCCCGACAGTGACCACCGCGGTCTCACTGCCCCCGACCTCACGGGACACCACCGTCTGCAGGCGCATCACGGTGGCCGCGGCCATCACGACCGGGTCGACCGACACCTCCGGTCGCGACCCGTGCGCCCCACGCCCGTGCAGCACGATCCGCAGCACGTCAGCGGCGGCGAACGCCGGCCCGGAGCGCAGCCCGATCACCCCCGCGGGGATCGGGGCCACATGCTGACCCAGGACCACGTCCGGGTGACCGAATCGGCTGAACAGGCCGTAATCGAGCATCGCCTGGGCCCCCGCACCCAACTCCTCAGCCGGTTGGAACACCAGCATCAACGTGCCAGCCCACGACGCTGTGTCCCCGGCCAGGCGCTCGGCGGCCCCGAGCAGCGCGGCCACGTGCATGTCATGGCCGCAGGCGTGCATCACCGGAACGTCCCCACCCGCCCCGGGTGCCACGACTGTGCTGGCATACGGCAGGCCGGTCGCCTCCGCCACGGGCAGCCCGTCCATGTCCGCGCGCAACAGCGCGGTCGGCCCGGCGCCGTTGTGCAGGATCCCCACCACCCCGGTCCGGCCCACCCCGGTGGTCACCTCGAACCCGAACCGGGTCAACCAGTCGGCCACGACCCCGGCCGTGCGATGCTCGGCGAACCCCAACTCCGGGTGCGCGTGCAGGTCCCGGTAGATGTTTCCCAGATCCTCAGCAGTGGACGTCATCGGACCTCCTCAGGTCGGTCGCTCACGGGCACAGAACCGCCAATCCCGCCGTCCGGCCCACCACGACGACCCGGTCAGGATCATGCCCCATCCGCGTGCCATGCGCAGGATGGCCGCTTCCCAGGACCGGATCGACGCCAGGCGAGGAAGAGGGTCCTAGCGCGCAACGCTTGGGACGCGATCCATGATCCGCGGGTCATCAAGCAGAAGCTGCGGACCGCGATAGTGCCCGGCACCATGTGCCCGCTTCCGCGTACCGTGCCGGCGTCGCGGCGCCCGATGCGACGCCGCCTGTCGCCACCCTGGGGAGGCGCCCAGTAGGACGCGCGCCAGTCAAGGGCAGCTTCGGCGGGGGGAATGCCCAGGCAAGGCCCCTCACCCCTGGCGAAGGATCGAGCCGCGCGGCTGGGGGTGGAACGCGGGGGCGCTGACGTCGCCTCGCGTCTCGGCCGTCGGTCGGTTCCGGTCCACCCAGTTGCCGTACCGCTGCGCCAGCGGTCCGGCGGACAGCCCGTGTGCCAGCACGCTGAGCACCACGGTGAGGCCCACGATGGACAGCGCGGCGCTCAGCTGCTCGTCCATCACGAGGCTCTCGACGGCGATCATCGTGAACACGACCGAGACGAGCCCCCGCGGGCCGAACCAGCCGACGAACAACAGCGTCGGTGCCCGCAGGCCGGTGCCGAGCAGGGCCAGGGCCATCGGCCCCATCCGCAGGACCGTCAGCGACATCACTGCGAACAGAACCTCCTGCCAGCCGATGGCACCCAGGATGCGCGGGACCGCGACGACGCCGAACACGGCCCACACGATGAACCCCAGCGGCCCGGTGAGCACCTCGGTCAGGTGCAGGGCGGAGTGCTCCTCGGCCAGCCACTCCCCTGCGCCGGTGAGGGCGGTGCCCGCGATGTAGGCAGCGACGAAGCCGTTGCCGTGCACGAGCTCCGCCCCGCCGAAGGCGATCACGGGGAGGGCGAGCACCCCGAGCGCGCGGGTCTCGCTGGTGCTCCAGTCCCTGGCGCGTGACCATCCGAGCAGCTTCGCGCCGACGACGCCGACGGCGATTCCGATCGCCACACCCCAGGCGATGGCCGCCGCGGCCTGGGCCAGGCTGGCGGCGGGGCGCAGTCCGTAGGTGCCGGCGAGGGCAGCGATCGCGAACAGGGCCACCGGCGTGGCCAGGCCGTCGTTGAGCCCGCTTTCGACGTTGAGCAGCCGGCGCACCCGAACCGGCACGATCGGGTTCAGGACCGTTGCTGCGCCGAGGCCGGCGTCGGTGGGGGCCAACGCGGCAGCAACCAGCAGGCTCAGCATGATGGGCTGGTCGGGGAAGACGGCGCGGGCGAGCAGGAAGCCGGCCAGCAGAGTGAGCGGGAAGGCGATCCCCAGGGTGCGCGCGACGAAGCCCCGGTCCTGACGGATGTCGTGGGGGCGTACCTGGGCGGCGTCGTGGAACAGTACGAGCACGAGAGTCATCTCGGCGATGGGTCGGACCCAGGTGACCTCGCTGGCCGAGGGGGACTCAACCGAAAGCCCGATGATGCTCCCCGCCGCCACGAACACGATCGGGGCGGTGACGTTCCAGCGACCGAGGCGATGGGCGCACGCGCCGAACAGGACCACGAGTGCGGCGAACACGACGACTGCTGTCGCCATGGGGTCTCACCCCCCGGACGAGTCCGCCAGCGGCTCCTGGGCGAACGCGTCGAGCGCGGGGCTGAGGTGCCCGGGCCCTGTCCCGGGCATGATCTCGAAGCCGAGCTCGAAGTGGACGAGCATGCCGGCCAGCGCCAGCAGCGGCGCTGGGTCGCCCTCGATCGCGGCCCGACCCTCGGCGACCTGCTGGGCCAGGGGCGCCTGGCCGGCCATCGCCGCCTCGAGGTCGGCGCGATCGATCGTCAGGGTGAAGTCGGGGTCGTCGGCGCGGAATCCGGCCACGTTGGTGAGCACCCCGTTGCTGAGCTCGACGACGAATTGCTCGCCCGTGTCTGGCGTCACGAGGTTGGCCGTGAACGTGTGGCCGAGCGCCTTGTCGGGATCGAGCCGGATGCCCAGGAAGTCCAGGAACTGGCCGGTGCCCAGTGCGCGGATCATGTCCGGGCCCGTGCTCGACGGCGGTACCCCCTCGGGGATCCCCGAGCGCAGCTCGAGCGCGGCCGCCAGGTAGCTGTTGCGCACGCTCGGGCTCTCGTGCTGGTAGCCGAGCTGCTCGAAGGCGTCGGCGAGCAGCTGGCGGGCCGCCTCGTTGGCCGGCTCGGCGTGAACGAGCAGGTCGAGCAACTCGACGGCCATGCGATAGCTGCCCTCGTCGACCAGCCGGCGGCTGCGGGCCAGGACGGGCACGGCCCCGCCCATCATCTCGACCTTCAGCGGCGCTGATTCGCGTGGCGACAGCGGGATCAGCGTCGCGGGGTTGGCGTCCCAGTACCCGAGGTAGCGGTTCACCACCGCGCGCGCGTTGTGCTCCACCGATCCGTGGTAGCTGCGCGCCGCCCACTGCCGCTGCAGCGGCTCGGGCACCCGGTACACGTTGTGGATCTCGTTGATGGTCACGCCGCGGTTGGCCAGGTGCAGCACTCCGTTGTTGAGGTGGGCGTAGGTGTCACGCTGCGCGCGCATGACCTCCTGGATGCGCTCGTTGCCCCACCTCGGCCACGTGTGCGAGGCGAACATCACCTCGGCCTCCCGGCCGAACAGGTACAGTGCCCTGTTGATCTGCCGCGACCACTCGAGGGCGTCGCGGATCAGCGCGCCGCGCAGCGTGTAGATGTTGTGGATCGTCGCCACGATGTTCTCCGCAGCCCAGAACGCCCTGAGGTCAGGGAACCAGGTGTTCATCTCGGCCGGCGCCTCGGTGCCCGGGGTGTTCTGGAACACCATGCGCACCCCGTCGACCGTCAGCTCCTCGATGTCGTCGGTGATGACCCGCGTCGGCGGGATGAGCCCGGGCGTCCCGGCCGCCACCCCCTTGCCGATCGCCTGGTCCACGTGCCCGAACGGGCTGCGGTCCAGCAGCGCGCCGTACTGGTAGAACATCCGGCGGTTCATCGCGTTTCCGGCGTACACGTTCTCGGCCACGGCATGGTCCATGAACCCCACCGGGGCGATGACCGGGACCCGGCCGGCCCGCACGTCCGCCTCGTCGACCACGCCGCGCACGCCGCCGAAGTGGTCGCCGTGGGAGTGGGAGTAGACGACGGCCACGACCGGCCGCTCGCCGAGGTGCTGGTTGGCCAGCGCCAGCGCCGCCGCAGCGGTCTCCTTGCAGGTCAGGGGATCGAACACGATCCACCCGGTGTCCGAGCGGATGAAGCTGATGTTCGCCAGGTCGAACCCGCGCACCTGGTAGATGTGCCCGGGCACCACCTCGAACAGGCCGTACTCCATGTTCAGGGTGGCCTGGCGCTGCAGCGAGGGGTGGATGCTGTCGTACTGCTCGCCGGTCAACAGGAAGTCGTAGGCGCCGATGTTCCATGCGGTGTTGCCCGCCTCGGCCATGATCTGCCGGTACCCCGGCGCCGCGAGGAACCCCCGACGGGCCTCGGCGAAGTCGCGCTCGTCGTCGAACGGAAGGGCCGCCCGGTGCGTGCGTTGCGCAGCAGCGGTGGCATCTGACGGGAGCTTGCCGAGGGGGTGGAAGTGCGTTTCGGGCATGTGCCGGAACGTACGCCTGGCCGGCGTCCACGCGCCTCACATGGAATTGATGAGGCGCACGTCGGATGGAGGCATGGAGAGACTCCCCGGCCGGAGCGGGGCTAGGGTGCGCGGCGTGAGCGACGGGGAGCGCCGAGCCTCTCCGGAGGGTGCCGACACAGGTCTCGGGCCGCAGCCTGCCCCGATCCCAGAGCCCACAGGAGCCACCGAGCCCGCGCCGGTCCCTGAGGGACAGAGCCTGTTCCGGGCGCCACCGGGCGTCACCGGAAGCCGCCACTTCCTGCCGCTGTTGGCGCAGCTGCGCAGCTACCGGTCGGTGCGTCCCGATGTGGTCGCCGGGGTCATCGTCGCTGCACTGGCGCTGCCCCAGGCGATGGCCTACGCGCAGCTCGCCGGCCTACCGGTGGTCGTGGGGCTCTACGGGCTGGTCCTGCCCTTGTTCGCGTACGCGCTGCTGGGCTCCTCGCGGGTGCTCATGACCGGTCCGACCACGACGGCCGCGCTGATGGTCGGGCCCGCACTGGTCGCCGTCAACCCGGACCCCGGCACGCACGTGGCTCTCGCGGCAATGCTCGCGCTGGTGGTCGGAATGGTGTTCCTGGCCGCGCGGCTGCTTCACCTGGGATGGCTGGCCGACTACTTCTCCGCCGCGGTGCTGCTCGGGTTCGTGACCGGGCTCGCGCTGACCATGATCGCCGGACAGCTCGGCGTGCTGTTCGGTGTGACAGTGGCGGGGGACACCCCGCTGCAGCAGTACGGTTCGTTCCTCGGAAGCGCGCTCGGAGGCACCCACGCGGCCACGGTGGCGATCGGCCTGGCCAGCCTCGCGCTGCTCCTGGTGGCCAGCCGCTGGTTCCCGCGGTTCCCGATGCTACTGGTGCTCACGATCGCGGCGATCGCCGTGTCGGGCCTGGCAGGGCTGGCTGAGCGCGGCGTCACCGTCGTGGGCGACATACCCGCCGGGCTGCCGCGGTTGTCCCTGCCCTCCGTGGGCGTGGGGGACGCGTTCCAGCTCCTGCTTCCGGCGGTCGGAATCGCGATCGTCGGGTTCTCCGATGCGATCCTGCTGGCCCGCAGCCTCGCCGCCGGGCCCGACGAGCGGGTCGACGCCGACCAGGAGCTGCTGGCGTTGGCCGGCCTCAACGCGGCCGCCGGCGTGACCGGATCGTTCCCAGTGGGGGCCAGCGGGTCGCGCAGCGCGGTGAACGTGGGCCTGGGTGGGCGTACCCAGGTGGTCAGCCTGGTTCAGGCCGGCACCGTCGTGGTCGTGCTCCTACTGCTCACCCCGGCGCTCGCGCTGCTGCCCAAGGCGGTCCTGGCGGCGGTGATCATCTACGCCGCGCTCAGCCTTGTGGACGTGCCGGAGTGGCTGGGGCTCGCGCGAGGATCGCGCGGCGAGCTGCTCATCGCGGCCGTGACCGTTCTCGGCATGCTCACCGTGGGCCTGCTGCCGGCGCTCGCGCTGGCCGTCGCCCTGTCGCTCCTGGACGTCGTGCGGCGAAGTGCCGAGCCACGGGATGCGGTGCTGGGCTGGAGCGCGCAGCACCATCGCCATGTCGATGTCGCCATAAACCCGGACGCGCTGCTTGTGCCCGGCGTGGTGGTCTATCGGCTCGACGACCGCCTGTTCTTCGCCAACGCGCGCTACTTCGCCGCCCGCGTGGAGCAGGCGGTGCACGGCTCGCCCACCCAGGTCCGGGTGTTCGTCTTCGACGCCGAGGTGGTGTCCCACCTCGACGCCGCCGCGGCGGCAACCCTGCGGCTGGTGATCGAGCGCCTGGCTTCGCAGGGCATCCAGTTCGTCCTCGCCCGGGCCCGTGCCGTTGTTCGCGAGCAGCTCGACCGCCATGGCCTGGCCGACGTCCTGCCACCCGAGCTGCGCTTCCCCACCGTTCGCGCAGCACTGCTGGCCACGGCGGGTGTCGACCTGGAGGGAGCCACGTGACCCGGCCAACGGCGGGCCGGCCAGGGCCCTCGCTCAATGGCACGCCGGCGCTGCGCGCCCGCATCCAGGTGCCTCAGCTGCCCGAGGGCACGGTCGAGCGCAGGGTGCTGCTGGACCGCCTCGATTCCGAGGGGCACCGGGTCCTGCTGGTGTGCGCTGCCGCGGGTTTCGGCAAGACCACGCTGCTCGCCCAGTGGGCCCGACGGAGTGACCTGCAGGGCCGACCCGTCGCCTGGGTGACCTGCACGGACCATGCCAACGACCCGGCCGACCTCTTCGTGGACCTGCGCGACGCGCTCGCGCTCGCGGTGCGGGAGTCGGCCCCCCGGGCCAGTGCCCAGCTGATGGAACTGGCGGTGCCGTCCAGGCGGTCGACAGGGTCCGAGCTCGAGGCGCTGCTCATGCTGCTCGACGACCTCGCGACCCCTCCGGCGCTCGTGCTCGACGACCTCCATGCCGTCGACGCAGGACCCTGCCTCGCACTCCTCGACTCGCTCGCCCTGGGCCTGCCGACGACCGTCGGCCTTGCGCTCGGGACTCGGGTCGAACCCCGCGCGCTGCTGACCTCCCTCCGGCTGCGCACCGGCGTGGCGGAAGTGACCGAGTCGGAGCTTGCGCACAGCCGAGCGGAGGTGGCGGAGGTCGTGGGCCGGGCGGGCGGTGACCCGCGGGCAATCACCGAGCCGCTGCTGGCCCAAACCGAAGGTTGGCCCGCCGCCGTTCGGCTCGGCGTGCTGGCCGCCCAACGGGCGGGGCGGGACCCGGGGGCCGACCTCCATGTGAGCCGCGACCCCTCGGTATCGGACTTCCTGATGCGGGAGATCGAGGCGGCCCTGCCGGCCGACTCCCTGGCGCTGCTGCGCGCGACCGCCGTGGTCTCCGAGCTGAACCCTCGGCTCGCGGCCGCACTCAGCGGGCGGCCCGACGCCGGCGCCATCCTCGAACGCCTGTTCCGGGCCCAGGCCCTCGTCCGGCGCACGGGCGGCGAGGAGCCGACGTACGTCGTGCACACGCTGGTGCGCGCACACCTGCTGGCCAGCCTCGGGGCCGCCGACGTCGACGCCCCGGCACGCCAGCACGCGGCCGCGGCTCGCTGGCTCGCGGACCACGGACTCGCGGAGCATGCCCTCGACCATGCCGCGGCGGCGGGCGAGCTCGAGCTGACCACGGCCCTGCTCCGCACCCGGGGACCGCGGCTGCTGGTCACCGGTCGGCTGCAGTCGCTGCTCCCCGCGCTCACCACCATCCCCTCGGACCAGTGGGACGCCGACCTGGCCAGCCTGGCGGCCCTCGCCCGCGCGGCGCTGGGCGACCTCGGCGCCGCCCGAGGGGCGCTGGTGCGTGCCGCGGCACTCGCCCCGGCCCGCCCCGACGGCGCGGACCCCCTCGGCGCGGCGCGCCTGCCGTCGCTGATGCGCATCGCGCAGTTCCACCTGCGCCGCCTCGAGGGCAGCCCCGAGGCCCCGGACATCCCCGTCACGTTCGCCGACGTGCTGGCATGGCCGGCCGCTCCCGCCCCCACCGAGGACGACCTGGACCGCGAGCTGGTCCTGCTGGTGAGCCGCGGGCAGTGGGAGTTCGCCACGGGTCGCTACGACGCCAGTTGGAGCGACCTGCGCCTCGCCCTGGACCTGGCCACGACCCATCGTCGTGACCACGTGATGCTCCTGGCGATGAGCACCCTGTCCGCGGTGCCAGCGCTCATGGGTGACGCATCAGCCGTCGACCGCTACGTCAGCGGGGCGCTCAGCCGCATCGAGGATCGGGGCTGGGCGTCGCACCCCGCGATGGCGACCTTCTACGCGGCAGGAGCGTGGGCCGCATCGCTGATGCTGCTGCCCGAGCGCGCCGAGCAGATGATCGGCCTGGCGCACGAGGCGCTGCGCGGCAACGTGGACCCGGAGTACGCCACGTACACCGCCCTCGTCGATGCCACGTTGGCGGCGAACCGGGATGCCGACCCCACCCCTGCGCTGGCACTGCTGGCACGGCTGGCCCAGACCGGCCCGAGCGCCGAGCTGACCCCGGCGCTGCGGACGTTCCCGGCCGCGCACCGGGTCCGGATCCGGCTGGCGAGGGGGGACCTGGCTGGCGCGCAGGACGCCGCGGCGGACTTCGAACGCTGGTTCCCGGGCACCGGTGACCCCCTGATCGCCCGCGCGCAGACCCACGCCGCCTGCGGGATGTGGGAGCCGTGCCTCGCTGACCTGGCGCTGGTCGCCGACCGATCACTGCCCGTGACCGTGCGTCTCTACGACATCGTGCTGCCCATGCTGGAGTCGGTCGCCCAGGAACGGCTCGGGCGCCGCTCTGCCGCACGGGGAGCCCTGCTGCGCGCGTTGGCCGTCGCCGCGCCCCGGGGCGTCGTGCGACCGTTCTGGGAGGCCGGTCCGACCATGCGTGCCATGCTCGAGCGCCAGCTCGGCCGGTTCGGCGTCCACGACGAGTTCGTGGCCACGATCCTGCAGCGCTGGGAAGCCGTCGACGCCGCAGCCGGCCACCGGCCGATCGTGGCCGAAGTAGACGGCGTCGCGCTCACCCCGCGCGAGCTCGAGGTGCTCCGCTCGCTGCCCTCGCTCATGACCGCCGAGGAGCTCGCGACAGCGGAGATGGTCAGCGTCAACACCATCCGCACGCACATGCGCTCCCTGTACCGCAAGCTCGGTGTGCGCACCCGCCGGGACGCTGTCCGGACGGGTCGCGAACTGGGCCTGCTGTAGATCTCATCAACTCCATGCGAGGCGCGCCCGGGGTCCGGGGGTGGATCCTTCGCGGCACCGACGGGCTGCCGAGCGGCCCGTCGGCTTCGGGGATACGACCACGACCGGGAGGACCTCATGAGCAGCACCCACGAGCACGCCGAGGACATCGAGCACGAGCTAGAGCACGCCGGCCGGGACGTGGGCGAGTCATTCGCCGAATCGGTGGGCGAGCCCGACCCGCAGGACGACATCACGCTGCTGGCCGACGATCCGCGCGCGGAGCCCCACGGGCCGGTCTCTGGCTCCCTCGACGCGACACTTCCGCCCTCGGCGCCGACTCTGTCCCAGCTCATCCTCGACCGGGTCGCGAGCACCCCGGACAATCCGGCATTCGGGTCGCCGAACCCCGAAGACAGCTGGCGGGTGCGCACCTGGGGGGAGGCCGGGGATGAGATGGCGCAGCTGGCCGCCGGCCTGCTGGCCCTGGGCCTGCAGCCCGAGGAGCGGGTCGCCATCGCGAGCAACACGCGCGTGGAGTGGGTCCTGGCCGACGGTGCGGTGATGCTGGCCGGAGGTGCGAACACCACGATCTACCCCAGCACCGGCGAGGACGACTTCGCCTACATCATCAACGACTCGGAGACCCGCTTCCTCGTCGCAGAGGACCAGTCGCAGGCAGACAAGGCGTTGACCCAGCTGGCCGCGCTCCCCACGCTGGAGAAGATCGTCCTGATCGAGGGCGAGGGCGACGGCGACCGGGTGCTCTCCTGGGCCGAGCTGGCGGTCCTCGGCACCCAGCGCCTGGCCGAGCAGCCCGACGCGATCACGGCGTCGGTGGCTGCCATCCGGCCCGACTCGCTGGCCACCCTCATCTACACCTCCGGCACGACGGGTCGGCCGAAGGGCGTGATGCTGCCGCAGAGCAACTGGGTGTTCCAGGGGCGCAGCATGCAGGCCCTGGAGGTCGTGCGGCCCGACGACGTGCAGTTCCTGTGGCTGCCCCTGGCGCACTCGTTCGGCAAGGTGCTGCTGTCCGCGGCCTTCCAGGTGGGCTTCGTCAGCTACATCGACGGCCGGGTGCCCAAGATCGTCGAGAACCTGCCGGTCGTCCAGCCCACGATCATGGCCGGCGTCCCGCGGATCTTCGAGAAGATCTACCAGGGCGCCAACGCCAAGGCGAAGGCCGGCGGCGGGGCCAAGGCCAAGATCTTCGACTGGGCGTTCGCGGCCGCCACCGAGATCAAGGCCAAGCAACGGGCGGGCCTCCCCCCCGGACCGCTGGCGCCGGCCCGCATGGCCCTGGCCGAGAAGCTGGTCTTCTCCAAGATCCAGGCGCTGACCGGGGGGCGGATGCGGGTGATGATCTCCGGGTCCGCCGCGCTCAACGGCGATGTGGCGCGGTGGTTCGACGCCGCCGGCCTGCCGATCATCGAGGGCTACGGCCTGACCGAGAACAGTGCGGCGGCCTGCGTGGTCCGTCCGGACGATCTGGTGTTCGGATCGGTCGGCCAGCCGCTTCCGGGAACGCAGGTGATGATCGCCCAGGACGGCGAGGTGCTCCTGCGCGGCCCGCACGTGATGGCCGGGTACTGGAACCTGCCCGAGGCTAACGCCGAGACGCTGCTGGCCGACAACTGGCTGGCCACCGGCGACATCGGCGAACTCGACGACAAGGGGCGGTTGAAGATCACCGACCGCAAGAAGGACCTGGTCAAGACCTCGGGCGGCAAGTACATCGCCCCCGGTCAGATCGCCGCGCAGTTCAAGGTCGTCTCCCCGCTGGCCTCGAACCTGGTCGTGCATGCCAGCGACCGCAACTTCGCGACCGCCCTGATCTCCCTGGACCCGGAGGCGTTGGAGAAGTTCGCCGCGGAGAAGGGCCTGACCGGAGACTTCGAGGCCCTGTCGCAGTCGGCCGAGGTCCGCGCGGCTCTGCAGGCCGACGTCGACACCCTCAATGCCGGACTCAACCGGTGGGAGACGATCAAGAACTTCGCCATCCTGCCGCGTGACCTGTCCGAGGAGGAGGGCGAGCTCACGGCGAGCCTGAAGGTCAAGCGCAAGGCCGTCGAGGAGAACTTCGCCGACCTCATCGAGGCGATGTACGCCGGCGACTGACACCCCGGAGGCCACGCTCGTGAAGACCGTCCCGATCGCCCCGTCCGACCTCACCTGGCTGAACATGGACCGGCCGGAGAACCTCATGGTCGTCAACGGCCTCCTGTGGTTCGACGACGAGCCCGACTGGAACGCGGTGCGCGCCGTCGTCCAGGATCGGCTGGTCGACCGCTACCCGGTGCTGCACCGCCGGCCCGTGCTCGAGGGCCGGCGGTGGGTCTGGGTCGATGACCCCGACTTCGATCTCGACCGACACCTGCGGCGGGTGTCGCTGCCGGCGCCTGGCGACCGTGGCGCGCTCACCGACCACATCTCGGCGCGTGCGAGCGAGCCCATGGACCGGTCACACCCGCTGTGGGAGATGGACCTCATCAGCGGGTACCGGGACGACGACCGGCAGCTGGGCGCCGCAGTCGTCGCCCGGTTCCACCACGCGCTCGCCGACGGCATCCGGATCGTGCAACTGGTCCTGGGACTGTGTGACGACACCTCCGGCGTGACACCCCCGGTCGTCGGGCGGTCCGGCGGGCCGCGCAGCCCTCTGGCGGCCGCCCTCGATGCGGGGCGGCGGGTGGCCGGCGAGGTGGTCTCCTTCGCCGGCGACGTGGTGACCGCCGCGCCGTCAGCCCTCGTGCGAATGGCATCGGGGGCCGACGAGCTCGGACACGAGGTGATCCGCGAGGGAGTGGGGCTGATCGCCCAGCCGACCCGGATCACCGATGCGATCACCGGGCTCGCCGACGAGGACAACCTCGCCCTCAACACGGCCCGGTCGGCCGCTCGGCTCACGCTGTGGGGGCACGACTCACGGGTCATCGCCGACCAGCCGCCCGGTGTGGCCAAGCGGATCAGCTGGATCGACGGCCTCGACCTCGAACAGATCAAGGCGATCGGGCGGTCCCACGGCGCGACGGTCAACGACGTGTTGCTCGGTGCGGCCTCCCTCGGGATGACGCGCTACCTCGCCGAGAAGGGGCGGTCCGGGTTCACAGAGGCCAGCTTCCTCGTGCCGGTGTCGCTCAAGCCGGTGGACGCCTCGCTTCCTGCCGAGCTCGGCAACCACTTCGCGATGGTCATGTTCCCGATGCCGCTGGGCCTCACCGACCTCGACCGGCTGCTGCCCGAGGTCCACTCCCGGATGACCCGCATCAAGAACAGTGCCGAGGCGATGCTGATCTTCGGGGCGCAGCGCGCCGTGGCCGCGACCCCAGCACCGCTCTCGGAGCGCATCACCGCGTTCGTGGCGGACAAGACCCTGGGTGTCCTCACGAACGTGCCCGGGCCCACGGCGCCGATCGCCCTGGCGGGGACGCCGGTGGCGGGCATCCTGGGGTGGGTTCCGACCGCCTCCGACCAGACAGTGGGGCTCTGCATCCTCAGCTACGCCGGAGCAGTGAACATTGGTGTCTCCGCCGACGCCGGGGTCATGCCGGACCCGGAGCGGTTGGCGGCGCTGATCGTCGCGGCCGTGGGGGAGATGGCCGCCGTTGCGTGATCCGGGGCAGCAGCCCGCCGACTTGGTATCTATCTAGCGCTCGATATATAGTCTGCCCATGAGGATCCCCATGAAGACTGAGGACCAGGACCAGGACCTGGACCGAACCGTCGCCGCCGTGGCCGGACGGGCCGAGTCGTGGGCGCGGCTGCCCTTCGAGGAGCGCGTGCGACTGCTGCGCGAGGTGCGCGAGCTGATCGGGCGGCACGCCGAGTCGTGGGTCGCCGCGGGGGTCGCGATGAAGCACCTGGACCCTGAGGCGCCTTCGGTCGGCGGGGAGGAGTGGCTGGGTGGGCCGTACCCGACGGCGGCCTGGCTGACCGACATCATCGCCACCCTCGAGCGGCTGGCCACGGGCGCTGACCCGCTCGAGGGTGTGCCGCTGCACACCAGGCCCGACGGACAGGTCGTGGCCCGGGTCTATCCCGCCACCGGGTACGACCGTCTCCTGCTCAACGGCTACGAGATCGACGTGTGGATGCAGCCCGACGTGAGGCCGGCGATGGTGCGCGACACGGTTGCCCGCGCCTACCGGACGAGTGACCCTGAGCCCGGCCTCACCCTCGTGCTCGGGGCCGGCAACGTCTCTGCGATCCCGATCCTGGACGCGCTGTACAGCCTGATCGCCGACCTGAATGTCGTCGTGCTGAAGATGAACCCGGTGAACGAGGCCTACGGCCCCGTGTTCGAGCGGGTCCTCGCCCCGCTGATCGACGCCGGGTACCTCGTGCTCGTCTACGGCGGCAGCGACGTGGGCGCGGCGCTGACCGCACACCCGCTGGTCGACGCCGTGCACATCACCGGCAGCGAGCGCACGTACGACGCGATCGTCTGGGGGCCGAGCGAGCAGGGGCAGGCGAACAAGGCCGCGGGCCGGCGCGCCGTGGAGAAGCCGGTGCGCGCCGAGCTCGGCGGGGTGAGCCCGACGATCGTCGTGCCGGGTCCGTGGACGGCTGCGGACATCGCGTATCAGGCCCAGCACCTGGCCACCCAGAAGCTGTTCGGCGCCGGGCACACCTGCGTCGCCTCGCAGGTGCTCGTCCTGCCCGCGGGATGGGAACACGCCGACGCGCTCGTCGACGCCCTGCGCTCGGCCCTGGCAGCCGCGCCGCAGCGCGAGCCGTTCTACCCGGGGACGCGCGAGCGCCAGGCCGCCTTCCGGGCGGCCAACCCGGGCGCTGAGCCGATCCCGGGCGAGGTCGAGCGGACGCTCCTGGTGGGCGTGGATCCGACGAGAGGACCATCCCGGCTTCAGCGAGGAGCTGTTCGGCCCCATCTACCTGACCACAAGCCTCGACGGTGCCTCGCCGAGGGAGTTCCTGCGCGCGGCCGTCGCCTTCGCCAACGACCGCCTGCTCGGCAACCTGGGCGCCAACATCCTCGTGCACCCGCGGACGGCCGCCCAGCTGGGCGCCGCGCTCGAGGACGCCATCGCCGAGCTTCGCTACGGCTGCATCGGCGTGAACGTGTGGTCCGCCTTCGCGTTCCTCGCCCCGCGAGCGGCGTGGGGGGCGTTCCCGGGCAACCGCCCCGAGGACATCAGCTCGGGCGTCGGGGTGGTCCACAACTCGCTGTTGCTCGATCGCACGCAGAAGACCGTCGCATACGCGCCGTTCCGGCCGTTCCAGCGCTCGCTGGGCCAGCCCACCCAGGGCCTGGCGGTCAAGCCGCCGTGGTTCCTGGACAACCGCACCGCCCTGACCACCGCCCGCAGGTTCACGGCCTTCGCCGCCGACCCCCGACCCGCCCGTATCCCCGCCATCGCCGCCGCGGCCGTCCGCGGCTGAAGGAGCCCGTCATGTCGAGCAGCACCGCCCCCTCCGGCCACTGGGACGTCGTGATAGTCGGCTCCGGCTTCGGCGGGTCCGTGAGCGCCCTGCGCCTGAGCGAGAAGGGCTACCGCGTCCTCGTCGTCGAGTCCGGCCGCCGGTTCGCCGACCGCCAGCTGCCGAAGACCTCCTGGCGGCTGCCGCGGTTCCTGTGGGCGCCTGCGCTGGGCATGTTCGGCATCCAGCGCATCACGCCGCTCAACGACGTGCTCGTGATGTCCGGTGCCGGGGTCGGTGGCGGTTCACTGGTGTACGGCAACACGCTCTATGAGCCCCTCGACGACTTCTACGAGGACCCGCAGTGGAGCCACATCACCAAGTGGCGCGATGAGCTGGCCCCCCACTACGACCAGGCCAAGCGGATGCTCGGCGTGGTCGAGAACCCCGTGGACACAGCCGCCGACCGGGTGATGCTGCAGGTCGCTGAGGACCTCGGGGTCGCCGACACGTTCCACCGGACCCAGGTGGGCATCCTGTTCGGAGAGCGCGCGGGGCAGGACGTCGCCGACCCCTTCTTCGGCGGCGCGGGCCCGGCGCGCACCACCTGCACGAGCTGTGGGGCGTGCATGAGCGGCTGCCGGGTCGGCGCCAAGAACACCCTGCCGAAGAACTACCTGCACCTGGCTGAGTCGCTGGGTGCCCAGATCCTGCCGCTCACTACCGCCACGGCGATCACGCCGCTGTCCGGGGGTGGCTACCGTGTCGACATGCGTCCGGCCGGCCCCGCTGCGGGTGGGCCCAAGCGCCGGCCGGTGACCGCCGACCACGTGATCCTGGCCGCCGGTACGCTGGGCACCCAGCGCCTGCTGCACCGGATGAAGGTCGAGGGCGTGCTGCCGCACCTGTCCGACCGCCTCGGGGAGCTGACCAGGACGAACTCGGAGTCGATCCTCACCGTCGAGGCCCGCGACCTCGAGGTCGACTACTCAGTCGGCCCGGCCATCACCTCGTCGATCTACCCCACCCCGCGGACCCACGTCGAGCCGGTGCGCTACGGCCGGGGCAGCAACTTCATGGGCCTGCTCAGCGCGATGCTCACGCAAGGGGACCGGCCGGGGGAGCCGGCCGTGCCCCGATGGCGCCGGTTCGCCGCCGAGGTGCGGGCCAATCCCGGCTCGTTCCTGCGCTCCCTGTCGGTGCGGCGCTGGTCGGAGCGCACGACAGTGCTGCTGGTCATGCAGAGCCTGGACAACTCGTTGAACGTAAGCCTGAGGCGGGGGCCCTTCGGTCGCAGGCTGTCCTCGCGGCAGGGTACGGGCACGCCGAACCCCACCTGGATCCCGGAGGCGCACGAGGTGGCCCATCGGTTCGCCGAGCGGACCGGGGGGGAGCCCCGTGGGACCGTGAACGAGCTGTTCAACATCCCGATGACCGCGCACATCCTCGGTGGGTGCCCAATCGGCGACAGTCCGCAGACCGGCGTCATCGACGCGTGGCAGCGGGTCTACGGCAACCCCGGCCTGCACGTCATGGATGGGGCCGCGGTCACCGCCAACCTGGGCGTGAACCCCTCGCTGACCATCACCGCCCAGGCGGAGCGGGCCATGTCGTTCTGGCCGAACAAGGGTGAGGCCGACCCACGCCCGGAGGTCGGCGTTGCCTACACCGCGATCGACCCGGTGCGGCCGAGCCACCCCGCCGTGCCGGACAGCGCGCCTGGCATGCTGGCCTGGTGAGCGACCCGGCCCTCCCGAGCCCGTCGCCGGACGCCGCCGGCGACCAGCCCGCGGAGGAGCGCATCCTGCGCGCGACGATGGCCGCCCTGGCCGAGCTCGACCCGGCCGCGCTCACCATCAAGCAGCTCTGCCGTGCCGCGCTGGTGACGCCGCCCACGATCTACTACCACTTCGGCAACAAGGACGGCCTGCTCGCTGCCGCGGTCGAGCGGCTCGTGGACGATTGGCTGGCTGCTGTCGACTCCTCCGTGAGCCGGGACACCGGGCTCGCGGTCACCCTCGACCAGGCCATCGCGGCCTGGACCGCGGCGATCACCTCCCCGAGCCGGCCGCTCGCGGTCTTCGCGTGGGCCACGCTGCTGCTGGCCGACTCGTCGGAGCAGGCTCAGGCGGCGTTGGTCCGCGCCCGCGACCGGGGCCGGGCGATGATCGCCGAGGTGGTCGCCCTGCACGTGGGCCCGGGTCCACTGGTGGCCGTGCTGGCCGGGCTGCTCGTCGACTCGGTGATCGCCTCGGCCGTGCAGTACGAGCTCGACCACGACGACGAGGCGCTGCGGACCAGGCTCGGCGCCCTCGGGATCAGCATCCGCATCCTCGTGAGCGCAGGTTCCATCACCAGTTAGGGCCTGTGTATAGATGTACATCGGAGCCGGGACATTCGATGGACCCGGGGATGATGCCGGTGCCGGTGCGGTGGTTGCCGGCGGTCTTGTCGTAGCAGGCAGCGAACCCGCGCCACTGCTCGAACCGGACGAACGACCGACCCACGACGTTGCGCGCCTTGCAGGGCTCTGTGTCGTACGCGGGCGATCGCCCGACCCTGCGCCACGCCGTGATCACCACCGCCCAGGAACGCCGGCGTCCCCCTACGCGACGCCCAGATCCTGGCCGCCACGCAGACCCCCGCACCACCGAGCACCACGACCGCGCCCGCAGGATCCTTGACCGACACGGCGTGCACTTCTCACCGTCTAGGCCACGGATAACCCCGGGACGTGGTGGGGGCAGATGCGTGTTGCCCCCTTCGGGCCGCGAAACGCGCACGTCCCAGGGCCGATGGCGAGCATTCGATTCAGCTGCCGCCCATCGACACCCTCCCACCACGGTTGCGACGGCTCTGTGTCGTACGTCCTTCCGTCTGCGGACACAGCCCCCGAGACCCCCCGAACGTCCCGTGGTGCCTGGTCAGTCAGCTTCGATGGGCGTGAAGCTTGCCGTGAAGTGGCGGAGCATCGGCGGCTCCTCGACCATGCGCATCCCGCCCAAGGCATCGGCGCGCTCGGCCACCCAGCGCGCCACCTCGATCACGTAGTCCATGTGGCTCTGCGTGTAGGTCCGCCGCGGGATCGCCAGGCGCACGAGGTCCATCGCCGCGGGGACCTCCGAGCCGTCGCGCCGCCGCCCGAACATCACCGTTCCGATCTCACAGGACCGGATGCCCCCCTCCAGGTAGAGGGCGCAGGCCAATGCTTGACCTGGGTACTCCAGGGGCGGGATGTGCGCCAGCATCGCGCGGGCATCGATGAAGATCGCGTGCCCCCCGAACGGGACCACGACCGGGATGCCGGCCGCTTCCAGGGCTTCCCCGAGGTACGCGGTGGAGCGGATCCGGTAGCGCAGATAGTCCTCCTGCACGCACTCGCGCAACCCCTGGCCGAGTGCCTCCAGGTCGCGGCCGGCCAGCCCCCCATAGGTCGGGAACCCCTCGGTGAGGATCTCGAGGCTACGACACTGCTCGGCCAGGGCGTCGTCATCAAGGGCGAGCCACCCACCGATGTTGCCCAGCGGGTCCTTCTTCGCCGACATCGTCATGCCATTGGCCAGCGACGCCATCTCGCGGACGATGTCGGGGATGGCGACATCGGCGTATCCCTGCTCACGGGTCTTGATGAACCACGCGTTCTCGGCGAACCGGCATGCGTCGAGGAACAAAGGCTTGCCGTGGCGCTGGCACACCTCGCTGACCGCGCGCAGGTTCGCCATGCTCACCGGCTGCCCGCCGCCACTGTTGTTCGTCACCGTGACCATGACAAGCGGGACGTCCGCGCCGCGCTCGGTGAGCAGCGCGTCCAGCGCGGCGACGTCCAGGTTGCCCTTGAAGGGGTGGCGCAGGCTCGGTGTGCGCCCCTGCGGGATAGGAAGGTCGATCGCCTCCGCCCCGGTGAACTCGATGTTGGCCCGGGTGGTGTCGAAGTGGGTGTTGTTGGGGAAGACCCGGCCCGCACCGCCGACGACGGAGAAGAGGATCTTCTCGGCTGCCCGCCCCTGATGGGTGGGTAGCACGTGCCGGAACGGAAAGAGCTCGGTAACGGCGTCGCGGAAGCGGTAGAAGGACGGCGAACCGGCGTACGCCTCGTTGCCGCGCTGGATGCTGGCCCACTGCTCGGCGGACATGGCACCCGTCCCCGAGTCGGTCAGCAGATCCACCAGGACGTCCTCGGCGTGGATCCGGAAGAGGTTATAGCCGGCCGCCTGCAGGTACCCGGCACGCTCCTCTCGGCTCGTCATCCGCATCGGCTCCACGGAGTGCACGCGGAAGGGCTCTATGATGGTCCGGAAGCGGGGGTCCGTCACACGGACAAACTAGTTCAGAAGTATGTGGCCCTGCTCGACGGGGAAAGCCGGGAACCGCCCCCCAACTCCAGGCGAGGCAACCTCGACTGGGTGCGACGCTCCGCCACGAGCTGGGCGCCTTCGGGGCGGGCACGACCAGATCACCGCGCCTTCAAGGTCGCGCACGCGTCGGTTCCGCGCCCCCTCGAACCCTCCATGACCACCGAGAGCCGTCCCACGTCCGGGCCGGGGCAGACCGGGACGCGGCCGTCTGCCTTCCGATGCCCTGCGCCTTCCGGTGGCGGACACCGCGTCTACTGACGCCCGACGCTCAACCAGACCACCACGACTTGGTCCAGTTCGATCCCCACGGAGCTGCGGACCGCGTCCCTCAACGGGAGGAAGTAGTTGCCTTCCCTGGGGAACAGCGCCGTGGTGAACTCGATCTCGCCGATGCGCACCACCACGGGCACCTGACCCCAGTACTCAAGATCCTTGGCGGCGAACTTGATATCCGCACTTTCCTCTGCTGGGATGGCCACGAAGTAGAAGGGCGCAGGCCCCCGCCACTCGACGACCGGCCCTTCGAACTGCAAGGCCCACTCCCGCACTCGGCGAGTATCGCCCAGTGGAGCCATCGGCATACCGTCGCGCACCGTCCCGGTCAGCGGCGCTGCCTTCCGCCAGTTGGGCGCACATCGTGGCGGGACCAAGCCGCCCGGATGGGCGCCCGACGGACGGACGGTGGGTCGATCCCGGCGCTGGGTCATGCGGCTGACGACGCCTGGCTCTCGACGCCGGTCTTGATGGCGGTCGTGGCGATCGTTGGGCTGCGCGGTCAGCCGCGGCGGGCCGCATCGATGGTGGCGACGTCGATCTTGCGCATGGTGAGCATGGCCTCGAAGGCGCGCCGGGCCTCCTGGCCGCCGGCGGCCAGAGCCTCGGTCAGCACCCTCGGGGTGATCTGCCATGACAGGCCCCAGCGGTCTTTGCACCAGCCGCAGGCGCTCTCCTGGCCGCCGTTTCCGACGACGGCATCCCAGTAGCGGTCGGTCTCGTCCTGATCGGCGGTGGCGATCTGGAACGAGAAGGCCTCGGTCTGCGGGAACGCCGAGCCGCCGTTCAACCCGATGCAGGGGATCCCGGCGACTGTGAACTCGACGGTCAGCACGTCGCCGGCCTTGCCCGAGGGGTAGTCGGCGGGGGCGCGGTGGACGCCGGTCACCGCGCTGTCGGGGAACGTCGCGGCGTAGAAGCGGGCGGCCCCTTCGGCGTCGTCCTCGAACCACAGGCAGATCGTGTTCTTCGGCATGGCCCATCCCTTGGTCGCGGAAGCCGCACCGTACCCGACCGGGTCACTGCCGCACAGTCCCAGCCGATCCAGGGCACCAGCCGATCCATCGCGCGCACGGGGCAGGCGACCGGCTCCCACGACGAGCGCGCATCACGCGCGCAGTGCGGCCGGCTGCGGGCGCAGACAAGCCGGCCTGACTGCATCCGGCGAGACCCTTCGTACCGGTTGGGTGAAGACGTCGAGGGCTCCCGCCCTGCGTGGGCTCGGGTTCAAGGGCAGCGGGCAGAGTTTCCTGCTCCCCGATGAGGAGTGCTGGCTGCTCCGGGGTCTTCAGAGGGATAGGTACAGCACGCGGGAGGCGATTCGGTTCACCGTCAACCTCTGGGCAATGAACGAGACCCTGTGGGGTCTTCTTCGTGAAGGGAATGGGGACTGGGTGGGGGTCCGCCCCGCGGCGAACACGAAGACCCCCGGGGATCAGAGCCAGAGACTCGGCCATCTGCTGCCCCAAGGCGAAGATCTCTGGTGGCGCATCCGTTCCACGGCGACACCGGTGGAGCTCGACGCGCTCTGCCGGGAGCTGGAAGTCGGAGTCCGTGACTACGGCGTCCCCCGACTCCAAAGCATGGCCAGGAAGAATCGGAACGCGCACTTGCAGGGTCACATCGACGCCCTACGTCGGGTCCAGCCGGGCGAGGACCGCTGGACGGATTGTTGGCAATCACGCCGCCCTTCCCAGCGGAAGAGGCTCACGGCGGGCAACGGTCACTGCCGCCTGAGCGGCCAGCCGGTCAGGCCGATAGTGAAATGCGACTGGGCGGACCACCTCGCCGGGCGAGTCAGGGCGCCGGTCCTACGCGACGAGCGAGGCCCCACGTCGCCCGGAGGCCACCACGCCGAGGCCTTGCCCTGACTCGCTGGAAGTGCTCACCATCGACTCGCCGGGACGAGTGACCCGCTACGGGCCAAGGGGCCGCGCCCGACTGCCGCGAGCCGGGCGCCTTCATGAGGGCACCATCGCGCCCACTGTGCCGCGGTGGCTGCTGGCCCTCGCCGGGGCCTTCTCTGAGATCCCCGTCAACGCCCAGTTCCTCGCGCCGTAGAAGGTCCCGGTCCCGAGAAGCCGTCCGGACGGGTGCAACGGGACGAGGGCCGTGGTCCTCGCGCGGGTCGCCAGAGCCGGTGTCAGTTGGGGTTCGGCTTCCGGCTATCCACACCGGCGGCGAAGCGATGGCATATACTGCCAACGGAGGTGGTCGAGGTGGCGACGAGGAACGTCGTTCTGAGTCAGCACCAGCACGAGCTCGTTGAGTCGCTAGTGAAGTCTGGGCGCTACCAGAACGCCAGTGAGGTGTTGCGCGAGGGTCTTCGGCTCCTCGAACGCGAACAGGTCGAAGAATCGGCCAAGTTGGCCGCACTGCGCCGAGCATTGGAGCAGGGCTGGTCGGATCTCACCTCGGGACGTTTCGACGACGTCGAGGACGACTCCCTCGCCAACTTCGTCGAGCAGCTCGGCGTCCGCGCAGCCGAGACTCAGCCACCGGGCTGATGGCGACGTATCGCCTCACCCATACCGCCCAGGCCGACATCGTTTCGATCCTCGCCTGGTCGCACGACCAGTTCGGTGAGGAAGCACGCAAGCGCTACGAGGCATTGATCACCACCGCCATCCGGGACGTCGCCACGCGCAGCGGCGAGGTTGGGCTAACGGTCCGCCCTGAGCTAGGTGACGGGGTGTTCTCCTGGCATCTGGCGCAGAGCCGCACTCGCTCGCCTGGTGGGAAGGTCCACCGCCCGCGGCACTTCCTGATCTGCCGACGCGACGGCGACGTCCTGGTCGTCGGACGGGTCCTCCACGACGCCATGGAACTACGACGACACCTCGACCCCCAGCTGCCCTGGGAGTAGTCGCCGCAGGTGATCCCGAATCGGTGACCGCGGGGGCCTACGGGCACTTTCAACCCAGCGGAGCTGCCGAGTCGCCGCAAGCCGTTCCGCTTGCAGGGCGCGGTGCAAGTCAGCCGAGCTCGCCCTGGTCTTGCCTTCTTGTGACCTCCCGTCCTGACTTCTCCGAGCACCGTCAGGATCCGCGCTTCGATGCCTATCGGGGGCGAATTGGTCGGCTGTGGCGCGGCCGTGACGAGGTGGGCGTGGTCCTGGTCGAGGTGGAGGCCTACTGCGAGCAGGTTGGTGGGCATCTGTGGTGGCGCCGGTGGAGCCGCAGCCGGGACATCCTGTGGGTGTGGACCGTGGTGGACGGCGAATTCTCGGATGCCGTGGTGCCGGACGAGATCTCCGAGGCTGAGTTGCACGACTACGCCGCCGGGCGCTTCAGCCACTGCGGCGAGACGCTGTCCGTGTTCTGGACCGGGCGTGAGGAGTCACATCGCCTGCGGGCGGCGCATTTCACCGGGTAGCTTCCCTGGCCGTGAGCGCGCGTCCCGCTCGCCGAACCCCGATCGGACGTAACCAGCGAACCGAAGCGCTCGACGTCGGTGTCCCGCTGGGACTTGGCGAATTCAGGCGGACCGGTCGCTCGCCGCGCTTGGATCTCGCAGGGCGATAAGTCCCTCGTTTGCAGACTGTCAACCGATGATTCTGCAAACTGTCAACCAAGAGGGCCGCGGAGTGTAAGGTGACCAGATCAACCCACCAGTGAGGGGCGGCGCCTGTGAAGTACCTCCCGCGCATCATGGATGGGCTCCTCGCCGACCGGCTCACCTCCGCCGGGGCAATTCTGATCGAAGGCCCCCGGGCATGCGGCAAGTCCCGCACCGCGGAGCAGATCGCCCGCAGCGCCGTCTACCTCGACCGCGACGACGATGCGCTCCAGGCCCTACAGATCGACCCCGCCCTGGCGCTGAGCGGTGCACCCCCTCAGCTCGTCGACGAGTGGCAGATGGACGGCACCCGCGTCTGGAACCACGTCCGCGCCCAGGTCGACACGCGAGGGATCCCCGGGCAGTTCATCCTGACCGGCTCCGCGGTGCCGGACGACGACGCCCGTCGACACTCCGGCGCAGGCAGGTTCGCCCGACTGACGATGCGGCCGATGAGCCTTGCCGAGTCCGGCGAGTCCACCGCCGCAATGTCGCTGCAGTCGATCTTCGCCGGGGAACGGCCGACCGCTCGTGGGAGTCAGCTGACGATCCCGCACATCGCCGACCTCGTCGTGCGGGGTGGGTGGCCGCTGAACCTGGGAATGGCGACACGATCGGCCAGCGCCGCGAACCGTGACTACCTGCGCACGATCGCCGAGGTCGACCTGGCCCGCCTCTCCGGGCAGCGCCGCGACCCCGTCAGGGTCGGCCGGTTCATCCAGGCACTCGCCCGCAACACAGCGATGGAGCACGTGGTCACCCGGCTCGCTGCCGAGACCGACGGCCAGGACACGGCGCTGTCGCGGCCCTCGGCCCACGAGTACCAGGATGCGCTGACCCGGCTCATGGTCCTGGAGCTGCAACCGGCGTGGTCGACCCACCTGAGATCCCGCGCCAGGCTGCGCGACAAGCCACGAACCCACCTCGTGGACCCCTCCCTGGCAGCGGCAGCGCTAGACGCCAGTCCCACGAAGCTCCTCCGGGACCTCAATACCCTGGGCCTACTCTTCGAGTCGCTGGTGGTCCGGGACCTGCGCGTGTACGCCGACGCGGTCGACGCGGCCGTCTACCACTACCGGGACTCCGACGGCCTGGAGGTCGACGCCATCGTCGAGGCGCGTGACGGCACCTGGGGGGCGTTCGAGATCAAGCTCGGCACCGGGCAGGTCGACCAAGCTGCCGCGAACCTGCTGCGGTTCGCCGCCAAGGTCGACACCCAGAAGGTCGACGCGCCCGCTGTCCTCGGGGTCATCACCGCCAACGGATACGGCCTGACCCGACCCGACGGTGTCCTCACCATTCCGATCGGGACCCTCGGGCCCTGAGCGAACACCGAACACCTCCCAAGCGAGGGACCCCGAGCCTGCGGTCCCCCGCCACGGTGTTCTCCTCGGCGCCCCGTTCGATTGGCGAGGCGCCATGAGCAACCCTCACCAGAACGGGATCGGCTAACGGGTTGGGCCCGTCCCTTTCTCACCGACTGCCGAGTCTGCTGCCTCGAAGAGCCCGAAGAGGGATGCCTTCCACAATGGCAGGTCACGGGAAAGTGTGAGCCAAGTGAGTTCGCGGTTGATCTCGTCGTATTGGTGGATCAGGAAGTTGCGGTTGGCAACGGCAAGCGCCCACTCGACGCCCTCCGGTGCGAGCACGTCGAGCTTGGACAGTCGGTTCGCGGCCTCACCGAGCTTCATCATGAGCGAGTCGCCAGCCTCTGGAGCAGGTCATCGCCAAGGTAGGTTTCTTGCCACGGTCGACGATCTCCTCGACGCGGTCGAGCCAACCCTGGATGTGCAGGAGCTCCTTCGCAGCTTTGCGATCCACTCTGTCACCCCTCACAGAGGCACCGCCTCACGCCGGATGTCGTCGTCGATTCTCGGCTTGAGCCCGCCGTAATCGATGAGGTCGACCTCTCGGCCGAGGACCTGCTCGATGAGCTGCTTGAAGCGAACGAAGCCGAAGGTCGAGGTCCCCTTGGGCGCTTCGACGATTAGGTCGATGTCGGAGTCCGCACGGGCCTGATCGCGTGCAACGGAACCGAAGACGGCCAACCTGCCGTAGCCGTTCTCGGCGGCGAGTTCCTTGAGGATGGGTGCGGCAGCGTCGAGGAGGATCTCGGGGCGGACCACCCCGAGATCGGGGGCGAACTTGAGTTGCTGGCTGACGGCGGGCTGGGTGACGCCAAGGGCATCGGCGATCTGGCGCTGGCTCATCCCGGTGGCGACCATGGCGCGCAGGGCGAGGACACGGCGCAGCCGTGCGATGTCCTCGTCACGACGAGCGTCGCGGTATTCGGCCAGCAAGGTCATAAGAATATCTTATCGCACATGGATCTCATGCAAGCCGGGTCCCGCGAATGGAACCTGTTAAAGCGAAGGGCTGACAAGCACGCCGGCGCCGAGGTGAGCTTCGGCCGCGACCGCAACGGGTTCGGCTTGCGGGACATGTCGTCGCCGGCTTCCGAGACCTCGCTTCGGCCTCCGCACCAAGCCTTGAGCCGGGTCCTGTCATAGTGGGGGCATGACCGACATCCCCGCCACCACCCGCCAGCTTCGCTCCCTCGTCACCGAGGACGGGCAGGTGCACGTCAGTGTGGACAGCGTCGACACCCCTCGCCCGCGCGCCCATCAGGTCCTCGTGCGTGTCGAGGCGGCGCCCCTCAACCCTTCAGACCTGGGGTTGCTGCTCGCAATGGCGGACGTTGAATCGGCGAGCACCGACGAGTCCGACCGCGGCCCCGTCGTCACCGCCAAGGTGCCCAAAGCCGCCATGCGCAGCCTCGCGGCGAGAGTCGGCCGCGCCATGCCGGTCGGCAACGAGGGCGCGGGCATCGTCGTCGCCGCCGGGGACGCACCGGAGGCCCAGGCGCTTCTCGGCAGGATGGTGGGCTTTGCCGGCGACGGCGCCTACGCCGAGCACGCCTTGACCGCAGCGCAGGCCTGCCTTCCCCTGCCGGACGGCGCCACCGCCACCGACGGCGCCTCGTCGTTCGTCAACCCCTTCACCGCACTCGGGATGGTCGAGACAATGCGCCGCGAGGGACACACGGCCCTCGTGCACACCGCAGCGGCCTCCAACCTCGGCCAAATGCTCAACCGCGTCTGCCTCGCCGACGGGATCGGCCTCGTCAACATCGTGCGCCGCCCGGAGCAGGCCCAGGTTCTCCGCGACCAGGGGGCGACCCATGTAGTGGACTCCAGCGCAGACAGCTACATGGCCGACCTCGTCGCGGCGGTCAAGGACACCGGGGCCACTTTAGGCTTCGACGCCATCGGTGGTGGGACCCCGGCCAGCGACATCCTGAACGCGATGGAGGCTGCCGTCACCGACCCGCAGGCGCCGTACAGCAGGTACGGCACCACGGTACCCAAGCAGGTCTACGTGTACGGCGCCCTCGACCGTCGTCCGATTGAGCTGCGTCGAGGGTTCGGGTTCGCTTGGGGGGTGGGCGGCTGGTTGTTGTTCCCCTTCCTGACGTCGCTGGCCAAGGAGGATATGGCTCGACTTCGGGAGCGGGTCGCCTCTGAGCTGACGACCACCTTCGCGAGCCGGTTCACCGAGCAGATCTCCCTCGAGGACGCCCTCGACCTCGACGTGATGCGGCGCTACTCACGGATGGCGACCGGCGAGAAGTTCCTCCTCACGCCCTGACCGGGTGAGTGCCTGGGTGGATCTCGGCACGGCCAGAGCGCTCCACGAGTGGGAAGTGCCGGGCGGATTGACTTCCACGATCTGTCCGTCCACCAAGGCAACGACGACCCACACCGCGGACCTGCCGTTCTTCACCTCGCACGCCGTCGTGACTCACCGGACGTCCCTTGAGCCGATCCACAATCGGCGAGGCACGAACCTCTGGCATGGCCGGCGGGAGGTTCAGTACTTTGGATAGATGGTCCGCATTGGAGCAATCGTGCTGAACGTGTCCGACACTCGCCGTGGGGCCGCTTTCTGGGGCCAAGCACTCGGTTACCAGCCTGGCGCCAATCCCGACTTCCTCATCCCCCCTGAGGACGGAGCACCGAGGCTGCACCTCGATGACGAGGATCGCACCCACCTTGACCTATGGGTTGCCGACGAGGAGGAGCAGCACGCCGAGATTGAGAGGCTGCTGAGTCTGGGAGCTACTCGGGTCGATTGGAGCTACCCCGACGATGCGGACTTTGTGGTACTCGCCGATCCCGACGGCAACGTGTTTTGCGTGATCAACACCAGCGCTTGACTGATAGCCGATCTTGCGTCGGCGCGCTTCTACGGGCCGCTGGGCACCGCCCGGAAACGGGGCATGCAGGCCCCCAGGTCGCGCGGCCGATTAATGAGGAGCACCGGAGGCCCGTCCGGTGCAGCCGCCCAGGTGCGCATTCGTTCGCGCTTGCGCGCGAAGCTGTCGAAGTGCCATCGCACGATCGAGTCCTGCGCGTACAGCCCACGCCACGACTGGGTGTTGCCGTTGCAGATGGGTTTCTTGTCGATCGCGCGCACCACGGTCCGGCGGACCAGTCGCTGCAGGGAGAACCACCTCGGGTAATCGAGCGCGACGATCAGTTGTGCTCGAGGCACCACCAGATCCAGCCACGCCCCGTAGGCCGTGTCCAGAACCCACCGATCCGCTGAGGCAACCTGGGCGAACAGTTCCCGTTGACGATCATCCGGAACGGGCACCAACCCGGGCATCCAGGTCAGTTCATCGGCGAGGATCAGCGGGAGCCCGGTGCGTGCTGCGACCCGGGTGGCTGCGGTGCTCTTGCCGCTGCCCGTGACCCCGTAGATGAGGATGCGGCGCGTGGTGGTGGGGTCTGTCGTCACGGGCACCGCATCAACCTACGAGAAAGCAGCTAGCACTGCGAACAAGCGGGGAGCCGACGTCTCTGTCGCAGTGGCTGCCCCGCATGCGATGGCCACCGCGACAAAGGGGGTACGGCGCTGACCCCAAGTCCGCAGCCGCGCCGCATCCCTGGTCCTCATGGGCCTGGTCACCGGGCACCGATCCTGACTGGAGCGCGTCCCGCGCGACGATCGGCTTGTGGGCCGATGGTCCGTGACTGCCTGGTGTCACCGATGATACCGTGAGCCGATGGCGATGACTCTACGACTCTCTGACTCCGAGGCGGACGCGTTGCGGCTTCGCGCCGAACGCGAATCCCGTTCGATGCAGGACGTTGCTCGACAGGCGGTCCGCGAGTACATCGAGAATCACAGTCGAGGCGAACTGCTCGACCGGGTCCTCGACGAGGAACTGCCCCGATACGCCGAGGCCTTGGAACGCCTCGGTCAGTGATCTACCTGACCCTGCCCGAGCTGCTGCACGTCGCGGAGCGAACCCTCGGCAGCGATGTGCTCGTCCGCGACCATGGACTACTGCAGTCGGCGTTGGGGCGCCCACAAGCCTCGGTCTTCGGGACTGATGCGTACCCCACCCTAGAAGCGAAGGCCGCGGCGTTGCTGCACTCGCTGGCCCGCAATCACGCCCTGGTGGACGGGAACAAGCGTCTGGCCCTGGCGGCCACCCTTGCCTTCCTCGGCATGAACGGCCACCGGCTCACCCTGACCAACGACGAGGCGTACGACTTGGTCATGGAGGTGGCGGCAGGTCATGTGGACGAGATCGCCGACCTTGCCGCCAGGATCAGGGACGGGAGCCGGCCAGGCTGAGCCGTCGCGCCGCAGCTTGCAGGCCCAGTCGCTGGGGCCACAAGCCGATCCCCGTTCGGAGCAGATCGAGTATCGCGAGGAAGGTGCTGCATGCCGCCGCGTACCGTCGTCCCGGTCAGCGGCGCTGCTTTCCGGCCGCGAGCTGGGCGCATCCCCGGGCCTCTGCGCACCCAGCGTGGGCGGTCGGGCAACCTTGCTGGAGTAGCGCTGGCGGGCCGCTTCTCCGCTGGTGCCGGCCAGGGCTCCGATCGCTGACCAGGACAGGTGGCTGCTCGGGCCTGGCTCACGTCCTCGAGGAGGTGGCGCTCAGCCTCCGAGCGCTCCATCGCTGCCGGTCCAGGATGCGAGCCGGTTGCGCTCGGTGAACCGGGAACCCCACACGTTGGGACCCCCTCGAAGCGCCCTTCGGGGCCGGTAGGGGCCGTGACCGGCGTCCGGCTCAGGGCGGTACCCCCGGCCCGGGACACCGGGGATGGCCTGTTCCCCGGGGGCGAGGTTCACTGGGTGATGTGACGACGACCCAGGTTCCGGCTGCACCGGGGAACAGGACTCAGCTGACACATCCGATGAGTTCGTTCGCGATGGTGCTGGCGGTGGGCAGCGCTGCGGCTGTCGTCGTGTTCTTCCTGTTTCCCTACTACGTGAACGATCTCAACCACTTCCCTCTTGACGAGGTTGCGGGCCGAATGCACGACCCGAAGGATCTCTGGCCATCCGGCCATGAGGGGTTGATGGGCTCCGTGTTCAGTCTCGGCGCCTTCCTCACGCTGTTGTTCGGCCCGGCTCTCGCCGCCCTGGCAGTGGGCTGTGCAGGATTCGACCTATGGCGGAGCCGCGGAACTCATGACGGAAGGCGAACAACGCTAGGGGTCCTGACCTTGGCATTGTCCGCAGTCACATGTGCTTGGATCGTGTCCCCGCAAGGCCAAGCCCTGTTCTCCTGGATGCTCGACTAACGCTGGGCTGTGGGCACTGGCGGCAGTGGCGGCTCATGTGGCCGCGAGCCGGGTTGTCTCGCGAGACAGTGCCGAAGCGACGGCCGTGACAGGAGAGGCGCTGCACTCTGCCGCCTTCGGACCCGCTGCTGGCTGGTGCCTCGTTTGCGCCACTTCACGCGCTGTGCAGCGAGATGGACAGCGGGGTCTTGGTCGGAGATGCCGAAGACGACGCGGAGCCGGGCGCTGAGCTCGCGCGCCGCATCCAGCGCACCGGATCTCGACAGTTCGAAGCGGCCGAGCTCGTCCTCGTCGAACTCCTTCTTCGGATCCTGGACGGACGATCGGCGTGTCCTCAATGACTTCCATCCATGCCACAGTGCGGGCCGGGCGGCCGCATTCCACGTGGCCGTCGCCGCCCGTGGCAACCACAGCCTCGAAGGCGGCGGCGAGGTGATCGGCGTGCGGAGCATCCGGCCGCGGTGCGTCGCCCGCGATCCCTGGCTGAACGAGTTTGCGCGTGAGTCGAGCCACTCCCTCGACCCCGAGCGCGTGCTCGAGCGCACCATCGAGACCTCGCACACATGACTCGGCCGACGGCCGGGGAGACAGCGGGCGTCCCCAGGCCTCCAGGCGGTGCGTGTACCCGTTGGCCGACAGCCACTGCTCGGCCGCGCCAGCCTCCCGCCGCCACCAGCTGCGCTCAGGCTCACCGACGCGTACCTCGAGATCCCCCGCACCGAGGCGCACACCGCCACCACTTCTTCGGGTTGCCCTCGACCTCCAGCATCACATTCCCCCGGACCTCGAGCGCGTGCTCGGTGGCCCCGAGCAGAACCTCCCGCCGGTCGTTCATGACCCGGAGTATCTCTGACTTGGGGGCCGGGAACAGACGGAACCGTTCCGCTTCATGCGCACCGGTGCGCCCACTCGGCCTGTCTCCCTCGGTCACGCGCATCCCGTCATCGTGCGCTTGCCCACGCGTTGTCATCCTGGTGTCCGCGGGCACGTTGTCATCCTGAGGCCGCCTGCAGGGATGGAGGCGTGCTCGGTGGGGTCGCCGCAGCAACCCGTGAGCTCGCCGCAACCACCCGGATTGGCCGAGTCCTTCCGCCGCGAGCTGGGCGCCTTCAGGAGGGCACCACCGTGCCCAGATTGACGCGGCTCACGCTTGAGGACTCGACCGTGTTGGCGTTCGCATCATGGTTGATCGACTGTCGCTTGCCTGGGCACGTGGATGCACCGACGTCCGTCCGAGGGTGCGTTACTCGAGGTGATGCGCTGCCCTGCAGGCGGTCCATCCTCCAGCCCGCCGATTGACGTGGCCATGGGCAGTGACGTGCGAGGCTCCAGTGACTCGGCCAATTCCGCGGACGTTCTAACCTGCAAGTCAGGAGCGATCTGGATATGTTGAGTTGGTGGTCAAGCGGCCGACGCCGATGCTCATCGTGCCCGGCGCGTTCAACGACAACGCCAGCTTCGAGCCCATGGCGTCGTGGCTCGAAGCCCACGGATGGCAGGCGAGGATCGTTCGCTTACCAGCACGGGCACGGCGACTACCTCAACTTGATCGCGGCGGCTTGGCTGCCATCGACGCCGTGCTGGACCGGGCAGTCACCGAGTGCCGCCGTCCGCCTGTGGTGATCGGACACTCCCTCGGCGGGCTGGCCGCCCTACGCCTGGGCCGCCGAACCCAGCTGAGCGCGTCGGTGCTTCTGACCCCGGCCACGCCCTACGGACTTGCCCCGCACATGCTTCGGCTCGCCGTCAACGATCCGGTCAGCGCACTGAAGATGGGTGTCCTGGCCGGTGCGGCCCCGCTGGCGCGAGCGCTGCCGCTCAGTCCCCCCGTCGGGCTGTTCACGCCCGACGCTCTCAGCGAGTCGATGCGCCGCTCGCGCGGCCACAACGTCAGCGAGTCGTGGCTGGTGCTCGCCCAATTGCTCCGCGGGGACTGCGCACCTCAGGGCCCGGTAGGGCAACCGACCCTCGTCCTCGGCGGGTCCCTGGACACCCTCGCCCCGGTCGAGTCGGTGCGCCGGCTGGCCCGCGACATCGACGCCGACTACCTCGAACGACCCGTCGGACACGCCTTCTACGAAGAGGCCGCGTTGCATGGCGTCCTTGACGCGGTAGCCGAATGGCTGCGTCGAGTCCTCGAGCCGCCCGATCCGGCGATTCGGGACATCAGGGTGCCGACCCCGTCTTGACGACCGGTCGGGCTGCGGCGGGCGGGGCCTCAGCGTCCTGATTCGACTTTGTCGGTCCAGTCGAGGATGTGTTGCAGGTAGACCTCGGTGCTGTCCTCCCACGAGTAGTGCGCTGCGTCGGGGATGACGGCGAACTCGCTGTTGGGTAGCAGTTCGCTAAGACGCTTCGAGTTGCTCATCGCGACGAAGGTGTCGTGTTCGCCGTGGAGCACCAGGACCGGCGTCTGGATCGACGGGTAGGACTCCATCATCCGGGGCACAATGCTGGGGTAGCTGCCGAGGAAGCCCACCTGGCCACGGAGTTTGCCCGGCCCGGTCGAGCCATCGCGGAAATCGTTCAGCACTGCCTGCGAGGGCCGCTCCTGGTGGAATCCGATGCCGTTCGCCGAGCGCGCGTAGAAGCGGCCACCCAGCTGTCGACCGAGTGAGCGCACCGCCAGCCCGAACAGCCGGGAGTTGACCAGCAGCCGGAAGGTCAGTTCGCCCTCGACCGGCCAGACCGTCCCAGCGTCGCCGCCGACGATCGATGCGATCCGCTCCGGGCGGTCAGCCACGAAACGCAGAACGGTCGGCGTCCCGATGTCTGGTCCGACGAAGTGGGGACGCTCGAGTTCGAAGTGGTCGAGGATCTCGCCGAGGAACGCAGCGTGCTCATCGACCGTGACGACGTCCGACGTTGCCTCCGACCCGCCATGGTTGGGCAGATCAACGGCGACGAGATCGAACCGCTCGGCCAGCCGGTTCCACATGTTCCGGTATGTCAGCACGCTCATCGGCTGTGGCGACGTCATCAACATCTGTGGTGCGCCTGGAGTCCGCGCAGCAGCGAAGCGAAGGCGGTGGCCACCCACGATGGCGTGTTCGAACTGCATCGTCAGGATGGTCCGGCATCTCCACACCGTAGAGCATCGATCGGATCCTGGGGGCCGGTCGTGATCGCCCTCCTGCGGTTGGCTATCCCCATCGCGGCGACGCGCCGTCGCGCACAGGTGCTGATATCGCTGCCCTGGGAATGGGCCGCGGTCTCCTCCAGGGCGTCGTAGTCGGCGCGTGACATCAGGACCGCGTCGCCGCGCCGGGACGTGATCTCGACGGGAGTGCGATCGGCGTTGACCTTCTCGATGAGGGGGAACAGGTTCTTGCGGGCCTCGCTCGCGGTGACGGCCATGACCCTCCTAGTGGTACGACTTCCGGTACCAATTAGCCACTGGGTGACCACGTTGACAACGACTCGCTTCACCGGTGCGGCAGCACCAAGCCGGCGCCCCCTTAGCGCCGCGTACCGTCCCGGTAGCGGCTGTGCGGCATAGTGCCGCCTATCGCGCACTTCGGGGCCGGCATCACCCCGAGATAGGGCGTGTCCGTTCTTGGACTCTCGCCACCCAGCGTTGCTCGTCTATCCCAGGCCGAGGAGGGCAACCATGGTGAGCCCGGACAGGACCGATACGCCCAGAGCCGCGGCGGCCACCAGCCGCCGCCTGGACGGGATGAGCCGCGCGGTCAGCAACGCGGGCCCGGCGATGCCGGCGGCGACGCCGAAGGCCAGGGCGGCCATGTAGCCCAGCCTGATCCCACTGTCCCTGGGACGACTCAGGCCCACGACCTCCAGACGCATCGCCAGCAGGCAGCCGACGACGGTGAACGCGCCGACGGCTGCAGCTGCGCTGCAGATCAGCACCCGGCCCGCAGCTGGGCCCTGCGCCGTACCGGATGTCGCCATGTCCGCCACTGTGCCCTACTCGCGTCGCAACGGCAGCGACCACAGTGGTCGGGTCCTGCTCGGGGCCACCGCCAACGCCGGCACCTTCATCGCCGGACTCCTGTCCTCGTCCCCGACAGCCGGCGGTCTACAGCTCGTACCAGTTGTAGAGCCCGAGTCGACGCTCACAGCCACGCTGCGCGAGCAGGATCAGGTCGGCCGCGAGCTGGCCGGAGAGCCCATCGCTGACCGAGCCGCTCAGTTCAGCGGTCCAGGCCTCGATCAACTCAGGCACTCGTTCGGGGTGGATCGCGGCCACACGGTCCCGGAGGGCGTCCGAGATGCGTTCGACTACCGGCTCGGCCATCCACGACAGGTCGCCCTCCGGGTCCTCCGGCATGTTCGGCCAGATCTGCGTGATCACCGAGAGGTCAAGCGTTACCGGGAGCCCTTCAGCAAGATCCGGCAGCGAGGTCAGGTGCGGCACCGTGATCATGTCGTGGGCCAGCACGTGATCGGCCCTCAGCAGGTCCTCGAAGTGACCGACGAACCTCACCGCCTCGGCGTCCCCATCAGCCAGGAAGTAGATCGAACTCACGTCACAGCCTTCCCACCTCAAGGGCCATCCAGACCATCGTGGCATACGCTCCACGCCGCACGCCGGCTAGACCAAGGTGGGCGGCGCTGCTGCCAGCCCGGTCGTGTCACGCCTCGTGGATGGGAACACCGTGCTGGTGGCAACTTATCTTTCGCTCTCAACGGCGCACACTACACGCACTAGGCGCAGGGCCTGACAACTGGCCAGCGTGACGTACGCAGACCACGCGTCGCTGGTGGGCGCACTCAGAAGTCCGGCATGCGCCGGGAGCTAGGCGCCTTCAGGCGGGCATAGCAGCGCCCCTCAGGATGCGGACTAGAATAGGGGCGCATCAGTGGGAGTAGCGCCGGCATTGTGGACGACGGCGTCGCCAGAACGGCGTGTCGACGAGGGTCAGGGATTGGGCGGTGGGGGCGGCGGCTTCGGCGTTGAGGGCCATGGTCTCGTAGGCCAGGGTGAGCTCGCCGACGACGTGGTGGCGGAAGCGTCTGGTGCCGGTGCCGTGGAGGCGCACCAGCCCCCGGGGGCTCGCGGCCTCTACCCCCGGGCAACGTCACGTCGGGAAGGGACGCGTGTCGCGTGACGCCCGACGCATGAGCAGCCCGGCTCCTAGAGCGCACCACCGCAGCGAGAAGAGGAGAATCCACCCTGACCGCAGAAGTGCCGAACCCGCCTGGCTCACCTCGAGCTGGTCCGGCGCGGCCGGGTTATCGGGGCTCGACAGGTTGCACACGAGGCTCGGCGGCCAGACAGACGCCGACTGGGAACTCGCGCCGTAGCCACGCTCATCGCCGACGGAGAGGCAGCGGTCCTCCAGCCCCCTGGCTATGCCGAATGCACCGACTCCCCAGACGATGAACCCCACCACGACCCACGCGAGGGCAGCGGTGGCCACCCCCCTCCTCGTGCCCATGCCACGCAGGATAGGCCGTGACGACCGGCTGGGAGCGGTGCCCGGCGCCCGGGCCTCGCACCCCCCCGCCGGGTCCCGCTCCAGTCCCGAGATGTACTGGCGTTCGCCGCGAGTCGGGGACGTCACCGACGCTTCCTACCGCACTCGCAACTGTGCTTCGTGGGACTTCTCGGACCCTGCGGACATCCGACTCGCAGCGACGCGGACAGTGGGCCGGACGCCATCGGCATCGGTCCTCACGGATTCACCTTGGTGTGCGCGTTGAGGTCTCGCAGAAAGGACACCTCAGCGAGGTGGTGGATCAACTCCCGGCCATCGGGCCCCTCACCAAGGATGAGGATCAGCGCTGCCAGGTGAAGGTCCCGAGGCTGTTGCTCATCTCCAGAGTCGTCGCGCTGCTATCGGGCGAGTAACTCGCCGAGAACGGATCGTTCCCGGCGCCGACGCCGCCGCCACAGAACGACTCAGCAATATCGTTTCGGAGCGACACCATGTTGGACGAGTAGTCGGCCTCGCTCGCAACCGCAGAGGAAACCTGCGCGTTGAGCGAGATCTGTCCACTGCAGGTGACCGACGCCTGCGGCTGGCCGCTGTCGTCCCGGAAGAGGTCATCGATGTCGAGAGTCCAGTTCATTGCACCATCGTCTGTCGCCTGCAGTGAGCCAGCCATGGGTTCCATCCCGAGTGTCACATCCGAAGGGGCCTCGCGCCACGAAACCAAGAGCCATTCACCTGCGATGGCTTCAGCGGGCGTCGGTGCTTCCGAAGTAGTTGTCGTTCCGTTGTCCGCGGAACCGGACGCCCCGTCCGCTGTGCTGTCCCCGTCACCCGTGTTGACGGCGATGATCCCTGCGGTCACCAGCGCGGTGATCAACATCGCGATCGCTGTAATCAGTCCCGGCAGCGTGCCGAAGAAGCCCGCGAGTCCTCCTCGACGGGACTGTTGGCTGTCAGCGCTCATGCCTGCTCGCACCTCCCGCCTTGAGATACCAAGGGTCGGATCACTCACATCTTCAGAGTGATACTGCGGTCTGGCGCGCGCAAGAGTCGCAAGTCCCACCCGTAGCCGGTATCGACAAGATCCACCGCAGCCTGGCGTGGGCCCCGTGGCTGGGTTACATCCCGCCGGGTACACCGACAAGATCGTCTACTCCTCCTCGCTGGACGACGTCTCCACGGCGCGCACGACCATCGAGCGGACGTTCGAGCCAGAGGGGGTGCGTCAACTCAAGGAGACCTTCGCCTCGGACCTGAGCATCGGAGGCGCAGGAGTCGCGGCAGAAGCATTCCGGCACGGTCTGGTCGACGAGTGCGTCCTGCTGCTCTGCCCAGTGCTCGTGGACGGCGGGAAGCCGGCGCGGCCTCACAGCGTACGACTCAACCTCGACACTGCTGGACCAGCGACGATTCGCCAACGGCGTGATCTGCGTTCGCCACGCGGTCCGGAATCCCGCCTGACACTGATCCTCGCTGAACAATGCGGATTCTCGAGGGTCGGGTTTCTGGCGCGCGGTCAGCACCCGAACTAGCCCGAAGGACCCGCGACACATCGCCGCCTGTGGATGCACCGCGTCGAGAGCATGGTTGGTCTCGGCAGCGTCCTGGAGCATCTGCCGGGAGACCGGCTCCCTTCTGACGCGCTGCCTCATCCGCCGCAGAGTGTCCCTCACGGGTGCAGCAGGCGCTGCGAGAAGAACCAGTTGACCGGGCCGTACACGTCCTCGCAGAGTCGTCCGTCGCCGTCCTCGTCCCAACTCGACGGGCGGCCCAGGCTCAGCCAGCGGTCGTACACAAGGCCGTAGGGCAATCGGAACGGCGGGATAGTGGTGATGAAGTTGCCCGATCCTGCTGGGGGTGGCTGGCTCAGTTCCGTGCAGTCGCTGGTGGGCGGATAGTCCTTCAGGGAAGGGAACCCGATGAGAGCCGGATCACGTATGACCACGTAGCCGCCCGTATCGTCCAGGACGATGAGGTACATGCTGTCGCTGAAGTCCGGAACATTGGCGGAGACGACGCCGCAGGCCATGGTCGAGCCCGCTGCGGCGGGCCGGGCGTCGCTGCACCGCACGAGTCGGATGGGCGAGAAGAACCCGCTGAGCAGGGCCTGGGCGTGGGCGTGCACGTCCTCGGTGGTCAGCGAGGCCGGGTCAGGCCCCGGTCCGGCGCACAGCGGGGAGGTGAGCACCTGGCTGATGACCGCGGCCGGGTAGGTGTCCTCGCAGGGTCGCCCGTCACCGTCGGGATCCATCGAGGTGGGCTGGCCGAGGCCCTCCCAGTGGTGCAGCAGCGCCGCGTGGTCCAGCCCGAACCGTGCATCCCTGCCGGCCGGTGGAGCGGCCAACGTGGCGCATGAGTCAGTCCCTGGCGGGTAGTCGCCGGGGCTGGCGTGGTAGGCCTGCGGTCCGTCGTCCAGGAACGTGAAGACGAAGGTCGGCACGTCCAGGATGGTGACCAGCAGTCTCTGCGTATCCGGCCACTGCGCAGGGCCACACCCGGCCGGGTCCTCACACACCGGGTCCCACAGGCACGTGATGGCGTCCCCGGTGCGAATCCGCCCTTCACCCTGACAGGAGTAGGTACCTGGGATGACGCCGGGTGCGTACGGCGCACCGGCAATGGCCATCAGCCCGCCGCCGTACTGGTCCTCGAGGTAGGCCTCCAACTGTCGCGACGTGACTCGCGGGCTGACTCGGTCGGTAGTGGCGGTGAGGGTCCCGAGATGGGCGTGGACCTTGAGGGTGTCGCCGACACCGAGGACGAGACTTCGGCACCGTCAGATCCGCACCCGGCCAGGACCAGCCCAAGGACCAGCACCAACGTCCGCACAGCCAACTTCGCATCTGTGACACCTCCCCCTTCACACTGCACCGCGGCATGTCAGATCGAGCCCAAGGAAGGCCGCGACGACTCTGATCCGCCCTATGCCATCGCGGGGCTGGCTTCGCCGTTGGGTTGCCCGGAGGGTGCCTGCCGCCGTGCGGCCCGCGGAGGGTCGAGGGTCTGATGGCTCTGGTGCGGGTGCGAACCTTGCGTGCATCGTGGAGGTGATGGGGAGGTGGTCGCGATGACATCGCGGAGTTCGGTAGGTCGGCTCTCTGGGGTGGCGCGGTTGCAGAAGGTGGGTTCGGGGTGTGCCCGGGTTCACCGGACCCGGGCGGCGGTCGTGGTGGGGTCGGTGGCCCTTCTGGTGGCGTTGGTCGGCTGCGCCACGGATTCGACGACGGCTCCTGCAAGCTCCGCCTCCTCGCCTCCTGCCACTACGGCCTCGGCGCTGGTGCCGCTGTCGTCGGACGCCCTGCTGACGGCCGGGGAGGTGCCGGCGTGGAATGGGGCGATGGGGTGGGTCGAGCAGCAACTGCCCCCCGGGGTCAGCGCCCTGACGGTGTGCGTGCTCCCGAGCGCAGAATCCCTGGGAGCCCTCCAGGTGCTGACGCGTGACTTCGAGGCCGCAGGCGTCGAGGATCCCGGGACCACGCCCAATCCCGAGGATCCCACGTCCTACGCCGTGAACGAGGTGGCCCAGTTCCCCGATGAGGCCGCGGCCGTCGCCGCGGTCGGAGCGTGGGAGGACGCCACGCGGGACTGCGCCCCCGGGCTCTCGTCAGCCAACCTCCAGAGCTTCCGGATCAGCGACCTGCCGACCGGTTCGACGTGGACCGCTGCCGCGTCTGAGCTGAGGGCCGAGTGCCCCGAGTGCATGCGCTTCGACTTCCTCGGCTTCGCCTCGAAAGGTGCTGCAACCACGATGGTGGGGTTCTCCCTGACCGGGCAGGACGCCAACTACGAGGATGACCCGCTCGCCGAGTCGATGGATGCCGCGCTGGCACGTCTGCCGTAAGCAGGGCAGGTGGCCAGCCCTCGGGCATCGTTGTCGGCAACGTGAAGCGCCAGCCCTTCTCGGACCTGTTGGTGGTCGTGAGGCCGGTGCTCGCGGGCTGAAGACCGGGCTATCCGGACGGTCGAACGCCGCGACAGATCAGACTGCCCCTTCGCCGCCTGCGGACGCAATTGCGTCGTGCAGGGTTGGGTCCAAGGGCGCTGCTGTTGGGGGGCCTGGCCGTGTCGGCGGCGGGCGGTGTCTGGGTTGGTTGCGATCCGGCGCGCGAGGTGACGTCATGGTTCCCGGGTCATACGCTGACTGGATGCTCGACTTGGACATGATCGATGTTGAGGAGATCGCTACCGCGCTGGCAGACCAGACCGACTACGACCATCGATGGCTGATCGACCCGAGGACGGGCGAGGTGGTCTTCTGGACCAGCGACACGGGCATCGACGGTGACCATCCGGAGCCCGCCCTGCCGTGATCCTTCGCACGCGCCGTGCCCCTCGCTGGCCCGGCTGCTGGGTGGCTGAGTTGCGTCTATCCGCCGCCTGTGGGCGCGGACGTGTGTGGCCTTGGCCGCACCAGCCTCGATACCGCAGCGAAGGACTCACAGAGCGCTGACTACCTGGGCCCTAGCTGTGCCCAGCACCGGCTTCGTTGGCCAGCAACCACCGTTCGAAGGCGGGATTGCACAGACATGCCGGTGAACGCTTGGCCCGGATCAGGGCCATGGCATCCGCCGGCTGCATCCCCTCCAGCACAAGGGCTCGCGCAGCGACCAGGCTGCTTCGGTTCAATCCTGCCTGGCAGTGCACCAGTACTGGCCCGGTGGCCCGGCATTCGTTGATCCAGGCCGCGATCGTGTCCACCTGGTCGAAGGCCTGTTCCTCGCTGTCGTACATGGTCACCTCGAGGGCGGTGTCCAGATCGTGGTTGACCGTGTAGGCCTCCCAGGGATAGAGCGAGACCAGATGCTTGATGAACGGGGGCAGGATCATCCCGTCCTGGCACCCACCCAGCCAGAGGTTCGATGCGACCTCGCTCATGAAGGGAACATCGAACGGGATATGTCCGTGCACGGACACTCCGCGCATGTGTTGAGTCAGCGGATCGAACTCGATGTCGATCCTCGTGGGGTCGCCACTCATGACGGGGCCGCTTCGAAGTACCCCTCGTCGATCACCATCGCGCACCCCCATTCCTCCTCGACCACACGTTCTCGGGAGCACACGGGGCGCGCAAGAGGCGAACGACCTGATCCGGGTGACGATCAACCGGGTGGGACGGGTTGACACGCGCCTCCTCGAAGAAGTCCTCGACCGTCGTACTGGCGGCCAGTAGACCGCCAACGCTGTCTCGTCGAGACCGGTCAGCCACTGAATCACTTGGCCAAGCTCGGCCTTCGTCCTCCCAGTCCTCTCCACCTTCGTCACGCCATGAAGACAGACAGAGGCGAAGCTGGTGGTGAAGACCCTGCACTCCCGCGAGAGCGCATTCCTCGCACCCGAGCAACTCGAGGTGAGTCCTTCCGCGTAGTGGGCACCGCATCGACGCGAGCTGCTGATCCCGGGACGCGGTGACCGGTTCCGGACGGCAAGGTTCTCCTTGACGTGGGCGCGATCAGTTGCGCGGGACCGCGTTCTCAGGCCCCGGCCTGGGATCAGCCGGTCACTCGGGGCCGCACGGTCATGCCTGGGTGTGGGACTGCCGCGCCCACTCCCTGGCTGCGCTGGACGCGGATCTCGGCAAGCTGGTGCGCGAGCCGCAACCGCTTCGGAGCCTCGTGCGGTGCGGCAGGCCACCGACGCCCTGACAACCGGGTTCACCAGCGTCCGGGAGGTGGGCGGGTATGGGGTGTACCTGGCCCGGGCGATCGACGAGGGCATGACCCCGGGCCCGACGAGCTACGGTGCCGGTGCCATGCTCAGCCAGACCGCGCGGCGTCGATGGCCCGATTGTTGCCCTCCTTATCCCCCCCGATCGCTCACTCAGCCCGCGGATCGCCATCATCTTCGGGATCCATGACTCGCGGTCGGCCGGTGGGCCGCCTCGTCCCTCAGGATCCGCCATTCGGCGGAATCAGCACGAAGTTGCCGACGTGCCTCTTCGCCAGGAACTCCTGCTGTGCCTTCGCGATGTCCTTCAGCGGGAACACCTTGGCCACCAGCGGACGGATCTCATCGCGCTCGACATACGAGACAAGATCGGAGAACACTGGCTCGTCCCAGCCGGTGCAACCGATCAGTGTGATGTCCTTCAGATACATGTCGCGCATATCCAGTTCGACGACCGGACCCGCGATGGCACCGGACGAGACATAGCGGCCGCCACGTTTCAGAACCTTCAGCATCTGCGGGAAGCCAGGTCCTGCGACATTGTCCACGACGACATCGACGCTCTCCTCGCCTAGCGCTGCGACCAGATCGCAGCCGCGCTCGACGACGATGTCCGCGCCCAGATCGCGAATCTGTTCGGTCTTGTCCCGACTCGTGATCGCCGTCACCCGCGCGCCCCGGCGCTTGGCAAGCTGAACGGTTGCCGACCCGACACCCCCGGAAGCACCGGCAACAAGCACGAGGTCATCGGCGCCGACCCGGGCGCGGTGGAGCATGTTCTCCGAGGTCCCGTAGGCGCAGGGAATTGTCGCCAACTCCACGTCCGTCCAGTCGCATCCGACCGGAAAGACTTCGCTCGCCGGCACCTTCACGAATTCGGCAAAGGCCCCATCAAAATCGGACGCCATCCAGACGTTGTCCATCACCCCATATCCGTTTGGACGCATGCAGGCGCGCACCAGAACCCGCTTGCCCACAAGAGCCTGGGCCACGCCTTCGCCGGTGCGGACAACCCGGCCACAGCAATCGGTTCCCTGGATCAAGGGAAATGGGGTCGCCGCACTCCAGCCCCCGTCCGACTTCTGCTCAGCTTGGGCTTCCTGCTGCTCGGCCGATGCGCTTGTGTCAGTGGTGACACTGGAGGAATACCAACCCAGGCGCGTGTTGATCTCCGTGTTGTTGACTCCCGCTGCAAGCACCCGAAGCAGAACCTCGCCCGGCCCGGGTTCGGGAACCGGAACGGCACGATACTCAAGCTTGTCGTAGCCACCGTTGCCCGTCGTCACGACCGCCATCATCGTGTTAGCGCCGTCGCTTGCATCGTGATTGCGCATCAGAGCCCTTCGTCCGGATTGCCGGCGCACTCTACCCGGCAGCTGAGGGCTCCGGCTTGAGCGGTACGTCGACACGGGCCGGGGGTCCCTACGGATGGGATGCGGCCACCGGTGACGCGTACTTCACCGGAGCCGAGGTCTTGTCCGGTCCGCGGGAACTCGGCAACAGCGGTTTGTGACGAGACAAAGTCAACATCTTGGCCGATGGCAGCACCATCTTGCTGTGGGGTCCGTGCGGCCCGTGGCGATCGCGACGCCGACGCTGGCTGTGGCGTAGAACTCGCTCCCGCCGCGCCAGGAACGGGCGGCGGAACGCCTCCACCAGGCGCGAGGCTGCCCAGAGCGCGTCCGTGGGATCGTCGAGGTCGCCAGAAAAGCACCTGGCCGCGATACGGCTTCACCCCAAGGACTCACGCGAACGAGTGGGACCAGACAGAGTGGGTCCCCCGCTCCGGCCCGTTGATGTCGACTGGCTCAATGCCAGACTCGAGGACGTCGACGCGGGCGGGGCTCGGCGCCCGGGCGACCCCGACCAGGCCGAGGAAGATGATCATCCCGCGCAGCATCCAGCCGTGGTCGAGCCACGGGAGCGTCGGTGTCGACAGCGGCTCTCACCGGTGCTACAAACGAAGTGTGGATGGGGCCCCGGAGGTACCGGACCAGACGGGGACCGGTGCATCCTCGGCCTACATCGATCCAGGCACTGACTTCCTGCGCAACGAGGTGTCAGCCTCTGAACCCCGGCGGACCTGCCCCACATTGCCGCGAAGACTCCATCTCGGGCCGACCATGGCGCGCAGCGGCGCCGTGGCGTTGGGCTGTATGTAGGGGTGCAGGCGCTTGCCCGGGTGTCAGGAGCGTCGCTGTCTGGGGTACCAGCGGAACCAGACTCGGGCGATGGCGAAGCCGAACAGTGCCCAGCCGGTGAGGATGGCGATGTCTCGGACGTCGAGTCCGATGCCGCTGGCGCTGGTGGCGTAGAGGGATTGGTAGGCGTGGGCCAACGGTTCTAGGGGGAGGATCTGGACGATGGCCGAGATCTGGTCTGGGAGCATGTTCACGGGGAAGAACACACCGGAAAGCATGGCCAGGGTGATGGCGACCCCGTTGGCCAAGCCGGCGGCACCGTTCACGGACCGCGTGACGGTAGATCCGGCGAAGCTCAGACACACGAACGTGACCGTGCCCAGCAGCGTGAACACCACCAGCCCCACGAAGGCTTCGGGGCGCAGGATGATGTCGAAGATCAGCCTGGCCAGCAGCATGATGAGCGTCACCGCGACGGCGGACATGAGCAGCGTGGTGAGCACCTTCGCGCCGACGAAGGCACCGAGCGGGAGCGGTGTGCCGCGCAGGCGCTTGAGGATACCCTGCTCGCGCATGGTGACCAGTTCGGGCAGAAGGACCGCGAAGCCGCTGTAGAGCACCGCGTAGGCCATGAACCCGGCGGTGAAGTAGGTCTGCATGGTCGGGACTTCCGTCTCGCCGCGGATGGCGACGGGAAGGTCGCCGCCGAAGTCCTCGAGGCTGAACAGTGCTGACATGCCCAGGAACAGCAACACCGGCAGAAAGACACCCAGCCCCAGCGTGAGTCCGGAGCGAGCAGACGCCTTGATCTGGTAGCGCGTCTGGCTGGCAAGGATCGATGGGGCGCTCATCGGCTGGTCCCCTCGTCGGTGTCGGGTTGGGAGTCGTCTTGCGCGCCGACGCTGAGGAACACGTCCTCCAAAGAGGCCCTGCTCACCTCGATCTCTGCCAGATCGACCGTCGCCTCGTCGGCCCAGGTCGTGAGCTGGTAGAGCTCACGTTGCGGGTCCGGGGTGAGCAGAACAGCCCGTCCCCCGTCGATGGAGTAGTCGCCACGCGTTGCTGCCCGGACTGTCTCCACGTCCATCTCTGGCGGCAGCCGGAACGAGATGGTCGTTCCCTCCCCGTGGGCTCGCACAAGTTCGTCGTAGGTGCCGGTAGCTACCACATGGCCCTGTTTGAGGATCAGTAGCCGATCCGCCAGTGCCTCGGCCTCGTCCATGTAGTGGGTCGTCAGCACAATGGTGACCCCCAGATCGCGGAGGTCGTCGATCATCTGCCAAGCCTCACGACGAGACGCTGGGTCGAACCCCGTGGTCGGCTCGTCGAGGAACAACAGTTCAGGATTGCCGACAAGCCCCAACGCGACGTCGACCCGGCGCCGCTCGCCACCGGAGAGCCCAGCAACTCGCGCCGATCCCATCCGTGACATCCCGACGAGATCCAATACCCCCGACACCGAACGAGGATCGGCGTACAGGTCGGCGAACATCGAGATCGTCTCCCCAACCGTCAAGGTCGGCAGCAACTCCGTCTCCTGCAGCACCACTCCGACGCGCTCGCGCCACTGTCGCGACGGATGCGCCGGGTCCTCACCGAGGACCGACACCTGGCCAGCATCCCGGGACATATAGCCCTCCAGAATCTCCATCGAGACCGTCTTGCCCGCGCCGTTGTGCCCGAGAAACCCGAAGCACTCACCCGCCGAGACCTCGAATCCGATCCCAGACACCACCTCGCGCTCGCCGAACGACTTGCGCAACCCCTCCACAACAATCGACTTCGACATCCCCCGAGTTCCTTCCTCCGGGTCAACACGCCCCAACAGCGCGTTCCTAGTCTGGTTGACCCAGCCCCACCAACACCCGTCGCCCCCCGGAGCCGTTCAGGATGGTGCTCGTGGCGGCGCATGTGAGATTGTCAGAACTCGTGGACACGGCGGGGGAGCTGCGATCGTTCTGGAATCGAGTTCGGGGACGCCGGCGGGCGGGGCGTTTCGTGCGTGGCGGGTTCTGGGGGTTCTGCAACGCCGGAAACGGTCCATCCTGGACGGCCGTAGGGAATCGTAGTAGGCGGGTGAAGATGATCAACTGGTGCGACCGCAGCGTCGGGCACCCGAAGTGGGTCGGGGGTGATCGGGTCGAGATGACGGCGCCGGGCCGGCTCGCGTACCTCGACTGATCGACCGGGTCGGAAGCCTCCACCGGCTGCGCTGAGCCTGCGTTCCAGCCCGGCGACGGTGGGTTCGCCGAGCGCTGCTACTCCCCGCCCAGGTCACGCTCGTAGGCGTCGAGCAACACCTCTGTGGTCCGCTCATGGAACCGGCGGGTGCGGGCGAGGAGCCCGCGGACAGCCGCAGTGATGGTCTCCACAGCGCTGGCGTCTCCGGCGTCGGTGCCCACCTGCAGACGCACGGTTTCGATCAGGCGGGCCAGCCTGTCACGGTCGTCGGACAGGCGCACCCAGCGAGCCATCAGGTGCGGGGCATCGTCGCGGATCTGCTCGGTGAACCCCTCGAGGTCTGGGACGTCGCCCTGCTCGGTGCGCACGGCGTCAGCGAGGTCATCGAGCTGCCGCGCGATCTCGACCCACCACCAAGCCATCCCCCGCGGCCCTTCGAGAAGCTGGGAGAGCCGAGCCTGAACGCCGGAGAACGCGATGACCCGCAGCATCGTGCCGTCGTGATTCGCGGTGGTAATCGCCGTCATGGGAACTCCTTCGGACTAGAAATTCAGAGTGCGCCCGGGCCCGCCATCTGTCCATAGCCGATAGCCACCCACTTCTGTCCCAATTCCGTCACGCGGCCAGGGGCCAGGCAGCGACCGCTGTGGTCGTCTGCTGGGCTACGGCCGCGTCATGGAACTCGGCGAGGGGCTCGTGTGGGGGCAATCCCCGCAGTCCCTGGGTCGCCTTCGGCGCAGGTGAGGGCGACGCCCCCCCGGACCGGCGCTGCTGCCCAGGTAAGCGCGTGGTCCAGGTGGGGCGGGTCGAGCATGGCCCGCCCCATTTCCGCCGACCGCCGGCAGAAGCTCGGTGAGCAGGGCCCTGGTAGAGCGTCGCGCCTACAGCTGCGGGTATAGGTGCCGGAGTTTGCTGCGGGCGTCGGTGATGGTCCGCCCGCCGGCGAGTTCGGCGTTGAGCCGTCGAGGTCATCGAGGCGCCGGTCCAGGCATTGCCGGGTCAGGTGGGACAGCTCGCTCTGGGCGATGTTGAGCCAGGAACGGTGCTCCGGGGAGGGCGTTCACGGCGTAGGCGCGCAGGCGTCGGTACAGACGTCGGAGATGCGGCGCTTGAGGCAGCGCATGGCTTCGGCCTTGGTGTTGGCGCGTCAGCGCCCGTGGCGGGGTGGGGGGCGGGCGAGGACGAGCGCCGAAAGCAGGATGAGCCATCGGTGTGTGTGCTACTGGTCGCCTGGAGGATCATCGAACGCAGGGCCGGGCCAGCCCGCTGGTGGTTGGGAACCGGTGGTCGGGAGTCGCAGCCTGGTCAAGGCCGGCATCGATCCCTGGGCAGCCTGGGCACGGCCGACCCGGCCTCTGCGCCGCAGCGGATCGACCTCCCGGGTCCGTAGGGCGTCGAGCATCGCGGCGGGATCCGTGGAAGGGTGGGCTGCGTGCCGCAGGGCCAATCCCCGGTATCTGTCCATAAGCGCCCGGTACTGGCCGGGTGCATCCCCGAAAGGAACACCCCATGTCCGAGAACCCGTTGCTCGACACCATCGTCGGGATCAACGCCGTCTCCCTAGCGAACCTGGACAACAGCCTGGAAGCCGTTCTGCTTGTCCGGCTCGCGGCACTTGTCGCTGTGGACGCCCCGCCCGCCTCGTACCTGGCCACCCTGCGGGCAGCCGAGGGCACCCTGCTCGAGCTCGAGGACGCCCGCAGCGTCCTGATCGCCGTTGCCCCGATCGTGGGCACCCCGAAGGTCATCGCGGCCGCGCGCAACCTCGCTGATGCGATCGGCTTCGAGATCGCGATCGAGGACGCCTTGGCCGACGAATCCTGAGCCCCAGCCCCACCTTCGCCCCTGGCCGACAGGCCGGGGGCGAACGTGCGTCCGGGACCCGCCCCCAGCACACAGGAGCGCACGTGGAATCCGCCCCTGGTTCGACATCCAGCCGACACGGACGTGGCCCTGACTCGGGGCCCGCCATCGTTTCGACTATCCCGACCACATGGCCCGGTGATCGGCTCGGTTGGCACGTTCTCACGGGCTCGAGACGAGTCCCGCGTCTCCCCACCCCCCTCCCGCTCACGCGGATGGTGTGGACATCTGGAAGGCGCGGGATCACCCGCGAACGGCTAAAGTGCCAGGCCAACCTCCCACCTAGACTGACGACTACCCGGCGGACGCGGCAAATCGGAGTGCCGAGCCGTCCTGTGCGAAGGGATCTGACATGGTTGGTCGCGATCGGCGCGGGCAGCACCGAGAGGAACGCGCCACATTCGGACGCGGCGGGGACGCCGTGCGCTACCAGATGCGAGAGAAGCTGATGAGCATCGGCGACGACTCGTGGATCGAGGACGCGGCCGGGCGGAAGGCATTCAAGGTCAACGGCAAGGCCTTGCGGCTGCGAAGCACACTGATCCTCGAAGATGCCAACGGGCGAGAGCTGTTCAAGATCCAGGACCGCCCCGTGCGGATCAAGGACTCCATGGACATCGAAGACGCCGGAGCCGGAACGTCGGCAACCGTGAAGAAGGCCCTGGTCGCGCCGCTGCGCGACCGGCTGTCGGTGGCGGTGGCCGGTGCTCCCGACATGGACGTCAAGGGCAACCTGCTCGACCACGAGTATGAGATCAGCCAGGGCGGCAGCAAGGTGGCGGAGGTGTCCAAGAAGTGGTTCCGCGTACGCGACACGTATGGAGTGGAGGTCACGCCGGGGCAGAACGACGCCCTGATCCTGGCCATCACAGTGTGCGTCGACCAGATGGCCGCCGGCTGATCGGCTGACAACCGGCGTTCGTTGGACTCCGACTACCGGCGGGCGTTTCGCCATCCATTCATCTGACCGGACTATCGTGCTTGGAGTCTCGCGCCAGGGGCGGTCGGCGAGTGGACGGTCCAGGCTCGGCGGGTGGCCCCGTCGGGTCGGTGACCAGAGCGGCGACCCGGTGCACGCCGGGGAGCAGCGTGCCCGGGTCCTCGCCCAAGGCCTTGGCGGCGCGCTGATGTTGTGGCTCGTGGGTGGAGCCGAGGGTCTCGATGCCGCGGTACCCGTTCCAGCCGTCGGTGATCAGGTGCGCGCCCGGTTCGACGTGGGTGGCGATGAAGGCGTGCAGGGGCGGCGCCTTGCGGCGGGCCCACCGGCGCGTCCGTATGTCCCGTGACGGGGACCGGCCGGCGATTGCGCCCCGATCCCGTCCTTGAGTGGGTTCGCTGTCCGGGTGATCCTTGGCATGCCCGGGAAGGCATGATGTAGCCCGGCGAGGTCGGCAAGCACAAAGCCAGCAGTCCTGCCGGCCGCCGGCGTTGGGTGGTTGGTGGACGGCGGTGATGGGGGGAGGAGGAGGGCATGCACAGGCCGAGCGTGGAGCCCGCTGACGTGGAGCGAATGGCGAACAAGACCCTCTTGTCCTACGGCCCGAACTCGCGGTCCAAGTACTCGCAGTTCTGGGTGCTTCTGGCACTGGCCGGGGTCATCGCGACTGCTGGTGTGGTCTCCGACTCAACGGCCACCGTCATCGGGGCCATGATCGTCGCCCCCCTGATGACACCGATCCTGGGCACTGCCTTCGCGCTGGTCCTCGCCGGCCGGCATCGCATGGCTCGGTCTCTGCTCGTGGTCCTCGGGGGAGCCCTGCTGGTGATCGCGATCGGGTACGGCGCCGGGCTGCTCGACCCGCTCAATGCCGCCACCCAGGGCAACTCTCAGGTCTCAAGTCGAGTCGACCCCAAGCTGATCGACCTGATCGCAGCACTCGCCACCGGCCTCGTGGGCGCCTTCGCGCTCGTCCGCGCGGACATCTCCGACACCCTGCCCGGTGTCGCGATCGCCATCTCGCTGGTCCCACCGTTGGCCGTCATCGGGCTGACCTTCGAGGAGGGGCTCCACGACGAGGCCCTGGGGGCGGCGCTGCTGTTCCTCACGAACGTCGCTGCCATCATCTTCACTGCCACGATGGTCCTTCTGCTGTACAAGGTGCGGGACGTGGCCAAGGAGATGGGCGTTCCCGTTGGGCGCCTGTCCGGCGTGACGCTCGCGGCGGTGGTCGGAGTCGTGACCCTGATCGCGATCCCGCTGAGCTACCAGACCCAGCAGCTCTTCCAGGAGAACCTCCTCATGTTCCGGGTCGGACCCATCGCCCAGGACTGGGCTCAGTCGAACGACTGGCAGATCGCGGACCTGAAAGTCAACGGGAACCTGCTCACCGTGACCGCACTCGGAGCTCCGCCCGAGATCTCCGCCACGCAACTGCGAGAGTCCCTCGACGACGCCGGCTACCAGGACGTGAACCTCACGGTGGACCTCGTCGTGGGTGGGACCCAGTCCCTGCCGGGCACCGGCTGAACGCCGCCGACCTGCCTGGGGGTGGGCGTGCCCCCGGGGACGAGCAACCCGGGGCGCCACGGCGGAGCCGCCCGCTGCCCGCCCGGTGCCCCCTGCCGGCTCACCGCTCAACCCCGGCCCACCACGATCTGAACCCGCAGGATCACGAGCTCCGCCGGCCGGAGCGGCCCAAGCCGACCACGGCCGAGGATCCCCCGTCGCCCGAGGATGTTTCCGGACCACTTCTTCCTCAGCGTGTCTTCGACGTCCGGAAACAGTGGTTCTGGACGTTGTGCGGCCGTGCGATGCCATGGGGTGGGGTGGAGTTCGTCGAGGAGGGTCGTGGCGTGGGTGGTATCGGTGGGGTCCGAGCCGCGGGGTGGGTCGGGCGGCGATCGCCGGGGTGCGGGGGAGGGCTCTGGCGTAATTGGGCGTGGTATAGCGGGGTCTTGTGAAATGCGGCAAGTGGGTGCCCGATGTGGTCGTGGATCGTGTGCGGAACCCGTACACCCCGAACGCGGGGGTGCGGCCCTCGGAGTTGGCCGGTCGGCAGAAGTACTTGGCGGACTTCGACACGCTCCTTCAGCGGGTCCAGTTGGGGTACGCCGACAAGGGGGTGATCGTCACCGGGCTGCGGGGGGTGGGCAAGACGGTGCTGCTCAACGCGTTCGAGGACTTGGCGGTGGCCCGGGACTTGGTCGTGGTCAAGCATGAGGCGTCCAAACAGGCCAACGGGTTCGCCCGGAAGTTCCCGTCGCTGGCCCGCCGCGCCCTGCTGGAGTTGTCCCCGGCGGACCGGTGGAAGACCCGGGCCCGACGCGCGGCCGGGTGTTGCGGGGGTTCAAGGCGCAGTTCGACCCGGACGGGCGCTGGACGGTGACCTTCGACGGGAGGGTGTCAGATTGTCTGTGTAACGGAGATCCGGTCGACCACTTGAAGGAGATTGACTGTGACCGTGACCAAGGACATGGAGACCAGCGGGGAGCCTGAGGCTCGCCGGTTGCGCCGGGAGCTGTTCGGTGACGAGGTGTTGGATCGGTTGATGGCCGCCACGGACGAGCGTGGTGTCGCGTTGACCGGTGAGGGCGGGTTCCTGCCCGAGATGATCAAGGCCGTCCTGGAGCGGGGGATGGACGCGGAGCTGACCGGTCACCTGGGCTACGAACGGGGCGATCCGGGGGGACGGGGGTCGGGGAACTCCCGCAACGGCAGCACGGCCAAGACGGTGGCCACCGAGGTCGGGGACCTGCGCCTGGATCAACCGCGGGACCGCAACTCCAGCTTCGCCTCGACGTTGGTGCCCAAGGGGGCCCGGCGCCTGGGCGGGTTGGAGGACATGATCATCAGCCTGTACGCCGGCGGGATGACGATCCGCGACATCGAGCATCATCTGGCCGCCACGCTGGGCACCGAGATGTCCCACGAGACGATCAGCAAGGTCACCGACGCCGTCCTCGAGGAGGTCACCGCCTGGCAGACCCGCCCGCTCGAGGCGTTCTACCCGGTGCTCTATCTGGACGCCCTGGTGGTCAAGATCCGCGACGGCGCGCATGTGACCAACCGGGCCGCGCACATCGCCGTCGGGGTCGATATGGACGGTGTCAAGCACGTCCTGGGCATCTGGGTGCAGGCATCCGAGGGGGCGAAGTTTTGGGCCGGGGTCTGCGCCCAGCTCGCGAACAGGGGCGTCAAGGATGTCTTGATCGTGTGCTGCGATGGGCTGACGGGGTTCCCCGAGAGGGTGTCAGATTGTCTGTGTAACGGAGATCCGGTCGACCACTTGAAGGAGATTGACTGTGACCGTGACCAAGGACATGGAGACCAGCGGGGAGCCTGAGGCTCGCCGGTTGCGCCGGGAGCTGTTCGGTGACGAGGTGTTGGATCGGTTGATGGCCGCCACGGACGAGCGTGGTGTCGCGTTGACCGGTGAGGGCGGGTTCCTGCCGGAGATGATCAAGGCCGTCCTGGAGCGGGGGATGGACGCGGAGCTGACCGGTCACCTGGGCTACGAACGGGGCGATCCGGGGGGACGGGGGTCGGGGAACTCCCGCAACGGCAGCACGGCCAAGACGGTGGCCACCGAGGTCGGGGACCTGCGCCTGGATCAACCGCGGGACCGCAACTCCAGCTTCGCCTCGACGTTGGTGCCCAAGGGGGCCCGGCGCCTGGGCGGGTTGGAGGACATGATCATCAGCCTGTACGCCGGCGGGATGACGATCCGCGACATCGAGCATCATCTGGCCGCCACGCTGGGCACCGAGATGTCCCACGAGACGATCAGCAAGGTCACCGACGCCGTCCTCGAGGAGGTCACCGCCTGGCAGACCCGCCCGCTCGAGGCGTTCTACCCGGTGCTCTATCTGGACGCCCTGGTGGTCAAGATCCGCGACGGCGCGCATGTGACCAACCGGGCCGCGCACATCGCCGTCGGGGTCGATATGGACGGTGTCAAGCACGTCCTGGGCATCTGGGTGCAGGCATCCGAGGGGGCGAAGTTTTGGGCCGGGGTCTGCGCCCAGCTCGCGAACAGGGGCGTCAAGGATGTCTTGATCGTGTGCTGCGATGGGCTGACGGGGTTCCCCGAAGCGATCGAGGCGACCTGGCCGGCGGCCACCGTCCAGACCTGCGTGGTGCACCTGATTCGGGCCTCCATGCGGTTCGTGTCTTACGCCGACCGCAAGGCCGTGGCCGCGATGCTACGCCCGATCTATACCGCCCCCGACGAGGACGCCGCACTGCTGGGCCTGGGTGAGTTCAGTGACTCGCCCCTGGGCCGCAAGTACCCGGCAGCAGTCGCGACCTGGGAGAACGCCTGGGACCGGTTCACCCCGTTCCTGGCGTTCGGCCCGGCGCTGCGCAAGGTCATCTACACCACCAACAGCATCGAGTCGTTGAACTACCAACTGCGCAAGATCATCAAGAACCGCGGCCACTTCCCCAACGACGCCGCCGCGGTCAAGCTGCTCTGGCTGGCGATCCGCAACATCGAGGACAAAAGAGCCCGAGAACGGGCCAAGGAAGCCGGCCAACCCAAAGGCGTGCCCCGCAAAGCACCCGGCAAACTCGTCGAAGGCGCCACCCTCCAAGGCTGGAAAGCAGCCCTCGGCGAACTCGCCCTCGTCTACCCCGACCGCATCAACCGCTACCTGTAAACCAACCCAGACCAGCACTTCTTACACAGACAACTTGACAAGCCCTTCCCCGAAGCGATCGAGGCGACCTGGCCGGCGGCCACCGTCCAGACCTGCGTGGTGCACCTGATTCGGGCCTCCATGCGGTTCGTGTCTTACGCCGACCGCAAGGCCGTGGCCGCGATGCTGCGCCCGATCTATACCGCCCCCGACGAGGACGCCGCACTGCTGGGCCTGGGTGAGTTCAGTGACTCGCCCCTGGGCCGCAAGTACCCGGCAGCAGTCGCGACCTGGGAGAACGCCTGGGACCGGTTCACCCCGTTCCTGGCGTTCGGCCCGGCGCTGCGCAAGGTCATCTACACCACCAACAGCATCGAGTCGTTGAACTACCAACTGCGCAAGATCATCAAGAACCGCGGCCACTTCCCCAACGACGCCGCCGCGGTCAAGCTGCTCTGGCTGGCGATCCGCAACATCGAGGACAAAAGAGCCCGAGAACGGGCCAAGGAAGCCGGCCAACCCAAAGGCGTGCCCCGCAAAGCACCCGGCAAACTCGTCGAAGGCGCCACCCTCCAAGGCTGGAAAGCAGCCCTCGGCGAACTCGCCCTCGTCTACCCCGACCGCATCAACCGCTACCTGTAAACCAACCCAGACCAGCACTTCTTACACAGACAACTTGACAAGCCCTTCGACGGGGCCGATGTCGAGGGGGTGGCCGACACCGGGGACTTCGTGGCCGACCTTCCCGAGCTGGTGGCCGCGCTGGGGGAGGCTGCCCACGAGCACGAGCACGGGCAGGTGCTGGTGTTCCTGATCGACGAGATCCAGTTACTGGGATCCAGCGAGCTGTCCGCGCTGGTGATGGCCAAGCACCAGGTGAACCAACGCGAACTGCCGGTCGTGTTCGCCGGCGCCGGGCTGCCGCAGCTGCCCTCGATCACCGCCGAGGCCCAGACCTACGCCGAGCGCATGTTCTCCTGGCCCGGGATGGTCGGCTGCCCGACGAGGAAGCCCACAACGCCCTGCTGCTTCCGGCCCAAGCGGCGGGAGCAAGTTACCGCCCCGACGCCCTGGCCCACATCGTGGACCACACCGAGGGCTACCCGTTCTTCCTGCAGGAGTACGGCAAGGCCGTGTGGAACATCGCCGACGCCTCACCGATCACCCTGACCGACGCGCAAGCCGCCCAGCCGGTGGTCGACGCCGTTCTGGACCAGGACTTCTTCTCCCTGCGGGTGGGGACCCTGCCCGAGCGTGAACTGGACTACGTCCGCGCGCTGGCCCGCCTAGGACCCGGGCAGCACACCCCCGCCGACATCGCCCAGACGATGGGCGTGAAGAGCTCGGCGTCCATCGGCTCGTTCTCCCGCCGGCTCACCGACCGAGGACAGATCTACAACTCCAAACGCGGCCGGGTGGCCTTCACCGTGCCCCAGTTCGACCACTACGTCGCCCGCGCCCTGTAGCAGCCGGGCAGGTCCCGCGACCGTACCAACGGATGCCGGGTTTCTCGACGCCGAGTTGGGCCGCCGTCAGGTCAAGAACTTGCCCGGGTGATGGCTACAGCTTCGGGCGCCACCGCCGGCCCGCCAACGCCTCCTCGACGAGGGTGACCTCGCGCACTTGCGCGGCCAGCCGGGAGCCCTCTTTGCTCAGCGCGACCAGGTTTCCGCGACGGCCTCGGGTGGCACCCGCCCGGCGGAGTCCCGCCGGGCCCTCGCGTAGGCGCTTCGGGCTGCCTGCAGCGACGCGTCGGCGTGCAGCGCAGCCAGGCGCGCGAACATCACCGGGTAGCGCCGGAACACCTCGTGGCTGCGGTAGTCAGGAGGACACAGGTCTAGCATCAGCCGACCACCCGGTGGGGGAACTCCGGGGACGGTCAGCGACACCATCAGCGCGTTGGCAGCCCATGGTGCCGACGAACGGGGGAGCACGGCTATCCGGCACCACATAGGGCGCCCACTTCGGCCGACTATGACGCACACCAAGGCGCGGCGCGGATGTCTGCCGAAGGGAGGGGCTGGCCATGGTTATGCAGACGCGCGGACTTGGGCTACGAGGCCCTGGATCCCGCCCAACGGGGACGTGGAGGGTGCCTCGTTGGAACGCACCCGTCGGCACCGCATGCATTGGGACCTCGAAGCGGGCAGCCTCCGGCGCTTGGGAGGGTTCGGACGTTCCCGAGCGGCGATAGGCACGCGCGCTCGGCACGGGTGCCGGGTCACGCGAGGAAGGACTCGGTGCTCACCTCCAGCAGGAACTGGAACTCCCCTTCGGCCGCCTCTGGGGGTGGTCGCCCGGTGTAGAGCTCGAAGTCGTCGAAGATGATGGTCACCTCGTAGCTTCCGTCGCCGGTTCGGCAGGAGGCCCTGGGGAGGTCCTGGGATCCGTGGGTGGGCTCCCCGGCGGTATCGTCGCGGTCGCGATCCCAGGCATCGATCGGGAACTGCAGCCCAGACACGTCGTCGGCCTGGCAACCATCCGCGTGGAGGGCCGAATTCAGGGCCACGAGTTGGCTGCGCACGTCTTCGGAGGAGGCTGCCAGCACCGTTCGTCGGACCTCTGTGCAGGCCAGATCGTAGGGGTCGTCGATCTTCCAGTTGTGTTCGCCGGTCTCGCATCCGCCGGACCCGAGCGGGGCCGCCGGATCCTCCCGGACCCCGGCCCCCACCGCCCCGGGCTGGGCGACGCGAGCGCCCGAGAGCGATGGAACGACGACGGAGGCCACGAGTCGCTCCACCTCGGAATCCAGGCGGCCCCCCGCTGCCTGCCGGGCCGCCACGACCTGGGGATCGGTTGCCTCGGGATGGCTGCGATCCAGCACCTCGTCCCACCCGCCGCTGATCTGGGCGTAGATCGTCACGAGGAGCGCGACCCCTGCCAGCAGCACCACCAGCGTGATCCCCAGCGCCCAGCGTAGGATCCGGCGGGCACGGGGCTCCATCGGCGCAGGATAGCCGGCGTGTATCTACCTGTACCGCTGATCGGGTGCGGTACAGGTAGCCGGGACACACTGGGGTCATGTCATCGGGAATGTTCCGCTGGATCTCTTGCGGCGTACTGCTGGTGACGGGGGCCGCGGGCCTGCTAATGGGTGCGGGGGTGCTGGGCGGCGGGACTCCACGTTGGGTGGGAGCTGCGCTGGCGTTGGCGGGCGTTGCGGGCTTTATGTTGGGGGTCATCCTCCGGCGGACCGGGACCATGATTGGTGGGGTCCCGGGCCTACTCTCGGAGGCCGCGTTCCTGATCGGGGGAGCTGCGCTGGTGGGGATCGCGATGCTTCTGGTCTTCGTCGGGTTCTCTGTACCGGACGGCGGCATCGCAGTAGGGGTCCCGATGGTCCTGGTGGGGGTCGCCGCTGTGGTGCTGGGTGTCGTGTTTCGACAGCGCGGTGGTGACGCGATGGTGGCGGTGGCGATCCTGCTCATGGGGGTCGCCCTTGCACTCCTGGGGATGGCCGCCCTGCTCGGATGGGTCTATCACAGCGGCGCAGGCGACTCGGCGTTCACCGGCGCGCTTCTCCTCGTTTCGGTCGCGGTCCTGGCGGCAGGCATCGCCGTCCTGCTCCTGGGGGCGGCGGTTCTGCGAGATGCGGCTGGCGTGGGGGTGAACTGCCTGCGTCCCTGGTCCACAGCCAGGCCCCCGGTCGCAGGCCGGACCTCGGAACTCGTGCTCCGATCTGGGTGGATCTCCCCTCGCTGAGGTGGAAGCTCTGGAGCGACCAACCACCCGACCGTTGACAGCGACGATCGAAACGGCCGCCACGCTCCAGGATTGGGAGCCGCACGTCTCGCGACCATGCGAGGTGGTGCGGCTTTCCGCCGCCTGTAGCGTAACGCGGCGAGGCTTGGACGATCGTGGCTGCACCGGCGTGGTTGCCGCCCAGAAGGCACGCTCTCAGCCCCAGTCGCGTGGGTCATCGTGGCCTCCGATAGTGGCCTTGCCACGAGGAAGGCCCCGCCCGCCGAGAGACCTCAAGCGTGGCGGGGTCTTAGTCCCTGCCCCCACACTCTGTATCGGTCGCGGGACGGGGGCGGGTTGAGCGGCGACTGCCGGTGGGGCCGGAGCAGTGGGGGAAGGGGGGAGGCGAGTCCTTTCGGTGTCACGTCGGTCGAACCGGCGTCAGTTGCTGGTGGTGCCGCGTGCTGTCAGGTCGAACGTGTCTCCCAACCCGGAGTCCTTCGTCTCGGTTGAGCGTGTTGCGTTCGTGGACTTCCGGTGCCGCCCGTGATTGCCGACGATCCCGGCGCCGATGCTGGGCGGCGTAGCCGGCTGGTCGAGGGTGAGGCGCTGGCGGTGGCCCGCGCGATGCGCACAGCGGTTGGGCATTGGGCTCCCTCGCTGGGGACCTGGCGGCTCTGCTGCGGACACCGCCAACCCGCGGCCCGGAACAGGTCTGGTCACATTCCCCCGAGGGCCCCCGGCCTACGGGCGCTGGACACCGTCACAACACTGTGATTACATCATTACATGACTACACGAGAATCGGATCAGAAGATCCACAGTTGGCTCGAAGGTCGCCTGCCCGATGACTGGTTCGAGTCGTTCACGGTCACGGGGGACCGCGAGGAGATCACGATCGTCGGTGCCATCCCAGCGCCCGACTCCGACGCGGTTGAGAGCCGTTCCGGGCGGATCCGCAGGTTCCGCGAGGAGACCCGGCAGGCCCGCATCGCCGTGGCCAGGGAGCTCGAGGCGAGCACGGGACGCAAGGTCACTTGGGGGGCGACCTGCGGGGAGACGACCGAGATCTTCACCCGGCTGGCCGTGCCGGTGATGACCCGGCTGGCCCAGCCGCAACGGCTGGTCCTGGACACACTGGTCGAGTCGGGCGTGGCCCGCTCGCGCTCGGACGCGGTGGCATGGTGCGTGCGACTCGTTGCCCAACACCAAGGTGAGTGGCTGACAGATCTCGACACAGCCATGACAGAGGTGCGCCGCGTGCGGGAGACGGGCCCGACGACCTGACCGGAACCGGGAGGGCGACCCATGCACGGGCCCGCGTTGGAGAACGCCGAGGACTTGTCTGTGTTCTGATCATGCCGTCATGAGTTCGGGTGTCCCACCCGTGGACCGGGACCGGGAGGTCACCTGCTGGTTCACCCGGCCCAAGGGACGTGCGGCTCGACGACAAGCCAACAAGGCCCGGTCGCGCAAAGCCGGCCACCCGACTCGGCGATGAACCGTCACTGCGCTGCGCACCACCCACTCCAGCATTGGGACCGCCCCACAAACGGACACCCTTCCGGGTCCGGTCCCCTCCGTAGTGCCGGATCGGAGAATGGCCACCCAGCCGCCCCGCACGGCTGGGTGGCCATTTCCGATCAGGCACGGACAGCACTTCGCGGGCACTTTTCGTGAGTCTCGTCGCCCTCTGGCCGGGCGGTAGGTTCGAGGTGTACCTTGCGGCACGCCGACTTCCTACAAGAACGGATGTGATCGTGAAGCTCTTTTCGCACATGCCCCGTCGGCTGGCCGTCGTGCCCGCCGCGCTGGCCCTGGCTGTCACGGCCGTTGCACCACCTGCTGCCGCCGGGCCGCTGGTGAGGACCCAGAACACGGTCGACGGCTTCTCCTGCGTGTTCGACACGGAGGAGGGGGCGACGGTGTTCTTCTTCGGCTCGTCCAGCGATGCCGGTTCCGGCTCGGCAGCTTTCGTGGAGGGTGAGGACCTCTACCTCGAGGGCTTGGAGGGCACCGCGGTGTTCGGCACCAACACGCTGACTGCTTCGGTCGGACTGGTCACCGTGCCCGAGGGCGAGCCGGTCGGGGCGGTGAGCGTCTCAGCCACCACCACGTTGGGCGCGCCGACCGTGGAGCAAGTGAACGACCGCAGTGGCAACACGTGGACACGCGGAACCATCACCATGGCGGACTACACATTTAGCGACGTCGTGATCACGATCGACGGGTTCACTCCGATCCTCGACGACACCACCTGCGCCGGCGATCGCACGGTCTTCGACGTGCGCAGCACCGATCCAGCTTCCCGTGTGTACCGCGACTCGACCCTGACCAGTGACCCGTGCACGATCCTTGGCATGGAGGACGCCGAGCTCCTGTTGAGCGGCCAACTTCGGGAGCCGTTCCTGGAGATCGTGCTCGGCGCCCAGGGAGACGATCCACGCAAGGCCCAGGGAGTGCTCGAACGCGACGGCACGAGCTGGAGCGCATCATTGGCCCTCATCGCGCTTGCCCGTGAGGAGCAGGTCGGCACTCTTGACGTGACGGCCGAGATCAGACGCAACGGTGTTCCGTACCGGGAGCGGTTCTCAGAAGGCGGCTTTACGGAGATGGCGTGGATCGTCCCCTACACCGTCACCTACAAGATCGTCACAGACGACGGCTCGATGCTCACGGCCGAGTGCGAGGCCTATGAGCTGCGCTCCCACACGAACATCTCGCCACAGCTCACCGGCCTGGGGGGCCGGCCAGGCGGGTCATCGACTGGTGGCCGACCCGGTCTCGGGTGAACCCGCACCGGGCGTAGAGCCGGGCCGCGCCCGGGGAGCGGGCGTGCAGAGTCAGGGTGATCTGGTGCTGGTCGGCAGCAGCGCAGACCACGTCGAGCAGTGCTCTCGTGGCCCCGGCGTGCGGCGGCCAGGCGCCCATCTGTCCAGCGTGCGAGACCTGCCCACCCGGGGCGGGACGGCCGGGTTGGTCCCCCCCGCGCCCAGCTCACTCGAACATCCGAGATGGTGGGGATCGTGGGAAACCGGGCCACCGATAATCGTCAGTCCCAGCGCCGAGAGCAGCACCGTGGCGGGGGTGGGGGGGCAGGACCCGCAGCGTGGGATGCACCGGGGGAAGGACCACCGCGAGGGTGAACACACCCACCAACGCGAAGCCGAGAAGGTGCCCGGCCCGGCCCTCGGTGATGTGCTGCCGGGATCGGTGCTCGACCGGCAGATCACCTGCCCGCAGAACGCCATGTCGGACGACCGGGTGGCCGGCGCCTTCGAGGGTTTCCTCCACTGCGTCTTCAGTGAGCGAGTTGGCAGCTACGTCGGGGACTGCCCCTCGGGGAGGACCCTCACCAACGACGGGGGCACCTGGTATGAGGATGCAGGAGACCTGAGCATCACTGTCGTGCCTGGTGAGGCCTCGAGGGTTGTCGAGGATGGTGTCTATGTGGGCAGGGGCCAGTACCAAGGGCTGCGCTACGCGTATCACGTGGAGAGCGACTCTGGCGGGTATCCGTGGCCGATCACCGGGACGATCGAGCGCAGCGACTGACGCTCCCTGTCCTGAAACGCGTGGTCCGGCGCACCCTGCACCTGTGTGCCGCCGAGTGCGACCGCCATCAGCAGCGCGACGACCGCAAGGCAAGCAGGGCACCGCTTTTCCAGGTCCGCGCCGGTGCTGTCACCTCATCATGTTCCAGACGGCGGCGGTCAGGATGCCCACGCACGCGCCGATGCCTATCGAGGCGGCGTTGCCGGTGAACGCGAAGACGACCACTCCGCCCATCGCCCCGTACACGATGGCTTGTCCGATGTCGACGGCCTTCCGCCGAGACCTATCCTCAGACTCCTGCCGCTTGCTCACCTGTCTCCCCTCCGTCGCTCAGATCACCGGTGTCGAGTCGGCCGCGGCCACGGTCGGCTCCGGCTGCGGGCGTGTGCCTGCATCTGGCACTCCATCCGTGTGGTTCGGTCCCCTGTTGTGAAGGGCTGTGCCTACCTGGTGTCGGTGGGTGGCACCTGCGAGGTCCCGGCACCAGCCCCCAACGACTGCCCATCCGCGGTGTTCGGGGCCGGCTCGCTACCCCCGAGATCCAGGCGGAACGGCGGGTACTCGTCTCGCATCAGCCCGGCGTAGGTCGCGACCCGGTACACCCACCGGTTGAGTCCCATGAGCAGGTCGAACAGGCCGTGCGGGTAACGTCCCGTGAAGGCAAGCGCCACCCCTGCGATCAGGGCAAGGATGCCGATGAGACCGCCGCCGATCTTGAGCATCTGGTCACCGTCGCCGAATTCGGTCGTCCACCAGATCAGGCCGCTGGTGAAGAACCCGACGATGACGTACTGGGGAATGGCCAGCAGCCACCACTTGACCAGGACCAGTCCACGGGACAGCTCGGTTGGGTAGGCGACCTCGAGCGTTGCCGGGTAGTCGGTGGCGGCCAGGGTGAACGGTGGATACTGGTCCGTGCCCAGAACGCTGAACGCGTAGAAGCCGACCCGCCAGTTCCAGCGCAGCACCCCGACGTTGAACTCGAAGACCGCTCGCGGGTAGCGCCCGGTGAACAGGATCGAGAAGAAGGCCACGACGCTCAGGAGCCCGAAGGCCACCCACAGCAACGCCAGCACGACCAGGTGCGGGATGGCCAGGAACCACTTGACCAGCCACATCCACCGGGTCAACCCCGGATCGATCGCACCCTCGACCCAGACCGGATAGCGGCCCACCATCGCGGCTGAAGGTGTCCCCGCAGGCACGGCGGTGGGTGGACCGATCGCCCACACCAGCAGCGCCGCCGCAGCGGCTGCGCCGACCAGACCCAGGGCTAGCATGATCCCGCCGACCCATCCCAGGACACCGGTCCCGGCCCCGGCCGTCATCGCCACCTCGATTCCGGGGCCGGCGTCGGCGTTCATCACGACCACGGTCCAGGCCCCCGGCTCGATGGCCCAGGTCAGTGACTGGGTGCCCGTTCCAGCGCTCGAGGCCACCCAGAAACCCTGGTCGGCCGGTGGCTCGACTGGGGCTCCACCGTCCACGGTGCGATAGGTGACATCGGTCGCGTCGTCGCCCAGGCGTGTCACCTCGGAGATGGCCACGTCGGCCAGGTACCGGTCCACCGCGTCCGAGGGTCCGATGCCCACGAACACCGCCGTGCCGGTCGCTGACGAGGCTTCGAGGCGGACGTCGGCCAGGTCCGTGGGCCACCAGTCACCCGGATGCGCCGCGAGGTCCACATCGGTCGACACCAGCGCATGGCCGGACGTGGCCAACGCGTAGGTCGGGCTGGTGTAGAAGCCGTCGGCGTCGCGCTGGGTGGCGTGCGCCCACAACAGGGCCGCACCGCCGAACAGCATTACGACTGCCGTCAACCCCACGATCGCACCAACAAGTCCAGCGATGATCCTGCTCGGCTTCATCCCTTCGCTCCCTTCAGCGATGTGGCTGCCTCACCCGGCGCAGCGACCCCCACATACGCGAGGCAGGGGCCAGCCGCGAGGCGTGAAGCGACCGGTCGGCGAGGCGATCCGCCTCAACTCACCCACCCCGCCACCAAACATGCGATACGCTCCGTTCCGTCTCTCGATACCGTATCAAACGCCGAGGCGATACGTCGCGTCTCGGATAATTGCAGATGATGGAAGGTGTGTCGATGGACGCAGAAGACCCCACGACTCTCCTGCCGCGGGCGATCGAACCGACCCGGCATGCGGCGGGGCGTCGCAACGTGAAGTCGCACCACGCCATCCTTGATGCCACCCTGGAACTGGTCCACGAGGTCGGGTACGACCGCCTGTCGATCGAGGGCATCGCCGCCAGAGCCGGCGTCGGCAAGTCCACCGTCTACAGGTGGTGGAACTCGAAGGGCGAGCTCGTCGTTGAAGCACTCGCTGAGGTGCTCACCGCACAACCTGTCCCCGACAGCGGCGACACCCGCCGGGACCTTACCGGCATCGTCGAGCAGGCGCTGAGCCTCTACAGCCAGGACACCGGCGCCCGCAGCATCATCGCGGGCCTCGTCAGTGACATGAACCACAATGCTGACCTCGCCGCCACACTCAGGGAACAGTTCATCGAGCCCCGCCGGGCGGGCAACCGAGCGGCCGTGACCCGCGCCATCGAACGTGGCGACCTTCCTGTCGACACCGACACCGAACTCCTGATCGACCGCCTTGTCGCGCCCATCGCCTACCGGGCCCTCATCACCGGCGCGCCGCTGGAGCCAGGCATCGCGACGGAACTGGTCGACTGCGTCCTCGGCGCCAGGGAGCAATGACTGCAACAGGTGAGGGCGTGGACCCGCTGAGGAGGTCGAACGCCGCGGGGCGGGCTCCGGTTGGGCTGGAGGTGGCCCGGGAGATGATCCGTGCCGCGAAGGCGGGCCCACCCGGATTGACTCAGCTCTCATCGGGCATGACCTCTGGTCTGAAGTCGGCGACGCCGAAGTAGGTGACGGTGACGGCGCCGACTCCGGTCAGGAGAACGGCCAGCGCGATCAGATCGCCGACCACAGGTATCAGAGCCAGCAGTTGCAGGGCCGCCATGGCGGCGACCACTCCGAGTGCGGTCGACAGGTCCTGGCGGTGGACCGGTAGCCGGCCTCCGATCAGGGCGCCCCAGGCGATCAACCCGTATGCAACCGTCGCAGTGCCTGCGAGCAGTCCGACGAGGGCCACGGGCAAGAGGATGAGGGTGAACGCCATGAACACGAAGACCGAGAGGAACGTCAGGGTGAGCAGTGAACCGACCGTGAGGGTGATGATCGGATGACCGCTGATCGCCGCGGCCACATTCTGTAGCGCTGACGGGCGTCTTCTGGTGAGTCGTCGACCAACCCAGGCCAGGCTGAGCGTGAGCAACACGAGCCACGCAATCCCTACGATCGGATTCCCTCCGGCCGGGTTCGCATCGAGACCCGTCCGTCGCCCGATCTGCGCGTTGGCGGACACCTCCTGCGTTCCTGCGATGTGCTGCAGCTCGCCGGCGATTTCGGCTCCAGGCGCAACTGTGACGGTGCCTGCGAGTTGGATCACGTCGGTGTCGACGCGGCCCGCCACCACCAACTCGCCGCCGATCACGTAGATGGGTCCTGACACCTGTTCCTCGGACGGGATCACGACTTGGGCATCTGCGACGACCAGCGCTCCGCGGTGCTCAGTGATCTGATGCTCTCCGGTGAGGACCAGCTCGACGGTCTCGACCTGGTGGCCTATCGATGCCATGAGCAGCGCAGCGATCAGCAGTGGGATGAGGGCCAGTTTCATGGTGACTCCGGGTTTGCGGCCAGAGTTCGCATCCGGCGAATGTAGAGGACCAGCGGGTAGGCGACGGCCAGCAGAAGCGCGAGAGCGTTGACGTACCGGAGATGATCCAGCAGTGACAACCCGCTGCTGATGGAATAGAGGGCCAGTGAGGTGCTGAGGAACGACGCCAGCCAGCCGGCGATCCCGACGCCGAGTGCGGTGTTGGTGCCGATCGTGGCTGGCGTGGACAGGTCGGGCCAGAGCGCGAAGTTGAGGGTGGTGTAGAAGCTGACGGCAAGAACGTAGAACAGCGGCAGCGCAAGTGGGGGGTCCATACCCGCGGGGGCGGTGCCCAGGTGGGAGGTGTAGAGCAGGTGGGTGAAGGCGAACAGCCCGAACACCCACACCAACAACCACCGCCGCCCGAAGCTGGTGTAGAGCACCCCGGCCATTGCCGCACCGACCACGTGGGTGGCCGCGATGAACAGCCGAGTTCCGATCTGCGGTGACTGCCACGAGGTGGAGATGTAGGCCGGGGTGTCGATGATGCGAAGAAACCCCAGGCTGTCGATGAAGAAGACGAAGAACATGACCATCACCAACATCCAGAACGTGATACTGGCCGTGGCGATCGGCGTCGGCCGACAGAACCGGCCGACTCCGAAGCGTTCGTGCTGGCGTGCCAACTCATCGATGAAGGCGAACCTCCGGAACGAGATCACACCCAGCACAGCGGCCGCCGGGATCATCACCAGGGTCATCAGCGGCGCGAACTCCTCCATCCGCCACTGCAGCGGGTACAGCGCCGCTGCGGAGAAGGCAAGGCCGGTCACCAGAGCGGCGACGCAGCCGCGATGGCGAATCGGGATGAAGTCGATCATGAAGCTGAAAGTGACCGGGATGCCGGCGCCGATTCCCACGGCTGAAGCCAGAACCCACAGACCGAACTGTCGAGGTGTCGCCACCGCGGGGGCCACCATCGTCAGGACAGTCTGCGAGGCGACCACGACGAACAGGATCCGGAACTTCACCCGAAGGTCGGAACTCCATCCGCGCTTGTCCATGACCCGACCAGTGACCAACGCAACAACGAACGCCACCAAGGCCAGCGCAGCCATCACCGCCGAGACCTGGCCGTTCGGCATCCCGACCAGCCGAGTGCCCAAGTCGATCAGGCCGAGCTGAACGAAGGTCAGGTTGTAGTAGTAGCCAGCGGACAGCACCGCCACATAGATCACATAGCCCAGGGCCGGCACCCCGACGGAGAACCTGCCCCGTCCCAAGGAGCCAGCCGCCTTAGCCACGCCGCTGCCCACAGGAGAACCACCACCACCGCGTGTCATTCCGGCCGCCCTGCGCACGGCGAGTCGAAGCCGAGTCGGCCGCGGGTCACCCAGATCAGGGTTGCTGCGATCACGACTGCGATGACCAGCGCGATCCATAGAGGAGTCTGGGAACCCGCGGTGTCGGGGAGGATCGGCAGCAGACCCACGCTGGTGTTGAACGCGGCGTGGAAGGCGATGACCAACGGAAGGCTCTCGGTTCGGTTCCACAGCCAGGTGTAGATGACTGAGGTGGTGATGATCTGGATTCCGAAAGTGGCGGCGGGTACGGACTGCTGCACCGTTTCGTCGATGGCGAACAGGGGCGCATGCCACAGCCCCCAGGCCAACCCGACGACCAGCGCGGCGGTCGCCGGGTTGTGGTCGTGCTGCAGTCGTGGCAGGGCGTAGCCGCGCCATCCGGCCTCCTCGCCCAGCGGACCTCCGAAGACGGTGACGTATGCGAATGCCGGGACGATGAGGTAGAGGCGGGCCGGGTCCTGCCATCCGACGACTGGGTGGCCGGCCAGGGTCGACAGTGTGATCGCCGTGAGGATGATCGCGGCGGGGCCGACGACGGCCACGATCCACATGTGCCAGGGGAGTCGCCAGCGTGCTCGTGTCGCGAGCTCCTTGCGCGTTGCGGCCCATCCGCAGCGCTCGGTCGAGAGGATCACGGCTGCGGCGCTGGGACCGAACGCGCCGGCGACCAGAAGCACCCCGCGGATGGGGTCGGGAACGGGCAGAAGGATCAGTGGTACCCATGCCAGCCAACTCAGGGCGAAGGTGAGCGCGAAGAAGGTTGTCACCTCCCGGCCGATCCTGCGTCGTGTCCCTGTGGCGTCGGTGGTCGACACGGCCTGGATCAGCCCATCCAGAAGCCCTTGCGGTGCGAGACACCCAGGGTCTTGTTGCACGAGGGGCAGGCGTAGATGTATCGCTTGCCGAACCGCGAGGCGGGCGTACCGGTTGGGCTCAGCTGCCGGGCGCGGACAGAGGTGAGGAAGGTGTCACAGTGGGGGCACTCGGGCACCAGGTCGGGGTCCTCGACGACCGTGACGTTGGTGACTTGTGGACGCTGGCTCGTCATGTGCATGTACCTTCCTGTGGTTACTGCGGGTTGCTGGTCGGGGGAAGCGAGCGCCCGTGATCCGGTAGCGGAAGAACTCCCCCTCGGGTTGGCGGTCGGTGCCCCACCACCAGCCGACCCGACCGGCCGTGGCGATGCGGATGCCCCCGAAATCGGTGCTCGGAAGTCCAGTGATTCGCGTCCCATGCAGTAGCTGTCGCCGCCCTTGAAGATGAGTGGCGGGCGGCCTGCCGTGGCCTGCCAGACGAACCCGGATCCGGCCCGCAGAACCTGCCGTGCCCAGAAGGGACCCACTTCTTCAACCTGATCTCGCCCTGCATCTCCAAGATGACGGTTGGGGTCAACTCGACACCTGGTGGCAGGGCGTGGCCGAGCATTCGCCGCGCCGGCAGTGGCAACTCGGTGAGGTCCTCGGGATCGAACACACCAGCCGACGGGGTGGGAATCGACAGGTCCTTCCACGCTGCCGCCGGATCAAGGGTCGCCGGCTTCATGGCTGTCGTCCTGCGTGGCTGGGTCGCGCTGATGCCGGCGACCGAGGCGTTGCGAACCGCGGACGCGTCACACCAATCGCAACCAGGATGACGCCGCTGAACAGCGCCCCGATCCACGCATCCTCCCACCAGACAACAGTGGGAACCAGCGAAATCCCGGCAGCGGCACCAGCTAGGGGAAGTGCCCACGACGTGCGCAGGGCGACGCCGACGCCGGCGATCATGAACCCCACCATGGCCACCAGCCACAAGATGCCGAAGGCCAGGATCGCCGGGTGTCCGCTGTCGAGGCCGTCGATGATCATACTGGGCCCGCCCAGCCCCTCGACCTCGCCCAGATCGAACGCCCAGATGAACCCCAGGGCGTGGATCGCTCCGTGGGCCACGAGGAGCACCGCCAACGGCCACCTCACGTAGTCGGGTACGTTCATCATTCCTGCGCCTCTCCGGTCTGGCCGAGCAGCTCGCCTGGCTCCCCTGCTGACGTCGTCATCGGGATGGGTCCCTTGCGCACCTAGGCATCCCGCTTCTTCAGCAGGACCCCCGCAAGCACGAGGATGACCGTGACGTAGCCCATGAACACGCCGAAGCCCATCCACGGCGCGAGGGCCTGGGGTGCATCGGAGATCGTGCTGGTGACCTCGGGGGCGGCGATCCGCTCTCCCGCGGCCGAGGGCAGGTAGGGGTAGGTCCTGGTGAACCAGTCCGAGGTCATCATCAACAGCTGCCACAGGGTGGAGAGCATGAGCAGCACGCCGAGCGCCAGCGCGATCGCGCCGGCAGTGTGCCTGATCAGTGTCCCGAGACCGAGGCCGAGCAGCCCCACGCCGGCCAGATACAGCCCACTGCCCCAGAAGACCCGCTGCACCTGCGGGTCGGACAGACTCGCCGCACCGTCCGCCCCGAGAATCGGGTAGCTCACGACGTACGACAACGCCACCCCGACCACGCCGAGCAGGAAGCCAAGCCCGGCGACGAGCAGGGCCTTCGCGGCGAGCGCGGGAAGGCGGGTCGGCACCACGGCCAGAGTGGAGCGGATCATACCGGTCGTGTACTCGCCAGTGATCGTCAGGACCCCGAGGACGGCCACGACGACCTGGGCGAAGCTGTATCCCATGCCGATGGCCATGTGACCGTCGAGTTGTTCATCCACCCTCGAAGCCACGCCCAACATGACTGCGATGAGGACCATCGCCATCAGGGTGGCGAGCACCGTCCAATAGGTGGAGCGCAAGCTCCACATCTTGACCCATTCGGAGTGCAGGACTCGGGGGAAGGTGACCGGTCGCACGTCCACATGCCGGCTGCGCGCGGGGTGGTCGGCCGTAGTCGTGGTCATCGGGTCGCCTCCTGGGTCATCGTCTCGGACCGGTATTCCACGTCGTCTCGGGTCAAGGCGAGGTAGGCGTCCTCCAGGGAGGCCCTGAGCGGGATCAGCTCATGCAACGTCAGTCCGCGATCGGCTGCCAGGCCACCGATCTGTGCGCTAGTCATGTTCGCGACCTCCAATTCGCCCCTGCGGACGGTGGTGAGGGTGGCGCCTCGGGCGGTGAGCAGCTCGGCAAGCTCCCCGGAGTTGGGGGTGACCACCCGGACTGTGGCTCGGGTGGCGCTCGTGATGACCTCATCGATGGGTCCCTCGGTGATGATCCGGCCTCGACCGATGACCAGCAGGTGGTCGGCGGTCTGGGCCATCTCGCTCATCAGATGGGAGGAGATGAAGACCGTGCGTCCTTCGCCCGCCAGGTGTCGGACCATGGTGCGGACCCATTTCACGCCCTCCGGGTCCAGGCCGTTGACCGGCTCGTCGAGGATGACCGTGTGCGGGTCGCCCAGTAGCGCCGCGGCGATCCCGAGCCGCTGGCCCATGCCCAGGGAGAACCCGCCGACCCGCTTGTCCGCCACCGTGTCCAGGCCCGTCATCTCGATGACCTCGCGCACCCGACGGCTCGCGATGGCGTGGGTGGCGGCCATGGCACGCAGGTGCTGATACGCGCTCCGACCGGGGTGCACGGCTCCCGCGTCGAGCAGGACCCCGACCTCCCGCAGCGGTGCGTCGTGGGAGGCGTACGGCATCCCGTTGACCGTGACCGTGCCGGCCGTGGGCCGGTCCAGCCCGACGATCATCCGCATCGTGGTCGACTTCCCGGCTCCGTTCGGGCCGAGGAAGCCCGTCACCCTTCCCGGCATCACCTCGAACGAGACTCCGTCCACGGCCTTCTTGTCCCCGTACCGCTTGGTGAGGTCACGAGCCTTGATCATCAATGTCCCTTCCCGGTGACAGTGCACCGCCTCTCGGTCGGCAATCTCGCCCCCAGGCCTCCATGGGCCTGGGCCACTGCGTGGCTCGGCGGCTGCTGCGTCGGCGCGGATCGCACGCAGGGCTCACGGTTGTCCCCCCTGTGGCCTCCCCGGCCGACCAGAACCCGACGAGTCCCCCTACCGAGCAGCGATCCCTTGGCGTTACCTAGCCCTGACGCGTGGCAGCACTCGTCCGGTTGATCGCCATGGCCCTCACCTCCCTTCGCGACCAAGAGCGGCTGCCATTGACCATCCTTCTTGGGCGCCTGACTCGCGTGAAGAGACCGAAGCCCCTCCGAGAAGAACCCACGACCCGGCCGGCCTGGGACGTTCGCCCCGTTGCGCCTGATGACAACGTGCTCGCCTGACGGCGGCGCGCGCCTCGCTTGTTCCTCCTCGCGTGCGGGTAGTTGTCTTGGCTGAGGGGAGCCTGATCAGCTGGCTTCTGGAGCAGGGTGATCTGACGGTTCAGCTCGGCTGGGTTGCTCTGCTTGCGTAGGGCGACGAACTCGGGAGTCCTGACCTCGGAGGTGGAACTCGCCGGACCGCTGATGAGCCGCCTGCCCCGGAATCCGGGACCCGCTGGTCGGGGTTGCCGGCCGTCGTCGACCTGCACGTGCCGCCCGTCCGCCCGGGCGTGGCCCACCCGGTGGACCTCGTCGTGGTGATGAACGGGTTGAACCGCAGCCGCAGGTATCCGTGGAGCTCGTGGGGCAGCACCAGCAGCGGCGTCGGTGTCATATCGGTAGTGGAAGACGTTGCGACCCACCAGGTCCGCCCCGGTCAGGTTCAACGCGTCAAGGAACTCCTCTGGAACAGCGGATGAGTCATCGTGCCCGGCAAGAACACCACCGCGGCCTGGCCCGGCCGGCCGTCCCACACCGAAAGCACGATCGGGTGTCCCCGGAGGAGATGACAACCTCGCGGTATGCCAGGTTCGTTGGCGACCCAAGCAACCCACCCGCAGCCCGGTTGAGGCCAACCGGCGTCGAGCGGAAGTCGCCGTGTGCTGTAGTTTAGGTTGGCCAATCCGGCGGGTCGCGCTTCTGTCCGCCCCAAGAGCGGCGAAGTGGATGAGGGTGCCCTCCGCCGCGCCGGGCATGCAGAGGGGAGACTCCCGTTCGTGCTGGTCCGCAAGCAGGTACTCGTCCGCAGCGCGGTTCTCTGGCTGGCGTTCATGGGCGTGCTGTGGTCGGTCTTCGCCGTTGGCATGTGGACGCACCCGGAGGCCTGGACCGGCGTCACACCCCCTGAGGTCGAGACCGGGTGGGGCGTGCTGGGCTATATCGTGGCCATGAACGCTACAGTCTTGCTCCTGATAGTGATCGGCAACGTCTTCGTGAGATTCGGTCCCGTGACTCCGGGACTGCTGGTCTTGGGTTGGCAGGCCATCGCGATCGGGTGGACGGCGGGGACAAACTCGTTCGCTGAACCGTTCTCAGGCGTCGCGCAGGCGAACGCGGCCTTCCTGCGCATTGGACTCTGGGAGACGACCGCCTACGTGCTCGTCTGCGCCGTGACGCTGGACAAATCGCTGCATGTGGCTGACTCGTTTCCCGCGAAGCGATGGTCTGAGGTTCGCAGGCTTCGGGACCTTCGTTTCTCGCGCGCTGAGCTCGGGGTCGCCGTCATCGGCCTCACCTGCTTGCTCGTAGCCGCCCTGGTCGAAGCCTTCTACCTTCGCTGACTTCATCTTCTTCACCTGTGTCCTCCAGGAGATAGTACGGCGGATCGCCGCGGCCAGCGGTCGGCGGATCCGGCTCGCCGGACCGGTCTCAGACCCGCTCCACTTCCGCGAGCGGGTGCAGTTGCGGTCGACATAGGTATCACCCGTTTCACGGGGGGTATCACTCCAGCAACGATCGAAGTCGGTTCCCGGCTTCTGAAATCCACTGATGGAAGGGCAAGACATCATGGGCAAGCTTGGGGTCATTGCTGGGGTTGCAGTCGGGTACGTGCTGGGGGCGCGTGCCGGCCGGGATCGCTACGAGCAGATCGAGGCGAAGGTGCGGGGGGTGTGGCGCGATCCTCGGGTGCAGAAGGCCAAGGATCAGGCTGGTGATTTGGCGCAGGAGAAGGGCGCCCAGGTCCAGGACAAGGTCAGCCAGGCCACGAGCGACGATGAGTTCGGCTCGGATCCCGGCCATACTGATATGCCGACTCCCAACGACCTGCCCGCCGCTCCCGCGGGAGGGTACGGGGCATGAGTGACTTCACCGGGGCCACTTCAGCGGTGCGGACCGCGGACGGTGCCGTGCGGGACGGTTCGAGCGAAGGCTCCTCGACTGGGGAGTTGGTCGCGTCGGCTAGCGCGCAGCTGACTGACCTGGTTCGCTCCGAGATGAGGCTCGCCCGCGCCGACGTGCAGCAGTCGGTCAAGCGGGCGGGCACCGGGGCCGGCTTGTTCGGCGCCGCGGGGATCATGGCGCTCTACGGTGGGGGGGCCCTGATCGCTACCGCGATCCTGGCGCTGGCCCTGGTCGTGGACGCCTGGTTGGCGGCCCTGATCGTGACCGTCGTGCTGTTCGTCATCGCGGGGATCGCGGCGTTGGTCGGCAAGAAGCAGGTCGCGCAGGTCACCCCGCCGATCCAGAACAGCGTTGACAGCGTGAAGCGCGACGTGCAGAGCGTCACGGACAGGGGGCAGTCATGAGTGAGTCCGCCAGCAACACCGACGAGCTGGGCGGGGAGCGGACTCCCGACGAGATCCAGGCGCACATCGAGCAGACCCGCCAGGACCTCGCGGAGACCGTCGACGCGCTCAGTGCCAAAGCCGATGTGAAAGCCCGCGCCCAGGAGCAGGCGCAGGTGGCCAAGGACCGTGCGGCCGAACAGCTCCAGGCGGCCAAGGAGCGGACCGCCGATCAGGTCGGCGCCGCCCGCGGGAAGGTGAGCGACGTCGCTGCCCAGGGCAGGGACGCGATCACCGACGACGAGGGCAGCCTGCGTCCGGTCGTGCCGGTCGCCGCGGCCACCGCGGCCGTCGTGATCGTCGGGCTGATCATCGTCGCCGCCCGACGGCGACGATGAGCGAGGGCCGCCGGTCCGACACCGCGGATCTGGACACGAGTACGACGGACCAGGCACCGGAGGCCGACAGCGACGCCAAGCCCGACTCTCCCGATGACCTGACCAAGGACGCCTGGCAGTACGTCGCACGCAGGACGGCTGGCGAGTTCATGAAGGACGAGTGCACCGACCTTGCCGCGGCGCTGACCTACTACGCGGTGTTGTCGGTGTTCCCCGCCGCGATCGCCCTGCTGTCCCTGGTCGGGCTGGTGGGCCAGGGACAGCAGACGGTCCAGACGTTGATGCAGATCCTCACCGACCTCGGTGCCGAGTCGCTCGCCACCACCCTCGAGCCCACCCTGATGTCGTTGGCCCAGGCCCCGGGTGCCGGATTCGCCCTGATTACCGGCCTGGCCGTCGCGCTGTGGTCGGCCTCGGGCTACGTGAACTCCTTCGGCCGTGCCATGAACCGGATCTATGAGATCCGGGAGGGGCGCCCGATCTGGAAGTTGCGCCCGATCATGTTGCTGGTCACCCTCATCATGCTGCTCCTCGCGGCCCTGGTCGCGGTGGCACTCGTGCTGACCGGTCCGGCCGCCCAAGCGGTGGGCGATGCCCTCGGCTTGGGCTCGAGCGTGCTCACGGTGTGGGGCATCGCCAAGTGGCCCGTGATCCTCATCGCGGTTGTGCTCATCGTGGCGATCCTCTACTGGTCGACACCCAACGTCGAGCAGCCCAAGTTCCGCTGGATCAGCCTCGGCGCGGTCGTGGCGATCGTGACCTGGATCCTGGCCTCGGCCGCGTTCGGGTTCTACGTGGCCAACTTCTCCAGCTACAACAAGACCTATGGCTCCTTGGCCGGGGTCATCATCTTCCTGCTGTGGCTGTGGATCACCAACCTCGCGTTGCTGTTCGGTGCCGAACTCGACGCCGAGATGGAACGCAGCCGGGAGCTGCAATCGGGGATCGCCGCGGAGGAGTCGGTGCAACTGCCGGCCCGCGACACCACGAACATCGAGAAGAAGCAGGAGAAGGAGCGCGAGAACGTCGCCCGCGGCCGCAAGCTGCGCGAGACGCGCGGCGGCTCCCAGGAACTCGACGAAGACGACAGGTAGCGGCCGGCCACCTCCGCTCCGTTCCGCCACGACCTGCCCGGCGTCCCAGCTGGAGCGGTCGTGGCGGTGAGCTGGCCGAAGGCGACCGGTCCCGGTCAGGCCGCGCCACCGTCCGGGCCCGACGTGACCGGGTCAGGTGTCGGTCCCCGGCTCCAGCCTCTCGCCGGGACCGATGTCGCTCGAGGTGCCGACGGTGCTGCCAGCACCGATGAGGGTGATGTCCTGGTCACGGACGCGACGGCGGGCGCTGACCACCGCGCCGACCCGCGCGCGCTCCTCGATCGTGGTGCCGCTGTCGACGATGCAGGTGCGGGTTCCGGGGTGCCACTCGACCCCGCAACATACCGGGTGCGCACCCAGGGTGGTGCGGGGGGTGAGCGCGGGGTCATCGGCGGTCAACTGATCTGGTCGGCGCGGGCCTGGATGGCGCGCACGATGAGGCCAGCAGGCCGATCGCGGCCACGAACAGGGCAGAGGCGATCACCGCGGGTCCGGGGCCCCGATCCGTTGCGGCTCAGCGCGCCAGCCGATCGGCCAACCAGGCCAGGGCCAATGGGTATCGGTAGGTGATCCCCGCGTGGGTTCCCTCGAACAGCTCGAAGTGGATCCGATCCTCGGTCACCCCCGCCTGGGCCAGCGCTGCCCGGAACGCCTGCGCCCCGATGTCGAGCTGGAAGTCGTCAGCGGTCCCGGCATCGATCCACAGCGCAGTCAGGCCGCGCAGCGCGACGGCGTGCCCGGGAGCCATCCGGACCGGATCCAGGGCCAGCCAGCGTGCCCAGACCTCGTCGCGCAGCACGCCGGTGACCGGGTCGAAGGGCAGCACCGGGGTGCCGTCCGGGTCGGCGGAGAAGCAGGCGGCCACGCCGTAGAGGCCGAGGATGAGCTGGTCGGCCGGCGTTGTGGGGCCGGTCGCGGCCCGGGCCTGGAAATCGGTCCACCAGCGATCCGGATCGCCGTCGAACGGGCGCAGCGCGCGGACGGCGGGCCCGAACTCGGGCACGTAGCACAGCTCGTAGAGGGCGTCGCCGGCATGCGTGGCCAGCGCCCCGAACAGGTCCGGGCGCAGCATCGGGGTGATCATCGCCCCGAATCCACCGCTGGACTTGCCGGTGATCGCGCGCGAGGCCGGGGCACCGAGCGTGCGGTAGCGCTCGTCGACGAACGGCACGACGTCGTCGCACAGGTAGGAGTGGTAGCGCCCGGTGCCCGGCGAGTCCACGAACTGCGAGCCCCCGTAGCTGGTCCACGCGTCGACGTAGACGACGATGCACGGCGGGGCACCAGCGGCGAACACCGCATCGGCGGCCTCGGGGTAGGGCATCACGAACGGCATCCGGTTGGCCCACATCTCCACCTGGCCGGTGTACCCCTGGATCACGTAGACGCTCGGGTAGCGGACGTCGGGGGCGTCGTCGTAGCCGGGTGGGACGTAGACCCACACGGGTCGCTCGTGCGGGTCGCCGAGCGGGTTGCCGAGCAGGGCATCGGAGGTGATGACCAGCTCGTCGAGGCGGCCAGCGAGGGGTCGGGTCAGGGTGCGCATGTCCCGCACGCTACGCCAGCGGCGTCAGTTCCCGGTGAGTCGGCGCCGGCGCCGCTCGAGGGTTCTGATCCGCTGCGGGTTGCGCTCGTCGGGCACGGCACGGTTGGCCCGGAGGAACGCCTCGGGGATCAGCAGGAGCAGTTCGTCGTCGATCATCCGTACGGTGTCCACAGTGGCGCGGCCCTCCACCAGGGCCAGGATCCGGGTGTCCGGCGTTCTGGGCATCAGCTCGACCAACGCGTCGGCGGAGTCCCGGTGCAGCTCGCGCAACAGGTCCAGCATCCAACTCAGGCGTCGAGGGGTGCTCGGGGAGGCTGGGTAGCGAGCGGCCAGGAACTCGGCCAGTCCCGCCTCGTCCCAGGGGCCCAGAGCAGCGGGCGCCCCGGTGGCTCGGGCGGCCCCGGCGGCGGTCTGCTGGGCGTCCACCTGCCAGGCGCGCAGGTCCTCCAACTCGCGCTCTGCCAGCTCCAGCAGGCTCGCGGCCAGGACGAACTGCCGACTGCGCGCGGCGGGCAGGTCCGTGCCGCCCTTGTAGCGCAGCTCGTGCTCCAGGGAGGCCCACAGGTCCGCCGCGCGCGTGCGCACCTGGATCTCCGCGCGCTGCTCGGCGAGCAACTCCGGCAGGTCACTACCCGAGCGGGCGCGCACGTCGAAGTGCCGGCCCCGGTACCCCGGGGTCTCCTCCCGGGCGCGCTCCTCGCGGGCATCGACGTCCTTGTCGACCACGAGCAGCCGGTGCAGCTCCTGGGCGACGATCGCGATCTCGCTCTCCAAGCGGACCACGACCCGGACGCCGATCAGGTCGGGCAGGTCGGTGTAGTGCGCGTCGCGACCAGGGCGCCGGCGGTCGCGGGCGCGCAGCTTCTGCTCCACCGACCGGACATCCTTGGCCCGCCCGGAGACGGAGGCCTCGATCTCGTCGACGTCCTCCAGCCGGGCCCGGAGCGCTTCGACCAGGGCATGGGTGGCCGCGACGTACTCCCGGCGTAGGCGCCGGTAGGCCTGCGCCTCACGGTGCGCCCAGCTGCGTGGGCGGGGTGTGGGGACGGTCGCCCCCGTGGCGCTGGCATCCTTCGACGGCGCCGTGACCACGCTGGGGGAGGCGCCGTTTCCGGTCGAACTGGGCATGGGGGAAGTCTAGGGAGTGTGAGCCGCCGGCAACCACGACCAGCGCGGCGCGCGGATCAGCCGACGGTGACCCGGGTGACCTCGTCCTCGACGAGCTCTGCGTTGATCCGGTCGGTCCGGTAGTCCATCGTCAGTGCGCGCGGCTCACCGTCCACGGACGCGACCCGCCACACGAAGCCGGCTTCGGTCACGGCCTGTTCGGCCTCGTCGGCGGGCATCCCGACGAGGGTCCCGGCCAACTCGTTGATGTCCTGGCCGGAGGTCATGGCCTCCTCCTCGCCGCCGGAGTCCGAATGGGCCTCGAGGTCCGCCTGGGCAACAGCGGTCTCGTCGGCCGGGACACCGGTCGTCGTGTACTCGGCGCAGCCGCCGAGGGTCCCGGCCAACATCAGCGCGGCCAGCGCGTTGGTCGTCCTGTGCAGCGTCATCATGTCTCCCTCATCGGCCCGATGTCTGTGGCGCGCAGCCGCGCACCGACAGTGTGTCAGGTGCCCAGCCAGGACTTCAGCAGGGCGGCCACGATCACGTCCGGGTCCTTGCGGTCGGCCTTGGCCGCGGCCCGGAACTCCTTGCGCAGGCTCTTGGGCACCTTGACACCGAGATCGACGGACTTCTCCGCCTTGCCCGGCCTGGTGGGGCGGGCAAGGCGGGTGGCGGCCCGCAGTCCGTCGCTGGTGGTGCCGCGCAGGGGCCCGGACAGGCGATGGGCGGCCGGCTGGCCGCCGGAGGTCGTAGTGACGGGCTGTGTCCGGGCGCCGGCTGTGGACCGGGCCTCGGGGGCGTCCGGATCGGTGGAGTCAGCATCGGTGCGCGGGCCAGGGACCGCCACCGCAGCCATCGGGTTCTGCGCCGCGGGCAGCAGCGTGTGCAGGGCGTGCCCGGGGGCGGCCGGATGGACGTGCGCGTCGGCGGCCTTGCGCAGTGCTGGGCGGGGTTCCGGATTGGTCATGACAGGCCCTTCTCGATGTTTGCGGCCAGGTCACCGAACAGCGAGACCAGGTCGCGCGCGCCGCTGGTGCGCAGTGCCGTGATGGGTACCGCTGCGCCCTGGGCGGCCGTCATCGCGGTGCGATCCGGGATCGGCGGCTCGAGCACCAGGGCGGGGTAGGTCTCGCGCAACTCGGCCAGTCGGTAGGCGTGCTCTGTGTTGTGCCGCATCCGGTTGACCACGATCCCGGCCGGGCGCAGACCCAGGTTCGTGGCGGCGCGGGCGATGTCCACGGCCTCCAGGGCCTGCTGGGCGCCCTGCAGGGCGAAGTAGGACGGCTCGGTGACGATCAGCGCTGCGGGAGCGGCGGCCAGGGCGTTGCGGGTCAGTTCGCCCAGCGACGGCGGGCAGTCGATCAGGACCGTGTGGTAGCGGTCCAGTGCACCGATCAGCGCGGTGCGCAGGCGCAGGGCGGAGTCGGGCCCCTCGGCGTGCGCGCGGTGCTCCAGAGCCCGTTCGCCGGGCAGGACGTCGATGCCCGGCCCCCAGTTGCTGGCCACGATCGCCTCGGCGGCCACGCCGGGGCGCCCGTCGGCCAGCACGTCGTTGCTGGTGAACTCGTAGGGTGCTGGGTCCAGCGCGGTGGTGGCGTTGCCCTGCGGGTCCAGGTCGATGACCAGCGTGCGATGGCCGGTGTGCCACGCGTCGGCGGCCAGGCCCAGGACGATGGACGTCTTGCCGACGCCGCCCTTGAGGGAGATCGCTGCGAGCATGGCCACGTTCTCAGTCTGCCACGTCGGAGCCTTCGGACCCGGGCTTGCGACCTCCCGCTGCGTCGTGCTTCTCAGCGGAGTGCGGCGTACCGGCGCAGGGCCTCGTCGCGCTCCTCGGCGTGGTCGACGATCGGCTCGGGGTAGTGGTGGGCGTACCCGTCCAGGACCGACCACGGCTGGTGCACCGCTGCACCGGCCACGTGGGCCAGTTCGGGCACGTAGCGGCGCACGTAGTCACCGTCAGGATCGAAGCGCGCGCCCTGCAGCAGCGGGTTGAAGACCCGGAAGTAGGGGGCGGCATCCGTGCCCGAGCCGGCGACCCACTGCCAGCCGTGCGCGTTCGAGGCGGGGTCGCCGTCGATGAGCCATCGCCTGAACTCCGCCTCGCCGCGCCACCAGGGCAGGTGGAGGTCCTTGACCAGGAACGAGCCCACCACCATCCGCACCCGATTGTGCATCCAACCCTCGGCGCGCAGTTGGCGCATCCCGGCATCCACGAACGGGAACCCGGTGCGACCCGACGCCCACGCCTCGAAGGCCTCGTCGGCGCCGGGACCCGAGTCGTACGCCATTGCGTCGTAAGCGGGATTGAGGTTGGCGGCGCGGGTGTCGGGGTTGTGGTGCAGCACGTCGGCGTAGAACTCGCGCCAGCACAGCTCGGCGATCAAGCGCCCGTCCTCGTCCGGGTCCAGGGCGGCCAGCAGGGTCCGCGGATGGACCTCGCCCCAGCGCAGGGCGGGGGACAGCCGGGTGGTGCCCGGGCGGTCCGGCCGGTCACGGTCCCTGCCGTAGTCGGCCAGGCGCTCGGCCAGGAACTGTCCCCACCGCTCCAGCGCCGCGCCCTGGCCGGCCGCAGGCAGGGTGGTCCCCGGCGGTGCGTCGGCGGTGGGCAGCGGCTCACCGGGCAGGTCCAGCAGGGGGATCCGGGCGGGGGTGCGCGCCGGTGCCGGCCAACCGGCAGCCAGCCAGGCGCGGTGGAACGGGGTGAACACCCGGTACGGGGTGCCGTCGGGCTTGCGGACGCTGCCCGGGGACACTGCATAGTCGCTGCCGGTCGCGATCAGCTCCGATCCGCCGGCGGCCAGCGCGGCCCGGACCTCCTCGTCGCGGGCGGCACCCTGGGGCGTGGCCGCCGCCGTCACGTGGACGGTCAGTGGGCCGCGCTCGGCAGCCAGGGCACCCAACACCTCGGCGGGCTCCCCGGTGCGCACGTGCAGGCCGCCCAGGTCCGCGTCCAGGCTGGCCAGGGACGCGGCCAGGTACGCTCGCGGAGCGGCCCCCATCCGGTCCCACGGTCCCGGGACGACGATGTACAGAGCCAGGATCGGGGCGCCGTCGGCGGCCTCCACGGCCCTGGCCAGGGCGGGATGGTCGGCGGTCCGCAGGTCGCGGCGGAACCACATCACGTGCTGCACGCGGCTGACCCTAGGCGTCGGCTGCGGCACCCGCACCCGCACCCGAACCCGCACACGCACCCGCGAATGCGACCGGGAGCACGCAGCCCGTGTTCGTGAGGGACAATGGCCGGTGTGAGCGACCTGATAGACACCACGGAGATGTACCTGCGGACCATCTACGAGTTGGCCGAGGAGGGCATCCGGCCCATGCGCGCCCGGATCGCCGAGCGGCTCGGGCAGAGCGGGCCGACGGTGTCCCAGACGGTGGCACGCATGCAGCGCGACGGACTGGTGGAGATCGACGCCGACGACCGGCACCTCGTGCTGACCCCGCAGGGCGCGACGCTGGCCACCCGGGTCATGCGCAAGCACCGGCTGGCCGAGTGCCTGCTGGTCGAGGTCATCGGCCTGCCCTGGCCCGACGTGCACACCGAAGCATGCCGCTGGGAGCACGTGATGAGCCAGGCCGTCGAGCAGCGCCTGGTCGCCCTGCTCGATCACCCCACGCATTCGCCGTTCGGCAATCCCATCCCGGGGCTCGACGAGCTGACGGTCAGCGCCGAGCCGGGCACCGGGGCGCGGATCGGGATGCCCGGTGACCTGCCCGGTCAGCCGTTGAGCGTGATCGTGGGTGCGGCAGTCCCGGGCACCGACGCCGCTGACGGTGCCCCCGGCCCGGACAGTGCGCCGGGCCCGATCTGCTCGGTGGTGCGGATCGCCGAACCGCTGCAGGCCGATGAGGCGACCATGGCCGAGCTGCACCGGATCGGGGTCTTCCCCGGCCAGCAGGTCAGCGCCCGTGCGCAGGGCAAGGCCGTTCTCCTGGACGGGGCGACGGGCGCCCTGGAGATCACCCGGGCTCACGCCGGGCACATCATCGTCTCCGCCCTGCCGGGGCAGTAGGCGCAGTTCGCGCAGCCGCCCGTGGACCTCCCGTGATGGGTGCCAGTCGAGGTACCCTGCGGGGTACTTGAACAACACGGAGGCAAGCCATGGGGATCGACGAGTCGTGCCGCAAGGATGTGGTCAACCGGCTGCGCCGGATCCAGGGTCAGGTCGCGGGCATCGTGACGATGATCGACGAGGGCCGCGAGTGCAGTGATGTCATGGTGCAGGTGGCCGCGGTGTCGCGGGCGATCGACCGCGCCGGCTTCAAGATCATCTCCGCCGAGTTGCAAGCCTGCGCGATGGCCAACCAGAACGGCGAGGACCCGCCGATGTCCATGGAGCAACTCGAGAAGCTGTTCCTGACGCTCGCCTGACGCGCCACCTCGCACGCCCTGTGATCGGCTGATCACGGATTGATCGACCTCGGGCGACAATTGCGCGGTTCTTGCTGGTTTGCCGCCTCTGGGCGAGAGATATGTCACACGCGCGGCGATTGTGACATTCCTGCGACATTGGCTACCGTAGTGAACGTCCCGCTAAACCGGTGGGACGGGGCGGACGGCGCCGAATCCCGTTCACGTCACAGCCCCTCGCGCCTGGCCACGGCCAGCCACGCACATGCGAACGGGAGTGGGGGACCCACTTGTGGGCCCACCTGCCAACTGGCGTGGGCCCTTGGGGTCAAGCCGCGATAGCGGCCGGGTGTGCTCCGCCCGAACCCGACAGCTCACCTCGCAGGCGTGCCAGGAGACAACACATGGCTGTATTCACCCGTGCCCGAGGCATGGCACTGGCTGGCGTCACCGCGCTGGCCGTCGTGCTGCCGATCGCTCCGATGACTCCCGCCCCGACGGCCGCAGCGCTGCCTGCTCCGCAGACGGTGTCGGCGGTCTCCGCAGTCCCGGCCGCCGGCGCCCCCGTGGTGGCCAAGAAGAAGAAGAAGACTCGCAAGAAGAAGTCCTCGCGCAGCTCGCGCTCGTTCGCGTACAAGTCGGCGCGGGTCATGAAGACCGGCAACTCCCTCAAGGGTGTCCCGTACCGCTACGGGGGCTCGACCCCCCGCGGCTTCGACTGCTCGGGCTACACCTCCTACGTCATGCGCCGCGCGGCCAAGGTGAGCCTGCCGCACTCGGCCACCGCCCAGATGCGCAAGGCCAAGCGCATTTCGCGCAGCAAGGCCAAGAAGGGTGACCTCGTGTTCTTCCGCAGCGGCAGCCGCGCCTACCACGTGGGCATCTACGCCGGCAAGAACCGGGTCCTGCACTCCCCGCGGCCCGGCAAGCGCGTGGAGAAGGTGCGGATCTGGACTCGCAACGTCACCTTCGGTCGCGTGCTCTGACCCACCGGCGCGGGGCGCTCGCCCCGATCCGAGCAACGAATGCCCATCGAGGGGCCCCGCCAGTTCAGCGGGCGGGCACCTCGGTGGGCATCGTCGCGAGCAGGTCGGCCATCTCCTCGTCGAAGGCGGCCACCAGGTTGGCCACGTCCGGGATCACGGTCGCATCGGCCTTGAAGCCGACCCGGATCTGGCCGTTGTAGCTGAAGATGCATGCGCCCAAGGTCTGCTGGGAGGCCCCGGGCACCCAGCCCAGGACGCCGACCATCTGCACCCCGGCGAAGTAGCGCGGCTCGGTCGGCCCGGGCACGTTGGTCGTCACGCCGAAGGCCTTGTTGCCGAAGAACGAGATCATCTGGCGCGATACGGTGCCGGTCACCGCGCCCACGGTGCCGATGGCGTGCGCCAGGCCGAACGTGAGCATCGCCTCCGGCCCGTGCTTGATGACGTCCATGCGTGCCTTGGACTGCGCGATCCGAGCCCCGGCGGTGGGCGCGGCCAGGGGCAGCTCGAAGGCCACGAGGGCGAACTTGTTGCCCAGGTGCTCGGGCAGCGGGGCATCGAAGGGCCGCAGGTTGATGGGGATCATGGTGACGACGTCGCGGGGGACCTCGCCGCGGCCCATGATGTAGCGGCGCAACGCACCGGCCAGCGCCCCGAGCATCACGTCATTGACCGTCGCACCGTTGGCCTTCGCGATCGCCTTGACCGCGGGCAGGGAATAGGGCGGGGCCCAGTCGGCGCGCTTGGCCACCCCGGGTCGACCGAAGGGCAGTGCGTCCGGTGCGGTGCCCACGAGCAGCTTCTCGATCGCGTCGGCGGTGCCCTTGGCCTGTTCGGCCAGCCGCCAGACGAGGCTCGCCTCATGGTCGGGGTCGAGGTGCTCCATGAGCCCGGTGGCCGAGTTCGTCACCGCCACGCCGGCGGCCAGCGGCAGGGCCACGACGCTGTTCAGCGTTCGGGTGGCACGCTGGACCAGGCCGGGATGCGAGCGGCCGACCGGTGGCTTCTCCAGGTGCGCCAGCGCCTGATCGGGGTGGATCGCAGTGGCCGGTCGGATGCTGCCGTTGGTGCTCAGGGCGGGGGTCTCGGTGGTGAGGTCCAGCAGGACCCGCACCAGCGCGGTGCCGTCGGCGATCGCGTGGTGGAAGCGCAGCAGGACCGCGCTGGCATCCGGGCCGTTGAGGACATGGCAGTGCCAGAGCGGTCGGTTGCGCTCCAGCGGCTGGGACATCTGGGACTCGAGGAAGCGCTGCACCGCGTCGTGGGCGTCGCCGGTCAGCTCGTGCACGCTCACATGATTGGTCAGGTCGAAGTCGGGATCCTCGACCCAGTGGTCCACGCCGACCACGGCATCAGAGGGCTGCGGGCGCCAGCCGAACACCGGGTAGCGACCGAGCAGCCGGGTGCGCAGCGTCTCGATGACCGCCGGCACCTCCAACGGCTCGTCGAACCACATGATCCCTTCGATGATCATGAGGTTCTCCGGGGTGTCCATGTTCAGCCAGAGGGAGTCGTTGGGGGAGAGCGTCACGCGTGCGGCCATGGGCGAAGTGTGCACCGTCCCGCCGGTTCGGTTCCACCTCGAGGCCGCTGTCCTGCGACCGCGTCGACCACCAGCACGCCCGGGACTACCCAGCCGGGGCCAGTGCCAGCAGCTCCTCCATCTCCGCGCAGTAGGCGGCCACCAGGTTGGCGATGTCCGGCACAGCGCGGGCGTCGGTCTTGAACCCGACGCGGATCTGGTCGTTGTAGCTGAAGATGCAGGCACCCACGCTCTGGTCCCCGGCGCCCGGGACCCAGCCGAGGATGCCCACCAGCTCCTGCCCGGCGAAGTAGCGCGGGCGCTGCGGGCCGGGCACGTTGGTCGTGACCCCGATCGCCTTGTTGCCGAAGAACTCGTTGACCCGGCGGGTGACCCGCGCGGTGTACGTGCCGAACTTGCCCAGTGCGGTGGTGATGCCGAACGTCAGCAGCGCCTCCGGGCCGGCCTTGATGACCTCCATCCTGGCGTGCGACTCGTCCAGGCGTGCGGCGGGCGAGTCTGCCTCCAGGGGCAGGATCATCGCGACCAGGGCGAAGCGGTTGCCCAGGGCCGGGGGCAGGGGCTCGTCGATCGGGCGCAGGTTCACCGGGATCATCGTCATGACGTCGGCGAACCGCTCGCCGCGCCCCTCCAGGTAGCGGCGCAGGCCGCCGGCGAGTCCGGCGAGCATCAGGTCATTGACCGTTGCCCCGCGGGACTTGGCGGCGCGCTTGACCGCGGCCAGGTCGTGCGCCGGAGCCCAGTCGGCACGCTTGGCAAGCCCCGCCTGGCCGAACAGCACGACGTTCGGGGCGGTGCCCACGAGCAGCTTGTCCAGGGTGTCGGCGGTGCCGACGCCGTGGTCGGAGATGGTGGCGACCATGGACCCGGCCCGGTCCAGGTCCAGCATCTCGACCAGCCGGCCGGTCGCCTCGGTGACGCGCACCCCTGCAGCAACGGGCAGCGTCGCGGCCTGCGAGACGGTCTTCAGGGCGATGTCGCGCTTGCGTCGGCGCGCCCGCCCGGTGGGGGGCGCCTCGACGGCCGAGGGCAGGTCGGCCGGGTGGATCCGATTCTCATCCACCTCTGGGTAGTCGTAGCCCTGCTGCGGGGTGTCGGTCGTCAGCTCGATCAGCACGCGGGCCAGGGCGGTGCCGTCGGCGATCGCGTGATGGAAGCGGATCATCACCGCGCCGAAGTCCTTTCCCTGCAGGATGTGGGCCCGCCACAGCGGACCGTCCATCGGGATCGGCTCGACGAAGCGGGCCTCGAGGAACTCCTGGAGCTCGGTGCGTCCGCCGGCACCGGGCAGGTCATGGACCGTGACCAGGCGATGGATGTCGAAGTCGGGGTCCTCGACCCATTCGTCCTTTCCGCCCACCGCGTCGGAAAGCTTGGGCTTCCAGTGGAAGACGGGATAGCGGTCCACCGCGCGGTGCTGGATCTGGGCGATCACCGCCGCTGCGTCCAACGGGTGATCGAACCACATGACCGACTCGATCACCATCAGGTTCTCGGGGGTGTCCATGTTCAGCCAGAGGGAGTCATTGGACGGAAGTGGCACCGGTGTGGTCATGGCCACATCGTGGTGCCTGGCGGGGCCGGGTTGCCCGACAGGCCGGCCGCGGGTCGCTCGCGCAGTGGCGGCCCTACAGCACCGTGACGGTGAGCGCCCCGAGCCGCGCGGTGGTGCTCAGGCGGCCCGTGCCGGCCCCGGCCAGGACCGGGGGATGCCCCTCGGGGGTGGCCTTGAGGGTGGTGCCGTCGGCCAGGCGGATCGTGGCCGTGCCCAGGGTCGCGTCGGCTGTGATCGACACGTTGGAGCCGGGCATGGCGGTGACGCGTGCCGACCCCAGGTCGGCCCCGACACGGCACTGGCCGTGGAACTGCCACTCCACGTCGGCGCTGCCGGTGGCCACCGACAGCACCACGGGCCCGATGCCGTCGTAGAGCCGGGCCGACCCGGCCTCGACCCCGACCGAGGTGGGAGCGCGCATGCCATGCAGCTCCACGGCGCCGGCGACGTTGAGCACCTCCAGGGGGAGGCTCGGGTTCACCCGCACGGTGAGGGTCGATCCCGCGCGCTGCGCATTGGTCAGCCAGCCGGCGAACACCGACCGCGGGGGCTCGGCCTCGTCGCCGACCCGCAGGTCCGAGTGCACGGTCAGCACGTCGTCGGACTGCTCCACGCGGTGCGGGCCCTCAGCTGCGGCTGTGGCGACCGCTTCGTCGCCGATGACGACCAGCCGCACGGCGCTGGCGCGCACGACCACCCTTCGGACCTGGCCCGGCGCGGCGTCTGGAGCCTCCTCGGGCGCAGGCGGCTGCTCGGACGCCGGCCCGGGTTGTCCCGGAGTCGTCGCCCGCGCGAGCAGTCCCTCAGCCTCCTCGGGGGAGATCTCCCCGGCGGCAACTTGCTCCAACAGGGTGCGCATGTCCTCGCTCATGGGCTCAAGAGTGGTCTGCTCGGCGGTCCGGACGCAAGGCCGCTGGGCTGACGTGCTCGGTCCGTGAGCGGGCTGCCCCGGCGTGGCGCACGGCCAGGCCTGCCCAGTGCAGCGGACTGATCCGATGTGCGGCCATGGCCACCGGCGCCAGTGCGCAGACCACTACATGGACCCCGATGAACCACGGCAGCTGGGTGGCGAGCCCGAGCAGGGGCTCCGACCAGCCCGCCGGGGCCAGCCCCGACACCAGCGCGCTGGCCGAGGCCATGATGAGCAGGTAGACCCACACCGGCCGGAGCAGTATGGCGACCCGGCGCCAGAGCCAGGGGCATAGGCCGAACCCCCGGCCCGCCAGGACCTGGCGTTCACCCCCCGCCGGCGACGAAGAACAGGGGCATGATCTGCAGGGCCCACGTGGCCCACGGCGCCCACGGGTAGATGGTCAGCGTGTTGCTGATCACCGGCCCCTCGGCACGCCATCCGGCCAGGCCCATCGTGGCGTGGCCCAGGACGACCACCTCCAGCGCCCCCGCGCGCATCAGGTCCAGGACTCGGTCACCGTCCGGCGGCCTCGCCGGCGACGACGGCCCTGGCGATCGGCGATGGCGGTGGGAGCCTCACTGCCCCGACGCCAAGCGCCGCAATCAGATGAACAGCAACTGCGCGCCCTCGGTCATCTCGATGAAGTCCGAGGCGTTGATGATGTCCTCCACGCCCTCGTAGAGGTCGTCCATGTCCACCTTGTTCATGTCGGCGCTCATCCGGCAGCCCCACAGGTGCCCGCCGGCACCCACGATCTGGTCGAGGAAGTCGCGCACCGGCGGGATGTCCATCTCCTCGAGCTGGTCCTTGAGCATCTTGGTGGCCATGCCGGTCATGCCGGGCAGCGGCATCACGGCCTGCGGGATCCGGATCTCCCTGCCCTTCACCGGGAAGTGCATGGCCGTGTTGCCCGCCGGGGAGAACTGCAGGGCGTCCATGCGGCTGTCGATGATCATGTCGAAGCCCCAGAACGTGAAGAACAGGTGCGTGTCGATGCCCTCGCCGAGAGCGGCGTTGGCCAGGACCAGGGCCGGGTAGGCCATGTCCAGGTTGCCCTTGGAGCAGATGATGACGAACTTGCGGTCGCTGTCGTCGTCGTCGAAGTTCGGGATGACGGTCATGTGGTCTTCTCTCTGGTCGGTGGAGGGGAATTGAGGGGAGCGGGCGGGATCAGACGCAGCCCTTGGGCTTGGGGACCCCGGCGATGTAGGCCATCTTCTTGGCCGGCTTCTTCGGGAACAGCTGGAACTGCCGCTTGGTCGGCACGCCGCCGGCGTTCTGGACCCGGCGGGTCGTGGCGGTCTCGCCCTTCTCCTTGTAGTCCTCGCGCAGCCAGCGGATCAGGGCCCAGTGCTCGTCGGACATCTCGACGTCGATGTTCGTCGCGAGTTCGGCGCCGATCTCCTCGTTCCACTCGTCGTACTCGGTGAGGAAGCCCTCCTCGTTGACCTGGACTTCCCTGCCGGCGATGGTGGCGGTTGCCATGGTGGTTCTCTCCCTCTCTGCGTTGTCTACTTGGCGGGGGTCGGCGGGTTCTCCGCACCGACTGTGTGGAGCATGGACAGAACGCGGGCCAGCCCGCGACGGGTCTGTGGATCGCGCATGGACTTGAGCAGCGTGAAGGCCGACGGCGGCTCGATCGAGGCCTCCTCGACCTCCTGGATCGTCAGTGCGGTCCGGTTGAGCAGCGCCATGACCTCGGGCTGGGTCAGTTCCTTGACCGCGTTGAGGATCGTGACCACGTTCTCGCCCAGTGCGCGGACGTCGTCCTCGGAGAAGGACGTGACCACCTTGTCGGCGATCGCCGCACCCTCCCGGGCGAACATGAAGTAGCCCTTGTCCTCGGCCGCCTGCATGACATCGGTCAGCTTGGCCATGCCGGCGCCGCTCAGGGAGTTGACCTCGTGACCGAGCTCGCCGGCGCTGCCCAGGCCGGCCATGAGGACCTCGAGCTGGGGCATCGCCCGAGCTGCGGTGCGGGCGAACCGGGTGGCGTCGTCGATCGTGACGTCGGGTTCGAGGGCCTCGAGCTCGCGGGTGGCGACCTCCATCGCGCCGCGGCTGACCGGGACCAGGGTCGCGACCAGCTCGGCCCACTGCTCGCGCTGGGCGTTGGCGGCCGCGACCTGCTCGGCCATCACGTCCAGCTGGGCGCCCATGGCCTCCAGGCGGGCCAGGATCGCGGCGTTCGCGTCCTGGGCGTCGATCGTCGTGAGGGTCTCGGTCATCACAGGTCCTTGGTGTCCTTGCCGGCCATGGACATCAGCGCCGGCAGCGGCAGCTCCTTGCCCGGCAGCAGGATGTTCCAGTACATCCACCGGAACATGACCTTGCCCCAGTGGTTCATCTCGGTCTCCTTCAGCAGCGAGAACGGCCCCACGCCGGGCAGTGGGTACTTGCCCGTCAGCGGCTCGGTCTCGTAGTTGAAGTCGATGAGCAGGCCCTTGCCGTGGCCGGTCTCGATGAAGCAGTTGGCGTGGCCGTCGAAGTGCTCGGTCATCTTCAGGCCCTGGATGTGGCGCAGGAAGTTGTGTGGGAAGAGGTCCATCGCGAAGTGCGCGACCGAGCCGGCCTTGGAGGCGGGGATGTCGGAGGCGTCGCCCACCACGAAGATGTTCTCGTAGCCATCGGCCAGCAGCGTCTGCTTGTCGACCGGCACGTAGTTCAGGTCGTCACCGAGACCCGAGCGAGCGATGTAGTCCGCGCCCATGTTCACCGGGATCGTGACCAGCAGGTCGTAGGGGACCTCGCGCTCGTCGTAGCTGATCAGCTTCTTGGCCTGCGCGTCGATGCTCTCGATCATGAAGTCGCCCTCCAGGGCGATCTTGCGACTGTCGAGCATGTCGCCGAGGTGCTTGCTGGCGACCGGCTTGGTGAAGGCGCCCTCGAGCGGGGTCACGTAGACGATCTCGACCTGGTCGCGCAGGCCCTGCTCGGTGAAGAACGCGTCGGCGAGGAAGGTGAACTCCAGGGGCGCCACGGGGCACTTGATCGGCATCTCGGTGATGTGCACGACCAGCCGGCCGCCCTCCCACGTGCGCAGCTTCTCGGCCAGGGCCGTCGCGCCCTCGAAGGTGTAGAACTCGTGGACGTTGCCGCCGAGGTCGTCGGACATGCCGGGGGTCTCGTCAGGCCGGGGTGTGGTGCCGGTGGCGATGATCAGGTAGTCGTACCCGAGCTCCGTGCCGTCGACAAGCAGGACCTTGTCGTCAGCCGCGATGACCTGGTCGATCTGGCCCTTGACCAGGTCCACGCCGGTGGGTATGAAGCGCTTCTTGGGCTTGATGACCTCGTCGGGGCGGTAGATGCCGAACGGGATGAACAGGTACCCGGGCTGGTAGTAGTGGTTGTCGTCGGGGTCGACGATGGTGATGCTCCACTCATCGCGCGGCAGCAGTGGGCGCATCTTGTTCACTGCCATGGTGCCTGCGGTGCCGGCGCCGAGGACGAGCAGCCTCTTCATCGGTTCTCCTTCGTGGTGGCCCGGGTGGCCGTGGTGGCCGGGCCCGGTGGGTTGGGAACAGGGGTATCGGCCGACGGCCCGGTGGGCGTCGAGTGCGCAATGGCCACCGCGATCCGCGGCAGGGCCGCGAGCACACGCTGCCGGGCGGCCTCGTCGAGGTGGTACAGATCGGGGTCCACCTGCGGGTCAGGCGCTGGGCTCACGCCACCGGCCAGCACCATCCCGACCAGCGTCGATCCGTCGCGGATGAACGAGCGGGCGCACTGGAAGCCCAGGGCGCCGGTGCGGAACTCCGGTGTGAGGTCCGGGTGGTCGGCCAGGTCACGCCACTCCGCCACGCACTGGTCGAGCACGCCCGGCTCCCCGGCGTGGGCGGCGTACCAGGCACTCGGGTTGGTGACCTCGGTCAGGGGCTGGCCGGTCATGTCGGTGACGACCATCATCACCCCGAGCAGCTGCGCGGCGACCTCGACCGCGGCGCGGGCTGCCGCGGTGTCCAGCGCGTCCGAGCGCCCGGCGCGGGGATCGGGGCCCTCGTGCGGCGACAGGGACGGGAGCCCGTGGCTGCGCGCGTGGGGGACCGTCGGGCCGTCGGTCTGGCCAGTCGTGGCAAGCGCCCGGATCTGGTCGGCGGGGAACCGCCAGGAGCGTCCCACGCGCAGGGCGGGCAGCCGGCCGTCCTCAGCCATCCGGTAGACGGTCGATCGGTCGATGTGCAGGAGTTCCTGGACCTCCAGGGCAGTGAGCAGCGGTCGCTGTTGGGTGTGCGACGGCTGCATGACATGCACGCTATGCCGACGATGCATATGCATCTGTCGCCGAAGGTCCCGAGCCCATGGGTCTACTGGCCCCCACCAGTACCCGGGCGGCGCCGTGCGAGCGTCCCCGGAGCACGACCGACTGGACCGACCGCACCGAGGTGAAGGCGCTATTCGGCTAGCTCGTTCTGCCTGTCCTGCGACTTCACGTGTGCGTCGGACTGTCTCAGGATCTCCTCGAGGACCGGCAACTGGATGTCGCTGAGGCGTTCGAGGTGCAAGCAGACACGACTGGTGGTGTGCTTGCCCAGGCCCGCCAGCAGCTCGGCGCACCGCTCGGTGCCGGCCTATGCGGCGGCCGCGATCCGGTCCGATCCGCGGGCGTGGGTGGCCCAGCCGATCGTGGCGCTGCCCACCAGCCCCACTGTGGTCGAGGGTGGCCTGCTCGCGCCCCTCGACGCGGCTGAGCACCGTGGGCATCCTGCGGGCGAGCAGCCCGCGGCCCACACGCCTTCGGCGCAACCTACGCTCGCGTAGGATCTGGGCATGGACAAGCGGAGCATCGGCGCCCGAGCGCTGCGCGCCAAGGGGTGGAGGATCGTCGGGGAGCCCCCGTCGGACCCGGTCGTGGTCATGATCGCGGCGCCGCACACCTCGGCGTGGGACTTCCCGCTGATGCTGTGGCTGTCGTGGGCCAGTGGCGTCGAGCCGATGTTCCTGGCCAAGAAGGAGCTGTTCCGTGGGCCGATGGGGCCCTTCATGCGTGGCGTCGGTGGCGTTGCCATCGACCGGGGCAACGCCCAGGACGTCGTCGGCGACCTGGTGGCCCGGGCCGGGACGGCGGAGCACTTCCAGCTGATCATCGCCGTGGAGGGCACCCGGTCCAAGACGGAGTTCTGGAAGTCCGGGTTCTACCGGCTGGCCCAGCAGGCCGACGTGCCCATGTGCTTGGGCTTCTGCGACGGGCCCACGAAGACAGTTGGCTACGGTCCGGTGCTGTGCCCGTCCGGTGATGTGGGCGCCGACATGGATGTCATCCGCGAGTTCTACGCCGACAAGAACGGGGTGAACCCGGCGAACAGGACCGAGCCCCGCTTGCGCGAGGAGTCCGCTCCGAGCGCGTGAACGAGCGCGCCGCGCCACGATGGACCAGCGGCGTGGACCGGCCACGTCCGCTGTCGATCATGGGAGGTCGCAGATGAGTCCGGTGCAGTTCCCAGAGGGCTTCCTGTGGGGTGGTGCGACGGCCGCCAACCAGATCGAGGGCGCGTTCGACGTCGGCGGCAAGGGCCTGTCGGTCCAGGACGTCGCGCCGCGTGGCATCCAGGGCCCACGGACGCAGACTCCGACGCCGGACAATCTCAAGCAGGTCGCGATCGACTTCTACCACCGGTACCCCCAGGACATCGCGCTGCTCGCCGAGCTGGGGTTCGGCGTCTTCCGCATGTCGATCGCCTGGAGCCGGATCTTCCCGAACGGTGACGAGCCCGAGCCCAACGAGGCGGGCCTGGCGTTCTACGACCGAGTGTTCGACGAGCTCGAGCGGCACGGCATCGAGCCGCTGGTCACGATCAGCCACTACGAGACCCCGCTGCATCTGGCGCAGGCCTACGACGGCTGGGTCAGCCGGGAGCTGATCGGGTTCTACGAGCGCTACGTCCGGGTGTTGTTCGACCGCTACGGCGCCCGGGTGAAGTATTGGCTGACGTTCAACGAGATCAACATGGTGCTCCACCAGCCGTTCCTGGCCGGGGGGATCAACACGCCCAAGGACCAGCTCAGCCCGTCCGACCTGTACCAGGCGGCCCATCACGAGCTGGTCGCCTCCGCGCTGGCCACCCGCATCGCCCACGAGACGATTCCTGGTGCGCAGGTGGGCTGCATGCTGTTGGCGATGCCGACCTACCCGCTGACCCCCGACCCGGCCGACGTGCTTGCGGTGCTCGAGGCTGATCACGCCAACCTGATGTTCGGCGACGTGCACACCCGCGGTGCCTACCCGGGGTATGCCCTGCGCTTCTTCGCAGAGCACGGCATCGACCTGGACATCACCGACGCCGATCGCGAGACCCTGGCCCACACGGTGGACTTCGTGTCGTTCTCGTACTACATGAGCACCTGCCAGACCGCCGACCGAGCCCTGCAGGTCCCCGGCGAGGGCAACATCCTCGGCGGGGTGCCCAACCCGACGCTCACGGCCTCTCAATGGGGCTGGCAGGTGGACCCGGTCGGCCTGCGGATCGTGGCCAACCAGTTCTGGGACCGCTGGGGCAAGCCGCTGTTCGTTGTCGAGAACGGTCTGGGCGCCCGCGACGAACTGGTCGAGGTGGACGGTCGGCTGACCGTGGTCGACGACTACCGGATCGCCTACCTCAACGATCATCTGGTCGCCCTGGGTGAGGCGATCACCGACGGGGTTCAGGTGCTGGGCTACACCTCGTGGGGGTGCATCGACCTGGTCAGCTTCACCACCGCCGAGCTGAGCAAGCGGTACGGGTTCGTCTATGTCGACCGCAACGATGATGGCTCCGGGACGCTCGCGCGCTACAGGAAGAAGTCGTTCGACTGGTACGCGGCGGTCATCGCGAGCAACGGGGCCAGCCTGGCTGCCCCTGACTAGGCGCGATCCGGACCGTCGAGGCGGTGGCAGGACCCCTGGCTGGCCAGCGATCAGCCGGGACGGGCTGGCTCGACCGCTGTCGCTCCCACGTGCTCGTATTCGAACACCAGTTCGAGAGGCTGAGGGGGAGCAGATGGGGACCTTGACGTTGGACCACCCGACGGTGGCGACCGATGAGCGGGCTTGCGACGCGGCGCGCGCGGGGTCTACGGCAGTGGCTCGGATGTGGGCGATGACCACGACGGTCTCCCGCACCGACCTGCCGGACATGGGGTTGGCAGCCGGGGAGCGCCCGACCGCGGACGTGGAACTGCTGGCCGGTGCGCTGGCCGCGGTCGAGTACGAGTTGGCTCGCCGAATGCACGCCGCCACCAGGAGTGGGTCGCTACCGTTGGTGGGACCGGGTGCAGTGCTGGCGGCCCGTGGGTGGGCGCCGGGCCCTGCGCGCCGGCTGGCCCGCGCCGGTGCGCTGGCCGCGGAGCACCCGTCGATCGCCGGCGCGTGGGCTGCGGGGGTGATCTGCGCTGAGCACGTCGATGCGATCGTCCGTCACAGCGAACCGCTGCTCGCTGACGAGTTGGCCGGGGTGGTCGCTGAACTGGCCGCGCACTGGGGGCGGTGGTCCCCGGCCGCGATCGCCAGGTTCGTCGCTGCGGCGGCCAGGATGCTGCACCCGCCGCCGGACCCGGAACCCGGTGAGGCTGACGCGTACGCGTCTCGGGATCTGTCCTTCGCCCTGTTCGGGGACACCGTGCTGCTCTCAGCCACCCTGCCCCGCCTCGAGGGGGAGGCGGTCATCGCCGCTGTCGACGCCTGGGCCGAGAAGCTGCGCAGCACCGCGGAGCACACCCCCGCCGGCGCGCGCCGCGCTGACGCCCTCCTGGAGCTGGTCAACACCGCCGCAGCCGCAGGGGTGCTGCCCACCCGGGGTGGGCTGCCCGTGGCGCTGACCGTCACCCTGGATCACACCTCCTCCGGGGACCCGATCTGGACCACGAGCCGCGGGCACCACCTCACCCGCGGCGAACAGCGCTTCACCTCCTGCGACCCCACCCTCACCCCCATCGCCACCACCAGCCCCCGCCGCGAACGCTGCAGCATAGAAGCCGTGGCGGGCCCGTGCTCCGAGGACCTCCGGAAACCTGCCGTGCGGATCGCTGCGCTGGCCGACCTGCTCCTCGCCGATGCTCGGCTCCCCCTGGCGGTGGGACGCACCAGTCGGACCGCCACCCCAGCGCAACGACGAGCCCTGGCCGCGCGCGATGGTGGCTGCGTCATCCCAGGCTGCCAGGTTCCCCCCGAGACCTGCCAGGCCCACCACGTCGTCGAATGGGCGTCCGGCGGGCAGTCGGACCTCTCCGGTCTCGTCCTGCTCTGCTGGGCACACCACCGTCAGGTGGACCTGCACATGTGGTCGATCAGATCGATCCAGCCCGAGGCTCCGCCCGTGGAACCGGACCCGAGCGCGGCACCGGGCACCCCATGGCCGGGGAACAACGGATCCCCTTGGGTGATCGCCCGCCAGCCCCGCACCCGCTGGCGGCTCTGAGCCGGCCGGTCACGGCGCGGGTCGACGGGGCAGGAGCGCCTCGGGGATCCGAGGAATGCCCACAGCCAACACTTCTCGCTGCCCGTGCGGGGTGACCCGCACGATGGAGATCGATGCGTTCTCGAGGGGCCCGGGCGAGGTCCAGCCCGAGGCCACGAGGATCATGTTGATCGTCACGCCGTGGCTCACGACCGCCACCTCACCACCATCGGGATGTGCGTTCAGGATGCTGGTGAACGCGGCCGAGACTCGCCGCACGAAGGCCGCTCCGGACTCCCCGCCGGGGAATCCAGGGCTCCGCCCGGCGAACATGTCGACGAAGAATTCGCTGACGTCCAGTGCGGCCTCGAACTCCTCGTCGGACCGCGCCTCCAACTCGCCGAAGTACATCTCCTTCAGGCCCTTGGACCGGGTGACGACCAGGTCGCGATGATGATCGGCGATGGCGGCGGCCGTGTCCTCGGCGCGCTCGCTCGTACTGGAGTAGACCCCGACCAGCGGCCTGCCGGCCAGCGCCAACCCGACATTCCTGGCCTGTTCGACACCGATCTCGGTCAACGGCGAGTCCACCCATCCCTGGACCAGACCGCGGACGTTGAACATCGTCTGGCCGTGTCGTACCAGGTGCACCGTGAGGGTCATCGAGTCGCTGCCCTCAGTCGTTGCGCGGTTCGGCGCGGGTCTCGTTGCGCTCCACTTTCGGCTCCGGCAGCGGCAGCGTGGGCTGTTCGCTGAGGAAGCCGCCCCCGTGCCGGACGTGAATCCCGGGGCTGGGCAGGAACCGGGTGGACAGCTCCCGCGCGCGCTCGGTCTGGCCGGCAGCCAGGTAGAGGGCCACCGCGTGGGCCAGGTCCCGCTCGGCAGCAGCCACCCGCGGCGTGCTGCGCGAGGCCACCCGTGACAGGCCACGCATCTCGTAGAGCTCAGCGCGCTCGGCCACCATCTCGGCGTCGGCAGCCAGGCGCAGGCCCTCCTCGGCGGCACGCGCGGCCATCGCCCGGCGGCCGGTGGCCAGCAGCGCCTTGGCCCGCAGTGCCGCCGACTGTACGGCCGCGGGCTTCTCGAGGGTGTCGGCGTCCTGGGCGTCCAGCACGTCGATCGCCTCGGCCGGACGCTCCAGCTCGATCAGGTTGCGGGCCAGGTGGTTGCTGATGTCGCCCAGCAACCAGGTGCTCGAGGACTCCGTCGCCCGGGACACGAGCGCCGCGTTGAGGGTGGCGGCCTCCGCGAGCCGGCCGGTGCGGGCCAGCAGCACCGCCCGGTTGGCGTCGCTGAGCACCACCTGGGAGTCGTGACCCAGCGCGTCGAACACCGCGCGCACTCGCCGGTAGAGCTCGTCGGCCTCCTCGACCTGGCCCAGCGAGGTCAGCGCGTTTGCGGCCTCGAGGTCGCACCGGGCGCGGCCCTCGAGCTCGTCGAGCTCGTCGAACAGCTCGGCGGCCACGCTCAGGTTGCTCAACGCCTCCTCGAACTGTCCGACCAGGCGCAGCGTCCAGCCCAGCCGGTAGTGCGCGTAGGCGATCCGCGGCACGTCGCGCTGGGCCTCTCGTACGTTCAACGCAGCGCGCAGGCGCTCCAGGGCCTCCTCCACCCGGCCCAGGTCGATCAGCGCCGCCGCGGCCCGGTCGTCGGCCCAGGGGACCGCGCCGGGCTCGTCGCCGGTGCGGAACAGCGCCCGGGCGTGGTCGAAGGTCTCCAGCGAATCGCCGTGCCGACCCAGGCGACCCAGCGCCTCGCCGAGCTGCATCCACATCCGGCCGGCCTCGTTGGGCTGCTCCTCGCTCTCGAACAGCCGCGCAGCGCTGGACCAGTGCTCCAGGGCGGACGCGTCGTCGCCGGTGTCTGTGAACGCCGCGGCCACCATCCCGTGGCACTCGGCGATCTCGGCCGGCTCGCCGTTGGCCCGCAGCAGGTCCGCGGCCTCCATGGCGACGTCGATGAGCTCCTTGGTGCGTCCGAGCCGACGTAGCCCGGCGGCCTGGCCGAACAGGCTGCGGGCGGTCAGCAGCTCGTCGCCGACCTCGCGGGCCTGCACCGCGGCGGACTCGGCCAGGGCCACGGACTGCTCGAACTCCTGGTCGGAGAACGCGCGCCCGCCCAGCTCGTGCAGGATCCGGGCGCGGTCCACCCCCGTGGCCTCGTCCAGCATCTCCCAGAGCTCGTCCTCGGAGGCCTCGTCGGGCATCATGTCGTCGTCGTCATCCATCGGGGCCAAGCATCCCCCAGGCGCGGCGTCCATGCCGCCGCAGGGGCACAATCGGGCGCGTGACCGATCCCGTGCAGGTGCCCGCGTCCTCCTCCGCGCCCCACCCAGTCGACCCCGGGCGACTGCCGGCCGCACGGCTGGACCCCGCGCACCGGATCGCACGGATCCGTGACCTGATCCGCGATGTGCCGGACTTCCCGAAACCGGGCATCCTGTTCCGCGACATCACCACCGTGCTGCGCGACCCGGTGGCGTGGCGGGCGACCGTCGACCAGATGTGCGACGCCGTGGCCGAGTGGGACTTCGACGTGGTGGTGGGCATCGAATCCCGTGGGTTCATCCTCGGCTCGGCGATGGCCTACCAACTGGGCGTCGGCTTCGTGCCGGTGCGCAAGCCCGGCAAGCTGCCGGCCGCCGTGCACTCGGTGGACTACTCGTTGGAGTACGGGCTGGACTGCCTGGAGATCCACCGGGACGCCCTGGAACCCGGGCACCGGGTGCTGCTGGTCGACGACCTGCTGGCCACCGGCGGCACGGCGGCTGCCACCGTGCGACTGGTGCAGGAGGCCGGCGGCACCGTGACCGGAGTCTGCGTGCTGGTCGAGCTGCTCGACCTCGACGGGCGGGCGCTGCTGACTGCCGGTGCGCCGCAGGCGCCCGTGGTCGCGCTGCTGACCTATTGACCCGGTGAGCTCCTGGGAGCGGCGAATCCGGGGAGCCGTGCCCGCGAGTGGGGCTCAACCGCCGAACATGGCGCGGATGCGCTCCCAGAACGACTTCGGGGCCGGGACCTCGGCCAGGGTGAACACGTAGGCGGTGTTGCCCTGCGCGCCGACCGGCGGCCCGTAGGGCAACGCGTCGGCGGAGCGCGCGGCAGCCGCCTCGAGCCAGGCCTGTGCCAGCCCCGGCTCCTCCGACCCGCTCAGGACGCTGTCCAGCACCGGGACGGTGCCGTCCTGGCGCAGCGCAGACGCTCCGGCGGCCAACTGCGTACCGGCGCCTTCAGCGGCGCCGGCGCCCTGAGCCAGGTTGGTCAGGCCAGTGGCCAGCTGCTCGGCGCCGGTGGCCGCGGTGGTGGCCCCGGCTGCCAGCTCGCGTGAGCCCGCCGCAAGTATGTCGGCCCCCGCGGCAGCCCCGCCGGCTCCCTGCGCCAGGGCGTCCAGCCCGCCGGCGAGCTGGCCGGCGCCGGCGGCCGCACCCTCGGCGCCGTCGGCCAGACCTTCGGCGCCGGACGCCAACCCGTCGGCGCCCTCGGCGGCACCGTCGATGCCGGTGGCCAGCTCCGCGGAGCCGTCGGCCACGGAGGTCAGCGCGGCGTTCAGCTCCTGTTGGCTTGCGTCCAGCTCCCTGGACAACCGGGCCAGCCCGGCGTTCAGCTGCGCCATGGCGCTCGCCAGGCCGGGCTCGGAGGCAGTCCCTGAGCCGACTGCCAGACCGACCGTCTCGACCCCCTCGAGCAGCCGCTCGGTGCCGGCCAGGGCAGCGTCCAGCGCCTGGAACAGCCCGCTGAGCTGGCTGTCGAGCCACGCCAGTGCGGCGATCAGCTCCTTGACGATCGGGGCGGCATCGCCGGCCCCGGCGGCTGCGTCCGCGGCAGCGTCGGCGACGGCCTGCAACTGGCTGCAGGAGGCTTGGTCCAGGGTGGGGGCGCCCGAGTCGCACAGGGAGGCGACCAGGTCCGCGGCCCCCTGCGCGGCGTCGGCGGCGTCCTGCCCGATCGTCGCCAGCCCCGCGACCAGTTCCTTGATCGCTGCGCGCAGGTCCTCGAGGTGCGGCTCGAGCTGACCGGCCACGCCATCCACGGCCGCCAGGCCGTCGCGCAGGGCACGCACGCCCTGGTAGATCGTGACGCAGTCGTCATCCGGTGGCGCTGTGCCCCCCGGCGGGCACACCTCGTCGCCATCGGGCGGCAGCGGCTTGGTCAGGTCCAGGACCGGGTCGCTGGGGGAGCCGATCCGGGCCGACGCCTCGAGCATGCCGCCCTCGATGGCCCGGCCGCCGGAGAGCAGTGGATCGAGTTGGTCGGCCGGTGAGCCGGCCGTCGCCGCAGCGAGCTGCGCGGTCGCGTCGGCGAGATCCTGCGCCCCGGTGGCAGCGCTGCCCAGCGCCCCGGCGAGCTCGCGGCTGCCACCGGCGACGGTGTCGGCGCCGGTCGCCAGCCGGTCCACGCCCTCGGCGAGGTCGGACGCGGCACCCGCGGATCGGTCCGCCCCCTGGGCGATCGAGCCCACACCGTCGGCCAGCTCCGCGGACGCGTCGGCCGTCCGCTCGCTGCCCGCAGCCAGCTCATCCACCCCGACTGCCAGGGTGTCCGATGCTCCGGCCGCCCCGCGCGCTCCCGAGGCGAGTCCGGCCAGGCCGACGGCCAGTTCGTCGGCGCCCTGGGCCACGGTCCCCGTCGCACTGTCCAGCGCGGACAGCCCCTCGTAGAGGCTGGCGCTGCCGGCGGTCGTGCCGGTCAGCAACTCCTCGGAGAATCCCGTTGCCGGGTCCTGGTCCTGTCCGGTCGGGGTCAGGACGACCTCGGCACCGGGCACGCCCACCCGATCACCGCGCATGGTCAGGGCCACCTGCTGGATCGGGGAGCTGATCGGCGGGAACAGGGACAGGTTCCAGCGGACCACGGTGCGGCCCTGGTCGTCGGTGGCCAGCATCGCGTCGGGGGCCTCGACGAGCTCTGCACCCTCGGGAAGAGTGACCGTCAGCGTGCCCTGGAACGGCACGAACACCGGCCTGGTGAGGGTCGTGGCCACCCCGGCCGCGTCCTGGAAGGTCAGCTCGACCTGCTCGGAGGCGGTGTTGGTGATCGTGTAGCCGACACGGATCTCCCCGCTGGCGCCGGGCACCTGGTCGGCGGGGGTCACGGCCCCGTTCACCAGGTACTCGGCGTGCAGGGCGACCGGCAGCGGCTTGTCGAAGCGCGCCTCGGTCAGCGCTGACGGTCGGTCGCCGCCCACGGTCAGGATCACCCCGTCAGGGCCGACCTCGGGCCGACCGAGCCGGTCGAGGTAGCGGACGTTGGTCCCGCTGGCCGGGTCGATCACCTCGCGCGCGTCGCCGTCCACTGTGATGCGGCTGACCAGGACTGCGCGCTCGGGCAGTCCGGTGGGGTCCAGTTGGGCCAGGACCACCTCGTCGTTGACGACCTCGGGGCGGTCGGTGACCTCGGACTCGACGGTGCCGACCGTGGACGCCGTGGATGCGGCGCCAGCGGTTCGGGCGGCGACCGGGCTGGCCGCCGGGGCAGCGATCCCCGCGAGCAGGAGGCAGGCCGCCACCAGGGAGGTGCGCCGGCGGGGATTCATGGCGTCCCCGATCCCACCGGGGCGACCGATCGGTCTCCGGGCGTGCGCTGGCCGGAGGTCGAGTCGGCGGGGTCGAGCCCGGCGCGCCCGTCAGGTGCCGGACCGTCCGCCGGCTTGGCGTGCGCGGTGCGCGGCGAGCTGCCGGCAGCCGCCGGGTCGTCGCCCTCGCCCGCGGGAGTCCGCCCGAGCCTCCCGGCCACCCGGGTGAGCAGGGCTGCGAGCAGCGCGGTCAGGATCGCGTCGGTCATCGTTGCGCCCGCGTCAGCGGTCAGCGCGGCCACGGCCACCACGGACCCGAGCAGCAGCGGTAGCCCGCCACCGCGCAGCGGGGTCAGGGCGACCAGCAGGGCGGGCACGCAGATGGCCAGGCCGGCCTGGAACGCGGTGTTCGAGGTCGTGGCCGGGGTCAGGCCACCGACCAGGGTGAAGCTGGCCGCGGAGATCAGCGCCCCGACGACCAGCAGGACCAGGCGCACGCCGAGCGGCCCGCCCCCGCCGCGGGTCGCACGCGGCAGGTGCGCCAGCGCGGCGCCACCGACGGCCGACAGCGCGATCGCGGCACCCGCTGCGCCGGAGGGCTGGGTGAGCATCGCGGTGCCCAGCACCCAGGCCACCAGGATGCCGACCAGCAGTGCCAGCGGTCCCGTGGCCGGACGTTCGTCGGCCGGGGTGGGGGTGCGCGCGACGCCGACGCTGGCCAGCGCCGCGGGGTCGCCCTCGACGTGCAGCTGCGGCATCGCCCGGTCCAGCCAGCCGGGCAGCCACCAGGTCCACTTGGCCGCCAGGACCATCAGGCTCGGGACCAGCACGCAGCGCACGACGGTGGCATCGACGGCCACCGCGGTCGCCAGGCCGACGCCGAACATCTTGACCACGGAGTTGTCCGGCAGGATGAACGAGGCGAACACCACCACCATGATCAGCGCGGCGGCGGTGATGAGCTGGCCGGTGTCGGCCAGGCCCCGGCGGACCGCGGTGACGATGCTCCCGCTGCGCTGGTAGTGCTCGTTGAACGCGGTGAGCAGGAACACCTCGTAGTCCATCGACAGGCCGAACAGGATGGCGAACATCATCATCGGCACATAGGCCTCGATGGGCACCGGGCCGTCCAGACCGATCAGTCTGGCGCCCCAGCCCCATTGGAAGACCGCCACGACCACGCCGTACGCCGCCGAGATCGACAGCAGGTTCACCGCAGCGGCCTTGGCCGGGATGACCAGCGAGCGGTAGGCGATCATGAGCAGGACGAAGCTCAGGGTCGCCACCCCGAGGATGAACGGCAGCAGCCGGTCGGCGATCCGCAGCGACAGGTCGGTGCGCGCGGCCGTGACCCCGCCGACGTAGGCGGTCAGGTCCGCGCCGGCGGTGGCGCCCGGCAGCACGTCGGTGCGCATCCGGGTCACCAGCGCCTCGGTGGCCTTGTCCGAGGGCCCGGTGCTGGGCACGGCTCGCCAGATGACCACGCCCCCGTCCGGGCTGACGACGGGGTCGGTGACCTCGTCGAGGCCCTCGGTGCCGCGCAGGTCCTCGGTGATCGAGACCAGCCGGGGGTCGCGGGTGCGCGGGTCGCCCGGCTCGTCGGCCTGCGTGGACACCGCGGCCCGGTGCATCTGGGCCACGACCGCCAGCGGTCCGGACCAGCCCGGACCGAACGACTCGTTGATCATCGCGTTGGCCTGGTGGGCGGTGGTCTCGTCGGGCAGCGCGGAGGCATCCACCTGCTGGAACTGCATGGAGAGCATGGGCGCGGCCATGGTCAGCAGCAGCGCGCTGGCGGCGATCGCCCAGCGCCAGGGGTGGTTCGTCACCGTGTCGGCGATCCGCGCCCACATCCCGCGGTCGAGGTGCTCGTCGGAGTCCTCGTGGGCGAAGTGCCCCGCGCTGACCTCGGCCTGCACCCCCCTGGGCAGCACGCGGGGGCCCATCAGCGACAGCAGCGCAGGGACCAACGTCAGCGCTGCGAGCAGGGCCAGGGTCACCACGACTGCGGCCGAGTAGCCCAGCCAGGCCAGGAACGAGATGCCGGTGAGCGCCAGTCCGGTGACCGCGGCCAGCAGCGTGGCCCCGGCGAACACCATCCCCGCCCCGGCCGTCCCGGCGGTGCGCCCGACGGCATCGGGCACGGCGAAGCCCCGGCGCAGCAGCGTCCGGTGCCGGGTCACCAGGAACAGGGCGTAGTCGATGCCCACCCCCAGGCCGAGCATCGTGCCCAGTGTCGGGGCCTCCTCGGGGATGTAGACCAGCCGGCCCAGCAGCCCGATGATGGCCAGCCCGATCCCCACGGCCATCAGCGCGGTGGCCAGCGGGATCGCCACCGGCCAGCCCCGGCGCAACGTGAGCAGCAGCACGACCACGGCCAGCATCAGACCCAGTGCCTCGGAGGTGCGGGTGTCGGTCCGCGAGATCTGCGAGCCCAAGTAGCCGCCCATCGCCACGCGCGCGGTCGGCGAGGCCCGCTCGGCCGCGGAGGTGGCCGCAGCCAGGAGCTCGTTGCCGGTGGCGATGTCGCCGGCGGACTGCTCGGCCATGATCAGTTGCAGGATCGTGGCCCGGCCGTCGTCGGCGAGTAGGTCCGGGTTGTCGCGCGCATCGCGGACCCCGTTGACTCCCGGCACCTCGGCCACGGCCGCGCGCACCGCCGCAACGGTGTCCGCGCCGGAGCCCGAGCTGAGGTCGGTGTCGTCGGCGAGGACCAGCGGGACCGGCTCGGTGGCGGCGCCGGGGAAGGCGCGATTGAGCAGGGTCTGGGCCGACGCGCTGTCGGTGCCGGCCAGCACGAACGGGTCCAGCGCGGGCGGGGGCAGCACATGGTCGGCGAGCCGGACGCCACCGAGCAGGGCCAGCCACAGCACCAGCACCAGTACGGCGTGGTCAGCGCACCACCGCCCCAGCGCATACAGCACCCGCGTCACGGGCCCAGTCTCCGCCATGTTTGGGCAGCGCCGCACGCCGGTGGTTCAATGACCGCCCCATGAGCCTGACACCACCGGACCCCAGCGCGCAGCCGGCCGCCGCCGGGCGTGCCGGTCAGGTGCGCAGGGCACCGGGCCGGGCCGCCTTCGCCCACACGAGCGGGCATTATGCCAGCGTGGTCGCGGTGTTCGTCGGGCTGCTGGTCATCTCGAACGTGGCGGCCACAAAGCTGATCGCCGTCGGGCCGTTGATCACCGACGGCGGGGCGTTCCTGTTCCCGCTGGTGTACGTGCTCGGCGACCTGCTCTCCGAGGTGTACGGCTGGCGGGCCACCCGGCGGGCCATCTGGCTGGCGTTCGGGATGTCGGCCCTGGCCGCGGGCACGTTCCTGCTGGTCGGGGCCGCCCCGCCGGCGGCGGACTGGCCGCACCAGGCAGCGTTCGAGGCGGTGCTCGGGTTCGTGCCGCGCATCGTGCTGGCCAGTCTCGCCGGCTTCCTGGTCGGCCAGTTGCTCAACGCCTGGGTGCTGGTGCGGATCAAGGAGCGCACGCTCGAGTCGAGGCTGTGGGTGCGCCTGCTCGGCTCCACCGCGGTCGGCGAGTTGGCCGACACCGTGGTCTTCTGCACCATCGCGTTCTACGGGGTCATCACCGGCGCGACGTTCGTCAACTACGTGATCACCGGGTACCTGTGGAAGGTGAGCGTGGAGGTGCTCGTGCTGCCGGTGACCTACCGGGTGATCGCCGCGGTCAAGCGCCGGGAGCCGACCTACGGGGCGGCGAGCGCTGCGGCCGACGCCGTGGCCCGCGACCGCGCGTAGTAGCGGCCGAGGAACTCCACCCGGAACGCCCCGAACTGCCCGCTGGCCAGGCTGAGGCGCATCCGGTCGACCAGGTCGACCAGGAACGCCACGTTGTGGATCGTGGCAAGGGTGTGCCCGACGATCTCGTCGCTCTTGACCAGGTGGTGCAGGTAGGCCCGCGTGTAGTGCCGGCACGTGTAGCAGGAGCACAGCGGGTCCAACGGCTCGAACGCCCGCCGGTTGGCCGCGGTGGTGATGTTGTAGCGGCCGTCGGCGGACAGGATCGCGGCGTTGCGCGCGACCCGTGAGGGCATCACGCAGTCGAAGGTGTCCGCGCCGGCGGCGACCCCGGCGAACAGGTCGTCGGGCTCGCCGATGCCCAACAGGTGGCGCGGACGGTCCTCGGGCAGCTCCTGGCTGACCCAGCTCACGATCGTCTCGAGTGCGGCCTTCTCCAGCGCCCCGCCGATGCCGTAGCCGTCGAAGGGCAGGCTGCCCAGGTCGGCTGCGGCGGCCCGGCGCAGGTCCTCGAACTGGGCGCCCTGCACCACGCCGAACAGCGCCTGGTAGGGCTTGTCCGCCCGCTGCTCGGTGAGTTCGGTGTGGGCGCTCAGGCAGCGTCGCGCCCACGCTGCGGTGCGGGCCACGGAGCGCTCCTGGTAGCCGCGGGTGTTCAGCAGGGTCGTGCACTCGTCGAAGGCGAAGATGATGTCGGCACCCAGGTCATGCTGCACGCGCATGGAGGTCTCGGGGGTGAACCGGTGCCGCGAGCCGTCGAGGTGCGAGACGAACGACACCCCGTCGTCGTCCACGTGCGCCATCCGGTCCTTGCCCGGGGCGATCACGTCGTCGGCGTTGACCGAGTCGACGCTCATCGAGAGCACCTTCTTGAACCCCGCACCCAGGCTCAGGACCTGGAAGCCGCCGGAGTCGGTGAACGTCGGCCCCGGCCAGTTCATGAACGCGCCAAGCCCCCCGGCTGCGTCCACGATGTCCGCACCGGGCTGCAGGTACAGGTGATACGCGTTGGCCAGCACCGCCTGCGCGCCCAGGTCCGCGGCCGCCTCGGGCAGCACGGCCTTGACGGTGGCCTTGGTACCGACCGGGATGAAGGCCGGCGTGCTGATCTGGCCGTGCGGGGTGTGGATCACCCCGGTGCGGGCCAATCCGGACCGGTCGCGCACCTCGAATCGGAACGGTGGCTGGCTCGGCATGGGCCCATTCAACATCGCTGTGCACGGATTCGACGATCATCTGGTCGATTCCGTGCACAGCGACGCTGGTGGGATGATGACTCCCGTGACCATGCCTCCCACGCCCCCCATGCCGCCCAATCCACCGCAGCCCCCCTACGGCGGGTACCCCGGGCAGCCCCTGCCGCCCGAGGTCAACTCGAAGAAGATCCTCGCTGGGATCATGGGCATCATCTTCGGCGGGCTGGGCATCCACCGCTTCCTGCTCGACGACGTGACCGGTGGCCTGCTGCGCATCCTGATCACCGTCATCACCTGCGGGGTGGGCTCGATCATCGGCTTGATCGAGGGGATCATCTACCTCACGAAGTCCGACGCGGAGTTCTACCAGACCTACATGGTGGGGCGCCGCGCCTGGTTCTGAGCAGAGGCGTCCTGGCTGTCCAGCGCCGGCCAGCGCTGGCGGGCCAGCGCCGACGGGCGACGTTCACCCACCGGTCGTGCGCTGGACGCCGAACCGTCCGGGTGCTGTCATCCAGACGGCGCACGCTGGGCACATGACGATCAACTGGCCCACCCGCCCGACCCGCTCCAGTTCCTCGTTCGGCGGCGACTCCCTGGCCGGCGCCGACCTCGTCGGCCAACGCCTGGTTCGTGCCGACCTCGCCGGGGCCAACCTCACCGCAACCCACCTCGATTCGGCCAACCTGCGCCAGGCCGTCCTGACGGGTGCGCGGGCGACCCGTGCCTCGTTCGTGAGCGCGCGGGTGGTCCGCGCCGACCTCACGGGTGCGTTCCTGCGCGGAGCCGACTTCACGTCCGCGGACCTCAGTGGGGCCACCCTGCGCGAGGCTGACCTGACCGGGGCCATCCTGGTGGGCGCCAACCTGTTCGGAGCGGACCTGCGCGATGCCGACCTCGCCGGGGCGGACCTGCGCCGGGTCACCCTCGAAGCGGCGACGCTGCGCCGGGCGGTGCTCTGCGGGGCTGACCTCACCGGGGCCCGGCTGGCCACGGCCGACCTGCGCGAGGTCGAGGCCGACGCGGACACCCGCTGGCCCGAGGGCATCCCGCGTCCCCGTGGTGGCACCGGGGTGCCGAGGTAGGGCTGAGGACCCGAGCCACAACAGCGCCGGCCCGACCTGCGCGATGTCGGACCTGGGTGCCACGATTGCGCCCATGCCGATCGCCACTGCGAACCCCGCCACGGGCCAGACCATCAAGACCTTCGAGCCGCACACCGCCGAGGAGGTCCAGGCCGCCATCGCCACTGCGCATGGCACTTCCGCGTCCTGGCGGACCACGACGTTCACCCACCGCGCGGAGTTGATGCGCCGGGCGGCGGATCTGCTCGATGAGGACAACGAGACCATCGCGGGGATCATGACCCTGGAGATGGGCAAGACGCTGAAGTCCGCGCGTGCGGAGGCCGCCAAGTGCGCCAACGGGATGCGTTGGTACGCCGAGCACGCGCAGGCGCTGCTCGCCGACGAGCCGGTCGACCCGGCGGCCGTGGGCGCCGTGCGGGCCTATGCGCGGTACTCGCCGCTGGGCGTGGTGCTGGCGGTGATGCCGTGGAACTTCCCGCTCTGGCAGGTGGTGCGCTTCGCCGCGCCGGCGTTGATGGCCGGAAACGTGGGCCTGCTCAAGCATGCCTCGAACGTGCCGCAGTGCGCGCTGTTCCTGGCCGACCTGTTCCGGCGCGCGGGGTTCCCCGAAGGGTGTTTCACGACGCTGCTGATCGGAGCCCGCGAGGTCGAGTCGGTCCTGCGCGACCCGCGCGTGCGGGCTGCCACCCTGACCGGCTCGGAGCCGGCCGGGCAGTCCGTGGGCGCGATCTGCGGCGACGAGATCAAGAAGTCCGTGCTGGAGCTCGGCGGCTCCGACCCGTTCATCGTGATGCCCTCGGCCGACATCGAGCGCGCTGCCGAGGTGGCCGTCACGGCGCGCTGCCAGAACAACGGCCAGTCCTGCATCGCGGCCAAGCGGTTCATCGTCCACACCGATGTCTATGAGCAGTTCGCGGCAGCGTTCGTGTCGCGGATGTTGGCCCTGGTGGTCGGTGATCCGACCGACCCGGCCACGGATGTCGGCCCGCTGGCCACCGAGTCGGGGCGCTCGGATGTGGCTGCGATGGTCGATGACGCGCGGGCCAAGGGTGCGGCTGTCCTGTGCGGGGGACACGCGCCCGACGGGCCGGGCTGGTTCTACCTGCCCACCGTGGTCGCGGACATGACCCCCGACATGGCCATGTACGCCGAGGAGGTGTTCGGGCCGGTGGCCGGGCTGTACCGGGTCGAGTCGATCGACGAGGCGATCGAGTTGGGAAACGGGACCAACTTCGGATTGGGCTCGAACGCGTGGACCACCGACCCGGCCGAGCAGGACCGGTTCATCAGGGACCTCGACGCCGGTGTGGTCACGATCAACGGGATGACCGTGTCCTACTTCGACCTGCCGTTCGGCGGCACGAAGCGCTCCGGATACGGTCGCGAGCTCAGCGCGCACGGCATCCGCGAGTTCACCAATATCAAGGCCGTCTGGATCGGCTGACGCAGCGTGGCGGGGGGCGGGCGCAGGCGCCAGCCGGGCCGGCAGAAGCTTGTGCGAAACTTGTGCATCCAACAGGTGTGCCTTGGGCGAATGAGAGGTGAGAGCCCGAACGGATCGGGCCCCATCCCCGAGGAGAGCCCGTCATGCGCAAGATCGTCACTGGAATCGCGGCCGCGTCCGCCCTGGTCCTGGCCGCCGGTGCAGCCGCCCCCGCAGCCACCGCCGCGCAGGGCAGCAAGTCCCTGGCCACGGTACTCACCGCCGACGGCGGAAAGAAGTTCGATCACAACTGGCACGATTTCGACATCGTGACCGAGGCCGTGCTCGCAGTCCTCGAGGCCAAGCCGGACTCCGCCGTCGGGGTCCTGACCGACGGCAAGACCGCCCTGACGGCGTTCATCCCGAACGACCGTGCCTTCCAACTGCTGGTCCGTGACCTCACCGGCAAGAAGCCCGCCACCGAGCGGAAGGCCTTCAAGGCCGTGGCCGGCCTGGGCATCGATACGGTCGAGACCGTGCTGCTCTACCACGTGGTCCCGGGCGCGACGATCACCGCCAAGCAGGCTCTCAAGGCCAACAACGTGAAACTGACCACAGCCCAGGGCCAGACCGTCAAGGTGCAGGTGCGCAAGGCACACGGCGCCAAGATCATCAAGCTCTCGGACAAGGACCGCAACTCACGCAACCCGCGCGTCTACAAGGCTGACATCAACAAGGGCAACAAGCAGATCGCCCACGCGATCGACCGCGTGCTGCGCCCGCTGGACCTTCCGCCGGTCAAGAAGTAGTGCCCCGCCCGTCCCGGGCCTAAAGGCCCCCGTGCTGATCCATCCGGATCGGCCCGGGGGCCTTCGACCGATTCCGTGCGGCTGCGCGGCGGTCACAGCCCCCGGAGGAAGGCTCTCGGGTGCGCCAGGAAGTCGCGGATCGCGGCACGACCGGTGCCGGTGATCTCCGGGCCATGTGTGAACGCCGCGGTCGTGTACTCGAGGTCGGCCAACGTGGCTGCCGTCTGCTGGGTCAGCGCGGCATTCGTGCAGAACGCCAGCACCGGCCAGGTGCGCCGCGAGCGCATGTTCCAGATCGCGTCGCCGGTGATCAGCGTGCCCGACTCCTCGTGCAGCAACGAGCAGTGCCCGGGGGTGTGTCCGGGGGTGTGGTGCACGCGCAGGCCGCTGCCGGCCAGCAGTTCGCCGTCGGCCATCGTGCGCGCGACGGGGGCCGGGTCGGCACCGGGCATCCGGGTGAGCAGCCGGCCCAGGCGCAGGGACGTGTCCCGCGCCGGCACCGTACCGGTGCGCACGTACTCGGCGTCCTCGACATGCACGGTGATCCCGCGCGACGTGCGCTCGGCCAGCTCGGCGGCACCCCCGGCGTGGTCGCTGTGCGCGTGGGTCAGCACGATCGTGCTCACGTCGGCGGGTCCTGCGCCGATCTCGGCCAGCGCGGCCAGGATCCGAGCCGGTGCGTTCTTGAGCCCGGTGTCCACCAGCGTGACCGAGCCGTCCTCGGCGCGGATCAGGAACGAGTTGATCAGGTCCCAGGGGACGGTCGGAACACGCCAGAGGTTCGGGGCCAGGGGCACTGCTGCGGTCACGCAGCGCAGCCTACGGGAGTGTCCGCCGACGGGTCAGACCTCCAGGACCCCGCGCATCAACGAGTTCTTCGAGTGGCTCGGGTCGCCGTCGTAGCTCTCCAAGGAGATGTCCACGACCGGGAAGTCGGTGATCGACAGCCCCGGCGGTACGGTGAACGTGCCGATCGAGCCGGCTGGCAGCGCACCGAGCGCCACCAGCTTGGTCGCGTCGGCATCGAGCAGCCACACCTCGTAGAAGCCATCGTCGGCCGGCAGCGTGCGGGCGTCGACGCGCACGACCTTGCCGTCGGGGCTGTCCAGGACCGTGGCCTCACCCGGCTCGGTGACGCTGTCCTGCAGGGGCTCGAGGACGGCCTGGGCCAGGAAGACGTCCTGCCCGCCGCTGTCCGCACTGGCGCGGTCCACCGCCGACCACACGACCGCGCCGCCGACCAGGGCGCCGACCGCTGCGGCCAGCGCCATGGACTGGAAACCGCGTCGCGCCCGGCGAGGTGCCAGCGCGATCACCTCAGCCTCGGGGGCAGTGGGTCGTCCCGCACCGGTCGGCGGGCCCCCCCTGAAAGCGCCCGGCGGGGCGACCGGGCGGGATTCATCGCCGTCCGGGGCACCGACCAGGCTCAGCTCTCGGGTGATCCCGGACCAGACCGCCTCCGGGACCTCGGGCAGCTCCCGCGGGGCCTCGCGGCCCAGCGTCACGACCTCGGCGAGGGTTGCCACATCGGCCAAGCAGGCCTCGCAGGCGTACAGGTGCGCGGACTCGTGGGCGGGGATGTCCTCGCCGAGGGCGGCCAGCGCCAGGGTGGTCGGGTCACAGTGCGACATCTTCGACCTCCATTCGTGCGCGCAGCCGTTCCAGGGAGCGGCGGATATGACTCTTGACGGTGCCGATCGGCATCTCCAGCCGTTCGGCGATCTGGGTGTGGGTCAGGTCCTCGTAGAACGCGAGTCGCACGATCCGCCCGGCGGGGTCGCCCAGGCGTTCGAGCTCGTCGGCCACGAACATCTGGGCCGCGACCCGTTCGGTGTCCGGCGGGGCGACCTCGACTGCCGGTGCGGTGGACTCCACCGCTGAGCGGACCTTGGCCTCGCGGGTGCGCGACTCCCAGTGGTCCGCGATCCGTCGGCGCGTGATCGTCATCAGCCAGCCCGGCAGCGACCCGGCATCGGGTCGGTAGCCGGAGTGCCCGCGCCAGGCGTTGACGAACACCAGTTGCGTGATGTCGGCGGCGTCCTCCGGGTTACCGGTCGAGCGCAGGGCAGTGGCGTGCACCAGCCGGGACCAGCGCCGGTACGCCTCGGCCAGGGCGTCCTCCTGGCCCGACTGGAAGTCGAGGGCGACCTCCAGGTCGGTCTTCTCCGAGACAGACATGTCCCTGATAGTGCCAAACTTCGCCCCTCCATGGCCAGATCGAGGCAGCGGGACGCCACGGCGCGGTGCACCCAGGGCGCGATCTCCGGTAGCAGGTCCAACGATCGCGATCGGAGCGGGCGCGGTGAGCACGCTCATGACACCAGCACCTCCGGATTCCTCGTTGATCCCCGTTCAGGGCGAGCGCATCAGTGGTGCGCTGTCAACCATGGTTTCGCCCACGAAGTCGGTTTCGGATGCACCCGGGGTCGACCAATCGTGATCGGATCGTGACCTGAGCACGGGCCGGCGCCCCGGACCGGGCAGGATCGGGGCCATGACGACGACCAACATCACCAGAGCCGAGGCTTCCGAGCGGGCCGAACAGCTGGCCGTGGCCAGTTACACGATCGCCCTGGACCTGGCCGAGGTGGCCACCTCGCCGACCTTCGACTCCACGACGGTCGTGCGGTTCACCGCCCGGTCAGCAGGCGACACCTGGATCGACCTGATCGCCGAGGAGGTCGGCCACGCGCTCCTCGACGGGCATCCGGTCGATCCGGCCGGCTACGACGGCGCCCGGCTCGCGCTACCCGACCTGGCCCGCGGCGAGCACGTCCTGGAGGTGGTGGCCCGGTGCCGCTACCAGAACACCGGCGAGGGCCTGCACCGGTCGGTGGATCCCGCGGACGGCGCGATCTACCTCTACACCCAGTTCGCGATCGCAGACGCCCGGCGCGTGTTCGCCTGCTTCGAGCAGCCCGACCTGAAGGCCACGTTCGCCTGGACGGTGACCGGTCCCGCCCACTGGGAGGTGCGGGCCAACACCCCCGGGCAGCCCGCGACCCTGCTCACCGACGGGCTGGCTCGATGGCTGTTCCCCCCCACACCACCGTTGTCCACCTACCTGGCCGCAATCTGCGCCGGACCCTTCCACGTGGTCAGCGACACCTACATCGGGCAGCACGGGAGCTATCCGTTGGCGCTGCTGACCCGTGCCTCGATGGCTGCGCACCTGGACGCCGAGGAGATCTTCGACCTGACCCGGGCGGGCCTGGCCCACTACGAGCGCACCTTCGAGGTGCCCTACCCGTTCGGCAAGTACGACCAGGTCGCCCTGCCCGAGTTCAACCTCGGGGCGATGGAGAACCCGGGCCTGGTCACGTTCAACGAGGACGTGTTCGTGTTCCGCTCCCGGGTCACCGACTGGGTCCGGGAGCGCCGGGCGATGATCCTGCTCCACGAGATGGCGCACATGTGGTTCGGCGACCTGGTCACGATGCGCTGGTGGGACGACCTGTGGCTCAACGAGTCGTTCGCCGAGTGGGCGGGGTTCTCGACCACGGCCCGAGCCACGCGGTTCAGCTCGGCGTGGAGCGCGTTCGTGCAGGCGCGCAAGGCGTGGGCCTATGCCCAGGACCAGCAGCCCTCGACCCACCCGGTCGCCGCTGACCTGGTCGACCTGGACACGGTGCACCTGAACATCGACGGCATCACCTACGCCAAGGGCGCCTCGGTGATCAAGGCCCTGGTGGCCTTCGTGGGGGAGTCGGCGTTCGAGGCGGGGCTCACCGAGTACTTCCGGGCACACGCCTGGGGCAGTGCCACCCTGGCCGACCTGCTCCAGGTGTTGGCGGCCGGCAGCGGGCGCGACCTGCACGCCTGGGCGCGCGACTGGCTGCAGGCTCCCGGGGTGACCGTCCTGGTGCCCGCGGTTGCGGTGGGCCCCGACGGCCGGTACACCCGGGTGGCCCTCGAGCAGCTGCCGGCGACCCGACCGCAGGGGATCACCGACCTGCTGCGTCCGCACCGGGTCGCCGTGGGGATCTACCGGTGGACCGATGGCCAGCCAGGCGGCCGGGCCGGGGATGGGCGCAGCCTGGTTCGTGACCAGCGGATCGAGGTCGACGTGCTCGGCGCGCGCGCCGAGATCCCCGAGCTGGTCGGGGTGCCAGTGGCCGACCTTTTGCTGGTCAACGACGACGACCTGACCTATGCGAAGGTGCGCTTCGACCCGGCCAGCCTGGCCACCGTCCGCACCGGAATCGGCGCCCTGGTCGACCCGCTGCCCCGCTCGCTGGCCTGGACCTCGCTGTGGGAACTGGTCCGCGACGGCGAGCTGCCGGCCCAGGACTTCGTGGCGATCGCGCTGGCCGGCCTGGCGCAGGAGTCCCGACCGCTGACCCTGGAGACGGTGCTCGGCCAGGCGCGGGCGGCAGTCGCCCGGTACGTGGCTCCAGAGCTCCGTACCCAGCAGGCCGAGCTGCTGGCCGCGGGGACCCGGGCGCTGCTGGCGAGTGCTGAGACCGGGTCGGACCGGCAGTTGGATCTCGCCCGCGCCGCGGTGGCCACGGCCCGCGACACCGGCTGGTTGGCCGACCTGGTGCACGGGCGTGCCGAGGTGCCCGGGCTCGTGCTCGACGCCGACCTGCGCTGGGCGTTGATCGGCCGGCTGGCTGCCCTGGGGGCCGCGCAGGAGCGGCTGATCGACCAGGAGCTGACCGGTGACCGGACCTCCTCGGGCGCGCGGGCGGCGGCGTGGGCACGCGCGGCGCGCCCGACTCCAGCGGCCAAGGCGGCAGCCTGGCACGCCGCGATGGAGCAGCGCGGGCTGGCCAATGCGGTCCTGGGTGCGGTGGTGGGCGGTTTCGCCGACGAGGCCGCGCCGCCGGAGCTGCTGGTGCCCTATCGCGCGGCCTACCAGGAGTCGATCGTCGCGGTCTGGGCCGCCCGGTCGCCGGCCGAGGGGGCGCTCCTGGCGAGGGGGATGTTCCCGGGCGTCGATCCGGCGGCCGTGCTGGTGGCCGACGAGCTGCTCGCGCGCGCGGACCTGCCCGGCGGGCTGCGCCGGATCCTGCTCGAGCGGCGCGCCGACACGGTGCTCGCCCTGGAGTGCCAGGAGGTGTCCCGGGCGGCGATCACCGGGATGTGACGCAAGGCACAGCAGAGCAGGGGCAGTGCTGGAATGCGCGCCGGGTGGTCCGGGGTTAGGTTAGATGAAACGTCAACTATCCGATCAGTGCCAGGAGTCCCGATGAGCCCGTTCCAGCCCGAGAGCAACGCAGCCACCCAGTCGCGCCCCGGCGTCGCCGCACCGCTGGTCATCGATGACCACGCTGCCGACGTCCTGTTCCGCGAGGCGCACACGGCCTACGGCTTCACCGACGAGCCGGTCAGCGACCATCAGCTCCGCGCGATCCATGACCTGGTGAAGTGGGCGCCGACGGCGATGAACGGCCAGCCGATGCGCGTCACCCTGGTGCGCTCGCCGCAGGCCCGCGAGCGGCTGCTGGGCCACCTCGCCCCGATGAACCGCCCCAAGTCGGCGTCGTCCCCGGTGGTCGCGATCCTGAGCTACGACCTGGACTTCCACACCCAGTTGCCGTACGTGATGCCGCAGATTCCGAACGCTGCCGAGGGATTCGCACAGGAGTCCGCCCAACACGACTTCGGGTCCTTCAACGGCGCCCTGCAGGCGGCCTACTTCCTGCTCGGGGTGCGCGCGGTCGGGCTGTCCGCGGGACCCATGGGCGGATTCCACCGCTCCGGGGTGGACGCGGACTTCTTCCCCGAGGGCCGGCAGCGCTCGTTCCTCGTGGTCAACATCGGCCACGCCGCCCCGGACGGCACGTTCCCGCGCAACCCGCGCCTGGACTACGACCAGGTCGTGACCACGGTCTGAACCCCGGCGCAGGCTGTTGCTGGCCACGCGTTCGGGTCGGCACCTGCGGTCGCCGCGCCCTAGTCTGCGGGGATGGACTCCACGCAGGTGATCCGCGGGCTGGCGTCCATGCGCGCCGTTGCCCTCAGTGAGGTCATCGAGCACTTCGGCCTCGAGGTGATCACCGACGGTGGCGTGGACCTGAGCGCGCGGATGGTCACGACCGCCGATCTGAACCGTCCGGGGTTGCAATGGGCGGGGTACTCCGACCACTTCCCGCGCGCCCAGATCCAGGTGATCGGCCGGGCCGAGGGCGGCTTCCTGCTCAGCCTGTCCGAGGCCGCCCGGTTCGAGCGCCTGGCCCAGTTCGCGCGGCTCGGCGTCCCGGCGGCGATCGTGACCCACGGGCTGTCGGTCACCCCCGACGCGCCCGAACTCGCCGACGAGTACCACACCCCGCTCCTGCGCACCTCGCTGGCCACCACCGAGTTCGCCGCGCAACTGTCCTGGTTCCTGGCACTCGGCCTGGCCCCGCGCGAGGTGCTGCACGCAGGCCTGGTGGACGTGGCCGGGGAGGGCGTGCTGATCCTGGGGCGCAGCGGGATCGGCAAGTCCGAGACGGCCCTCGAGCTGATCCGCCGCGGGCACCGGCTGGTCGCCGACGACACCGTCGAGGTGCGCCGGCCCTCGGACCGCGACCTGCTCGGCCGGGCGCCCGGCCGGGTGCGGCACTTCATGGAGATCAAGGGCATCGGCATCGTCAACCTGCGCCTCATGTACGGGGTGGGATCGGTGAAGGCCACCAGCGAGATCACCCTGGTGGTCGCACTGGAGCCCTTCGACCCCGACCGGGACTACAAGCAGGCGCCCGACCGGATGGAGATCCTGGACGTCGAGGTGCCCCTGGTGACCATCCCGGTGCTGCCCGGGCGCAACGCCGCCGTCCTGATCGAGACCGCAGCGCTGCAACTGCGCGCCCGCCGGTTCCTGGGACCGAGCACCGATGCGCCCAGCGTGCCCAACTCCGAGGTGTTCGGGCGGCTGGCATGAGCCGTCGACTGGACATCGGGGGCACGCACAACCTGCGTGATCTCGGCGGCTACCCCGCACGCGGTGGGCGCACGCGCCACGGGCAGCTGTTCCGCAGTGACGCACTCACGACGATCACCGCCACTGGCGCTGCCGACCTCGCGGCCCTGCGGATCGGGGTGGTGATCGATCTGCGTACCCCGCTGGAGCGCTCCCAGGTCGATTCCCGTTCGGTGCTGCCCGGCGCGACGCAGGTGTGGTTGCCCATCCTGGGCGGCTCGCGGTCGGCGCAGGCCGCCGACGAGCCGGTGGGGCTCGAGTCGCTGTACCGCCAGGTCCTGACCAACTGCGGCTGGACGCTCACGGCTGCGGTGTCGGTGATCGCCGACAGCGGCAGCCAGCCGGTTCTGGTGCACTGCACCGCAGGCAAGGACCGCACCGGCCTGGTCGTGGCCCTGGCCCTGGAAGCCGCCGGGGTCGATCGGACCGCGGTCGTGGCCGACTACACCCAGAGCGCCCTGAACCTCGACGGGGTGTGGATCAACGAGGCGATGAGCGCGCTGGTCAGCCGCGGGGTGCCGATCTCACCAGCCCTGTTCGAGGTGCTCGGCGGGTCGCCGGATCACGCGATGAGCAGGGTGCTCGGCTGGATCGACGCACAGTACGGGTCGGTGCTCGCCTATCTCGCGGGACACGGCCTGGTGCCGGGAGCGCAGCGGGCCCTGCGAGAGAAGTTGGTGGTCTAGGTGACGAGCGGGACAGTAGGTGGTGCCGGCGGGGCCGGCGGACCGGGCGGGACCCGGATGGCCGACGGGTTGCCGCCCGGGCCTGGCGAGCACTCGATCTCCGTGGCCGAGATCGCTGGCCGGCTGGGCCTGATGCGGGTCGCCGGCGGGCACGTGGACCTCGCCTCGATCCTGGTGGACACCGCCGAGGTGACCCGGCCCGGACTGCAACTGACCGGCTATCTCGAGCACTTCAGCCGCGACCGGTTGCAGATCATCGGCTGGATCGAGACCGCCTACCTGTCGGGCCTGGACCCGCTCGTGCGGGCCAGGCGCCTCGACGACTACTTCGCCCTGGGCTTCCCGGCGCTGGTGGTCGCCCGCGGGCTGCACGTGATGCCCGACATGGTGTCCGCTGCCGACCGGCACAACGTGCCCGTGTTCGCCACCGACCTGGAGACCTCGCGGTTCGCCAGCGCCCTGACCTGGCTGCTCATCCATGCCATCGCGCCCCGCGACCAGATCGCGGCCGGCCTCGTCGACGTGCACGGCGAGGGTGTCCTGATCCTCGGCGAGGAGGGGGTCGGGCAGTCCGAGACGGTGCTGGAGCTGGTCCGACGCGGGCACCGGATGGTCGCCGACGACGTGGTCGAGGTGCGCCGCGTGGCCGAGGACCACCTGCGCGGCCGATCCCCGGAAGGTCGGGGCCACGTCATCGACATGCCGGGGGTGGGGGTCGTCGACGTCGAGGAGCTGTTCGGCATCGGCGCGATCCGCACCGACGTGCGCGTCAACGTGGTGGTCGTCCTCGAGGTCCGCGACCTGCACAAGGAGTACGAGCGGGTCGGCATGGTCGCCCAGGCCCAGCAGGTGTTCGGCGTACCGCTGCCCCGGATCGTCGTCCCGGTGCAGCCGGGCCGCAACCTCGCGGTGATCATCGAGGCAGCGGCGCTGACCCATCGGCAGCGCACCCTGGGCTACGTGGCCGCTGCCGAGCTCACGACGCCCATGTGAGGTCGCGGGCGCCCGCTGTCAGCCGAAGTGGACCGGGGTCGGCGCGTCGTGGTCCTCGGCGGCGGCGCTCGGACCGATCCGGATCAGCGCCAGCACCACCAACGCGGCCACGACCAGCAGGACGGCCGCCCCGCCGCCGGAGATCGCGCCGATGACGCCGAACGCCTTGGCGCGCTCCTTGGGCTCGTGGAACGTCACGCTGATCAGCGACAGCGCGGCTGGGGCCAGCATGGCCGCGAAGCCGCCCTGCAGGGCCCGGCAGTCTCCAGGTGTTCGCAGTGGGGGGAGGTTGATCGGGCGCACGAAAGTGTCCAGGATTCAACGAAGACGAGAGTGTAGTGGCTCGGCACCTCGTCGGCAGCCATCCGATCAGGAGACGTTGGTCACGTCCACGCCGGCTGCGCTGGTCGGCGCTGGACAGCTGTCGGTCAGGTGATCACCTGGCGAGCCGCGAACGCCGCCATCCCAGGCACCGTGAATGCCAACTCGCCACGGTCGGGGGCGTAGACCAGGCCCTTGGCGATCAGGTTGCTGCGCGCCGGGGAGAGCTGGGACACCTTCTCCTTGGCCATCGCCACGACCAGGTCCGACATCCGGGCCCCGCCCCCGTCGGGTGCGCAGGTGGCGATCGCCTGCATCAGGCGCTGCTCGGCGCGGGTCGCGCGCTGCCAGCGGGAGGTGTAGAGGCCGGCGTCGATCTGCGCGCTGGCATCCGAGATGGCGTCGACCACGTCGCGGTCGGTGATCCTGGGACCCAGTGCCAGGTCCCAGGCGTGCTGGCCGAGCACCTGGATGAAGAACGGGTAGCCGGCGGTGAACGTCCGGGCGCGGTCCAGCGCCGCGGGCTCCCAGGTCACGCCGAGGTCTGCGGCGGGCCCGGCCAGGGCGATGTCGGCCGAGGCTTCGTCGAGACGATCAACCGGCCAGTACTCGTACAGGCGCTCGGCGTACGAGGTGGCCTCGGCCAGGATCCCGCGCAGTGAGGGCAGGCCCGCGCCGGCCATCAGGAACGGCAGCGGATCCAGACCCTGGCCCAGGTCGTGCACGGTCGCGTTGAGCGCGGCCAGCGTGGCCGGTTCGACCTCCTGCAGCTCGTCGACAGCCAGGAACAGGCCCACCCCGTGCTCGCCGGCCAGGACCGCGAGCTCGCCGAACATCTCGGCCAGGTCGCGGTCGATGTCCCCGCTGTCGGCCCAGCCCAGGGCTGGCTCCACCTCCATCCCGAACGTGTAGGACCCGGTGCCGGGGTCCGCGCGCATGCTGAACGAGGTGAAGACCCGCCGCGCCCAGGCGATCGCTGCCCCCGACCAGGTGCGGCTGGCGTTGCGCAGCTCCTTGAAGATCTCACGGGTCAGGGTCGGCAGCAGGAGCTCGCCGGTGCGTGCCTCGACCGAGACGACGATCCACTGCCGGGCGCGGGCGTGGGCGGCCATCTCGCGCAGCAGGACTGTCTTGCCCACCCCGCGCAGCCCGTAGAGCACCGTGCTGCGGGCCGGACGACGCAACTCGGCGCGCTTGAGTGCGTTGTCGAACGCCTCGACCTGGGCCGCACGCCCCACGAGCTCGTGGGGCCGGGCGCCCGCACCGGGCGTGTAAGGGTTGTCCACCGGATCCATGGCGCAAATCTAGCAGAGTCTACCCCCGTATAGCGCTCTGCCTATACGGGGGTAGATATCACTAGATAAGGGGGTTGACTCGTGTCGGGCGGTTACTCGCCGAGGATGCGGTACAGCGTCCTTCGAGCGTCGTCGAGGGTCTGGACCGCACGTTCGCGTTGGGTGTCGGTGGCCGCGAACCGGAACTGCTGGACGACCCCGAACAGCGCCTCCAGGCTGGCACGCATGGCCGCCTGGGCGGGGGCTCCCTGGGCGTGGACGCCCCACACCTCGGCCAGTGCCTCGGCGTTCTCGGTGACGTAGGACTGCCCGGCCTCGGTCAGTGTGTAGTCGGTGCCCTTCTCGGTGCCGGCGGGGGCGATCAGCCCCTCGTCGACGAGTTGGGCCAGCGTGGGGTAGACCGAGCCCGGGCTCGGGGACCACTGGCCCTCGGCGCGCTCGGCGATCCGCTTCATCAGCCCGTAGCCGTTGGCTGGACCGTCGGCGAGCAGCGCGAGGATCGCCTCCCGGACCGCGCCCTTGGGGCGCCGACGGCGTCCGCGTGGGCTGCCGGCGCCGAACGGGCCCCCGGGGCCGTCCGGGCCGAATCCGGGGCCGCCCTGGCCGCGGCGCCCGCGCCCGCCGCCGTGGTGGCGGCGGCCACGGCCGGAGCCGCGCTGGCCAGCGCTGTCCTCCAAGCCCGGTTCGGGTCCCTCGGTGGGATCGTCGTGATGGTGTCGTGTGTTGAATTCGCGGTGCATGGTCATCCTCCTGATGATCGACAGTCGGAGCGGGATGCTCAACGACTGGTATAAAGATATATCGCTATCGCCGCCAACGCAAGTCGCCGCCGCCACCACCATCGCTGCTTCGTTGGTGTGCACGGAATCGACAGCCAGGTGGTCGATTCCGTGCACCTCAATGCGGGCTTGCGGTGCGCAGGCCGCTGGCTCGGCGGACCTGGCGGGTCACCGCGGCGCGGACCGCCTCCGGGGTGCCGATCAGGCGGATGTGCGAACGGGCGCGGGTGCTGGCGGTGTAGAGCAGCTCCCGGGTGAGCAGCGGCGAATCGGCCGGTGGCAGCACCACTGTGACCGCCTGGAACTGGCTGCCCTGGCCCCGATGGATCGTCATCGCGTGCAGCGTGGTCACGGTGTCCAGGCGGGCCGGCGCCACGAGCAGGTGCTCACTGCCCCGGGCGAAGGCAGCGCGCAGCCCGACCCCGGGCACCGCGATGATCACGCCGGTGTCGCCGTTGAACAGCCCCACCGTGTAGTCGTTGCTGGTCACCAGCAGGGGCTGGCCGGGGTACCACGGATCGCGCGGATCGACCCGGTCGACCAGGTCCCTGGTCCAGTCGGCGATCAGGGCGCTCCAGTGACTCACCCCGAACGGCCCCTGGCGATGGGCGCACAGCACCCGGTGATCCTCGAGCCGCGCCAGCGCGGTGGCAGCGTCCCCAGCGCTCGCCGCGGCGACCATCGATCGGGCCTGGGTCCGCAGGTCGGTGCGCACCGCGCGCAGGGCCGCCCCAGCCGCCGAGCCGGTCCCGGCAGCCCGGAACTCCACCTGCGGATGCCCCGCGGTCAGCACTGCGAGGACCTCGTCGGGGTCCCCGGACCTGATGGCGTCGGCCAGCCTCCCGATCCCCGCTCCGTAGCGGTAGTTGTGGTCCAGGCGGACGACCCCGGTGCGGCCCGCGCGGGCCACGGCACCCTCGGCGACCTCCTGCGGGCAGGCCACGGTCAGCGCAGCGCCAAGGGTGGCCTGCTCCGCGTCGCGTCCCGCAGCCGGTGGGGCCTCGACCAGGTCGCCGAGGACCGCCCCGGCATCGATCGAGGCCAGTTGGTCCGGGTCGCCGACCAGGACCAGCCGGGCCTCGGGGCGAACGGCCTCGAGCAGGCGTGCCATCAGCGGTAGCGACACCATCGACGTCTCGTCGACGATGACCACGTCATGGGGCAGCGGGGTCGCGCGGTCGTGGCGGAACCGACCCGTGGCATCAGGGCGCCAACCCAGCAAACGGTGCAGCGTCGAGGCGCTGGGCTCGCCCACGCGCGCCTGGTCGACCGGATCCATCCCGAGGCAGGCCTGCCCCACGGCCTCGGCCAGCCGCGCCGCGGCCTTGCCGGTCGGTGCCGCCAGCGCCACGGTCAGGCCCGGGCCCTCGACCTCGCGCAGCAGGGCGATGATCCGCGCCACTGTCGTGGTCTTGCCCGTGCCGGGGCCGCCGGCGATGATCGTGGCTCGGCGCAGGACAGTCGTGGCGGCAGCGAGGCGCTGCCGGTCGGGGCGGCTGGCCCGGTCGGCCCGGTCCGTGCCGAACAGCCGGGCCAACCCGCTGTGCAGCGCGCCAGGGTCCACCCCGGTCGGCTCGGCGCGTCGGGCCAGGTCGCTGCGGATCACCTGCTCGTCGAGCCAGTAGCGCTGCAGGTACAGCAGCGACCCGACCAACCGCAGGGGTCGGTCGATCGGGCTGTCGGGACCGTGGGCGACCAGGGGGTGAGCGCGCACCGACGCCAGCCACTGCCCGGGGTCCGGCCACGGTGGTGGGGCGATCCTCGCCGGTTCGACCGGCTCGGCGCCGGCCGGCGCGTCGTCCTGCGGGTCCACCTCCGGGGGCCAGCTCGTGGGGTCGGCTGTGAGGTCGATGCACACCGATCCGGCCCGCAGCGCACGCACGCAGAGCGCGGCGGCCAGTGCCACCTCGGCGTCGGCGGCGCTCGCGGTGGCCAACGGGTGCCCACCGAGGCGCAGCAGCGCCGCGCTGACCTGCACGTCGGGCACCGCGAGGATCCCGGCGGCGTGGAACGGCTGCAAAAGGCCGAGGTCCAGGTGGCTGGTCAGGGTCATGATCGCCGCCCGTCGAGCAGGTCGGACAGTGCGGTGACCAGGTCCGCCGGCGGCGCCCAGCCGAAGACCCCGCAGGGTGTGCCGTGCTGCTGGGGCGTGCCCGGCCCGGCCATCCCGCGCAGGAACAGGTAGAGCACCCCGCCCAGGTGCGTGCGTGGGTCGTAGTCGGGCAGCCGCCAGCGCAGGTAGCGGTGCAGGGCTGCGCTGTAGAGCAGCGCCTGCAGCGGGTAGTGGGCGCCGATCATCGCAGCGGGCAGCACGTCGGGTCGATAGCCCCAGGCCAGCCGCTCGATGCCAGGTACGGCGGCATCGCGCAGCAGGTTGGTCTTGTAGTCCACGACCAGGAACTTCGCGCCGGCCGCGGGCACCGATCCCGCCGGCACCGATCCCGCCGGCAGCCGCAGCACCGCGTCGACGCTGCCGGTCAGGAACCCGCGCAGCGTCGCGGGGCCCAGGCCGGGAGCGGCCAGGTGATCGGGGTAGGCGACCAGGGGGTCGTCTGCGGGCAGGTGCGCACGCAGCAGCGCGGCGACGTCGCCCAGCGTCCGGGCGGCAGTGCTGCCCATGGGCAGCTCGAAGTCGAGCTCGGCGAGCCGGTCGGCGGGGGCGACCTCGGCCAGCGTCCGTCCGCCCGTCAGGGGCCCCAGGGGAGTGTGCAGCGCGGCCAGGAGGGCCGCGGCCAGCACGTCGACGCGCACTCCGGTCATCGGGTGCCCAGCCAATGCCTGCGTGCAGCGTGCCGCCACCTCGGCCGCCAGGTCCGGGGCTCCGGTGTCCAGATCCTCGAGGACGCCGTGCACCAGCGTTCCGAAGGCGGCCCCGGCCGGCAGGTCGGCGAAGGGCGAGGGGGTCGGCGGCACTGCCGTCGTGCGACTCCCGGCCACAGGCGCCGGGCCAGCCTGCGCCCCGGCGGCCTCGACCGAGTCCTCGGACGGCTCGTCGTCGCGAAAGCCCTCGGGCGTCCGCTCAGCCCCGTGCACCCCGGCGGTCAGGCCCGTGTAGGACGTGCGACGCCAGGTGGTGTCCACCGCGCGGGTGAAGGGTGCGGCGGCCAGGTCCGGGTGCGACGGCCCCGCCGCGGACCAGCGCACCGCGCCCTCGGCACCGTCCACCGGTTCGACGGCCACCCAGGGGGAGGCCGTCACCGCGGCGACGGGCGCAGCGCCGACCGGATAGGACGACTGCGCCACCGGCTCGCCCGCGGCCTGGGCGCACAGGACGCGATGCAGGGGCCCGGTACGGGTGTTGGCCTTGCTCGCAGCCCAGTGCACCACGAGCAGCCGACTGGCCCGGGTCATCGCCACGTAGAGCAGCCGCAGCGTCTCGCCGGCCTCCTCACGGCGGTGTGCGGCCAGCAGGTCCGCGCGACCAGGGGCACCCGGGCCACGGACATCGAGGATTCGCCGGCCCCCGGCGTCGTGGCAGCGCAGCAGGTCAGGCGTCGTATCGAAGCGGTCCCAGCCGAAGGGGACGTAGACGATAGGGAACTCCAACCCCTTGCTCGTGTGCACGGTGAGCACCTGGACGGCCTGCGCGTCGGTCTCCAGCCGTCGGGTCAACGCCGTTGCGGACTCGCGTTCGCGCTCACCGGCCCGGCGCACCCGCTCGGAGAGCCATTCCAGCAGCGCCGTGAGGCCGAGGCGGTGCGCCCGTTGCTCGGCGTGCAGGGCGCCGGCGACGTGCCGAAGGTCGGTGAGGTGGCGCTCGCCGTCCGCATGGCGCAGCACCCGGGCGGCGAGGTCGGTCTCGGTCGAGATCGTGGCCAGCAGCGCAGCCACACTGGTGGTGTCCACGATCCGGGCCCACTCGCGCAGTCGAACTCCCACCTCCTGGTCGATCCGCTCGCCGTCGATGGCCAGCTCCCGGGCGCTGTGGCCCAGGAAGTCGGTGAGCGCCGCGGCGCGCAGCGCGGTCGCCCTGGGCTGGTCCATGGCGCGCAACAGGGTCTGCCAAGCCAGCGCGGCCGGCGTGCCGAACACGCTGACCGCCGAGGCGATCACCACCGGCACGCCGGCCCGGGCCAACTCGTCGCGCACGACCGCGCCCTGCCGGTGGGTGCTCACCAGCACCGCGATGTCCCCCGGTGCCACCGGGCGCGTCGGGCCCTGCGGGTCGTGCAGCCGAGCCGGCCCGATCAGCGTGGCCACCACATCGGCGGCCACGTCGGCGGCGATCGCGGCCCGCGGGACACCGATGGCTGGCAGCTCCCCGTCCGCCGGCGCCCAGGTGCGCAGCCGGACCCGTGCCGGCCCGGGCAGCCCGACCAGCCGGGACTCGACATGGGCAGCCTGCACCGGCTGCACCACGATCCGCTCGTCGCCCAGGTGCAGTCCGCCGAGCAGGGCCGCGATCCCATGCACGACGGCCGCGTCGCTGCGGTGATTGGTCGCCAGGGTGGCGTGGCTGTCGGCCTGGCCGGCGGCATCGAGATAGCTGAACACGTCGGCGCCGCGGAACGCGTAGATGGCCTGCTTGGGGTCCCCGATCAGGACCAGGGTGCGCCGCCCGTGGAAGGCCCGCCGCAGGATCGTCCACTGTGCGGGGTCGGTGTCCTGGAACTCGTCGACGAGGACCACCCGGTAGCGCTGGCGCAACCGCTCGGCGGCCTGCTGGCCGGTGACCGGATCGCTCAGCGCGGCGGCCAGGCGCAGGACGAGGTCGTCGAAGGTGACCAGCCGGCGCGCCCGTCGGCGGTTGCCCACCTCCGCGGCCACCGCATGGGCGAACCGCAGCCGGGTCTGCGCCATCGAGCCGGGCGCGACCTCCCCGGCGTCGAGCGCGGACTGCGGGTCGCCGACCACCACCCGGGCCAGGGTCCGGGCCTCGGCGATCGGCAGCCGGTCGGTATGCGCCGCGCTGTACTTGCGCACGTACAGGTCGTCGACCACCTCGTCGATCAGGTCCGAGATGTCCTCGACGAACGTCTCGCCGGGATCGGTGTCGGCCTGGATCCCGAGGCCGGCCAGCGCATGCAGGCAGAACTGGTGGGTCGTGGCGATCGTGGCCGAGTCGAAGTCGGCGGTGGCCCGGACCAGTCGATCCAGCGCGGCATCGCGCTCGTCGCGGGGCAGGGCGGCCAGGACGCGCACGATCGGGTCCGGGCTGGCCAGCGCGGCGACCGGGTCGCGCAGCGCGTCGCGGGCCCCGGTCAGGGCCGCCCGCACCCGCTCGCGCAACTCCCGGGTGGCGCTGCGCCCGAAGGTGACCAACAGCAACTGGTCGATGCTGGCCCGACCCTCGGCGACGTACCGGGTGGCCAGGGCGGCGATCGTGAAGGTCTTGCCGGTGCCGGCGCTGGCCTCGAGCAGGGTGGTCCCCGTCGGCAGGGGCCCGAGCACGTCGAACGGCTCCGGGGCGCTGCGGGTGCCGGTCATCGGGCCACCCCCCGGGCGCGCAGGATCGGGTCCCAGACCCGTCGGGCCAGGGCGCCGAACCGGCTGGGCTCGTCGGGGTACCCGTCGTCGGACCGGGCGGGTTGGGCCACCAGGAGGTCGAACTCGGCGTCGGCGCCCCACAGGGTCACCACCTCGGGCAGGTCCCGCTCGGCGCCGAACCGGGCCGCCCAGCCGGCGACCCGCGCAGCGCGCAACGCGGCACGTTCACTGTCGCCGCGCGCCCGGCGGGTGGCGTACTCGTACCCGCAGTTGGGCAGCAGCGGCAGGGGAGCGCCCAGGCCGGCGCGATGCAGCCGCGCGAGGTCGCGCAGGATCAGCAGGGCCTGCGCCGGTGCCGGCGCGTGCAGGGTCCAGCCGCCGTCCTTGGTGACCAGGTGGGCCACCCACCCGGGGTCGGGCTCGGACACGGCCGCGGCGAGCAGCTCGGGCCACAGTCGCAGCGCCTGGGCGGCCTTGGACCGCGAGTACGTGCCCCGGGCGATCTGCGCCCCGTAGACGTCGGGGATCGTGCCGACCAGGCGCGCGCCCTGCTCGAGCGGCAGGGAAACGCTCAGGTGGCGCGACGGCCCGGTGCGCAGGGCGGCCACCGTCCCAGCCAGCGCGACCGCGTCGCTGCCGATGCCGGTGAGCATCGTCGAGCCCAGCGCGCCGGGTGGCAGCGCGCCACGGCTGCGCTCGGCCTGCGCGATGGAGGTCGCGGACTCCCCGCGCGTGAGCAGCGCCAGGACCCGGTCACCGATCGCCCACCTGGCCAGGCCGTCGAGCTCGATCGGGATCCGTTCCGGCGCCGGATCGTCGCTGGCATGCAGCCCGATCCCGATCCGGGCGCGCAGGAACGCGGCCAGCGGCGAGACCAGGAACGCGCCGAGTGCCTGGAGCGGCAGTTCGGGCACCGGGGGGGCGGGCAGGTCCCCGACCAGGAACGGCGGATGGGGCACCCGGGGGGCGGCGGCGACTCGGGCTGCGGCCAGTGCCGGCCGATCGTGGCTGAACGCTCGAGCGACGCCGAGGGCCCCGGGCGTGAAGTTGCGGGCATCGAAGGGTTGCAGCGGGTGTCCGACCAGCACCTGGGTGCGCGCGGGCTCGCCGGCGGCGGTACGTGCCATCGCATCGAGGGTGTCCAGCAGCTCGCCGAGCGGAACGCAGGGCGGCCGGGCCTCGTTGGTCCGGTCGTCGGCGCCCGTGTAGGTGACCACCAGGTGCTCGCGGGCGGCCATCAGCGCGTCGAGCAGCTGCTGGCGGTCCTCGCTGCGCGGATCGCGCTCGCCGACCAGGGCATCGCGAGCCAGCGCGTCGTCGCCGTCGGGCGCGGTGCTCCGTGGGAACGCGGCATCGTCCATGCCGACCAGGCAGATCACCCGGTGCGGCACCGAGCGCATCGGGACCAGCCCGCAGACCGTCAGTCCGCCGGACCGGAAGTTCGACCGGGTCGGCCGCCCGGCGAGGGCGCCCTCGAGCATCCAGCGCAGATCCGCCAGGCTCAGGTCCACCGCGCCGGCGTACCGGCCGGCGGCACCGGTCAGCGCGCCCACGACCCCCAGCGCATTGGCCACCTGCCACGCATCGGCGCCGCGGGCGTCCATCAGGTCGGTGATCGCCGCGCCCAGCAGCGCCACCCAGTGGGCCACCGGGTGCGACCCGAGCATCGCGTCGCGCACCCCGCGCAGCCGGGTGACGAGCTCGGCCAGGGCCCCGACCAGTGCGGCGTCCCCGCTGAGCACGTCATCGACGGGCAGGCACCCGCCGACGCGGGCCAAGCCCTGCTGGTTCAGCGCCACACCGAGCAGCAGCCGGTCCAGTCCCCAGGCCCAGGTACCGGTCGAGATGCCCACCTCGTACTCGCCGCGGGTCGCGTCGTCCAGGCCCCAGTGCACGCCCGCCTGCGTGGCCAGGTCCGCCACCCGGGCGAGGTCCTCGGCGTCCAGTCCGAACCGGGCGCGCACCGGCGCCCGGCCGGCGAAGTCCAGGACCGTCGAGAGCTCCATCCGGCCGGTGACCATCGTGAGCAGCACCGCCAGCGCGGCCAGCACCTCGTTGGACTGCTCAGGGGTGCGGTCGGCGATGCGCACCCGCAGCTGGCCCGGGGCCGAGCCGGCCCGCGGGTCGCCCTCGCCCGGCTCGCTGAACGCGGCGCTGAGCAGGGGGGCGAACGTGGCCAGGTCCGGGCACATGATCAGGATGTCGCGCGGCTCCAACGAGGGGTCGTCCTGCAGCAGGCCCAGGACCACCTCGCGGATCACCTCGGCCTGGCGTGTCGGCCCGTGGCAGGCGTGCACCTGGACCGACCGATCGTCGGCGTCCAGTGGGATCCGCCCCGCGTCGGCACGAGGCCGCCAGGGGTCGGTGTTGGCGCGGATGTCGGCCTGCAGGCGCCCGAGCAGGGTGTCCTGGCCCAGTTCGGCGGGGCAGTGGGTGTCCTGGGTCGCCACTGCGGCCAGCCGCAGGGCCAGCTCCCGGGAGTCCCGGCCCAGTGAGCGCAGCAGTGGGTGGTGGGCGTGCGCCGCGCAGTCGTCGTCGCGACGACGCGCGGCGGCCCGGGCGCTGCCCAGCGCCGCCCACAGGTCCGGGGACGCGTCGGCCAGCCAGAGGTGCACCTCCCGGCCGACCGCCAGCGCGGTGAGCACTGCGAGCTGGTCGGCGGGCAGTCGGCTGGGACCGAACACCGACAGCCGATCGGGCAGGTCCACCAGGCCCGGGTCGGCGGCGACGGCCGCGCACGCCGTGGCCAGTCGCTCAGCGGGGCTCGGGGCATCGATCTCGGCACGCAGGGCCCGCCACAGCTCGGGCTGCCAGTCCAGGTCCGGGGCCAGTGCCTGCCCGGCCCCATCGAGGTCGTGGCCGTCGGGACCGCGCCCGGCCGCCCAGTCCAGCAGCAGCTCCGGGCGCTGGCTGGCATAGGAGCGAAACAGCTCCGCCAATCGGGCGGCCACGGCGAACCGTCGATCCCGGCGCAGCACTGCGGCCCCGGGCCCAGCCTGCTCGGCCCCGAGCCCCAGGTGCCGGGCCAGCGACCCGCACCACTCCTGGTGGCCGTGCCGGTCGAGGACCGCCAGCAGCGGCCAGACCGCTCGGTGCGCCAGCCAGGGATCGGTGTCGGGGGTGACCCCGGTCGCCCGGGCGATCACCTCGTCGGCCAGCCACGTCGGGGAGGCGAACCGCACGTTCGCGCAGACGCCGTCGCCGCGCCCCGCGCTCGCACCCAGCGTGCGGGCCAGGCCCTGGCTCAGGAAGCGTTCGATCCCCGGGGTCGGCACGGTGACCAGGTCGGGGGTGAACGGGTCAGCCGGCGCGCCGACCAGGACCTCGGCCAGGCCGGCGCGCAGCACGTCGGTGCGCTCGCTGCGATGGACGTGCAGGGCCATCCCCGCTAGCCCCGATCCGCGGTCAGCAGCCGGTCGGCCAGCGCGTCGCCACCGACCCGGCGGATCACCTCGACGTCCCCGCAGACGACGAGCAGGTCGCTGGCCCGCGACAGGCCGACGTAGAGGATGTCGCGGGCAGTGGCCGGGTCCAGGAACCCGTCGACGGCCAGCACCACGGCCGGGCGCTCGAGGCCCTTGAAGGCCGCGACGGTGGCGAAGAACAGGTCCGAGTCGTCCCAGAACGAGTCCCAGTACCCGTCACGCCCGTCGAGGGTCACCCGGTTGACCTGCTCGGGATGCCGATGACCGGTGGTCAGCAGGGCCACGTCCGCAGGCGCCCAGCCCTGGTCGAGCAGGCCCACGGCGGCGTCGTTGGCGGTCTCCACGGCGTCGTGGCTGGTGCAGGGCAGGAACCGGACCGGCGGACCCTCACCACCGCGCAGGTCGGTGGAGTCCCCGGCCAGGGGCGCGAACACCTCGGCGATCTGGCGGCTGTTGCGCATGTTGGCATCCAGACTGAGCTGGGCCAGGCCCAGGTCCAGGCGCGCCCCGCGGTCGAAGACGCGCTGGTGCTCGTCGGCGAAGACCGCGATGTGGGCAGTGTCCGGGTCGCGCAGCGCGCCCAGCAGCGAGGGCCACCAGGTGTCCGGGCAGTCCTGGGCCTCGTCGACGATCAGGGCGTCGAAGCGCCCCTCTTCGGGCAGGGCCTGGGCCAGCGCGGTCATCTGCGCGGGCAGGGTCACCTCCCAGTAGTCGCGGCCCTGGCCGCCGCGGATCTCCAGGCCCCAGTCCACGCCCAGCGCGTGGTAGGTGCGCACCCGCACGTTGCGGCGCACCGCCTTGGGCCAGTGCGCGACCCGGCGGGCGATCCAGGTGGACAGCCCGCGTGAGTAGCAGACCAGGGCCACCCGCTGGCCCTCGGCCGCCCAGCGCCGGGCGGCCTCGATGGCCAGCCACGTCTTGCCGGTGCCTGGTCCGCCGATCACCTCCAGGCGCTTGATCCGGCGGGCCAGGTCCAGGACCTCGTACTGGGCCCGGGTGAGACGCTCGACGTGCTCGGCGCGCACCGCCAGCATGCCGGCCAGCTCGGCCTGCCGGTCCCCACGCCCACCGAGGATCTCGGCGGCGTCGGCCACGGCCTCGACGCTCGGGGCATTGACTGGTTGCAGCTTGAGCGGTCCGGTCAGCAGATCATGGATGCGCCCAGCGGCGTCGGTCAGCTGATGCTTGTCGATGATCCAGGCCCGCGGCAGCCCGGGGGAGGGATCCTCGGGCCCGAGGACGGTGTCGGGCAGGATCACCAGGTGGGCCATCCGCAGCGCGCCGTGCCTCCATCGCGGGTGGCGGGTCAGGTAACGGCCCAGCAGGTACTTGCCCGAGCTGGCCTGGTCCTCCAGGTCGATCTGCCTGGCCCCGTCCGGGGTCCGCTGCCACCAGGCCCCGTCGGCGCGCCACACGTGCCCGCCCTTGACCTCGACGGCAGCGACCCCGGCCCCGGGCATCCCCACGACCAGGTCCACCTCCCAGTCGCCGTCGAAGCCGGTGAACCGGACGTTGGCCAGCAGGATGTCGCCGTCACGCAGCTTGCGGGCCACGGCGTGGAAGGCCGCCCGCTCGGCCGACGAGCGGAACGCAGGGCGCTCCGGCAGGCATCGGGCGGCCATCGCTCCTCCTCGGGACTCCTGCTGGGGCGTTCGAGGATCGCGCCCCGCACGCCCGAGGCTATCGGGGCCGACGATCGTCCTGCGCGAAGCCGTCCCGGCAAGGCAGAATGCGGGTCATGTCCGCTGCCGAATTCGAACCCGGGCCCATCGACCCCTCCACCGGCCACGGCTTCGACGCCCCCACCCGCGGGTACGACGCTCTGCTGCGTGAGGCGCAAGCGCTCTATCCCGGCGTGCGGATCGGGCTCCCGGGCAGGTCGCGGGCGTACTGGCCGACCATCACCGCGATGCGGCTGCTGCGGGCGCGCTGGGCGGTGTCGCTGCAGGGTGCCGATCTGGTCGCCCCGGGGCCGGCGATCCTGATCGCCAACCACGTGCACTTCCTGGACCCGGTGTGCGTGGTGATGACGCAGTGGTGGCGGGTCAGCGCGTTCACCAAGCTCGAGTGGTTCGAGCATCGCGGTGCGCTGTTCTTCCGGGCGATGGGCCAGATCCCGCTGCGCCGGGGCGACCCCGCGGCCACCGAGTGGGCGATGCAGATGTCGCGCCACGCGTTGGCGCAGGGCGGGCGGATCGGCCTGTACCCGGAGGGCACCCGCTCGCCGGACCCGGACACCCTGTACAGGCTGCACAAGCGGATCATGATCCCCCTGCTGCAGGCCAATCCCGACGTGCCGGTCCACGTGGTGAGCACCCAGTACGAGGAGCACTCGTTCCCGCGGCGCATCCAGGTGGCGGTGCGGATCTCGCCGAGGCTCACCCTGGATCCGCGACACATGAGTGCGCAGGTGCTCACCGACCGGATCCGCGACGCACTGCTGGCACTCGGCGGCCAGCGCTACGTCGATCGCTACGCCCAGGACGTCAAGGCCGAGTTGCGCGCGGCCGGACCGGGCGGCACTGGTCGGGCTATTCCCCGCGACGCACCTGATCGCTGATCTGCTCCACCTTGGCCCAGATCCTGGCGCGCACGTCCGGCGAGCTCATCTCGCCCAGGTGGGTCACGCGGCCCAGGATCAGGTCGTCGACGGGGAACTCGGGGAAGGCGCGCAGGTGTCGGCGGTACTCCTGCGAGCTGGCGATCAGCAGGTTGGTCACGCCGGGCACGTCCATGTGCGCGTTGATGTAGGGCTGGATGAACAGTTCGTGGGTGCTGTAGATGTTGGTCACCCGGTCGGCGATGCTGGGCAGGTCCGCGTGCAGCGCGGTGAGGAACGGTGAGTCCTCGGCCATGTCTGCCATGGCCGCAGTGATGCCGGTCCAGCCGAACAGGCGCGAGATCCGCGCGGCGCTGACCGAGCCGCGCCACGGCGCCCCGACGCTGATCACGTGTCGGACCTGATCCTGGTGGTCCACGGCGTAGCGGAGCGCGGCCAGGCCACCCTGGGAGTGCCCCACAAGGACCACGGGGGAGTCCGGCGCGCGGTCGCGGACGGTGAGCTCGCGCTGGATGTCGTCGTGGATGTGCTCCTGGGAGCGGTCCAGGGCCATGGCCACGCCGAAATGGGCCAGCGTGATCAGGAAGGCGTTCGGGTGCCGCTCGAGGACCCCGCGCATCATCACTGCGGCCGCCACCCCTCGGATGGCGGTCCCGGCGACGATCGGCACGGCCACGGGCATGACGGTGAAACTACCGCACCGCCCGGCGCCGCTGTGCGGGCCCGTTGCGTGACCTGACATCGGCTGCCCGGATCGTCAACAGCGAGGACGGCCCCGGCCGCCCGGCGGCTCCCCGGCGACCGCCGGACGGCCGGCCCGCGCGGGCGCTGCTGGCCGGGGATGGCTGGCAGCGACTCCGGTCCGCGGACGCAGGGGCCGTCACCTACGACCTTGGTGCATCCGCGGGCCGTCGGGAAGAGATCTGGGCGAACCCGTACAAGCCCGTACAGGGCGGGATTCAGCCTTTGGGCACGACCGTGCTCAGACAGGGTGCGGCGTAGCCGACCCCCGGTGCGAGCTGCTCCCACTCGGCCTGGCTCATCGGGGTTCCGGTCGTGGCGCAGATGGCGGCGGCGGCGGCGGCGGGATCGGTCTGCCAGGTGGCGACCGTCCGGTCGGCGCCCGCGCCCGAGACCCGCGTGGCGCCCGACCCCAGCAGCACCGAGGTGATCTGGCCGTCGCCGGACCCCAGGGTTGCGGTCACGGTGGGCGACCTCGGATCAGTGACGTCCCACAGCCACACCAGCGCGTCCTTGGCCGCACCGGCGAGCGTCGCCCGCTGCCCGGTCGCGTCGGTGGCCCACGCCAGGGCGTAGACGGTGCCCCCCGGACCTCGGATCGGGGCACCGACCGGTGCTGGCGCACCCGGGTCGGTGAGGTCGAAGATGCGGACCGTGCGGTCGGTGCTGCCCGCCGCCAGGTAGCGCCCGGAGGGGTCGAAGGCCAGGCCGTAGACGTAGTTCTCGAACCCGGTCAGCGCCGGGAGCTCACGGGCCTGCGCGCCGGACAGGTCCCACAGGTGCACCTGGTTCTGGGTGCTGCCCACTGCCAGCAGGCGACCGTCGGGGCTGAACGCCACCCCCAGGGGCAGACCGCTGATGCTCAATTGGTGGGCCGGCGCCGGGACGTCGCCCGGCGTCAGGCGCCACACGCCCACCGAGCCGTCGTCGGCCACGCCCGCGAGCAGTTGGCTGTCCGCGCTGATCGTGACGGCCTCGACGAGCTGGTCGGAGACGGTGACCACCCCGGCCAGGTCGCTGTCGCCGGACTGCGACCCGAGTTCCCACACCGCGATCCCCCCGGTGGCAGTGCCCGCCGCCGCCCACCGGCCGTCGGGGGACAGGGCGGCCGCGCCGTCACCTGCGCCGACCTCAGCCGGCGGGCGCAGCGGCGCCCATGGGGTCAGGAGTCCGGACTCCGCGCGGTCGAACAGGTGCACAGCGCCGTCGCCGGCGCCCGGCCCGACCCCGAACCGGGTCTCGTCGCTGTCCTGCATCAGCGACCAGATGCCGTCGGTGAACCCGGACAGCACGGGACCGGGCACCGGCCACAGCCGGGCGACGCCGTCGATCTCGCTGGTCAGCAGCGCCGAGCCCTGGCCCACGTACTGCGCCGCGGTCACCACCGACGGGCTGGGCAGCGAGCCCCGGGGTGCGCCGTCGGCGACCGCGAAGGTGCCCACACTGCCGTCGGAGCTCCCGGCGGCCAGGGTCGCGCCGTCGGGGGAGAAGGCCACCGTGTTCACCCAACTGGTGAACGTGCCCAGCGGCTCGCCTCGGGCTGCCGGTGCGCTGGGATCGCGCACGTCCCACAGTCGGGCCACCCGGTCCTTGCCGCCGGAGGCCAGCAGGGTCCCGTCCGGGCTGAACGCGACGCTGTGCACGAAGTTGGTCGGCTCCCCGACGGAGGTGGCGCTGACCAGCTCCGGTGCGCCGGTGGTGGGGGTGGTCCAGATCCGGATGGTGCCATCGGCGCTGCCGGTGGCCAGCAGTTCCCCGTCCGGTCGGTAGGCCACCGACTGCACGAGCCCGCCGAACTCCTCAGTGGGGGTGGGCAGCTCGGTGGGTGCCTCGGCTTCCGCCGGCAGCGCCCAGCGCCGCAGGGAGGGCTCACTGGTACCGGCTGCGAGCTGGCTGCCGTCGGGGCTGAACGCCAGCGATTGGATGGCGGCATCGACCTGCACCGGCTGGCCCACCTGCACCGGCGCGGCCAGGTCGGTGAGGTCCCACCGGGTCAGCCAGCCCTGGGAGCTGCCGGTCGCCAGCAGGGTGCCGTCCGGGCTGAACGCCGAGGCGAAGATCGAGTGCGCGCCGGCGACCGCGGGTAGTTCCCCGGCCGGTGCGTAGCCGCCGGAGCCCGGCTGGTCGGCCTGCGTGGCCCAGAGTCGGGTGACCCCGTCGACCCCGCTGATGGCCAGCACCGAGCCGTCCGTTCGGGCGGTCGCGTGCATCTCACCGGCCGGACCGACGAACCGGGTCGGCGTGGGCGTCCCGGTGGAGTTCAGGAGGCTGGATCGGGCCTGCACCGTGGGCGAGACCTGGTAGGCCGCCAGGGACAGCTGGGCGGCCAGGGCCGGGTCCTCCACGCGCAGGTCATCGGCGGCGATGGCCAGCTGACGCGACGTGGCCTGGTCGCGGGCCCGTGCGGCCGCCTGCCCCTGGGCCCGGGCGTCGTTGGCCGAACCGACCGCGGCCACGGCCAGCAGCCCGGCCAGCAGCGCCAGCACCGCCATCAGGGCCACCATCGTGCGCAGTCGGCTGGTCCGCCGCGCCTCGGTGTCGTGCTCGGCCTGCTGCCGTGCCGTGCTCGCCGCGACGTACTCCTGCTCGGCGCCGGTCAGGACCCGGGGGGAGGTGGCCGGCTGGGCGGCGAGTTCCTGCGCCTCGGCCAGCGGGCCGCCGCGCAGCAGGGCAGCGGGATCACGGTCACGTTCGCGCCACAGCGCGGCCGCATCACTGATCCGCCGCTGTCGGCGGGCGGCGTCGAGGTCCGCGCGGACCCAGCCCGACAGCCGGGGCCACGCGGTGAGCAGGGCCTCGTGGCTGACCTCCAGCGTGCGCTCGCCCGCCGTGATCAGGCGACCGGAGACGAACGCCTCGATGACCGCGTCCAACGCCAGGTCGGTGGACCGGTCCGGGTGGCTCAGGTCGTCGTGCTGACCCGGCGCCGGGTCATGACCGCGTCGTCGTCGACCGCGACCAACTGCGCGAACAACCATTGGGCGGCGGCCCGGCCGGTCGCGTCGAGGCCGGCGAACACCACCTCGGCGGTCTGCTGCACCGCGCCGGCGATGCCCCCGGTCGCCACGTAGTCACCGGCAGTCAGCCGATCGCCTCGGTGCTGCTCCCAGGTGGCCAGCAGCGCGTGGGACACCAGTGGCAGCGCTCCCGCGTCGTAGCCGGCCAGGAGTTGGCCCCGGGGGCTCAGATCCCGGATGAGCAGGTCGACGAGCTCGGGCTCGACCTGCACGCCGACGGACTGCGCCGGGGCGGTGATCGCCCGGCGCAGGTCGGCCAGGGACATCGACCCGAGCAGCACCTGCGAGGAGCGCAGGGCGGGCAGGATGTCCGGATCCGCCGCTGCCTGGCCGTAGAAGTCAGCCCGCAGGCCCACGACCACGACCGTCACCTGGTCCGGGTCACCCTCGGCGGCAGCGACCAGCGCGCGGATGAACTCCGTGCGCTCGGCGGGGAGCACCTCGCCGGAGAACAACTCCTCGGCCTGGTCGACGACCAGCAGCGCGCGCGGTGCGCCGGACACCTCGGCACGGCTCGCGGCCAGGGCGCCGAGCGGATCGGTCCCGGGGACCAGGACCGAGGTCGCCCACGGTGCCTGCGCCCGGGTGCGCAGCCGGGGCACCAGGCCGGCCCGCAGCAGGGAGGACTTGCCCGAGCCCGAGGGTCCCACGACGATCAGGATCCGCAGCAGGTCGGGGCTCGGAGCGCGCTCGTCGATGGCCGCGACCAGTTCGTCGACGATCACCTCGCGCCCGAAGAACAGGTGCGCGTCGTCCTCGGTGAACGCCTCCAGGCCGCGGTAGGGGCTCGGTCCGGGACCGGTGTGGGGCTTGTCAGCCTGGTCCCGTCCAGCGGCGCTCCCGGCGCCCGACCGATTGGCCGCTCTCGAGGCGCCGCCCCGGCGGGCGCGCAGCAGGGCCTCGCGCCAGGCCTCGATCTCGTCGGGATCGCGCACGCGCAGTGCGACGAGCACCTGCTCGAGCAGGTGCGGCTGGGTGGTGGGCGGCAGGTGCCGGCCGCTGAAGTAGCCGCCGAGCGTGCCCGAGGGGATCCCGGTCGCCCGGGCCACATCCCGGATCGACAGCCCGGCACGCAAGCGCAGCTGCGTCAGTGCGCCGGCGAACTCGACAGGGGCGCTGACCTGGCGTGGATCCCCCGTGGGCCGGACCGCGAGGTCCTCGGTCACACTGCCTCCCAGGTGCTGCCGATTGGTGCACACCCTGGGAGTCGGGTGCTGGCCCCGTGTCCGGGCCTCCCTGGGACCGGTTCGGGTCCGGACATAGCGAGGCCCCGCAGCAGACGGGGGAGCATGCCGCGAGGCCTCTTGTGAGAACCATACTCCTGTTCTGGCCGAAGGGAAGTCATCGGTTCAGCACTGGGGTTGGGTCGCCTGTGGACTCGGTCAGGCCAGGCCGTGCGCGGTTCGGCTGGCCTGCTCCTGGCTGCGGAACTGGCCGAACCGCGGCAGGAACTTGTCCCAGTCGATGATGTGCGAGTCGATCTCCGGGCCGTCGATGCAGGCGTGCTTGCGGATCATCTTCCCGTCGATGATGACCGGGACCATGCACGCTCCGCACATGCCGGTGGCGTCGACCATGATCGAGTTCAGGCTTGCCACGCACGGCGTGGCGAATCGCCGGCTCAGGTCGCTGACGGCGCGCATCATCAGTGGTGGGCCGATCGTCACGACCTCGGCGACCGTGCGGCCCTCGCCGCGCTGGTTGGCCTCGAGCATCGCCTCCAACGGGCCGGTCACGAAACCCGGGGTCCCGAACGAGCCGTCGTTGGTCGTGATGATCACCTCGAGCTGGTCGCCGTACTGCGCCTGCAGCTGGCCAACCCGCTCGTCGGGCCCGGTCCAGAACATCAGGTCCGCGCTGCGGAACCCCGAGATCAGCGTCACGTGGTTCCCACGGCGCAGGTGCTCGCGCATGATCGGGTAGACCGGTGGCAGGCCCAGTCCGCCGGCGGTGAACACCACCGTCTCGTCGGGGCCGTAGGCGTGGATGTCGCTGGCCCGGCCCAGCGGTCCGGCGATCCCGGTGAACGACTCGCCCACAGCCATCGCGTTGATCTCGATGCTGGAGGTGCCCACGCCCTGCACGACCAGGCAGATCGTGCCGGCCTCGGCGTCCCAGTCGGCCAGCGTCAACGGGATCAGCTCGCCGTCGGCCCGCGGCAGCAGCCGGACGAACTGGCCGGCCTGCGCGGCCGCGGCGATCAGCGGCGAATGGACGGTGAACTCCTCGATCCCGTCGGACAGGTGCGCCCGGTCCAGGATGCGCTGCGCGGAGGCGCCGAGCTCGGTGTAGGCCCGGGCGCGGGCGACCATGCCGGCGACCTCAGCGGGGTCCAGGGCCGCCTCGCCGAGGATCTGACGGGCGGCCGCCTGGCCATCGCCGGCGGCCCGGATCGCGGTGGAACCGCCGCGGGCCGCGTCACCTCCGGTGAACACGCCCTCCAGGGTGGTCTCCTGCGAGCCCTCGTGGTCGAGCACGATCGTGCCCCACTTGGAGGTGTTCAGCCGCGGCTCGGAGTCCTTGATGATCGGGTTGGCGGCGTTGCCCAGGGCCATGATCACCAGGTCGGCCTCGATCGTCTCGGTGCGCCCGGTGGCCACGGGACGGCGCCGGCCGGACTCGTCGGGCTCGCCGAGCTCCATCAGGTCCAGGGTGGCCGCGGTGACGAAGTTGGTCTTCGAGTCGCCGAGGAACTCCGTCGGGGAGGCCAGCTCGCGCAGGGCGATGCCCTCCTCCAGTGCGTGGTGCAGCTCCTCGACACGGGCGGGCATCTCCGAGCGGGTGCGCCGGTAGACGATGGTCACGTGCCCGCCCAGGCGCTCGGCGGTGCGGGCGGCGTCCATCGCCGTGTTGCCGCCGCCGATGACCAGCACCTGCTTGCCGCGGGTCTCGGGCAGCGGGGTCTCGTAGTCCGCGCGCAGGCCCTGCATCAGGTTGACCCGGGTGAGGAACTCGTTGGCGCTCATCACGTTGAGCAGGTGCTCGCCGGGCACGTTCATGAACCGCGGCAGGCCCGCGCCGGTGCCCACGAAGATCTTGTGGAACCCGGCGTCCTTGAGGTCCTGCAGGCTCGCGGTCTTGCCGACCACGAAGTTCTGCACGAACTCCCCGCCGAGCAGCCGGATCTTGCCCACCACGTCGTCGATCAGGTCGTTGGGCAGCCGGAACTCAGGAATGCCGTAGCGCAGCACCCCGCCGAGGGCGTGGAACGCCTCGAACACCGTCACCGGGAAACCCTCGGCGGCAAGCAGGTAGGCGTTGATCAGTCCTGACGGTCCGGAGCCGACGATGGCCACGGGTGGCTTGGTCGCGGCGTCCCAGGGATTGACGTGCCCTGCCAGCTTGGCGGCAGCGCCGTCGGGGTTGACCAGCTTCTCGCGCTCGGGCAGGAACCACTCGAGCTGGCCGATCGAGATCGGCATCTTGTTCTGCAGGCACACGCCCTGGCACTGCAGCTCCTGCGGGCAGACCCGGCCGGTGACGTCCGGCAGCGGGTTGCACGACTCGATGAGTTCCATGGCCTCGCGGAACCGGCCGGTGCCCACCAGCTCCAGCATCTCCGGGATGTGGATCTGCACGGGGCAGCCGCCGACGGGCTCCTTCTTGTCGGCCAGGAAGATCCCCAGCTCGCACGGCTTCTCCGCGCACTGCTTGTCGCGCAGCGCCTCCAGCCAGACGAAGATGTCGACCTCGCGGGCGGTGTAGCCCAGGGACATGTAGCCCAGGTAGCCCTGGTTGACCAGGCCGAAGTCGTGTGCCCGGTCGTCGGCCTCGCGCACGTACGGCGGGATCTGGTTGCCGGCCGGCCAGTCCTTTGCCAGCCCGTCGAACATCGGGTAGCGATCCGACAGGTGTGCATCGATGGCCCGGATGAACGTGCGCTTCTTGCCCAGCGGCAAGTTCCAGATGAACCGCATGAGCAGCGTGCTGGCGTCATCGTCGCGCTGGAGCATCGACCAGAGCTTCTCGGTGAACTCCGCTGCCAGCTCGGGCTGCTGGAACTCCCAGGCCACCGCCGACATGCCCTGGTTGATGAACATCTCGCGGAAGGCCCGCGGGTCGGCGAGCAGCTGTGCCTTGAGAAGCTCGACCTGGTGGTTGTAGACCTCGACGGACTCGCTGTGCTCGAGCACGTCCACCTCGGCGCGGCTGTCGGCCAGCGCACTGCTGACGTCGAGGTAGCGGGCGACGTCGTCGTTCATCGGATGATCTCCGCGTCGCAGGTGGCCTTGACCCGCTCGATCCGCTTGGCGATCTCCGGGGTGACCTCGACCTTCTCCGCCGAGCCGGGGATCATCCGCGCGATCTGGTGCGCGGCCCCGTCGATGACCACGGTCGCCTTCTCGAAGAACTGCGGCAGCTCCTGGTAGCAGGTGCCGCAGTCGGTGCACAGGTTCTCGTCGGCCGGGTCCAGGAACACCGGGCCCGCAGCCACCGCGACGCCGCCGCCGGTCGGGGCTGCGGAGGCTGCCGCTGGGGCGCCGCCGGAGGCGCCGAACCCGCCGCCCGACCCGGCGGACAGTCCGCCGAACCCGCCGCCGGCACTGGGTGCCCGGCTCGAGGTCGCCAACTCGGACATCGCGCGGGCGATGTCGTCCAGGGTGCTCTCGCGGGCCAGCGTGGCCGCCTCGTACTGCGCCCTCAGCTCGGCGAAGTCCGCCGCGTGCAGGGCGGTCAGTGCCGCCTCGTGCACCCCGGAGAGGTACTGCAGGGTCTGCCAGTAGCGGCGCCGGTCGAGGACCAGTGCCACCACGGAGTCCGAGCACGCGATCTTGATCAGGTGTCGGTCGGCGTCGGTGGCGTGCAGGAACGGCACGTTGTCCCCGCGCTGGGCCACGGGGAGTTCCACGTACTCCTCGATCGGGATCGCCCGGTCGACCTCGTCCTCGGCCAGCGGGCGGAACTGCTTGGCGAAGCGCACCTCACCCAGGGCGAACACCGCAGGCGTGAGCGGCGTGGTCAGCAGTTGCACGGCACCCGACTCGTCGAGGTACTCCAGGGTGCTGGAGGTCCAGGTCTTGTCCACGTCGGGGTTGCCGTCCAGCGAGAACCAGTCGTGCAGGTTGTTGCCCCCCCGTGGGTCGTGCACGAACAGCGGATGCATCCGGCTCTCGACGGCCAGCCGGGCGCGGGCGTTCGACGCCGCCTCGGCGATGCCGTGCTCGGAGCCGCACGGGGTGTAGACATCCATCACCGCCGCGGCCGGGTACTCCAGCATCGCCACCGTGGCGGCCATGAAGTGCCCATGCATCGCGGTGCTGGTCGCGCACGCGAAGGTGTTCGGGTGGAACGAGGCCAGCAGGCCCAGCTCCTTGCGCGACTCGTGCTTGCCGTGGTGCGCACCACCGAACCGGGAGAGGTCGGAGTCCTGGCCGGTGTAGCTGGAGGTGGAGGCCTGCCCGCCGGTGTTGGAGTACGCCCCGGAGTTGAGCACCAGGGCCTTGATCGGGGTGTCACTGGCCAGCACCCGCGACAACGCGCCGAAGCCGATGTCGTAGGTGGCGCCGTCGCCGCCGACGGTCATCACGATCGGCAGCAGGTCCAGCTCCTCGGGGGTGAACTGGTCCCAGGAGAGCATCGTCAGCTGCTTGTCGTGGCGGGCCGGGTCATAGGCGCCGGCCAACTCCAGGCGGGCCAGTCGCATCGCCCGCACGTCTGGCACGGTCAGGGCCGTGATCCCCTCGAACAGGCCCTTGGCCAGCGGTGAGGAGTCCTGGAACAGGCTGTTGACCCACGGGTCCAGGTAGGAGTTGTACGGCATCGTCGAGGCATAGACGCTGCTGCAGCCGGTGGCGTTGGCCACCACGGCCGGGGCCGGGCCGTTGCCGGTCGGACCGCCCTCGTAGAGGTAGAGCCGCTTCTCCAGCGTGGCGATCAGGCCGGCGATCCGCTCGGCGCGCTCGGTGCTGCCGGAGTCGGCGGGGTCCAGGGTGTCGCGCAGCGCGTGCAACTGGTCGACCAGGTCCTCGAGCTCGTGGAGGTGCTTGCGGCGGCGGGCGTCGCCCAACGCATGGCTGGTGGCCATCACCAGGCGGATCGCGGTCACCTCGCCGCAGCCGCGGCAGGCGCCGTGCCCGCCGGTGGTCGAGTAGAAGTTCGGCCGCTCGAGCATGATCCGCTTGAGTTCGCCGTCCTCGCCGAGCGCGCCCTGGCTGAACCGCTTCGGGGTCGCGGGCAGCGCGGTGGCGAACTCGAAGCGCTCCTGCAGGGTCTCGAGCACGGCCGCGTCCTGGTCCAGCGGGGTCAGCGCGCCGGGTCCGCAGACCTCGATGCACTCCAGGCAGCCGGTGCACTTCCACGGGTCGATGGTCGCGGAGAACAGCCCGCCGGTGCCGGGGGTGGCCTTCTCCATCGAATCGAAGAACGGCCGGGTCCGGGCCACCGGGTACACACCCACACGGGCGACGAGGTCCTCGAGGTTGCGGCGCAGGGTGAGGCCCTCGACCTCCAGGGTGCCGATCGTGGCAGCCAGCACCTCGGGGAACGGTCGGTCGGACTTGTCCGCGCGGTAGGACTCGCGCACGCCCTCGGCCAGCGTGTAGACCAGCGCGCGCAGGGCCTCGCGCTGGGCGTCGGTGACGTCGAGGTCGCCGATCGCGGCCAGCAGCAGCTCGTGGATCTCGTGGACGGTGTTGGGGATGGCGGCGTCCGGGCAGACGAGGGCACACTCCATGCAGCCGGTGCACAGATCGGCATGGAACTGCGGCACGGTGCGCCGGAACAGCCCCTTGTCCTTGGCCGAGGCGCTGCCGGCCGGCATGAACAGGCCGATACCGGGCAGGACGGGGGCCTCACCGATGGTGCCCTCGCGGAACGGTCGGGCGACGAGGTCCTCGTAGTAGGCCGGGTCGAACAGGGCGCTCGCGCCGGTGGAGCTCGCGCAGGTCTCGGCGGAGGTGGAGATGTTGTGCAGGGCCAGCACCGGCGGGGCGTCGTCGATGGCGCGGAACTCCGCGGCGTCGTAGTCCACAGCGACCGTGGCCTCGATGCCCTCGCGGATCACGGCCATGTTGCCCTCGACGACCTTGGTGCCCTTGCTGCCGAACTTCTTGGTGATCTGGGCGCCGACCTTGGCCAGGATCGCCTCCTCGGAGGCGCCGGCGGACACCCGATCGACGTGGGCGGCCACCGCGCCGATGAACGCGATGCCCATCATCCGGGTCTCCAGCTCGGCGGTCGGGGCGTGCCGCTTGGCCACCCTGAACGCGTCGACGACCAGGAAGCGGATGTTGCGCTCGCGGATCGTCCGCCGGGCGTAGCGGGGCAGCTCGGCCCAGACCTCGGCCGGGGACAGGTCGGACTGGAGCATGAAGGTGCCGCCCGGCACCAGGCCCTTGAGCGGGTTGGTGTGCATGAACGCCCGGTGGTCCGGGGAGATGACGACCTCGACCTCCTCGAGCTCGGCGTTGGTGACCAGCACCGGCTCGGGGCTCAGGGTGATGTAGTAGTTGGTCGGGGCGCCGCTCTTCTCCGAGCCGTACTTGGGTGCCGACTTCGAGTGCATCTCCAGCACGCCGGCCAGGATGTCGGTGAGCAGCTTGCCGGTGGCGATCGTCCCGTAGCCCCCGACTGAGTGGAACCGGATGCGCAACGCGTTCTCGGGCAGCAGGCGCGGGTTCGGCTCGGTCTCCAGGGCCATCAGCTCGGTCTCGGGGTAGGCGGCGCGCATCCGGTCCTGGACCTGCGCCATCGCAGGCGACGCGTCGGTGCTGAAGAACTGTGAGCCCAGGTAGATCAGCGGAGCCCGGTTGCCCTGCGCCATGTTCTTGAAGGCGGCGATGATGTGGCGGGGCTGGACGTCGTGCCCGCCCAGGCCGAAGATCGCTGTGGTCAGGTGCGGGGTCTCGGTCCGTGCCGGGATGCCCTCGTAGGGGGTGAGGCCGTCGGGGCCCAGCTCGGAGTTGGCGCGCGCCTTGAACAGCGCGGAGGTGACCAGGCTGGTCAGCGCGGTCTGGTCCGAGCGCTCGAGGACGGTGACCGCCTTCGCGCCGGCCAGGGCGGCCACCAGTTCGGCCTCCGGGAACGGCTGGAGCAGCTTGACCGACACCACTCCCACCCTCAGGCCCTGGGCACGCAGGTGCGGCAGCACGGCGCGCACGTCGTCGGTGATCGAACCCAGGCCCACCATCACGTAGTCGGCGTCGTCGCAGTCGTAGGCGATGACGGGCTCGTAGACCCGGCCGGTGAGCTCGGCGTACTCGCTCATCGCGCGGCGGGTCAGTGCCGGCACGGCGTTGACGAAGTGGGTGCGGTGGTCCACTGCGCCGGCCTGGAAGTCCGGCTGGTTCTGCACCGGGCCGGTCAGGCCGGGGTTGTGCACATCGACCAGCGCCGGGACCATCTGGCGGGTGCCCTTCTGCAGGGCGTTGCGCCACTGCCGGCTCCACTGCCCGTGCAGCTCGGTGGGGACCCAGGTCAGGGTCTCGTCGATCTGCGCGCCGGCGTTGTCGGACTCGACCTTCTCGGCGTGCTCGGCCAGGTAGGCCCGCAGCGCGTCGAGATCAGCCGGGCGCAGGTCCTCGGCGTGCCGGTCGAGGTAGCCGTTGAGCTGGACCACCCTGCCCTTGGCGCCGAACAGCATCTCCTGGGCCACGGTCGGGCACTCGATGCGACCGGCCGGGTCGCCGAGGTACTCGCGCAGCAGGTCGGGCTCGGGGAGCACGGCCTCGCTGAGCATGTGGCTGGTGGAGAACCCGTCCATCGCGTTGGCCACCGGGATCAGCGACAGCGCGGAGGTCCGGTAGGAGATGGCGGCGAGGTCGGCGGCCTCCTGCGGGTTCGAGCCGAACAGGATCGTGTAGCCGGCCGAGAGCAGGGCGTAGACGTCGTCGTGGCCGGCCATCACGTTCAGGGAGTGCTTGGACACCACGCGGGCGGCGACCTGCAGCACGAAGCCGCCGGTCTTCTTGCCTACCGTCACGTAGTGCGACTCCATCGCGTAGAGGATCCCCTGGCTGGAGGAGGCGTTGGAGATGAACTGCCCGCCGGTCAGCGACGCGCCCAGCGCGCCACTCTGGGCCGAGTGCTCACCCTCGGGCTCGAAGAAGAACGGATGCTTGCCCCACACGTTCACGCCACCCTCGGCGCGGGCGGCCTCGAACAATTCCGAGATCTCGGTGGAGGGGGTGATCGGATAGCCGATCACGCCGCCGCAGACGTGGCGCATCACATGGGCGACGGCGCCGTTGCCGTGGACGACGGTGGGCTCTCCGGGGAATCGGGGCTGCTGCAGATCAGTCATGGGCCTATCCGGGCTACGAGGGGGAGTAGGGCAGGCCGTCGCGACGGTCAGGGACGACCGTGCGCGACGGGGGGAGCGACGCCCTGGTGGGCGTGCGGGATCCGCGGTTCAGGGCAGCAGTCGCGCTCTTGCGCATGGCACACCTCACATCCGGCGGGTTCGGCCAGAGTAACCCCGGCGGGTATCGGCGCCATGGTGACGATCGTCCCGTCTGGGGTGTCCAATGGCCCGGCGGTGGGCGGGGCTGGTGCGTCGGTGCTGCGGTGGTGGCGGGCCGGTGCCCGTGAGAGGCCCCGGTCAGGTCGTTGCCGAGCACGGTGCGGGGGTGGGACCGGCCCGGGCGGTGCGAGGTTTGGCTCCTCGGGTCGGTCCCGTTGATCGCCTACCTGGTGCGGGTTTGCGCGGTGTCCACCGAGGTGGTGCTGGAGGCCTTGCTGGCCTGGCGCAGGGGCTCGGGCTGGGTCGCCGGGAACATCTGGGCGTGGGATGGCGCCGGTGGTGGGGTCTGCCGGGCATGGGACTGAGGTCCCGGGCGGTGGGACGGCGTGGGCGGTGAGGTCCTTGTTCGGGGTGATGAGCATGGCCTTGACCCGCAGGGGCGATCGACCGTCATGGACCGAGGGAGTAGCCACCGACACGAGGGTGACCGCTAGGGCAGGACTGACTTGATGTCGATGACTGGCGTGCCATCGATCGCCTCGAGGGGACCTACCCGCAGTCGGTCGCCCTCGATGGCCAGGACAGATACTCGATGGATGCCCACGGGGTTGGGGCGGGCAGGTGATCTGGTGCTGAACACGCCCCGCTCGGGCCGGCTCGGATCGCCGCCGGGGTGGGTGATCAACACGTCGCGGCGTGCCTGGTGCAGCCAGGTCAGGACGGTGATCTCCGAGCCGACCGCGAGGTCACGGGCCCCTTGGCTGACCGTGGGATCGAGCACCAGCCAAGCATCCGGGGCGCCCAACTCGCCTTGCTTCGGGGCCTCAGCAGTGTCGACGAGCAGAGACTCGATCCACCCGATGGGGCGGATCTCGTAGGACGCCAACGCGCCGCCGCGGACGGCTCCCGCGCGCGCGTTCGGGTGCGGCGTCTCGACAGTTGCGTGGACGTCGTCCACCCCGGCTCCTCTCCACGGCACGCCCGGCCCGGCGTGGACGGGCGCCCAGTCGTAGCATTGCAGGTGCATCCGAGGTCATCTTCTCGGCTCGCGGACCAGCGCCTCGGCCCAGCGCTCCACCATGGCCGGCGTGCTGGCGACGATCTGGACCTCTCGCACGGTCGTGGGAGTGGACAGCAGCACAGTCAGCGCGATCCGAGTCAGTTCCTCCAACGGCCAGGCGCCCCGGGCGAGCACCGCGGGCAGCGCCATGGAGCGCGCACCGCGGGCGTTGGCGGCAGCCACGGCGTCCCGGTACGCCTGGGCCAGCAGGCGGTCAGGTCCGGTGGGCGAATGCCAGCGCGGTGCGGGCACCGTGACCGTCCGACCGCTCGCGCGCGCGCGCCGACCCGGCACCACCACGACGTCCACCTGGGCGTCAGCGAGGTTGCCGAGAACCACCCGGACATGCGGCCGCTGCACGACTCCCACGTTCCCAGCCCGGCGATTGCCAGGCAAGGGGCCAGCACACCGGATCCGGGGGGTCCTACGTCCCTCGCGTGCGGGCCGCCGGACTCCTACCCTGCGCTGTATGGCTTCTCACCACATGTCCGCGGTCGACAACGCATGGCTGCGCATGGACACCCCGGGCAACCTCCTGGTCGTCAACGCAGTGATGTGGTCGGCGCAGGCCTCCGACTTCGATCGGCTTCGCGAGGTCATCACCGACCGGATGATCAACAGGTTCCCGAGGTTCCGCCAGCACCCGGCCAGCTCGCGACTGCCGTTCGGGCGCACCGAGTGGGTCGACGACGACGGCTTCGACGAGGAGCACCACTTCCGCTACGTCACCCTCGAGGCCCCCGGTGGCGAGCAGGCCCTGCAGGCCTACGTGGGCAGCCAGACCGGGCTGCCGTTGGCTGCCGACCGCCCGCTGTGGGAGATCCATTTCATCTCCGGCTTCGAGTCCGGCACTGCGGTGCTGTTCCGCCTGCATCACGCCATCGCCGACGGCGTTGCCCTGACCCGGGTCGTCATGTCCTTGACCGACGGCGGTCCCCAGGACGGATTCCGCGAATCCCATGACCCCAGTTCCTCCCAGAGCGTGCTCGACGCCGGGCGGTGGGCGCTGGGCCAGGGCTGGGGTCTGGCCCGCAATCCGACCCGGGTGATCGGCCTGACCGGCACCGCGCTGCGCGACGCCCGCAGGCTGATCCACCTCGCCCTGCTGCCACCGAAGCCGACGTCGGTGCTCAGTGGTGCGGTGGTCCCCGAGAAGCTGGTGACCTGGACCGCACCGGTCCCGTTGCCCCACATCAAGGCGATCAGTCGGGCGACCGGCGCCACCGTCAACGACGTCCTGCTGGCCGCCCTGGCCGGCGCGCTGGGCACCTACCTCGAGCAGAGGGGAACCCCGCTGCCCAACGTCCGCGTCATGGTGCCGGTCAACCTGCGCCCCCTGGATGCCCCGCTGCCCCCGGAGTTGGGCAACGAGTTCGGCTTCTACTTCGTGGACCTGCCCACCGGCGCGATGCAACCCGCGCAGCGGATCGCGGCCATGCATGACCACGTGGAGTCCATCAAGGGGTCCCCCGAGGCACTCGTCGCGTTCGGAGTGCTGGCCGGCCTGGGCGCCGTGCCCCAGCCCGTGGAGGACCTCGGCATCGCGTTCTTCGGCAGCAAGGCGGCTGGGGTCGTGACCAACGTGATCGGCCCCAGCGAGCCGGTCCGCCTTGCCGGGGCGAAGGTCGACGGCATCATCGGCTGGGTGCCGCGGGCTGGCGACATGGGCTTCGGGGTGGCGATCTACTCCTACGCCGACCAGGTCACGCTCGCGTTCTCCACCGACTCCGCGCTCATGCCCGACCCCGATCACCTGGCCGACCTGGCCGTGGCGCAACTCGAGGCGATGGGGGAGCTCGTCGGCTGATCCCCCTCGGATCCAGACCAGCTCAGTCCACGATCCGGATCCGCAGCCGGCGGAACCCCTTGCCCTTGTTCTCCACCTTCACGACCTCCATGCGGCCGATCTGCCTGGTCGAGGCCACGTGGGTGCCGCCGTCGGCCTGGGTGTCCAGGCCCACGATGTCCACGATCCGCACCACCTCGAGGTCCGGGGGCAACAGGTTGGTCGCCGTGCGGATGATGTCGGGGATCGCGAACGCCTGCTCCCGCGGCAGGACGCTGACCTCGATGGCCCGGTCGGCCTGCACCTCGAGGGCACAGGCGGCCGCCACCGCCTCCTTGAAGCCGGGCGGCACCTCGGGCAGGTTGAAGTCCATGCGTGCCTCGAACGGTTCCATGTTCCCGCCGGTCACCAGCGCGCCGAAGTCACGGAACACGACTCCGCTGAGCAGGTGCAGCCCGGAGTGGGTCCGCATCAGCGCCGTGCGCCGCTCGTCGGCGATGGCGCCGCGCACGGCCGTGGCCACCGGCGGCACCGGATCGTCGTCGTGGGCCACCAGTCGCAGGTCCTCGCCGCGGCGGGTACCCACGATCCGGGTCTGCACCCCGCCCCAGAGCAGCACACCGTGGTCCGGTGGTTGGCCGCCGCCGCCGGGGTAGAACGCGGAGCGGTCCAGCACGATCCCGTCGGGGTCCACGTCCAGGACGACGGCGTCCCACTCCCGCAGGGTCGCATCCGCCAGGTCCAGCCGGGTGGTCGGTCCGCCGTGGTCAGCCATGCGGGGCAGCCTAGTGAGTCGTGCTCCGGTCCTCAGTCGCGCACCGGTTCGGCCGGGCGCCCGGTGTGTCGTCCGACCTCGCGCAGGACGACCACCGATCGCGGCGCCACGTCGCGCACCGCACCGGCCGGGATGAGATCGCCTGCCGAACCCGGGTCCACCGGCCAGCGCGCGGTGTCGAGCACCTCGACCCACTGCACACCCGCCGAACGGCCCGGGATCACGCACTGGGCCGGCTCATGGTGGGCGTGGAAGAACAGTGCGAACGAGTCGTCGCTCTGCGCCCGGCCGAACCTGTCGCGCTCGTTGAGCGCCGATCCGTTGAGCACGACGGTCAGGGTGCGCGCCACCCCGGACTCCCAGTCCCGGCTCGTCATCGGCTCGGCGTCGGGTTGCAGCCAGGAGATGTCGGGCACGTCGTCCCAACTGCGGATCCGCCGGCCCTCGAAGAACCGTCGGCGCCGGAAGATCGGGTGCTGGAGCCGCAACTGGATCACCAATCGGGTGAACGCCAGCATCTGCTCGTCGACGGCCGACCAGTCCATCCAGGCCAGCGCGTTGTCCTGGCAGTAGGTGTTGTTGTTGCCCTGCTGGGTGCGGCTGATCTCATCGCCGTGGGCGATCATCGGCACGCCCTGGCTCAGCAGCAGGGTGACCATGAGGTTGCGCTTCTGCCGGGCGCGCAGGGCCAGCACGTCCGGGTCGTCGGTGGCCCCCTCCACGCCGCAGTTCCAGGAGCTGTTGTGCGAGTCGCCGTCGCGGTTGCCCTCGCCGTTGGCCTCGTTGTGCTTCTCGTTGTAGGAGACCAGGTCGTTGAGGGTGAACCCGTCGTGGGCCGTGATGAAGTTGATCGAGGCGTGCGGGCTGCGCCCGTCGTCGATGTAGAGGTCCGAGGAGCCGGTGAACCGGGAGGCGAACTCCGGCAGCGCGGCGGACTCGCCGCGCCAGTAGTCCCGGGCGGTGTCGCGGTACCTGCCGTTCCACTCGGTCCAGAGCGCCGGGAAGTTGCCCACCTGGTAGCCGGCGTGGCCGAGGTCCCATGGCTCGGCGATCAACTTGGTGTTGCTCACGATCGGGTCCTGGTGGACCAGGTCGAAGAACGTGGCGAGCTTGTCGACCTCATGGAACTCGCGGGCCAGCGTGGAGGCGAGGTCGAACCGGAAGCCGTCCACGTGCATCTCGGCGACCCAGTAGCGCAGGGAGTCCATGATCAGTTGCAGTGACTGCGGGCTGCGCACGTTCACCGAGTTGCCGGTCCCTGTGGTGTCGAAGTAGTGCCGGGGATCGGACTCCACCAACCGGTAGTAGTCGGGGTTGTCGATCCCGCGGAACGACAGGGTCGGGCCGTTCTCGTTGCCTTCGGCAGTGTGGTTGTAGACCACGTCGAGCAGAACCTCGATGCCGGCCATGTGCAGCTGGCGGACCATCCCCTTGAACTCGGTGACCTGCTGGCCCATCGTCCCGGTGGCCGCGTACTCGTTGTGCGGGGCGAAGAACCCGATGGTGTTGTACCCCCAGTAGTTGCGCCGGCCCTGCAGCACCAGGAAGCGATCCTGCACGAACTGGTGGACCGGCATGAGCTCCACAGCAGTCACGCCCAGTGCCAGCAGGTACTCGATCATCGCCGGGTGGGCCAGGCCCGCGTAGGTACCGCGCAGCACCGGCTCGATGTCGGGGTGGGTCATCGTCATGCCCTTGACGTGCGCCTCGTAGATGATCGTCTCGCTGTAGGGGCGCCCGATGTGCCGATCCGAGGTCCAGTCGAAGTACGGGCTGGTCACCACCGAGAGCATGGTGTGACCGAGGCTGTCGCTGTCGTCGCGGCGATCGGGATTTCCGATCTGGTGCCCGTGCACCGCCTGGCTCGCGTCGGCCATCCCGGTGATGGCCCGGGCATAGGGGTCCAGCAGCAGCTTGTTGGCGTTGAACCGCAGCCCACGGGCCGGGTCCCAGGGTCCGTGCACCCGGTAGCCGTAGCGCTGGCCGGGGCCCACCATCGGCAGGTGGGTGTGCCAGACCCCGGAGCTCTTCTCCTCCAGGGCAAGGCGGTGCTCCCCATCGTCGTCGTCGATCAGGCACAGCTCGACCTTGTCGGCGCGTTCGGCGTAGAGCGCGAAGTTGGTGCCCAGGCCGCCGTAGGCCGCACCCAGCGGATAGCGCTCCCCAGGCCAGCGGGTGTCCAGTCGAATCGGCATGTCGCACCTCCGTGGCCAGAGTAGGGTCCGTGGCGCCGGGGTGGCCCTGCCAGAAGCGGCGGACCGGCCACCGTTGTCCGGCCGTCGAGGTAGCGTGGGGCCCTGCCCGATACGCCCGCCTGGAGGACCTGTGGACAGCTCCGTCACCGCCGTTGACCCCGCGATCGAGCCGGTCGGGCTGCCCTTCGCCGCCAGCGCCGAGGAGGTGCTGGCCGGGTTGGCGACCTCACCTGCGGGCCTGTCGGGCGACGAGGCGGCCCGGCGCATCGACCGGTGGGGCCCCAACAAGCTGCCCGAACCGGAGCGCGCGTCCCTGCTGCGTCGCGTGGCCAAGCACTTCGACGACGTGCTGATCTACATCCTGCTGGCCGCGGCGGTGCTCAAGGCCATCCTCGGCGACTGGGTCGACTTCGCCGTGATCCTGGCGGTCGCGATCATCAGCGCCATGATCGGGTTCATCCAGGAGGGCCGCGCCCACGACGCGCTCGAGGGCATCAAGAACATGCTCTCCCTGGACGCCCAGGCTCGCCGCGACGACCAGTGGCAGCACATTCCCGCCGCGGACCTCGTGCCCGGGGACATCGTCCGGGTCCGCTCGGGCGACAAGGTGCCGGCCGACCTGCGTCTGGTCGAGGCGGTGAACCTGCGGGTCGAGGAGTCCGCGCTCACCGGCGAGGCGCTCCCCACGGAGAAGTCGCTGGACCCGGTCGAGGACGAGGCTGGGGTGGGCGACCGCTCGAGCATGCTGTTCTCCGGCACGCTGGTCGCCGCCGGGCAGGGGGTCGGCGTGGTGACGGCCACGGGTGCGCAGGCCGAGATCGGACGGATCCAGGCGATGCTGTCCGGCATCGAGGAGTTCGACACCCCCCTGACCCGTGAGATGGCCAAGTTCGGCAAGCAGCTGTCCTGGATCATCCTGGGCATGGCCGCGGTCATGCTGCTGATCGGCACCGTGATCCACGACTTCGAGCCGGCGGAGCTGATCTCCGCGGCGATCGGCTTCGCGGTGGCCGCGATCCCCGAGGGGCTGCCGGCCCTGGTCACGATCACCCTCGCCCTGGGTGTGCAGCAGATGGCCTCCCGCAACGCCATCATGCGCAACCTGCCGGCTGTGGAGACCCTCGGCGCGGTCACCACCGTCTGCTCGGACAAGACCGGGACCCTGACCCGCAATGAGATGACGGTGCGGCACGTGATCACCGGTCGCGGTGAGTACGACGTCGCCGGCCTGGGCTACCAGCCCGAGGGTGGGATCACCCTGGCCGACCAGCCCGCCAGCCTCGAGGCGTTCGGGGACCTGCGCACCCTGGTCACCGTCATGTCCGTGGCCAACGACTCGCAGGTGGCCCAGATCGAGGGCCAGTGGCGAGTCGTGGGCGAGCCCACCGAGGGCGCCCTGGCCGCGCTGGGGATGAAGGCGGGCTTCGATCCCGCGACCTACCCGAGGGTCGCCGCCGTGCCCTTCGAGTCCGATCACAAGTACATGGCCACCCTCAACGAGACGCCGACCGGCCAGCGGGTGCTCCTGCTCAAGGGCGCCCCGGACCGGGTCCTGGAGCGCTGCTCGGCCCAACTCGATGCCGAGGGTTCACCCCGACCGCTGGACCGCGCCTACTGGGAGGCGGCCATCGACCGACTCGGGGCGCAGGGCCTGCGGGTCCTGGCAGCAGCCGCCCGACCCGGGCCGGCGGGCATGACCGAGGTCGACCACGACGACCTGGCCGGCATGCTGATGGTCGGACTGGTCGGCATCGTCGACCCGCCTCGGCCGGAGGCGATCGCGGCCATCGCGACCTGCCACCGCGCCGGAATCCGAGTGGTCATGATCACCGGCGACCATGCGGGCACGGCCAGCGCCATCTCCCGGGAGATGGGTATCTCGGATGCGGATTCACCGTTGGCGGTCAGCGGTCCCGAGCTCGAACGGGCCAGCAACTCCGAGCTGCGCCACATCGTGGCCAGCACCGAGACCTTCGCGCGGACCAGCCCGGAGCACAAGCTGCGCCTGGTCAAGGCCCTGCAGGCCAACGGTGAGGTGGTGGCGATGACCGGCGACGGGGTGAACGACGCCCCGGCCCTCAAGCGTGCCAACGTCGGTGTGGCCATGGGCATCAAGGGCACCGAGGCCACCAAGGAGGCCGCGGACGTGGTGCTCGCCGACGACAACTTCTCCTCCATCGAGCGCGCGGTCGAGGAGGGTCGGCGGATCTATGACAACCTGCAGAAGTCGATCGTGTTCCTGCTGCCCACCAACGGCGCCCAATCGTTGGTGATCCTGGTGGCGGTCCTGTTCGGCCTGGCCCTGCCGCTGTCCCCGGTGCAGATCCTGTGGATCAACCTGGTCACCGCGATCACGCTGTCCCTCGCGCTGGCCTACGAGCCGGCCGAGCCGGACCTGATGACCCGTCCCCCGCGTGACCCGCGGGCCTCGATCCTGTCCCGTGAGTACCTGGTGCGCATCGCCTACGTCTCGCTGCTGATCGCCGGGGCCACGATGGCGGTGTTCTACCTGGCCCGCTCCTGGGGCTGGCCCACCGACGAGGCGCAGACGATGGCGGTGACCATGCTGGCCCTGGGGCAGATCGCCTACCTGTTCAACGCCCGCTCGCTGCGCGAGTCCAGCCTGCGCAAGGAGATCCTCACCAGCAATCCCGTGGTCTGGATCGTGGTCGGCCTGATGCTGCTGTTCCAACTGGTGTTCGTCTATGCGCCGTTCATGCACTCGTGGTTCGGGTCCGCGGCCCTGCCACTCATGGGGTGGCTGCTGCCGCTGGGGCTGTCGGTGGCGATCTTCCTGCTCGTGGAGGCGGGCAAGGTGCTCTTCCGGCGGATGACGCCGGCTCCGCACGTGGTGGGATCCCCTGCGTGAGCCAGGCCGACCCTGACGTGCCCGAATCCTCGTTCTGGGGCGACGAGCGGCCCGCGGTCGACGGGGTGCTGCGCTGGGTGGCCGATCGGGTGGCCCGGCCGGGGGACCCCAAGGCGACCGCCCGGCCAGCCTCGGAGCTCGCGGCCGCGGCGGGCCGCACGGTCGTCCCGACCGGGATCGGCTGGCAGGCGGCCCTCGAGGTCTTCGACCGGGTGCTGGTCCCGGCCACCCGCGCCCAGGACGACCCGCTGAACCTGGCGTACGTCCCGGCCGCGCCGACCCGGGTGGCCATCGCCTTCGACCTGGCGACCAGCGCGGCCAACATCTTCGCCGGTATGTGGGAGGCCGGGGCAGGCGCGATCCACGCGGAGAACGAGGCGCTGTCGTGGCTGGTCGGTCTCCTCGGCTGGCCCGACACCGCAGGCGGCACGTTCGTCTCGGGCGGGACGATGGGCAACCTGTCGGCGCTGATGACCGCCCGGGAGACGATGCTGGCCCGCCGTGGTGCCCGGCCCGAGCAGGGCTGGGCGCTGGCGTGCACCGGCGAGGCGCACTCCTCGGTCCGCGGTGCGGCCCGGGTGCTCGACGTGGCGGTGGTCGACGTGCCGACCGACGCCCGCGGGCACCTCACCGGGGCGGCCCTGCGCCCGGTGCTCGCTGCCCACCCGCAGGTGTTCGCGGTCGTCGCGTCAGCGGGCACCACGAACGGGGGCCTGGTCGACGAGCTGACCGAGGTGGCCGACGTGTGCGCGGAGTTCGGGGTGTGGCTGCATGTCGACGGGGCCTACGGCGGCGCCGGCCTGGCCGCGCCCAGCGTGCGGCACCGCTTCACCGGCATCGAGCGGGCGGACAGCTTCATCGTGGACCCGCACAAGTGGCTGTTCGCGCCCTACGACTGCTGTGCGCTGCTCTACCGCGATCCGCGCACTGCCCGCGCGGCGCACTCCCAGCACGCCAACTACCTGGCCAACATCGACCGGGAGGAGTGGAACCCCGCCGACCTGGCCACCCAGTTGACCCGCCGGGCCCGCGGCCTGCCGTTCTGGTTCTCGCTGGCGGTGCACGGCACCGACGAGTACCGCGCCGCGGTCGAATCGACCCTGACGATCGCCCGGGAGGTGGCCGCCGGGATCGACGCCAGCGAGCACCTGCGCCTCATCAGCGCACCAGAGTTGTCGGTGGTGCTGTTCGAGCGTCCGGGGTGGTCCATGGCCGACTACGAGGCCTGGGCGCGTACGGCGGCCCTGGCTGGCGCGATCCTGTGCCTGCCGACCACCTGGCAGGGGGATCCGGTGCTCCGGCTGGCGTTCGTGAACCCGGACACCGAACCACAACGGGTCCTGGAAGCCCTGGACACCCTGCGGTGAGCCCTCCGCTGGAGGGGGCGGTCACCGTCCTGGCCCTGCCCATGCTGCTGCTCGACTCGCTGGCTCAGGGCCTGTTCGGGTGATCGGCGGGTGGTCGAGGGCCGGTCACCCTGTCGGTCATGGCTCTGGCCGTGCTGACCGTGAAGCTCGGGTGGCGGGCCCCGATGGCCCAGGATGTCGCCCCCGAGGTCCCGGTGGCGGTCGTGCGCAGGGTCGCCCGGCCGGTGACCCACCGCGGCAGCGGCCGTGACGAGGGGCGACTCGATCTGGATGCCCAGCCGGAACCGGGGTCCCCTGAGCTGGCCGGGGACACAACCGGATCGATCCCCGTGGAGCCCGCACTGATCCGTCGGCGCGTGATGCCGCTCGGCATCGGGCACGTCGCGAGAGCCGCTGAGGCGGCTTCGGCAGGTGCCGGCGCTCGGTGCGAGACTGGCAGTTCGCGGAACCCGCAGCCCAAGGAGGCCGCGAGCGAGATCCGCAACCCCGTCGCGTTCTGGGGTGGGGTGAGCGTCGAGGCCAACTGACTCGACGGGCAGAACCAGGCCAGTCCGGCAGTAGGCAGGCAGTCAGGCTCACTCAGGCAGTCAGGCTCACTCAGGTCAGGCCCTTGCTGGCCAGGTAGTCCGAGGCCACGGTGCCCGGATCCTTGCGGTCGATCTCGACGGCTGCGTTCATCGCCTGCAGGTCGTCGGTGGTCAGCACCGCCGACAGCGAGTTCAGCGCTGTTGTGATCGTCTCGGTCACCGCCGGGGTGTACACCGCGGGCAGGATGTTCTCCGCGGTCTGCAGTCCCTTGTCGTCGGTCAGCACCACCAGGTCGTTGGCCGTCACCGAGCCCGAGGACGAGAAGACCAGGCCGACATCGACCTTGCCCTGGTTCAGCGCCTGGATGGTCAGCGGTCCGCCGGCATCCAGCGGGACGAACGTGTCCACCGACACCCCATAGGTCGACTCCAGGCCCGGCTGGCAGAACGGGCGCTGCGGGCACTCCGGGGGACCGCCCAGAGTCACCGGGTTGGTCTGGCTGTAGGCGCCCAGGTCCGAGAGCGTGGCCAGCGAGTTGGCCGCTGCGAAGTCCTGCGTCACGGCGAACGCGTTCTGGTCCTGTGCGGCCGAGGGCTCCAGCAGGGTGATCGACTTCGGCTCGGCGAGTGCGCGGGCTGCGGTCACCGTCGCCTCGACGTCGCCAGAGGCCACCTGGGCGGCGTCGGGACCGTTGGTCGCCTTGTTCAGGAACTCCGTGAGGCTGCCCAGGTACTCGGGGGTGAGTTGGACCTCGCCGGACTCCAGGGCCGGGGCGATCACCTCGCGAGTGGTCAGCTCCTTGACGGATGCGGGCTGGCCGTTCTGCTCCAGCAACTGCTGGTACATGGTGGCCAGGATCTTGGTCTCGGTGAAGTTCGTCGTCGCGATGACGATCGACTCGGCGGCCTCGCTACCTCCTGCGCTGGCGCCGTCGGTGGCGGTCCCCTCCGAGGAGCAGGCAGCCAACGACAGCCCGAGGGCGGCAGTCAGGGCGAAAGTGGACACCGTGCGCAGTCTGTTCATCGGCAAAGTCAAACACAGGTGCCCGCCATCGGCGCGCGGTTCAGCCCGCCGTGTCGGCGATCACGAGCTGTGCGTCGGCGTTGCGCGAACGCAGCCCCGGGGGCGTGGCGGCCCGCTCGAAGGCCGCCAGGCCGAACTCCGCGAGGATCGCCAGCGCGGCGGTCAGCAGGGCCCCGGCGACGATGAGCGTGTTGTCCTGCAGTGCGAACCCGTCGACCACGTAGCGGCCCAGGCCGCCGCCGCCGACCAGCGCGGCCAGGGAGGCGGTGGCCACCACCTGCACCGTGGAGGTGCGGATCCCGGCCACGATCAGCGGCGTCGCCAGCGGCACCTCGATGTGCAGCAGGCGTTGGCGCGGGCTCATCCCCATGCCCTCGCCCGCGTCCAGGACCGTACGGTCCACCGAGGCCATCCCCGCGAACGTGTTGGTCACCAGCGGCGGGATCGCGAACACCGCCAGGGCGAGCACGGCCGCGGTGTTGCCCACCCCGATACTGGGGATCGAGGCCAGGATGATCAGCACGCCCAGGGTCGGGATGGCCCGCCCGACATTGCTGATGTTGGTCGTCAGCACGACCCCGCGACGCAGGTGGCCCAGCACGAGGGCGAACGGCAGTGCGACCGCCAGGGCCAGCGCCATCGCGAGCAGGCTCATCTGCACCTGCTCCCAGGTGCGCATCGGGATGCCGGCGGGCCCGGACCAGTGGGCCGGGTCGGTGAACCACTGCCAGAGGCTCATCCGGCGGCCTGACTGGCCGCCCACGGTGAACTGCGGTGCTGGACCCAGTGCAGGGCCGCCTCGAAGGCGATCGCGAGCAGGACGCAGGCCAACGTGGCGGTGAAGATCTGCGCGTGCCAGAAGTTCTGCTGGAAGCCCGAGAGGATCATGCTGCCGAAGCCGCCGTAGCCCACCAGCGCGCCGATCGTGACCATGCCCACAGTCGACACCGTGGCGATCCGCACCCCTGCGATGATCGCCGGCAGGGCCAGCGGGATCTCCACGCGCCACAGGATCGCCCGGGGGCCCATGCCCATCCCGCGCGCGGCGTCCACCACCGCCGGGTCGACGCCATCGAGACCCACCACGGTGTTGCGCAGCACCACGAGCAGCGCGTAGAGGGCCAGGGCCAGGATCACGGTCAGCGGCGAGAGGCCGAACACCGGCCACAGCAGGGAGATCAGTGCCAGGGACGGAATCGTGTAGAGAACCCCGGAGATGCTCAGGACCGGGGACATCAGAACGCGGTAGCGTCGCACCAGCACGGCCAGGGGGAAGGCGACCAGCAGGGCCAGCAAGACCGAGGCGACCGTGAGCAGCAGATGCTCACGTCCCGCGGCGAGAAGTTCGTCGGTGTGCGTGGACACGTAGTCCCAGGACACCCACGGGTTCGCGGCGGCGCTCGCAACGACGATCGCGGGAGTGGACACCTGATGGACAGTAACCAATCGCAGCCCGGACAGCAGCCCGTGATCGTGCTCGACGGTGTGAGCAAGCAGTACCCGGACGGCACGATGGCCGTCCACGAACTGGACCTCGAGGTGGGCCGGGGCGAGATCTGCGTGCTCGTCGGGCCCTCGGGCTGCGGCAAGACCACGACGTTGCGGATGATCAACCGGTTGGTCGAGCCGAGCTCGGGGACGTTGCGCATCAATGGTGCCGACGTCACCCACATCAACGTCGAGGTGCTGCGGCGCGGCATCGGCTACGTGATCCAGGCCGACGGGTTGTTCCCGCACTACACGGTGCGCCGCAACGTGGGCACGACCTGCCGGTTGCAGGACTGGGACGCCGCCCGCACCGCGGCGCGGGTCGACGAGCTGCTCGCCCTGGTCGGACTGGACCCCGACGCCTACGGCGATCGTTTCCCGCACCAGCTCTCCGGCGGCCAGCGCCAACGGGTCGGGGTCGCCCGCGCGCTGGCCGTGGACCCGCCGGTGCTGTTGATGGACGAGCCGTTCGGGGCTGTCGATCCGATCGCCCGCGACATGCTGCAGACCGAGTTCCACGCCCTGCAGCGGCGGCTGGGCACCACCGTGGTGATGGTCACACACGACATCGACGAGGCTGTGCGCCTCGGGGACCGGATCGCGGTCATGCGCCAGGGCGGCTACCTCGAGCAGTACGACACCCCGGCCCGGATCCTCTCGGAGCCCGCGACCGAGTTCGTGGCGGACTTCGTCGGCGCGGATCGGTTGATCAAGCTGATGGCCGTCACCGGCCTGGACGCCGGGCTGCTCGCGCCCCTGCATCCCGGTGACGAGCACCTGGAGGCACTGCCCGGGGATGCGACCCTGCGCGAGGCAGTGGTGGCGCTGCTGAACTCGCCCGAAGGCCGGGTCCGCGTCGCGGGCCTGCCCGGTGGGCAGACTGGTGTGCTGCGGCTGGCCGACGTGCACGCGCTGCTGGCCGCCCAGCGCTGAGCTGGGCAGCGGCCGGCCCGCTCAGCGGTACTCGGGGTTCGGGTGGTCCGGGTCGCTCAGGTCCCAGTTGCTGGTCACGTTGCCGTGCGCGGGGATGCCGCCGGCATCGGTGAGCCGGCGCGCGGTGTGCAGCAGGTTCCAGGTCGCGAACACCGTGTTGCGCGTCGTCCAGTGGTTGTCCGCCCCCGCGCCGTCATCGAGGTAGGAGGGGCCCGGCCCGGCCTCGCCGACCCAGTAGGAGTCGGACTGCGGCGGGATGGTGAACCCGATGTGGGACAGCGAGTAGAGCAGTTGCGCCGCGCAGTGCTTGGCTCCGTCCTCGTTGCCGGTGATCAGCGCACCGCCGACCTTGCCGTAGTAGGACCACTGGCCGGCGTCGTTGAGCTTCCCGGAATAGCCGTAGAGCCGCTCGATCATCAGCCTGGTCATCGAGGACTGGTCGCCCAACCAGATCGGGGTCGCCAGCACCACGATGTGCGCCGGGGCGATCAGCTCGTGGTAGATCGCCGGGAACGGGTCGCGCGCCCACCCCTGCTCGGTCATGTCCGGGTACACCCCGGGCGGGAAGTCGTGATCCACGGTGCGGATCGTGTCGACCCGGGCGCCGACGGCCTCGAGGATGTGCCGGCTGATGGCGATCAGGTGATCGGTGTGGCTCGGTGCCGGTGTGCGCGTGAGCGTGCCGTTGACGAACACCGCGCGCAGGTCGCTGAAGTCGGTCGTGCTGGCCGCGATCTCGGCGTCGATGAATCGCGCCACCGACTCGGGGATGGAGTCGGGAAGGGGACTGGGGCTGGACTGGCCGGCGCTGGACTGGCTGGCGGCGGGCTGGGAAGGCATGAGGTCCTCTCGTCGCGATGGTCGTTGATCGTTCCACTACCCGGTGCTGCTGTGCCGATACGTCGGAACTGGCCGCATCGCCCGGGCATCCCCGGGTGGGTATCGCTAGGGTCCGCTCGTGTGGGCCGGGGCACCGGCGCGAGTCAGAGACGAGGACACCCATGGATCCGGTGGACGCGGCGAACCTGAACTTCGACGAGACGACGTTGACCATCCTCAACGTGCTGATCGGGCTGATCATGTTCGGGGTCGCCCTCGACGTTCGGGTGGCGGACTTCCGCCGGATCCTGCGCGACCCTCGGGGCCCTGCGATCGGGCTGGTGGCTCAGTTCCTGCTGTTCCCCGCGCTCACCTTCCTCCTGGTCGGGTTCCTCGATCCGGCGCCCTCGGTGGCCCTGGGGATGATCCTGGTCGCGGCCTGCCCGGGCGGCAATTTCTCGAACTTCCTGACCGTCTACGGCCGGGGCAACGGCGCGCTGAGCGTGAGCATGACGGCCGTCTCCACGCTGCTGGCCATCGTGATGACCCCGTTCAACCTGCAGTTCTGGGGCTCGCGGACCGACGGGGCCCGCGACATCCTCACCGACGTCTCCCTGGACCCGCTGGACCTGATGATCACCATCGTGCTGATCCTGGGCGTCCCACTGCTGCTCGGGATCCTCACCCGCGCCCGTCGCCCGGGCCTCGCCGATCGGCTGCGCACGCCCATGCGCTACCTGTCGTTGGGTCTGTTCTTCGCGTTCATCCTCTTCGCGCTGATCGGCAACTGGTCCTACTTCCTGGAGTTCATCGGAGTGTTCGCCGTGGTCGTGGCCCTGCAGAACGCGGCCGCGTTGACGCTGGGCTACTTCTCGGCCGCAGCCTTCCGGGTGCCCGAGTACGACCGGCGCGCCATCGCGATCGAGGTCGGCATCCAGAACTCGGCCCTGGCCCTGGTCATCGTGTTCACGTTCTTCGACGGCCTGGGGGGCATGGCCGTGATCGCGGCGTGGTGGGGGGTCTGGCACCTGATCTCCGGGCTCACGCTGGGCACGTTCTGGTCGCGCCGGCCCCCGGCGGTCCCGCAGCTGGCCGACGCCGGGGCCTCGGTGTGAATCGCGGGTCGGCCTCGATCGCCGAGCTGCGTGGGGCGCGGGTGCTGGTCACCGGTGCGGCCGGCGGGATCGGGGCACAGACCTGCGCACAGCTGCGCCGGGTCGGTGCGCAGGTGATCGCCGCGGATCTGGACGTGGACCGAATCGGGCCCGAGGCGGATCAGCGCCTGCCGCTCGACGTCACCGACGACGTCGCGGTGGAGTCGGTTATCGGCGGCCTGGGCGCCCTCGACGCGCTGGTGCTCAGCCATGGGGTCACCTCGCTGGGGCCGGCGGTGGACACCCCGATGAGCGCGGTGGACCGGGTGCTGGGGGTGAACCTGCGCGCGACGATCGCGGTGACGCAGGCCGCCCTGCCGGGGCTGATCGAGCGGCGCGGGCGGATCGCGGTGCTCAGCTCGGTGTCCGGGTTCGCCCCCCTGGTGCACCGCACCGCGTACTCGGCATCCAAGCACGGCCTGCACGGCTACTTCGACAGCCTGCGCGCGGAACTGGTCGAGACCGGGGTCTCGGTCACGATCGTGGCACCCTCGTTCGTGGCCACCGGGATCGAGGCGCGGGCTGCCTTCCGGGCCGGCGGCCCGGCGGGGGACTGGTCGACCACCGGAGAGGTCCTCTCCGCCGCCGAGGTGGCCCAAGCCCTGCTCGTGGGGATGGCCCGTCGGCGGTCCCTCGTGCTGCCCTCGCGCACCGCTCGGGCTGCCCATGTGCTCTCGCGGTTCGCCCCGGGCGCCTACGCGCGGACCATGCGGCGCAGGGTGCTGCACTCCTAGCGGGCGCTCACCAGCGCGTGCTGGGCGAGCCGGGGGAGGTCCAGCTGCGCGATCTGGGCCACGCTCCACGGGCTGAGCAGCCAGGGGCTGTGGGCTGCCGCCTGGGCCAGGGCGCTCGGGTCGGCCCAGGTGTGCTCCATGATCTCGGCTGGATCCGGGTCCAGGGCGCCGTCGAGGACGGCCACGTACACCGGGCAGACCTCGTTCTCCCGGATGCCGCTGGCGTCGATGGCCTCATAGCGGAAGTCGGGCAGCACCGGGTGCAGCTCGACGATCCGCGCGCCGAGCTCCTGTCCGACGCGCCGGGTGATGGCCGCCGTCATCGACTCGCCGGGCTGTGGGTGGCCGCAGCAGGCGTTGGTCCACACCCCGGGCCAGGTCTTCTTGGCAAGCGCGCGGCGGGTCATCAGGATCTGCTCGTCGGCGTTGACCAGGTAGCACGAGAACGCCAGGTGCAGAGGGGTGTGCGCGCCGTGCACGGTCAGCCGCTCGGCGGTCCCGCAGGGCTGACCGTCGTGGTCGAGCAGGACGACGAGGTCCTCGAGGAGGGGGGCCATGGACTCATCCTGCGGTGAGTTGGCCGACCTCGCATCCCGTGGCCGGTGAACCACCGAGCGGGCGAGGTGCTCGGATCGCCCCTACAGTGACGCGGGTGCGCGTCGTCGTGGTGGGCAGTGGGTTCGGAGGCCTGGCCGCCGGGATCCGGCTGGCTGCGGCGGGTCACGACGTCACGCTGCTCGACAAGCGTGACCAGCTCGGTGGTCGTGCCTACCAGTACGAGCGCGACGGCTACCGCTTCGACGGTGGGCCGACGGTCCTGACCGCGCCGTTCATGTTCGCCGAGCTGTTCGAACTGGCCGGGGAACAACTGGCCGATCATGTCGAGCTGGTCGCCCTCGATCCGTTCTACCGCACGTTCGACGCAGACGGCCGGCCGTTCGACTACCACGCGGACCCCGCGGCGATGGCCGCCGAGGTCAGTGCCCGCAGCCCGGGGGATGCGGCGGGATTCGCGCGCCTGGGTCAGCGGATCAGTGCCATCTTCGACGCGTTCTACCCCTACACCGAGCGGCCGATGATGCAGCCCCAGATCATGATGGCGATGCTGCCCTACCTGGTCCAGCACCGGGCGATGCTCGACGTGAAGCGCCAGGTCAGCTCGTTCGTGCGTGACCCGTTCCTGCGTCAGGCGCTGTCGTTCCATCCGCTGCTCATCGGTGGTGACCCGGGCCGCACCCCGGCGCTGTACAGCCTTATCGTGGAGTTCGAGCGGCGCTGGGGCGTGCACTACGCCATCGGCGGGACCGGTGCGCTGGTGGCCGCCCTCGGCGGGCTGTTCGAGCGCCTCGGTGGGCAGATCGTGCTCGGCGCCGACGTGCGTCGGGTGCTGGTCCGCGACGGGCAGGCGGTCGGGGTGGAGCTGGCCGACGCGAGCACGCTGCCGGCCGATGTCGTGGTCTCCAACGCCGACCCCGGATTCACCTACGACGTGCTGTTGGCGCACGAGCGCCGGGCCGCCCCCGCACGCGCCCGGCTGCGCCAGGCCCGACCGAGCATGTCACTGCACGTGCTCTACTTCGGCGCTGACCGCACGTGGCCCGACTCGCCGCTGGCGCACCACACGATGCTGTTCCCGAGCAACGAGCGGGTCGCGATGCGCCGGGTGTTCGGGGGTCGGGGTCCGTGGCGCGGGGCCGGCGCCCGGGTGCGGAGCGCGGCGGCCGAGGGGCGCGCCCCGCTGACGGCCGCGGACATGTTCCTCTACGTGCACGTGCCCACGCGTACCGATCCCAGTGTGGCGCCGCCCGGGTGCGAGTCCCTGTACGTGCTGGTGGCCACACCGGCCGCTGCGCAGCCGAGCGCCGATCCGGCCGCCGAACTGGCCCAGGTACGGGCCGCGGTGCTCGAAGTGCTCGACGAGCGCTACCTGCCGGGGCTGCCCGAGCACCTGGTCACCGAGCATGCGATCGGGCCTGCGCACTTCCGTGACCTGCTGAACTCGCCGCACGGGGCAGCGTTCGCCCTGCAGCCCACGCTGTTCCAGTCCGGATGGTTCCGGCCGCACAACCGGTCGCGGTCGGTGCGTGGTCTCTATCTGGTCGGGGCTGGGACGCACCCGGGTGCGGGGGTGCCCGCGGTGCTGGCCTCGGGCAAGATCGCCGCGGAGTTGATCGTCGGCGACCTCGCCTCAGGGCGGGTACGCGTGTCGCGGGCCGAGCGCCCAGCGCCACGGACAGCGGCGCCGCGATGACGGTGCCCAGCTACGCCGTGCACGGGTTCGGCACCAGCCCGGAGGTGGCCCTCGATGATGTGCCGGTTCGCGGCGAGCTGCCGTCGTGGTTGGCCGGGTCGCTGATCCGCAACGGGCCGGGCACCTTCCAGGTGGGCCGGCGTCGCTATCGGCACTGGTTCGATGGTCTGGCCATGCTGCACCGGTTCGCCATCAACCAGGGGCGGGTGTCCTACGCCAACCGGTTCCTGGAGACCCGCGCCTATGCCGCAGCCCGCGACGAGGGTCGGATCGCGTTCCCGGAGTTCGCCACCGATCCATGCCGGTCGCTGTTCGCCCGCGCCATGAGCGTGTTCGATCCGCAGGTGACCGACAGTGCCAAGGTCAACATCGCCCGGATCGCCGAGAAGTACGTGGCGCTGGCTGAGACCCCGATCCAGGTCGAGTTCGACCCGCAGACCCTGCGCACTGTGGGCGTGCGCGGGTGGGACACCTCGACGTTCGCCCGGATGACGACCGTGCATCCGCACCTGGACGTGGACCGGCACGAGGCGATCAACCTGGTCACGCGATTCGGGGCCGCCAGCTCCTATGTGCTGCGTCGGGTTGACACCAGTGACCCGAGCCAGGCCCACACCGCGACGCTTGCCACCAGGCGGGTGCGCGAACCCGCGTACATCCACTCGTTCGGGATGTCGCAGCGCCACGTGGTCATTGCCGAGTTCCCCCTGGTGGTCAACCCGATGGCGCTGCTGTTCTGGCTCAAGCCCTACATCGAGAACTTCAGGTGGCGCCCCGAGCGGGGCACCCGGTTCCATGTGTTCGACCGTGCGACCGGCGCACACGTACGGTCGGTGCGGGCCGAGGCGTTCTTCGCCTTCCACCACGTCAACGCCTTCGAGGTCGACGGCGAGCTGGTCGTGGACCTGGTGGCCTATGACGATGCCGCGGTGATCGAGTCGTTCTACCTGCATCGGCTCGAGGATCCCGACGGGCAGATCCCCCCAGGGACGCTTCGCCGGTACCGGATCCCGCTGGCCGGGTCACGCCGGTCGGATCCTGTGCGTGGCGAGTTGCTCTCCCCGACGCCGATCGAGCTGCCGAGCCTGGACTATGCGCGGATGAACACCAGTCCCGAGCACCGCTACGTCTACGGCGTGGGTCTGAGCGGTGAGCGTGGGTTCTACGACCAGTTGGTGAAGGTGGACGTGGCCCAGGGCAGCACGCGCACCTGGTCGCAGCCCGGCTGCTATCCCGGCGAGGGGGTGTTCGTCGGGCGCCCCGGCCGCGAGGCCGAGGACGACGGAGTGCTGCTGTCGGTCGTGCTCGACTCCCAGCGCGGGATCTCGTTCCTCCTGGTGTTGGACGCCGCGTCATTGGCGGAACTGGCTCGTGCCGAACTGCCACATCCGGTCCTGTTCGGCTACCACGGTCAGTTCTTCGACGACCTGGTCGGTCCGGCTGACTGAGCGCCCCGTCCGGCGTGGTGGTCGCTGTCCAGCCAGCGATCAGGCAGCCCGGTGGCGGTCCTCGATCGGGATCGAGCCGTCGGTGGTGATCAGGTGCACCCCGAGGAACTCCACCTCACCGGCGAAGGACTGCTCCAGCACCGCGCGCCACGTCTGGTCGCGCGTGGTGACCCGAAGTCGATCGCGGCGTGCCAGGGCACACAGCACGCTCGCCCGAGGATTGCCCTGGGAGATGGTCCGGGCCATCCGCCCGAGGACCTCCAGGTAGTCCGCTGGTGGTGCGTCATCGAGGGCCTCGATGAGGAGCGGTTGCACCGGCCGGTGCAACTCGTCGCAGATCAGGATCAACAGTGACCCACTGGCGCGTGCGCGTTGGTCCACGAAGAGGTCCAGGACGTTGGCGATGTGCGCGGGGTCGGCGAGGGGAATCGTGGGCCACTGGGGCGGCAGTTCGTCGTAGTTCATGGCCATAGCCTGCTCGGCGATCAGGGCTGGACCAAGGGGTCTGCGGCAATCTGTGGACAACCGCGCTGGGAGCGCGGGCAGGAGGCGAGGCATGAGGCACGAGGTGCGAGGCGCGGGGTACGAGGCGCGCGGCGCGAGGCCGGGGCCCGGAGCCGGGGTGAGGGGGCTACGGGTGCTCGGGCTGGTGCTCGCGCTCATCCGCGGACTCGTCCTGGGCCATTGCCGCGGCTGCGCGATCGTGCAGCCGCGCTCGAACCTCGTCGGGGGAGTAGGCGTTGCGCGCGCGCTCGTCGCGGGCCACGACCGCCCCGGTGGCCGCCACTCCGGCCAATCCGGCCAGTCCGACCCACTTCCACCACTGCATGGCCGTACCGTATCGCTGCGTGAGCCCTGTGAGTCTGACGCTGGACGATGCGCTGGCCCACACCCGCACAGGTGACGTGTGGCTGTTCCGGGGGCGCAGCGCGGCGGACACCGCCATCCGGGTGGCGACCAATGCCCCGGTCAATCACGTGGGCATGGCGGTGGTGATCGATGACCTGCCACCGCTGATGTGGCACGCCGAACTCGGCCGCTCCATGGAGGACGTGTGGACCGGCACGCACCACCGTGGGGTGCAGTTGCACAACCTGCACGAGGCCGTGCGCACGTGGCACGACAAGTACGACCAGCGGGTGTGGCTGCGCCAGCTCGACGCGGTGATCACCCCGGAGATGGAGAACGCTGCGCTGAAGACCATTGCGCGCCTGGATGGGACGCCGTTCCCGAGCGCCCCCCGGCTGGCTGGACGGTGGGTCCGGGGGCGTGCGCGCAGCAGGGCCTCGCTGGAGACGTTGTTCTGTGCGGAGGTCGTGGCGAGCACGTACGCCCAGATGGGCCTCCTGGATACGTCGGCGCACCCGGAGAACTGGTTCGACCCGGGGCGGTTCTGGAGCGGTGACTCGCTGGCCCTGCTGGGTGGTGCCGAGTTGGGAGGGGAGATCAGCGTGCAGATCCCGCCGTTGGCGCAGGAGGTGGTGGGGTCCCGGGAGGCTGGGTCCGCTGAGGTGAACGGCCCACAGGCGGTGGGTGCGCAACGACGTCGTGCCGCTGCCCGCACCTGGTGGACGCAGAACAGCGATCGGGTGGCGGACCTCCGGCTGACCGATCGGCTGCGGGGTGCGGCGCGGGTTGGCCGGTCGAGTCCCGAGTCCTGACCGGGTCGGCGCTCGTGCGCCGGATCGGCTCGGTCAGGGGACCAGCACGAGCTTGCCGAACACCTCGCCGGCCTCGAGCAGGTCGTGTGCGCGACCCGCCTCGGCCAGCGGGAGCCGCGCGTGCACCACGGGCCGCAGCCTCGTGCCCGTGATTGCCGGGTCCTCGTCGGTCGGACCCAGCAGCGGCCAGGCATGCGCGGCCACCTCGGCGATGATCGAGGCCTTCTCAGCAGGTGGGCGCGCGCGCAGGGTGGTTCCGTGCACGCTGGCCCGCTTGACCAGCAGCAGGCCGAGGTCCAGCTCAGCCCGCCGACCCTGCTGCATGCCGATCACCACGAGTCGTCCGCCAGTGGCCAGCGCGCGCACGTTGTCGGCCAGGGCGCCGGCTCCGAGGACGTCGAGGATGACATCGGCGCCATGGCCCGAGGTTGCCTCGGCCAGGCGAGCGGAAACATCGCCGGTGCGGTGATCGATGCCGATCTGCGCACCGAGCTCGAGGCAGCGCTGCACCCGGTCCGGCCCGCCTGCGGTGGCTGCCACTCGCGCCCCGAGTGCAGTGGCCAGCTGGATGGCCACTGACCCCACGCCTCCGCTGCCGCCGTGGATGAGCACCACCTCACCGGCGGTGAGCCGACCGACCATCACCAGGTTCGACCACGCGGTGCACACCGCTTCGGGCAGGCCGGCAGCGTCGACGAGGTCGAGGTGGTCGGGGACCTTCAGCAGCTGGCCGGCGGGCACGACCACGAGTTCGGCATAGCCGCCACCGTCGAGCAACGCGGCGACCCGGTCGCCAGCTTGCCAGCCAGTGACGTCGGGGCCCAGGCCGGCGACCACGCCGGAGCACTCCAGGCCCAGGATGTCCGAAGCGCCTGGGGGTGGCGGGTAATGGCCCTGGCGCTGGAGCAGGTCGGCTCGGTTCACGCCCGCGGCGGCCACCCGGATCACAACCTCCCCCGGCCCGGGCACCGGATCGGGACGCTGTACTTCGGTCAGGACCTCGGATCCGCCGGGGGCGGTGATGTCGATGGCACGCATGGGCATGAGGGTACGGCGCCCGGCGAACCAACCGCGCGTGCACCGCAGCCTCGGCAGCACGCACGGTATGCCGGGGCGCCGGCTGCTTCACCGTCTCAGCGACTTCACCGTCCCAGCGACTTCACCGCCCGGCTTGCTTCGCAGTCCCGCTGGTCCACCGCCCGAGCTGCTTCGCCGCCCCAGCTACTCCAGCGGCGGGCTCGGATGGTCGGGGACTGTGAATCCGGCGGGGGTGCGCCATCGCCAGGCCGGGGGTCCCGAGGAGCTCACTCCCGGCGCGGCGTCCGGGTGCCCGGTTGGCTTGAGGTCCCAACCCGCGTGCGTCTTGAGCACGTGATGACGCCGGCACAACGGTCCGAGGTTCGCCGCTGTGGTCGCACCAGCGGGGTAGGCCACCGTGTGGTCGAGGTCGCAGCGCAGCGACGGCGTGCGGCAACCGGGCATCCGGCAGTACTGCTCACGCGCCCGGACGGCCCGAGCCAGTGCGCTGCTCGGCACGTAACCCCGCGTACCGGTGGCCACCACGGCCCCGCTCGCATCCGTGACCCAGGCTCGCCACCTGCCGTCGGCGGCGAGTTCCCGTGCCATCTCGGCGGGGATCGGGCCCAGGCCCGCAACCTCGGCGGGATCCTGGGCCAGCCTCAGCAAGGTCTCCAACGAGACGACGACCTGGATCTCCGGGCGGGCTGACGAGCGGCCCTCGGGGCTCTCGACATCGCGGCCCCTGGGCGTCGCGCCAGCGCTCAGGGCAGGCGTGTGAGCGGGCGTGCCCAACAGGAGATCCACGAGCACGTCGGCTCGGAGCTGATCACTCGTGCGCCCGCCGTCGTGGGCCTTCAGGCCGCGGGCCAGCGCGGCCAGCCGCAACTGGATGCGATGGGCGTCGGTCTCGTCGAGATCGGCGACCAGGGACGACATCCCGAACTTGTCCGGAAACACCCGCACCCTGCGGCGGGAGAATGCCCGCTCGCGTGTGGGCCGATCCGAGTCCGGGCAGAGCCGCCGTCGCGCCATCCGGGCTGCCCTGCCCACCTCGGCCGACGTCCAGGCGCGACGGCCTGAGGATAGTCGCTGGCGAACGCGCAGACAGACGTGGTCCACGACCTGGCGGCGTCGCTCGGGGGTGAGGTCGGCGATCTCCAGCACCACCGAGCGCGCGGCCCAGGCCGAGATCGCCGCCGACTGCACCAGAGCCAGCAACGGCGGCTGCGCCACGAGGTCGCGCGCGCTGGCGATCCTGTTGGCCATCGAGTGCGGGGACGTGCGCAGCGCAAGGGCGAGCTCCTCCCGGGCAGGGTCGGTCAGCTGCTGCCCGGTCTCCGCGCGGAGGTCCAGGACGAGGGGCTCGGGGCCCGCGGCGTCGACCAGGGCGGTGGCTGAACCCGCCGCCGCCCAAGCGGCGCAGGCCTCCCAGGCCGCCGCCACGACCACCTTGCATGCGCACGGCCACCCGCTGAGATGCCCCGGAACGGGTAGGCCAGGCAGGGCCTCCCCGGCGTGCGGGCTCGGACACTGACCCCGGCTCTGGACGGAACCGAGAGCGGTGGCCAGCAGCGGTCCGGCCGGAAGCCAGAGCAGGGCGCGCACCTGATCGCGCAGCGGAGCGTCCCACCAGTCGCGCTCAGTCCAGGCCGGGCGCTCATCGAGCCACCAGCACCGCATCAGGCGCTCCAGGCGTTCATCAGGATCCCGATCCTGCGCTGCGAATTCGACCGGCCGCTCGCCACCTTCGCCAGCCGCACCCGGTGCCAGTGGCCCAGCCCTGCCGGTCATCGATGTTGTCAAAGCTTCCCCCATGCCGCCCCCTTGGCTCACACTGCCGCCCCCTTGGCTCACGCTATTCGAACATATGTACGACTCTACCACCTCGGATCGCTCGGGGCCGCGCATTCGCGATGAGGCTGTGGAGGACGTCCACGCAGCGGACCTCGCCACCCGGCGCGGGCGAGCACGGCGACGCGACGCCGGCCGTGGACTGCTTGGATCAGCACATGAGCATGGACGTGCAGGCCGACAGGGGCGAGGCGCTGGGATTGAAGATCTCCGCTGCCGCGGCCCTGGCGCTCGCCGCACTCGGGATCGTCTGGGGCCTGGCGGCCGGCTCTCAGGTGATCCTCTTCGACGGCGTGTACGCGATCGTCGGTTTCGTGCTGTCCTGGTTCGGGCTGCGGGCAGCCGCCCTCGTGGCGGGTGGCCCGACGGAGTCCTACCCGTTCGGGCGCGAGGCGCTGGCCCCGCTGGTGGTCGCCGCCCAGGCTCTGGTCCTGGCCGGGACGTTCGGCTATGCGGCGCTGGATGCAGTGGGCGTGATCCTGGCCGGCGGAAGCGAGACCGAAGTGGGTTCCGCCCTGATCTACTCGGTGCTCAGCCTGCTGGGCTCGTTCGTGGTCCTGCGACTGCTCATGGCCAAGCGGGCCGGGTCGGACCTCGTCGCGGCCGAGGCGGACCAGTGGCGGGCCGGCGTGGTGCTGGGCGTGGCGCTCGTGATCGGCTTCGGGGTCGCTGTGGCGCTGCAGAACACCTCCTGGTCGCACCTGGCTCCCTTCATCGACCCGGTCCTGGTCCTGGTCGCGGCCGCGTTGATCCTGCCCACCCCGGTGCGGATGCTGCGGCAGGCGTTTCGCGAGTTGCTCGAGGGGGTGCCCGACGGCTCCGTCACCGAACCGATCCGTTCGGCCGTCCACGAGGTCCGTGGCCAGTTCGGGCTGCCGGAGCCGACGATCCGCATCGGCAAGTTGGGCCGCAAGGTCTACATCGAGCTCGACTTCATGGTCCGCGCTGACGACGGGTTCACCCTCGACGATTCCGACCGCGTGCGCCGGGCGCTGATCTCCGCGCTCGCCCAGCCGGGACGGCTGCTCTGGGTGAACGTGGAACTGCACACCGACCCTGGCTGGGACACCTGAACCGCCGCGCCAGGGCGCATTGAACCTCGAGGCCGCCTCAGTCCTCGAGGCCGCCTCAGTCCTCGAGGCCGTCGCGGATGATCGGGCAGGTCATGCAGTGCCCGCCGCCGCGTCCCCGACCGAGCTCAGCACCGACGATCTCGATCACCTCGATGCCCTGTTCGCGCAGCAGCGCGTTGGCGTAGGTGTTGCGGTCATAGGCGTAGACCACTCCGGGGGACACCGCCACCAGGTTGGCGCCACTGTCCCACTGCGTGCGCTCGCGCACGTAGTCGTTGCCGCCGGTCTCGACGACCCGCAGCTTCGGCAGGCGCAGCGCGCCGGCCACGACCTCCAGGAAGGGCTTGTTCTCCTTGCGCAGCTCCAGGCCTGCGGAGTTGCCCGCCGGGTAGTAGGAGAAGGCGTCGATGCTGTGCACGATGTCCGGGTAGACCAGCACGCAGTCGCGGTCGGCGAAGGTGAAAACGGTGTCCAGATGCATCGACGCCCGGGACTTGGGCAGGGCCGCGACCACCACGCGGTCGACCGCCCCGGCATCGAACAGGGCCCGGGCCACCTGGCTGATCCCCTGTCGCGAGGTACGTTCGCTCATGCCGATCAGCACCGTCCGGTTGCCGATCGGCATCACGTCCCCGCCCTCGACGGTGGCCATGCCCCAGTACTGCGTCGGGTCGCCCCACCAGACGTTGACCCGTCCGGCGAAGTCCGGATGGAACTGGTAGATCGCGGTGGCCAGCACGGTCTCCTCATGCCGCGCGGGCCAGAACAACGGGTTGAGCGTGACCCCGCCGTAGATCCAGCACGTGGTGTCGCGGGTGTAGAGGGTGTTCGGCAGCGGCGGGAGCAGGTACTCGTTGACCCCGGCGGCGTCGCGGACCAGGCGGATCATGTCCCCGCCGTGGGTCTCGGGGAACTCGAAGGTGGACAACCCGCCGATCAGGGTCTCGGCCAGCTCCCGATCGGCCAGCCCATTGAGGTAGGAGCGGACCTCGTCGACCAACCCGACGCCGACCTGGTTCGGCACGATCTGCTGGTCCAGGATCCACGCCCGCGCCGCGGGCAGCGCCAGCGTCTGGGTGAGCAGGTCGTGCATCTCCAGCACGTCGACGCCACGGTCGGTCAGGCTGGTCACGAACTCGGCGTGGTCGCGCTTGGCGTTCTCCACCCACAGCACGTCGTCGAAGAGCAGGTCGTCGTTGTTCGAGGGGGTCAGGCGCTGATGGGCGCGCCCCGGGGCGCAGACCAGGACCTTGCGCAGTCGGCCCACCTCCGAGTGGACCCCGAGCTCCAGGCTCATGGTCGCGCCCGCAGTGCTGAGGCTGACGTCGGTGCCGATTCAGTGCGCCGGTGAGCCGCCCCCGCGGTTGCGCTCAGTGTCGGCAGCGGGTGACCCTGCGCGTCGAGGCGAATCATGGGCCTACGCTAGCGATGCACCCGGCCATGGTGGGCGGTGGGCGGGCTGTGCCCCCGCTGTGCTGCCACGGCTGCGTCCAGGCCGCTGCCCGACGAGCTGGCCGGCCCCGTCCTGCCCTGACCGTCGCGCGCGGGAGGAGGCGTGCTCAACCGGCCAGTGCGAACCTGCGGTGCTACGTTCGTGTGACGCACGTCCCGCTCTGGCCGCCTCGATCTCTGCCGCGCGAAGCGGTCGCCAACTCACGCGATGGAGGCACCATGGGAACTGTCTATGCACCGCCCGGGCAACCGGACAGCCTGGTCACGGTCAAGGAGCGCTACGACAACTTCATCGGGGGGACCTGGGTCGCCCCGGTGAAGGGCAAGTACATGCCCAACATCAGCCCGGTCACCGGCCAGCCGTTCTGCGAGGTGGCCAAGTCCACCGCCGACGACGTGGAGCTGGCCCTCGACGCCGCGCACGCCGCCAAGGACGCGTGGGGTGAGACGTCCCTGGCAGGTCGCGCAGTGGTGCTCAACGCCATCGCCGATGCGATCGAGGCCAACCTGGAGATGCTCGCGGTGGCCGAGACGTGGGAGAACGGCAAGCCGGTGCGCGAGACGCTCAACGCCGACCTTCCGCTGGCTGTCGACCACTTCCGCTACTTCGCCGGGGCGACTCGCGCGATGGAGGGCTCCTCGACCGAGATCGACAAGGACACGATCGCCTACCACTTCCACGAGCCGCTGGGCGTGGTCGGGCAGATCATCCCGTTCAACTTCCCGATCCTGATGGCGGCCTGGAAGATGGCCCCCGCGCTGGCCGCGGGCAACTGCACGGTGCTCAAGCCGGCCTCGCCCACACCTTGGTCGATCCTGAAGTTCGCCGAGCTGATCACCGACATCGTGCCCCCGGGCGTCATCAACATCATCACCGGCCCCGGCGGGGAGATCGGCAGGGCCCTGGCGACCAGCCCGCGGATCGCCAAGATCGCATTCACCGGCGAGACCACGACCGGCCGGCTGATCATGCAGTACGCGGCGCAGAACCTGATCCCGTCCACCACCGAGCTGGGCGGGAAGTCGCCCAACATCTTCTTCGCCGATGTGATGGACGCCGACGACGCCTACCTGGACAAGGCGATCGAGGGCCTGGTGCTCTACGCGTTAAACAAGGGCGAGGTGTGCACGTGCCCGTCGCGCGCGTTGATCCAGGAGTCGATCTACGAGGAGTTCATGGCCCGCTGCCTGGAGCGGATCCGCGCGATCAAGCAGGGCAACCCGTTGGACACCGACACGATGCTTGGCCCACAGGTGTCCAAGCAGCAGTTGGAGAAGATCACCGGCTACGTCGACGTCGGTGCGCAGGAGGGGGCCGACTGCCTCATCGGCGGCAACCGCAACGTGCTCGACGGGGACCTGGCCGAGGGCTACTACTTCGAGCCGACCGTCCTCAAGGGCGAGAACGACATGCGGGTCTTCCAGGAGGAGATCTTCGGACCAGTGCTGGCGGTGACGACGTTCACCGACGAGGCGGATGCGCTGCGGATCGCCAACGACACCCTGTACGGCCTGGGTGCCGGGGTGTGGACCCGCAACGGCAACCTCGCCTACCGGATGGGCCGGGCGATCAAGGCCGGCCGGGTGTGGACCAACTGCTACCACCTGTACCCCGCGGGTGCTGCGTTCGGCGGCTACAAGATCTCGGGTGTGGGCCGCGAGAACCACCAGATGATGCTCGAGCACTACACGCAGACCAAGAACCTGCTCGTCAGCTACAGCCCTGACGCGCTCGGGTTCTTCTGATCGGCGATGAGCATGGACGAGGTGGTCGGCGAGCCCGGGGTCGTGGCCGAACCGGCTGCACTGGACGCGATTGCCAGCCTCGTGGCCGAGCGCGGCCCGGTGATGTTCTTCCAGTCGGGGGGCTGCTGTGACGGCAGCCTCCCGATGTGCTTCGAGGACGGCGAGTTCCTCGTCGGTGACCACGATGTGCTGCTCGGGCACGTCGGTGGCGCGCCGTTCTACATCGACGGTCGCCAGTACGAGGTCTGGAAGCACACGCAGTTGATCCTCGCGCTCGGCGAGGGGGAGCCCGAAGGGTTCTCGCTGGCTGCCGGCGACGACCTGCACTTCATCACCAAGTCCCGCGTGTGCCTGCCCGGCGAACTGGCAGACCCCCGCGCCGCACCGCCCGGTTGAGGCGGGAAGTCCTGCGTTGGTGTGCACGGAATCGACCTCTCAGTTGTCCATTCCGTGCACACCAACGTGCAGGTGGCCAGCGGTTGCGACCCAGCCGCTCGTGGCTGGTCACCAGTCGCCGTTGGCCAGGGGCACATAGAAGTCACCCCGGGCGTGTTCGCCGTTGACCCGCAGCGGGCCCGCCAGGCCGATCGGCACCTGCGCCACGCCCGTGAAGTTCTCGATGTTGCCTGGCAGCGTGGCGGGGTCCAAGGGAGTAGGTGCCGACGTGCGCCAGGTCCGCCCCCGGACGCCTCGGTCACGAATCGTCGGCGCCGGGCGGCCATCGGCTCGGGTGTAGCCGTTGGCACGGTCCCGGGGGACGGGGTCCGCAGGAGTGGAGGCGTTCAAGTGCCGCTTCGTTCGTTGAGGAGGTAGGGGTACCGCCCGCTGCGTCCATCCGGGCCCAGTGTGTCGCATCGCGGCGGTGCGCCCGGGCTGGCAAGTGCCCGGGTCCCGTGGAGGCCGCGGCGGGGGCGCTTGTAACGTCCGGGGCATGACTGCGCTCAGGTTCTCCGGTCCGGTGCTGCCCGAGGGCGAGGCCCGCGAGGTGTTCGTGGTGGCCGGCCGGATCACCTACGAACGGCCGCTGGGGGCGCGGACAGTCGCCGAGGGCTGGATCGTGCCGGGACTGGTCGACGCGCATTGTCACCTCGGCCTCGACGATGGCGGCGCGGTGTCCGATGAAGAGGCCCAAGCGCAGGCGATCCTCGACCGGGACGGGGGCGCCCTGCTGATCCGCGACTGCGGGTCGCCGCTAGACACCGCGTGGATGCAGGAGCGCGAGGACCTGCCCCGGTTGATCCGGGCCGGGCGGCACATCGCCCGGACCAGGCGCTACATCCGCAACTACGCCCATGAGGTCGAGCCCGACGAGCTGGCGGCGTACACGGCCCGGGAGGCCCAGCGCGGCGACGGTTGGGTGAAGCTGGTCGGCGACTGGATCTCGCGGGAGTCCGGCGATCTGGCGCCGTCGTTCCCCGCGCAGGCCTTCGCGCAGGCGATTGCGGCTGCGCACGAGAACGACGCGAAGGTCACCGCGCACTGCTTCGGGCACGACGTGCTGCCGGGGCTGCTCGAGGCCGGTATCGACTGCATCGAGCACGGCACCGGACTGACCGAGGACCTCATCGACACGATGGTCGCCCGCGGGGTCGCGCTGGTGCCGACGGTGATGCAACTGGACAAGTTCCCGGGGTACGCCGCTGCCGGCCAGGACAAGTTCCCCGACTACGCCGCGACGATGACCGATCTGCACGCGCGTCGGCGGGCCACGCTGATGGCCGCCCACGACGCGGGCGTGGCCATGTACGCGGGCACCGACGGCGGCGGTGCGGCCCGGCACGGCAACATCGCCGGCGAGGTGCTCGCGATGGCCGAGCTCGGCATGTCCGCGGAGTACGCGCTGGGTGCGGCCTCCTGGCGGGCGCGGTCGTGGCTGGGCTGGAACGCCGGCCTGGCCGAGGGCGACCCCGCCGACTTCGTCGTGTACGACGCCCACCCGTTGACCGACCTGAGCGTGCTGCACCGGCCCGCGCGGGTGGTGCTGCGCGGACGCGTGGTCGCCTGACTGTCCGGCGAGGCCGGGCCGCCGGTTGGCTGCCTGGCCGCTCTGGACGTCGCGCTCGACGCCTGGCAGTCGAGTGACGGCGCGGCGCGCCTGGATGACCTCATCCGCGAAGCCATCGACGCCGTGGTGTTCCAGAGCTGACGCCCGGCGACTCAGGCTTCCGGGAGGGCTTGGAGGTCTTGGCTGGTCAGCGGCACCCGATGAGCGCGCCCGCATGGATCGCTCGGGCGAACAGGTCGTGGTCCTGCCGGGACGAGAATCCGGCGAGAGCAACGAGGCAAGTTGGGGGGCTCGTCTTGGGCGCCGGCTCAGCCGTCAAAGAGGCCGCGGATGTCGTCGGTGGAGAGCGGCGCCCCCAGGAGCCCGCCCTCGTCGACCACTCGGGCGAACAGGTCGCGTTTGCGCTCCTGCAGGGCCACCACCTTCTCCTCGATGGTCCCTTCGGAGACCAGCCGGTAGACCATCACGGTCTTGTCCTGACCGATGCGGTGGGTCCGGTCGACCGCCTGGGCCTCGACGGCCGGATTCCACCACGGGTCCAGGACGAAGACGTAGTCAGCCTCGGTGAGGGTCAGCCCGGACCCGCCGGCCTTGAGGCTGATCAGGAACACCGGGGCGTCCCCGTCGGTGAACTCCGCGATGCGCCTGGGTCGGTCCCGGGTGCGGCCGTCGAGGTAGACGTGCTCGATCCCCCCATCCTGGAGCCGTTGGCGCGCGATCTGCAGGAACCGCGTGAACTGGCTGAAGACCAGGCACCGGTGGCCCTCGGCGACAACCTCGACGAGTTGTTCGAGCAGTGCGTCGAGCTTGCTCGAGCGGACGTTCGCCGGGGCGTCGGGTGCCACGAGGTGCACGTCGAGGCTGAGCTGGCGCAGCTTGGTCAGCGCAGCGAGGATGGCGATCCGGTTGCGGTTGGGTTCATCGAGCAGGCCGAGGATGCGCTGGCGCTCCCGATGCAGATGCGTGTCGTAGATCCGGCGGTGGGCTGCGTTGAGTGGCACCGACACCACCTGCTCGATCTTCGGTGGCAGCTCGTCGGCGACGGCCTCCTTGGTGCGGCGCAGCATGAGCGGGCGGATCCGCCGGCGCAGGGTGGCGAGCAGCTCGGGGGATTCGCCGGACTCGATGGGCTTGCGGTAGAGCTCAGCGAACCGCGTGGGGGTCGGGAACAGGCCCGGTGCGACGATCGACAGCAGCGCCCACAGGTCCATCAGGGAGTTCTCCAGGGGAGTGCCGGTGATCGCCAGTTTCATCGGTGCCCGCAGGGTGCGGGCGACCTGGTAGGTCCGCGACTGGTGGTTCTTGACGAACTGGGCCTCGTCGAGGACGAGGGCCCCCCACGCCCGGTCCGTGAAGTGCTCTGCGTCGATCCGGAACAGCGCGTAGGACGTGACGACGATGTGGGCCCCGGCAATGCTATCGGCCAGGGCCAGCCCGGACTTGCGTACGGTCTGGGTGACGGGGGCGACCTGCAGCTCCGGAGTGAACTTGGCGGCCTCCCGCTCCCACACCGCGACGACACTCGTCGGGGCGACGACCAGGATCGGCGCGTCCGAGGTCAGCGCGCCTTCCTCGAGGGCCCGCTGGGCCATCGTCAGGGTCTGCAGCGTCTTGCCCAGCCCCATGTCGTCGGCGAGGATGCCGCCGAGCTGGTGTTCCCAGAGGAACCAGAGCCACTGGTAACCGTCGAGTTGGTACTGCCGGAGGCTGGCCTGCAGGGCCTCGGGCGGGTCCGGGTGGGGTAGCTCGTCGAGGGCGAGCAGAGCCCCCACCGAGCCCGCCCACCGCTGGCTCTGGTGGGCCACGACCCCGAGGGCGACGAGCTCCTCCCACATGCCGGCTTGGTAGCGGTTGATCCGCAACTGGTCGGACTCATGGTCCTGCAGGGCGCGGGCCTCCTCGATGATCCGGCGCAGGGAGTGCAACTCCGGGCGGTCCAGGGAGAACCACGAGCCGCTGGGCAGGATGAGTCGCTCGTCGCCGTGGCCCAGAGCGGTGAGCAGGGCCGTCAAGGGCACCTCTTCGTCCTCGACCGTGACGAGGATCCCCAGGTCGAACCAGTCCTCGGTCGGTCCGTCGCCGGCGGTTCGACTGATCCCCAGCTCAACCCCGTCGCCCGCGTCGGAGTCCTCGATGTCATGGGCGGACACGCTCACCACCGGCGCTCCGTCGACCTCGACGTAGTCCAACGGCGTGCCCACTACTGTGACCTGGACATCGTCGCGGTCGACGAGGACGGGCAGTACGTCGCGGACGAACGCGACCGTCGGCCACCCCTGCAGGACTGGCTCAACGACCACCCCGCGCCGGGTTCGCCCGGGCAGCGGGGTCCGCAGCCCGGGAGCCGCATCGAGAACCTCGAGGCTTGTCAGAAGGACCTCCTCGGCGGCGGCATCGCGGGGTACCGGGACGAACTCGGGGTCGGCTTCGGTGGCAGCGAGCAGAGGGACGTCGAACGACTCGGCACCCACCGCGTAGCGGAATGTCCAGCGCAGTCGGGTGCGGTGGTCGTCCTCGAATGTCACGTGCAGGGCCAGCTTCGGCGGCTGCACCTCGGGGAGCTCGACGCTGTCGTCCGAGGACTCGACCGCGGCGCTCTGGGCCAGGGTGGGGTAGTAGCTCGCGAGGAATCGGGAGGTGTCCTGGGCTGGGATCGTGAGGGGGTCGACCGACTTGATGAGATGGGCCAGCGGGGCCGTGAACGGCTTGGCCAGACGTGCGAGGACCAGCCCGCCCTGGATCTTGACCACGACGCCGTGCGGGGGGTCGCCGACCAGATCCGGCGTGCCCGGGACGCCGGGTACCCGCAGGGACGGCGACACGAGGATGTCGCCCGACCCCGTACGTGTCAGGTCGAGCACCGGTTCTGCGGGCTCGCTCGAGACCTGGACGGTCTGGCCGCCCTTCGGGCCCGTCACGAGGGTGACTCCCGCGGTGACCGCATCTTCGAGCAGCGCCCAGAGCGCAGGGCCGACCGTGTCGGCCGACACCCACTGTCCTGCGTTGAAGTAGTACGACCGCGAACGGACCCGTTCGGTCGTCAGGATCGCGGCGAGTGCCTCTCGGTGGGCCGGGTTGATCCGACGCCAGGAGTGGGGGTAGTGCACATCGGACCAGCTGATCCCAGTGCGGATCCAGCCGCCAGCCGCACCTGGCACCAGGGGGCGCAATTGCAGGCGTGGGCCTTGCCCGATGCCGCTGGGAGGGTTCCCGGGGGACCTCGGCGACACGTCCACGAGCAGGGCCAGCGGCGTCGTGCCGGCAGCGGGCTGACCCGCGGTCTGGGAGCTCTGCACGACCGGAGCGAGCATGGCCTCCCATGACGGGTTGATCGTCGCTACCGTTCGCGGCGCACCCCAGCCCGGTGGACGAGCTCGCGCCGCGCGCGTCAGCCCGGCGTGCGCCTCAACCTGTGCCTGTGCCTGCGCCTCGAGGATGACCGCGACGACGTGCTTGCAGCTGTCGCCCATGGGGCAACTGCAGTCGCTGACGATCTCGAGGTCCGTGCCGTGGCCGAGGTCAGCCTCTCCGCTCGAGGCCTCCACGGCCACGAGGGTGGCGTACGGGCGGCTGCCGTGCACTGTAGCCATCAGGGAGTCGCCGGCCACCCCGCGGCTCAGGCTCCGCACGGTTCTGTTGCGCTGATACCTGACACCCCGCTGCACGGTGGTGGTCCCGAAGAGGTCCTCCAGAACCTGTTGGGTCAGATACGCATACCAGTCCGCCGGATGCTGGTCGGCCAATTCCACGCTCACGGTGTCTCCTTGGTTCGCTCGGCGCAGGTCTGGTGATTGCGTGGGCCCCGCTCCCCGGGCCTGCCCGCCGTGCCCTTCATTCAGTGATGCAGAGTGTCTCCCGACCGTCTGACATCGGCGCTGAGGCGGGGCCGATGAGAGGGCGGCTGGTGCGCCAAGAGTTCCGCCCGTCCTGGATCCGAACGGTCGCCTCAGGGGTGGAGATCGGGACGCGAACAAGGATGGACGTGGCTGACGCTGGTACGTCGCAGGCGGCAATGGTTCAGACCTGTCTTGGCGATCCGGCTGTAGGCCTGGGCGAACGGGAGGGCTTGGAAGGCGTCGTTGTCCATTCGGGGGTGACGCCCCGGTACTGGACACGAATGTCGCCCTGAGTTCGTCCTGCTGTGGCTACACAGCCACTGCGGCCGCTATCTCGTAGGTGGCAGTGGGCATGGGCCGCTCGAGTTCCCAAACCATCGCGATCGGTCGCTCTCCCTTGACCGAGTCCGGGACCAGATGGACTCGGCCGAGGCAGAGGAAGGGGGCGCCCTTCCCGAAGTCGTTGCTGGGCGCCTCGCGGACGAACAGTACGACGCGGGTGGCCGGATCGAGTAGCTCTCGCCCGACTCGGGATGCGCGTGCGGTGTCGTTCTGGGACTCCCAATGGAATCGGCGCTCCCCGAGGGCGTAGTCGCGATACATCGTCGTTGGGCTGAAGTCGGCTGCGTCCTTGCGGAGGTTCACGAGGAGCAGCACGGCATCGTGTGAACGGGCCCATTCCACGCCGGCCTGCCGACCTCGGGCAGAGCGTTCCTCGTCGGCCAGGCCGAAGGCAGCGAGGATCTCGGGGCGTGTGTAGCTCGCGTGCGAGTTCAGCGGGACGTCGGACAATCCCTCCCCGAGCCCTCCAGGGGCCAGCCGGGACGTGTCGACGCTCAGCCGCATGACCTGCTCGATTTCATCTACTATCGCGGGCTCGTCTCGGAGCCGAGCAAGGAGCTCCGGGTAGGTCCGCCCGTCGCGATCAGGCCAGATGGCGAGGCAGAGCATTCGGGCGATGCGCCGGCCTGCCTCGCCCAGCGTCTCGTACGCGGGTCCATCAGGTGCAAGCAGCGCCCTGTAGGCGTTCCCTCGTCCGACATCGTCGACGTGGACCAGTGAACGCACCCGTCGCGCGACCTGCTCCTCGTGCGGCCCGGCAGGTGGCAGGTTGAGCCGCGCCGCCCGACGGATCTGCGTCCACGACCGAGTCCGGTAGATCGCCGGCAAATCGTGGCCGGTCTCGGCAAGGAACGTCGCGAGATCGCTGGTGCCAACGCTCCGGGCATCGGAGACGAGTCGCGGCAGCCGCGAGTCCAGCTGATCCCGCACCGAGGCGAGCACGATCTGCCTGGCCACGCGATCGAGCTGCATCGCACTGCCGCCGGGGAGCCAGGGGTGATCCTGATCAAGTCGGTCAGCGACCTCGCGCCTGCTTGCACCGGTGAGCGCCATCATCTTGGCGTCGAACCGAAACTCGCGCCGTTGCTGGCCGATGAAGTCAAGGACGGTCAGGATCGACTTGCCATGCGTGCGACGAAGGCCTCGGCCGAGCTGCTGCAGGAACAGGGTTGCGCTCTCGGTCGGTCGCAGGAGCAGCAGGGTGTCGATCTCTGGGATGTCCAGGCCTTCGTTGAACAGGTCGACTGCGAAGATCGCTCGCGTCCTGCCGTCACGAAGCGCCCGAATGGCGGCGTCGCGCTGGTCGCCGGGCGTGGCGCCGGAGAGAGCTACGGCATCGATCCCGGCAGCGTTGAACCGATCTGCCATGAAATGCGCATGGTCGATCGACACGCAGAAACCGAGTGCCCGCATCTCCGCCAGATTCCCGACCTTCTTGCGCAACTCCTCGATCACGAGGCGGACCCGTGCGTCATGGCCCGTGTACACGCCACTCAGTCCCGCGAGGACGTACCCGCCGCGTCGCCACTCGACACTGCGGAGATCAACGTTGTCGTGGATCCCGAAGTAGTGGAATGGCACGAGCAGGCTCTCGTCCATCGCGTCCCAGAGCCGCATCTCGTAGGCGGCGCGCCCGTCAAAGAAGTCCCGGACGTCTACCCCGTCGGTGCGTTCAGGAGTGGCGGTCAGGCCCAACAGCTCGCCAGGCTGGATCCGCTCAAGCAGCGCGCGGTATGTCGCCGCCTCCGCGTGGTGGAACTCGTCGATGACGACGATCTCGAATCGGCTCAAGTCGAGACGATCCATTCCTCCGCTGCTCAGTGATTGGACGCTTGCGAAGACGTGTTGCCACTCGCGGGGCCGGACGCCTCCCACGAAGGACTCGCCGAAGGTGCCATCGACAAGGGCCTCGCGATAGGTGCGCATGGACTGGTCAAGGATCTCCCGGCGGTGCGCGACGAAGAGCAGCGATGGACGATGTCCCCACCGTTGGGCCAGGGCTCGGTAGTCCAGAGCTGCGACCACCGTCTTGCCGGTACCCGTGGCGGCCACCACCAGGTTCCGATGTCGGTCATGCACGTCACGTTCTGACTCGAGGGCCTCGAGGATCGCTCGCTGATGAGGCCGCGCGGTCACCTCGAGCCCGCTGACCTCCAGAGGGAGGTCGCGAGTGTCGGCCGCACCTGCCAGTCTCAGCGCATGATCGAGGCGCTCGCCGTCGCGGTCCGGGTCGTACGGCTCGAACAGGTCAGACGCCAGGTAGCCGTCGAACGTTCGCTGGAAACGTTCGATCAGGTGCGGGGTGGCAGGTCTGACCAGCCGGACGTTCCACTCCAAGCCATCAACCAGCGCCCAGCTGGTGAGGTTCGATGAGCCAACGTAGGCAGTGTCGAATCCTGAGTCCCGACCAAAGAGCCAGGCCTTCGCGTGCAGTCGTGTCGCCTGTGTCTCGTAGGAAATGGCCACGTTCGCCTTGGTTTCACGGACGAGCCAATCCAGCGCCGTGCGCTGGGTCGAGCCCGTGTACGTCGTCGTGAGAACCCTGATGGGCACCCCGCGTGCGGCGGCGGCCCGGAGGGGCTCTGCGAGCATTCGCACACCCGCCCAACGGACGAATGCCATGATGACGTCGATGCGGTCAGCGCTCGGAATCTCCGACGCCAGTTCGGCGAGCAGGCTCCGCTCGTTTCGAGCAGCTGTCAGCAGCGCGACCTCGCGCAGCGGGGTCTCCGGGTGAGGGAGTGGGCCTGCCGCCTGATCGGCCACGGCAACCAGGAACTCGATCGGCACCGGAACGCGCTCATCACTGCCGGCGAACTCCAGCAGGCGGTTGGTCAGCTGTGCTCGAATGGCCTCGTCGTCGTGCGTCGCGAGGATGCGCGCAAGTTCGGACGCGACCAGGTGGGCAAGCGCGTCAACGTCCTTCTTCTTGCCCGGACTCGGATTCAGGAGCCTCGCCATCCGGTTCTCAACCTGAGAGCTTCCTGTGTCCTGCGCCGGATCGGGTGGCTCCTGACGATCCAACGACGAGGTACGGAGCACGTCGTAGATCCCGGGCGGCAGCGACTCCACGCCGCCAGGCTATGGCCCCGCACAAGCCATCCATGCGACCAGAGGGACTCGAGCCCCAACCGACCGGGTCCACTCAGGCGGTTCCGGAGTGGTCGTAGAGCGTCGCGCTGAGCACGAATCGAGGGTCGGCGGGTACCCGCGAACGACCCCGGAATCCCCCCAGTTGGTTTATGGGTTGGTGTACGGGGCTACCTCAGGCGGGGTCGTTGGGGAACGGGCCGTCGCGGTGGGCTGATGGCCGTGTCGGCATCTGGGCTGGCCAGCATGCGCTCGAAGCCGGTGAAGGCCTCGAACAAGCCGACAGCCTCGAAGGCCCGGTTGCGTCGGCCCAGCGTGAGCTGTCGCACGACGTCGGCATCGCGCAGCCGCTCCACGGCGTCGCTGGTCGATTTGAAGGTGCGTCCGATGTGTGAGGCCGCCGTGGTGATCGAGAACACCGGGAGGGACGGCAGGGCGTCCACGAGCAGAAGGGCTGCCGAATCCGCGCGCACCTTCCCGAGCCGGGCGCGGGCATCCTGCTGCCAGGTGGCCAGTTGGGCTGCGAAGTGCTCGGTGTCGGCACAGGCGCGGCCGGTCGCGGACAGGAACAGTTCGACCCAGTCGAGAAGACCTGCGGTGCCTGGGCCCTCGGACCGGGTGCCATCGAGGGCCCGGACGTAGGCATCGGCTCGAGTGGCCAGGACGAGGCTGACGGCAGGCTGCACGCGGGTGGCGACGCGCCGACGGCGCAGGACCAGCTGGATCAACGCCCTGCCCGTGCGCCCGTTGCCGTCAGCGAACGGGTGGATCGTCTCGAACTGGCTGTGCGCCAGGGCAGCCTGCAGCAGGGCGGGGTGGTCGTCGCCTGTGAGATAGGCGGCCAGGTCGTCCAGCAGGCCCGGGACTTCATTCGCGGGTGGGGGGACGAACGCTGCGGCGCAGGGGTTCCGACCGCCGATCCAGTTCTGCTGGTCCCTGACGACTCCCGCCCAGGTCTCGTCGCGTGTCCCGGAAAGCAGCGCTGCATGGATCGCTCGGATGGCCTCGACCGTCACCGGCCGGGTCGGGTCGATGGCCAGGGAGAGTGCCTCGTCGAGGGCTCGGACGTTCCCCAGGACGGCCCGGGCAGTCTCGTCGGTTACCGGCAGGCCTTCGCGCTCGACGGCCTCGCTGCGGGCGAGCCGTCGCACGTTGATGGTCAGGCCCTCGATGTTGGAACTGGCCACGGCCTCGGCGCGCAGCAGGAATCGGGCGAGCGGCTCCAGGTTGGCAAGGCCGGGGTGGTCGGCGTTGAGGGCGCGAACACGCTGCTCCACCTCGGCCAAGTCGGCCGCAACCGAGGCGGGAACGCTCAGCTCCGAAGTCGCCAGCGGGTCGGGCACATAGGCCCGATAGCGGCAGGAGGTACGCTCCGCCCTGGTGGACCCGGAGGGATTCCCGGGCCAGATCGCGTTCAAGTAACGTCCCACAGCCCCCTCCTGTATTAGAGGATATCGGATAATCTCCAATACATGGGGTTCCTTGGAGGATCGGTTCCGACGTGGAGAAGCTGCACGTACCAGGGTGAGCGCGTCAGAAGAGCCGAAAATCCGCGCGACGCTAGCTGGGGATGCCGATCCGGACGTTGCCCGGCTCGGGAACGGGGATGAACCAGAAGGTGAGCCCAACCCTGTTCAGGCTCGAGAGGTCGGCCTCCACGGCCGCGTGTTCCAGACTCCGGGCTTGCGGATGGTTCGGCAGGTCCAAGGGTGCGGCGACCTCGCGACGCTGGATCCCGAGCCGGGCGAGCATCGGGAAGCGTCGGGCTCGGGCTCCTCCGCCTGCGCTGCCCATGCCGTGTGAGCATGGTTGGAGGTGACGACAACGGTCGTCGTTGACGCGTGCGGTCAGGCCTTCTCGAACCGTGACGGGCCCGGGAGGGCTCGCTCCAACGAGCGCTGAACCCCTTCGGCCAGCTCCGGCCAATCGATGACCGGATCGGCGGCCAGGTTCGGGCAGAGGTAGTCGATGTCCCGGCGACGCACCTGGACATTGAGGTCGCGCAGACCACCCTGCTCGCAGAGTTCGACATACCGGCTGGTCATCTGGACCTCCTCGGCGCGTCCAGTCAGCAGCGCGTACCACGTGTGCAGGAAGACCGGGGCCAGATCCGGGCATGAGCGCACAGGCGTCCGTTCCGTGGCGTCGAGCTCGCGTGGGAACCGCGACGCGATCTCGGCGTGGAGGCTTCGGCGCTGGGGGTTCGGCGTATGGGCGACCATGCGGGTTGCCTGCCCGAGACCCGCGCCAGCGAGTAGGTCACGGGCATTGCGCGCACCGTTGACGGCCGCCGAATCGTCGAGAGTCGGTAACCCCGGGGCCACCGGCAGCCGGGTCAGGCATACCCGAGGACGGCCGTCCGGGGTGAAGAGGTCGTTGGGTCGCACAGGCCGGAGGACCAGGACGTCATCGTTGAAGTAGACGAAGTGCTCGGCCAATCCGTCGATCCGCCAGATGGCGGCTTCGATCGCATGCGAGTTGAAGTTCGGCAGCGCGCTCCGCTGCATGAACTCGCGGTGGGTCACCACCCGCAGGGCCCGGGTGTCCAGCCAGTCGGGAGGCGGTTGCCCCGAGGTGACGAGCACGACCTCGCGGACCCATGGCATGTTCCGGTCGATCCCGCGCAGCGCGTAGCGCAGTTCACCCAGACTGCGGAACCGGGCCGTGACGTCTGCTGCTCGTGGGGAGTCAGGTGCCTGTGAGGCCCCGAACACCCGGTCGTGCTGCTCGTGCCAGGTCGGGTCGCGGTCATCCACCCACGTGATCACCGCGTCGATCTCCGCGTCGGGTGGGGACTCGCGCGCCCGCGCCCGCCGCCCCGCCGAGAGGATGTCCTGGCCATGGCCCCGAACCCGACGTTTGACCGGCTCGGCGGCCTCGCGGGCACGCGCCTCGGACGTCGCAACCAGAGCGGTTGTTCGGTCCACCGATCCCACCCCCCGTCGATCTCATCCAGACAGGAAACCGGCGGGAGCATGCGATCGGGTTCGACAGGTCTTGCTTGTCGGAGGCCAACTCATGCTGCCATCTCCCACCTCTCAGACTACGCGCCGACGTGCACAGACCACCTGGCGTCAGCGAACAGCTTGACGCGCGCTGGCCACGACCACTTGGTCAGCCGGCCCGTGTTCTGCGCCAACCGGTGCAGCACGAGGATCGCGGAGGGTGGGCGCGGTTGGGGTGGGCCTATGGAGGTCATGAACGGTACCGCCCATCGGGCGTCTGGCCCGCAGCCGCGAAGAGACGTTTCTGGTGCTTGAAGGCGGTCGCATAGGCGTCGTGGATCGCGGGGGCGTCCTTCAGTTCGACCACCACTTCGTCGTTGCGGCGTAGCGCTGACTCCGACCAGTTGGCTGAACCTGTCATCACGTACTTCTGTCGCTTGCCCTGCACGATTCCATCGACGAGCAGCACCTTCTGGTGCGTGAACATCGTTGAACCGGCGCACCGGAACGCCCACACCTGCAACAACCGGTCGAAGTATGGCTCCACGGGGCAGGAGGCCGTAACGGTCAGGCGGCCCCCGTCGGTGGGGCTCTTCTGATCGATCCACACCCCCGGCTTGGTCCCGGCCACCCTGCCGTCCAACGCTCCGTCAGGGCAGGTACCCGCGGGGTCGGCGAGGTGTCCGATGCCCTCGGTCGCCGGCTGCGCGGCTCCTGGTGTGCTCGGGGTGCGCCCGCCCGGCGGGGTCGCCAAGATCTGCGGGACCCCAGGGCATTGCCGTTCCGGCCTCGCCCAGGAGCCACGTGCCGTCGGCGCCTCGAAGCTTGGGTAGACCAGGTCAACGAGGCACCCGCGCTCGTAGGCCATCCGCCACAACTCCACGGCGAGTTCGACCCGCGTGAACGCGAACATGGAGATCCGCACCAGGGTGCGTCGCTGCTTTCCGTTGAGGATGTAGCGGCACTGGATCGAGCGCAGGACGTCGAGTTGGAGGTTCCCCGACCCTTGGGGCAGGAAATGGACCACCGTGCGGGGGGTGTCGACCGCCGGGTTGGGCGGGAGGATGACGCTGCGGTAGTAGTCCTCGGTCAGCAGAGTCCCCCGAGATCCCGCGATCAGGTCTTGGAAGTACTCATCGAACGCCTGGTAGGCGGAGCCGGCGGCTTCCTCGGGCCCAAGCAACCTTTCCAGCAGGTCTTGGCGAAGCTACTCGCGGACGAGTCCGAGCCCAGGGCCTCGACCAGATCCTGCCAAGCCCGGAACCTGTCTCCGTGACTGCTGGCGAGCACCTGCACCGACACGCCCCGGCGGGCTGCCGCGATCAGCGCATCGCGCACCGGCTCGTAGGTCAACGAGTAGAAGGACGCGTGGATCGATGCCTGGCCACCGTCGGGGTTGGTCGGTGGCGTGCAGTCGATCACCTTGACCAGGTACCTGAGGATCCGCTGCTGTGCCGCTGGCGATCCTGACGGGTCGTTGAACAGGGTCGTGGACGCAGGCCGCAGGGAGCGGTCGCACGACGCCGGCTGCGCTTTGCCCACCTCCCGGCCAATCCGGTTGCCGGGGTTCGGAATCGGGCTGACGGGTCCACCGTCACCGGCGGCGGCGTGCCTCAGGTCCACACTGGCAGTTGCAGTCGACATGGGGGCAGCTGGCCGGTCTGAAGGGACGGACCCGACCTGGGTGCATGCCGCGGTGGCAACCGCCACCGCCGTGAGGACCAGGAACGTCTCGCGGACCGTTCGCCCGCCCCACCAGGGGCAAAGGCTGCGCCTCGCGACGCCCCCCCACGGCTGGCCGGCTCGCCTTCGTCCCCAGCGCGCCACTGCCAGACCGTGGGCTCTCCGGCTAGCCGGTTCGTCATCTCGCTGGCGCTCATGCCCGCTCCCTTGGCACTGTCAACGCTACGCCGCTCTACCCGCCCAGCACCACCCGGAATCACCCGGCGCGGGCCACTGCGGACAGGCAGACCAAGCGCTAGCCAGAGCGGCGGAACGACTCCACCAACCACGAGGCCGGGCTGATGTCGGAGTAGTACCGCCGCCCAGCCGACCTACAGCCTTGACGGGATCGTCCGGCACTTCCGACATGATCGGCACGTGCCTGATCACGCAGCAATGGAGGAGTACTTGGGACGGGTTCGCGGCGTCCGCATCGCGGTCAGCCAGCTCGTCCCACGGGAGAGGCTGGTGAACGTGGACTCGCTGATTGATCACGGAGGGCCTGCGGATGGCATGTGCTCGCTTGCGTGGGTTCTTCACGATGAGGGGGTCGCCGTGCCCGCCTGGATCAGGGACGCCATCCGTGGCTGACCGACGGCCTCGTCGCACCCAAACACATGCCTCCGCGCTGCGTCTCTGAAGCCGCCCTGGCATGGCGCCACTCATCGGCTGTCGCTGACAGACTCGGGGCATGGTCAGGCCGCCGCGCATCGAGCCCTCCGGCGACGTGGTTGCCCGGGTTGCCTCCACCGCCTTGGCGCTGCCCGACGCTTACGAGCAGGACGCCTGGACTGGTGTGAGGTGGCGGGTCCGGAACAAGACCTTTGCCCACGTCCTGGTCGCTCAGGAGGGTTACACCTCGGCCTACCGCGACCTGACCGGGGTGACCGATCCAACCACGGTGCTGACATTCCGGTCATCCGGCGACGAGTTGCTGGCACTGTCTCATGCCGGTCCACCGTTCTACCAGCCGCCATGGTCGCCCACCGTCGTGGGCATGGTGCTCGATGGCGACACTGACTGGGACGAGGTGGCCGAGCTGGTTGTCGAGAGCTACCGGACTTGCGCACCTCAGAAGCTCCGGCGCCGGCTGGACCGATGACATCGTGGGGTCAGTGGGGCCGGACACCGCGACCAGTAGGTCGTGCGGTGCTGCCGTTGTGGCATGGGACGGACACCTCGTGGATGGCCACGGTCTAGGTACGGGACTTCTTCGTCGGCGCCGGGTACGGGGTCTTGCCCTGGGCGAGGGCGTCGGTGAGCTGCTCGATGCGGCGGGTGCGGGTCTCCGGGCGCACGGCGGTCTGGATGCGATGCAGGAAGGCGTAGCGGTTGCGGCCGTCCAGCGCGGCGTAGACGTCGGTGAGGTCGCGCACGGCCAGGGCGGCGGCGAGGTCGTCGGGCACCACTGCGGTGGCCGGGCCGTCGTAGGCGGCGGCCCAGCGGCCGTCCGCCTTCGCCCTCTCCACCTCGGCCAACCCGGCGGGGTGCATCCGCCCCTCGGCAGTGAGCCGCTCGATGCGCTCGCGGTTGATCTTCGACCAGACGCTCTTCGCGCGCCGGGGGGTGAACCGCTGCACGTACCACTGGTCGTCGAGCCGCCGGGCGATGCCGTCGATCCAGCCGAAGCAGAGCGCCACGTCCACAGCCGTGGTCCAGTCGATCGACGTGACGCCCGCGCCCTTCTTGGCCATCCGAATCCAGACGTGCGTGGCGGTCGACGCGTTGTCGACGAGCCAGGCCTCGAACGCCTGGCCGTCGGCGAAGAACACCGCGTCGGTGTGGACCATCGACATGGCGGCAGCCTAGAGCTCTGGATTGGAAGCATCTGGGCGCCCGACGATTCGCCACGCCTCTTTCGATCAAGCGGCTGCCGCGCCCGGAGGTGCTGCACACCGCCGCCAGCGGGCCACTGCGAGGCGGTGTTCACCAGGTCCAGCGGCGCAGCTGGTGACGGCCGTTCACCTGTTGCATCTCACCCAGCGTCACCGGGGCGGGAACGGCCCAGGCCGGCGGTGGAATCTGGCCCCCGTAGTGTCGGTTGGGGTGTGAGCGGAATCCGGGTAGGGGTTGTGACTTCCGGTAGTCACACCGCGCCATGTGGCTCGCTCCATGAGACGCATCAATGGCGGCGGGCACACCACTCTGGCAACTCTGCGGCCAACCCGGGCGGGCCAGACAGGCAGCGGGGCCGAGTAGCCCGGACGATCAGAACCGGGCCACGCAGCGCGGCGGACCGTCAACGGCCAGCATGGCGTCGAGCAGGCCTGCAGCCGCGGAGTCGCCGGAGATCCGTCGGACGGACACCAGCTGCCGAGCCGAGGTCCCGCCCAGCCACAGCGACCCCAGGTCGGCGACCGACAGTGACAGCCCGGCCGCCTGTTCGGTGGGAGTCCACGTTCCGTGCCCGGAGGCGACCCTCAGCTCGAAGCGACCGGCCAGGTCGGGGTACCGGGGATCGGTGACCTCGAGGACCACGGACCCGTCGGCTGCGAACGTGCGCGACTCGGTCAGCGCCGGCAGGTCGAGCGGACGCAACCAGAGGAAGTCCAGGTCTGCCATGCGGCGCAGCTGCCGTGGGTCCTCGAGCCAGAACAGCGCGGCCGGGTCGATCGGTGCGTACGCCCAGCGCAGCGTCCGGTCCCACGGCAGGTCGGCGAGGAAACGCCACAGGTCCAGCTCGACGGCGACGTCGACGCCGACCATCTCGCTGATCGTGATGTCGGCCTCGGCCAGCCCCTGCCGGCCATGGGCGATGTCCACCTCGTACAGCGCGTACCCGCCGAGCGCCCCGGCGGGCGTGTGGTGCAGCGCGACCAGGAGGTCGCCGCCGCCGACCCACGACTTCTTCCGGCTCAGAATCCGCTGCCACCAGGCGGGCGACCTCGTGAGGGATCCGGCCCTCCGCGTGCCCGCGTGCTCCCACACAGCGTGCAGTGCCTCGATCAGCTGCGGCCCGCGGCCGTGCTCCAGCACCACGCTGCCCGCTGTCGGGGCCCCGGCGGCCAGGTTGCGGGCAGCGGGGGAGTCGATCTCCCAGGTGGCGGCACGCGTGGCCAGCCCGTAGCCGAACCGGCCGTAGAGCGGTGTCTGCGAGGCCATCAGCACTGATGCGGCGTCGCCGCGGGCCCGGCACTCGTCGAGATGCGCCTCGATCAGCGCCCGGAACGCGCCCCGGTGCTGCGCGCCGGGGGTCACCCCGACCGCGGTGAGGCCGGCCACCGGGACCCGTCCACCGCCCGGCAGCGACAGCGCCGTGTCGTACCGCCCGGCACCTCCCAGGACCCGCTCGACACCTTCCGGTCCCTGCTCCATCACCACCGATCGGTTGCGCGGGGGGATGAGCTCATCCCAGTCGCGCGCCTCTGGCTCGGTCATGGCGTGGAAGGGCGAGCCGTAGGTGGCATCGACTGCTGCGCGGTAGAGGTCGAGCTGCTCATCCGCGGGCTGTCGCACGACGAGGTGCCCCGTCGCCCCCGGCAGGGGGCCGTCCAGGCGGGGTGGGAGGGTGCGGTCGGCGTCGGTCACGGCTCCATCCCACTCAGGTGGGGCGGTTGACGCAACGCAGTCCGGGTCACCCGAGGATTCGCTGACCCTGGCGCTGGCCGCGATGACGGCCTATGCCAGGCGGAACGTCCGCGATCGGTTGCGGCCTCGTGAGGATTGCCCTTGGTTTCGTTGAATGCTCGGTCCTCGTCCCGCCACGGGAGGGCGGTGTCGCCGTCGGGATGCATGTCTCCCGGGGCCTGCTGTTCGTGGCCGGCGGACCGACCGGCCTCGGCCACGTGTACGACGCCCAGACCGGCGAGGAGGTTGCGGCTCTGCAGCTTGCGGGCGCTGGCGGCTTCGTCAACGACGTCATCGTGACGCCGGACGCGGCGTGGTTCACGAACTCGTTCGCTGCTGAGATCTACCGCATGGACCTCAAGCGGGGCCGACCCACGGGCGCGTTCGAAGCGATCCCGCTGGGCGGCGACTGGGTCCAGTCCGACGGCTTCAACGCCAACGGGATCGAGGCAACCCCGGACGGGCGCGCCCTGATCGTGATCAACAGCGGATCAGGCAGCTTGTTCCGCGTCGATCCGAGCACCGGCGCGGCCATGGAGATCGACTCCGGCATGGCCCTGACGGCCGGTGATGGCATCCTGCTGCGGGGCAAGGAGTTGTCCGTGGTGCGCAACCAGGTCAACGAGATCGTGGTCCTGCGGCTCTCGCCGGACCTGTCCTCGGCCGAAGTGACTCGCACGCTGACCGACCCCGACTTCGCCGTGCCGACCACTGTCGCGGCATTCGGCGGGACGCTGTATGCGGTCAACGCCAGGTTCGGGCTCCCGGATGGTCCGTTCGACATCGTCAAGGTGGACGGCACCGGACCGCGCTGATCCTCATGTGAGCGGTGGGCAGCGCCTTCAACCAGTTCGACAGCCCGCAGGATGCCTACCCGGTGCGGGTGAGCCTGACGGTGGGCGGGATGTAGGACATGGGTGGGCGTCGGCCACCGCGCTCTCAGTCCAGCAGGTCGAGTCGGCGCTCGACCAACGGAACACCCGCTGGCACGTACCGCATGGGTGACTCGAGCTCGGCAAGGTAGGCCTCGTCGAGGGTGTCGGCATCCGCAAGCCTGACCACGCAGCGCTGGCTGATCCGGCCGCTGACGAGGCGTGTGACGGACAGGGCCACGTTGGCGGCCGTCATGTCCAGCCAGTTCGGCGAGGCCTTGCCCATCTGGCGGCCACCGGTGCCGGAGTGCCGGACAGGTCGCACTTCGCAGACCCCTCGTGAGCGAGGGCTCTGGCCCATGAGCACTTCGGGGTGGTCGACAGTTCCGGCACTTCGGCACTTCCGTCGGTCCTCGTCATCCCGGGCGATGCCTGAGATGGATCTTCCGGAGTTTCGGCGAAACAGGGCAGCGCCGTAGTTGTCGGCAAGCCGTGACTGGAGCTTCCGCGGGTCTCCGATGCTTCGCGCGGCCTCTCGGTTGTCCCCTGACCAGTGCTCCCAAGCGTCGGTCACACATCGAAGGCGGACCGAGCCACCTTGGTCGAGCCGGAACCCCCGACTCCGTGAGGAAGGTCAGCACCACGTCTTCCGATAGTCGGTAGTCCCCAGTGGCCGAGCGGACGGGCTCAGGCAGGGATAGACCGTTTGCGCGCCGAGTCCGACAACCGTCAAGCAGCCAGTTCAGGATGCCGGCCGTCGCGGCTCGGAGCTTCTCGGTCATCAGATGTTCGGGGAGTCGTTCTTCCTCGGGCACCTGCACCATCCATGGAGCGAGAACGATTCGCCGCCACATGCCGTCAGTTCCATCGTCGATTGCAGGCTTGTCGTTGGTCACCATGTTGAGCAGGAACTGCGGCCAGTACGTGAACGGAGCCTTGTACAGCTCCGCCACAACAGGGTCGCCGCCTGTGATGGCCTTCACGAACGTCGGATCAAGGCGCAACTGGTTCGGCTCGATGCATGGCACCATCCGCAGCCCGGCGAGCGCAGCCCGATCGGGGCTGGCCGCTGAGCCGCTCGCGTCCCTCTTCGCGAAAGTCGCTGGGGCAGCTGCTCCGCCGTAGTCACCGAGCAGGTCCCGGATGCAGTTGAGGATCGTGCTCTTGTCGTTGCCTCCCGAACCCCAGTGAACCGCGAATAGCTGCTCGCCTGTGTGGCCGGTGATTTGAGCAGGTTGTGGGCCTGATCGACGCGACTGCCGGGACGGATCTGGGTGCCATCGTGATCTTGCTCGCCGGTACGGGCGCGCGCATCGGGGAGGCGCTCGGAGCGACGTGGTCCTCCGTCGATCTGGTCGAGGGTACGTGGAGCATCAGCCGCACGGTCACTCGGGACCTGAGCGGCTCAGTCGTGCTCGGATCGCGGACGAAGACCGGCGACGGTCGCATGGTTGCCCTGCCGATCGACGTCGTCGACGCCCTCAAAGAGCAGCGGGTCCGGGTCGCAGAACTCCGCCTGGTGCTGGGGGAGGCCTGGACCGACCTCGACCTGATCTTTCCGACCTCGATCGGGACGGTGGTCGACCCCAACAACGTACGCAGGAGGCTCAAGGAGACCGCTCCTGGTTTCCCCGGCTCGTTCCATGGTCTGCGACATGCCTTCGCCTCTGCGGCGGTCGCGGTGCTGCCCTCAGACGCGGCAGTCGCGAAGGGTCTGGGCCACGCCGGAAAGGCGACGACGGTCGATCTGTACGGGCACCTGCGTGCGGAGGACTCGCGCGCCGTGGCCGACGTCGCGGCCCAACTGTCCGCAGTGAGGTCGAAGTGACGGCGGGTCGTTGGGGTACGGATTGGGGTAAGTCGGGGTGCGGCATCGGGCCATCTGGCTTTCTGACGTGCGACGTTGTGCGCCCGGAGGGACTCGAACCCCCACCGACCGGGTCCCTTCAGGTGGTTCCGGGGTGGCCGCCAGGGGTCGCTCTGAGCACGAATTAGGGGTCGACGGGTGCTGGCGGACGATCCGGGATGTCCTCCAGTTGGTGTACGGGTTGGTGTACGTAAGTGGGTCGGTCGAGGTCGCGACCAGAACCGGGCGACGGCGTACCATGACTGCATGGAGTTCACTCGGATCACCGTCGATCCGGAGCTCATGGCTGGAGTGCCCACCATCCGCGGACTGCGCATCCCTGTCGCCACAGTCGTGCTCATGGTCGCTGACGGAATGACTGTCGAGCAGATCTGCCGTGACCTTCCGGACCTTGAGCCCGAGGACGTTGCCGAGGCGCTTCGCTATGCGGCAATCGCGGTTCGTGACCGCGATCTGCCGCTGCTCACGGCATGAGGCTGCTGCTCGACGAGAACCTACCTATCTCTCTGGGTCCGTTGTTGGCAGAGCGGGCGGGGTGGGACGTTGTTCATGTCGGGCAACTCGGGCTGAAGTCCGCCCCCGATGGGGAGGTGCTTGGTAGAGCGGAGGTCGACGGGCGGGTCCTGGTGTCCGCCGACACCGATTTCGGGACCTTGCTCGCGGCGTCGGGCGCGCCCGGCCCGTCGGTCGTCCTGTTGAGGATCGGTTCGGGCCGCCGGGCGGAACAGGTCGCTCGGCTGTTGATCGCGAACCTACCTCCTCTTTCCGACGACCTTTCCCTGGGGGCGATGGTGGTCATGACTGATCAACGGGTCCGAGTCAGGCGCCTTCCGATCCGCTGATCCGCGGAGGGAGGGGCCCGGGATCCGCCTCGATCTGACCTCCAGCGGGTACCGTCTTCACGGTGGAGGCTGAGCTTGTCGCCCTGCGTGCCGAGGTTAGGCGGCTTGAAGCGGAGAACACCCGTCTGGAGGCGGTGCTGCGCCTGACACCAGGGGAGTCCGGCGCAGCCGGGCCGGCCCAGACGGCGGTCGCGGTCCCGCGGCGTGGGCTGATTGGCGTTGATTCACCGCCGGGAGAGAAGGTGGCGTTCTTCGCGGAGTTGTTCGCCGCTCGTCGTGATGCATACGCGGTGCGCTGGGAGAATCCCCGCCTTGGGAAGGCGGGGTGGATGCCCGCGGTAGCGGGTGGCTGGCGCAGGGGAATGGCGTCGGGTTCTGCGAATCTGCTGCCTCTCACCCCGGAGGTTGTCGCCTCCCATCTGGTCGGAGATCTGGATCTTGGTCTCTACCCCCTGTTGGTTGACGACTCGTGCCATTGGCTGGCAGCAGACTTCGACGGTCCGGCGGCGATGCTCGACGCGTTGGCGTACCTGAAGGCGGCGCGCGCGGTCCGCGTGCCCGCGGTCCTGGAGGCCTCCAGGTCCGGTACCGGAGCCCATGCGTGGATCTTCTTCGCCGTGCCTGTGCTGGCCGCACAGGCACGGCGCCTCGGGCTCGGCCTGCTGCGTGAGGCGATGGCGATCCGTGGGCGGATGAGTCTGGCGTCCTACGATCGGCTGTTCCCCGCCCAGGACGTGTTGCCGGCCGGCGGGTTCGGCAACCTGATCGCCGCCCCGTTGCAAGGTCGGTGCCGACGCTCGGGCACGACGGTCTTCCTGGACCTGGCAACGATGGAACCCCACGACGACCAGTGGGCCTTCCTGTCCACGGTGGACCGGATGGCTCCGCGTGACGTCACGAGGGCGCTGGGACGGTTGGGGGAGCCAGCTGTCGGTACCGGGGTGCGCTCGCTCTCGCGAACCGACGCCACACGGATCCGAGTTCCGGTTCCTCGCGAGCCAGCGCCCTGGCCCAACTCGACCCGAAGGGCTGTGACGGGCCGATCCTGGCGATCGCGACCGGTCCCTACATCGGGGAAGGGTTCGACTGCCCCGCCCTGGACACGCTGTCCTTGCTGCCCCGATCTCGTTCCACGGCAGGCTCGTCCAGTACACCGGGCGGGTGCTGCGTGCCTGGCCGGGCAAGGATGTCGCGGAGGTCCATGACTATGTCGACGTGGGGGTCCCCGTGCTGGCGGCATCCTTGGCCAAGCGTGCCCGTGGCTACCTCAGCCTCGGCTTCCCTGACCCACGAAGCGGGGTAGGAAGGCGCTCGTGACCGAAGGCAGCATTCCAAGGCGTGAGAGGTGTCGTCGTCCGAGAACAGTGCTGCGTCCACTACCGCACTGACGCACGCCCCGATTGCCGGCTCGGCGGTCAAGTCCCAACATGAGCCCTCGGCGAACGTGAGCGGCCTTGCGTGACCCGGTGACCGCTGGTTGGTGCATGGTGGGTGTACACGTCCGCTCAAATAACCGGATGCGCCGGAAAACCAGCATCTGACCTCCGATGTTGTGCGCCCGGAGGGACTCGAACCCCCAACCGACCGGGTAGAAACCGGTTGCTCTATCCGTTGAGCTACGGGCGCTGGGGCGAGCGGTCGACGGGCGACCGCGTACAGGAGTGCTTCCTCCCGTCGCCGCAGTGATTCTAGCGACGCGCGTGGTGCCCTCATGCGCCCGGAAGTGTCGTAGGGCCATTCGGCCGAGACCAGCCTCACCGGTCCAGGGGCAGATCGCCCAGTTCGCCGATTGGGATGTGGATCCAGCCCTCGGTGGCGGCTGTGGCTGAGTCGGTCGGCGGGGCCGTCGCCCCGACCGCCACGGCCCGGGCGACCAGCGCGCACAGCAGCGCGTCGAGGGCGTCGTCGGACTCTCGGCAGAGTGGCTCGTGCGCACCCAGAGCCAGCCAAGGCGCAGCGCCACGCAGCGCGTCGACGAGCGCGTGCCGAGCCGCCGCACCGTTCCTGCGCTTGTAGCCGCGGAACGCAAACCCCCAGCGCTTCAGCGCTGCGGCCGGGTACACCTCGGCCAGCAGGCCCGAACCATCCCGTCGGGTGTCGACGCCACGAGCATCCAGCGCCGCCGCGATCGCAGCCCAGCGCATCGCGGCATGCCCGATCCGGTCCGCCGAGACGCTCAACGGGGTCAGCCCGGTGCGCGCATGCACCGCTCGGTCGGTCTCGCGCAGGGCGAGTCCGCGCCGCCAGGGCCGACCCGAGGTGGGTGGAGCCGCCAGCCGACCGGCGCGATGCGCCACCACCATGTCCACGAACGCATCCGGCCACCCGAACGGGCAGTCGACCCCGACCTTGTCGGCCTCCAGCATGGCCTCGATCAGTGGACCGTCGGCCCACCCGACGTGCAGGGACACGACGCTGGTCGTCGAGTCCCGCCACTCCAGGACGGCCACTCCAGTGCCCTCTGGCTCGGCCGACAGGTCCACCCCGACCGTGATCATCGCCCGAGCGTACGTGCCACAAAGCCTCCCCCACCCCACCCGTTCAGAAAGTTCTGCGCAACTTGTGCATCCGTTCGATGGGTGGCACGAGAAGTACGGGGTGAGGGCACACGGCCCCGAACCAACGAGGAGGACTCATGCGTACATCCGCCACACTCCTGGGAGCGGGGGCCCTGGTCGCAGCCAGTGCCGTCTTCGCCCTGCCGGCATCTGCCGCTGACACCGCCAGCGTCTCGGTCCTGCACGGCGTTCCCGACGCCACTGTCGATGTCTGCGCTGACGGCGCGGAACTGATCCCCGACTTCGAGCCCGGCACCCTGGCCGGCCCGCTGGACCTGGCCGCCGGCACCTACTCCATCAAGGTCGTCGCCGACGAGGAGACCACCAACTGCGACGCCGACGCGCTGATCGGCCCGGCTGACGTCACCGTCGAGGGCGGCAAGAGCTACACCGTCGTGGCCCACCTCGACGCCGACGGCGGCCTGACCGCCACGCCGTTCGAGAACGACACCGAGGCGGCCGCTGCCGGCTCGGGCAAGTTGACCGCCCGCCACGTCGCCGAGGCACCTGAGGTGGACGTGCTGGTCAACGGCGACAGCGTCGGCACCTTCAGCAACCCCGAGCAGATCGGGCCCGCCGAGCTGCCCGCCGGTGACTACGACGTCGAGATCCAGGCCGGTGGCGAGACCGTGAGCACCACGCCTGCCACCGACGCCGTCCCGGTGTCCGACGGCGTCAACACGATCGCCTACGCCTGGGGCACCGCCGACGACCTGCAGATCGCCGTCCAGACGGTCGACCTCGGACACTCCTCGCCCAGTGGCGTCCCCGGTGGTGAGTCCGGCTCCGCAGCCGGTGGCGCCGCTACTTGGCTGCTGCTCGCCGGTGGCCTGGGCATCGCAGGCGTGGCCCTGTCCAGCCGTCGGCTGGTGACCGCCCGCAAGTAGTTCGACCGACCGGAGCCCGCCAGGGTTCTGGTGAGCACGACAGGCCGGAGGGGTGGGTGAGCGATCACCCGCCCCTCCGAGCCGGCGTCTCGACGCGTACCCAACCCGCCCACTGTGTGCACAGCACCCATCGACCCATCCGAAGGGAGGCATCATGAGCACCACGAAGGTCCGGATCAACCCCGCGGTCACGCTCGCGGCCTCCCTGGTCCTCGTCGTGGTCTCCTTCGGGGCGTGGCTCACTGCTGACCGATCCGGGGTGGGACTCGACTTGCCGCACACGACCTCGGCGGCGGCCGCGGGACTCGACCTGGAAGCCCCTGAGGCGTCCAGCGAGTCTGACAACCCTGACGCCACCCGAATCCCAGGCCCGCGGGATGCTCGCAACAGCGCCGCTGTCCCCGCGGATCTGGACATCCCGCGGGTCGACGCCACCGAGATCCAGGCCCCCGAACAGGTGCAGCCCCCGACCCGGTTGTCGATCCCGAGTGCGGACCTCACGATGCCGATCGTCGCCACCGGCGTCCTGCCCGACGGTCAGATGGAGCTGCCCGCGGACCCGGACCGGATCGGCTGGTACCGGTTCGGCCCCACGCCCGGCGCGGATCGGGGCTCGGTCGTCCTCGGCGGCCACGTCGATTCACGCAAGTACGGCGTCGGCCCGCTGGCGAAGCTGGCGGGGGTCGAGCCCGGCGCGCGGATCACCGTCACTGACGGCGACGGCCAGCGCGTGACCTACCGCGTGACCGACGTCGAGCGGATCTCCAAGTCCGCACTGCCCGTCGACCGGTTGTTCGACCCGGACGTCGAGCCCCGCCTGGTCGTGGTCACCTGCGGAGGTCGCTACCTGCCCGAAGCCGGCGGCTACGAGGACAACATCGTGGTGATCGCCAAGCCCATGTGAGTCGGCGCCGCAAGGCCGTGCCCTCAGAAGCGCATCGGGTGCCCCGCGCGGGGCAGGATGGCTCCGAGCCGGACCCCGATGCCAGGAGGCTGACGTGGAAGTCATCATCGTTCGCAAGCCCGAGGACGCCGCCCCGATCGTGGCGGATGCGTACTCCAAGCTGTTGGCCGCCAAGCCCGATGCCGTCCTGGGCCTGGCCACCGGCTCCACCCCCCTGCCGGTGTACCAGGAACTGATCCGCCGCCACCACGAGGAGGGCCTGAGCTTCGCCCACGCCAGGGCCTTCAACCTCGACGAGTACGTCGGCCTACCCGCCGGCCACCCCGAGCTGTACCGCACGTTCATCGAGCGGGAGTTCACCGGGCAGGTCGACTTCGGCCCCGACGCGGTGCACGGCCCCGACGGCCTGGCCGAGGACCTCGAGCAGGCCGGCCGAGACTACGACCAGTCCATCAAGGACGTCGGTGGCATCGACATCCAGATCCTCGGGATCGGCTCCGACGGGCACCTTGCCTTCAACATGCCCGGCTCGTCGCTGGTCTCACGCACCCGCCTGAAGACCCTGACCACCAAGACCCGTGAGGACAACGCGCGGTTCTTCGACGGCGACATCACTGCGGTGCCCCGCCACTGCCTGACCCAGGGCCTGGGCACGATCATGGAGAGCCGGCACGCCATCATGCTGGGCTTCGGCAAGAACAAGGCCCAGGCAGTGGCCGAAGCCGTCGAGGGTGGCGTCTCGGCGCACTGGCCGGCCTCGATCCTGCAGATGCACCCGCACGCCACTGTCGTGGTCGATGAGGACGCCGCCGACCAACTCGTGCTGGCCAGGTACTACGTCAACACGTTCGAGGGCAAGCCCGACTGGCAGGGCATCTGAGCGCCCCGCGCGCAGCAGTCCGGCTCAGCCTGGGTCAGGCCTCGTCGAGCACGGACGGGGCCTTCGCCCGGTGGAAGCCGTCGAACGCCGGGTTCGGGCCACTGCCCACCATCGGCCACACCCGCTTGGCGTTCGGCGCTGCACCATCGACCCGCAGGCACGCCCCGGAGACGAAGCCCGCCGCGGGGGAGAGCAGGAAGACGATCGCCGCGGACACCTCGCTCTCGGTGCCGAACCGGTTGGCCGGCACACTCTTGGGCAGGCCCTTGATCATCGACTTCATCGCCGGCGGGTAGTGGTCCATGCCGCTGGAGGCGATCCAGCCCGGCGCCACCGCGTTGACCCGCACGGGCGCCCACTCCAGCGACGCCGTCTCGGTGAGGTTCAGCATCCCGGCGCGAGCGGCCCCGGAGTGCCCCATCCCGGGCATGCCGTTCCACATGTCGGCGATCACGTTGACGATCGCCCCGCGGTGCGCGCGCAGCATCGCCTGCGTGTAGCACTCGCGGGCCATCAGGAAGCCACCGGTCAGGTTGGTGCGCACCACCGCGTCCCAACCCTTGGCGCTGATCGCGGCCAGGGGTGCCGGGAACTGCCCGCCGGCGTTGTTGACCAGGCCATCGATGCGCCCGTGCGCGCTGAGTACCGCCGCGACCGTGGCCTGCACCGCCGACTCGTCGCGGATGTCGCAGGCATACGTGTTCGGGTGGCTGCTGTCGCCCGCGGTGGCCTGGTCCGTTGCGAGGTCCTCGGCGATCTCGGCAGCGACCGCGTCCAGCTTGTCCTGGTCGCGGCCCACGAGCGCGACCCTGGCCCCGAGCGCGGCCAGCTCGTGGGCAGTGCACCGCCCGATCCCGGACCCGGCGCCGGTCACGATCACGACCTGGTCGGCGAACAGCCCGGGGCGGAAGATCGACTCGTAGCCCATGGCGTGCTCCTCGGTGGTGGTCGGGTGGGACTGTATGGGTAGCGAGCTCAGGCTATCGCCGGGACCCCCGGCGGCGCGGAGCATGATCCGTGCGGGATGGACGTGCCAGCAGCCGTCCACCCTGCACGGTTGTGCCCCCGGTGGTGCATCGGCCGGTGGGTTGCGACGATGGGGCCATGGGCCAGGACGAGGACATCGAGAAGTTGCTGCGCGAGATCGACGCGATGAACGCCGGCGGCGGCGTGCCCGCGACCCAGCCGGAGCGAGCCATCGAGGGCCGTGGCCAGTCGGGGGCGGCGCCCACCGGAGCCGGTGGCGGCAAGGATGGCGGCGCCGAGGTGTCGGCGGCGACCCGCAGCGCGCGGTTGAGTTGGACGGGGGCGACCGCCGTCGGGGGGCTGGCCGTGGGCGGGTTGGCCGGAGCGATACTGCCGTTCATCGGGGCGGTTCCCACGGGCTTCGGCGCAGCGCTGGGCGCGGCCGCGGCCGGGTTCGTCAGCGGGGCGCCGACGTGGTTCAGTCGCCGGCGCTGACGCGATCGAGCGACCTGGCAGGAGATCCGCCTCGCGCCGAGCGAACTGGCAAGATGAATCCGCCTCGCGTCGAGTGGACTGGTAGGAGAAGCCACCTCGTGCCGAGTCGGCTCGCAGCGGGACAGCCCTCCGCGAGTCAGTCGCCTGACCAGGTCCGCCGCAGCGGGCAGCCACCCGGTGTCGACCCGTAGACCCTCGAGCGTTGCGCACCGCCGCCAGCACCGCCTGCGCGGTCACTTCGGCGGCCATCATCGACAGCACGACCGAGAGCATGTCCGCCGGGATCAGGTCCTGCTGCGCGGCCGGCACCGTCCCGGTCGCCGCCGCGAACAGCGTGTCACCGTCCATCGGCGTGTGCACGGGCCTGATCGTCCGGGCGAGCCCGTCGTGCCCGACCTGCGCCAGCCGGGTGACCTGCGCCTTGGTGAGCCGGGCGTCGGTGACCAGCGCCCCGATGGTCGTGCTGCCGCCCGCCCCGGGCCCGCCTGCCCCCGCCTGCCCGCCCGCAGCCGCCCCGCTCGCACCCGCCGCCCCCGCGCCGAGCAGCGCGCCCGTGGCCCCCACCGTGATCAAGCTGTCGGCGCCCGACCGCGCTCCGGCCAGCACCGCCGACGTGTCCGGGTCCACCACGTCGCCCACCGCATTGACCACCACGACCGCGGCCATCGTGAGCCCGTGGGCGGCCAGGATCGCGATCCCGACCCCACCGCGCATCGCGCACGCCGGGCCCAGCAGCTTGCCGACACTCGCCCCGGCGCCGGCCCCGACATTGCCCTGCGCCGCATCCGCAACGGGGACGGCCGCTGCGCACGCCCGCGCCCCGCTGCTCGCGTCGGGTCGGACCCGCGGGTCGCCCACGGCCAGGTCGAAGATCACCGCAGCCGGGACGATCGGCACCCGCACGGCGCCGACCGCCACCCCGCGGCCCTGGGCCTCGAGCCACTGCATCACCCCGTCGGCGGAAGCCAGGCCGTACGCGCTGCCCCCGGCCAGGACCAGGGCGTCGGCGCACTGGATCGTGTTGACCGGATCGAGCAGGTCAGTCTCGCGCGTTCCCGGCGCCGCTCCGCGCACGTCCACCCCCGCAGTGGCGCCCTCAGGCAGGAGCACCAGGCTCACGCCGGTCGGACCGTGCTCGAGGGTGTCGTGGCCGACCAGGACTCCGGGCAGCAGGGCGCTCATGGCGACATCAAACACCTCATCGGGTCGAGGGGTGCGACCTAGACTCCTCTACCGACAGGTTCCAGTGACCCACGGAAGTTGACGATGACTGTGCTGACCCTCACGACGCTGACGACCACTGCGCTGCCCACCCGGTGGATCGGGGCGGCCGGCCGCGCGCCGACCGCCGACCCGACCCCTGACCCGGACCCGACCTCCACGCCAGCAGCCGAGGTCGTGGCCGATGTGTTCGACCAGGTCACCGATGCGAACTTCTGGGTCAGCGATGTGGCGCCGCGGGCGATCCGGGTGGCGGTCATCGTGATCCTGGCGATCATCGTCCGGTCGATGCTGGTCCGCGCCGTCGACCGGCTGGTGGCCAGACGAGTCCAGAAGCAGTTGGAGGCGGCGAACTCGGCGGTGTCGATCGGGGGCAGTTCGGTCATCGAGGCCGAGCGCGGGGCCCAACGTGCCCACACCCTCGGGTCGCTGTTCCACAACATCATCAGCATCGGGGTCTACTCGGTGGCCGGGCTGCTGCTGCTGGCCGAGTTCGGGTTCAACCTCGGGCCGCTGATCGCCGGCGCCGGCATCCTCGGTGTGGCGCTGGGCTTCGGCGCCCAGTCGCTGGTGGCCGACTTCCTGTCCGGCATCTTCATCCTGATGGAGGACCAGTACAGCGTCGGGGACATCGTCGACGTGGGCGACGCGACGGGCACGGTCGAGGAGGTGCAGCTGCGCACGACCAAGCTTCGCTCCGTCGACGGGGTCCTGTGGTTCGTGCGCAACGGCGAGATCCTGCGTGTGGGCAACCTGAGCCAGGACTGGTCGCGGACCGTGCTGGACGTCGGCATCGCCTACGGGTCCGACATCGGCCTGGCCAAGGAGATCATGGAGCGGATCGGCGAGGAGTTCGACACCGATCCGGAGTTCGGCGAGAACGTGCTCGAGACCCCGGAGGTATGGGGGGTCGAGAGCCTGTCGGCCGACAGTGTCGTGATCCGGATGGTCGTCAAGACCAAGCCCGGGCAGCAGTGGGGGGCCGCGCGCGAGCTGCGCGAGCGGATCAAGGCGGCGTTCGACGCCAACGGGATCGAGATCCCGTTCCCGCAGCGCACCGTCTGGGTGCGCACCGACGACGGCGCCGCGGGCGGCGGCGGTCCGGATCTGCCCGGTGCGGGCCCGGGTGGCAGCGCTCAGAGTGGCGCGAGCCGGGGTGGCACCGGCCGGGATGGCGCCGACCATGCTCACGCGGGTGAAGAGGATGACCGCGAGCGCGTGGCCCGGGCTGCACGCCAGGCACCCCGACCCTAGGCTCGCAGTCGTGAGCGATGAACCCGGTCCGGGCACCGAACCCAGCAGTCCCGCCCCGCACGCCGTCCTGGTGGGCGTCGGACCCGGGATGGGTGCCAGCCTGGCGCGCACGTTCGCCGAGGCCGGTTACGACCTCACCCTCGTGGCCCGCACGACGGCCAGTGTGGCACCCGTGGCCGCCGCCGTCCGCGGGGCCGGTCGCACCGCCCGCGAGGAGTTGCTCGACGTCGGTGACCTCCCTGCGCTGTCCACCGCGATTCGCCTGGCCAACGCGTGGCGGCCCATCTCGCTGCTGCACCACAACGCGTCGATGGATCCTGGCAGCCTGCTCGACGCCGACGTCGCCACCCTGCGCGCCAGCGTGGACGTCAACGCCCTGGCGGCAGTCGTCGCTGCCCAGGCCGCCCTGCCCGGGCTGATCGGCACCGGCGGGCGGGTCACCTGGACCGGCGGCGGCATCGCGCTGAGCCCCCGCGGGCAGTACGGGGTGCTGGCCCTGGGCAAGGCCGCGCTGCGGGCCGCCGGTCTGGCGCTGGCCCAGGAGCTGGCCGGGCACGGGATCGCCCTGCGCATGCTCACGGTCAACGGCTTCATCCGAGCGGGCGGCCGATTCGACCCCGACCGGATCGCCGCGGCGTTCTGGGCGTTCGCCCAGGACCCCGACGCCGACGTCGAACGCATCTACGACGGGCGGTCCTGACCGTGTCGCAGGCGCCACTGCGTGAGGCCCCGGGCCACTTCCTGCGCGGAATGGCGATGGGCAGCGCCGACATCGTCCCCGGCGTGTCCGGGGGCACTGTCGCCCTGGTCCTGGCCATCTACCACCGGCTGGTCACCGCCATCCGCAACGGCTCGTCGGCCCTGGGCCGGTTCCTGCGCCTGGACCTGCGCGGCGGGATGGCCAAGCTCGGTGAGGTGGACTGGGTGCTGCTCGTGCCGCTCCTGCTGGGCATCCTGTCGGCGATCGTCCTGCTGGCCGGCACCATCGAGCACCAGCTCGAGGCGCACCCGGTCCAGATGTCCGGGCTGTTCCTGGGCCTGGTCGCCGGGTCCACCGTGGTGGCCACCGGCCTGCTCACTCACCGCGACACCCGTGAGTGGGTGCTCATCCTCGGCGCCGGAGCGGTGTTCTTCGTGGCGCTGGGCTTCATGGCCGGTGAGTCAGGTGATCCCGGCGCAGTCGGCGCCCAGCCCCCGCTGTGGCAGTTCTTCCTCGGCGGTGCGATCGCCATCTGCGCCATGATCCTGCCGGGCGTCAGCGGCTCGTTCCTCCTGGTCACCCTCGGTATGTATGCTCCGGTGCTCGCCGCGGTCAATGCCCGCGACCTCACCGTCCTGGTCGTCTTCGCGCTGGGCTGCGTCACTGGCCTGGCCCTGTTCAGCCAGTTCCTGCACTGGGCGCTCACCGAGCACTACGACACCGTCATGGCCGTGCTGATCGGTCTCATGCTGGGCTCCACCCGGGTGCTCTGGCCGTGGCCGAACGGCGCGGACAGCGTCGCGCTCGGTGCGCCCGACGAGGCGGTCGGGGTGACGCTCGGGTTGGCTGTGCTCGGCCTGGGCCTGGTCCTGGTCATCGACCGGATCGCCCATCGGATGGAGCACCGCAGCATCCGCGAGGAGTCAGCCGAACTGCACGCCGGCTGATCGGAGCCATCCTCCCGAGGCGGTCTCGCTGCTGGCCGGGCGCTGGCGCCCCGATGCGCCGGGGCCTGCCGGGCGTAGCGTGGGGAACAGGTTCAGACCACGAGTCGGCACGGCCCGTTCGAATGGGCGCAGGAGGTTCCATGAACAGGATGCGCGGGCGCGCGACGGCCCTCGGGGCGGCAGCGCTGCTGGCCGTGAGCGGTGTCGGCCTGGCCGGGTGCTCGGGCGGGGACAGCGAGGCGACCATCGTCACCGACGATGGCACCGTCAGCGTCCAGAAGGAGGACGACAAGATCGAGATCACGACCAGCGAGGGGTCGATGACCATCAATGGCGAGTCCGACGGCGAGTTGCCCGCCGGCTGGCCCGCGGAGGTTCCGGTCCCCGCAGGCGGCACGGTGCTGTCCGGTTTGGCGATGACCGGATCGGATCAGGAGGGTTGGACAGCATCGCTGTCCTACCCGGATTCCACCGCCGCCCAGGTGTCTGCCGAGGTGGCCTCGCTGCTCGGCGCGCAGGGCTTCGAGTCCGTCAGCGAGATCGCGATGGGTCAGGGCACGATGAGCGCCCTCAGCGGCGAGGGGTTCGCGATCACCGCCCTGGTCAGCGAGGAGGACGCCGGGGCCATGCTGGTGATGACCGTCTCGGTCGAGGGCTGAGCGGGCGCGGGCGGGCCGCGGTCACGTGGGCAACCGCCCGGGCCCGGGTGTCGCGCGGATGCGGGTGGCCAGCGATCCGAGCTAGCCTCAACCAAGCCACCGGACAGGAGCCAGACCGTGACCCAGCCCAGTGACCCCCAACAGCGCAGCGATCATCAGCCCGGGGACCCCCAGCCCAGTGACGTCGAGCCCGGGGACGCACAGCTCGGGGACCCCCCGCCCGGTGCCGTCCAGGCCAGCGACAGCCAGCCCGGTGACGCACAGCCCGATCCCGGTCGGCATCGCGTCGTCATCATCGGATCGGGGTTCGGCGGGCTGTTCGCTGCCCAGGCGTTGAAGAAGACCGACTGCGACGTCACGCTGATCTCCCGGACCACCAGCCACCTGTTCCAGCCGCTGCTCTACCAGGTGGCCACCGGCATCCTGTCCATGGGCGAGATCGCCCCGGCCACCCGGGAGATCCTGCGGCGCCAGGACAACGCCACCGTCCTGCTCGGCGAGGTGACCGACATCGACCTCGATGCGCGCACAGTCACCTCGCAAGCGGCACCGGGTCCACTGAGCACCGGGTACGACAGCCTGATCGTGGCCGCCGGCGCCGGCCAGTCCTACTTCGGCAATGACCACTTCGCCGCGTTCGCCCCGGGCATGAAGAGCGTCGACGACGCCCTGGAGCTGCGCGGGCGGATCTTCGGGTCCTTCGAGTTGGCAGAACGGGCCACCGACCCCGAGGAGGTCCGACGGTTCCTGACCTTCGTGGTGATCGGGGCGGGGCCCACCGGGGTGGAGATGGTCGGCCAGATCGCGGAGCTCTGCCACCGCGCCATCCACAAGGACTTCCGCCGCATCGACACCACGTCGGCGCGGATCGTGCTCCTCGACGCCGCGCCCGCGGTCCTGGCCCCGTTCGGCCCGAAGCTCTCCGAGCAGGCCCGGCAGATCCTGGTCAAGGCCGGCGTGGAAGTCCTGCTCGGGGCCAAGGTCGTGGGCCTGGACGCCCACGGGGTCACCTACGAGTCGGCCGACGGCCAGCAGACCGTGATCCCGGCGGCCTGCAAGGTGTGGGCCGCCGGAGTGGCAGCCTCCCCGTTGGGGGCACTGCTCGCCGAACGCAGCGGTGCCGGGATCGACCGGGCCGGTCGGGTCCAGGTCAATCCGGACCTCACCCTGCCCGGGCACCCCGACGTGTTCGTCGTCGGCGACATGATCGCCCTGGACAACCTGCCCGGCGTCGCCCAGGTGGCCATCCAGGGCGGTCGGCACAGCGCGGCCACGATCCGGGCCCGCCTCGCGGGCCGGGACGAACCCGGGCGGTTCACGTACAAGGACAAGGGCAGCATGGCCACGATCACCCGGTTCAGCGCGGTGACGAGCATCGGGCGGATCAAGATCTCCGGGTTCATCGCCTGGGTGCTCTGGCTCGTGGTGCACCTGATGTACATCGTCGGCTTCAAGAACCGACTGACCACGCTGGTGCACTGGGCGGTGAGCTTCCTCGGGCGCAACCGGATGGAACGGGTCACCAGCGCCCAGCAGGTCGCCGCGCGCACCCGCCTGAGCTCGATCCCGGACGCCGTACCGCTGTGGCCGGGTGCGGTCGGGGAGGGCGCGGGGCCAGCCGTGGGGACTCCCGCCACCCCGGCCGTGGACCAGGACCGGGATCCCGCGACGCAGTGATGAACGACCGGTGAACGGCAGCTGACCCCTGGGTGACCGCTCATCGGGTCATGAGCACCGGGACAGGGCTAGCCTGCGACGGTCATGGCAGCCCGCGCGCAGAAGGCGCAGTACCTGCGTGAGCAGCCCCGCGAGTGGCTGCCCGCGCGTCGGTGGCTGCCCCGCTACCAGCGCAGGTGGCTCAAGGGCGACCTGATCGCCGGGGCGGTCGTGGCTGCCCTGGCCATCCCGCAGTCCCTGGGCTACGCCACGATCGCCGGCCTGCCGGTCCAGGTCGGGCTCTACTCGCTGCCGACCGTGCTGGTCTGCTATGCCCTGCTGGGCACCTCCCGGCTGCTCATCGTCGGCCCGGTCTCCACGGTGGCGGTGCTGACCGGGTCGCTGATCCGCGGCTTCCCGCACGACACCCCGGAACAGGCCATCGCCATCGGCGCGGGCATGGCGGTGGCAGCCGGGTTGCTGCTGATGGTGGCCAGCGTGCTGCGGATCGGCTGGTTGGCCGAGTTCCTGTCCAAGCCGATCGTGACCGGCTTCGTGCTCGGCCTGACGATCCTGGTGATCATCGGTGAGCTGCCCAACATCCTGGGCATCCCGGTGCCGGCGGGTTCGGTGCGCGATCGCATCCAGGACCTCGCCACGGGCGTGGGGCAGACCCAGTCGCTGACCCTGCTGGTCGGCGTCGTGGCCCTGGCCCTGATGTTCGGCGGCACCCGGTTGGCCCCGAAGGTGCCGTGGGCCCTGGTCGTGCTCGTGCTCGGGCTGGCCGTCTCCGATCTGGTCGACCTGGCCGCGCACGGCGTCGCGGTGGTCGGTGCGGTGCCGCAGGGCCTGCCCACTCCGTCGATCCCCGACGTGCCGGTCAGCGAGTTGGTCGCCCTGTTCGTGGCCGGCGGGGCGATCGCGTTCGTGGGCCTGGCCGAGGGCTTGAGCGCCGCGCGGCTGTTCGCCACCAAGGCGGGTGGGCGGATCGACGCCAACCAGGAGCTGTTGGCCGTCGGGGTCGGCAACCTCAGCTCGGGCCTGGTCGGCGGGTTCGGGGTGGCTGGCAGCCTGTCGAAGACGGCCGCCGCCGACCGGTCCAACGGCCGCACCCAGGTCGCGGGACTGACCACCGCGGTCCTGGCCCTGGCCACCATCGTGGTGCTGGCCCCGGCCCTGTCCGCCCTGCCCAAGGCGGTGCTGTCGGCCATCGTGATCCATGCGGTCTGGGGCCTGATGGACTTCACGGCGATGCGTCGCTACGCCTACCTGCGGCGCAACGACATCGTGGCCGCCAGCGCCGCGGCGGTCGGGGTGCTGTGGCTCGGTCCGCTCAACGGCCTGCTGCTGGCGATCGCCCTGTCGGTGTTCGGCCTGGTCTACCGCTCCAGCCGGGTCGACGTGGAGGTCATGGGTCGGGTCCCGGGCGAGAAGGCGGCCTGGGGCGGGATGCGCAACCACCCCGAGCGCCGGCAGAGCGACGGGATCCTGGTGCTGCGCGTCGACGTGCCGCTGTTCTGGGTAAACGCCTCGACGGTCAAGGAGTCCGTGCTGGCGCGGGTGGATGCCGTCGGGGACTTCGCCGACGAGCCGATCGTGGCCGTCGTGCTCGACATCGAGGGCACCAACCAGATCGACACCACCACCGTGGACATGCTCGACGCGCTGCTGGCCGACCTGCGCACCCGGTGCATCGACCTCTACCTGGTGCGGGTCATGTACTCGGTGCGGATCATCCTGCGCAATGCCGGCTTCGTGGCCAAGGTCGGCGAGGACCACATGTGGCACTCGATCAGCCAGGGCGTGCGCGAGGCGCGCATCCACTACGGGCTCAAGGATGGCGTCGTCGACGGCGTCGGTGGCTACGACACCCCTGCCGAGGACCACGAGGAGCGGATCGTGCCCCGTTACTTCGAGGACGCCGGCGCGGATGGGGCCTCCGGCGCGGATGGGGCCTCCGGCGAGGACGTGGACTCCGGGGGTGCGTCGGTGTCGCACGTGGCTCCGGGCCCCGACGCGGGTGCGGATCAAGAGCCGCCCACCGCGTGATTCGGCCGGAGTGCCGTGGCGTGCTTCGATGGGCCGCCGGGTGCGCCCCGGTCCCGCACCCGCCCGCCCAAGGAGAGTCGTCCGTGCTGCCCGCCGATGCCAGTGCCCCGGTCGCCCGCGACGTCGCCGGCCGCTACATCCGACCCCTGGCCGCACGTGAACTCCGCGGCCTGGCCTGGTCGGGCTCGGACCTGCTCGCACTCGATGCCCGCACCGGTCGGCTGGCCCTCGTGGACCCGCGGACCGACGACACGCGAGTGGTCAATGACGGGCGCACCGAGCAGTTCGTCGGAGCTTCCGGGCTGGCGCACAACGGGGGGTACCTCTGGTGGACTACCAGCGCGGGGCTGGTCCGGGCGACGTGGGACGGCGCGCACCTGGGCGCCGGCGAACTCGTGCTCCCCGTGGCGGGCGCGAGCGCCGTGGCCGCCTGGGACCACCGGCTCTACCTCGTGCGTCATCGCACGCTCGAGCTGCGCCCGGTCGAGGACCCGGCGCAGGTGCTGGCCCAGGTCGACCTGTCCGGGATCGGGCGCAACGCGATCTGCGCCACCGCCGATGCGCTGTGGCTCACCGACGACCTGGAGCAGACGGTCTACTGCTTGGATCGCCGCACGCTGGAGATGCGATTCATGGTCGTCACCCCGCTGGAGGGGCCCACGGCGATCGCGGCCCGCCGCGCGCCCGGTGCGCCCGCCGACGACCTGCATGTGGCCTACTACGAGCGCGAGCCCTACCTGAAGGACGACCCGTGGTCCGAACAGGTGTGGGCCCTGCGCTACCGCGACCGGGCCCTGGTCGGCCAGTTGCACGTGCACCACGACCCCGACACCCGCCGCGCGTGGTCGACCGGGCACCGGATCCAGATGCACTACTTCGTCGAGGTCGACCCCGACGATGACGTGCCGCCGCTGGCTGACGTGCAGTGGCGGATGAGCCTGCCGATCGACTCGCCCCGGCAGCGCCTGGTAGCCGTCGAGCCGATCGGTGCGCCGTTCGAGATCGTCACCGAACCTGACTACGAGGGGCGCGCCCAGCCGGTCGCGGTGTTCCGGATACCACGGATCGACATCGGCAGCCGCATGGTCCTCGGCTGGCGGGCCACCCTGGAGGTCTTCGGGATCAAGCACCTGGTGAGTGCAGCGGATCTCGCCGACGCCCCGGAGCTGCCCGCGCCGCTGGCCGGCGCCTACCTGGTCGACGACGAGGACCTGGACCTGGACTCCCCGCAGGTCGCGGCCGCGGCTGCCGCGGGTCTGTCCGGGCTCGGCGATCGGCCCACCGCGCTGGCGGCCGCCCGCGCGTTGCGCAGCCACGCCTACGACCGGCTCGAGTACGAGATGGGCAACGCGGACTCCCCGATCGGCGTGCTGGCCCGCGGCACCGGCTCCTGCGGCGAGCACGTCGCTGTGATCCTGGCGCTCTACCGTCGGGCCGGGCTGGCCGCCCGCGTGGCCGGGCGCTACAAGTGCCCGTACCAGCCGTGGACCACCGCGCCGCTGTACCCGGACTTCAACCACGTCTGGGTGGACCTGTACCTACCGGGCTACGGCTGGGTCCCGGTGGAGAGCAACCCTGACGGTGACGTCGTCGAGGTGGGCCCGTACCCCGACCGGTTCTTCCTCGGCCTGCCGTGGCGCCACGTCGAGGTCGGCAAGGACATCTCGTTCGAGAAGGTCACCTACGACACCGGCGACACGAGTGGGCGGCGGCGTCGGCGCATCGGGGCACGGCGGCTGAGCGTCAACCACATCCGCTTCGATGTGCTCGCCCAGATCGCTCCGGGCCCGATGTCGAGGACCTGAGACCCAGGTGTGGTCGCGGTCAGTCGGTCGCGGCCGCCAGGGCGAGCTGTCCCAGGGCGATGCACCCGGCCGCCCCAGCCCGGTTGCCCAGCCCGGGCGGGACGATGTAGTCATCGATCCGCTCCAGGATCTCGGGGGCCTGGACGTAGTTGTTCAGCCGTGCGAGGGTGAGTTCCCGGATCCGCGGGAACAGGTGCAGTTGCTCCATCACACCACCACCGAGGATGATCCGCTGCGGCGAGTAGGCGCAGATCATCGTCTGGGCGGCCAGCGCGAGGTAGTGCGCCTCCAGTTCCCAGGCGGGGTGGTCCGGGGTCAGCTCGGTGGCCGGCACCTGCCAGCGGGCGCCGATCGCCGGGCCTGAGGCCAACCCCTCGAGGCAGTCCCCGTGGAAGGGGCAGACGCCGCCGAACGGATCGCTGCCGGGGTCGCGGGGGATCGCCATGTGCCCGACCTCCGGGTGGATCATCCCGTGCAGGATCCGGCCCTCGATGAGCACGCCGCCGCCGACGCCGGTGCCCACCGTCAGGTAGACCAGCGTGTCCACGTCCTGGGCAGCACCCCACAGGTGCTCGCCGAGGGCAGCCCCGTTGACATCGGTGTCGAAGCCGATCGGGATGCCGAAGGCGGCACTCAGGGGACCCACCACATCGGTGTCCGACCAGCCGGGCTTCGGGGTCTTGGTCACCCAGCCGAAGGTGGGGGAGTCCGGGTTCGGATCGCACGGACCGAACGTGCCGTAGCCGATCGCCGCGAGTTCCTCGCCATGCTCGTCCTGCCACGATCGGAAGTAGTCAATCACCTGGGCCAGGCACGGCTCGGGCGCGGTGGTCGGGAACCGGACCTCGTCGCGCAGGTCGTCGGGCCCGGTCCCCACCGTGCAGACCATCTTCGTGCCCCCGGCCTCCACCGACCCGATCAACGGTTGCGTGCTGCTCGACGCCATGGTCGTCCTCCCGATTTCGCCCTGGTCCCATCCAAGCGGTTTCGACCCGGGCGCGCCCGCCCACGGGCCCGGCGTGGGCACCCACTGGGCGGAGCGGGCGACCGGACGGGCCTGGAGCAGGTCCCTCCCGCTCGCTGGCCAGTACGCTGCGGTGATGCGATGGCTGGCCCGAGGTGAGGCGCACGTCCCGGCAGGCCAGCAGTGGCTGACCCCGGCCGAGTCGACGCGCGCGGCGTCCATGCGCTTCACGAAGCGGCGCACTGAGTACCTGCTGCGTCGGTTCGCAGGCAAGTCGGCCGTGGCGGCCACCCTGGGACTGCCCGACGACCCGGCCACCCTGGGTCGGATCGGGGTGCTCAACCGGCGGACCGGGGCCCCCTACGTGCAGGTCGACGGCGCGGCCCTGGGCCTGGACATCTCGCTGACCGACCGGGCCGGGTGGGCGGTCTGCCTGGTCGGTCCGGACCTCGGGGCGGTCGGCTGCGACCTGGAGATCGTCGAGCCGCGCAGTGCCGGCTTCGTTCGCGACTTCCTGACCCCGGCCGAGCAGGCGGTCGTGGCGGCGTGGCCCGGGCCGGATGGCTGGGATGCGGCGGCGAACCTGATCTGGTCGGCCAAGGAGAGCGCGCTGAAGGTGCTGCGCACCGGGCTGCGCGCCGATACCCGCACGGTCGAGGTGGCACTCGGCTCGGCTGCCGGCGGCGAATCGTGGAGCGGGGTCGGCACCTGGCACCCGCTGGTAGTCGACGCGGGGGCCGGCCGGCGTTACCCGGGGTTCTGGCGACGCGACGGGACGTTCCTGCTGACAGTGGTGGCCGCCGCTGGGCTGGACTCGCCGCCCGACGTCCTCTCCGGATCCGCAGACCTGCGCCACGCCGAACCGATCCACTCCTGGGTCGACAATCCGGTGGCCGACTGACCGGCCAGACAGGTCGATGTGCACCAATGCGTGAATTCTGCTTCACTTGTTTTCGGAGGGGAGTATCCCCGCGCAGTGCGTCGTCAGTACGACGGGCCGATGCCCGTCCGGCGTATCGACCCCATGGGGTCGGGAGAGACCTCCGAGATCGATTGACAGGAGTGGTCGACATGGGTTGGAGCAGCAAGCTCTCGGCGGCAGTGAGCACGTTGGGCGCCACGGCGAGCAAGAATCAGGACGCCATCAACCGGGGCATCGACAAGGCGGGCAAGGCCGCCAACGATCGCACCGGGGCCAAGTACGACGCGCACATCAGCAAGGGGGCCGCGCACCTGCGCACCGGCCTGGCCAAGCTCAGCGAGTCGGGGCGCAACGACCCGCCGCGCTGAACTCCGATCCCCTTGGCAGTGGAGCGGAGCTGCTCCCCCTTGATCGACGGCTGGACGACCGCTGCCACCCATTCACCTGGACCAGGACCGTCGACGAAATCCTGCCCCACCTCCGGGCCGTCAACCGGCTTTGGACGCGGGACACTGCACGCGCCGATGGTCCAGCCAGAAGTGCAACGCATGGTTGACCGTGGCGCCCGGTGGTGTTCCTCAAGGGTGACCGCTGCTGTTGCCCGTCGGCTGGTTGCCTTTCGTGACCAGGGCCTGGCCCCCTACCAGGCAGGCTGCGCACGTCGTAGGGTTGGGCATGGCGACGGATTCCATGCCCCCCGTGAGTCCCGGAGACTGGGAGGCTGTGCGTCTTGCCCTCGCGGAGCGGGCAAGTAGCGGCCGCTTCTGCGGGACCGTGCTTGTGATGGGGCAGGACGGACCGCTGCTGGAGGTGTCGCACGGGTTGGCCGACCGCTCCTCCGGGACGCCGATCCACGCGGGGACCCGATTCGCCCTGGCCTCCCTGTCGAAGATGTTCACTGCCGCGGCGGTGCTGTCCGCCGTGCGAGAGGGTCTGCTGGGCGTTGGGGACCGCGTCGTGGACCTGCTGCCGGCGGCGCGTCGCCCCCGGTCGATGGACGACCGCGTGACGCTGCATCAACTGCTCTGCCACACCTCTGGCATCGGCGACTACTTCGAGGAGGACGAGAGCCTGCCGGGGTTCACCGGGGAGGACTATTCGGCGCTGTGGTGGGATCGGCCGTCCTACCGGATGGAACGCCCCGACGACTTCCTGCCCCTCTACGACGAGGCTGTTCAGGTCAGCGTCCCGGGGGTGGAGTTCCACTACTCCAACGCCGGCTTCGTGCTGCTGGGGGCGGTGCTGGAGGAGGTTGCCGAGGCCCCTTTCGTTGATGCTGTCACCCACCGGGTGCTCGGCCCGGCTGGGATGGCCGACAGCGGCTACCTGCGACTCGACGAGCCGCACCCCGACGTGGCCACTGGCTACCTTCAGGCTGGACCCGGCAGGCCGGAGCGCAGCAACATCTACAGCGTCCCGGTGGTCGGCGGCGGTGACGGGGGTGCGCTGTCCACGGCACGTGACCTGCACCGACTGTTGTGCTCCATCTCCTCCGGCGCGCTGCTGGGCGCCGACCTGACCGCTGCCATGCTCGGCCGACACGCCTACGTGGAAGCAGATCAGTGGGCGGGCTACGGGTGTTTCCTACGGCCCGGGTCGTTCGGCCACGGCGGCGGTGACCCCGGCGTCGAGGTGCTCTGCCGGCACCTGCCCGACCGTGCTTTGACGCTTGTCGTGCTCTGCAACATGGAGGGCTGCCTTGCAGACGCCTGGGCCCTGATCGGTGCGGCAGCAGCCGACCCCGATCGCCTCATGTAACCGACTCGGAACCCACCAGACGCGTTGCAACGGCGTGGCTCAGTGATTCTCGGGCGAGGATCGAAACGATGTCGGCCCGGGCGGCGTGGGTGATGCGATACCTCACCCACCCAGAGCCAGCGCTCCCGACCCCGACGTCGAGACCACCTCGGAGGCGGTGTCGTGGTCCCCGTCGGACCGCTGCCCGAGCCCCCGGGCTGCTGGTCCGACCCGACTACTCGGCGGAACCCTCCTTGGCCATCCCGCGCTCCAGGGCGTCGATCACGTAGGGGCGCAGCTCCTCGGCGGAGATGATCCGGTCGACCGAGCCCATCGCCAACGCGCGATCGATGGTGTGCACGGCATCGAACTCCGAGGCTGCCTCACCGACCTTCTCCGAGCGCACCTGGTCGACGATCTCCGCCAGCCGGGCACGCCGCTCCGTGGCCTCGGCCCCGGTGGTGCCGGCCAGCAGCTTGCGGGCAGCCTGCACCCGCGGATCGGCCTCCACCCGGCCGCGCACCTCCCGGGCGAACACCGTGGCTGCTGCGGGCGCGCCGCCGATCACTGAGGCATAGGACCCCTCGACGGCCACGACCTCCATCTGCGGGTTCAGCGCCTTGGAGAACACCACGAACGCACCGCCGTGGTAGCGCGAGATCACCACGAACACGATCGGACCCTTGAAGTTGGTGACCGCGCGGCCGATCTCGGCGCCGTACTCGAGCTGCCAGTGCCGCATGGACTCCGGGGAGCCGTCGAAGCCCGACAGGTTGGCCAGGACCACCAGCGGGCGGTTGTCGCTGGCCGCATTCACCGCGCGGGCCGTCTTGCGCGAGGCCTGCGGGAACAGCGTCCCCGAGGTCCAGGACGGCGGGCCGTCAGCCGGCACGAACCCACGCCGCGGGATCGGTCGGGACTCCAGGCCCAGCATGCAGACGCTGATGCCGCCGACCCGGGTGTCCCAGACCACCGAGTTCTCGCCGCCGCGCCAACGCTCCCAGCGCTCCAGCGGATCGTTGTCCTGGTCGCTGACCGCGCGCATCACCGACCGCACGTCGAAGGGCTTCTTGCGCTCCGGGTTCTTCTCCGCGGAGAACACGTCGCCCACGACCGTGAAGTCGCAGTCCGGGACCTTGGCGTGCGGGAATCCCCGAACGTCGCGGCTGGTCGGGTCCGAGGTCGCCACCCGCCGCGGGAACCGCTCGCCGGGCACCACATAGGTGTGCTCGTAGTGGCGCAGGAGCACCTCGCAGGCCTCCACCAGCGACGGCGCCCAGTACTGGGCCTGCCCATTGGGGCCCATCACCCGCTCGAACCCACCGATGCCGAAGTTGTCGTCGGCCGACACGCCGCCGGAGAAGTCCAGCGCCTGCTTGCCGGTGAGCACCATCGCGCTGGCCGGGGTCATGATCAGGATGCCCTTGGTGTGCAGCAGCATCGTGGCCTCGGCGTTCCAGTAGGGCTGGCCGCCGACGTTGATCCCGGTCACGACGATGTTGATCTCACCGCCGCCCTGGGTGAACTCGATGATCCGGCGCAGGGTGAGTGCGATCCAGTCCATGTTCTCGGTGCCGGACTGCATCGAGATCAGCGCGCCTGAGGAGACCGCGAACCACTCCACGGGGACCTTCATGCGCGCCGCGAGCTCCAGGGCTGCGTTGACGATCCGGCACTCCGGCTCGGCGAGATTGCCCAGGCCGCGGGTCGGGTCCGAGAGCATCGCGACGCGGGTCATCCCCTCCGGGTAGGTCGGGGTGTAGGTCGTCAGCAGGCCCACGACGATGTTCGCGGTGTTCATCCCGGGCTCGCGTGAGACGGGCACCAGGTGCTCACCGGACTCGTCGAGGTCGTGCTCCACGAAGTGCGCGGGCAGGAACTTGCCGACCGTGCCCGGCTGCGGGGCGAACATGCGCAGGATCTCGAACGGGTAGGGCACCCCGAAGCGCTGCGCGGTGAGCACCTTCTGCCGGTAGCGCGTCAACGGGCGGACCGGGTCGTCGCGGGCCGGCTCCTCGCTGATCGTGACCGCCCGGGTGGTGATGCCATCCACGTTGAGCACCGAGGGACGCAGCGAGCCGTCCGGTTCGGGCATGTTGGTGCGCAGCACGACCAACTCGAGGCCCGCGCCACCAGCCAGCGGGATCATCAACTCGGCCAGGTCGGCCCAGTGCTCCGGCGGGACCGTCCAGGGGGGTCGGACGAACAGCGTGATCCGGTTGGCCTGCGGTCGACCCCGCTCCGGGAAGGTGGCCCGGGCCCGGCGCATCGCGATGATCGCCTGCAGTCCCATCCGCTCCAGCGTCGGGAAGTTCGGCCCCCCGCCGCGCCCGGCGGGCACCACGGTCATGTCGCGGACCTCGGCCAACGCGAACAGCCGGTGGTCCTTGGGGTTGTCGCGTGCCACACCGTGGAACAGGTACACGTCCTCCATCGAGGGCAGCCGGGTCAGCTCGAAGTGCTCGAGGCGCCACAGTTCCAGGCGCTTGGCCAGCATCGGGTGCAGGTTGCGGTAGAACCCGTCCTCGGCCAGCGCGCCCTGCGCATCCGGGCGGTAGGTGAAGTACTGGGTGCGCAGCTCGGGTTCGACGTCGGTGGCCAGGCTGGACACGGTCACGTCCATGCGCCAGAGCCGCCGACGGAGATCCCAGGTGTTCAGTTGCTCCAGCACGGACTCGGACAGGCCATCACCGTTGGGCTGTGCCTCGTCGCGCCAGCACATCAGGTCCACGACGGGCTGGCGGGTCGGGTCGACCCCGGCCAGGTAGGTCGCGACCGCGCTGCCCACCCGGGCGAGCTCCCCGAAGGGGGTGAACGCGAGCACCACATGGATCGCACGGCCCTCGTGGTCGTAGTCGGCGTGGCAGAACAGGACTCCGTCGACCTCGACCACGCCGACCTCGCGCAGTTCGCGGATCCGGTACCAGCGGCGCGCCCGGATCTCCAGCAGGGCCGACTGCAGGTCGCGGTCACCGGTCGCCAGCCGCCGGCGCAGGATCGACCCGCGCATCGGCTGCGGGGCGTCGACCAGCGCCTTGATCCGGTCGGCCCGCTCCGGGCGGTTCGGGTCCTCGACCAGCGCATCGAGGTGGGCGTCCATCCGAGCCTGCATGACCGCACGCCCGGCCTCGACGACCGGTTCGTCGATGAACTGGAACCGGGCGTCGCGGGACAGGTCGGCGATCGTCTCGAGACTGCCCTGGGTGGCGGCGGTCAGCCGGTCGTAGCGGGTCCGCGCGGAGTCGTCGACGAAGGGCAGGATGCGCTCGCGGTAGCGCAGCCGGCGCTCGAGGATGCTGCTTACGACCCGGGCGAGCTGCAGCCGGCGGGCCTGCGAGCCGAACAGCAGCACGACTGCCTGCTCGAGCTCGGGGCTGCGGTGCAGGTCGGTCACGCCGTAGCGGGCCAGCACCCGGCTCAGCCGACGGCGGATCTGGGCGGGCAGCGCCACCCGATCCGGGTCGAGCCACTGCAGGTAGCCCAGCAGGTACTCGCGCGAGGTGGTGATGCCCAGGTCAGCCTGGGCGGCATCCTCACGCTCGGAGGCCCAGAGCAGGCCCAGGTCGGTGAACAGGTCCAGGAACGCGTCCTCGGCTGCGAGCAGCTTCGTGTCCCCGGCGCTGGCGCGGTTGGCGAACGAGCGCTGCTCGGCCAGCAGCGCCGACACGGAGGCAGGATCGAGCTCGTAGCCCAGCAGGTAGCCGTTGAGGGCATCGTAGACGCGGTCGAACGGGGGTCGGCCGGAGGTGTCGGCCAGGGCCATCCCGGCGAAGCTCACGCGTGCGCCGTCGGCTGGTCCGTGGACGACCGCCGCCTCGCCCGGGGACTCCGGGCGGATCGACACCAGGGGAGCGCCCGCATCGACCTGGGCGTTGGGCAGCACCTCGACCGAGGTCACGGTACCGGCGAAGGGGGCCCGCAGCGTGGACTCCATCTTCATGGCCTCGACGACCACCATCGGGTCGCCGACCGCCACCTCCTGACCGGGCTCGACCGCCACCGAGACGATGAGCGCCGGCCACTGGGCGCGCACGGCCAGCCCCTCGTCGCGGTCCACGCGATGGGCCACCCCGTCGATCTCGAGCAGGCAGCCGGTGCCGTGCGAGGAGATCACGACATCGCGCGTGCGGCCGGCGGAGGTGACCAGCCAGTCGTGCTCGCCACGGCGATCGATGGCCAGTTCGGCCACGGCGTCGCCAGCGTCGATCCGGTAGGTGCGCGGCCCGGTCTGGAACACCTGCAGGGCGTACTGCTGGCCGAGGTAGGTCAGGGTGGTCGGCACGCCGGTGGCGGTGACTGGCTCCGGGCGGCCACGGCTGGCACGCGCGTGGAAGGCAGCCCGCTGGATGTCACGCTGGGAGTCACTGGCACGTACTGCCGAGATCAGCACGGCCAACGGGTCCGGCGCCGGGGGGGCGTGCCGGCCCGAGATGCCGGTCCGCTGGTCGGTGACGGCGGCGATCAGAGCGCTGCGGTTGGTGACCGCACCGGCCACCACGACCGCGCTCTGGGTCAGCGCGTGCTGGAGCCGGGTCAGGGCGGTGGCGCGGTCGCGGCCGTGGGCCAGCAGGCGCAGGACGGAGCCCGAGCCCACGACCGTGCCCTGCGCAGCCTGGGCCACCACCCGCAGGCCCGGGCCGGTGGGGGTGCGCAGGTGCAGCAACTGCGCGTCGGGCTCGGCACCCTCGGCGCGCAACCGGGCCTCGACGGCATGGCCGATGGGCGTCAGTGAAGCTCCCTGGCGCAAGTCGTCGGCCGCTGCAGCGTCGGCCAGGTCGATCCCGAGCAACTCCTCTGCCAGCGCCCAACCGTCCAGGGTGGCCGAGTCGGCTGCGGGATCCGCGGGGATGGGCGGGCCGCTGTCGGTGAGCGCCAGGGCGACGTCGTGACGACCTGGTTCCCGACCCGCGACGGCGCTGGTAGCCGCCTGCGCCGTCGCTGCGGCCACGTCCTCGGACAGCGCGGCCGCTTCGATCAGGCTGGCTGACTCCGTCGAGGCCGCCACGGGCAGCGCGATCACCGCGGGCAAGGCCCACGCGTGTCCCTCGGCGTCGACGAGGACCGGCAGCTCGACGGTCAGCTCGGTCGGCTGGGTCGGCCGGGTTGCCCCGTCCGGGTCGGTGCTGGCGGCCGCCGGAGCTTGCGCAGCTGTTGGAGCTTGCGCGGCTGTCGGGGGCTCCGCGGCTGTCGCGGGCTCCGCTGCCGCGGGGGCCTGGGTCGTTGCCTCGACCCCCGTTGCCTCAGTTGCTGCGGCGGCTCCCGCCGGCTTCGGGCCCTTACCCGGGGTACTGCGTCTCGTGCCTGCCATCTGGGTCAGCCTGCCATCACTGCGGCGATCGGCGCCTGGACGTCGTCGGCCAGGGGCTGGGGGAGCGCGACTGTGCGGTAACCCTCCAGTCGCACCGCGACCGTGCCGTCCGGGCTGGTCACCACGCAGTCGAAGCCGTCCTCACCTGCCTGCGCAGCCGCGACCAGCGGGCCGTCGGCGGCCTCGCCCGCCGCGCCGAGCACGGTGACCCGGGTGACGTGCGTCGGCAGGGCCAGGCGGCCCTCGCGCCCGGCCTCCCAGAGCCCGGCGGCCTGGAAGCACAGCTCGATCAGCCGGGGGGCGGCCTGGGTGTCTCCCTCACCGGCGTGGTTGGCCGGCAGGTCGTCGGCGAACTGCGCGGCTGACCGGTCGCCGTCCCGCCAGGCCGAGCCCACCACCTGGTAGGCCGGTCCGTGGAAGTACATCCGGTAGACATCGTCGGCACTCACCTCGGCGCCTTGCCGGGCGGGCGGGTCCTCGTGTTGGCCCTCCGGAGCGGACTGGGTCATCCGGACCCGCCCCGTGAAGTGGGTCGTGCGCGTCGGGGCATCGGAGCCGGGCAGTTGGCGCTCGGCCTCGATGCGGCACTCGGCCACGAGATCAGGGCCGTCCGGGTGCAGCAGGGCCACGATCTCGATGGTCCGTGGCTCGTCGCGGTAGAACTTCAGGGGAGCGTGGAAGTCCACGTCCTCCACCGCGGCCAGCGCCCAGTCCGGCGCCAGCAGCCGGGCCGTCTCGACCATGCCCTCGATGCCCATGACGCCGGGCAGCAGAGCCGTGACCCGGTCGCCGCGGTGGTCGTCGAGGAAGGGCTGCTCCTTGGGGTCGAGCGTGGTGCGCACCACCAGGCCGTCGTGCACGGAGCACGCCACGACCTCGCCGACCATCGGGCCGGCCGTCGCGCACGCGTCGGCGAACGCGCCGGGATCGATCCCGCCGGCCTCGGCGAACTCGGTCGCCATCATGCCCAGCGTGCCCGCGACCACGACCTCGCCCCGGTTCGGACCGCTGGTCAGCTCGCGGCGGATCCAGGCGATCCCCGCCTCCGGGGGCAGCATCTGCACGCCGGCCGCGGCCATGATCTTCGGGATCGAGCCACGCGTGGCCATCCCGATCCCGCCCCAGGCGGTCCAGTCCAGGGCGATGCCCCGGGTGTCCGGGCGGGTCCGGCGCATCCCGCTGGCGATCGCGCACAGCAGGTTGTTGGCCGCCGAGTAGTCGGTCTGTCCGGCGTTGCCGAACCGGCCGGCGACCGAGCTGAACGCGACGGTCGCGCCGATCGGCAGGTCGCCGGCGGCCCTGAGCAGGTTGAACCAGCCGTCGGCCTTGACGCCGAAGACCAGTTCGAACTCCGCGCGCTCCTTCTTGGCCAGGCCCTTGCTGATCTCCAGGCCCGCGGCGTGCAGCAGCACGTCGATGCGCCCATGTGCGTCGCGGATCTGGTCCACGATGGCCGTCACTGCCTCGCCATCGCGCAGGTCGACGCTGTGGTAGTGCGCCGTCCCGCCGGCAGCGGTGACCGCATCGATCGCCGACAGTGCGGAGGCCAGCCGCTCGAAGCGTGCCAACTCGCGCTCGATGAGCACCGGGGTCGCCTTGTCGCCGCGGGCGGTGATCTGCTCGGCGATTCGGCCCTTGAGGCTGTCCGGGTCGCGGAGGTAGGCCTGCAGGTCCGGGTCGGCCGGGTCGGGGGTGCCGGCCAGGTCGAGCAGGTGGAAGGTGCCGCCCGAGGCGGTGGCCAGGTCGGCGGTGATCGCCGACACGATGCTGCCCGCGGCTCCGGTGATCAGGAACACCGACTCGCTGCCCAGCTCCATCGCCCCGGGTTCGGGGGCGTCGACCGCGGGGAACGGCCGGGTCGCCAGCCCCACGCCCCAGCGCTGGCCGTCGACATGCCCGATCTCGACGCAGCCCGGATCGGCCAGCGTCTCGTCGATCAGGGTGTCGGCCAGGGCGCTGGTCTTACGGCTGGCGGGGAAGTCCACGGCCTTGACCAGGACCTCGGCACGCTCCTTCTTGTAGGACTTCGCGAAGCCGACGACCGCGGCACCCAGCGGCGAGGTCGCCCCGGCCGCGTCGTGGCCGTGGAACCCGCCCAGGCGGCTGCCGACAACCAGGAACGGCTCGGCGCTGATCACCTGGTGGTAGAGGGCGTGCAGGGCGACGACTCGGCGCCGCAGTGCCTCCCGCCAGGAGTCGAGGTCCAGCTCGGCCAGCGGGCCCTCGTCATCCAGGGAAGCCAGCCAGTAGACCCCGGTGAGGGGAGCCTCGGCGCCGAACTGCTCGACCTGCGCGAGCAGGTCGTCGGTGCCGGTGGCGGCCTCGACGGCCAGCACCTCGGCACCGCGCTTGGTGAGCTTCTTGGCCAGTGCGGCACCCACACCGCCCTCGTCGAGGACGACCAGGATGCGCGCACCCGCGCCGACTTCGACACCCGTGGATGCGCAGGCCGCGAGGGCCGGGCGCAGCGCCGGCGTCGGGACGCGGCGGGGCAGCGCGTCGACGGCGGCGAAGTCCCCGACGAACTTCGGGGTATTCGGTGCAGCGGCTGGGGCGCCCGCAGCCCCCTGCGATGCCTCGCCCGAGGCGGGCGCACCGTCGCTGGCCGCTCCCGCGGCGGCGGGTTGGATGCCGGTCTTGTCGCGGACCCAGCCGATGACGTGGGTGAGGGTGGGGAAGTCGCGCAGGGCGAGGTTGTCGTCGCGTTCGACGTTGAACCGTGCCCGGACGGCGGCGAACACCTCGGCCTGCTTGACGGTGTCGACGCCGAGGTCGGCCTCGAGGTCCAGGTCGAGGTCGAGCAGCTCGGCGGGGTAGCCGGTCATCTCAGCCACGATCCCCACGACCGCGTCGGTCACCTCGTCGGCGGCAGGTGCGGCGACGTTGGTGTGAACGGAATCGTCGAATTGTTGGTCGGTTCCGTGCACAGCAACGGCGGGCGCGGCGGGCGCGGGCGCGGCGGCGGGTTGGATGCCGGTCTTGTCGCGGACCCAGCCGATGACGTGGGTGAGGGTGGGGAAGTCGCGCAGGGCGAGGTTGTCGTCGCGTTCGACGTTGAACCGTGCCCGGACGGCGGCGAACACCTCGGCCTGCTTGACGGTGTCGACGCCGAGGTCGGCCTCGAGGTCCAGGTCGAGGTCGAGCAGCTCGGCGGGGTAGCCGGTCATCTCAGCCACGATCCCCACGACCGCGTCGGTCACCTCGTCGGCGGCAGGTGCGGCGACGTTGGTGTGAACGGAATCGTCGATTTGTTGGTCGGTTCCGTGCACAGCAACGGCGGGCGCGGCGGGCGCGGGCGCGGCGGCGGGTTGGATGCCGGTCTTGTCGCGGACCCAGCCGATGACGTGGGTGAGGGTGGGGAAGTCGCGCAGGGCGAGGTTGTCGTCGCGTTCGACGTTGAACCGTGCCCGGACGGCGGCGAACACCTCGGCCTGCTTGACGGTGTCGACGCCGAGGTCGGCCTCGAGGTCCAGGTCGAGGTCGAGCAGCTCGGCGGGGTAGCCGGTCATCTCAGCCACGATCCCCACGACCGCGTCGGTCACCTCATCAGCGGCCGGGGCGGCAGCGGTGGGAGCGACGGCCGCGGCGGCTGCGGCGGCGACGGGTGCCGCCTGCGCCTCGATGCGCTCGAGGATGGGGTCGCCGGCCGCCATCTGGGGTGCGGCGGCGATCGTCGGTTGGATGCCGGTCTTGTCGCGGACCCAGCCGATGACGTGGGTCAAGGTGGGGAAGTCGCGCAGGGCCACATTCTCGTCGCGCTCCACGCCGAACCGATCGCGGACAGCGGCGAACACCTCAGCCTGCTTGACGGTATCCACGCCCAGGTCGGCCTCGAGGTCCAGATCCACGTCGAGCAGCTCAGCCGGGTAGCCGGTCATCTCTGCGACGATGGCCACGACCGCGTCGGTGACCTCATCGGCCGCCGGAGCTGTGGGCACATCGGGGGCGACCGGCGCGGCAGGGACCGGTGCGGCGGTGGGCGCCGGGACCGCGGCGGGTGCGGCAGCGGCCGGGACGCCCGGCTGGATGCCGGTCTTGTCGCGGACCCAGCCGACGACGTGGGTCAGGGTCGGGAAGTCGCGCAGGGCCACATTCTCGTCGCGCTCCACGCCGAACCGATCGCGGACAGCGGCGAACACCTCGGCCTGCTTGACGGTATCCACGCCCAGGTCGGCCTCGAGGTCGAGATCCACGTCCAGCAGCTCGGCCGGGTAGCCGGTCATCTCCGACACGATTGCGACCACGTCGGCCACGACCGGATCGACCGCCGGCTCCGCGGGCGGCGCCGGGGCGGCCGGAACCGGAGCGGTTGGGGCGGTCGGGGCGGGCGGAACCGGGGCGACCGGTGCGACCGGAGCGGCGGCGACCGGGGCAGCGGTGGGCGCAGGAGCCGCCACCGGCGCGACCGGAGCCACCACCGGAGCAGGCGCTGCAACGGGAGCCGCCACGGGTGCGCCCGGCACCTTGGCCGGGGCGCCGGCGTCGACGACGCGCAGCCGACGGCGATCCACCTCGAGCTGGGCGCCGGACCGACCGGCGGCCTGGGCCAGCCAGCGGTCCCACGCGCCCTGGTCGATGATCCGGTAGGAGAATCCCAGCTCGGTCGGCGAACGACGCGCGCCGTCGGGCATCGGCGTCCAGCGCATCAGCGACATCGCGATCTGTGAACCGAAGCCGGCCGCCAGCCGCAGGGCGTAGTGCACCGGGTAGGCACCGCCGAGCGAGAGGTTCAGCGTGCCCAGATCGGGGTCGGGCTCCTTGTAGTTGGGCACCGGCGGCACGATCCCGGTCTCCAGGGCCTTGACCGCGACCACGTCCTCGATGCCCGCGCCCATGGCGTGCCCGGTGAAGCCCTTGGTGTTGGTGATCACGATCGAGTCGGCAGCCGCGCCGAACACCCGGCGCAGCGCGTTGACCTCGGCCGCCGCGGACCCACCGCGGGCTGGGGTGTAGGTCTCGTGCGAGACGAAGACGGTCTGCGGGGCGATCGCGGTGCGGTTGATCCCACGCGCCTCGGCGGTGCGGACCAGGCCCTCCATGATCTGCCCGACGTGGTCGACGTCCAGGCGGGTGCCGTGGAAGGCGCTGTTGGCGGTGGCGGTGGCCAGGACCTCCGCGATCGGCTGGATGCCGCGCTCGCGGGCGGCGTCGGGTGCCTCCACCACGAGGGCGGCGGCGCCCATGCCCACGACCATCCCGTGCCGACGACGGTCGAACGGGGTGGCCACGTCGGCCACGACGTCCTCGGTCGCCGCGGCACCGCTGGCCAGGAAGCCCGACCCGACCCAGGGCAGCAGCGTGTCGCTGGTCACGTCGTCTGCCGACACGATGATCACCCGTCGGGCACGCCCGGTGCGGATCCAGTCCTCAGCCAGCGACACGGCCTGGGTGGTGCTCGCGCAGGCTGCGTTGACCTGGGTGTTGGGCCCGCGGGCTCCGATCAGCTCGGCGAACTGCGAGTGGCCCATGGCCAGGCAGCGGAAGATGAACCGCCGGTCGTAGTCGAAGCGCTCGGTCTCCAGCAGGTGGCGCAGCTCGCCGATCTGCCGGTCCACCTCGGCGGCGGCCGGCTCAGCGCCGGTCATCCGGGCGCGGACACCCTCGAGGGCGAGCAGTTGCTCGCGGCGGCCGCGGTCGCGCATGTAGCGCTGGATGTCGTCGGCGAACTCGCCGTAGCCGGGGAACGCCGAGGCGAAGATGACACCGGTCTCGTCGCGCATCGACTCGGGCAGGCCCCAGCGGTCGGGCAGCATCGTGCCCAGAGTGGTGGAGCGGTAGCGCATGACCAGCGGGATTCCGGCGTCGCGCAGTGCGTCCAGACCGGCGCCGATCGCCAGCCTGGTGGTGCGGTCCAGGGCGAGGTCGCGGGCTGCCTCGACGCCGAACTCCTCGACGACATCCAGGGGCGCCCCACGTCCGGCCAGCTTGATGACACCGGACTCGTCGGCGATCAGCTCGAAGACCGGATCCTGGCCGGCCTTCTTGACCAGGCGGGTGATCCGCTTGTCCACCATCGCCTCGCGGAAGCGGGTCGGGATGACGTCGATGAACTGCTGCCCGGACAGGATCCGCCCGACGTTCTCGTCGTCGAACAGCCGGTCGACCCCGGGCAGGCCCAGGGCTGCGCCGGTGACGGTGACCGGTGCGCTGGAGACCCCAGTGCCGGGAGCGCCGGTGGCCCCCGCGGGCTCACCGGAGTAGACCCGCAGGCCCTGCTCCAGCACGCCGGCGAACAGCCGGCCCAGTTCCTCGTAGCGCGCGGTGGTCATGGGGGTCCTCGGGGTCGTGGTGGTGCTCGTGGGCGGGGCGGGTGCGGCGGCTGCGGGCGTGGTGGCGCTCGGCGCGGCGGGAGCCGGGGCGGTCTTGTCGGCCGGCATGGTGGCCGGCGGGGTGGCGGGCGCGGCCGCGCTCGGTGCTGCGACCGGCGCAGACGCTGGCGGGGTCTCGAGCCCCAGGCCGGCGGCGTACAGCCCGCACAGCGCCTGGTTGAACGACACGACGTCGCCGAGCTTCGGGTGGTTGGTGAACAGCGCGGTGACGTCTTCGTGCACGCCGCCGAGCACCTCCTCGACGAAGCCGTGCAGCGCCTTCTTCGGGCCGACCTCGACGAACACCCGGGCGCCGGCCGCGTAGAGCGTGTGCAGGCCCTTGACGAACTGCACCGGCTCGGCGATCTGGCGGCCGAGGATCTCGAGCATGGTCTCGACGTCGGCGTCGGCCGGGTAGAAGTCACCGGTCACGTTCGCCACGATCGGCAACTGCGGTCCGCGGACCTCCAGTCGGCGCATCGCCACCTTCAGCGGCTCACTGGCGCCGGCCACGATCTGGGTGTGGAACGCATGGCTGACCGGGATCCGCATCGCGGTCATGCCCGCGGCCTGGAAGGCGGCGACGGCGGCCTCGACCGCGGCAGTGCCGCCGCCGATCACGGCCTGGGTGTTGGAGTTGATGTTGGCCACGACGACGTAGCCCTCGACCTCGGACACGATCCGCTCGACGTCGGCCAGCGGCCCGAACACCGCAGCCATCGCACCGTTGTCCTCTTGGGAGACGTGGGTCATCTCGCGCCCGCGAGCGCTGACGGCCTCCAGGGCAGCGTCGAAGCTCAGCGCACCGGAAGCCACCAGGGCTCCGTACTCGCCGAGGCTGTGCCCCATCACCATGTCCGGGGCGATCCCGTAGGCACCCAGCAGCTGGGCCATGGCCGCGTCGGTGGTCAGCACCGCGGGCTGGGTGATCTCGGTCTGCAGCAGCTGCGCGTTGAGCCGGGACACGGTCTCGGGGTCGGGCGAGGCTGCGAACACGTAGTCCGAGAGTGGCTTGCCCAGCAGCGGGGTCATGATCCGGTCGGCCTCGTCGTACACCGCGCGCACGATCGGCTCGTCGTCGCGCAGGGTCGAGAGCATGTTCACGTACTGGGAGCCCTGCCCGGTGAACAGGAAGGCCACCTTCGGCGCCGGCCCACGGCCGACGAACACGCCCTGGGAGCGCAGGAGCTTCCACATCGCGGGGTTGTTGGCTCCGAACGCCTGGATCGCCTTGCCGGCCTTCTTGGCCAGGTCGGGTGCGTCGGCGTAGTCGATGGCCACGCGCACGCCCGCGCCGGCGAGCGCGGGGTCGGGGGCGACCATCGGAGGCACCTGACCGGCCTGTGCCTGCGCGACCAGGGTGCTCAGTTGGGCGACGACGTCGGCGTCGTCGCGGCCGCCGAGCACGGTGGCGCCACGCAGCGGTGCCTTGCGCGCGACCGGGGCGGCCGGTGCCGACGATGACGCGGGGGCAGCGGGCGACGCGACGGCGGCCTGCGCGCCCGGGATGTCCGCGCCGGCGAAGCTGCGCGAGGCGTCCGGGGCGCGGTAGCGACCGGGCACGTGCTCCTCGAGGGCGAGGTGGAAGTTGGTCCCACCGAACCCGAACGCGCTGACCCCGGCCCGGCGCGGCACATCGGTGGCCTCCCACTCGCGAAGCTCGGTGTTGACCTTGAACGGGCTGGTGTCCCAGTCGACCTTGGGGTTGGGATCGTTGAAGTGCAGGCTGGGGGGCAGCACCCTGTCGTGCAGGCTCATGGTTGCCTTGAACAGCCCGGCGGCACCGGCCGCCGCCTTGAGGTGCCCGATGTTGGACTTGACCGAACCGAGCGCGATCGTGCCCGCGGCCAGGCCCCGCCCGGCGAAGATGTCGCCCAGCGCTTCGAGTTCGGCGGCGTCGCCGACCCGGGTCGAGGTGCCGTGCGCCTCGAGCATGCCCATCGTGGCCGGGTCGAGGCCGGCGTTCTCCCACGCACGCCGGACGGCCAGGCGCTGGCCGACCGGGTTCGGTGCGGTGATGCCCTTGCCCTTGCCGTCCGACGCGCCACCGATGCCCAGGATCACCGCGTACACGCGGTCCCCGGCGGCCTCCGCGTCCGAGAGGCGCTTGAGCACGAACATCGCTGCACCCTCGCCCATCACGAAGCCGTCCGCGCCGGCGTCGAACGGCCGGGTCCCCGTGGCCGAGAGGGCACCGATCTTGCAGAAGCGCACGAACGCGCCCGGGCTCATGTTGCGGTCCACGCCGCCGGCGATGGCCGCGTCGTAGTGGTGGGACTGCAGGCCGCCGATCGCCGCGCTGATCCCGGCCAGGGCCGAGGCACACGCGGCGTCGGTGGTGAAGTTGGGGCCGCGCAGGTTGAACAGCGCAGCGACCCGGCCGGCCATGATGTTGGCCAGCTCGCCGGGCATGGTGTCCTCGTTGATGATCGGCTTGTCGTCGAGGTAGCCGGCGCGGACCTCGGCGCGGATCGCGGCCTGAACCTCGGCGGGCAGGGCGGCGAAGGACGGGGTCCTGGCCAGCTCCGCGTCGAACTCCGGGTAGTTGATCCGAAGCGTCGTGCGCACGTACTTGTCCCCGCCGAGGGCGTTGCCCAGGATCACCCCGACCCGGTCGGAGTCGACGTTCCAGTCCGGCCAGCCAGCATCGAGCAGCGCCGAGCGCCCGGCGCTGACCGACCACATCTGGCCCGGGTCGAACTGCGCGGACACACTCGGCGGGATCGGCAGCCTCCACTTCATCGGCTCCCAGGGGAACTCCCGGACGAAGCCGCCGATCTTCGAGTAGGTCGTGTCGCGCGGCGACAGCGGGTCCGGGTCGAAGTAGAGCTCGGGGTCCCACCGGTCGGTCGGCACGTCACCGATCGAGTAGCGACCGCCTCGGATGTTGGCCCAGAAGTCGGGTGCACTCGGGGCGTCGGGCATGATCGCGCTGATCCCCACGATGGCGATCGGCTCGTTGTGGCTCATCGGTCTCTCCTGGGGTACGCGGCGAACACGCGGGTCTCGCGGGTCGGTCGGGGCATTCAGGCGTACAGCACGTCGGACAGGGCGGTCATGTCGGCGACCAACCCGCCCTGGGCACTGCGGATTGCGGCCAGCGGCAGGGTCGCTGCCAGGCTGACGTCCAGGCCCAGCGCCGGATCGGCGGAGCCCGCCACCCAGCGCAGTCCCTCCTCGCCGACCTTCATGGCGGCCTCGCGGGCGAAGACGCGGGCGATCACGGCCAGCGCGTCGGCGTCGAACCGGCGGTTGGCCTTCTCGTCGAGGGTGCCCTCGGCGCTGGCGGCTGCCCGCCGGCACAGCGCGGCGGCGGACTCGGCATGCGCCACCAGCTCGCCGAGGCGGAACAGCACGTGCTGGTTGCGCGTCAGACGCCCGGTCTGGCAGGCGCTGAACACGCCGGCCAGGGCCTCCAGGCCGAGTGCGGCGACGTCGGCACCGACCTGCGGGGCGCGGGAGTGCAGGGCGCGGGCCTGCGCCGCTGCGTCGACGTAGTACTGGCCGCGGGACTTCAGGTGCTCCTGCCAGCGGTCGCGGGCGATGGTCATCTCCAGGATCTCGGAGGTGCCCTCGTAGATGGTGGTGATCCGCACGTCGCGCTTGATCTTCTCCACCACGTACTCGCGGGTGAAGCCATAGCCGCCCAGCGCCTGGATGGCGTCCTCGGCGGCGTGGTTGCCCGACTCGGTGGCCAGGTACTTGGCGATCGCACCCTCGGTGTTCAGGGCGCCGTCGGGACCCTCGCCGGCGTCGATGCGCAGGGAGGTCTCCTCGATGAACGCGCGGGCCGCCTCGAGGCGGGCGACGTGCGGGACGATCAACTTGTGCGTGTAGCCCTGCTTCTGCGCCAACGGGCTGCCGCCGGAGATGCGGGTCTTGGAGTACTCGATCGCCCGGTCCACTGCCTCCCAGCCGCCGCCGAGCCCGAACGCGGCCACCATCACGCGGGTGTAGCCGAACACCTGCTGGGCCTGCACGAGGCCCTTGCCCTCGACCCCGCCGATGAGCGCGTCCAGGCCAACCTCGACGTTGTCCAGGTACAGCGCCGCGGTGTTCGACAGTCGGATGCCGTGCTTGTCCTCGGGCTTCGCGCTCGTGAAGCCCGGCGTGTCCTTCTCGACGACGAACCAGGTCGGGCCACCCGGTGCCAGGGCCAGGATCGTGGTCGCGTCGGCGATCGTGCCGTTGGAGATCCACTGCTTGGCGCCGTTGAGCCGGTAGCCGGTGATCTCGCCGTCGGTCTCGATCGGCACTGCCTTGGTCTTCATCGCGCCCAGGTCCGAGCCGGCCTCGGGCTCGGTGGCACCGTAGGCGAAGACCATGCCCTCCTCGGCGATCGCGCCGAGCCAGCGCTCCTTCTGCTCCTCGGTGGCCCCGACCAGGATCGGGTCACTGCCCAGGAACGTTGCGAAGATGGCGGTGGCCAGGCCGATGTCCTTGCGGGCCATCACCTCACAGAGCAGGTAGGAGTCCATCGCCCCACCGCCCATCCCACCGTAGGCCTCCGGCACGAAGACGAGCTGGATGCCCAGGTCGGTGGACATCGCCCGGACCGTGTCCTCGGGGCAGATGTCCTCGTGGTCGAGTTCGAGCTGGCGCTCCAGCGGGAGCGCGTCCTCGAGGTACTCGGTGAGCCCCGCCATCATCAGGCCGAGCGTTTCGGCGTCCAGCCCCTGGTCGATGTCCATGGTTCCTCCTACGACGACTGGGCCTCAGGCTAGGGGGCGCGACCCCACCGAGGGGCGGCCGAAATGACCCCCCGCCCGGGACCAACGACAGTTACTCGCCGGTAGCCGCACGCAGCCCGGAATGCGCCGGTACCAAAGCGGTCAAACCGCCGCGCAGGTGCTCCAGGACGTCGTGGGCGGTGTACGCGCCGTCGCCGTCCTTGCCGGCCAATGCGGCCACGGTGCTGAAGTCCTCGCCGGAGGTCACGATCGCTGGCTCCACGTAGCCGCCGGGCCGCACCTGGGGCAGGTCAGCCGCGGCGAGCAGCGCGTTGCACAGGCAGCGACGGCCCTCGGCGTTGGCCGGCCGGCCACCCTTGCGGGCATACATCGCCGCCGGCTCGGCCGGGCACCGGTAGTCGATGTCGCCATTGGACTTCTTGAACGGCACCCGCAGGGCGCCGAGGTCACACACGGCCCGGCGGGCCGCCGCCACCTCCGGGTCGCTCACGGTGCCTGGGAGCTGGATCACGCGGAACGGGAAGCCGGTGGGCGAGGCGCGCCAGTCGCTGCGGACGTCCAAGGTGCCGGCCCGAAGCTGGTCGACGACCTCGACCTTCAGCGAGTCGGCCAGGCCCGACTCCGCGCAGTAGGCGAAGGCGGTGCCGACCTGAACGCCGACCGCGCCGAACTCACGAGCCGAGGCCAGTCCGGATGGGGTGCCGAACGAGCCGGCCAGCCAGAACGGCAGGCCCAGCTCAGCCAGTGCGTCGAGGTCCGGGGTGTCGCGCTCGTCGTAGACGGGCTGGCCGAGTTCGTCGGTGCGCCGCGGGCCGCGCGGGGGAGCGTTGTGCCCGCCGGCGCTGGGGCCCTCCACCACGAAGCCGAAGGGCCGGGTGCGCTCGTCGCCGAACAGCCCGACGGCCAGGTCGACCGAGGCCACGATGGCCAGGAACCGTGGCACCGCGAGGCCGCCGGCCCGGGCGCCGAGCAGCTGACGCGGGCTGCACCGCACGATCACCGGCGGGTCGTCCGAGCGCAGTCCCTGGGCCTTGACGTGAAACTCGAGGTCCTCGCCGGCGGCCAGTGTGCGGATCATGGCGGGCAGATCGGCCGGGTTGCCCGCCCCGACGATCACGTAGTCGACCCCGGCGAGCAGCGCGCCGAGCACGCCGAAGGGCAGGGGCAGTTCGATCTTGCGCAGGAAGTTGATGCCGACCGGGTTGGCATGACCCTCGCGAGCCAGCCAGACCTCGCAGAACGTGGCCACCACGGCCAGTTCCTGCGCGGCGCGCGGCGGGGTCACGGTGAACCGCGGGACGGCAGCGAACGAGGCGTCGGGAGCCTTGCCGCCGTGCACGTAGTACTGCTTCATGACCCGTCGTGCCATCGCCGCGTCGGGGAAGTGTGCCAAGGCGCGGCGCATGTGCCCGCCTGGGTCACCGGACTGCAGACGGCGCGCGCAGACGACGTCCAGGGCGGTGCCCGAGACCACGCCGAGCTCGCCGGCCGAGCTCACCGCCCTGGCCAGTTCCCAGTTGGAGACCGACACTCCCATGCCGCCCTGGATGATCGTGGGAAGAGCTGTGTCCTTCATGGTCACCACCTGCGTCGCTGCTGTTACCTACGCAACCGTAACCTACGTTCGCGTAGGTCTACCAGTGCCGGCCTTCGAAGGTGGGGTGGCGCTCAGTGCCCACCGCCCAGGCAGCGGCGGCCCGAGTGCGGCGGTGGCAGCGCCACATTGCCGACCCGGTGGCCCATCCGCGCGAGGCTGACCTCCGGAGCTTCGGGACGCGCAGGGGCGCTTGGACCAGATGTGATCTTGGCCACATTATTGCCGGAGGGTCAGGCCCCGGCGCTGCCGGAGCCCAACCGGGCGCGCAGAGCCGCGAAGTCCCCGCGCGCAAGGTGCGCGGCCGATTCGTCATCGAGGCCGGCGTCGGCTGCGTCCACTCCCCACTTCTTGAGGGTCTTGAGCACCGAGCTTCGCGCTGAGGCGAAGTTCGACGCCACCATGCGCCGCGTGGCCCACTCCCGCTCCCGGTCGCGCAGCGCCGCTTCGATCGTGGCCACCTGCTCGTCGTCGGCGGCCAGGTCATAGGTGAAGCGGATCGCGTCGCACAGCTCGATCCGGTAGTCGTGGCCCACGCGGACGAATTCGCCGGGCTTGCTGTTCATGCCGTTCTTCAGGTCGACCAGGTTGATCACGAAGGTGCTGACCGGTCGGAAGATCGTCTCCTTGGGCACGCCCTCGGGGCGCGCGTCCGGGGGACCCATCCACCAGGGCGCGCGCACCACGGCGTCGTAGGCGAACTTGTTGATGGGGTCGTCGTGGTGGATGACCTGGATGTGGCGCACCGAGGGGGCCAGCTGGGGGATCTGGTCTGCCTGGGTGACCGAGCCGAGGATCCCCGCCGGATCGACGGACGTCGGATCGGCGCGCCAGCGGTCCCAGAGCTGGGTGCGGAACGGCGTGCCCAGGTAGAGCCCCTGGGCGATGCCGAGCTCGTCGAAGGTGTCGGTGCCGCGGGCGGCGACGTCGAGGGCCACCTGGGCCCCCAGGCTCTCGCCGAACTGCATCACCCGGGGTCGGCGCTCTGCGGGCAATTGAGTGATCCGGTCGCGGATCCCAGCCAGGATCAGGGTCTGCATGCGTACCCCGGCACTGGTCTGGTTCAGGGCCAGGGCGCTGGGCACCAGCGCGTACTGGGGCACCACGATCGCGCAGTCCCCGAGCGTCAGGTACTCCACCGCCTCGGCGAAGGAGTAGTTCACGTAGCCCACCCCGGTCGGGGCGGCCACCACGATCAGGGACTTCTTGTAGGCGCCCAGGGCGTCGAGCTCGGCCAGCGCGAGGTCAGCGCGCGCCTCCGGGGTCGCAGCGCTGTCGAAGCCGGCCACCGCCCGGATCGGTTCAGCCGCCGGCTGGCCCATCACGGCCTCGATGTCGTGGGCGGACAGGGCCATCAGGACGAACCGCCGGCCCTCCTTGCCGATGTCGTCGAAGGAGATCAGGCTCGCGGGTCCCGCGGTCACCGACCTGCTGGTCGGCGGCTCCGGATAGGCCGCCTCCTTGACCTCGTCGGCGTGCATCAGCCGGCGCCGCAGGCGGTCGAGGGCGAACAGGCCGGTGGGCAGGAGCATGGACGCAGCGATGCTGTGCCCGACCAGCGGGGTCACGGGATCCTCGACGCGGCCCATGACCCGGCTGACCAGGGCGGTCGAGCCCTCGGCGAGCGCGAACTCGGTGCCGGCCATGGCCATCAGTCCACCTCCCACCGCGACCCCCATGCCCAGTGGCTTGGCCATCCCCGACACCGAGCGCGGGGCGACCCTCGCACGGACCTCCTCGGGCTGACCGAGTCCGGCGGCCCGACGGTCCCGGGCATTGACCCGCAGGGCGCTGGTCACCCCGCCGATGCTCGCGGCCACCAGCAGCCCGACGGCCGGGTGCAACTGGCCCACGTACGAGCGGATCATCTTGTCCGAGGCGATCACCAGAGCCGTCGCCGCGGCTCCGCTGCTGAGCACACGGGCCACGGAGTTGCCCGTTGCCACTGGCAACGGGGTCTCGTGGGTGTTGGGCAGCGCCTTGGCCACGGCCAGCCCGCCAGCGGCCAGCAGGGACGCGGCGATCAGGGTGGTGGTCTGCGGGTCGCCCTGGCCACGGTTGGCGGCCACCAGTTCGGCCGTGGCCTCGACCGCGGAGACGGCGAACGTCCCGACGCCCATGCCGAAGGCGGCCGAGGCGCCGGTGACCATGGCCTGGTCGGTGGTGGATCGGGGCAGCAGCCCGCGGGCGAAGGTGTTGGAAGTGACGCCCGCAGCGACGGCCACGCCGGTGCGCAGCGCCAGGTAGCGGCGTCCAGGATCGCGAGCCATGCCCGCAGTCTGCCCGAAGTGCGCCAGGGCCGACGCCCCGGCGCACCGCACTCGGTCTGCGTAGTGCCGAGCGGTCCCGTCAGGGACCGGGGTCAGCGAGGACGACTGCGGTTCAGCCCGGGTGGCGCCGGGTCAGCACCCGGGCCTGTACCGACAGGATCCAGCCCACCAGTTGCCGGTCGATCGTGGACTCGACCTTCCCTCGCACGGGGAACGGCAACGCGGCCTTGGTGCTCGTCTGCGTGGTCAGCGTCGAGCCGGGCCCAGCCTGCTGCAGGCGCGCGGTGCCGGTGCTGACTGCGCTGGGCCGACCGTGCAGGTTCACCTCGAGCGTGCCCGTGGCCGCGTCGCCGGCCAGTGGCCCCCAGCCCTGCGCCCAGGTCAGTGCCACCTGGCCGGGCAGCAGGGTGCGCGCGAGCTGTGGGATCCCGGACTTCTCGGTCGAGAAGCTCCATTCCATCTCCGCCCGGGCCTGCTCGCCGTCGCCCTCGGGCAGGCCGGAGCAGGTCAGCGAGCCGACCTCCACGCCGACCTCCGCGGAGAAGGCTTGCAGGAAGTCCTCGCTGATCAGGTCGGCCAGGACGGCCTCGGCGGGGATCGACAACTCGAAGGTGTGCTCCATGGCGGCAAGTGTGGTGTGCCGATGCCGACGTGGCCAGTCGGCAGTTCGACCTGCATGTGCCGCGCGCGCACGTTAGCGTCCGCAGGGCGGTGTGCACCCAACGGGAGGTGGTCGAACGTGGCTGAGGAGTCCGTGCGTAGTGGCCTGCCCAACTACCCGATGAGCCTGCTGCGCGCCGCAGCCCCCTGGAAGCGTGCCGCGACGGCCACGACGGCGCTGCCCGACGAGGGCACCCGGGTCACAGACTGGGCGCCGGACCCGGGCCTGCTGGCCGACTACCGCTCCGTGGTCGGATCCGCGGCGGTGGTGCCGATCGCGTTCCCGCAGGTGCCGATCATGGCCCTGCACATCGACCTGCTCTCGCGCTGGTCGTTCCCGGTGAGGGCGATGGGCCTGGTGCACCAGGGCACCACGATCGAGGTTCTCGAGGAGCTGCCGGCCACCGGCGGCTGGCAGGTGCGGGCCGCAGTGGCCGGTGCCAGGCACGTACGCACCGGACTCGAGTTCGACGTGGTCGGTCAGGTGGGGGTGGCCGACCGGGTGTGCTGGCGCTCGACCGCGGTCCTGCTCTCGCGCAGCCGGACGGCGGCGGGCGCGGAGGAGTCGGGGGTGCCGCGTCCCGACGCCGATGGCCCGTGGCCGGCTCAGATGCCCGTGCCCGTTGACGAGGGCACCGGCCGTGCGTTCGCCCGGATCACCGGCGACATCAACCCGATCCACCTGCATGCGCTCTCAGCGCGGTTGTTCGGCTTCCCGCGGGCGATCGCACACGGCTGGTGGACCACGGCCCGGGTCGCGGCCCTGCTCGGTGCCGATGCCAGCGTCCCGGATCGCACCCTGCAGATCGCGTTCCGTCGACCCGTGCTGCTGCCCTCCACCCCGGTTCTCGCCTCGCGCACCGACGACGACGGGGTCGCGTTCGCGGTCCTGCCCGAGCCCGCGGGCCAGGAGGCGGTCGACGAGCCGCCCGCTCCACTGGTCACCGGGCGCATCTGGACCTGAGCTGCCCGGACACGCCGATGGGGCGGTCCGGTCGCCCGGCGCCGCCCCATCGTGCACCCGGTCCGCTGGCAGCGAACTGGTCAGGATTCGTTCACTCGACGGCGTCGTTGGCCGCTTCCGAGGTGGTGTCGGCCGCAGACTGGGCCTTCTCCGCGGCGGTGCCTGCCAGATCCTTGGCAGCGTCGACGGCGCCCGCTGCCGTCTCCTTGGCGGCGTCCGCTGCGTCGGCTGCCGTCTGCTTTGCGGCGTCGGCTGCATCGGCTGCCGACTCCTTGCCGCCACCGATCAGGTCCTCGACCTTGCCCTTGATGTCGTCCAGTGCGCCCATGTGCAGCCCCTCTCGAAGGTTCCCGATCGGCGGAGGCAGATCGGCTGATCACACTATCGCCGCCCGTGCGGGCGGAGCTGCTCGTGCGGGATGCCGAGCGGGATCGGGCCGCATCGAGGGGCACAATCCAGGTATGGGTGGCGCTGCGGGATCCGGCATTCCCACGGGCACCCGCCTGGCGCGGGACCCCTTGGCCGAGGCAGCCCAGCGGCGCGCCATCGCTGACCGGCTGGGTCCCCTGGACGCCGAGGCCATGGAGGCGATCCGCACGGGCCGGGGTCGCACGTTCCAGCGCCTGGAACTGATCGGTGACTCGATCCTCGAGCTGGTGCTCCATGCCCACTCGGTGCTCGTCGGGCCGGGCTGCCCGTACTGCGCAGGTCGGGCCGACCACTTCACGACCGATGCCCACCTCGGGGAGCTGGCGGTGCAGATCGAACTCGGTGACTGGCTGGACTGGAACCCCTCGCGGCACCGGCTGGCCGACCTGGTCGAGGCCTGTGCGGGAGCGACCTGGGTCACCGGTCACTGGGCCCAGGTCGTGACCTGGGTGGCCAGGGAGGTGCACCCGCTGCCCCAAGACGAGCAACGCAGGTTGCTGCACGGCGGCGCCCAGGTGCACCCCGAAGCTCCGGCGCGGGCGCGGGAGATCCTCGGGGCCGCCATCCTCGAGGCGGCCGCGTCCACCTCCGCCTACCGTCGCCACCCCGACGCCGACGAGGGCGGCCTGTCCACCGTGAAGGCGCGGATGCTGTCAGGTGAGCATGTCCTGGGCCGATGCCGGGACTCGCGCTGGGTTCGCCGCAGCCTGCGCAGCCGGCGCTTCGACCGCGACGATGTGGAGCGGCACCTGGCCGACGACCTGCTCAGCCGCGGGATTGCCTCGGCCATCACGATCGCCTGGCCGTTGACCTCCTGAGGGTCGGGTCCGCGTTCGTCCACAGATGTCTGGCAGGGGCTGGTCACGTCGCGGTTCGTCGGACAGGGTGTTCTCGAGCGCACCAAGGGGAGTGCGACACGGATCGGGGGAAATGATGAACGAGACGATCGTGACGGTGGCCGGCAACCTGGTCTCCGATGTGGAGCAGAAGGTGACCTCGCGCGGGGAGGCGATGGCACGCTTCCGGGTGGCGGCCACGGTGAAGCGCTACGACCGCGCGAGTGGGAGTTGGGTTGACGGGGACACCGCCTACTGGAACGTGACTGCCTGGCGACGTGCCGCGCAGAACGCGGCAGCGTCGCTGGCCAAGGGGCATCCGGTGGTGGTGCACGGCCGGATCCGACAGCGGACCGTGGACCGCGCGGTCCCCGATGCGCCCGGCGTGACGATGCCTGTCACCTACACCGACCTGGAGGCGATCAGCTTCGGACTGGACCTCAATCGGTGCCGGGCGACCTTCCAGCGCGCCCCGATCGGCCCGCAGACCTCGCAGGTCGGCGCTGCTGGGGAGGTGGGCACTGGGGGCGCTGAGGCCGGGGCCGGCAGTGAGGTCGACAGCAGGGCCGGCAGCGGGGCCGGTTCGGGCGCTGTGGCACCAACGGCGGCCTGAGCGCACAGGTTCGCGATTCCTGCGGACCGGTGCACGGCCGATACCCTTGCCCGCATGGCTGAATACATCTACACGCTTCGCAAGGCCCGCAAGGCACATGGTGACAAGGTCGTCCTCGACGACGTGACGCTGTCGTTCCTGCCCGGGGCCAAGATCGGGGTGGTCGGGCCCAACGGTGCCGGCAAGTCCAGCCTGATCAAGATCATGGCCGGTCAGGACCACACGTCCAACGGTGAGGCGACGCTCAGCGCCGGGTACACGGTCGGGATCCTCTCGCAGGAGCCAGAGCTCAACGAGTCCAAGGACGTGCTCGGCAACGTGCAGGAGGGTGTGGCCGAGACCAAGGCGCTCGTCGATCGGTACAACGAGATCTCCGAGCTCATGGCTGATCCGGAGGCTGACTTCGACACGCTCATGACCGAGATGGGGGTGCTGCAGGAGAAGATCGACCACCTCGGCGCCTGGGACCTGGACAGTCAACTCGAGCAGGCGATGGACGCGCTGAACTGCCCGCCCGGTGATGCCGATGTGTCGGTGCTCTCCGGCGGTGAGCGCCGCCGCGTCGCCCTGTGCAGGTTGCTGCTCCAGCAGCCGGACCTGCTGCTGCTCGACGAGCCCACCAACCACCTCGATGCCGAGAGCGTGCAATGGCTCGAGCAGCACCTGGAGAAGTACCCGGGCACGATCGTCGCGATCACCCACGACCGGTACTTCCTGGAGAACGTCGCCGAGTGGATCCTGGAACTCGACCGCGGCCGGGCCTACCCCTATCAGGGCAACTACTCGACCTACCTGGAGGCCAAGGCAACTCGACTCAAGGTTGAGGGTGCCAAGGATGCGAAGCTGCGCAAGCGCCTGACCGACGAGCTCGAGTGGGTGCGTTCGAACGCCAAGGCCCGCCAGACCAAGAGCCGCGCGCGCCTGGATCGCTACGAGGAGATGGCCACTGCGGCCGAGAAGACCCGCAAGCTCGACTTCGAGGAGATCCAGATCCCGCCCGGCCCACGCCTGGGCTCGCTCGTCGTGGAGGCCAGCCACCTGAGCAAGGGCTTCGGGGACCGGCTGCTCATCGACGATCTGAGCTTCACCATGCCGCGCAACGGCATCGTCGGTGTGATCGGCCCCAACGGCGTCGGCAAGACGACGCTGTTCAAGATGATCGTGGCCGCGGCGCAGGAGGACACCTCGGACAAGGCGGCGCTGCCCACCTCCGGCGAGCTGCGGGTCGGGGACACGGTGAAGCTGTCCTACGTCGACCAGAGCCGGGCCGGACTCGACGCCACGAAGAACGTCTGGGAGGTCGTGTCCGACGGGCTGGACTGGATCAAGGTGGGCAACGTGGAGATGCCCTCGCGGGCCTACGTCGGCGCGTTCGGGTTCAAGGGCCCGGACCAGCAGAAGCCGGCGAAGGTGCTCTCCGGCGGGGAGCGCAACCGACTCAACCTCGCGCTGACCCTCAAGCAGGGCGGCAACGTCCTGCTGCTCGACGAGCCGACTAACGACCTGGACGTCGAGACCCTGGGCTCGTTGGAGAACGCCCTGCTGGAGTTCCCCGGCTGCGCGGTCATCACCAGCCACGACCGCTGGTTCCTGGACCGGATCGCCACGCACATCCTGGCCTACGAAGGCGACTCGCAGTGGTTCTGGTTCGAGGGCAACTTCGAGTCCTACGAGAAGAACAAGATCGCCCGACTGGGTGCCGAGGCGGCCCGGCCACACCGGGCCACCTACCGCAAGCTCACCCGCGGGTAGCCGGCGGCGGAGGGGTTCTGCGGCCCGGACAGTGGTCGCGTCGGCGGGACCTATGCCGCACGGGCTGGGTGATCGCGGCTCCTAGGCTGTGCCCATGAGCTTGGCTACGCTCCTGGTCGAGGAGCCACTGATCCTGCTGTTCGCGGTCCTGGCGATCGGTTCCCTGGTGGGATCGATCAAGCTGGGTGGGTTCTCGTTCGGCTCCGCGGCCGTGCTGTTCGCGGGCCTGGCAGCATCCGCCTACAACCCCGAGTGGGTAGTGCCGCACATCCTGGGCATCTTCGGTCTGGCGATCTTCGCGTACGGGATCGGGGTCAGCAGCGGGCCGCAGTTCTTCCACGTGCTGCGCAACTACCGCAGCGCAGTGGCCCTCGTGGCCGGGGTCCTGGTGGCCGCCGCCGCGGTGGCGGTGCTGGTCGGCCAAGCCCTGGGCCTGGACTCGGCGGTGATCTCCGGGATCTACGCGGGCGCGCTGACCAACACCCCGGCGCTGGCCGCCTCGATCGAGGCCCTCGGGTCCAACGCGCCCACCGTGGGCTACTCCGTGAGCTACATCGGCGGCGTGCTGGGCATGGTGGCCGCCGTGGCCCTGATCGGCGTGGCGAAGCTTCCTGGAGGCGCCCGCGCGCAGGCCGCCGACGAGGCCCCACCGCCGTTGGTGCACCAGAGCATCCGGATCACCGCCGCCGACGCCCCGGAGCTGGGCACGATCGTCGAGGAGGGTCGCGTGATCTTCTCGCGCACCGAGCGCGACGGCGTGGTGCACGTGGCCACCGACGGGTTCCGGCCGCAGCCGGGCGATGTGGTCGCGGTCATCGGGCCGCAGCCCGACGTCGACGAGGTGACCGCGCGACTTGGCCGGCCCAGCACGAACTACCTGTCTCTGGACCGCCGGGAGTTGGACTTCCGCCGGGTGGCGGTGTCCAACTCGAAGATCGCGGGGCACACGATCGCCGACCTGCGCCTGTACCGCCGTTACGGCGCGACGGCGACACGGGTGCGCCGGGGGGACATCGACCTGCTGGCCACTGACGACCTGGTGCTCCAGATCGGTGACCGGGTCCGGATCGTGGCCCCGCGTGACCGGATGCCGCAGGTGGCCGGCGTGCTCGGGGACTCCGAGCGCGCGTCCGGGGAGATCAACGCGGCCGGCCTCGCGCTGGGACTCACTCTCGGGCTGCTGCTCGGCGCCTGGGCGATCCCGATCCCCGGGGGTGGGTCGATCCAACTGGGCGTGGCCGGCGGACCGCTGTTGGTGGGGCTGGTCCTGGGACGGGTGCACCGCACCGGGCCGCTGATCTGGTCGCTGCCGTTTCCGGTGGCCACCGCGCTGAACCAGTTGGGCATCCTGCTGTTCCTGGCCTACGCCGGGACCAACGCCGGCGATGACCTCGTGGCGGCGATGCGCAGCGACCAGGGCCTCAAGATCCTGGTCGCCGGAGTGCTGGTGACCGGCTTCGCGGCGTTCGCGCTGACCCTGTTGGGGCCCGCGGTGGCCAACATCGCCGGGCCGCGGCTGGCGGGCGTGATCGCGGGCTTCCAGACCCAGCCGGCCGTGCTCACCTTCGCCAACGACCGCAACCACGGCGATCCGAGGGTGAACCTCGGGTACGCGTTGGCCTACCCGGTGGCGATGATCGTCAAGGTGATCGTGGCGCCCCTGATCGGTCGTCTCTAGCGCGGGGCGGCCCGGACCGCTGCGCCCCACCACCCACCCGGATCGATCCAAGTTCTCGGGCTCGCCGGGCCAGCGGACTTGGATGAATCCACCACGCGGTCAGGAATCTTGGATGAATCGCACGAGGGGCGACGGCGCGGGCGCGGGGGCGTGGGGGGCGCGGGGGGCGGTGGCGGTGGGGCGGCCTGGCGATCGCCTATGTGGCACGCTCGTCGGCGATCACGATCTCCGTGGGCGGGGCTACGTGCTGGTCGTCGAGGCTGTGATCGGCCAGCTCTTCGGCGGTGCCACCCCCTGGCTGCTGGGCAACGCCCTGACCGCAATGGCGCAGGGCGGCAACGCGACTCTATCCATCAGGGCGCCGGGTCAGCCAGGGCGCCGGATCAGCCAGGGAACGGGGTGAGAAAGGGCGCCAGATCAGCCGGGGAGCCGGATCAGCGCAGCCAGACTGCGGTGTCCGGTGGGATCGCGAAACCGCCGGCGACCGGCGTCACCGGGCCGCTGGCCACCAGCAGCTCACTGCCGGCCACCACCGCGAGCTCGTCGCCCATGTTCATCGCCACGACCACGTGCGGGTCGGCATCGTCGGCTGGTCGGCGCAGCACCAGGCAGCCGTCACCGGGGTCGCTGATCCAATGCAGGTCACCGTCGCCCAACGACGGCTCGCTGCGACGAAGACGCAGAGCAGAGCGCGTCAACTCCAGCGTTGAGGTCGGATCGTCCTGCTGGGCCTCGACACTGAGCTCTGCCCACTCGGCCGGCATCGGCAGCCACGACGCGCCGTTGGGGCTGAACCCGAACGACGCGCCCGATCGGGTCCACGGGATCGGCACCCGGCAGCCGTCGCGGAACCCCTCCGCGCCGTTCGTGCGGGCGAACGCCGGGTCCTGACGTGCCTCACCCGGCAGATCGGTGACCTGGGGCAGGCCCAGTTCCTGGCCCTGGTAGATGTAGGCCGAGCCGGGCAGGCCCAGCATGAACAGCAGGGCGGCGCGCGCCCGGGCCAGGCCGCGCGCGTCGTCGGGGGCGACTTCGGGGGGCGGCGCGGTGTTGGACTGCGGCATCGTGGCGCCCCTGGCCTCGATGCCGTACTTGGTCCGCGCCCGGGGCACGTCGTGGTTCTCCAGGACCCAGGTGGTCGGCGCACTGACCAGCCCGCCGGCGTGCAGCGAGTCCTCGATCACCGTGCGCAGCTCGGCCGGCGACCACGGGCACTTCAGGTGGTCGAAGTTGAACGCCGTATGCAGCTCGTCGGGTCGCAGGTAGGCCGCCAGCGCCTCGAGGCTGCCCACCCAGACCTCGCCGGCGAACGCCCGCGGCGGCTGGTAGCCGTTGGCCACGCGGCGCCACTCGCGCCAGATCTCATGGACGCCGGGCTGATCCCACTGTGGGAAGCCGACGTGCTCGCCGAAGGTCAGCTCCACGCCCGCGCCCTCGCCGGAGTCCGGGTAGCCCGGCGCCTTCACCAGACCGAACGCCACGTCGATGCGGAACCCGTCGATCCCACGGTCGAACCAGAACCGCAGCGTCTCGACGAACTCCGCGCGCACATCCGCGTTCTCCCAGTTGAAGTCCGGCTGGCTGGAGTCGAACAGGTGCAGGTACCACCATCCGGTCGGCTGGCCGGCGCGGTCGAGGATCGGGTCCCAGGCCGGGCCGCCGAAGGCCGAGAGCCAGTCGTTGGGCGGGTTCGCGCCGTCGTCGGCACCGCGCACGCAATGGTAGCGGTCCCACTCCGGCGAGCCGGGCTCGGTGGCCAGCGCCGCCTTGAAGAACACATGCTGGTCCGAGGAGTGGTTGGGCACGATGTCGACGATCACCTTGATGCCCAGGTCGTGGGCCTCGGCCACCAACGCCTCGACGTCAGCGACGTCGCCGAACATCGGGTCGATCCCGCGGAAGTCGGTCACGTCGTACCCGCCGTCGGCCTGCGGCGAGGTGTACCAGGGCGAGAACCACACCGCGTCCACCCCGAGCCGGGCCAGGTGCGCCAGCCGGGAACGGATGCCGGCGATGTCGCCGAACCCGTCCCCGTCGGAGTCCGCCCAGGACTTCGGGTAGATCTGGTAGATGACGGCGCTGCGCCACCAGTCGGCGTCGGTCGTGATCGACATGGGTGCCATCCTCCCGTCCCGTGGACCGATCCGCAGATCGGGTGCCGCCGCGCGGGCGCCGGGTCGACTAGATTCCTGCCCATGACCTCCACCCCGGCCCCGCCCTTCGAGCGGTTCGGTGGGCACGAGTTCTTCGACGTCCTGATCAGTCGGTTCTATGCCGGAGTCGCTGCGGATCCCACCCTGCGACCGATGTACCCCGAGGCCGACCTCGGCCCTGCGGCGCAGCGGCTGCAACTGTTCCTCGAGCAGTACTGGGGCGGACCCACGACCTACTCGCAGCTGCGCGGCCACCCGCGGCTGCGCATGCGCCACCAGCCGTTCCGGGTCGATGCCGCAGCCCACGACGCCTGGCTGACGCACATGCGCGCCGCCCTGGACGTGGCAGCACCGCAGTTCGACCTCGCCGCCGACGACGAGCAACTCCTGTGGGACTACCTCTCGCGAGCCGCCTTCTCGATGGTCAACACCTACCCGACCGTCAACACCAACCCGACCTGAGGACCACCCCCGCCGGTCACCCGGTGGGTGGCGCAGCTCAGAATGCCGGAGTTGCTGGGGTGGGCGAAGCTGTCTGGGGGGCCCGTTCGGCCGCGGCGCCGATCTTGCGCAGCATCGCGGGGAACACCAGACCGTGGAAGGGCACGATCGAGTACCAGTAGGCCTGGCCGGCCAGACCATGCGGGAAGAACGTGGCGCGTTGGCGCAGCGTCGTGCCCCCCGCAGGGGCCGGGCTGACGTGGAACTCCAACCAGGCCAGGCCGGGCACGCGCATCTCGGCGCGCAGCCGCAGCAGGCGCCCGGCCTCGATCTCCTCGACCCGCCAGAAGTCGCAGGCCTCACCGACGAGCAGTTCGCGGGGATGGCGCCGACCGCGACGCAGGCCCGGTCCCCCGATCGCCCGGTCGGCCACACCGCGCAGCTCCCAGGCCCACGGCAGCGAGTACCACCCGTTCTCGCCGCCGATCGAGACCACGACGTCCCAGACGGCCTGCGGGGAGGCCGCCACCATGGCGCTGCGGTCGTCGGTGAACAGCGAGCCGCCGGCCCACTGCGGGTCGGTGGGCATCGGGTCGCTGGGAGCGCCGCGGTACGACGAGCTCGACCAGCGCGTGGCCACCTGCGCGTCCTGGACGCGTTGCAGGGCCAGGCGCACCGAGTCGTCGAACCCCAGCAGCCCGTTGACCGGGTCGGGGATCAGCGCGCGGATGTCGTCCTCGGCGCAGACCACCTCGTTGCGTAGCGAGGCCACCAACGGCCGGGCGATGCTGCTGGGCACCGGGGTGACCAGGCCGACCCAGCGCGCCGAGAGCTCGGGTTGCAGCAGGTTCACCGGGTAGATGCGCCGCCGCTTGAGACCGCTGACCGCCGCGAAGTGCTGCATCATCTGCTCGTAGGTCAGCACGTCCGGGCCGCCGATGTCGAAGCCGCGGCTGACCTCGGGGGGCAGGCTCGCGCTGCCGACGAGGTAGTGCAGCACATCGCGGATCGCGATCGGTTGGATCCGGCTGCGCACCCAGCGCGGGGTGATCATCGCCGGGAGCCGCTCGGTCAGGTAGCGCATCATCTCGAAGGACACCGAGCCCGAGCCGATCACGACGGCCGCGCCCAGGGCTGCCGTGGGCACGCCGGAGTCCAGCAGGATCCGGCCCACCTCGGCCCGTGAGCGCAGGTGCTCGGACAGGTCGGTGTCGTGGGCCAGCCCGCCGAGGTAGACCAACCGCCCGACACCGGCCTCGCGCGCTGCGCTGGCAAACGTGCGGGCCACCGCCTCCTCGGTCGCCTCGAACTGTGGACCGGTGCCCAGTGCGTGGATCAGGTAGTAGGCCACATCCACGTCGGCCATCGCTGCGGCCACCGCGGGCGCATCCCCGGCATCGCCGACGGCGATCTCTACATCGTCATGCCAGGGCAGGTCGCGCAGCCGCTCCGGGTGCCGGGCCAGTACCCGCACCCGGTAGCCGGCGGCCAGCAGCTCGGGCACGAGCCGACCCCCCACGTAGCCCGTGGCCCCGGTGACCAGGCAGCGGGCACCAGCCGGGGCGGCCGGTGGCGAGGGTTCCGGGTCGACCATCCGGTGCGGGATGAGGTCCGCATCCCGGCCCGGGGGTTGGGCCGAGGGCTGCGACGCTTCGTTGTCCATGGTCGCCAGTCTGGCGGGCCGCTGCACGCGCGCAACCCGACCACGGCCGTGGGTGCGCTCAGCGGCTGACGGCGGCCTACCTGGTCGACCCGGCAGGAGCTCCGGGCGGTGCCGACCCGGGCGGCAGCGGGATGCCGTCTGGGCCCATCTGGGCCGGTCGGATCAGGACCGGCACCACGATGCCGGCTCGGTCGAAGGCCATCTTCATCCGCTCCCGCAGCTCCCGGGTCAGCGGGATCTGCATGCCGGCACGCGCCTTGGCCATGATGCGCACGTACACCGCCTCGCCGGAGACCGCGTCCACGCCGCTGAACATGGGCCGTCCGAGCATCCGCTGGCTGGTCTCCGGGTCGCTGGCCATGTCTTCGCCCACCCGCACCACGACCTGGCGGATCGCCTCGAGATCGGCGTCGTAGGAGACCGGGATCACGACCGCGGCCATCGTCCAGCCCTGGGACTGGTTGGCCACCCGCAGGATCTCGCCGTTGCGCACGTACCAGACCACCCCGGACGGGTCCCGGATCCGGGTCACGCGCAGCGCCACCTCCTCCACGGTGCCGGTGACCTCGCCCACGTCGACGAGGTCACCGACGCCGTACTGGTCCTCGACGATCATGAAGAAGCCCGACAGGTAGTCCTTGACCAGCGTCTGGGCGCCGAAGCCCAGCGCCACGCCCACGACCCCCGCGCTGGCCATGATCGGCGCGATGTTGATGCCCAGCTGGGTCAGGATCAGCAGCCCGGCGGTACCCCACACCGCGATGATCATTCCGCTGCGCACGAGCTGCCCGACCGCCTCGGCGCGCTGCTCCCGGCGCTGGCTCATGATCAGCGACTGCAGCTCGACGGTGGCCTCGGGCGTGTCGGTCATCGAGTCCGCGCGACTGCGACCGGAGTGGACCCAGCGGACCACCGCGCGCTTGATCAGCCGGGAGAGCAGCAGGTGCAGGACCACGCTGACCCCGACGATGATCGCGATGACGACCAGGGTCCCGCCGAGGGTCCCCAGGACACCGAGCGGGGAGTCGTCAGCCCTCGTGTTGTCGGTAGCGGTGGCAATCACGTGTCGAACCCTACGGCCAGCGGGCCGCGAGGGCGCCCAGCGGAGGGGCGCTGGAATGGCGGCACACGACGCCCGCCCGGGCGTGCAGCGGGTCGGGCCGACGGCCTAGCCTGACACCCATGCCCTTGTGGTCGCCCCGTGCCGGGTCGGCGCAGTCGCGACGCGCTGTCCCGTCCCGGCGCAGGCGTCCATGAGTGCGCACACCTCAACCGACTGGAGGCCCCCGTGGTGACTGTGCCGAACGCTGCCGACGACGACTCGGCAGCGCAACCTGCCGCCGCAGCGATTGCCCCGACGCCCGCGCCGACCGGACCGGTGCCGGTCGTGGAGCCCGAATGGGCCGAGCCCAGCGGGGAGCTCGTGGAGTTGGCGCGCGCCTACGGCGTGGCTGTCGAGTACTGGGACCAGTCCGGTGGGTACCACCGGATCGGAGCCGCGACGATCACCGCGGTGCTCACCGCCCTGGAGGTGGACGTCAGCACCCCGGATGCGATCTGGAACGCGCTGTACGCGCGGCGCAACGCCCCCTGGCGGCGGATGCTGCCCCCCGTGTTCGTCACCCGCTCCGGTTCGGACAACCAGTGCTGGGTGCACGTCCCCGACGGCGACCCGGTGCAGATGTGGGTCGACCGTGAACAGGGCGGTGAGGCGTGGTTCCTGTACCAGATCGACCGCTGGGTGGAGCCCCGGCACGTCGAGGGGACCCTGGTCGGGGAGGCCACGTTCGCCATACCGGGCGACCTGCCCCTGGGCTGGCACACCATGTGGGCCCGCTCGCAGGGTGCCGACGGGGTGGTCCGGGAGACCTCCTGCCCGCTGGTCGTGACCCCGGGACGTCTGGAACCGCCCGCGTTGGCCGCAGGTCGGCAGTGGGGGTTCATGACCCAGGTGTACGCGATGCGTTCGGAGAGCTCCTGGGGGTCAGGCGACCTGGTCGACCTCGCTGAGCTCGCCGCCTGGAGCGGCCACGCCGAGGGTGCGGACTTCGTGCTGGTCAACCCGATGCATGCTGCCTCGCCGGCCGCACCCATGGAGGCCTCGCCCTACCTGCCGGTGACTCGGCGCTTCGCCAACCCGCTGTACCTGCGGGTGGAGGCCATCGAGGAGTACGCCGGGCTGTCGCTGGCCCACCGGGCCCAGATCGAGACCCTGTCGATCCCGGTGCGCGCACTGTCGACCTCCGCTGACCTGATCGACCGGGACGTGATCTGGGCGGCGAAGTCCCAGGCGCTGGCGATCGTGTTCGATGCCCCGCTGACGCCGGGACGCCAGGCGCTGTTCGAAGCCTTCGTCGCGCGCGAGGGGCAGGGCCTGATCGACTTCGCGACCTGGTGCGCGCTGGTGGAGGCCCACGGTGCGGACTCCCGGGCCTGGCCGGTGGACCTGCAGGACCCGGGGACCGACGCGGTGGCTGCCGAGCGCGAACGGTTGGTCGACCGGGTCCGGTGGCACTCGTGGTTGCAGTGGCAGCTCGATGAGCAGCTCAACCGAGCCCAGCAGGCCGCTCTGGCTGCCGGGATGCGCTCGGGGATCGTGCACGACCTCGCCGTTGGGGTGCACCCCTACGGTTCGGACGCGTGGGCGCTGCGCGAGGTGCTGGCCCAGGGCGTGTCGGTGGGCGCCCCGCCGGACATGTACAACCAGCTCGGCCAGAACTGGTCGCAGCCACCGTGGCGGCCCGACGCCCTGGCTGAGGCCGGCTTCCTGCCCTACCGCGACATGCTGCGCACGATCCTGCGTCATGCCGGCGGCATCCGGGTCGACCATGTGCTGGGCCTGTTCCGGCTCTGGTGGATCCCGGAGGGCATGCCGGCCTACAGCGGCACGTTCGTGACCGCCGACCACGAGGCGCTCATCGGGATCCTGGCCCTGGAGTCCCAGCGCGCCGGGGCCTGGCTGGTCGGCGAGGACCTCGGCACTGTGGAGCAGTGGGTGAAGGACTACCTGGGCTCCCGTGGCGTGCTGGGCACCTCGATCATGTGGTTCGAGCGGGACTACTCGGTGACCCCCGACGTGCCCCTGGCCCCCGAGCGATGGCGGCACGCTGCCCTGTCCTCGGTGACGGTGCACGACCTGCCGCCGACCGCGGGCTACCTGGCCGGCGAGCACGTCCGGATCCGCGACGAGCTCGGCCTGTTGACCCGCCCGGCCGCCGAGGAGCTGGCCGACAGCGAGGCGCAGATCACCGAGTGGCGCACGCTGTGCGTCGAGCGCGGCCTGATGCCGCCCGACGGCGACGACGAGGACCTCATCGTGGCGCTGCACAAGGTCGTGGCTTCCTCGCCGGCGATCCTGATCGGGGTGGCCCTGACCGATGCGGTCGGCGACCGGCGTGCACAGAACCAGCCCGGCACGGACAAGGAGTACCCGAACTGGCGGGTGCCCATGACCGACGCGCAGGGCCGGTCGGTGCTCATCGAGGAGTTCCCGGAGCTGCCGCTGCTGCGTCGGCTGGTCGAGGCGGTCGCCGGGCCGCGCTGAGCGCACCGCCTTCGCGACATCGGGGCGGCCGGGTGCGTACCCGGCCCCCCGACGCCGCGGTGCCGGGCCCCCACGCCCTGACTGGGCCGCGGCTCAGGCGTCCCGGGCCCGGCAGCGCAGCGCGCGCTGCACCCCGTCGCGGCCCTCGACCACGATCCGGCGCAACCCGCTGGGCAGGTCGTCGTCGGCCAGGAACTCCTCGGTCAGCTCGACCGTCGTCGGTTCGACCAGCAGCCCGGGGTAGAGCGCGGTGGCCACCAGGGCGGCCATCTCCCCGCCACGGGTCGCCCAGACCTCCTGGACCTCGGCGAAGTAGCGCGCCCGCAACGGGCGGTACAGCTCGCGCTGGTCGGGCAGGTGCAGCCCGGCGAGGGTGGCCTCGAGCATCGCGTTGGGCAGGTCGTGGTCGTGCATCACCGCAGCCCACGCGGTCTCCTTGGCCTGCGCCGTCGGGGTCCCCGAACGTACGGCCGCCGCGCTGCGCCGACCACTGGCGGTGTCGTCCCTGGCCAGCTCCGCAGTGATCTCGGCCTCGCCGGCCCTGCCCAGGGCGATCAGTCGGCCCAGCAGGGACCAGCGCAGGTCCGTGTCGATGACCAGGCCCGGCACGTTCGCGGTGCCCGCCAGCAGGCCGGCCACCAGGTCGACCTGCTCGTCGGTGTCGGCCAGGGCCAGCAGTGCGCGGGCGTGCACGAGCTGGTGGTCGCTGCCCGGGGCGGCCGCGAGCAGTGCTGCATGCTCGGCTGCGGCCAGGCGGCGTCGGTAGGCAGGGCGGTGCTCGTCGGTGGCGTACAGGTCGATGGCGGTACGTACCTGGGCCAGCACCTTCTGGACCACGCCGACGTCGGACTCCGCGGGCAGGCCGGCCAGCGCCAGGTCGAGGAACTCCCCGGTGCTCAGCTCGGCGTCGCGGGTCATGTCCCAGGCGGCACCCCAGATCAGTTGGCGGGCCATCGGCTGGTCGAGGGCCCCGAGGTGCTCGATCGACGTGGCGATCGAGCGGGCGCCGAGCCGGATCTTGGCGAACGTGAGGTCGTCGTCGTTGAGCAGCAGCAGGCTGGCCGGCGTGCGCCCGGTCAGCGCGGGCACCGGGGTGCTGGCCCCGACCACGTCGAGCTCGACCTGGTCTGTGCGGGTCAGGCGCCCGTCGACGAGGTCGTAGCAGCCGACCCGGACCCGGTGGTTGCGCAGGACCGGCGCCAGCCCCTCGGGTGTGCTCGGCGGCTCCTGGAGGATCATCACCGACTCGTAGGTGCCGTCCGCGGCGTAGCTGACCTGCGGGCGCAGCAGGTTCACCCCCGCGGTCTGCAGCCACTGCTCGGTCCACTCCTGCAGGTCGCGCCCGGAGGTGGCCTCCAGCTCAGTGAGCAGGTCGCGCAGCTCGGTGTTGCCCCACTTGTGCTTGGCGAAGTACGCGCGCAGCCCGGTGAAGAACTCCTCCTCGCCGACCCAGGCCACCAGCTGGCGCAGCGCGGAGGCGCCCTTGGCGTAGGTGATGCCGTCGAAGTTGAGCTTGACCGTCTCCAGGTCGCCCATGTCGGTGGCGATCGGGTGCGTCGAGGGCAACTGGTCCTGGCGGTAGGCCCAGGTCTTGCGCAGGTTGCCGAACGAGGTCCAGGCGTCGGTGTACTGGGTGGCCGCCACCATCGCGTGGTGGGAGGCCCATTCGGCGAAGGACTCGTTGAGCCACAGGTCGTTCCACCAGCGCATGGTCACCAGGTCGCCGAACCACATGTGCGCCAGCTCGTGCAGGATCGTGTTCGCGCGCTGCTCGTAGGCGACCTCGGTGACCCGGGAGCGGAAGATGTAGTCCTCCATGATCGTCACGCAGCCGGCGTTCTCCATCGCGCCCGCGTTGTACTCGGGGACGAACAGCTGGTCGTACTTGCCGAACGGGTAGGGGTGGCCGAACGCCTGTTCGAAGAACGCGAACCCGGCCTTGGTCTCGGCGAGCACCCGGTCGGCGTCGAGGTACTGGGCCATCGAGGCGCGGGCGAACACGCCCAGCGGGTAGCGCCCGTGCGGTCCGGCGTACTCGTCGCGGACCACGTGATAGGGCCCGGCGACCAGTGCGGTGATGTAGGTGCTCATCCGCGCCGTGGTGGCGAAGTCCCAGCGGGCCCCGGACTCCCGGACCGGGGTCGGCGTCGGGGTGGGCGAGTTGGACACGACCTGCCAGTGGTCGGGGGCGGTCACGTGCAGGCTGAACACGGCCTTGAGGTCGGGCTGGTCGAAGCAGGCGTACACCCGCTGGGCGTCGGCCATCTCGAACTGGGTGTAGAGGTAGACCTCATCGTCGACGGGGTCCACGAGTCGGTGCAGGCCCTCGCCGGTGCGTGAGTACGCGCACTGCGCCACCACCACCAGGGTGTTCTCGGCGGCGAGCGCCGGCAGCGGCAACCGCTGGCCCGTGTAACCGGTGAGGTCGACAGGCTCGCCGTTGAGCGTGGCCGTGACCACCTCGGGTGCGATCAGGTCGATCCACGTGCTCGTACCGGGCTCACGGACGCTGAACGTGACCGTGGTGGTGCTGGCGAAGGTGGTCGGCGAGGTGGTCAGGTCCAGGTCGATGTCGTAGCCCTGGACAGCCAGCAGAGCGGCGCGCTGGGCGGCCTCGTCCTGGGTGAGGGTCGGAACTGCCACAGGGAACTCCCGGAGTTGATCGGTGGGGATGAGCGGGTGGGGGACGTGCGCTGCCCGTCGCGTCGTCGCGCAGGTGCTCGCGCGCGGCGCGGGTCGTGGCCGACATCCTGCCACGCAGGGGGAACACTCGGGGCCGGGTGCGCTGACGGGGGCAGCGCGGTCGGTCCGGGCGTGCCGGGGTCGCAGGGGCCGTATCGACCGGTGTCTGCGCCGGTCAGTCGGCCTCGCCGAACCGGCCGGACGGCGCGACGTCCACCAGCGCCTCGCGGATCCTGGCCAGGTGCTCCACGTCGGGGGCCGGCCACCCGTTGACCGGCCAGTCCGGTCCGGGACCGGCGGTCACCCGCACCATGCCCGGCGGGCTCGGCGAGGCCCCGGTGGTCCGGTAGGTGCGCGCCGAGACGTGGACCTCGGGCACGAGCGTGTCGGCGACCAGGTGCGTCACCGTCTCGGCGGTGATCCCGCCGCCGGCCATCACCACCCGCCCGGGGCGCACGTTGCGGACCAGTCGCGCGATCATCCGGGCACCCTGCACGGCGCTCGGGGCGCCCCCGGACGTGAGCACCCGATCGCAGCCGAGATCGAAGGCGGTCTCGACGGACACCTCGAGGTGGGCCGTGACATCGATCGCGCGGTGGAAGGTCACCGACCGCCCCTGGGCCATCTCGACGAACTCCTCGAGCAGCCGGCGGTCGACCTGCCCTTCGGCGGTGAGCATCCCCACCACGACCCCGTCGACTCCCAGTCGCAGCGCCGCACGCAGGTCCCGGCGCATGACGGCCTGCTCGTCGCGGTCGAACACGAACCCGCCACCGCGCGGGCGGATCATCGCGTGCACCGGTGTGCCGCTGGGCTCGGCCAGGACCAGTGCGGTCTCGATCGTGCCCGCGGAGGGCGTCGTGCCGCCCTGCGGATCGTTGTCGCACAGCTCGATGCGGTCCGCGCCCCCGAGCAGAGCCAGTCGGAGCGCCCCGATCGAGGTCGCCAGCACCTCGATGACGTGTGTGGAGTGGATCATCGGCCCAGCATCGACCACAATCGGGTCCCATGCGGGTTCATCTGGGTGCCGACCATGCCGGGTACGAGCTGAAGGGGATGCTCGCCGAGCACCTGCGTGGCGCCGGCCACGACGTGGTCGACCACGGTGCCTTCGAGTACGAGGCCCAGGACGACTACCCGGAGTTCTGCTTCGAGGCTGCCGAGGGAGTCATCGCTGAGCCCGGCAGCCTGGGCATCGTGATCGGTGGCTCGGGCAACGGCGAGCAGATCGCGGCCAACAAGGTCCCCGGGGTGCGCGCCGCGCTGGCCTGGTCGGTGCAGACCGCCACGCTGGCCCGGGAGCACAACGACGCCAACGTGCTGGGCCTCGGGGGAAGGATGCACTCCACCGAGGAGGCGTTCGAGATCGTGCACGCCTTCCTGGAGACCCCGTTCTCCGGGGAGTCGCGCCACCAGCGCCGGATCGACCAGCTCGCCGCCTACGAGACCGACCGGTAGGCCGGGCGAGACCCGGAACCCGGGCGCCCGGGGCTCAGGCGGGCGGGCCCCACGTGGAGTACGGCGCGCGCGCCAGGTTCACGTTGAAGTAGCGCGGGTCCGCCGAGACGTCCTGACCGGCCCAGGCGGGGGTCACGAACTCCTCAGTCGCGTCGGCCAGCTCCACCTCGGCCATCACCAGTGGCGCGTTGGCCCCGGCGAACACGTCGACCTCCCAGACGTGGCGACCCACCGGCACGAGGTGGCGCACCTTGTCGACGACGGGGCCCTGGGCCAGGGTCTCGAGCATCGACATCGCATCGGGCACCGGGATCTCGTACTCGAACTCGCTGCGCGTGATGCCCACCGACGCGCCCTTGACCGTCAGGTAGCCGCGGTCACCGCGCACCCGCACCCGGATGGTCGCCGTGTCGGTCTGGGACAGGTAGCCCTGCACGATCCGGGTCGCCGAGGCGACCTCGTCGCGCCACGTGTGGCCCACCACCAGGAACTTGCGCTCGACCTCGATGCCCATGGCCCAGTCCTACCAGCAGCCGGCCTACCAGCAGCCGGTGACACTCGACACCGCGCGGTCGACCGCGCGCCGGGTGGTGAGCCGGGAGTACCGGGTCGGCCGGGAGTTCACGATGGAGGCGAAGATCTTCGTGCGGCCGTCGGCACCGGTCGCATAGCCGGCCAGCGAGATCGCGTCGGCGACGGTGCCGGTCTTTGCCTGGATCCGACCCGCCGCACACCTCGCGGGTGCGGAGTTGAACCGCAGGTACGAGGCGCGCAGCGTGCCGGTGCGTCCCGCCACGGGTAGCCAGCCGCGCAGGCCCGCGAGCTCTGGATGCTCCGGGTCCAGGGCCCGGTTCATCGCCGAGGTCAGGGAGTAGGCGGTCAGGCGACCCTCGAGGGACAGCCCGCTGCCGTCGATGATCCGGACCCCCCTGAGCGGCACCCTCAGCTCGCGCAGGGTGTCGGCCAGCGCGGTGCGGGCGCCGGCCCAGGTGGCGGGCAGGCCGCGGCCCACCGCCACCTGGCGGAACATCATCTCGGCGGTGTCGTTGTCCGAGACCAACAGCATGTGCGCCACGGACTGCGCCACGGAGTGCCCGGCGAACGTGGCCAGCGTGCGCGACTCGGCCCCGGCGGTCGCCTCGCCGCGGTAGCTGGCGGGCACCCCCTTCTTGGTCAGCGCTGCGGCGAAGTAGCGCCCAGCATCCGCGGTGGCATCGGTGGACTTGTTGTCGTCGCGGGCGAACGCGCCCACGGGGCGCACCTGGCTGGGCACGTACGAGTTCGGCCACCCCCGGGACCACCCGGAGCCGGTGAACAGCGAGTCGTCGGCGCGGACCACGACCCGCTCGGTGCCCGACGACGTGCTCGCGCTGGACAGGGCGGCTGCGGTTCTGGCGGCCAGCCTACGCAGGTCGCGGCTGGCCAGCAGCGGGTCGCCACCGGCCACCAGCACGATCTCGCCCGGCGTGGCACCGGCTCGCACGGTGGTGGGCAGGCGGTGCTGGGGCCCCAGGGCGGCCAGGACGCCGACGCTGGTCAGGATCTTGGTCGTGGACGCCCCACGCAGGGACTTCTTCGGCCGCTTCTTGTACACGTAGTGCGAGGACGCGGTGTCCCAGACGGTCATCGTGAAGCGCTTGCCCAGGATCGTGGACTTCGTCCGCGACTTCAGCACCCGAGACATCCGGGAATTGGCGGCAGCCGTCGACACCACGGTCCGCGTGGCGCTCGCGGCGACGTGGCTCCGCTCGGTCCCGGGGCTGGACAGGGAGCTCGCGGGTGGGGCGGCCAGGGGCAGGATCAGCAGGGTGCCGGCGGCGGCCAGGAGGGTGGGTCGGCGATACATGGCGTCACCGTAGCGGCACCCAGGGTGGGCGGATCGGCCATGGCGCGCCCAGCGCGACGCTAAGGATCGGCATACCCGGAGGTCCGCGGCCCAGGGCGGGCAGGAGGGTGGCGATTCGGTCAGCGGGCGCCGAACTCGGCCAGGGCGTCGCGAAGCTGCGCCACCGCCCAGATCACCTCGTCGGCGGTGATGACCAGCGGGGGAGCCAGTCGGATCGTCGACCCGTGGGTGTCCTTGGCCAGCACCCCGCGGGCCAGCAGCGCTTCGCAGACCTGGCGCCCGGTGGCCAGTTCGGGGTCGATGTCCACGCCGGCCCACAGCCCTCGCAGGCGCACCTCGAGCACGCCATGGCCGACGAGTCGGGCCAGCTCCGTGTCCAGGACCGTCCCCAGCTCGACGGCCGCCTCCTGGAACTCCCCGGTGCCCAGCAGCCGGACCACGGCGCGCCCGATCGCACACGCCAGTGGGTTGCCGCCGAACGTGCTGCCGTGCTCACCGGGCTGCAGGACACTGAGGATGTCCACGTCGGCGGCGATTGCCGACACGGGCATGATGCCCCCGCCCAGCGCCTTGCCGAGGATGTAGATGTCGGGCACGACGCCCTCGTGGTCGCAGGCGAACGTGCGTCCCGTGCGGGCCAGCCCGGACTGGATCTCGTCGGCCAGCAGCAGCACCCCCTGCTCGGCGGTCAGCTCCCGGACAGTGCGCAGGTAGCCCTCGGGGGGGATGACCACCCCGCCCTCGCCCTGGATCGGCTCGAGCAGCACCGCTGCGGTGTTCGGGGTGATCGCCGATCGGATCGCCTCGACCGAGCCGTACGGAACAGCGACGAACCCCGGCGTGTAGGGCCCGAAGTGGTCGCGGGCCGAGTCGTCGTCGGAGAAGGAGACGATGGTGGTCGTGCGGCCGTGGAAGTTGCCCGCGGCGACGATGATCTCCGCCCCGTGGGGTGGGATGCCCTTGACGGTGTAGCCCCACTTGCGCGCCACCTTGATCGCGGTCTCCACCGCCTCCGCGCCGCTGTTCATCGGCACCACCATGTCCTTGCCGGTCAGGGCGGCGAGCTCGGCGCAGAACGGCCCGAACTGGTCGTGGTGGAAGGCGCGGCTGACCAGGGTCACCCGGTCGAGCTGGCCGTGTGCCGCGGCGAGCAGCTCGGGGTGGCCGTGGCCGAAGTTCAGGGCGGAGTAGCCGGCCAGGCAGTCGAGGTAGCGATGGCCCTTCACGTCGGTGACCCACGCCCCGGCCGCGCTGGCGATCACCACGGGCAGTGGGTGGTAGTTGTGCGCCGAGTGCTCCTCGGCCAACTCGATCAGCGCGTCCGCGTTGTGCTCCACGTGGTCCTCTCCATGCCCGTCGTGTCCCCACGGGGGCAGTCTGCCCGACGCGGGCGGCTCAGGTTCCCACCGGGATCCACACGAGACCGATGCTGGCGACCTTCACATCGGACTTGGCCAGGGTGATCGCCATGGGGGTGACCGCCTCGGCCTTGCTAGCCCAGTCGGCGCGGATCCCCTCGATCTCGGCCTCGAGCTCTGCCTGCAGGTCGGCGAACACGGATTCGAGCTCGGCCACCCTGTCCTGCGCGGCGTCGACCTTGTTCGAGGCTGCCGAGGCGCGCCGCGCGGCTGAGGTCATCGAGGTCTTGCGTCCGCCGAACAGCCCCCCGAGCATGCCGAGCGCCTCCGAGCCCAGCGCGCTGGAGCGCGCTGCCTGTTGGCGCTCCAAGGTGCTGGCGGCGGTGGCGATCTTGCGCTGGGCGGCGGCCAGCTTCGTCTGGTACTTCGACTGGAGTGCCGCGATCTGCTTGTCCGCGGCGTCCGCCGCGCCCGCCTGGCAGCGCGCAGCGAAGTCCGCCTCACCCTCCCCGATCCGGCCGTAGAGCTTGAGGTCCGGATTGGTGGGGACCTCCACGCTCATGGAGCGCGTGAGCGTGTCTGCCAGGTCGCGCTGAAGTGCGGTCCACCAGGTCTTGGTCCCCACCTCGGTCGGGGGGATCCGGAAGACCGCCCCGGGCGGGGGAGCGGGCAGCAGGTCGCGGTCGTCGTAGTCGACGGCGCGGAACTCGTGGGCCGCAGGGAACGGTGAAAGCGGCGTGAGGATCGCCTCGTACTCCTGGTCGTGGACGATGCCGGCCTTGGCGTCGTCGAAGCGCAGCAGCACCCGGGCGATGGCGCCGGCGACCAGTCGATGGCCGGGGACGGCCCCGACCGACGCCGCCCAGTTGGCGGCCGGGTCCAGGAAGTGCACGGGGATTCCGTCGGGGGACTTGGGCTGGACCGGTGTCTCGTCGGCGGCCAGTGTGCTGGCCGGAGCCGCCGGTGCCGCGGGAGCAGACATGGCCGCGGGCGCGCCGGGTGCGGCCGGTGCCGCCGCCACCTTCAGCGAGGTGATCTGCTGCCGGGTCAGCGGCCCCCGCAGGTAGCTCATGGCCCATCGCGTGGTGAACACCGAGACCGTGTCCCTGCTCGCCCGCTTCATCACGAACTCGCGCTTGCCCAGACCGGAGATCGTGTCCCCGACCGCGCCGGGATCCACTGAGCCCGCCGCACTGGTCAGCCCGTCGACGAGGCGGGCCTTGTCCTGCTCGGTCTGCAGCCGGCCGATCATCCAGGTGCCTGCGTTGGACAGCGCCTTGTAGTCCACGTCGACCGGGTTCTGGGTCGAGAGCACCACGCCCACGCCGAAGGCGCGCGCCTGCTTGAGCAGCAGCATGATGGGCGCCTTGGTGGGCGGGTTGCCGTTGGGCGGCAGGTAGCCGGCGACCTCGTCCATGTACAGCAGCATGCGCAGGTCCGAGGTTCCGCTCTGGCGACGCATCCAGGAGATCAGCTTGGCCAGGACGACTGAGACGGCCGACTGCCGCTGCTCGTCGTCGAGGTGGGCGACGGACACCACCGCGCAGCGCGGGCGGCCGTCCGGGGCGCGCAGCATCGAGGCGATGTCGATCCGCTCGCCGACCAGCCAGGACGCGAACGCCGGTGAGGCCAGCAGCCCGTTGAGCTTCATCGCCAGCTTCATCCGGTCATCGGCGGGGTAGTAGGAGTCCAGCTCCAGGACGCCGATCTTGCGCACGGGCGGCTGCTGGACGGAGGCGACCAGGGTGGCTAGGTCCAGCGCGCGGTCCTGGGACCAGGCGTCGTTGATGATCGTCGAGAGCAGGATGTGCTCGCGTGAGCTCAGCGGGTCCGCCTCGATGCCCACGAGATTCAGCAGGCTCGCGACATAGGCGTCGATCTCCTCCTGCACGGCCTGGGGATCGCTCATGTCGGCGGGGACGTCGAGGGTGCCGATGATGTTCAGCCCGATCCCGTGCGCGGCGCCCGGGGTGTAGATCGCGACATCGACGTCCTCGTGCAGCGAGCGGACCTGCTCGGCACCGAGGTCCCAGCCGGCCAGTCCCGTGCTCCAGGTCTCGGCCTGTGCGGCGGCGAACTCGGGTACCGACTTGCCGGCCTTGCTCGCGTCCCCCTCGTTGATCCAGGGCTCGAACTCGGCCGGCGCCAGGTTCGGGAACGTCAGGGCGAGGTTGGTCAGGTCGCCCTTGGGGTCGATGAGCAGCGCCGGCACTCCGGAGGCCAGGCACTCCTCGATCAGGACCACGCCCAGGCCGGTCTTGCCCGAGCCGGTCATGCCGACGATCACGCCGTGCGTGGTCAGCTCATCGGTGGGCACCGTGGCAGGGTCCGCGGTCCGGGAATGCGTTGCAGGGTTGACGTCTCCACCGAGTCTCAAGTCAGCCATGGCAGCACCCTAGGCAGGGCGGTGGCACGGGTCGCGCCGAGCGATGAGGTCGCGTGGGTGGGCACGGAATCGACCATCCAGGTGCCGATTCCGTACACACCAACGAAAGGTCAAGGTGCGTGGGTCAGGCGAGCAGTCAGTTGGCGGGGCAGGTGGGTGCGTCCCCCGGGGACGTGCCCCCGGGGGACGTGCTGGACTGCGTGGGCGCCGGTGTGGAGGTCCCGTCGCCAGGTTCCGGGCTCGGACTGGGCGTGCTCAGCGGCTGGTCGAGGCGCAGGGAGGTCCAGAGCTCATCGGCCGCGGGCTGCGTCCACTGCACCCGGTTGGGGTCCGGTGGCCAGGGCTCGTTGGGCACTGTGGTGAACTCGATCTCGTCGAGGCCCACCTCTCGGGCCCGGACCGCCACGGAGGCCAGCGCCCGGATGCTGCCAAGGCCCGGGTCGGTGGTCACCGACGAGGTCGCAGCGTCGAGGAACCGGTAGAGCTCCACCGGGTTGAACAGCACCCCGGTGGAGGTGACCTCCTGGATCAGCGCGGAGAGGAACTGCTGCTGGCGCTCGATGCGCTGGGTGTCCGAGCCGTTGCCCCCGTCGACGCCCTTGCGCACACGCACGTAGTCCAGCGCCTGCTGGCCGTCCAGGGTCTGGCACCCGGCGTCGAAGTAGATGTTCGACGACGGGTCGCTGATCGGGGCCTGGATGTACACCGTCACCCCACCGACTGCATCGACCATCTTCACGAAGCCGACGAAGTCAACGACGACGAAGTGGTCGACCGCGATGCCGGTCAGGGCCTCCATCGTGCGCTGCACACAGACTGGTCCGCCGATCACGTACGCGGAGTTGAACTGGCGCAGCTCACCGGGCACCACCGCGCCGTCGGGCCCGATGCAGTCGGGCATCGCCACCATCGAGTCCCGGGGGACGCTGACCCCGACCGACCAACTGTTGTCCGCGGACAGGTGCAGGAGCATCGTGGTATCGGCCAGCCCGGGGGAGTCCCCACCGACGGCGCTGTTGTCGCCCTCGCGGGTGTCCGAGCCGATCGCCAGGATGTTCAGCGCCTGGTTCTCCTTGGCCGGGCGGACGTCGCCGAGGCCCTCCCCGGGGTCGATCGTGGCGATGTTGGAGTCCAATCGCTGATACGCACTCCACAGGGCGACCGCCGCGATGCCGACAACCGCGAGCAGCACAGCGGTGACGACCCACGGCCAGCGCCGGCGCCGGGCAGGCTCCTGCTGCATCACGTCCTCCTGGTCGGACCTGGGGCTGAAGGCTAGCCCGCTGGACGGGCAGGGGGTGTGCCGTGCCGGGGACGTCGGTCAGCGGGCGGCCAGTGCGGCCAGTCCCGTTCGGTCGAAGGTGGCTGCCCCGCCCAGGTCGCTGCAGACGATCCGGGCCAGCACCTGCCCGCGGTGCAGGGCCTGGCTGCCTGACAGCTCGGCGCACAGCAGTCCATCGAGGAAGCCGGTGGCCAGGCTGTCCCCCGCGCCGGTCGTGTCGACGATCGGCAGGTCGAGCCCGGGTGGTGGTTGCGTGGTGACGATCGGTCCGCTGTCCCCGCGCTGCACGAGCATCGCCCCACGCTGGCCCATGCCGAACACCACATGGGAGGCAGGCCCCGCCGCGAACCAGCCCACCGCGGTCGCCACCGGGTCCTCGAGGTGCGCGGCAGAGGCGAACAGGTAGTCGGCTGACGCGACGAAGTCCGCCCGGTACGGGTCAGCGGGATCGCGCACGTCCTGCAGGTCCACAGCCACCGGCAGGCCGAGCGTGCGCGCCCGGGCAACGATGCCGCGCCCCCAGTTGGGCAGGGAGGCGAACACCAGGCCGGCTCCCGAGAGCGCACTTTCGACTGCGGCCCGCGGTGGTCGGAGCGTCATGTGCGACCCGCCGTCGTAGAAGGAGGTCCGGCGCCCATCGGGGCGGATGAGGTTCACCGAACGTGCTGTGCCGCCCGGATCGAGGAACATCAGTGCGGTGTCCACGCCGTCGGCAGCCAGGACGTCCCTGACCATGCTGCCGGCCAGGTCGTCACCCGCGCTGCCCAGGATGCGCGTCTGGTGACCGAGTCGGGCGCAGGCCCGAGCCGTGAACGCGGCGGCGTGTCCCACCGTGTCGAGGTTGCGGACGTAGTGCCCGTCGGCGTCGAGATCGGGGTGGTCCTCGCCCAGGAGGACCAGGGTGTCCAGGCCCGGGTTGCCGACGATGGTGATCCGACCGGGTTGCCCGGCCGGGTCAGTCCAGGACATGGCTGACGAGGCCGTCGAGCAGCTTCGGCTCGAACCACGTCGACTTCGGCGGCATGATCCCGCCCGCGTCAGCCACGGCGATCAGGTCAGCGACCGTGGTGGGGTACATGCTGAAGGCTGCGCTCCACTGGCCCGAGTCCACCGCGGCTTCCAGCTCGGACCGCGGGCGGACCCCGCCGACGAAGCCGATCCGCGGGTCGGTCCGCTGGTCGGCGATGCCCAGCAGGGGCGCGAGCAGGTGCCGGGCGAGCACAGCCACGTCGAGCTGGTCGGCGGGGCCGGTGGCAGTCCGCAGGTGGTCCGGGGCGCCCAGCACGTACCAGCGCCCCGCCAGGTACAGCCCGAACCGGCCGGGCGCGGCCGGGGTCACGGGCCCGTCGGAGGCCTCGACGCTGAACCTCGCCGCGATCGCGTCCAGCAGGGCTTCGGCGCTCAGCCCGTCGGGGGCCCGGACGAGCCGGTTGTAGGGCAGCAGCGTCACCTCGTCGGCGGGGAACGCCACGGCCAGGAAGCGGGCACTGGCCGGCGTCGGGCGCTGTGCGTGCACCATCGACGCGGCCGCGCTGCGGTGGTGGCCGTCGGCGATGTAGAGCACGCCGAGATCCTCGTAGGCCGCTTCGAGGGCCCTGATCGCGTCCTGGTCGGTGATCGGCCAGATCTCGTGGCGCACCCCGCCGGGGCCCACGAAGTCCGTGGTGGCCGGGCCGGCGGTGGCCCCGGCGAGGACCTCGGTGATGGTGGTGTCCGGGTGGTGGATCAGGAACACCGGACCGGTCTGGGCGCCGACCGCCTGCATGTGCGCGGCCCGCTCGGCCTGCTTGTCGGGTCGGGTCGTCTCGTGCCGACGGATCAGGCCCTCGTCGTAGGCCGTGATGCTCGCCCCACCCACGACACCGGTCTGGGCGTGGTTGCCCCGGGTCAGCCGATAGACATGGAGCCGGGGCTCGGTGTCGAGGGCGAGCAGCCCGTCGGAGCGCAGCCGGGCCAGCGCCGCGGCGGCCAGCGCATGGGCGTGCGGGTCGCCGAGCGGGGCGTCCTCGGGCAGGTCGATGTCCGGCCGTGAGACGTGCAGGAACGAGTGCGGCCGGCCGGCGGCCATCGCGACCGCCTCGGCGCGACTCATCACGTCGTAGGGCAGCTCGGCGACGTCGGCGGCGACCTGCGGGGGCGGGCAGAGACCACGGATCGGCGCGAAGAGGGTCATCGCGCCATCGTAGGTGGCGGCTACGGGCGCTCCGGTCGGGCGGTCGGCGGCCGGGACCGGCTGGTCGAGCTCAATGCCCGAAGGTGACGGTGATCCGCGCCCGGGCCAAGGTGTGGAATGCCAACGTGAACGCGACCGTCACCGGTGAACAACCCGGCTCGACCCCGAGCCGCGCCACGTCCATCGCGTGCACGACGAACATGTAGCGATGCGGCCGGTCGCCCTTCGGCGGTGCTGCGCCGGAGTACTTGGCAGAGCCGAAGTCGGTGCTGGCATGGAACCCGCCGGGCAGCGTCGAATCCGAGGCCCCCGCGCCCCGCGCGAGCTCATCGACAGAGGCAGGTAGGTCCGTCAACGACCAGTGCCAGTACCCGCACCCGGTGGGCGCATCGGGGTCCAGGCACGTCACCGCGAAGCCCATGGTGGCTTCGGGCGCACCGGACCAGGACAGGTGCGGTGAGTTGTCCTGGCCGCCCGCGGAGCCGTGCACGTGGGCCATGGTCATGACCTCGCCGTCGACGAGGTCGGCGCTGGTCACCTCGAACCATGGTCGGGGCGGCAGGAAGTCGTAGGGATCGGGGGCGATCGGACGTTCGATCGACATGGCGGGCCTCCTCACGGCGGGCAGGTGCTGGTGGGATCCAGACAACCACTCCCGCGCCGCTGTTGGTGGCCGGGCGGGACCGGACAGGTGAGAACCCCGCTGCCGACGGGGGAGCAAGCAGCGGGGCCTCAAGATCATCTTGGTCGTTCGCGCCGATCTGTGCAAGTCTGCCGCGCCCGGAGATTGTCCGGTGGGGCTGGGCGCAGGGGGCGGGGCAGGGTGGCTGGCGTCCGACGCGCCAAGAACTGACATCGGCCGACAGGTCTCAGGGCAGTTCGAGGGTGACCTCGAGGTGGACCTCGACCTCGTCGGCCACCTTCAACTGGCCCAGCATGGTGCTGTAGGGCGCCACGCCGAACGCGGACTGGCGTACCGGTACGGCACATCTGGCGGTCAGTCGTTCGCCGGACTCGAGGAGTTCGACGACGGCGCTCAGCGGTCGGGTCTGCCCGTGGATGGTCAACGAACCGGTCACGTGCAGGGCGGTCCGGGTGCGGGTCACCTCCTGGGAGGTGAAGACGACCTCGGGGTGCCGGTCGGTGCGCAGCGATCTCAGCGCGTTGTCGCGGATCGTGCGTCGGTCGCCCTCGCCCAGCGGCTTGATCCCACCGCTGCCCGATTCCACGCGCAGGCTGCGCAGGTCGGCGCGCACGCAGATCGCGGTCGGGTCGGCGCCGTCGACGTCGACCTCCGCCGACCACTGGTCGATCACGATCACGAGGTTGTGGCCCATCCGGGCCGCCGCGCCGGCGACTGCGGTGCGCAGTGTGAGAGTCCCGTTCGCGGGGCCGATGTCCATGGGTCCATCGTGCCCGTACCGCTCGACGCGACGCTCAGCGGGCCTGCGGCGTGGGTTGCGTGCTGGCCGGCCCGGGCAATCCGGTGGGTCCGGGCGGCTGCCGCGGCGGGACGAGCGGGGGTGGGGCAACATGGCGTCATGAGTTTCGTCGCTGTCAACGTCCTGACCGTGCCCGCAGAGGCCGGTGCCACCCTGGAACAGCGGTTCGCCCGCCGCGCGGGTTCGGTGGAGCGCGCCGCCGGGTTCCAGCACTTCGAGTTGCTCCGCCCGGTGGAGGGCACCGAGGCCTACCTGGTGTACACGCGCTGGGACGACCGCGAGTCGTTCGCGGCGTGGACGAAGTCCCAGTCGTTCGCCGCGGGCCACGGGCAGGCCAGTGGCCGGGGCGAGGGGGAGCGGCCGGCAGCCACCGGGTCCACGATCTGGAGCTTCGAGGTCGTCCAGTCGGTCGATCCGGCGTAGTCGCCCAGCCAGCCAACAGGCCAGCAAGCAGGCTGGCAGGCCGGGCAGCGAGCAGGCCAGCCGGCCGGCCGGCCAGGCCGCCCTGCGCGGGCGGGAGCCAGCGCTGCCCTGGCTGTGAAGGGCGGGAGTGCGCGGGCATAGCGTGACTTCATGACCGCCGAGTTCACCGATCCGTTCGCCACGCCCGAGCGTCGGGCACTGCGAGCCGTGACCCGCGACTTCGTCGAGCGGGAGGTGCTGGCCGATCTCGAGCACTGGGAGCGTGCCGGTGAACTCCCGCGCGAGCTGCACCGCAGGGCGGCCCGCGCCGGGCTGCTGGGGGTCGGCTTCGCCCAGGCGGTCGGGGGTCAGGGCGGGGATCTCCTCGACACGGTGGTCGTGACCGAGGAGGTGCTGCTGGCTGGGGGCAGCGGTGGGCTGATCGCCGGGCTGTTCACCCACGGCATCGCCCTGCCGCACATCGTGGCGGCCGGCGACCCCGGGCAGATCGAGGAGTTCGTGCGCCCGGTCCTCGCCGGTGAGCAGATCGCCGCGCTGGCGATCACCGAGCCGGACGGCGGGTCGGACGTTGCCGCGCTGCGCACCCGCGCGGTCCGCGACGGCGACGACTTCGTCATCGACGGGGCGAAGACCTACATCACCTCTGCTGCGCGGGCGGACTTCGTCACCGTCGCGGTGCGCACCGGCGGTCCGGGGTTCGGGGGCATCTCGCTGCTGATCGTGCCCACCGACTCGCCGGGGTTCACCGTGTCCCGACGGCTGGAGAAGATGGGCTGGCTGTGCTCGGACACCGCCGAGTTGGCGTTCACCGGGTGCCGGGTGCCGGTGGCCCATCTGGTCGGGCCGCGTGACAGCGGATTCGTGCAGATCGCCCAGCAGTTCGTGGTGGAGCGGTTGTCGATCGCGGTGCAGGCCTACGCCACCGCGCAGCGCTGCCTGGACCTCGCCCTGGCGTGGGCACGGGAGCGCCGCACGTTCGGCAAGCCACTGAACCGCCATCAGGTGGTCCGTCATCAAATGGTCGAGATGCACCGGCAGATCGAGGTGGCCCGCGTGTACACCCGCGAGATCGCCCGACGGTACGTGGCCGGCCAGGACGTGATCGCCGAGGCCGCGCTGGCCAAGAACACAGCGGTGGCGGCTGCCGAGCACGTCGCCTACCAGGCGGTCCAGATGTTCGGTGGGATGGGGTACATGCGCGAGTCCGAGGTGGAGCGTCACTACCGCGACGTGCGGGTGTTGGCCATCGGAGGCGGCGCGACAGAGGTCATGACCGAGCTGGCTGCCCGGCGGCTCGGGTTCTGAGTCGGAGCTGCCTGCCGGTCCCGAAGTCGGGCGGAGGAGGTCGGGCCGGACACGCAGGTGGTGGCCGTCCGACCAAGGTCGCGCCAGGTGGGTCGGGACCCGAGCGATGCTGGGGCGGGAGCGGGATCGTGTTCCTGCCGCCGGAACGCCGAGTTCTGGTTGATAGGAGTGCTCGACGGTCGGCTCGGGGGCGCAACCGCGCTCCGTGTGGTTGAAAGACACCCGGTGGTCACCCTTCTTTCGACCACACCGAGCGCGCTTCGATTCCCGGAAGGGTCCGCAGCACCCGGGTTCGACCAGAACTCGGCGGTTCGCGCCCTGGCGAGCTCTGAGGCCGGGCCATGACCACAGATCGGGGCTCTTCGGGGCGCGGGCGGCAATCGCAGGGCTCGGTCGCGTCGAAATGGTGGACCGGTCGGGTGCGGGCGGCCGCCGCCAGCGGATCAGGCGGGGGCCATCGGGTAGCACGTGAGGTCGAGCACGGCGGCGGCGCCGACCGCAGCCACCGTGACCGAGGTCGCCTGCGGGTCGGGGTGGATCCGGGCACTCATCACGAGCCGGCCATCGTCGATGAGGACCTCGATCGAGGAGTGGTCGAGGAGGATCCGGGCTGTCACTGCCGTCGCGCAGGCGGATCTCCACCTGGCCGCCGGCGCCGCACTGCGCGTCCACGAGCAAGTCCAACCTCTTTCCCGAGACGCCCGAGGGCGCCTTCGACGAGCTGCGCCGCGCTGGCCAGGTTCTCGCTGCCGCCGATGTCGGCCAGCATCTGCTCGGCCATGCCCTTGTAGTCCAGCTGGTCTCCCCTGTCGACGCCGTCGCATCCGGCGCCCTGCCGGAAGCGTGTGAGGTTGTGCTGCGAGCCCAGAGCCGTCACGGATGCATCGCACGGCCGCGCAAAGGGCCGAATGTGCCATTTCGATCTCACTTGCTGGCCGGTGTCCACTACTCTCGGTGAGGTGCCCCGCGTATGCCTGCTCGTCGTCCACCACACGCCCTCGCCGGCTGTACGTGAGCTGCTCGAGGCGATCCTGGCCGGTGCCGCCGACCCGGAACTGGCCGCTGTCGAGGTCGTGGCGGAGCCGGCCCTGTCGGCGACCGCCTCCGATGTGCTGGGCGCCCAGGCGATCGTGCTGCTGACCCCGGCGAACATCGGGTACATGAGCGGGGCGCTCAAGCACTTCTTCGACACCGTCTACTACCCGTGCCTGGACGCAACCCGGGGCCTGCCCTGGGGGCTGGTCGTGCACGGCAATGACGACACCACCGGCGCGGTTCGCGCGGTGGAGAAGATCGCAGGGGCGCTGGCGTGGCGGCAGGTGGCTCCGGTGCTGTCGGTGATCGCCCCTCCCACAGCACCGGACCTCGCGGCTGCGCGGGAGCTGGGGGCCACCGTGGCGGCGTTCGCGTTGGAAAGCTGACCTGCCTGTCGGGCAGCATCGGCGCTCGCTGCGATTGCGGCCCGGGTGGGCGCTGGTCACGCTAGCCTGACACCCGCGCTCGGAGTGGACCTCCCGCCGTGCTCGGGAGTCCGTCGCCGGGACCGACCTGTGGCCCCACCGTCCGTGGCCTGAACCGATCCCTTGGAGGCAGACCATGTCGTCATCGCAGTCCCCGACGTCGGGGCGGCCCCCGACAGGTCGGGCCAGCACGCCCAGCGCCTCCGGCACGCCCGGCACGCCCGGCGGATCACCGGGCGACGCCCTGGCAGCGGCCGGCCCCGGCTCGGCGACCCGGAACACCGGCCCCAGCTCACCAACTGCGGCAGGCCACGCGCCAGCAGGCCCGACGCGGCCACCGAAGGATGTGCCGGACGGCCTGCGGATCGCCGCCGCGTGGTCCTGGCGCATCCTGGTGGTGCTGCTGCTCGTGAGCGTGGCGGCGTTCGTGACGGTGAGCCTTCAGGTCCTGTTCGTCGCGCTGTTCGTCGCGCTGCTCATCACCGCGCTCATCCATCCCGCTACGGAGCGACTGCGGGGTTGGGGTGTTCCGCACGTCCTGGCCACTGTCCTCGTCCTCGTGGGCTTCGTGGCGGGCGTGATCGCAGTGCTGTACTTCGCGGGGAGGTCCCTGGCGGGCCAGGCCGAAACGATCGGGACCGCAGTCACCGAGGGCTTCGACGAGGTGACTGCGTGGGCTCAGCGGACGTTCGGGATCAGCCTCGACCAGGTGTCGGGCTCCTTGGGATCCCTGAGTGATGGTCTCGGCGGGGCGGGTGAGGGGATCGCCTCGTCGGCGTTCGGCTTCGCCTCCACCGCGCTGGAAGTGCTCGGCGGGGCGGGCATCGCGCTGTTCGCGACCATCTTCTTCGTCCATGACGGGGCCGGGATCTGGGCCTGGCTGACCAGGCTCTTCCCGCGCAGCGTCCGGGAACGGGTCGACGATGCCGGCCAGTTGTCCTGGTCGACCTTGTCCTCCTACGCCCGGGGGACGGTGCTGATCGCTGCGATCGACGCGGTCGGCATCGGCGTGGGCGTGGCCCTGATCGGGGTGCCGCTCGCGGGCGCCATCGGCGTGCTGGTGTTCTTCGGAGCGTTCATCCCGATCGTGGGTGCGCTGGTGTCCGGTGCGGTCGCGGTCCTCGTGGCCCTGGCGACCGTGGGGTGGACCGCTGCGCTCGCAGTGGCCGCCATCGTGCTCATCGTCCAGCAGGTCGAGGGCCAGATCCTGCAGCCACTGATCCAGGGCAAGATGGTGTCGCTGCATCCCCTGGCCGTGGTGCTCGCGGTGGCGGCCGGATCCATCCTCGCCGGCCTGGTCGGCGCGGTCATCGCGGTGCCGGTGGTGGCGGTGGCCAATGTGCTGGTGCGTTACGCGGCCGAGGTCCGCCGCGAACTCCGGATGGAGCACCTGGCGCAGACGTGAGTCGGGCGGTGCCGCCGCGCAGTAGCGTGTGTGCGGCGCCGGAACTGCCCCAGACCAGCGCGGCACCGTAGGGAGTGTGGTTCCGATGACGACGGCGGCCAGCGATCTGGCAGAGACCCAGAACCGGGTGGCGGTCGTGCTGGCCGGGGCGGCCGCGCGCGGCGCCTTCCAGGCCGGCGCCCTCGCGGAGATCATCCCCGTGCTCGAGAGCCAGGGCCTGACCCCCACGATCTGGCTGGGCACCAGCGCGGGGAGCATCAACGCGACCCTGTTCGCCGCCGAGCTGCACGACGGTGCCGCCGCCGCGGCAAGCCAGGTGCTCGAGGTGTGGAAGTCGATCAGCGACGACGACGTGTACCGCCCGCTGCTGCCCTTCTCGCTGGCCAGGTCGGCGCTGCAGTACGCCACGGGGGCGGTCCTGGAGCGCGGCCCGGGGCTGACCAGCCTGCTGAACACCGCCCCCCTGCAGACCACGGCCGACGAGGTGCTGCCGACCGCGCAACTCGCGGCCAACGTGGGCGCCGGGGTGGTGTCGGCGGTCGGCGTGGTCGCCACCCGGATGCCGGCCGACACCGACGCCGTCCTCTGCGGGGCGGCCAGCGGTCGCAGCGTGCTGTTCCTCGACGAGCAGGTGCCCGGCGCCTACGTGGGCGACCCGGACCGGGCGCTGGAGGTGGTCCGCACGCCGGTGACCGCCGAGCAGGTGATGGCCTCCTCGGCGATCCCGGTCGGCTTCCCGCCGGTGCGGATCACCGAGCCGCAGGCCGCGGCCGCGTGGTACATCGACGGGGGGGTGCGCCTGAACGCACCGCTGCATCCCGCGGTCGGGTTGGGGGCGGAGAAGATCCTGCTCGTCTCGGCAACGGCGACCAGGTACCCGCCGCCGCCGGTCCCGACGACGCCGGGTCGGATCCCGGACTCCGCCGATGCGGCCGCCCAGGTGCTGCACGCGGTGTTGGCCGACCGCACGACCGAGGACCTGGACCTGTTGCGGCGGACCAATCGGATGGTGGATCAGGCCGCTGCGGCAGGCCAGGACCTGACCCGGCGCAGCGGTGGTCAGTACCGGCCCATCGATGTCATGACGGTCTGCCCGGCGCCCGGCGAGCTGGGCAGGATCGCCTCCGAGGTGCACGCCCGGCGCACCGGTGGGTTGGGCTGGTTGCGCGAGACGGACAACTGGTTGTTGGGCCGGATCATCCGCGGGGCCGGCGATTCGGTGGGGCGCCGTGAGTTGCTCAGCTACCTGTTCTTCGACGAGCAGTACTTCGCCGCGAGCATCGAGCTGGGCCGACGGTGCGCCGCGCGGGCGCTGGCCCAGGGCTGGCAACGCTGACCATCGGCGTCGGGTCGGCCGACTGCTGATCCCGGCGGCCCGCTGCCCGATCGGCACCGGGATGCCTCCGGCAGGCAGACCGGGGATCCGCAGCCTGGCGCACCGCTACGACGACACCGACGTACTGCGTGCCATCGACCTCTTGCGTCCAGCGCCCGCTGCTCGCCATGGACGGCCAGGCCGAGTGGTGCTAGGAATCGCAGTATCGGTGGTGCACTCGATCACCACCGCGCAGTCGGCGACGCGACCCAGACCGGTGCCAAGGACGCGGTGTGGGTCAGCGGGCGCAGCAGGAGGTGGCCATGTGGCGAGACCCGGCAACGACCAATCCCGACCACTACGTGGTGATCATGGAGAACGACCAGGTGCGTGTCCTGGAGTACACCGACGCACCAGGGGACGTGACCACGCCGCACGATCATCCTGACAGCGTCATGTACACGCTCAGCTCCTTCCGGCGCCGTCTGCACGCCGACGACTCCTTCCGTGATGTCGAGATCGCGGCCGGTGGCGCGCACTGGCTGCCGGCCCAGCGGCACCACGGAGAGAACACCGGCGACACGGACACCCACGTCATCTTCGTCGAGCTCAAGAACGCCGATGCCGCCAGCCCGACAGCAGCGCTCGGACCGGAGTAGACGGCCTCTCGGGGATCGCGGGAAGCAGCCTGGAGTCGCTGCGGATTGATCGTCGCGGTGTCCCGGTCCAGAGCCCTTCAGCGCAGCGGGCATGTCGATGCCTGGCCGCGTGCCGTCCGAGTCAGCGGCTGCGCGGCATTCCGCGACACGCGCGCCGGGGAGCGGGCATCACCTCAGCCCACGGTGTTCCGGTCGGCGACCGGAGCGCGCCCACCCGTACGGGGTCGCGGCACCCGCGCTGGCCGTCCTGAGGGTCCGGGCGCCCCCTGGGGCCCGCTCCCGTCCGGCGCGACCAGGCAGTCCAGGGCAGCGACCGCGGCCGCCGGCGCCTCGGCGAGCAACTGCTCGAGCCGGAGCGCACCGGCGGCACCGATGCCCGGCACCGGGGCGTGCACCACATGGCGCAGGCGACCGCTGGCCTGCGCGATCACGGTCGTCCCACCGATCAGGTGCAGACCGGCCAGGGCTTCGGGCAGGTCCGCTTCCGCCGCGTGGTTGCGTGCGGTGAACCGGGCGGTGACCACGGCGGTCGGGAATCCGTCCTGGTTGATCCGGAAGCTCGCGTTGCCGCCGTCGACCTCCAGCGCTTCGGCCTCGAGTTCGAGCAGGTCGGCGTGCGCGCGCCCCCAGTCGAGCAGGGCCGAACGCCACGACCGGCCCAGTCGGACCCGCGACCTGCGCTCGCCGGGCAGGGATGCCTCGGAGCCGGCCAGGTCGTGGGTTGCCATCAGCAGCGCCGCCCTGGTGGGCAGCGGGGGGACGTCGTCGTACTGAGGTCGCGGCCCGACCCGACCCCCGGGCAGCTCGGTCGGGTAGATCCCGCGCCGCCGGGCGGCCTCGACGAAGGAGCGCCGGAACCCGTTGCGGTCCTCCGGGTACAGGTCGCTGTCCGCGGCGACGACGGCGTCGAGGAAGTTGGGGAACGTGATGTCGGCCGGGGGCAGGTAGTCCACGGCACGGACCACCATCGCCAGGACCATCGAGGCTGCGGCCCGGGCCTCGCCGCAGACCAGGTCCACCAGGGGTTGGGGCAGGACGGCGGCGTCCGCGGCGCTGCGCAGACCGGCCGCCCGCAGCAGCGGGGTGACCCGCTGTGTGTAGGCGGCGAAGAACGCCTCGAACACGGCTGCCACCAGCACCGCGCCCCGCTCGTGCGGTTCGGTGTGGGCCCCCACCGGTGTGGGCTCGGCATCGGCCAGCACCCGCCGCACGGCTTCCGCGCGCCCGGAGCCCCGGCCGAACTCCCCGGCCAGGGCCACGAACGGGCCCCGCTCCCAGATCCGCGCCCCGGCCTGGGCGACCTGGGACTCCAGCAGCCCGGGCAGGTTGAAGTGGGCCAGGATCGCCAGGATGTCGGCGAACCCCTCGTGGAAGGCCGCGGCGTTCACTCCGGTCGGCGCCAGGGACAAGGGGCGCAGTTCGTGCAGGAACGCGTGCCCGGCCTCGTGGTTGACGATGTCCTGGGACAGGCAGCCGTGCACCCACTGGCCGGGGAACAGCCCGACCGGGTCGTCGACTGCGTTGAACGATCCGAACGACAGCCCCTCCCCGGGGGAGTAGAACGCGTTGGCGGCGCGCAGCCGGTGCGGGAACACCTGCATAGGGCGCTCCCCGGGTCCAGCCGGGGAGTCCCGCCACACGTTGTCCCAGACCAGGTGCCGCCCCCGGATCTGGTCCAGCGTCTCGAGCAGGGACGCGAGGATCGCGTAGACCGACTGCGCCCGGAACTGCGGATCGGACTCGTCGGGGGCCAGGCCGTCCTGGGCCAGCAGGTAGGGGTCATCGAGGTCGACACCCGGTGCCCGGGTCCCGTCCGGGCCCCAGTCCAGCACCGCGATCCGCTCACCCACCGGCCCGGCAGCCAGGGGCTCCCACGGCACCGAGAGCACCATCGAGGACCCCGACCGCCGCGAATGCGTGGGATCGAGCGTGAAGACCCGCAGCCGGCGGCGGGTCGGCGGCGGGTAGGGCGAGGCCTGGGGCTGCGCGCGGCGCGTGGTCGGCGTCATGGCACCTCAGACCGTGAACGGGCGCTCGGCCTTGAACGCGCCCGCAGCGTCGTTGAGGGCCAGGTAGTTGGGGGTCTGCCACGGTGGCATCTGGGCCTTGATCCGCGTGAGTAGGGTGCGGTAGCCGCCCCGGAAGGCGCCGTCCTTCCAGACCGTGCGCAGGGTGCCGGTGAACAGCCCGTTGTGCTCCCCGTCGGAGGAGGTCTGGTTGTCCTGGCAGCCGGAGAGCAGCAGCACCCGTGCGGCGAGTGCCGTGCTGTCCTCGCCCGGGGCGCTGACCCGGACCTGGTCGTAGACCGATCGACGGGCGGCGTTGTCGCGGTCGTTGACCGAGGCCGGCATGAACCGGCCGCCGGAGAACACCGAGGTCAGCGCATCGGCACTGGCCGCCCCGCCGCCGGCCTCGAGTTGGGCGCGCACGACGGACCCGGAGTGGCAGGAGTCCGACACCACGACGATCCGCACGCCCGGGGCGAACGCCGCCCAGCGTGCGAACAGTTCGTCGTCGAGCACCTGTCGGTCGTAGAGCACCCAGGTCTCGTCCCGGTGGTCCTTCTCGTCGCCGTCCTCGTCGGGCATCTGGCCGCCGTGCCCAGCGTAGGTCACCACGAACAGGTCGCCCTCGTGCAGGGCGGCGGCCGCCCGGTCCAGGGCACCGAGCACGGCCTTGCTCGTCGCGCGGGCAGTCAGCAGCGAGCGGGTCTTGAGCCCCGCGGCGGCGCAGATCTCCTTCAGGTCGCGGGCGTCGAACTCGCAGGCGGCGAGGTCGCCGGACCAGCCTCCGTACGCCGCGGGGTCCACGCTGTTCAGGCCGATGTGCAGCGAGCGTCCGACAGGCATCGCAACCTCCTCGCGGGGGCGGACCGGCTCCGTGGAGGATCCGCGACCTTTCCGGCACTGATCAAGTTACGCCCCATCAGCACAACGTGTCGAGGGTTCGGCGGGCAGGGTCCCGAACCGTTGACGGGGCCTGCCGGGCACCGGTACGGTCCGGGGACTGGTCGGGTCAGCCGGACAGTCAAGGGGAGGTGGCCATGGCCCCCAACCGGGACGCGCGGCCGCGGGTCAAGCCCGAGGCGGCCCAGGCCGAGCCTGCCCCGCGCGCCCGATCCCGCTCCCGGGACCTGCCCGATGACCTGATGCTCGACTCGGTCATCTCCGAGCCGTTGCGGGCGGTCATGCGCGCAGAGCCGCTCGAGCCGATCGGGGTGGTCATCGAGGTGCGTGCCTCGGACATGCGCACCTCGGCGCGCCGGGGCCTGACCGAGTTGGCCGCCCTCGTCTCGGAGGTGACCGGTGGTCGGGAGAAGGTGTCCACCCGCAGGCCCTCGCCCTACGCGACGGTCGCGCTGACCCCGGCCGAGATCATCGACCTGGTCGGCCGGGATGCCGGGGCGGACCCGGCCCGCTCAGCGCCGGTCGCGGTCGCGGCCAACGCGGCACCACGCCGACGCATCCAGCGGATCTGGCCGAACTTCGAGATCACCGGACTGACCCTGCGCTCGGCGCCGGCCACCAAGTGCCGCGCCGCGCAACGCACGTTCGACGCCACGGGCGCGGGCATCGTCTGGGCCGTGCTGGACTCCGGGATCGACGCCACGCACCGGCACTTCGCCCAGCACCAGAACCTGGAGCTGCCCGACGGGCTGGCCGCCCGCTCGTTCGTCCCCGAGGTCAGCGACCCGCTGGTCGACGCCAACGGGCACGGCACGCACGTGGCCGGGATCATCGCCGGCGGATTGGCCCCCGACGAGGCCGCCACCGGCGTGGGCTGGTACCTCGACGCCAGCGGCACCGAGGCTCGCCAGGCCCTGCCCGTGCCCGGCATCTGCGGGATGGCCCCGGCCACGAAGCTGCTGTCCTGCACGGTGCTGCGCCCGGATCGCACGGGTGACATCACCGCGCTGCTCGACGCGCTGCTCTACATCGACGAGCTCAACGACGGCGGCCGCAACCTGCGCGTGCATGGCGTGAACATCTCCGTGGGGCACATGTTCGACCCGCGCTGGTACGCGGCCGGCCGCACGCCGGTCTGCCGGGAGGTCGACCGGTTGGTGGCCTCCGGGGTTGTGGTCGTGGTGGCTGCGGGCAACACCGGCTACGGCTACGCCAAGGACCCCGAGGGTCGCACGATGCGCCTGGGGTTCGCGGTGACCATCAACGACCCGGGCAACGCGCCACGGGCGATCACGGTGGGGGCCACCTCGTCGACGCCGCAGACCACGGGCGTGTCCTACTTCTCCAGCAAGGGCCCCACCGGCGATGGCCGGCTGAAGCCGGATCTGGTCGCCCCCGGCGAGCGGGTCATCTCGGCCGCGGCCGGCGACCTGCTGCGCCAGGCCCAGCTCGCCGACCCGGACGCCACCTACATCGAGAGCACCGGCACGTCGATGTCCGCCCCGCACGTGTCGGGTGCGGCCGCCGGCCTGTTGTCGGTGCACCGGGAGCTCATCGGCGACGCCGAGCGGGTCAAGTCCATCCTCACCGCCTCGGCCACCGACCTGGGTCGCGTGCCCACATTCCAGGGGGCGGGCATGCTCGACGCCATGCGAGCGCTGACGTCCATCTGAAGGAGACCGCCGTGAAGTTGCCCTACGCGCCCATCGAGTTCACCAAGGCTGGCGTGCCCGCCGACCCCGAGCAGGTCAGCGCCGCGCTGGCCATGCTGGATCGCGAGCAGATCACCGACGTGATCGTCATCGCGCACGGGTGGAACAACGACATGCCCGCAGCCCAGCGGCTGTTCACCACCCTGGGCGACAACCTGGCCGATCTGCGCCCGGGCGGCTCCGAGGTGCGCCCGGGCGTGATCGGCGTGCTCTGGCCCTCGATGCGCTGGGCCGACGACGCCGACGTCGCCGGCGGCGGGGTGGCCGTGGGCGATGACCAGGGCGCGCTGCTCGCTGCGATCGGGGCATCCGTCGACGATCCCGAGGTGGCCGCGCGGCTCACCGAGCTGGTGGGCAGCCTGGACGATCCGGACGGTCGGGCCGCCTTCCTCGACGCGGTGCGCGAACTCGTCCCGGACGGGACCCAGAGCGGCCCCGGCGAGGATGGTCGAGCCGATGAGGACGCGCCGCCCGCAGCCCTGGTCGATGGCGATCCCGAGGCAGTGTTCGACTCGGTGCGGGTGGCCATGTCCGGTGCCGACGAGGACCTGCCCCTGGCCCCGGCTGGGGATTCCCAGGCCCCGGGGGTGGCCCCGGACCTGCTCGCCGACGAGACCGCGGGGGCCGGGCTGTTCGGCATGTCCTGGGCGGCGTTGGGTCGGCAACTGCTCAACACCTCGACCTACTACACGATGAAGGCCCGCGCCGGCGACGTCGGCGCCAATGGGGTGGCGCCCCTGGTCGACCAGATCAACGCCGCGCCGGAGCAACGGCGCATCCACCTGGTCGGGCATTCGTTCGGTGCCCGCGTCGTCTCGGCCGCGGCCACCAACATCACCACGCCGATCGCCAGCCTGACCCTGCTGCAGGGCGCGTTCAGCCACTACGGGTTCACCTCCAACTTCGCCGGCAGCGGGCACGACGGGGCGTTCCGCGGGGCCATCACCAACGGCCGGATCCACGGCCCGATCGTCATCACCCACACGCACAACGACCAGGCGGTGCGCCTCGCCTACGCCGTGGTCTCACGGCTGGCCGGGCAGGCCGGTTCGGCCGTGGGGGACCGCAACGACCGGTACGGCGGCATCGGGGCGAACGGGTCGGTCGACACCAGCGCGGTCGAGTCGGTCCTCGGCGACGACACGACCGACTACGACTTCGCACCGGGCTCGATCGTCAACCTCAACGCCGACAGCCAGATCACTGGGCACAGCGATGTCACGAACCGATCGGTGGCCAACGTCCTGGCGCACGTGATCGGTCTGCGATGACCCACCAGAGTTGCCCCGGGTACGTCGCCGAACCGTTCGCGACCCTGGTCGCGCAGTACCCCGGCGCCGACGTGTACCCAGCGCGGCAGTTCCGCCTCGAGTGGGGGCCGATCTTCCATCGTGGGCGCCTCGACGGGTCGGCGCGGGTGCTGGTCCTGGGCCAGGACCCCGCCACCCACGAGTCGATCGCCCGGCGGATCCTGGTGGGGGAGGCCGGCCAGCGGGTCCAGGGGCTGCTGGCCAAGGTCGGCGTCAGCGACAGCTACGTGATGGTCAACGCGTTCGTGTACAGCGTGTACGGCCAGCGCTCCGGCGAGGCCCACGAGCGCGATCCGGCCATCGCGGCCTACCGCAACTCCTGGCTGGACGCCCTGCTGATCGGCACCGAGGTGACCGCCGTGGTGGCCCTCGGTCGGTTGGCGCGCACTGCCTACGGGATGTGGGCCAAGACCCAGCCGGTCGCGGCCGACCGGCTGCACCTGGCCGCCCTGCGCCACCCCACCTATCCCGAGAGTGCCTCAGCCGCGAGCGGGAAGCCGTTGACGCAGACCACGGCGAACCTGATGGCCGACTGGAACGCGAAGCTGCCCGCGCTGGCCGCGCACCTGACACCGGAGGCTGCCGTCGACCTGACGCCCTACGAGGGGGGCTGGCGGGAGGGGGATCTCGCAGCGATCCCGGAGCGGGACCTCCCGGCCGGCTCGCCGGACTGGTGGCGGGCCCTGGAGGGGTGGGCGGACCGCTACGGCCGCGACGCGCAGGCCAAGCGCACGACCATCCGGGTCCGGGTGCCGCGGGCCTACCGGACCTGGCCGCGGACCTGAGCCCGCCCGGACCGACATCGACCGCCCGGCCGGTGCCACGATCGAGGTGCACGAGGAGGTGGCGCTGATGAGTCCCGAGTCCCGCGACGATGTTCGTGACGATGCCCCCGGAGGCGACCTGTTCGAGGCGGCCTACACCCAGGGCCTGACCGAGGAGCTCGCTCCACCACCGAGCCGGCCGCGCGCCATGCCGCCGGCGCCGTTCGCCCTGCGCGGGGCCGTGATCACCCCGGACGCTGCCTGGTCCACCGGCTACGTCACGGTGGCCAATGGTCGGATCGACCGGGTCTCGCGGCGCAGGCCCACCTCGGTGCCGGTGCACGACACCGACGGGGTGATCCTGCCCGGGCTGCTGGACCTGCACGGGCATCCGGAGTTCAACGTGTTCGCCGCCTGGGAGCCGCCGGTGCTCTACGCCAACCGCTACCGCTGGCGTGGGTCGAGCGCGTACAGGGCGCTGGTGCGCGATCCGCAGAACACGCTGATCGATGCGGTCCCGTCGGGCACCCAGACCCGGTACGCCGAGGTGCGCGCGCTGGTCGGCGGGGTGACCGGCATCCAGGGCGCGTCGCGGGCGAGCACCTCGAAGGTCGAGCCGCTGGTGCGCAACCTCGACGGGTGGGCGTTCGGTGCGCACCGGGCGCGGGCGATGATCGACCTGCCGACCGCGACGTCGCGGGACATGGAGCGGCTGCGCACGGTGCTGGCACAGATCGAGGCCGGGGACGTGACCGCGTTCTACCTGCACCTGTGCGAGGGGGTGCGCGGCGACCAGCGCAGCACGTCCGAGTTCGAGCGCTTCCAGGACTTCGGGGCGGCCACCCCGGCGACGAACATCATCCACGGCACGTCGTTGACGGCCGACGACTGGCACGCCATGGCCGATGCCGGGTGCCGGCTGATCTGGTCGCCGCAGTCGAACCTGCGGCTCTACGGGCAGACGACGCTGGCAGGTACGGCGCTGGCAGCCGGGGTGCCGGTAGCCCTGGGGGCGGACTGGCTGCCCTCGGGGTCCACCAGCCTGCTGGCCGAGTTGAAGGTCGCCCGGCGTGAGCTGGCCCGGCAGGGGGCGCCGATGGCGGCGGATGCGCTGGTGGCGATGGTCACCTCCGTGGCGGCGCGGGTGGCCGGGCTCGCCGAGCACCTGGGCGCGCTGGCGCCGGGGCGTGCGGCCGACCTGGTCGTCCTCGAACGGCACCACCGCGACCCGTACGAGAGTGTCTGCATGGCCGATCCGTCGTGGGTGGAGCTGGTGTGCATCGGCGGTGACATCACCTACGCGCGCACGGACTGGTTCGAGGAGCTGTCCGCGGACGCCACCGGGCCGACCATCGAGGACCTGATCGCGTGGGGCAAGCCGATGCGGGTGGACACCGGGTTCCAGTCCCCGGAGCGCGACCCGAGCCCGCCGCTGTCGTTCGTCCGCGGACTGCTGACCGACGCCTACCCGCCGGTGGGCCCGATCTTCGCCTGATCGTCGGCCTGTTGCGGGGTGCGCACGCGTCCTGCCGGGCGTCACTAGGCTCGGACGGTGCGCGCCCCAACCGTCGGCCCGATGCTCGATGCGCAGCGGGCGATGCGCGGGGTCTACGCGGTGTTCATCGGGTCCGGATTCGGCTTCGCGAGTTGGGCCTCGCGGATCCCGCAGGTGCGTGCCGAACTGGGCCTGACCCCCGGTGAGTTGGGCGTCGTCCTGCTGGCCATCGCAGTGGGCTCGCTGCTCGCGCTGCCCACCGCGGGGCTGGTCGTGCACCGCCTCGGCGCGGCTCGGACGATCGTGGTGATGTCGATCCTCACCGCGCTGGGCATCGCGGGCGCGGGCGTCGGGGTGCTGGTCGGCGTCGTGCCGGTGGTGATCGGCCTGGGCCTGATGGGCTTCGGCAACGGGGCGTGGGACGTGGCGATGAACGTGGAGGGTGCGGCGGTCGAGGCGCGCCTGGGCCGCACGATCATGTCGAGGTTCCACGCCGGCTTCAGCGTCGGGACGGTGCTGGGCGCGCTGGTGGGTGCGGCGATGAACGCGCTGCACGTGCCGGTGACCGCGCACCTGCTGGTCGTCGCGGTGCTGCTCGCGGTCGCGATGCCGCTGGCCACGCGCGGGTTCCTGCCTGCCGGGACCGACGACGCCCACCCGAACCCCGAGGATGCACGCAGCCCGCTCGCGGCCTGGCTGGAGCCGCGCACCCTGCTGATCGGCCTGTTCGTGCTGACGATGGCCTTCGCCGAGGGCACCGCCAACGACTGGCTGGGAGTTGCCGCGATCGACGGCTACGGCGCGAGCGCTGCGCTCGGCTCTTTGGCGTACGGCGTCTTCGTCGCCTCGATGACCCTGGGGCGCTGGTTCGGTGCATCGGTGCTGGACCGGTTCGAGCGGGTTCCGGTGCTGCGGGCCTCGGCGGGCCTGGCGCTGCTGGGACTGCTCGTCGTCGTGGCGGGGCCCAACCTGGCCGTCGCGATGCTCGGGATGGTGCTGTGGGGTCTGGGCACCGCGCTCGGGTTCCCGGTCGGCATGAGCGCGGCCGCCGACGACCCGCGGTACGCGGCCGGGCGGGTCAGCGTGGTCGCGACGATCGGCTACGTCGCGTTCCTGGCCGGGCCGCCGCTGATCGGCATCCTCGGCGACCAGGTGGGGGTGCTGCGGGCGCTGAGCGCCACCGCCGGACTGCTCGCCGTGGGACTGATGGTCGCTGGTGCGACCCGGCCGATCCCCGACGGTGCGACCCGGCTGATCCCGGCCGCCGACTGACCTGTCGGCGCGCGGGTCAGGTCGTGCCCAGCAGCGTGCGGGCCATCGCGTCGGTGATCGGCAGCCCGGTGGCGACCTCGATGTAGTGGAACTGCCCGGCCGGATTGATCTCGAGGAACACGTACCGGCCGTCGGGGGTGAGGCGCAGGTCGATCGCGCCGTAGGTCAGGCCGAGGTCGGCGGTGTAGGCGAGCAGCTGCTCGCTGAGCTCGTCGGGCAGGGTGGTGGCCTCGATCCGGGCGTTGCCGATGTCGATGCGACTGTCGACCGGGTACGCGGTCTGCTGGCTGTGGATCGCAGCAGGGAACAGCTCGCCGGCCACGACCGTCACCCGCAGGTCGTACTCCGCGGGCACGTACTCCTGGAAGATCACAGGCGCGTGTGCCACCTGGGCCAGCAGGGGCAGCTCCTCGGGCTTGAGCACCCGCGTCTCGCGCCACTCGTCGGCGGTGGACGAGAACGACTTGTAGACCACATCGTGGTATCCGCAGGAGTCGACGAACCGCAGCGCATCGTCGGGGTCGTTGGTCATCAGCGTGCGCGGGATCTCCAGGCCCCGCTCCTGGGCCATGGTCAACTGGTAGCCCTTGCGCCCCGCTCGCTCGTCGGCGCCAGGGTCATTGACCCAGCGCGCCCGCAGCGAGTGCAGCAGGCCGCCGATGGCCTCGTGGGTCTCGTTGGCGGCGAAGACCCGGTGGCTGGGCCGCACCATCGCCTCGGCGACGGCGGGGTGGTGCGGCCGACGGACCCAGATGCTGGCCACGTCCTCGAGGGCGATCCGCCGACCGCCACTGCGCAGCCAGGGCGACGTGCATCCCGGGCAGGAGTCGAAGCGCATCGACAGGGATGCCCGCTCGGGGAACCAGGCCAGGTCGACGATCTCCGCCCGCCCCCCCAGCGCGTTGATCTGCCCGGCCACCGCCACCGCGTGCTCGTCAGCGACCGGGGCCAGGATCAGGACGGTCATCCGTCGAAGGCCCCGAGGTCGTCGAGTTCGGCCATCACCTTCTGGTACTCGGCGTAGACCTGGTCGGCGGTCGCCGCCTCGGTCGCGCTGAGCCGACCCTCACCGTCCGCCTGGGCGTACTGGTTCAGTGCCTCCTCCATCTCCTGGGCCTGGGCCGCCAGGGATTCGACCTGCTGCTCGCGCAGCAAACGGTGCGACTCGATCCAGGCATTCGTGTGGTGCGGGGTGGCCAGGACGAACGGCATCGGACCCCGCCGCCGGGCTCGAACTCCCCGGGCAGCTGCGGGCCATGGGGCAGGTCGGCTGCGCCGAGCGTGCCCCCACCGAAGTCGGCGGCCGCCAGGGTGGCCCCGCCCTGGTCCAGGACCGCGAGGGTCGGGCCACCGCCGCCGAGGTCCAGGCGCGCGAGCGTGGGCTGTGGGTAGTCCAGCTGCGCCAGCGTGGTCGGGCTGTCGACCTGGGCGATGGTCGGCAGGGTGTCGACCTGGGCCACGGTGGGCAGGGTGTCGACCTGGGCCACAGTGGGCTTGACGTCGACCACTGCCAATGTCGGCTTCACATCCAACCGGGCGAGGGTGGGCGTGATGTCCACCTGGGCCAGCGTCGGGTGCAGGTCCAGCACCGTGATGGTCGGCTTGATGTCGACCGTGGCCAAGGTCGGATGCACGTCGGCCAGGGCCAGCGTGGGCCCGAGCTTGGTGTGTCCGATGCTGGCCCGGTCGGTGTCCAGGCAGGCCTGCATCCGGTTGACCTGGCCACCGGTGAACATGACCATTCCGGCGTCGTCGGTGTAGTCCATGTAGTTGACGAACAGGTCTCCGTTGGGCCCGTTGTTGCAGGTCACGCGTGGGAAGGTCGGCATGCCGGTGTTCGCTCCGGCGCAGTTCGGGGTATCGGCCACGAAGTCGTCGCCGTTGCAGCCGTTGCCGTCGTCACCCCAGATGTGGCGCAGGTTCAGCCAGTGGCCGATCTCGTGCGTCGCGGTGCGCCCGAGGTTGAACGGCGCCGCAGCCGTGCCCGTGGTGCCGAAAGCGGTGTCGCGGATGACCACGCCGTCGGTGGCCGCCGGACCGCCGGGGAACTGCGCGTAGCCCAGCAGCCCACCGGCGAGCCGGCATGCCCAGATGTTCAGGTACTTGTCCGCGGGCCAGGCGTCCGCTCCACCCGTCGAGCTGGCCTTGACCGCGTTGTTGTCCGAGAATCCCGCGGTCGTGGTCTTGACCCGGACGATCCCGTCGGTCGGGTTGCCGCTGGGGTCGGTCGAGGCCAGTTCGAACTCGATGCGGGCGTCCGCGCACAGCGGGGCGAACACCGAAGGGGTGCTGCCCACGTCGGCATTCGTCTTGCGGAAGTCGCGGTTGAGCACCGCGATCTGGCTGGCGATCTGGGCGTCGCTGATGTTCTCCGCGTTCGTGCGCCACACGACGTGGACCACGACCGGGATCACCGTCACGCCGATGCGCCCACCGGCCCGCGCGCCTCGCGCGTACTGCCAGGCGCTGGTCTCACTGAGGGCACGGGCGGCGGCGTACTCGGGATCGGAACGCAGGAGGCGCTCGTGCACCTCCATGGTGGCGCAACTACGGACGGTCGGGGTGTCGCTGTCTTCCTTGGCCATCGCTGGCCTCCTCGTCGTTGGGTTCGTCGTCAGCGCGTCGGACCACCAGCCGGTCGGGGCCGACGTCGGCGACTGCGTAGCGCTGGGGTGATGCGCCGAAGGGCGCGATCTTCAGGGCGCCGTCGTAGGTCCAGGTACCCTCGCCGCGGACGCTCCGGTCGTCGGGGCCGGGACCCGAGGTCCCGAGCTGCCCGTCGGCGCCGAGGGTGAAGGAGTCCCGTCCGCGAGCGGGCGGGAAGTCCCAGTCGGAGGGCCGGAACACCAGCAGGCCGTCGTGGTCCTCCTCGTGGGAGTGGGTCCACGCCCGTTGCAGGGCGGCCGGGGTCTGCTGATCGGACATGTGGCGTGGCCTCCGTGGCAGGTGTCGGAGCAGGAACCCTCCGACGCTGGGATTCTGCACCCTGCGCCCTGACCTGACAAGGGGTCGCTGTGATCTGCATCACACCTCAGGCGTCCGTGAGCCGGACAGCGGCCGTCCAGCTCCGGCGGGCGCCCGGAGTCTGGCGGGTTGTTGCTCCTCTTTGGTCACAGCTGATCCATGTTGTTGCCGACTCGCGGCGAGTGCGCCGCACAATGGCCCGCCGCCTAAAGTGCAGTGCGCCCACCTCGACTGGACCCCATCCGCACCCGGGGCCCGGTGCGTCAGTTCAGGTCGACGTACTCAGGCCAGCTCGTGCGCGGCCTGCAGCATCAGGGCGTGGACGAATGCCTGCGGGAGATTGCCGCGCAGTTGCCGCTCGCCGACGTCAACCTCCTCGGTGAACAGCCCCGGCGATCCGCATGCGGACCGCGTCCGCTCGAACCAGCGCATGGCCTGCACCCGATCGCCGCCGTGGTTCTCGGCGATCGCGACCATGAACCCGCAGAGCAGGAAAGCGCCCTCGTCCCGGCCCAGTGGGCCTTCATCGGCCCGGTACCGGTAGGCGTGGTAGTCCTCGGCCAGGTCGCCGACGACCGCGGCGAGGGTGGCCCGGGTGCGCGGATCGTCAGCCGGCAACGCCCCGTTGACCGCGGGCCAGACCAGCGACGCGTCCACCCCCGTGAGCCGGGGCGAGCGCTGCCAGTAGCCCTCGGGGTGCAGGCAGGTCGCGGTCGTGCGGGCCAGGATGGTCTCGGCGAGACCCTCGAGATCAGTGCCGGCGAGATCTGCGCTGGCAAGATCGGCGCCGCGCGGTGCGATCGCGCGCGTACGGCCCGACCGTCCACCAGGCAGCACCTGGGCGGCTTGTCGCAACCCGGCGACGCAGGCGAGGCGGGAGTGGGTCCACCAGTCGGGGGTCAGCTCCCAGATGCCGGCGTCGGGCTCGTTCCAGCGCGACCCGATCGTGGCCACGACGCTGCGCAGCGCTGCCCAGCCGTCGGCATCGAGTCGATCGCGTTGGGCGGCCGTTGCGAACAGTCGCAGGCACTCACCGAGGGAGTCGAGCTGGAACTGGTCGTTGACCCAGTTGCCCACCACATCGGTGCCCCCGGGATAGCCCGGTAGGTCCAGGGTCCGCTCGTCGGGCACCCGACCGCCGTCGACGAGGTAGGCGGGGCGCAGCTCAGGTCCGTCGCTATGCACCCGTTCGGTGACGAACCGGACCGCCGACTCCAGCAGGTCGTCGATCCCCACCTGCGCTGCGGCCATCCCCGCGTAGCACTGGTCGCGGATCCAGGCGTAGCGGTAGTCGTAATTGCGGTGCCGGTCGGCACGCTCGGGCAGGCTCATCGTCGCTGCGGCGACCATGCCCCCGCCGGTGGTGGTCAGCCCATGCAGCACGGCCGCAGCGAGCCGGGCGTCGCGCGGCGCGGCCGTCGCGGACAGGTCCGGGACACGGGCGCGCCACTGCTGCTCGGTGCTCGCCCACAGGGCCGCGGACGGCGTCGCGATGGGCAGGGCTCGGTCGCTGATCTCCAGGACCAGGTCGTGCCGGGCGCCATGGGACAGGCGCAGGACCAGTTCCAGGGCGCCTCTGTCGTCGGCGACCGCCTCCTGTGCCCCTGTCCAGCGCAGCAGCAGGTCGCCGGTCCGGGCGGTCCAGGTGCCGTCGTCGTGCCGGTGCAGATCCTGCATCCGGTCCCGGCCGAAACCGCCGCGGACGTCGAGACGGATGCGGACCGAGGTGTCACCGAGCTCCGCGTGCACCTGGCGCAGGATCACAGTGCGATACGGGTCGCTGGGCAGGGCCAGCGCCTCGCGACTGGCGACCACTGCCTGGCCCACGATCCATCGACTGCGCCAGATGAGCGTGCCGTCCTCGTACTGCCCGCCCCAGGTGTAGCGGCCGGTGGGGGTGATGGCGTAGGTTCCGCGCCCCCCGATCAGGGTCGCGAAGACCGCGTCGTCGTGCCAGCGTGGCGCGCACAGCCACGCGATATCACCGTCCGGTCCGATCAGCGCGCCGCGCTCGCCGTCGGCGATCAGGGCGAAGTCGCGCAGGACGTGCACCGCCTCGCCGGCGCCGGTCGGCTGGCTGGTCCGGCCGGTCATGCCGGCCACTCCCACCCGGGTCGATCGGGTCCTTCGGGCTCGTCGGCCGCGGTTGCGAACGAAGCAAGTGCAGGGCCGAGCCTGCGGCGGTCCGCGGGATCCATCTCGGCCAGGACGGCACCGAAGGCCTCCCGCCGCGCTGCGATGATGCGATCGATCAGCGCCCGACCCCGACTGGTCAGCGACAGGATCGTGTGCCGCCGGTCGGCGGCGGACTCGGTTCGTTCCGCGAGCCCGCCACGGACCAGCCCGTCCACGGCCCGGGTGGCGTTGGACGGGTGCACCCCCATCCAGGTGGAGAGCTCGGCGAGGTTCATCGCGCCACGGGTGGCGACGATCATCAGGGCGCGCAACTGCGGTGGCGCGAGCTCGGCGTCGACCTCGTCCAGGGAACGGGCCACGATCCCGACGATCGCCCGGGCCGCCACGAGCAAGGCGTCCATGGTCGGATCCGGGTCCCCCGCCCGGGTCGGATCGACAACTGGATCCCCACGGGGGGTCTGAGTCTCGTCCATGCGGGTAGATGATGGCAGCAGACGTGCGGTAGCGCAACCATTGCGCTCCGGCAAATACACGATGGTCGAGGAGGGTCAGATGTCCCGGATAGCAGCGGAAGCCCTGGTCGAGCGGCTCGTGGACTGGGGGGTGGACACCGTGTTCGGCCTGCCCGGGGACGGAATCAACGGGCTCATGGAGGCGCTGCGCCGCCACGAGGACCGGATCCGCTTCGTCCTGGTCCACCACGAGGAGGCCGCAGCCTTCATGGCCACCGGTTACGCGAAGGCGACTGGTCGGCTCGGGGTCTGCCTGGCCACGTCGGGCCCGGGCGGGATCCACCTGCTCAACGGACTGTACGACGCCAAGCTCGACCACCAGCCAGTCCTGGCGATCACCGGCATGCAGGAGACGCCGCTGCTGGGCACCGGCTACCAGCAAGAGGTCCACCTCGAGGCGTTGTTCGCCGACCTGGCCGAGTACAACCTGCTCGTCGACAACCCGACGCAGTTGCCGGGCGTGGTGGACATCGCCATCCGGACCGCGCTGAGCCGCCGCGGGGTCGCGCACCTGACGATGCCCAACGACGTCCAGGTGGCCGACGCCGACGCCGACCCGTACCGGCACGTCGCCCCGGCCCGGCCCCCGGCCACCGCCCCGATCTTCCTGGCCGCTCCCGGGCGGCCGCGCCCCGCGGACCTGCACGCAGCAGCCGAGGTGCTCAACGCCGGGCAGAAGGTCGCGATCCTGGCCGGCGCCGGAGCGCTGCACGCCCGGGCCGAGGTGCTGGCGGTCGCCGAGGCGCTCGGTGCGCCGGTGATCAAGACGCTTCCGGGCAAGGCCGTGATTCCCGACGACTCCCAGTACGCCGTGGGCGGGATCGGGCTGCTCGGCACCCGCCCCGGTGAGGACCTGGTCGGCGACTGCGACACCCTGCTCATGGTCGGCACGAACTTCCCCTACACCCAGCACCTGCCCGAGCCGGGCCAGGCGCGGGTCGTGCAGATCGAGGCGGACCCGATCCGGGCCGGGGTCCGGCTGCCGACCGAGGTCCCGGTCATCGGCGACGCGAAGGAGTCGCTGGCCGAGCTGCTGCCACTACTGCGCCGCCGGGCGGACCGCAGCCATCTGGAGCACTACCAGAGCGAGATGGCCGACTGGCGCGCGAAGATGGCCGCGCTCGAGTCCGGGACCCGCGAGCCGATCGCTCCGCAGTACGTGGTGTCCCTGCTCGACGAACTCGCAGCCGAGGATGCGATCCTCACCTGCGACAGCGGCACGATCGCCACGTGGGCCGCGCGGCACTGGACCATCCGTGCCGACCGGCAGTTCTTCCTCTCGGGCAACCTCGCGACGATGGCCCCCGGCCTGCCCTACTCGATCGGGATCCAGCACGCCTTCCCCGGTCGGCAGGTGATCGCCTACGTGGGCGACGGAGGGTTCGCGATGCTGATGGCCGAGTTCCTCACCGCCGCCCAGCACCACCTGCCGATCACCGTGGTGGTGAACAACAACCAGTCCCTGGGCCAGATCCTCTGGGAGCAGATGGTCCTGGGCTACCCCGAGCACGGGGTGCGCTTCCCCGAGCCGCAGTCGGACTTCTCGGCGTGGGCCCGGGCCTGCGGCGGGTTCGGGGCGAAGGTCAGCGCGCCGGGGGACCTGCGCGGGGCGCTGGCCGAGGCGTTGGCCTTCGACGGGCCGGCGCTGGTCGACGTGGACGTGGACCCCAATGAGCCACCGCTGCCCGGGCGAATCTCCGTGGAGCAGGCCGGCCGGTTCGCCGAGGCGTTCGCCAAGGGCCAGCCGCATCGCGCCGACATCCTCAAGACCCTGGCCAGGGACGCGATCGAGAAGGTCCGGAGCTGAGCGATGACCGTCCTGGCCACCTCGACGCCCGGCGCGACGCCGCGCACCCGGGACCCCAACCGTCCCGAGCCCTACATCCGGGTCCGCGACCTCGCTGCCGAGTTGAGCGCCACCGTGGACGGTGAGGTCCGCTTCGACCCCGGGTCGCGGGGGGCCTACAGCACCGACAGCTCCAACTACCGACAGGTCCCGCTCGGGGTGGTGCTGCCGCGAACGGTCGAGGCCGGGGTCCAGGCCATCGCGGTGTGCCGGGCGCACCACGCCCCGATCACCTCCCGCGGCGGCGGGACAAGCCTGGCCGGCCAGACCACCAATGTGGCGGTCATCCTGGACTGGTCGAAGTACTGCACTCGGCTGGTGTCGGTCGACGTGCAGGCCCGGACCGCCATCGTGGAGCCGGGAATCGTGCTCGATGAGCTCAACGCGCAACTGGCTGAGCACGGCCTGATGTTCGGGCCCCGGCCCGCCACCCACGACCACTGCACCCTCGGCGGGATGATCGGCAACAACTCGTGCGGGTCCACCGCGCAGGCCTACGGCAAGACCGTCGACAACGTCCGCCGCCTGGAGGTGCTGACCTACGACGGGCACCGGATGTGGGTCGGGCCGACCTCCGACGAGCAGTACACGCAGATCCTGGCCGGCGGCGGCCGCGGCGCGGAGATCCACCGCGGCCTGCGGGACCTGCGCGACTCGATCGCCGACCAGGTGCGGGCGCGGTTCCCGGACATCCCGCGTCGGGTGTCGGGCTACAACCTCGACGCGCTGCTGCCCGAGAACGGCTTCGACCTGGCGCGGCTGCTGGTCGGTTCGGAGGGCACCCTGGCCACGGTCCTGCGCGCGGAGGTGGCGCTGGTCGAGGTCCCGGCGAGCAACAGCCTGGTCGTGCTCGGCTACCCGGACGTGGCCAGCGCCGCCGACGCTGTGCCGCGCGTGCTGCCCCACGAGCCGCACCAGCTCGAGGGCCTCGACGACCGACTGGTCGGCTTCGAGCGCGCCAAGGGCGCGCACGCCCACGCGCTGGCCGAGCTGCCCGAGGGCGCGGGCTGGCTGATGGTCAGCTTCACCGGGGACACGCGGGCCGCCGCCGACGCCCGCGCCCAGGAGCTGATCGGTGACCTCGAGGGCACGCCGCACGCGCCGAGCGTTGCGTTCTTCGACGCACCGAAGGCCGAGGCCGAGTTGTGGGAGGTCCGCGAGGGTGGCCTGGGCGCCACGGCTCGGGCGCAGGGCATGCCCGACACCTGGCCCGGCTGGGAGGACTCGGCCGTCCCGCCGGACCGGCTGGGGGACTACCTGCGGGACCTGCAGGTCCTGTTCGACGAGTTCGGGTACGTGGGAGCCTCCCTCTACGGTCACTTCGGCCAGGGCTGCGTGCACACCCGGATCCCGTTCGACCTGGGCACCGCCGACGGGATCGCCAGGTTCCGGGCGTTCCTGACCCGGGCTGCCGAGTTGGTGGTCTCCTACGGCGGATCGCTGTCCGGCGAGCACGGCGACGGGCAGGGCCGGGGTGAGCTGCTGACCACCATGTTCGGTCCCGAGCTGGTCGCGGCCTTCGGCGCGGTCAAGTCGCTGTTCGACCCCGGGAACCGGATGAACCCGGGCAAGGTCGTGGCGCCCAACCCGCTGGACGGGCAGTTGCGGCTGGGCACCGCCTGGACCCCGACGCAGTTCGACACCGCATTCGCCTACCCCGACGACGAGGGCCGGTTCGAACGTGCCGTCCTGCGCTGCGTCGGGGTGGGCAACTGCCGCCACGACGATGGCGGGGTCATGTGCCCGTCCTACCGGGCCACCCGCGAGGAGGAGCACTCCACCCGCGGCCGCGCCCGGCTGCTGTTCGAGATGCTCGGCGGGCACGACGACTCGCCGATCACCGACGGATGGCGCTCCACCGAGGTCCGCGACGCCCTCGACCTGTGCCTGTCCTGCAAGGGGTGCAAGTCCGACTGCCCGGTCGGGGTGGACATGGCCACCTACAAGGCCGAGTTCCTGCACCACCACTACGCGCGGCGGCTGCGACCCCGGGCGCACTACTCGATGGGCTGGCTGCCGCTGGCCGCCCAGGTGGCCGCCCGAACCCCGCGGGCGGTCAACGCCGTGGCCCAGGCACGCGGGCTGAGCGCGCTGATCAAGGCGGTCGGCGGGATCGACCAGCGCCGGGCGATCCCGCGGTTCGCCGAGCAGACGCTGCAGGACTGGTTCGCCGCCAGGCCGCCCACCGGCCCGGGCGAGCGTGGCCCGGTGCTGCTCTGGCCCGATACGTTCACCAATCACCTGGATCCCGCGATCGGCCGGGCTGCGGTCGAGGTGCTCACCGACGCGGGCTACCAGGTCATCATGCCCAGCGAGCCGGTGTGCTGCGGGTTGACGTGGATCTCCACCGGCCAGTTGGACGTGGCTGAGCGCGTCCTGCGCCGGACCCTGCGAATCCTGGCACCGCACCTGCAGGCGGGCACCCCGATCGTGGGGCTGGAGCCCTCCTGCACCGCGGTGTTCCGCAACGACGCCCGTGACCTGATGCCCGGGGACCGCGACGTGCAACGGCTGGCCGCCCAGACCGCCACCCTGGCCGAGCTCCTGCACCGGGGCAGCAGGGGCTGGGAACCGCCGACCGTGCGGCGCCGTGCAGTGGTGCAGACGCACTGCCACCAGCACGCCGTCATGGGCTTCGACGACGACACCGCACTGATGCGTGCGGCCGGCCTGGACGCCGAGGTGCTGGACGCCGGGTGCTGCGGGCTGGCCGGCAACTTCGGCTTCGAGGCCGGGCACTACGAGGTGTCGATGGCGGTGGCGCAGGCCGGTCTGCTGCCCGCAGTTCGCGAGGCGGACTCCGACGTCCTGGTGCTGGCCGACGGATTCAGTTGCCGCACCCAGATCGAGCAGGCCGGAACCGGGCACACGCCGCTGCACCTGGCGCAGGTCCTGGCCGCCGGGCTGCACGGTGCGGACCCGCAGATCCCGCGCGAGGGTTCGGTTCCCCATCCTCGCGGTGGTTCGCGGGGCAGGTGGGCGCGCCGGGTTGCCTTCGCCACCGTGGCGGTCCTGACCGGACTCGGCGCCGCCCGCATCCGCACCCAGGCAGGACGACGGCCATGACGCGCTCCGATGATCGGATCACCAGGCTCGAGGTGGCTGCCTACACCGTGCCGACCGACCAGCCCGAGGCCGACGGCACGCTGGCATGGAACCAGACGACGATCGTGATCGTGCACGTCACCGCCGCGCACACCACCGGGATCGGATGGACCTACGCGCCCGCGGCCTGTGCCACCGTCGTGCGCGAGCTGCTCGCCCCGGTCGTGATGAACCGCGGCGTGCTGGACGTGGGTGGGTCGTGGCAGGCGATGGTCCGGGCGGTGCGCAACGCCGGGCGGCCCGGGCTCGTCGGCTATGCGATCTCCGCGGTCGACACCGCGCTCTGGGATCTCAAGGCCCGAATGCTCGACCTGCCCCTGCATCGACTGCTCGGGTCGGTGCGTGGCGAGGTCCCCATCTACGGGAGCGGGGGGTTCACCACCTACGACGAGCAGACCCTGGCCGACCAGTTGGAGGGTTGGGTCGGCGGGTCGGGAATCCCCCGGGTGAAGATCAAGATCGGCCAGGACCGGGGCACCCGCGTCGCGCGCGACCTCGACCGGGTGGCCCAGGCCCGCAGCGTGATCGGTCCCGGCGTGGAGCTGTTCGTGGACGCCAACGGCGCCTACTGCGCCAAGCAGGCGATCCGGGTGGCCGCGCAGTTGAGCGAGCATGCCGTCAGCTGGTTCGAGGAGCCCGTGAGCTCGGAGGACCTCGACGGCCTGCGTGCAGTGCGTGAGGCCGTCGCCCCCGACGTCACGGCGGGGGAGTACGGAGCTGACCTGGCCTACTTCGCGCGCATGTGCGCCGCCCAAGCCGTCGACTGCCTGCAGGTGGACGTCTCACGGTGCGGTGGGATCACCGAGTGGCTGCGGGTGGCGGCCGTGGCGGCGGCCCACCAGCTCGAGGTCTCCGGGCACTGCGCCCCGCACCTGCACGTGCACGTCGCGGCGGCCACCCCCAACCTGCGGCACCTCGAATGGTTCCATGACCACACCCGCATCGAGGCGCGGCTCTTCGCCGGCACCTTGACGCCCGCGGGCGGCGTGCTGGTCCCCGACGACCACGCAGCGGGCAACGGGCTCACCCTGCGCCCCGCCGAGGCAGACCCGTTCCGCGTGGGCTGACCGCGGGGCCCGACCAGCCCGGCGCACTGACCGGCACCAGCCGAGGAGGCACAGATGATCGACCAGCAGACCTCAGCCCACACGCCGACAGCCGATCGGCCCCGCTCCGCCGAGGCGGTGGTCGTGACGGGGGCCAGCGGTGGCATCGGCCGCGCCGTGGCCCGCGCGTTCGGTGAACGGGGTGCCAACGTCGCGCTGCTGGCTCGCGGGGAGACGGGTTTGCGGGCCGCCGCCCAGGAGGTCGAGAGTGCCGGTGGCCGGGCGCTGGTGCTGCCGACCGATGTGGCTGATGCCGAGCAGGTCATGGCCAGTGCCCGGGCTGCCCAGGCCGAGTTCGGCCGGATCGACGTGTGGGTGAATGTGGCCTTCACCTCGGTGTTCGCGCCCTTCACCGAGATCAGCGCAGCGGAGTTCAAGCGGGTCACCGATGTCAGCTACCTGGGCTACGTGCACGGCACGATGGCCGCGCTGGAGCTGATGCGTCCCGCGGACCGAGGCACGATCGTGCAGGTCGGCTCGGCGCTGGCGTACCGCGGGATTCCGCTGCAGAGCGCCTACTGCGGTGCCAAGCACGCCATCCAGGGCTTCCACGAGTCGTTGCGCTGCGAACTGCTGCACGAGGGCAGCGGCATCCAGGTGACGATGGTCCAGATGCCGGCCGTGAACACCCCGCAGTTCTCATGGGTGCTGTCCCGGTTGCCGCACCGGGCCCAGCCCGTCCCGCCGATCTACCAGCCCGAGGTGGCTGCCCGCGCGGTGCTGCACGCGGCCGATCATCCGGGCCGGCGTGAGTACTGGGTGGGGGCCAGCACGGTGGGCACGCTGGTCGCGAATGCGGTGGCACCGGGCCTGCTGGACCGCTACCTGGCGCGTACCGGGTTCGACTCCCAGCAGACCGACCAGCCCGACGACCACTCCCGGCCGGTCAACCTGTGGCAACCCGCCGACGGTGTGGCGGGTGAGGACTACGGGGCGCACGGCTCGTTCGACGACCGGGCGTTGGCGCGGTCAACCCAGCTCTGGGCCAGCCAGCACCACGGCCTGGTCGCCGCCGCGGTGGGTGTCGCCGCCTCGGTGGCATCGATCGGCGTCCTGGCTGCGCAACGTGCGCGTCGATGAGCCGGTCTCTGTCGCCCCGGGTCGGCGCGCCCGCGCGCCAGCTCGCCTCGGCGCGACTCGGATGGGCAGCGGTGCTGCTCGCGGTGCCTGGGCCCCTCTATGAGTTCGCGGCCGGTCGGCGCGGCACGCCCACCGAGGTGGGGATCGTGCGACTGCTGGGCCTGCGTGAGGTCGGCCAGGCGGCGATCACCGTGAATCGGCCGACGGCTGGGGTACTACGCGCCGGCGCGGCCGTCGACGCGTTGCACGCGCTGAGCATGGTCGCGCTCGCCCTGGGCTCCGCCGCGCACCGACGACCCGCCCTGGCGAGTGGCACTCTGGCAGCGGCCGCCAGCGCGAGTGGATTCGCGATAGCGGCGGGGTCGCGGCCATGAGGACGTGGCCGATGGTCTGACACTCCCGGACGAGTCCCGCTCAGCCCGCGGTCTGCACCCAGGACTGCCCGGTCGCACCCGCGATGAGGACCCCGGCGTCGTTGCTGAACAGGATGCCGGGCAGCGCGACCTCGCTGGCCAGCTCCGAACCGGTTCTGGCGTCCAGGACCACGCCGTCGGGTTCGGCGCCCGACACGGTTCCATAGAGCCAGTCGCGGTACGTGGTCGTCAGGGTCGGGACGTGCCGCGAGCCACTGGTGATCGACCAGAGCTGCTCGCCGGTGGCCAGGTCGTAGCCGGACATCGACTGGCCCCGGTCGCCCTCGTGGCAGGCGACCACGGTGGCCGCCAGGTGGCAGTCCAGGAGCTCCTCGGGCGCCTGCACAAGGTCGGTCGCCGCCGTCACCGCCCCGGTCGTAGGGTCCACCCAGAGCAGGCGATGGCCGTCGGCGCCGGCTTCGTCGATCAGGTAGGCGGTGTCGGTGCCTCCCAGGTAGGCGTGGTCGGTCGCTTCCTCGGCGAGGTCCCAGAGCAGCTCACCCGTGCGTGCGTCCAGCCCTGCCATGCCCACGGTCCAGTCCGCGGCCACAGTGCGGACCAGGACCACGCTCGGATCGGCGCCGTAGGCCTGGTCGTCGACGGTCCAGGCGATGGTGGCCGCAGGTAGGCGCAGCGCTGTGGTGGACGCTCCCACCTCGGGATCGGCCGAGAGGACGATCCGCGTTGAATCGGCGCTGAGGATCTGCGGTGGCACGGCCCAGGCCCCCACCTCCTGGTCCGGGGCCCCCACGAAGGCTGAGTCCAGCATCGCTCCGGTACCGGCGTCCAGGGTCATGAGCTGCACCCCGAGGACGTCGTCGCGCCCGTCCTGCCCGATCAGGGTTACCGAGCGGACTGCGTGCACGGTCGCCGCATCACCGCTGACTCCGACCGTCGGCAGCGCGTCCGAGGGTTCCAGCCCCACGGAGGGGAAGGCGGTCGACCAGGTCTGCGTCGCGCTGACCAGGTCGATCCGTTCCACCTGATCCGTACCGAATGATCGGTAGCCACTTGCGTCCACGATGTGCAGTTCCCCGGCGGGTTCGGCTCCGTGCCCGGGGATCGTGACCCCAGCTGCCAGTTCCTCGAGCAGCGGTGCGGCGGTCGGCGGCGACGTCGCCGGTGGTTGCGGCGAAGTCCCGTTCGTGCAGCCGGGCAGCAGGAGCGCCGCGAGGGTCACCCCGGCGGCGAGCAGCGCGATCCGACCCGCGGAGCTCCCATGTCTCATCCCACCGATGTTACGACCGCCGGTACGGTGTGGCGATGACCTCCCATGATGATCCGATCGACGCCCCTGAACTGCGCTGGGGGGTGCTGGGCCCAGGCGGGATCGCCGGCGTGTTCGCCGAGGCCGTGCACCGCTACACCCGTTCCAGGGTGGTCGCCGTCGGGTCCCGGTCGGCCGACCGCGCGCAGCAGTTCGGCACGGCCCACGGAGTGCCGGCGGTGCACGGCACCTACGTGGCGCTGGTCGAGGATCCCTCGGTGCAGGCGGTCTACGTCGCCTCGCCGCACTCCGAACATCGGGCGCACGCCCTGCTGGCGATCGCCGCGGGAAAGCACGTCCTGGTCGAGAAGGCGTTCACCCGCAACAGTCCTGAGGCCAGGGAGGTCCTCGATGCCGCCGAAGCGGCCGGTGTGTTCGTGATGGAAGCCATGTGGACCCGGTTCCTGCCGCACATGACCGCCCTGCACGACGTGCTGGCGCGCGGCGAGATCGGCGAACTGGTCGGAGTGAGCGCCGACCACGGCCAGAACATGCGGACGCTGCCCGACGTGCACCGGTTGCACAATCCCGTGCTGGCCGGGGGTGCCCTGCTCGATCTCGGCGTCTACCCGATCTCCTTCGCCCACGACGTGCTCGGGGTGCCTGATCGGGTCCAGGCGCTCGGGTCGCGCACCCCGACCGGCGTGGACGGCCAGGTGAGCGTCACCCTGGGGTTCGGCGCGACGTCCCAGGCCTCGCTGCACACGACGCTGTGGGCCAAGACTCCGACCGTCGGGGTCGTGTTCGGGTCCGCGGGCCGGATCGAGATCGCCAGTGAGTTCTACCGACCCACCACCTTCGAGGTGGTCCGCGACGACGGCGATCGGTGGACCTTCGACGGCCGGGTCGAGGGCGGCTTCCAGTACCAGGCCGCTGAGGTCGCGCGCTGCGTGGCCGCCGGGCTGACCCGGAGCGAGCGGATGAGCGGGGCCAACACCCTCGAGGTGATGGCGACCATGGACGAGATCCGGCGTCAGATCGGCGTCAGCTACGCCGGGGAGTAGCGCCGATCGCCTCGCTGGCCGCTCAGCCGGCGAACGGCAGCGGGGGCAGGCCGGTGACCCCGGGCAGCGCCCGGAACACAGATCCGGCCTGCGGGTGCTCGGTGCTCGACAGGCCCTCGGCGGAGGTCGTGATGAACAACTCGTCGAGGTTCGCTCCGCCGAACGTGCACGCAGTGGGCTGCGGGGTGGGCACGTCCAGCACGACCAGCAGTGGACCCGACGGGCTGTAGCAGCGCACGGCTCCGCCCCGGAACAGCGCGACCCAGAGGTTTCCGTCGCTGTCGATGGTCAGGCCGTCCGGGGTGCCCGCGCCGGATTCGATGTCCGCGACCACGCGCCTGGCGCCGAACGTGCCGGCCTGGGCGTCGAACTCCAGGGCGTCGATCCGTCGCGTGGGGGAGTCGATGTAGTACGCGGTGCGGCCATCGCGTGACCAGACCAGCCCGTTGGAGGTCGTGACGCCGGTCAGGACCGTGGTGATGGTGCCCTCGGGGTCCAGCCGGTAGACGCAGCCGGCGCCGGGGGTCTTGTCATAGGCCATGGTGCCGCAGTAGAAACGGCCCTGCGGGTCGCAACCGCCCTCGTTCATGCGCACGCTCGGGTCGGTGAAGGCGGTGTGCGTGCGCACAGCCGGCTCACCCAGGCTGTCGTGGACGGCGAACCCGCGCTCGGTGGCGACCACCCAGCCCGGATGGTCCCGGCGCGGGCGCAACGCGGCGGCCACGGTGCCCACGTGGGCACGGACGACGTTCCCGGTGCCCGGGTCAACGTGCAGGACGTCGCCGGCGAGCATGTCGACCCAGTGCAGGGCACCGCTGCGGACGTCCCAGACCGGTCCCTCGCCGTGGTGCGCGATCGGCTCGGTGAAGGTCTCGACCGGGCTCACGGCGCGCAATCCTGGTGCGGGTCGGGGCGCTGCTCGGTCATGGGCTCTCCTCGGGCGGGGCGGGATGCGTGCGGTGCCTACCCTAGGCGGTGCCGGGTACGAGCAGACGCTGGCGCAGCGCGTCCTCAACCCACTGGGTCCGGGCGCCAGCTCATTCGAGGACATCTGGCTGCACCAGGGTCGGCATCGGGGCAAGCCAGTGGGTCCGTGGCACCTGGCCGCGCTCGCGGGCGCCGGCGGCCTGCGGGCACCGGCCGTCGAGCTGCTGAGCTACCTCGAGGCGGTCCGGGACGGAACCAGTCTGTTCGCCGAGGCGATCGCCGAGACGCTGCGACCACGCGTGGACAAGGGGCGGATCTGGTTGGGACTGGGCTGGTTCTGGCTCGGCGACGGCGCTCTGCTGCCCCACATCGGGGGCACCGGACGCGGATCGGGAGCGACCTGGCGCGTGCGAGGAGTGGTCGGTCAAGGATCTCCTGGCTCATCTCGATGCGTGGCACGAACTGCTCCTGGGTTGGCAGGGCCGCCGGGTCCGCGGGGGAGAAGCCCGCGATCCCCGGGCCTGGCTACACCTGGGCCACGACCCCCGCGCTCAATGCGGCGATCCAGGCGCGGTGTGCGCAGGACCCGTGGCTCGAGGTCGCGGATCGGCTCCGCGCCTCGCACGCGCACGTGCTGCAGGTCATCGACAGCTACGCCCCCGAGGACCTCTTCACCAAGCAGCGCTACGCCCTGACCGGCACGACCTCGGTGGGCAACTATGCCGTGTCGGCCACCTCGAGCCACTACGCCTGGGCCAGCAAGCTGATCCGCGCCTTTGCCAAGGGGTGCGCCGGCCCACCGGATCGAGCGACCCGCGAGCCGGGCCGGGAACAGCCCGGCACGTCAGAGCGGGGTACCGCCCGTCGTGCCTACGAGCTTCTCGCGGAACTCCGGGGCGGACAGTCGCTCGACCTCGGCCTGCGCCGCTGCCACCCGGGCAGGCATGTCCAGCCGCTCGACGGGCTCGTCGTTGCCTGGGGTGGACACGAACAGCTCGATGGCGGCCAGCCCGGCGTCGGAGCGCGCACGGGCGGCGGCCTGCTTGGCATCCAGCCGGGCGGCGTACCAGTCCGAGCCCAGGATCGCCTCCCGGGTGAACAGCTCGCGGAACTCCGGCGAGCTGAGCGTCCAACCCTGCGCGGTGACCCCGTCGGCCATGATCTCCAGCAGCGCGCGCAGCGGGGGGATCGCCAGCGCGACAGTGCCGTCGTCGAAGTAGGCCCGCGCCACCCGCTCGTGCGTGGTCACGATGGTCGCCATCGACTCGGCGAACACCTCCACGTCCTGACGTTCCGGGCGCAGCATCTCGGGGGTCAGGACCACGTGCGGGTTCAGGAAGATCCGACCGAGGTACTTGGTGGCGAACGTCTCGGTTATCCGGTAGCCCAACCGGCTGGCCGCGACGGTCCGCCCATCGTGCTGGAAGTCCGTGATCCGCTCCAACGAACCCTCGGCGATCAGGTGCGCGGCGTCGCGCTCCGCTGGGCTCATCCGTGCGAACAGCTCGGGGATGAGCATCGAGATGTCGTGGTCGACGCGGACCTTGGGCCCGACGTACCCGGCGCACGACAGCCAGCCGTCGTAGCCGGTCAGCGCGTAGGACAGCAGCGAGGAGTTGAGGTCCAGAACCGCCGGCATCGCGTTGAACGGGCCCTTGGTCAGCGCGCCCTCCGAACCCGCCCCGGTCGTGGACGGCGACTTGCCGGTCATCGAGGAGATGAACTCCATGAACAGCTCGGGCAGTTCCAGGTAGTGCAGCGGGTTGAACGTGCACAACGGCGGCACCGCCCCGTCCGGTGGGTTGTTGCGTCGACCGGCCGCAACCACGTCGATCGGCTGGAGCAGCGGGGCATCCGCGCTCACCCCGCGGGCCAACCGGGCCGACAGGGCAGCCACCGCGGTGTCGCGCGGGTGCGCCCGGTCGGGGCGCTGCTGCAGGTAGCGGGGGTTCTTCGAGGGCTTGCCGTCGACGATCCGCGGGTTGGCCGAGCTGACGAAGAACTCGGGGCTGGCGCCCTGCTGCGCGTCGGCCACCTGCCGGATCAGGTCGGCCATCGGGGCGGTGAACCTGCTGAACGCCACCGCGTCGTCGCGCATCGCGATCGCGTCGTCGCGGGTGAGCGGCGCGAAGTTGGAGATGAACGTCCCCGGTGTGGCGAGGTCGCGCTCGGCCTGCTTGTCGTAGCCCCGGTGGATCGCGTCGTCGGGGCGCTGGAACAGCAGGTTCTCGCAGTTCTCCACGAGCTTGTAGGACCGGTTCGGATCCCGGCCCAGGACGTGCCCGGGCACGACGGTCGTGGCTGTGATGTCGTCCTGGGTCTGGACCTTCACCGCCGGGGCGAAGTCGTGGCGCAGGCCGAACAGCCGCCACGACCCGTCGGTGTTGAAGCCGACCCGCAACATGTTGACCGTGATCTTCTGGCCGTCCAGACGCAATGAGTTGCCCGGTCGCCCGTCGATGACGACCACGCTGAAGTGGCTGCGCCAGTCCTGGCCCCACTCGGGCCGGTAGGAGCGCTTGACGACGTAGACCAGTTCCTTGACGTGGGCGGGGATCTCGGCCAGCCATTCGCTGTACTTCTCCGAATACGCCGCGGACGGGGTCAGCAGCTTGATCACCGAGCCGATCGAGCGGTCCTCGGACAGGATCGGCCGGTGGTCGCGGCCGTTGCGCGCCGGATCGGCGTACCGGTCGGCGAAGTCGCCGGCCAGGATCGCGTCGACGGCGTCCATGTCGGCGTCGAAGTCGGCCACGTACGCCGAGCTGAAGATGAAGGCGTCGGTGATCGCCTTGGAGATCTCGGACTTGCCCCCACCGGACACGGTCGCCGGCTTGTGGCAGGAGGTCGGATCGGCCATCGTGCCCACGAGGTGCCAGGCCGTCGGGTCGTCGGGCTGGGCGACCATCGTGACGCGGTAGCCGTGCGGGCTCAGGTAGGCCTTGTCCGCGCGCAGCGGGATGTTGGCGCGCTGGCCGTCCGGGCCGGTCCAGGACACCGACATGGTGCGCATCGAGTAGTGCGCGCCGGCGGGCACCAGCACGATGTGCGGCTGCTCGGTGTCCAGGGCGTGTCCCTGCGGCTGGGCGGTGAATCGGTGCGGGTCGCGGGCCACGACGTCGGCGAGGGTCACCGGGCTGGCGTCCGCCTCGAGGCTCAGGGTCTCGAGGAACTCCTGGCCGAGGTTGTAGCTGGCGAAGACCAGCGCCCCACCGGCGTGCTCCTCCTCGGCGTTGCCGAACAGGTTGGCCGAGTAGGAGATCTGGGTCTTGACCTCCTTCTTGCAGTAGCCGAAGTAGTTGTCCGCTATCACCGTGACGATGACCCCGCGGGCGTCCCGGGCGCAGACCTTGAACGCCTGCCCGTTGTTGTACAGCTCGTCCTCGGTCTGCCAGCAGACCCCGTCACGGCGCTCGCGCTCGGTGGCGTCGTCCACGTGCGGCAGGCCGAGCTCCTTCTTGGTCACGCGGGTAAGGTGCGGGGCGAGGATGACGCAGCCGGTGTGCCCGGTCCAGGTCTCGGGGGCCAGCGAGGCGTCGTTCTCGGGCAGGTAGGGATCGCCGGCGTTGCCGAAGATGCCCTCCACGAAGTCGAGGTTGGCCACCAGCCCGCCGGGGACTATGAACCGGGTCTCCATCCGCTTGGCGCGCACGTAGCCCGGCACCTCGGGGGAGACCAGCGGGCGCAGCTGCAGCGAGACGAAGCACGCGGCGGGCTCCGGCTGGTTGGCCGTGTAGGGCAGCACCTTGTCGACCTCGGGGGCTTCGAAGGCCAGTGCCAGCAGACGCGCGTAGGCCAACTTGGGGACCGCGATCTTGTCGTCGGGGATGGGGAGCCCGCCCTCGGCGATGTGGAACACGCCCGCGGTGGTCCGGCGGTCATTGGCGGGGTTGTGCAGGATCCCGTTGGCCAACCGGTAGCTGGTGAGCAGCGGCGAGCTGAAGCTGTCGCCGTCGTAGGGCAGCGACAGGTCGCGGGCCATGCCCGCCTCGTCGAGGACGAACGTGCTGTGCGGCAGCTCGGGATGCTCGCCGGTCTCGGCCAGGTAGTCATCGAGGAAGTTCTGGATCCGGCCGTCGGCGGCGCACAGCCGATCGGCCAGGCGACGTCTCAGCTCACGCTGGCGGGCAAGGATCGGGCGCGCAAGGATTGCCGACTCGGTGTCCTCGAACCCGGGGGGCAGCGGCAGACCGAGTTGGGCCAGGCGGAGGTTGATGGCGGGGTTCTGGTGATCGGACATGGGACTGATCCTTCCCTGTTACCGCGTCATGGGCCACCGCCGAGTTGCCAGAAGGGCCGAGCGTGGGCGACCAAGGCAGTTCTGGGCGCGGTTCGCCGAGTTGTGGTTGAACCGGGGTGCCGGGGAGAGCCCCGCCTGGGCGTGAAACGCCGAGTTGTGGTCGAACCGGGGTGCCGGGGAGCCCGCCGACGCGTGAAACGCCGAGTTGTGGTTGAACCGGGGTGTCGGCGAGGCCGCCGACGCGTGAAACGCCGAGTTGTGGTTGAACCCGGCGTCCGCGGCACGGGTCTTTCAACCACGCGGAGCGCGTTTGGCGGCTGACCACCACCGCGCGGCACCCCTATCGACCACAACTCGGCGCTTCGGGGCGCCAGGGGTTTGGTCGAGACTGTCGGCGTCGTTCTGCGCTGAAGTTCAAAGGGTTGAGCACGACGCGCCCCGCGCTCGGCCGGCTACGCCGGGTTCGACGGCGCTGAGCCGAGTGGCGCGCGGTCGGTGTCTGCCCTGCCCCTGCTGCGGCCAAGGCGAACGCGGTTCACACTGAAACATGACCGAGCAGCAGAAGTACACCGTCGTGGATCGCCTCGCAGACGTCGAGATCCGGTCCTACCCGGAACACACCTTGGCCGAGGTCGTGGTCGATGGGGACTTCGACTCGGCGGGCAACAGGGGCTTCCGGCCGCTGTTCAACTACATCCAGGGTGGCCGGGTCTCGATGACCGCCCCGGTCGTGCAGACCCCGGCAGGGGCAGCCGACGGGTCGGGGCACGCGGTTGCGTTCGTGATGCCCGCCGACCGATCCCCGGAGTCCCTGCCGCCCCCGGGGGACGAGCGGGTGCGGCTGCGGGTCGTGCCCGCGCGAACCGCCGCCGCCCTGCGGTTCTCCGGGTCGGGCAATGCCCGGGACCTCGACCGGCGCGGCGCGCAGTTGAGGGCGGGACTGGCGGGAACCGGGTGGGCGGCCGTGGGGCCGGTCCGGCTGGCGCGGTTCAACGCCCCGTTCATCCCGCCGTTCCTGCGGCACAACGAGGTGGTCGTCGACGTGGAGGCGGCCGGGACCGACTCGCCCTGACCGCTCAACCCTGAGATCTCACGGCGCGGTCGCGTGCCGATCGCCGGAAGCCGCCGAGGGCTGGTCGTGCCCGGGCCCGCCCGGTCGGGGCCGCAGCCCTGCTCGTGCTGAGTCCACGCACTGCTGCTCTGCCACGATGGCGAGGTGTCCAACCGCGCTGCCCGGCTGACCTGCGTCGTGCTCCTCGTGGGCGCGACCCTGGTCGGTCTGGTCCTGTACCCCCACTTGTCCGATCCGATGCCCTCGCACTGGGACCCGGCCGGCAACGTCGACGGGTACGTGTCGCGGACGTGGGGGGTCCTGCTGCTGCCGCTACTGACGGCGGGCCTGATGGTGCTCTTGTTCGCGATCCCGTCGATGGACCCGCGACGCGCGAACATCGACGCATTCCGCGGGGCGTACAACGTGTTCGTCGTGGGCTTCGTGGTGTTCATGCTCTACGTGTACGCGCTGACGTTGGCTGCGGGGATGGGCCGGCAGTTCAACCTGACGCAGCTGATCCTGCCTGCGATGGGGTTGTTCTTCGTCGGCATCGGGCGCCTGCTGCGCTCCGCCGGACGCAACTACTCCATCGGCGTCCGGACCCCGTGGACGTTGGCCAGTGACGAGGTCTGGGACGCCACGCACGCCGTGGGCGCGCGGACGTTCACGCTCGGCGGACTCGTGGCGATCGTCGGGGCAATCCTCGGGGCGCCCGGGTTCTGGCTGGCGATGGGCGCTCTGCTTGCCGCGGCGGTTGTCCCGATTGCCTACTCCTACGTGCTGTGGCGGCGCCTGGGTCGGCCGGGACCGGCGTCCTGAGCGGTCACGTCTCGCTGGCGGGCCTGCCTCCGATGCGGCCGACCGGCAGACCGGGTCGCGGGCGAGTGCGTCGGCATCGCGGGCCGCGTGCTTCAGTGGACGAGGCGCAGGATGGCCGGGTAGCGGTAGTCGACCCCGCGCGCGGCGTTCACCGTCGCGATGATCGCCAGGACGTAGAACGCCACCACCGCCACCATGAACGTGAAGATCCCGACGACGACGAAGAACAGCGGGATCGACACGAGGATGGCGATCATGTAGGTGATCTGGAAGTTCAGCGCCTCGGTGGCGCTGGCCTTCACACGCGGACTGCGCGGGCCCAGGATCACCATGATCAGCAGCGGCCCGATCACGGCCAGGACGAGGCCGCTGGCGTGCGCCAGGGCTGACCACAGAGTCTCATCCGAGGGCGACAACGGTGGCTGGCCGTACCCGGTCTGGCCGGGCGGCGGGTAGGACATCAGAACCTCACTTCAGACCGGGTCGGCAACTCCACTGTGTTCGACAGTACTCAGGCACAGTCGTATCGATGCCGAGAACCCCCGGATGCCCCTCGGCGAGCATCCGAGCCCGGCGGGGACCCCGTCCTCGCTCGACGTGAGGCAGGCGTGATCGCGTGTTGCGGGAGTTCCGTCATGGCTGTGGACCCCTCGTCGAAGGGTGTCCACAGCCAACGACTGATCGCAGAGGGCTGACCGCTAACGGCTGAACGCTCGGCTGAACGCCGAGGGCTGACCGCGGGCGGGTCAGCCCACGCTCAGGACGCTGTTCTCCAGGCGCGCGTAGCTGGTCTCCATCCCGTCGGTCATCCCGGTGGCCAGCACCATGTCGCGCACCTCGGCGCTGGGATAGATGATCACCAGGCTGAGCAGGGTGCCGCCCTCGACCGGGGTCAGGGTCATCTCGTTGATGGCCGGTGGGCCGTCCACCCCGATCATCTGCTCCGTCGTCACGGTGCGGTTCGGCGGTGTGCTCTCGAGCAGCTCGCCGGTGAACCCGAACCGCTGAGAGCCATCCTCAGCCTCCCACTCGTACCGGTAGCCCTGGCCGACAACGGTCGCGACCTCGCACACGGGCATGGTCCAGCCGTCCGGTCCGAGCAGCCAGCGCTGCATCAGCGCGGGCTCGTGATGTGCGGCCCAGACCTGCTCGACCGTCCCGCGGATGATCCGGCTCACCCGCACCCGGGTGTCGCTGAGGATCTGCGCCTCGCAGGCACGCCCGGCGGCGAACGTGGCCAGGTCGGCCAGCGCCGCGTCCATCTGGCCCATGGCCTCGCGCATGCCCTCCTCCATGCCCATCTCTGTGAGCTGGTCGAGGTCCTCCACCGAGTTGAACCAGGTCGTGGTGCTGACCTGCGATCCGGTGTCGGTGGGGGTGAATGCGAACACCATCCGCATCGAGGGCAGCTCGGCGTTGGCCGCACCCTCGGGGTCGGCGAACCCGTCGCGGACCTCGAACGACTTCAGCGGCTGCACCGACAGGAACTCCCAGTAGCCGCGCGACTCGTCGCCGTCCGGCCCGGTCATGACGTACTCACTGCGCCCTCCTGGGTACATGTCGTGGCGGGTGAACCGGGCGGGGTAGGTGGGTGGGCCCCAGAAGCGCTCAAGTTGGCGCGGGTCGGCGTAGGCGTCCCAGAGGCGCTGCACTGGCACGGGGAACTCGGCGACCACGGTCATGGTGAGGCTCGCAGGGTCCTTGTGGACTGAGGTGATGGGCATGGTGGGGTCCTTCTGGTGAGTTGGGACGGGTCAGGGAGCGGTGCTGTCCTGGGCGAGCAGGGCCTCGAGCCGGGCGACCCGATCGCGCCAAAGCGCCTCGAACTGGTCGAGCAGGAATTGGGCGCGCTGGATCGTCTCGGGGTTTGCCCGGACGAGTCGCTCGCGGCCGTGCCGGTGCTTGCTGATGAGGCCGGCTCCCTCCAGGACGGCGACGTGCTTCTGCACGGCGGCGAACGACATGTCGTAGCCACTGGCCAGCTGCGACACGGTGACCTCGCCCACCAATGTGCGCGCGACGATGTCGCGCCGGGTCCTATCGGCCAGGGCCCGGAAGATCCGGTCCACCTGGTCGTCAGGCATCGACATCTGCACCTGCTGATATACAACCATCGGGTTGTACGTTAGCGAAGCTGCGTTCATCTGGCAAGGCCCCGACAACGACACGTGACGGCGACGGGCTTACAAGAGACGCTGCTGGTGAACGCCGTCACCCGGAAGGCTGGGCGGGCCGTTCTTCAACCGATCGGTGCGCGGAACTCGGCCAGCGGCCGGTTGCTGCGTCAGCGGGTCCGCAGGGCCTGGATCTCGACCACGGGCATCGTCCGGGTGGGGCCGGTCAGTGTGAACTGGATGGTGCCGGCTTGCCCGGCTCCGTCCCAGTCGACCTCCCAATGCGTGGTGGCCTGCACCTCGTATGCCCCATCTGGCTGGTCACGTGAGTCCACCAGGTAGGTGTGCCCGCAGGTGGGGGAGTCCCTCGCTCCGTCAGCCCGGGTCCACTCGGTGCCCTTGCCGCGGCAGGTCACCTGGGTTCCGTCGCCCATGTCCCAGACCACTCTGGCGACTGTTGCGGTGGCGGTCACCGACACCGGTCCCGCGGTGGCGGTGCGGGTGATCGGCCCGAACGAGTTGGCGTCGTGGTTGTCGATCCAGAGCCAGGTCTGAATGCCGACCACCCCGGGAGCATCCGGCTTGATCGGGGTAGCCCCGACCTTGGCGCCCACCAGGCGCATCGACTCCACAGCCTTTCGGGCCAGCTCCGCCGGGTTCACCCCAGCATCGGCGGGAGGGGGATCGGGGGACCAGAAGTAGGTCGGCACGCTTGCGACCGTTCCGCCCCATAGGTCGAATGCGCTGGGAGGGGTGCAGCGGTAGATGGCACCCTCGGAGTTGCCTTGCCACACATCGTCGTCCGCGGGTGGCTGCGGGTCCGCCAGGCCGACCCAGCACTGCCGATCGTTGCTCCACCACTGCCCAGCCCCAGGAGGATCGCAGTCGATCGCGTTTCCCTGGAACTCGCACGTCTGCTTCTTCGTGCTGGATGCGCCCGCGTTCTGCCTCGTCCCGGGCGGGCCCGTCCCAGGCCGACTGATCAGCGCCGCCACCGTGCACACCTCGGCCAGCGATGCGTCGTATGACAGTCGGCTGGGGGTCGCGGCATGCGGAGGCTGCCAGGTAAGGCTGCGCGAAGAGGCCACGCCGGTCAGCAGGGTGGCCTGCGACCGTGGGCGGGTCAGCATGGTTGGGGCTGGTCGTGGCCCTTGGGGGGCAGGACCTGGGCGACGGCCCACCCGGGGGCGGGTAGGTAGGTGGTCTTGATCACTCGGTACTGGGCGTGTTCCCGAGCGGCCCGTCCGCGCCTCGCCCGTCCTCGGTGCCGCTCGATAGGCGTCTTGTCGACGCACACTTGGAGGATCGACGGTGGGCGGGTCGCCTGTGAGGTCGACCTTGACTGGGTCGACCGAGCCGATCTTCACGGGTCCGGTGGACTCAGACCGGTGGACTTGCGCCAGCGGACCACGAGTCTGCTGCAGGTTGCAGTAGGTCTCGATCCTGAGTTGCGGGTTGGTCGATGACGTCGTTGATGTCGTTGAGGTGGCGGGTCGGGGTCGGCCAGCAGGTCGTAGAACATCTGTTCGTAGGCCAGGACCACGGCCGCAGCCTCTTCGACCGCCTGCTGCTGCGCTGCGGTCAGCGTCGAGGACGGCGACGTTGAAGGACTTGCCGGCGCAGATGCGGACGGTTCAGGAGTCCCGCTGGTGATCGGAGCGGGATCGCTGGTGCATCCGGCGAGCAGCAGGCCCAGAGCCGCGGCTGCGGCCAACGTTCGGACGTGGGTTCTCATGACAGGTCCTCGCGAATGCGTTCGACGGGGGTGGCGGGCTGGCGGGTCGAGGGCCGGGGCGAGTCGGCCTTCTGCGAGGTGATCTGCCCGGAGTCAGCAGCAGGAGCAGAACGCTGGGTCCACGCAGCGGCGTGCGCGATGAACCTGCCGCTCGTCGTGCAGGTTGCCATGCTGGTCACGGTTACCTCCCCCGAGGTGCCACCGGCGCCCATGGCCGGCGTGCTGCCGCACAGCGTATGTCGGAATTGTCGTATCTCCGAAATGGGTTGTGGACAACTGCCCGGTCAGCGCCCCGCGCCGGTGCCCATAGGCGAGCGACGATGGCGCGTGCTTGTGTCCCCGGCACGCGATGTCGCACGGGCTCTGTACGGTGCACGCATGGCTGAGGGGACGATGGAGCCGCACGAGCGTCAGACGCTCGGCGCCCTTCGCTACGCCGTCAACGACGAGGCGGCCAGCTACCTGGCGATCATGCGTCTGTTCACCACGGGCATGAGCGGCTTCCTGTCTGATCAGTCCGCCGATGAGGTGACCGGGCGGCTCGCTGAACTCGGCATCGGCCTGGACCGGGACATCGTCGATCAGCGCCTGTCCTACCTGGTGGAGCACGGCAACCTCGCGCGCAGCCCCCGCGAGGCCGAAGCGCGCAGTGTCCGGGAGTACCTCTCCAACCGGGCGCGCTACCAGTTGACCCCGCGCGGCGAACTGGTCCACCGCCAGGTGGAGGAACTGCTGGCTCACTCCGACGGCGCGCGTGAGGTCTCCAGCGAGATGCTGCCCGGCATCCTCGCCGGCATCGAGGAGTTGGCGCGACTCGCCCGCCACGGCGTTCAAGAGGCCGACCCGCGCGACCTCGCAGGGCGCATCACGACGCTGTTCGCGCAGTTCGAGGTGCTGGTCACCTCCACTCGGCAGTTCTACTCCTACCTCACCCAGGTCCTGACCCGGTTCGACCTGGGCCGCGACGAGTTCGTCATGTTCAAGGGCGCCCTGATCGACTACCTGCAGCGGTTCGTCGACGAGGTGTCCCGGCACATGCCACAGGTCGCCGATCGCCTCCGCGAACTCGAGCCGAGCGTCGCCGCGCTGTGCGCTCGGGCCAACGAGGGTGATCGGCTGGTCGGGCTCGATGGCAGTCAGGCTCGGCGGGCGACCGGTCTCGAACCGGCCGACTGGCAGAGCCTGCACGCGTGGTTCCTCGGCTCGCATGGGCGGCGCTCGGATGCGGACAACGTACGTCGCCTGGCCACCGACGCGATGCGCTCGCTGCTGACCAACCTGAGGCGCATCGCCGCCGGCGCTGATCGCCAGCAGAGCCGATACGCCGACCTGGTTCGGCTCGCCGGCTGGTTCGAGGCGTCCGACGACGACCGCGCCCACGAGCTCTGGGCGGCGGCCTTCGGGCTCTACCCGGCACGCCACCTGTCGTTCCCCGCGGATCCGGACGGCGACCCGGTGCCCTCGACGCGCAGTTGGTGGCACTCGCCGGTGGCGCAGGTGCCCCTCGGGCTGCGCAGCCATGGCGATCGGAAGGCAGGTGGCCGAGCTGGCCCGCGCGCGGACTTCTCGGTGGCCAAGCAGGCCCGAATCGCCGAACGCAGAGAGCAACAGCACCGTCGGCTGGCGGCTGCCCGGGAACTGGCAGCGCACCTTGGAGCAGTGCAGGACGTCCGCCTCAGTGACGAAGCACGCGCGACCTTCCTCGAGTTGTACGTCGACGCACTCGCGCAGCACGGCAGACCGCTGACTCCGGACGCTGCGGCTCGGAGCCGGCTCCGGATCGTCGACACCACCCTGGAGATCGAGCTTCGATCCGCGGCCGGCGAGGTGGTGCGGATCAAGAGCCCCTCAGGTGTCCTGACGTTCCGGGACCTGTCGGTTTGGCTGGAGGCTGGGGAGGCGGCCGACTCGACGGCCGAGGATCGGCGGGCCCGGGCATGAGGGGCCAGCGGCCGGAACGGCCACCGGCGGCGTCGGACCTGCTGGGCGAGGCGGACTTCCGCACTGCAGCGCGCGCATTGCTGGGCACTCCCCTGATCCACCCCGATCGGCAACCAGACGAGTTCGCGCTCGTTCGTCGTCATCAGGGCGACCTGGTCCGGTTCTTCGCCGAGGGACTGGGCTACAGGTTGGTCGTCGAGCCCGGGCTGGCCCGTCTGTTCAAGACGGGACTGGGAGCGGATGCGAGCCGAGGGTTGCGGCGCCGCAACGATGCACCGTTCACGCCGCGCCGCTACGCGTTTCTCGCACTCACGCTGGCTGCCCTCACCCAGAGCCGGCGGCAGGTGATGGTCGACGAGCTCGTGGCCGGAGTTCGCTCGGCCGCCGTCGACGCGGGCCTCGACGTGGACCTGGACAACATCGCTGAACGGCGGGCACTGCACTCCGCGCTGGTGGCGCTGGTCGAGCTGGGCGTGCTCAGCGAGCGTGATGGGGACCTCGAGCATTGGGCCGAGCGGCGCACGGAGTCCCTGCTCGACGTCCATCGCGATCGGTTGGGAGTCCTGATGGCCGCCCCGATCGGCTCGTGCGCCCGCCCGGAGGACGTCGTGGACGTGACCTCGGTGCCCTCGGCGGCAGGCGGCGCCCGGGTTGCGATCCGGCGTCGTTTGGTGGAGCAGCCGGTGATGTCGGTCATCGACCTGACCGAGGAGCAGCAGGGCTGGTGGCGACGAAACCGGGAGCGCGAGCGCGAGTGGTTCCAGCAGAAGCTCGGTCTCGACCTCGAGCTTCGAGCCGAGGGTGCGATCGCCATCGATCCAAGCGGGGACCTCAGCGACCTGACCTTCCCCGCCGCCGGGTCGGCCAAGCATTTCGCGTTGCTGCTGGTGGCCGAGCTGGTCGACATGCTGCGCGCCGAGGAGCGTGCCGAGCTGGACGGCATCGCGTGGGCGCGCCTGGCGGCATCGACCGTCCGCCAGGCTGGCGACCGGGTGTTCGCAGCCTGGCGGCGGGGGTTGCGCAAGGACCACCGGGAGAACCCAGACGCGGTCTTCGACGAAGCCCTGGGCATCCTCTCCGCCGTCGGTCTGCTGCGCCGCGACGACGGCGCAATCCTGATTCATGCCGCCGCCGCACGCTTTGCGCCACGCGCCGAGCTGCTGGCCGCCGCCGGGCCGTCAGGTCAGCGGTCCCTGTTCGAGGAGGACTCATGACGGCCACCATCGTGTCGCCCACACCCATCGCTGATGCCAGGAGTGCTGATCGGTTCCGGCTGAACCGCGCTGGGGTGCTCAATGTCTGGCAGTACGACGAGCAGGTCTTCAACTTCGCCGACGGTCGGCTGCTGCTGCGCGGAGCCAATGGGGCAGGCAAATCCAAGACCCTGGAGATGCTGCTGCCGTTCGCCCTGGACGGAGACAAGGCGCGGATCACCGCGTCGGCCAAGCACCACACGAGCCTGCTGTGGCTGATGACCGACGGCCTGGAGGGCGGCAATCGCGTCGGGTACGTCTGGGTGGAGTTCCAGCGGGTAACCGCCGAGGGTGCTGTGGAGACCTACACCTGCGGAGTCGGGATCCGCGCCTCCGCGTCGGCCCGCGCCGCCACCGCCTGGCACTTCGTCACCGACCAGCGGATCGGCACCGAGCTGAGCCTGGAGGACGACGCTGGTCCGCTGTCGATGCCTCGTCTGAAGGAGTTGCTGGGCGCCGAGCATGTCTTCGAGAAGTCCTCGGAGTACAAGGCCCACGTAGGGCGCACCTTGTTCGGACTGGACGCGGCGCAGTACGACGAGGTGCTGCGCCTGTTGTACTGGCTCCGGCAGCCACAGGTCGGGGAGGACATCGAACCGGCCAAGCTCACGGCGCAGCTCTCCCAGGCGCTGCCGCAACTCGACGAGCAGGCGGTGCGGGCCGCGGGGGACACCTTCGACGAGCTCACTGCGTTCGGCGAGCAGATCGAGCGCCGGTCGGCAGCTGTCGGTGCGCTCACCCATCTCGCGGAGGCCTACACCCAGTATGCGCGGGCGGTGGTGGCCGAGCGGGCACGCATCGGTGCGCAGGCGCTGCGCAGCGAGCGCCGAGCGCGCGTGGAGGTGCGCAACGCCCTGACCCGTGCCGAGCAGGTCCATGCCCAGGGAGAGTCGGCTCGGGCGGAACGCGAGACCGCGCGAGCCGGGATCGACGCAGACAATGCCCGGCTGCGGACCCTGGAGGACAGCCCGGAGTTCCGCGACCAGCGACGCCTCGACGAGCTGGATCGCATCGCCGGCCAGGACGCCGCGCTCGCGCAGCAGGCCGAGAGCCGATTTGCCGCTCAGCGTGGGGCTGTGGAGCACATCGACTTGGTCGCGACCGCTCGAGCCCACTCCGGCGAGAGCCTGCTGCTGGGGCACCGCGACCGGCTGCGGGATCTCGATCAGCGCCAACGCGAGTCCGTGCCCGGGTCGAGTGTGCCAACCCCGACGGTCCTCGACGGGCTACGACTGAGTCGGGTCGAACAGCTGCCATCCGTGGTGGACGCCCTCGACCAGTGCCTCGATGCGGTGCGATCGGCCAGATCTGCGGCCACTCGGCGCGTGGCAGGGGTCGGTGTCGTGCGGGCGGCGCTGGATCAGGTGGAGCGACTCAGGGGTTTGCAGACGCAGGCCGAGCGGGAGGCCGACCAGGCTGAACAGCGCTGGGAGCAGGCTCGCACGGCTCGGGTAGCCGCCGACCAGCAGTCTGAGATTGAGCGGGCAGCCCTCGCCGCTGCGCTGACCGAGTGGGCCGCGACGCCGGGTGGCCCCGGCTTAGAGCTGCCCGACGATCTCGCTGAAGGGTGGCTCGCCGAGCTCCCGGCAGCGGCCAGGTCTGCTGCCGCCGCGCCGCTGGGCGCGATCCGCGAGGACCAACGTCGCACCGGCGCGCGCCTGGACAACGCCTGCGGCGAGCTCGCGCGCGTGACCGAACAGCGCGCCCTGGTCGCTGCCGAACGGGACCCGGCGCCGCCGCCCCCATCCCTTCCTCGTACCGACCGGGTCGACGGCGCCGCCCTGTGGCAGGTCCTCGACTTCGGCGAGGGAGTGCCTGACCCGGCGCGCGCCGGCCTGGAAGCCGCACTGCAGGCCTCTGGACTGCTCGACGCGTGGGTTCGTCCAGGCGGTCGGCTGCTCGATCCCGAGCAGCGCGACGTCGTGCTGGCGACCCATGCCGAGGGTGACGCGAGCGCGGGGTTGAACGAAGTGCTGGTACCTGACCTGCCAGCCGACTGCGACCTCGTTGCCGAGGATGTTCGCAGTGTGCTCGCTGGCATCAGTGTGGATCCCGACCCACAGACGCCGGCTGCCGTCCGCCCGGATGGCACCTGGCGGCTGGGACCGGCGCATGGCCGCGCCGCCAAGGAACGGGCGCAGTACATCGGTGCCACAGCTCGGGCCAACGAGCGCGCTCGTCAGCTCGCGGTGCTCGACGACGCGATCGCGGTCCGGCGCGCGGTGGTCCAGGAAGCCAGTGGCGTCCTCGAGGCGCTGCATGTGGCCGCGAGCGGGTTGGAGGCCTGGGCGGCTGCTGTGCCCTCCGGCCGGGTCTTGATCCAGGCGTGGATCCGCCTCGATGAGCGTCGCGTTGTTGAGGAGCGCGAGGAGCACGAGAATCGCACGGCCCAAGACGCGGCGCACGCGGCTCGCGAAGCGTCAGCCGACGCCCGTGCGCGACTGGACAGGGCAGCCTCAGAGCAGGAACTGCCTGCCGAGCGTGCTGCCCTGGACGCAGTCGAGCAGGCCTTGCGGGACCTCGACGAGGGCTTGCGCGATGCGCTGCGCAATGACCCGCCGATGAGAGTCAGCCTCACGCACTGGCAGGAGACGGTCGCCGAGCAGACCAGCGCGCGCGACGCGCTCGCCCGCGACGAGGAGCATGCGGCGCAGGCAGTTGCGCGTGCGAACGTGTCGCGGGCGGAGTGCGAGTCGCTGCGTGCCTCGGTGGGCGACTCCGTCGAGACGTTGCAACGCCGGATCAGCGAAGTCAGGCAGTCGCGCAGGGACTACGAGTCTGCTGAGCAGGCGGCCGCCCATCGGGTCGAGGCGCTGATCCGCGAAGGCGGGCAGGCGCAGGAGGCGGCCAGCAACGCCGATCAGCGGCTCACCGAACACGTGGCGCAGCGGTCTGTTGCGCTGCACACGCTCGCGGCGGTGGCAGCCGTGCCGGGGATGGTCGATGCCGCCGGCGTCGAGCCGGCGGCTGCCGGTGTGATCTCGGGTCTGGCGGGACACCCTGCCGAGGAGCCGGTCGGCCGAGCACCCGCTGCGAGCATCGACAACCTGGCCGAACTCAGTCCGGAGGAGGCCAGCTCTGCCGCCACCCGGGTGTGGCGGGCCCACAACGAGGCGGCCAGCGGCCCGGCCGCGGACCATCAGCCCACCGTCGTGGAGTTCGGCGACCTGCTCGCGGTCAGCGGGCGTGACGATGCGGGCGAAGCGCCCGTCGTCGCGCTGGCCCACCGGGTCCGCGCCGGTGTGGACCGGGATCGCGGGCTGCTGACCGAACGCGAGAAGGAGCAGTTCGAGGCGCACGTCCTCGGCGAGCTCGGGGACACGATCCGCCAGCGTCGGCGCGACGCCGAGGAGCTGGTGGCGGCCATGAACGACCAGTTGGGCCACGTCAGCACATCGCAGGGGATCCGGGTCAAGCTCGATTGGCGGCTGCGTGACGACGTTCCGCCGGAAGCCCGGGCTGCTGTGGAGTTGCTCGCGCAGCCGGTCGGGGCGCTGATCCCTGAGGAGCGCGCGAAGCTGCGTGACGTCCTGCATCGGCTCATCGAGGCCTCGCGGGCCGAGCATCCCGAGCTGTCCTACAGCGAGCACCTCGGCGCCGCGCTGGACTATCGGACGTGGTCAGCGTTCACGATCCGGTACACGCGCCCCGAGAACACGGGCCAGTGGGAGCGGCTGCACCGCCGGTCACCGTTGTCACAGGGCGAGCAGAAGGTGCTCTGCTACCTGCCTCTGTTCGCCGCCGCGGCGGCCCACTTCACCTCGTTGGCCGGCGCGGCGCCGCGCGCACCACGCCTGGTCCTCCTCGACGACGCCTTCCCGAAGATCGATGTGCGCACGCACCCCCTGTTGTTCGGACTACTGGTCCAACTCGATCTGGACTTCGTGATCACCAGCGAGCGGCTCTGGGGTGACCACTCCACGGTCCCGTCCCTGGCCATCTACGAGGCGCTACGCGACCCGAGCCAGCGCGGCATCGCCCAGTACGAGTACCGATGGGACGGCCGCGTCCTGCAAGGCATGGGATGAGGCCAGAGAGCGGGCTCGCGCCCTGGCTCGCCGACCCGGTGCTGGCACCCACCTGGGAGCGCGTCCGAGCCCGGTTCGAGAAGGCGGGCCTCCTGGCGCGCGGCGCCGTCGTCGTGCCGCTGGCCACGAGGGAGGAACGGCACGCAGTCGGGGCCTTGCTGGGCCGATCAGTGACTCGTGCCGCCGTACGGATCGACCTGGCTGCGCTCGAGTCGAGGCTGCGCGAACGCTCGGGCGTCGGCGGGTTGGGAGCCGTGCTGACCGCGTACTTCGGGTCGCCCCCGAAGGACCGGCCCGCCGTCCGCGCTGGCCGAGACGAAGCTCGTGAGCGTCCGCTGGCCCTGGCCGGCGAATTGGTGAGCGCGCCGTGGGCGGGGGAGTGGATCGCGGGCCTGCGTCGGACCGGTCTGCTCACCCGGACGGGCGGCGTCGAGAGCGCCGAGCAGGTGGTGCGCGACGCCGCCACGGTGCTCGGTGAGCTCAACGGTCGCGGCGACGGCAGCGAGGGGCCGCAGTCGCGGGTGGAGCTCGGGGCCCGGCTCGTGGGCGATGCCCATGCCCTCGACCGTGATCGGCTGCTCCATCGAGTCGTCCTGCGTGGCCTGGCGGCAGCCTCGGGAACGGCCCTGCCCGACAGTGCCCGCGAGGCCGAGGCGCTCTGGGCTCGGTTCGGCGTCGAGCCGGACCTGCTCTCACGCACGTGTCTGGTCTGGAAGCTGCGGATCGAGGACGACGGACCACTGGGGCAGCGTCTGGGTGCGGCGGCGGAGGTCGGCGACCCGGTCCACGTGACTGAGTGGGACCTGCGCCGGGCTGCCTCGATCACCCCCGAGCGTGGCACGCGGGTGCTCGTCTGCGAGAACCCGGCGGTTCTGGAGGCGCTGGCCGATCGGGGGAGCCAGGGCTGGAGTGCTGTGTGCACGGCCGGTGAGCCGAACCTGGTCGTCGACCGAATCCTGACAGCCGTGGCCAAGGCGGGTACGGATCTGCGTTACCACGGTGACTTCGATTGGCCCGGGATCGCGATCGCCAACCGGGCCGTCGCTCGCTACGGAGTGCGGCCCTTGCGGATGACTGCGCAGGACTACGTGCGCGGCGTGCGCCCAACCGGTCCGAAGCTGCACGGGGCAGAGGTTGAACCCGCGTGGGACCCGGAGCTGGGCGCCGCGATGCGCAGCCACGGTGCAGCCGTGCACGAGGAGTCGGTGCTCACCGACGTGCTGGCCGCGCTCGCCGGACTCCAGGACTGAGAAGCCCACAGTAGGCGCGTGCAACGACAGCGCCGCCACCTTAGAAGCAAGCCCGCCCAACAGCGCGACCATCCCGATCCTCGGCGCACGTCGGAAGGACGCGAGAACGTATCAGCGGGCGTACCCGCGCACTCCGTCCAAGTAGCTGTCACCGCGATGGCACTCAACACCCAAGGAGGTACGACCATGGCCAAGTACGTGGGGTCCTGGTGGATCAGGGACGGCATCGACGGCCGTCGGCTGGAGGCAGAAGGCTTCGCGTCGACGCTCGGTGGGCTGTCCGAGTTCGACTGGACCCAGAACCACGGCGAGAGCGACGTGCGCGAGTCTGACTTCGTCACCACGAGCGGCACCACTCAGCGCTCGGACAGTGTCGACGCGATGCAGATGTCGTCACACGGCTGGACCGACGGATTCCTCGTCTGGGGCGGCAGCGTCACGACGAGCGAGGCCGTCGACTTCGGGAAGAACGACCTCGAGGTCTTCGCGACCCACGCCTGCTACCTGCTCGAGCACTCGTCGACCAACTCGGTCGGACGCTGGATCCCGGCGTTCGAACGGCTGCACTACATGCTCGGCTTCCACAACAGCTCGTACTCGGGCGGCGGACAGAACTCCCGCGGCACGTGGTTCGCGATGTATGCCGCGTGGCTCTACTACTGGTCGGGCAGCTGGCTCTACCGCGTCGACATGCCGCTGCGCGAGGCGTGGGCAGAGGCCAACGAGATCGTCGAGGGCAGCAACGTGCAGTGGGCGTACCTGCGGGCCGAGTCCCCGGGAGCCCCGACCTACAACGAGCGGCTGCGCGCCGCCGAAACCACCGACCCAGTCACCAGCCGGTCCTTCTGGACCGCGCGCGGAACCTGCTGAGGAGCGCGTCATGACACTGACATTCAGGGACATCGACTTCAAGGTCGAACTGCCCGACATCCCGGCGACCACACCCGTGGTCAGCCACGCCCCACCCTGCGCCCGTGACCGCGACGAGACCACTCGAGCCATCGCCGAGGTGCTCCAGATCGACATCAGGGGCACCGCCCAGTTGCCGTACGGGTATGCCGTGGGCAGCGACCGCGGTCAGGTCGAGGTCTTCGCCGCGAGTGGTGGGATCCGCGCCCGAAACATCGAGCGGCTCGCCGCGTACCCCGACGAGCACCGGAAGTGGAGCGGCGTCGAACGCGACGACAACGGCACGTTCCGGCCCGACGACGAGCTGACGCGGCACCTCATCAGTCACGGCAAGGAGCTCCTCGACCGCGTCGGGCTGGGCGCCGAGCCCTCCGGCATCGACGTCAGCCTCGGTCAGTGGGCCCACCTGAACGAGAGCGGCAAGGAGTTGGACAGCGGCACCGGTCGGGCGACCGTCCGTCTCTCGTATGCCGCCGAGGGCCTGGCGCTCATCGGACCCGGCGCGAAGACCAACCTCCACTTCGACCCGGGCGACGACGGGCGCAGCGTCGTGCTCGCACGGATGTTCCACGTGCACCGCGGCATCGCCGCAGCTGGTGAGGTTGCAACGCAATCGCTCGACCAGGCCTTCGCCGGCCTCCTGGCACAGCGCTGGTCGGGCCACGGCATCCGCCAGGGCGAGGGTCGGATCACCATCACGGCCGCCAAGTTCGGGCTGCTCACTCTCCCGGCCGATATCGCACAGACATTCGCGGCCCCAGCACTCATGGTGGAGGGCGAAGTCAGCGGCGTCGAAGTCGGCAAGGACGAGACCGTGAGTGTTCGCTTCGGGCAGTACCTCCCACTCGCCCACCCCAAGGCCCTGGCCGAGGCGGGTTACGGCGGGGGCCAGATGGAGCCCGGCGCCGTCGTCCGTGGCCGCACCAAGGGGAAGTAGCTGCGACGCCGTGGGACGTCCCCGAGCCGAGCGGCTCGCGGGGCGTCCCACCGCGGCCCGCGTTGTCTGCTCGGATCGGCCACCTGACCCAAGCACGCCGCCCAGGTCCATGCCGACGATGGTCCCGCCCTCGACGGCGAATGCCCGGCCGGCACCTGCCACCGTGACGTCTTCGACCCGCAGGCCGAGCGGGGCGGACATGGCTGAGGGCGGCTTGATCCAGGCATGTCCTGTCGCCGAAGCCGTCCAGACCATGCGCCAACGACCTGCGTCCCCGCACGCCTATCCGCCACCGCGACCGCCGGCCTTGGCCACGGATCGGTCGGTGAGCAGGCGCGCCGCCCATGGCTCCGTTCCGACCAGAGCGGCCAGCATCGCCGACGAGCGGTCACACAGGATCGTCGCCTGACGCTTGCGCACGCCGCGCAGGATCGCGTCCACGACCTGGTCGGTGGACTGCATCCTGGCGGTCCCGGAGACCGCGACGGTCTCCGCGGGCTTGAGTTCGTTCTCCGCGGCCAGCATCGGGGTGTCCACATCGATCGGGGTTTCCACATCGCTGGGGTAGACCCCAGCCACGTGCACCCGTAGGGCTTGAGCTCCATGCGCAGGGTTTCGGCCAGGCCACGCACCGCGAACTGGCTGGGGCAGTAGGCGCGGTACCCGTAGACGCCCAGGATGCCGGCGAACGAGGAGATCATCTCGATGGCACCGGAGCGTCGGTTGATCCTACCGGGGACCACGGCCCGGGTCGGCCAGAGCGTGCCAAAGTAGTTGACGTCCATATGCCGGGTGAACTCCTCGTGGGGCAGCTCCCAGAAGCGGCCCGGGGTGACGATGCCGGCGCACGTGACCAACAGGTCGCACGGCCCCTGGGCACCCTCGGCCTCGGCGATGGCTGCGTGCACCACCTCCCGATCGGCAACGTCCACAGCTGCGGTGCGGACGAGGGGCGAGGGCGGGTCTGCCGCGAGAGCTGCGAGGTCTGCGTTGTCCAGGGCGAGGACGCTCACCCGGTCGCCCTGTGTCGGTCAGGACCCACGCGTAGGGAATCGGCGTGGTCTGGCGCTTGACGACCTTGACGCGGGTGAGATGGATGCCGGCGTTGCCGTACAGGGACCGCCCGGGCTCGATCTGGAGGCGCACGTTCTCGGTGCGGATTCCGGCGGCCACGAGCTCGGCGCGCAGGGTTCGTCGATGAACAGGCGGCCATCGCGGCTGGAGATGCAGTCCTCTGAGTCGGTGAACATCGGTTCTCCTCGCGTGCGAAGGGAGTTCGTTGCCTCGCTACGCCGCGGGCGAGGGCCCGCGTCAGCCGGGCTGGGCCCGCGTGCGACCCGCTCGCAGGGAGACCTCCCCTGCCTTGCTGGGAGGATGGGCGCATGATCGACCCCACTGCCATGGCCCGCCTGGAGCGTGCCGTCGTCACCGCGCTCGGCCGGGCCCCGGAGCGCGTCCAGAGGCTCATCGAGGGCCCCGCACCGACTGCCGACGGCATGCAGATCGAGCCCGAGGTGGGTGCTGCGCTGCGGCTGCTCTCGCTCGTGCCCGGATCGAGCTTCGAGGACCTTCCCCTGGCTCAGGCGCGCGCGCAGATCGACCACGAGGCGGCTGTGTTCGGCGGTCGGCCCATCCCGATGCACGAGGTGCGCGAGGTCGTGATCCCCGCCGCTCATGGCGAGATCCCGGCCCGTCTGTACCGGGCGGACGCGCGCGATGCCGACCGGCTGATCGTCTACTTCCACGGCGGTGGGTGGGTGCTCGGCAGTCTCGTGAGCGCGGACAGTGCCTGCCGGTTCCTGGCCCGCCACTCCGGGGTCTCGGTGCTGGCCGTGGACTACCGGCTCGCGCCTGAGCACCGGTTCCCGGCCGCGACCGAGGACGCGCTCACCGCGTTCCGGTTCGTGGTCGAGCAGGCGACGGTGTGGGGTCACGACCCAGAGCTGGTCGCAGTGGGCGGAGATTCGGCCGGCGGCAACCTGGCAGCCGTGCTGTGCCAGGACCTGCGCATGTCCGACGAGGTGCGCCCGGCGTTCCAGCTGCTGTTCTTCCCGGTCACGGACCTGTCCACCAAGCATCGGTCGTACCAATTGTTCGCCGAGGGGTTCTTCCTCACCGAGAAGCAGATGGACTGGTACCGCGCCCACTACCTCGGTGATCATCCGGCCACCGACCCGAGGGTCTCGCCGCTGCTCGCTGCGGACCTCACGGGGCTTCCGCCCGCGTACGTGGCGGTGTCCGGGTTCGACGTTCTGCGCGACGAGGGCGAGGCCTACGCCCGGCGCATGGCAGCGGCCGGGATTCGGGTGGCGCTGCGTCGCCACGACCGGCTGATCCACGCGTTCGTCAACTCGACCGGGGTCGGCGTCAGCAGCCGCGAGGCGTTCCTCGAGGCGTGCGGAGCGCTACGGGCAGCAATCGGGGCGGGGACGATGCCGCGCTGATGCCGTCGAGAGCAACCGGATGGGTGCAAGATCTCGTCCTGATGAGGAGGGTCGGTCCCGGCGTCCATGCGGCGTCTCGTGAAGCCCGCAGGACGGGGCTCCCGTGGAGGTGCGCAGCTTCGAGGCGGTAGAGCGGACTGGTCGCGACCAGCGCGACCCCCAAGGGGAGCGCGCCGAGGGCGATCAGGAGTCTGACCAAGAAGACCGCGGTACCCGGAACCGGGAGTTCGAGATGCTCGGTGGGGGCGAAGGCATTCCTACCTATGGGCGGTCAATAGAGTGCGCAATCCCGTTCGCGGCCCGAGGTCGGGCTCGACCTCCCCCGAGAGGAATCGGGAAGGACGGGTGGGCCCCCTCCGCCGAGAAGGGGGCGGACTCCTCATCCGTCTTCTGGCGGCGGCACGTCCCGACTATGTCGCCGCCGGGTAGGCAGCAGGCGGGCCACCGGAATGTGATGACGGAGCAGTCACGCGGCTCAGCCGTCGCCTGCGGCGCGGGCGGTGGCGATGGCTGCGGAGCGGTCGGTGACCTGCAGCTTGGTGAAGATCGCCGAGACGACGTTGCGCACTGTCTTGGGGCTGAGCCCGAGGTGCCTGGCGATGGCGGTGTTGTCGCGGCCCTGGACCATGAGTGCCAGCACCTCGCGTTCCCTGGGTGTCAGGTGCGACAAGGGGCCGTGGCGCTGCTGCAGGGTGGTGAACCAGGCGGCGAGCCGCTGGGTCAGTTCGGCGGACAGGACGGCGTCGCCTCGTGCGACGGCTCGGGCCGCGTCGAGGACTCGGTCCGGTGGGGCGGTCTTGACCAGGTAGCCCCGGGCCCCGGCCTTCATGGCCTCGAAGACCGCGTCGTCGTGGCCGTACATGGTCAGCACTAGGACTGGGGTGCCGATCTGGTGGTCGGCGAGGTGCTGCAGGACGCCCAGTCCGTCCAGGTCGGGCATGTCCAGGTCGAGCACAAGGAGGTCGGGGTCGAGGTCGGTGACCAGGGCGACCGCCTGGCGCCCGGTGGAGGCCTGTCCGACCACCCGTAGGTCCTGCGTGGTTCCGAGAAGCCCGGCCAGGCCCTCGCGGTACAGAGGGTGGTCGTCGGCGACCACCACCCGCGCGGGCTGCTGGTCGGGCGGGGGCTGGCTCATGAGGAGCCACCCGTGGTCAGGGCCGTCCTGACGACGGTCCCCGGCGAGCCCGCGGTGACGGTGCAGGTCCCGCCCAGCTCGGCGGCTCGTTCCTTCATGGCGCTGATGCCGACGCCGGGGGTCATCTCAGGTGGAGGGCCGGTGCCGTCGTCGGTGATGGTCATCTCAACGCCCTGGCCGGACCGGTTCAGAGTGATGGTGCAGTGTCGGGCGCGGCCGTGGCGGGCGGCATTGTCCAGGGCGGCCACGGCGATCCGATACAGGGCGGCTTCGACGGCGGCGCTCAGCGGCGGGCGCTCGGGTCGGTCCGCGGTTGCATCACGCACGGTCACCTGTAGGTCGGGCGTCGGGGCGGCCCGAGTGGCCAGGGCCCGAGTCAGTCCGAGTTCGTCGAGGGCTGGGGGGCGCAGGTCATAGGCCATCGCACGCAGCGATTCGGCAGCGGTGGAGGCGTCGGCGCAGATCCCGGCCAGCAGGGGGTCAGCCGCGGCTCGGCTGTCCGGGTCGCCGTGCAGGAGGCGGCGGGCGGTCTCGGCGCGCAGGGACACCGAGGCCATGGTCGGCCCGACCTCGTCATGTAGGGCGCGCCGTAGCACCCGGCGCTCCTCCTCCCGCGCCGTGACGATCCGTTCCCGCGACTGCTGCAGTTCCTCGGCAAGTGACTGCTCGTGCAGTGCGGCCGTGATCTGGCGCGCGATGTCATCCAGCAATCGGCGCTCACCTGGGCTGTACCGGTCGCCCGGGGTGCGCAGCGCCACCTGGAGCCTGCCGTTCGCCGTCCCGGGCCGACCGAGCCGGATCTCCACCGTGCCGGCAGCCAGCGCGGCGTTGTCCCCGGCGAGCACGACGCGGCCGTCCGGGCACTCGATGCGCACGCACGGTGCTCGCAGCGCCCGCTGGATATCATCGGCCACCGCCTGGTCGGCCACCCCGTGCGCCGCGACCGCCGCGGCCACGCGGCTCAGCGCCGCATAGGGGTCGTCCCGATCGCCGTAGAAGGCTTGGTTGACCCAGTGCCCCAGGGTGACGCGCAGTGGGCTGACGACGAGGGCGGCGAGCACGGCTGCGACCGCTGCGGTTCGTGCGGGTGCGACCGAGCCGAGACCGGCGGCCAGCAGGGCGGATGCGGCAAGGCACACCAGCACCGCGGCCAGGGTCAGCCCGAGGTACACCAGGGTGCGGGCGAGCAGGGGGTCGAGGTCGAACATGCGATGGCGGGCCATTGCGATGCCGAAGCCGGCCACGAACAGCAGCCCGGGCGCGCCGATTGCCTCCGCGGGCAGCATCGACCTACCGGTGAGCATTTGGGGAACCATCCACAGCGACAGGGTCAGCAGTCCCGCTGCCGCGGCCGAGCCCGACACCCAGAGAAGCTGCTGTCGAGGGACCGACCCCGGCTCGGACCGCAGCGCCGCAACAAGGCGGACAACCAGCAGGGCGAGGGTGGCCGTCAGGACCGCCACCGTGATCCCGGACTGGACCAGGATCGAGGCACGCATCCAGCCGGTCGCGCTGTCCGCGGTCACCGCCAGCAACGCCATGACGACAGCCCATGCGAACGCCGGGCCCACGATGGCCACCCCCCACAGCAGGTCGAACCGGCGTGCGATGCCCAGCGGGGTGGGGAACAGCAGCAGCCACGCGAGGCCAGCGCCCCATGCGAGCAGGAACAGCGGCTGGGTGAGAATCATGAACGCCCACCGGGCCGGCCCGTCGAACGACTGGTGGGCGGGAAGGCCCACGATCGTTACGAGGGTGCTGCCCAGCAAGGCCCCCGACATGACCGCGGTTGCTCCGGCAGACGGATCGGCACGCCGGCGCAGTGAGGCGTACAGGGCTAGTCCGAAGAACCCGACGCAGAACGCCAGGGACGAGGCAGCGCCCAGCAGCCGCTGGAGCACCAGCGGTCCGGAGGCCCCCAAGGGCAGAACCACCGGATCCCCTGGGCCGCGCAGCAGTTGCACGATGGGCCCGACCACCTGCGAATCGGTGACGATGCTGCCGGGACGAAGGGGGCAGGCATCGGTCACCCTGGGGAGCACCCCGGCGGGCAACCACTGGGCCGCGTCCGGGCCGACCCACGCACATTCCGACGGTGTGGCCCAGCGCCACGCCAGGTAGAGCACGCCCGACAGTGCTGCGGCGACTCCCACGCCCACCAGGATCCAAGCGCGACGCTGGACCCGCCGGGAGGGGGCCCTCGCAGCGGCCAGCGGCGGTGCAGGGGGGTCCGCGCGGCCAGCGACCCGTTGCGCGCCCATGGGTCATGATTGCGCTGCTCGGTCGCCGATGGCAATGCACGTCTGCGGCGATCGCCCGTGCCTCGGGTCGCTCAGCGGGCCGCGCGCCGGGCCGCTCGGGTGCCCAGCCTCTGGTGCCTGCTTCGCGGGCGGGACAAGGTTCCCGACCGCGCCCGGGACATGGCCCATGACATCGGGGACAGACAACACCCAGTGTGGGTCCCAGCAGACAGGCCATCCTGGCCAGGCGGGTGAGAGGAGCACAGTGATGCGCAAGGCATACAAGTGGGTGGCGTGGCTGATCGCGGGCCTGGTGGCAGTGCAGGCCGCGATGGTGGCGTTCTTCGGGTCCGGTGAGAGCAAGTACATCGACGGCGGTGGAGTGATCGACCGGGCGATGGTGGAGTCGGCGGAGTCAAGCGGGGATCTGCCCTTCCCGGAGGTGATCGGGGTGCTGGTCCACGGGGTGAACGGGGGGATGGTGATCCCGGTGGTGGCGCTGGTGCTTCTGGGCCTGTCCTTCGGGACCAAGGTGCCCGGAGCCCGCATGTGGGCGGGGATCGTCGTGGCCCTCGTGGCGCTCCAGGTCACCCTGGGGTACACGCAGGGGGGCCTGCCGGCGCTGGGCCTGCTGCACGGGTCCAACGCGCTGCTGCTGTTCGCCGCCACCACGCACGCCGCGCGGCTCGTAGGACGTGAGGCCCCGGCGGGAGTCGCGTCCGACCGTGCGGCGGCGGTCGTCTGAGGGGTCTTTCGTGTCCGGGCACAGGCAGCCTGAGCAGGCCGCACCCCCCAGCGTCAGGGCCGAGGAACACCCACCTCCGGGCGGGGCGGTGGAGTCCAGGCCGGTGGCAGTCGGCGCACTCGGCGGACTCGCCTGGGCCTGCGGGTGGCGCGGGTTCATGGCGCAGGTGACGACCGGACCCTCACACGTCACCTGGGCCGGCACCTACCTGGGGATCCTCGTGCCGGGCCTCGCGGTCGGCGTCCTGCTCGGGGTGGCCGAGCATCTGCGCCGCACGACTGCAGACCCCCGTGGCCGGCTGCTGGTGTGGTCCCCCTTCGCCTTCGCGGCGGTTCTCGTGGTGGATCTGGTGAAGCACGGCTCGACCCTCCAGGGCGGCATCGGCGGCGGCGCGCTCGGGCTTCCGGCGCTCGGTGTCGCCGGTGCGTACGCCCTCGCGGGCAGTCGCCGGTGGGCACGAGTCGCATGCGCACTCCTGGCCCTGTCGCCGGTCCCGGTATGGGTCCTCACCGCCCCCAGCTTCGGCGGCCCCTCGCTGAGCATCCACACCCCCAAGGGTGCATGGATCGCGCTCTACCTCTGGAGCTTCCTGGCGATCTTGATGGTGGCGACCACAATCCCGCTTCGCATACCGCCGCGCAGGCGGTCAGGACCCCGGACTGCACTCGAAGATCCGCCCGGTGTTGAGGAACCGGGACTGGGTGGGTGGGCGGAAGCCGCGGCCGGGGGGAGGCAGATGAGGGCCGGGTACCCCTTCACCACGCCTGTTGTGTGGACGTTGCGCCTGGCCGGTCTCGGCGCCCTTGTCAACGGTGCGGGCTTCGGGGCCTTCGACGTTCCCGCGATCTGGCACCTGGCTCGCTACGGCACCGTCTGGCACGCGCTGGGGAACCCCACGTATGGCCACGGCCGCTTCGAAGCCCATGGCTTCGCCGTGAGCGTCCCGGTGCTCATCGCGTTCCTCGGCACGTGCCTGGTGCTGGCGATCGGGGGTGTCCTCCTCATGATTCCCGGGTCGACTGGAGTCGTCTTCACCCTGGCCGGCATCGTCATGTGCGCGCCGTTCTGGTGGGGCTTCAACTTGCCCTACGCATGGTTGAACGCGGCCACGACCCTGGTACTGCTCGCCATGGCCTGGGCGATGCAGATGGTCGCCCCGCCGGGCCCGGCCACAGCACCCGGGGGGGATCTCCATGACTGAATCACCCGTGAGCAGTCCCCAGATCCCGACGTCGAACAGTGGCATCGATGAGTCGCGAGCCCTTCGACGAGCAGGGTGGGCCGGCGCCGCGTCCGTCGTGGCGATCGCCCTCGGTGTGGCTCTGTGCTCGTTGGCCGGCGTAGACGCGCCGGGTGCGTCAGACGCGGCAATCCGCGACCGGCTCGACGCCGGAGCGAGGCAGGTCGCCGCCGGCGTCGGGGTGCCGGTGCTCGGCGCGGGCGTCGCGCTGCTCCTGTGGTTCGCGACCGGTCTGCGGCGGGCGCTCGACAGGCTCTCCGGCGGCGACCCGCTGGTCGAGGCGGTGGTCCCGGCGGCGGGGCTGTTCGGTGGGCTGGCGATCACGGGGGTGTCCATCGATGTCTCAAGCGCGATCACGGGGTTGGCCTCCGATGCCTTCACGCCGGACCTGAACACCGCTCGGGTGCTGGGCACGGCAGGGCTCATCATCGGGCTCACCGGGCTGACCGGCGCGGCGGTGATGGTCGCCGTGACCACCCGGATCGCCCACAGGGCGAACACCCTGCCCAGGTGGGCGAGGTGGGGGTCCTACGTCGTCGCGGTGCTCTGCCTCACCAGCTTCTGGAACGGCGGTATGGCGTCCGTGGCCTTCGCCCTGTGGGTCGTGGGCGCCGTCATCGGGATTCTGAGGGCTACGCGTACCGGCCCCTTGACCGGCGGGTGACCGCCCCATGTCGGAGGACCGCACACTCCCGGGCGCGGCGCAGGAGGCCCTCGAAGCCGGTGCAGGGGTGCGAGCCGGACGCATCGTGGCCCTCTGCGTGGGTGGTGCGGGGGTCGTGCTGTTGCTGGGTGTGCTGGCAACGTGGTGGGCCGGCAGCCGCCTGCCCGCGGCGTACTCGGTCGATTCGATGGGGGTGGTGGACCTCGGCCTGGACCCGCAGGCCGTGGTGCGAGGCCAGGGGCATGGCCACGGCGGCAGCGCGGGTGGTGCGGCACCTGCCGCGACTGTGAGCGTGACGGAGCTGCGCGCCGACCCTGCCCGTCCCGCGGATGTGCGGCTGGAGCTGACAGCCAGGGCCGGCCAGGTGACGCTTGCCGACGAGCGCACGGTGCAGGGGTACTCGCTGAACGGCACGTCGCCGGGTCCGGTGGTCCGCGCCGTGCAGGGGGACCTCGTGGAGGTGGTGGTCCGCAACGAGTCGGTAGCGGCGGGGATCACCCTGCACTGGCACGGCATGAGGGTGCCGAACGCCGCCGACGGGGTGGCCGGGGTCACCCAGGACGCGATCGCGGTGGGGCAGAGCTTTGTGTATCGGTTCGTGGCCGAAGACGCTGGCACGTACTGGTACCACTCCCACCAGGTGTCCCACGAGCAGGTGCTCGGCGGCCTGCTCGGAGCCGTGGTGGTGCACCCCTCGGGTCGACCCGTCGATCCGAGGGACGCGGCGGAGGTCGTGGCACTGGTGCACACCTACGGCGGGGTTCGCACGATCAACGGCCGAGCCGGGCAGTCCCGGGTGCCTGCTGCGCCAGGCGCGCCGGTGCGGGTACGGGTGATCAACACCGACAACGGTCCGATGCCGGTGTGGGTGTCCGGCGCGGGCTTCAAGGTGGCTGCCATCGACGGTTCGGAGGTGAACCGACCCCAGGCGGTGATCGGTCGGTCGCTGGTGCTCACCGCCGGTGCCCGAGCGGACCTGCTGGTGCAGGTGCCCGACGACGGTGCGGCCGCGGTGGAGGTGGCTGGTACCTCGCTCGTGCTCGGCGACGGCCCGGTGGCGTCCTCCCCTGCGCCGCGGCAGCAGGTCGACCTGCTCAGCTACGGGGAGCCGGCGCCCGTGGGCTTCGATCCGCACGCGCCCGATCGCCGCTTCGAGTACCGGGTCGGGCGCTCAATCGGGTTCCTCGACGGCCGGCCCGGCGTGTGGTGGACGATCAACGGCGCCATCTTCCCCAACGTGCCCATGTTCGTCATCGGTCGGGGCGAGGTCGGCCGGTTCACGATCAGCAACGACAGCGGCGAGGTGCATCCGATGCACCTGCACGGCCACCGCATGCTCGTGCTCTCCCGAGACGGCATGCCGGCCACCGGCAGCCCGTGGTGGGTCGACTCCCTCAACGTCGAACCCGGGCAGACCTTCGAGACGGCCTTCCTCGCTGACAACCCCGGGATCTGGATGGACCACTGCCACAACCTGCCCCACGCCGCCGAGGGCCTGGTCGCCCACCTCATGTACGAGGGCGTCACCACCCCGTTCGTCATCGGCGGCGACCACGCCAACGAGCCCGAGTGAGCCGATGACCGCAGGACGAGGAGGACGTCATCGGGGCCGTCGCCGGGCTCGCGCTGATCCCCATGGCTCGCGCGGTCCGTGACCTGCTCAGCTCACCCGGCAGGCTGCCGCTACTCACCAGGGCAGTGGCCGTCTGCCGTGGCCACGGCCACCGCCTCGGGGTTGCTGGTGACCGGCCGCATCGAGTTCCCCGTCCAGGGGGCAATCGGGACCGGCTTCGCGCTCGCACTGATGCTGTGGACCGGGTCTGCTGGCCGCTGGGCTGCTGAATCCGGCGCGCTGCCACCGCTGCTGGTCAGATCGGCACGGCTGATAGCACGGGTGGGCCTGGCCGGGCTGACGCTGGTAGCGGTCGGTGACGCCCTGCCGCGTGGATCGGCCGCCCAGCACGAGGGTCGGTCCGATCCCGGACCCACCCACGGCGCGGCCTACCTCGCGCTGCCGGTGTGGCAGATCATGCTGTCGCGGGCCATGTCCCGCCGGCCGGCAGTCCCTCGCCGGCCGTGCGGCTGCGATGAGTGTGTTGTTCGAGCCCTTGGCCGTGCTGCGGACCCGGCCCGGCGCATGATGAGTGATCCGCAGGTCGTCGCCGGGTTGCTGTTGGTGGGTGGGCCCGTCGTGGGACTGATCCCGGTCGCGCACCCAGCCCTGATCAAGATCTGGTCGTTGCCCCGAGACTCCTTCGGGGCAACCGTAGCCGCCCACCGGGTCGCCTGGGCCTGGCTCAACGCCGGGTTCGCGCTTGCCTCGCTCGCCACTGCCGCCGGGCTATTCGCGCTCTCCACTCCATGCCCGACCGGGCCTCGACCGCGATGCTCGGCCTCACACTGTTGTGATCCCGCGGCCGGTGACTGCCGAGGCCAGCGCGCGCCCCCATCACCCGCATGCGAGAACCAAACTCGGAACCCGCCCGTCGCCTCAGGCGTCCGCTTCACGCGGGCAGTCCCTCCGAGGCGACGAGGCGCACTGCTACGCAACTCGACCGGCGACACTGGCCGCATGTCGCGCCGACATCCTTGCGGCTGTCAGCGGAGCCGGTGGAGCTCCCTCCCTCGAACGAAGGCGAGCACCCCGACGGCGGCCGTGACGCACAGCAGGACCACCGCCCAGACGAACCCCCAGGAGACGAACCCAATCGACGCGACGCCGCCGGTGAGGTCACCGTCGAACAACCCGAACAGCACGCTCATCAGGCAGACCGTGCTGAGAAGGACAGCCGCGACGAAACTGACCCTCGGGCGCACGTCGCGTGCGGCCAACCAGGCCAGGACTACTTGCGCGACCCCCATCGGCAGCGGCACCGTCGAATGGGTGTCGAAGCCCCACGCCGTACCCCACGTCTCGGCACCTGACGCAACACCGATGAAGCCGCCGATCACGTCGCAGACGAACAGCACCAGCATCGCGACGATGAGACGCCGCCCCGTGGACGACATGCGCAGAAGGCTAGTCGTGGGGAGCGAACGAAGCCACCTTGTCCGCTGGAACGGTCATCGCCATGAACAAGACCTTGGCCACCCTCTCACGCGCACGACCTCGCTACCCCGAGGCGCTGCGGGGGCGGGACCGCTGGCTACAGGGGCCGCGAAACACACGGGCGTGCTTCTGGGCGCGGTGATGCCCTCATGAGGCGCCCAGCTCGCGGCGGATAGACGAGGCTCTTCCGCGCCGAGGTCCGCCCGCCAGCAACGCCCTCGGCGGCCGCCAAGCCCCCCAGCGCGTGGGTCCGTAGCGGCCGATGCACCCCGGCTGAACCAGATCGCTGGGACCCGGTCGTCCACCCCGGAGGCGGTGGCCCTGCGGGATCCGATCGTCATCAAGCACGCCCCGGGCGCCAAGAGGCTCGGTTGCTGCAGCAGCCAGCTGATCCCCTCGTTGAGAGTCAACGGGGTGCGTCCCGAGGACCGGAGCGCGGCCTCGACCGGGCTGGTGTTGCGCAGCTCATCGCCACGGGCCGGGTCGAGCACCAGGTATAGCGGCCCGTCCGGAACCCACCCTGCCTGAGCGCGGGGAGTTGTGGTTGTGCGAGATCGCCGAGATCGGGCGCAGGTCCCTGGTGGTGCCCTGTCGTGACCCCGCGATCCCGAGCCATCGCCGCGCGCTGATCGCACGAGGGACGACCCCATACGACACCGCGGTGCTCCAACCTTGAGCCCATGCGCATCCGCTGCGCCGTCGGCGACAACTGTCCCAGTGCCAGGTCTCCCACTCGCTGCTGATGTAGCCGTCGAAGCCGGCGTCGACCAGCATCGTGAGGAGCTCCCGGTCGGGGATCGACGGTTCGGTGCCGTCTTCGGTGAAGAAGGACTTGCCGTGCACGTGCACGATCTGGGCGGCGATCTCCTTCCACTGCTCCGGCCGCTGAAGTCCGAAGATGCCCACCGAGTTCACGGCCACCTGCATGGCAAGGTCCCCGGCGCCCAGCGAGGCGGCGAGCTGTGCCCCAACCCACGTCGGCGCAGGTCAGGGGCTATTTTCCGGTGGAGCCGGTGACCGGGATCGAACCGGCATGGCCTGCTTGGAAGGCATGTGACATGTGGTGGGGGTTTCGCACCCCAGCGACCGGGGCTGGCCCCGCTATTGGCGGTCGCTCCTGTGCGGCGTACGATAGCGATAACGCTATGGGAAGGCGGGCGATGAGTGGTCAGGTGCTGTTGCGCAGTGCGCGGTGGCGGGGTGGGTTGTCGCAGCGTGAGTTGGCTCTGCGGGCGGGGGATCATCAGCCGACGATCGCGGCGATCGAGGCTGGTCGTCGCGACGCCCGGGTGGGTCACCTGGAGCGGCTGGTGGCACGTGCCGGATGCCGGCTGTCCTTGATTCCCACGACGTCGGCACCGGTTGCCGAGGTTGCCGCGGGGATCGCGGAGTTGCTTGCCGGTGGCGATCGGGACACGGCGTGGCGGGCCTTCATCCAGGTCAACGATGATCTGGCTGCGGCCCCGGCGGACGTGCGGGTTGCTTTGTGTGTGTGCGAGCCGACCCCGACTGGAGATCCACGATTCGACGCCGCTTTGGCTGCGCTGGTCGCCCACCACCTCAGCGGTGCTGGGCTGCCGGTGCCGGCGTGGGTCGACGACTCGTCCCGGTTGTTGGCCGAGCCGTGGTACCCAGATGTGTTCGGTCCCGGCGGGCCGGACCTGGATGTTCCCGCGGCGTTCGCTCACCATGGGGTGCTGATCGCCGCGTCTGAGCTGGAAAGCGTCTGAGGAGGTCACGATCTCCCGTGCTGCTCGACCGCACACTCATCACCGAGTTGCTCCACGACCTGGCTCATCGGGCTCGCGCTGACAGGCCAGCCGGCTGCCATTCGGTTGGTCGGAGGGGCTGCGATCGCTGTCGGCTACTTCGATCGGCGTGCCACCCTCGACATCGACGCGGTGTACCACCCGGGTGACCTAGTCGAGCGGGTTGCCGCGGAGATCGCGGCCGAGCGAGGGCTCCCGGCGGACTGGCTGAACAACCACGCACTCGGGTTCGTCCCCTTCGTCGGTCAGGACGAGTGGACTGAACTGTTCACCTATGGGCCGATCACGGTGTTCATGGCGAGCGCGCCGATGCTGTTGGCGATGAAGCTGGCAGCCAACCGCGGACTGCGCGACAGCGGCGACATCGAAGGGCTGCTGCTCACCTGCGGGGTGGCCTCGGTCGAACAGGCCCAGGCGATCTACGAGACCTACCACGCCCAACGCGTCCTCAGCCAGAGCGCCCAAGCACGCGTACGCGCGCTGCTCGAGCGCTACGACTGACGCTCGGGGACGGGTCAGCGAGCAGCGGCAACCGAGTCAGTCCTGTCGGTCCGTGCGGGGCTGAGCCGCAGGCAGGTTGATGTGTTGGCGAGTCTCGTCGCCGGGGTGCCAGTCACCAAGACCGATTCGGACTTGCGGGTGACTGTGTACGCGCTGCGCAACCGCGGGCTGGTCCAGACGCCCAAGCGGCAGTGTCGCGCCGTGGTGCGCGGACGAGCATCCCACATCGGGATTCACTGCGCTATCCTCGACAGTATGAGTACACAGATCGCGGTCCGCCTTCCTGACGAGATGGTCGCCTTCCTCGACCGCACCGTTGCGACCGGCAAAGCGCCGAGCAGGGCCGCGCTCGTGGCATCCGCAGTAGAACGAGAGATGCGTCGACTGGCCGCTGAACAAGACGCGCAGTTCCTTCGCGCCCACGGTGCGGCAGACGACCTCGACGACCTGGTCGAGTGGACCGCCAGCCACGCCATCGTCGAGAAATGATCGGGTGCGTGAGATCTGCTTGGTGCGCCTGGACAAGACGCGACCAGCGCTCATCCTGACACGGGATGCTGCCCGAGGTGTGATGACCAAGGTCACGGTTGCGCCGGTCACCACCACGATCAAAGGCCTGTCCAGCGAGGTCAGGGTTGGACCCGAGAACGGGCTGGACCACGCCTGCGCGATCTCCCTGGACAACGTCCTCACGGTCCCGGTGAGCGCCCTCGGACGCACCGTCGGATACCTCAGTGTCGAACAAGAAGCACAACTAGCGCGCGCCGTGGTCTTGGCCTACGACCTCGAGGTTCCACTCCTCGAATAGCTCACGCACGCGTCCGACTGGCGGCGGATAGACAGACTTCGACTGCGTCGGGAACATGATCGTCAACGAGCAGCGCAGCTGCCCCGCCGAATGGGGCGGGGCCACCGAGACCATGACTGCCCCTGGTCTCAGAGGGAGGTCGGGTGCGTCAGTCGGCCGGCTTGGTCACTGATATCGCCGGCGGGGTGCCGAGGTAGTCCCGGAGGAAGTGGTCGGCCAGGGTCCGGTCGAATGATGCGGAGGTCAACACCATCAGGCTGCCGTCCTGCACCCACGCGGCGAACAGACCTCCCCACGGGGAGACAACGGCCACCCGGGTGGAACCAATGATCCGCAGGTCGATATGGTCCCCGCCCAGCCCTTCGAACAGCGAGTCGGACATGATCGCATCCGTCAGGAACGTGTCCAGGTCATGCCCCCCCAGGTTCAGGTCCCCTTCCGCATCCCGGGTGAGCGTGAGGGTCGTCAACTCGCCGGCCTCCTGACCCGCTCGGTTCACCGCCACCACGGAACCCTGGTCGAAGGTGCCCACCGGCATGGTCTCGAAGATCGAGGTCATCGGTTGATCGGTCGGGCTCATCGTGTACTCGGAGATGGGCAGCACGGGCGGGGTTGCCAGGTAGTCCTCGAGGAATTGGTCGCCCAGGGCCCAATCAGGTAGCGCGGAGGTCAGCATCATCAGGTTGCCGTCCTGCACCCAGGCGGAGAACCGGCCTCCCACCCCCGGGTAGAGCGGGAAGACAGCGGCGACCCGGGTGGAGCCGATGATCCGCATGTCGATGGCATCCTCGGCCAGCGTCCCCTGGAAGTGGAAGTCGGACAGGGTCGCGGCTCTGAGGAACGCGTCCAGGTCCAGGTCGACGAGGGTGCTCGGGGTCAGTTCAAGGGTCGTGAGTTCACCGACCTTCTGCCCGTCTCGGTGAATCACCACCGCGGACGCGTAGTAGAAGGTATCCCCCGGCATGTTGCGCAGGATCGAGGGTTCGAACGGGTCGGCCTCGGTCATCGTGTAGGCGTCGATCGGGTCGACCGGGCCACTACCCGGCTCCTCGGCGCCGGGCGCCCAGAGACCGGCGACAACCCCGGCGCTCAAGCAAGCGGCTGCGAGCAAGACCATGAGCCACCACCATCGGCGCTGGGGCCGTTCCGAGTCCCGCGTTGTCCGGCTCGGAGCTGTCAAGGTCGACATCGGGACTCCCTTCCCCTAGGGACAGGCCAGATGCGGCCTCCGCTTGCTCCCAGCATGCCGTGGCCCAGCTGCGGGGGGGAAGGAGCGAACGTCCCCGCGACCGAACGCGAAGGAGCGGCTCACGGCGGTCCATGCCCAGACCGGTGCACCGGTCGTGTTCGACCCTCATAGCGGGATCGACCTGGCCGACGCGGTCGCCGCCAGCCGTGCCAGTGGCCCTTCCTGCCGGACCGGAGACCACCGATACATCGACGGCGGCTACCCATCCAACGCCGAGAACGCGGACCTAGCAGCCGGATACGCACGGGTGCTGGTGCTGCTCCCTTCAGCGGCAGGGCACCAACTCCGGTCGGCTGGGGCATGCATCTGGAGAGGCAGGTCGACCAGTTGCGCGCACGCGGCAGCAGAGTCGAGACGATCGCCCCGGACAGCAGCGCACAGCACCTGTTCGGCACCAATGCGAAGGATCCATCACTGCGTCCAACCCGCCGCTCGAGCTGGTTACGACCAAGCCCGAGCCCAGGCAGAGCAACTCACGGAGTTCTGGCGCTGACGCCCCCGAATCCAGTCCGCTCGATAGGCGTGACGACACCTGTCGATTCGGGCGGGGACGACGCACTGTGCTCGGACAGAGTGGACCCGGGTCCGCAGGCTTGCAGCGTCCGGCGCTCGCGCTCTACGCGGCGGAATGCAGCGCCTGGAATGGTCGAGTGGTCGACCTCAGGACACCGGCGGATCGTGACCGCCCTGGGGTATCCCCACCTCAAGCGCCAAACCCGAACTGCACCTGTTCGCGTAGCAGTCCTGTCCTATGGGGGTCAGATGTTCTCGACGAGGAACAGGATGACCACGACTACGATGGCGATCTCGAGCACGACGGGACCGAGGGTCAGAAGCAGCGGCGAGGTGGCCCGGTTCCCGGGTAGGTGCGGGCCCTGGAGGGCGCGCAGAGCGCCTCGGTAGCGGGCCAGACCCATGAGGGTCATGGAGTAGCCGACGACCAAGAAGATGGTCACGAGCGTGACCTGCACCCAAGTGGGCCACGCGTCCCCCAGCAGGCTGCTCACCAGCGAGCCACCACCGGCGATGGCCAGCCCGGTCCGCAGCACAGCGAACAGGGTGCGCTCGGCGGCGAAGACGGTGCGGTACTGGGCGAGTTTGCTGGGTCGTCGGGGCGCGAGGCGTGTGCGTCGTCATGGGCACTGTTGTAGCGAGCCCGCGGCGGGGCGCGCTGGATCGGGAGGTGGCCCTCAGCGACGGGGTGTTCGCGATCCTGATCGCGATCCTGGTGCTGGAGCCTGCCGTGCCAATCAGCGGCGATGCGATCGTGCCGAACCCTGCCACCGAGACCGACGACGCGACATAGGGTTCCAGCCGGGCTGACTTGAAACGGCCCAGCGCGTCGGTCCCGCTGGCCAACGCGGACCCCCCGCCCATGGCGGTCAGCGACGCTGCCGCCCACTCGCCGAAGGCCCCCGACGCTTTCTGCGTAGCGACCTGAGCGATCAGATCGCGCTGCAGGAACGCCGCCACCACGACCGCCGAAGCCGCGCCCGCCATCAGCGAGAGGAAGCCGGTGGTCCGGGCGGACAGGCTGAGAACAACAATGAGCGGCACGATCGCGATGGGGGAGACAGTGCTGAACTGCGACTCGATCGCCGCTTGTACCGACGAGGCGTCGAAGCCGCCCTGCCCACGTCGCGCAAACCCAGAACGACGAACACGCCAGCGCTGAGTATCCAGCCAGGCGCCAGCGGGACCCGCGGGGCCCGCCGGTGAACAGATGGATCCACCCCCACAACCGAGGCGGTGAGGGGGAACGTGTCCAAGATCCGCGACAGGGAGTCTCCGAACAGGGCCCCCGACACTGCGGCACCGGCGGTCACCGCCGGCGAGACGCCCATGGACGGTGCCAGGGCAACGAAGGGCAGCCCCACAGCCGCGATCGTGGTGAACGAGCTCCCGATGGCCAACGACAGCGCCGACGCCAGAACGAACACCAGGATGTAGAGGATCGCCGGCGTCCCGAACTGGGCCCCGTAGCACACGACCGTGGCGATCGTGCCGGACAGGAGAAGCGAACCGGTCAGGGCACCCACCGCCAACAGCACGAACACAGTTCCCAACGCCGAATCGATACTCGAGCGGATCGCCTTGGCCAGATCCTCAGCCGAGCTTCCCCCAACCCTTGGCGATGACCATCGCCGCAGCCAACCCGAACATCATCGCCACCTGCAGCGGCCCGTCCTCGGCACTCTCGACGAAAAGCGCCACCGAGCCCAGTATCAGCAGCACCATGGTCCCGACCGTCATCACGGCCGCGGGAAGCCCGGCCGTCGCAGCAGTCGGGGCCTCATCCGGTATCTCAGACTTCACGCGCGCTCCAGTCCTCTCGCCTCCGGTCCTGTCGGCTCAACCGGGCGTGGTGCTGACACTCGGCCAGGCAGCAGGGGTGTCCGGTGACCTTCCCACAGCGCACGCCGCCAGATGCAGGAGGACGCGCCCGCCGACCAGGACCTGCCACACGGTACATCTACGGCGCCGGCCGGAGTTTGGCCAGCGGTCAACGAACAGGCGCCCACCTGGACCCATCCCGTTGCCGGCGTCGGGCACGCTAGTACCTGGGGCTCGGCAGGACTGGCGCTGAGGCGGTGGTAGGTGACCGATCGCGAGACAACTCCTTGGAGGACTGATGGCCAACCCACCGGAGAAGCACCTTCGGCTTCGCGAACTCGATCACCACCAACGGCGGCGGGTGTCGATCGGGTCGGCGCTTCGTTGCGTGCTGCTGGTGGTTGTGCTGCTGTTGCTGTACGCCGTCTGGCCCTTCGATGCGGCGCCCGACGCGGTCGGGGACGTACTGCTGCTGGGGCTCGCGGCCGGGCTGTTCGTGTGGGTGCTGGTCCGGCAGGTCCGGCACATCATGGCTGCGCGCCTGCCGGAGGTGAGGGCGATCGAGGCCCTCGTCGTGAGCGTCACGTTGTTCGTCGTACTTGTGGCCGGTTCGTACCTGTACCTCAGTAGCGCAGTTCCTGCAGCGTTCTCCGAGCCGCTGGACCGGATGGGCGCCCTCTACTTCACAGTGACCGTGCTGTCGACGGTCGGCTTCGGGGACATCCATCCAGTGAGTTCGCTTGCCAGAGCCGCTGTCACGGGGCAGATGGTGATGGATGTGGTCCTGGTCGGCGTCGTCGTGCGGGTCCTGGTGGCTGCCGCCAGGATCAGTCTGCACCCTGCGTCAGAGAAGCCGGGAGTTGCCTCCGGGGACTGACTGTCACCCGAGCCTGATCGCCCGGCGGGGCCTGGTTGCGCAGGCAACGGAGACGATGTCGGACGCGCCGCACGCAGAACGCGCGGTCAGTGTCGTGCTCGTGATGCTTCAGGCCCCAGCCGCGGCAGGGGCTACGGTGATGCGTCCGTCGTGGATGGCATGGGTGAAGGCGGCAAAGTCGGCGTCGTTCTGTTGGGCGTATGCGCGGGCGAACTGGCCGATGGCGCGATCGAAGGTGTCGGTGTCGCCGAGGTAGGCGGCGATGGAGACGGCGTCACCGGCCCGGGCGTGTGCATGGGCCAGTGTGCCTCCGCACACGGCGGCGTACCCGAGCAGTCGGTCGGGGGTCATCGCAGCGACGTTGGCTGAGCCCTTCATGTCGTGGAACTGGCGCCAGTAGTACGTACCGGAAGAGCGGGAGCTTCCTGACCAGCCGAGGAAGATGTCGCTGGAGGCCTGCATGAGCCGCCGCCCCTGAACCACCCGTTGGCCGTGGTTGGCGTAGGTGCTGGGGGGCAGGTGCTCCTCGAGGACCGACGCGGTGGCCTCCGGCAAGACCAACCTGCGCGTACCACACGTCCAGGGCCGGGATGGCGGCCATCCGCGCCAGTGACTGTCGGTAGGACGACGTGGCCTGCACGGCGACCTCGGTGCCGGTGTCGTCGGGGAATCCGTTGTCCCGGGCGGCGAGGACGAAGCTGGTGGCCAGCCTCTTGAAGTCCCATTCCCAGGGCCCGGGCAGGGTCTCGTCGAAGTCGTTGACGTCGAAGACCTGGCGACGCTCGGCAGGGGCTACGTGCCGAAGTTGGCCAAGTGGGCATCCCCGCACAACTGCGTGGTCAGGCCCGTGGTGGGCGTGCCCGCCAGGTCGGCGGCCATGATCGCCGCAGCCCCCCGGAAGAAGGAGAACGCGGACTCGGCCATCCGCGCGTGACGCACGGGAACCAGCCACTGCAGCCGGTGGGCGTCCTGGGCAGTCAGGATCGACACCGGGTCCGCGCGCTGCGCTGGGGGCTCCCAGGCCGCGTGATCGCTTGGCCGCACATGGGTGCGCAGGGCGCGTGCGACCTGCGCCCTTTCGGCGGCGTTCGTCATCGTCACGGGGTCGCCGTTCGCTTCTTCACGGGACAACGATGCCGTGCCGCAATGTCGGTGTCCCGGCGCGCCGGGGTCCGCGTGGTGAGTCCCTGCGGACTTCAGCCCGTGGGCGCGTCGTGCCCGGTAGCGTACTTCGTGTCCAGCCCGTGCGTGGACACGTCCGAGGCTGCATGGGACGAGGACGAGCGGCCCGACCTGCACGAGGGCGGCCGGTGAGTATGGAGGCGTGATGCCCGAACCAGACCAAGCGGCTGACGATCGCCGGCCGGATGCGTTTGACGGTGCGCCGGCGTGGGTGATGCCGGTCATCCGGCGGGCGACCTGGCGCGTGGCCAGCGTCGTGCTGATCATCACCGTCTTGGTCGTTGCATTCGACCGGGCGCGTGGGCTGGTGGGCATGCTGGTGATCGCCCTGTTCTTCGGGATGGCGATGGACCCGGGGGTGACGTGGTTGAACCGTCGGTTCGGGTGGCGTCGGGGTTCTGCCACGGGGGTGATCTTCCTGGGCCTGGTCGTGTTCGTGGTCCTGATGATCTTCGTGCTGATCCCGGCGACTGTGCAGATGGCGCAGCGAATCAGTGACCAGTTGCCGGGTTGGTTGACCGAGATCGAGCGGACCTTCCACATCACCATCGGAGACGGCCAGCACTCAGCCGCGGCCGCGGACCTGCAGGCGGCGGTTCAGAATTGGGCGCAGGACTCGTGGCAGCAGGTCCTGGGCCTGGCCTCGGGAGTTGTGGGCTTGGTGTTCCAGTTCTTCACGATCGCGATGTTCACGTTCTACTTCGCGGCTGACGCGCCGAAGATCCGCCAGTCGCTGCTGCGACGGCTGACCCCGGAACGTCAGCAGCGCGTGGGCTGGTCATGGGACACTGCCGTCCAGCAGACTGGGGGGTACTTCTACTCGCGGCTGCTGCTGATGCTGATCAACGGCAGCCTGTTCTTCTTCGTGATGCTGCTGGTGGGCGTTCCGTGGCTGATCGCGCTGCCGATGTCGGTGTTCGAGGGGTTCGTTGCGGAGTTCATCCCGGCGGTCGGCACCTACATCGGCGCCGCCGTTCCCATCGTGGTCACCCTCGGGCTGCAGGGCTTCGTCCCCGCCGTGGTCCTGCTCGTGTGGACGATCATCTACCAGCAGCTCGAGAACTACTGGCTCAGTCCACGGATCAGTGCCAGGACGATGGAGATCAACGGTGGTGTCGCGTTCGCCTCCGCCCTGGCCGGGGGTGCCATTGCCGGACCGATGGGGGCGTTCATGGCGCTACCGGTCGCGGCGTGGGTGACCTCGTTCCTCAAGCAGTACGGAGCCAGCTACCCGCTGGTCTACCACTCGACCTACGACGAACCGGTCGAGGGCAGCGAAACCGCGGACCAGCCCTCCACCGGCTGACACGGCCCAGCCTGCCCGGTCTTGGGCGTCGACCTCTCAGCCGGCGAACTCCGTCTGTTCCACGGGCCGGTCCCGCTCGAGGTGCTTGGTCAGCCACTCGCCGCCGAATGCGGCCACGAAGCCCACGCCTGCTCCGAGGAGGTACTCGGCCAGGCGCATGCTCAGGGCGAGCCCGCTCTCCGGCCCCAGCGAGGCCGCCGCCATGATCACTGCCAGGGGCGTCAGGAGCAGCTTGGACACCAGGCCGTTGCGCAACAGGAGGACCGCACCGACCAGCGCGAGGCCCATCGTCACTGTGAACAGCACCCGTGTCGACAGACCGAGTGACATGAGCCACGCGGCCAGGAGGATGCCCGCCAACGTCGAGCCCACGGTCTCCCATGTGGACCTGCGGGCGGCGGCTGAGGTGGGGGCCAGGACTCCGACGAGTGCGAAGACGGCCCAGTATGGCCTGAACCCACCGGTGAGGGCATCGACGACCAGCAGGAGCGCCGATGCGAGCGACCCGAGCATCAGTGGGTACACCCAGTCACTCAACGCCGGGTGGCGTGCCATGCGATGCAGCCGAGCCATGTCGACGGTCAGGGCCACGGCAGGGACGGGTACGCGTGGGGCCCTGACGAGCCGTGGGACGACGACCATCAGGAGCACGGACCACAGCGACCCACTCGCGGCGATGACCGCGATCTCCCCGGGGGCAGTGACGCTCGTCGAGAGGACGGATGCCGCCATCCCCGCGGTCGCGACCGGGTACCAGGCCAACTGGCTGACAAGACCTGCCTCAGTCAACGCCCCGTGCGCGAGGTAGAGCAGGAAGACCCAGACGGCTCCGCCGGTCGCAGAGGGGCCCGCGACCGTCCCGACCACGATGGCCGCTGGCGTCCCCACGGCGGCGACTGCGATCCACTGGGGGCGCGACGCTTCAGGGCCGAGGCTCGACATGGACACGAGGACGGCGACCAAGGCGGCCACGATCGTCGGTCCGGTCACGCTCCCCGTGCGCCAGAGCTGCACGCCGACGGGGACGAGGACCGACAGCCCGATGCGGATCGCAAGGTCCCATCGAAGCAGCATTCGGGTCGGCAGAGTGGACAGGTCCATGACCGGATGCTAAGTGCACGGTGTCTGCGTGCCGGCCCGTACCCGGCGCCCTGCGCGGGACTCCGCGGGCTACGCTGGCCCGGCGTGCGGGAGTGCACCGGATGTTCCCCAGGCAGGAGGTGGACGGCTATGTCCGCTCACGTCGCGCCGGCGGTTGGTGAGTCTGGGCGATCCCCGGCAAGGCAGTGCGGACCAGTGTCGTGACGCTGGTGGTGCTGTTGGCGCCGGTCGTGCTGGCAGCTGCGGTCGTGGGACCGGATGCGGCCTTGCCGATGGCGCTGGCCGAGGTGATGTGCCTGACGGTCGCCGCGAAGCTCACGCCCCAGTATGCGGCGCAGATGGTGGCGTAGGTCGCCGTCACAGCGGCCGTGGCGGTCGGCGACTGACGAGCCGGTCAACTGGGTGGTGCTCGACGCGGAGGCAACCGCCTACGCGGACTTCACGGGAACCTCGTTGTTGCTCGATCTCGTCAGCAACCTGGACGATCACACGAGATCACTTTCGTCGCGGCGGAACCGACGGCAGGTTCAGGGAGGTTCTGCAGGTCTCCGGCGTCGAGTCCGGGATGGGCGCCGGACACGTGTATCCGTCGGTGGACGAGGCGGCCAAGGCCTACATGACCGCGCATCCGCAGGTGGCCCCGGCCCAACCGGAGACGCCGAAGACCGGCCCAGAATCCTGAGCCCGATCGGTCCTCAGGGTTCGCCGCCCGGGTTGTGCGCCGAGCTGGCCGACTGCCCACACGCGGCCCGAAGCTGCGGGCGGTGGCGCGGCGGCGGTAGCGGGGGCGGGGCGGGGCAGGCTCAGGTTGCCGCCAGCAGTTGATCGATCTCCTTGGCGAGCACATGCTCAGGTTGGGCGCCGACCGCCCGACCCACGGTCCGGCCGTCCCTCATCATCACCAGGGTCGGGATGCTTCGTGCATCGAAGCGAGTCGCTGCTGCCGGGCTGTCGTCGACATTGACCTTCACCACCTTGACCTTGCCCGCATAGCGACTGGCCAGTCTCTCGAGGACAGGTGCCACCATCCGGCAAGGGCCGCACCACGGGGCCCACAGGTCGATGAGCACCAGTTGACTGGTGCTCAGAGCCGCTGCGAGGTCGGCGTCGCGGGCGTCGACGATCCAGGGCAAGGCCGCGGAGCACGCTGCGCATGCGGGGCGCCCGGCCGCCGACGCGGGGACCCGGTTCTTCCTGCCGCAACCCGGGCACGTGACAATCTGCGGGCTCATCGTCTGGTCCCTTCCAGCCGGATCCGGTTCGCGGCGCTGGCGGCGCTGCCTCGCGGCCATGCCCAGCCAGTGAGGTGTCCGATCAGGCCGGGTCGATCTCCTCGACGACGTCAACGATGATCTCCCCGGCACCGGAATCGTCGACCGCGGCGACTGTCTCCTCGACCGTGGCCGATCCGTCCGGTGCCACCGAGACGATCAAGTCATCGACCAGCGCGTCACCGGTCTCGGTATCGACCGCCGTCACGATGTCCTCCACGACCTCGCTCCCATCGGGCGTCATGCCCTGTCGAATCTCCTCGGTGTACTCGATCCCGGAATCCTGGCTCATGCCCTCACCATCCTTTGGCGCGTCGCGAATCGCGAGCCACGTCAACGTACCGCCCGAGACTGCGGGCCGCGCGCCGAGGACGACTGGCGGTTGACCTTCAATGCCGTGCCGAGGTGCTGCTGCCAGAGGTGTGACGTGTCCCGCAACGCATCGAGAGGGAGAGGAGGGGATGGTGATGACTGCGCTCGTGCACGCCCCCTCCGGCCCACCCCCCAACTCCCACCCCCGCCGGAGCCCACATGTGCGCCCGCACCGCCGTCGACTCGGCGGTGTCTCTCGATGAGGATTCCTGCGTTGGTGTACACATGCTCAGCGCTCCTGCCGTACGGCTGGAGTGACGAACGATCTTCTCAGCTTCCACCGAACACGAGTCCGGCTCGCATCGTCCGCCACGACGGTGCGACGCTGCTTGCTGTCACTGCCTCCGGACCGCGGGCGCTGAGGCTGTCGCCCCGGCTCGATAGGGCACCGCCAGTCGGTGACTGGGTGGCCATTCCGGCCAGGCGGACACCGGTTGACCAGCCGGCCTCGATGGGAGAGCCGGTCATCGGGCCGGTGCTGGCGGTGTTGCCCCGCCGATCCCTGCTGCGCCGGCAGTCCGCCGACGAGCGCACCGAGCAGGCCCTGGCCGCCCACGTCGACCTAGTCCTGACCTAGTCCCGACCTAGTCCCGACCTAGTCACCTGCGGCGTCGACCGGCCGTCAAGGCGGGTCGCATCCAGCGTCTGGCGGCACAGGCCTGGGACAGCGGCACCACGCCCGTGCTCGGGCTGACCAAAGTCGTTGACCCGGGGTTGGTCGACCTGCCCCTCCTCGAGCTTGAGCATCCGGGCTGCGCGTCGTCGCCTGCGCGGCACTCGAGGGGATCGGTATCGCCGAGCTGCGCGACCTGCTGGCCGGGCGCACAGCGGCGCTGGTCGGCGAGTCGGGCGCGGGGAAGTCCACCCTGAACAACGCTCTGCTCGGCGCCGAGGTCGCGACCACCGCGGACGTGCGCACAGGGGACGCCAAGGGGCGGCACACCACCAGCGCGCGCCAACTGCACCTGCTGCCCGGGCCCGAGGCGGGCTCGATCATCGACACCCCGGGGATCCGCTCCATCAGCCTGGCAGCCGGGGCGGACGCGGTCGACGCGGTGTTCCCGGACGTCGAGGAGCTGGCTGGCGGCTGCCGGTTCAGCGACTGCGGGCACGCCTCCGAGCCGGGCTGTGCCGTGCGGGCGGGGGCGGACGAGGGCAAACTCGCCACCGAGCGGCTGCAGGGCTGGCGTCGCCTGCAGCGGGAATCGCCAGTGCCGCGCTGCGCGCGACCCCCCACCAACACCGCGCCGAGGGCCGGCGGTTCGGCCGGATGGCCAAGCAAGCTCAGCAGCGCAAGCGGCGCTGAGCTGTCTTCGCCTGCCCCTGCCGAGGAGCACCGCTCGAGCGTGAGCCGCCCTACCTCCGTCCTGGCCGGGCGGTGCCTGGCCACCCGGACGCCCGCGACGCGGTATGCAGCACCGTTCGGCAGACGAGAAGGGCGTCTCGCAACGAGGATCCCAGCAGGATCCGTGACCGGTGAGCTGCGGCGGATCAGTCCGAGCAGTCCACGGCGATGGCGAGTGCAGCGCAGATCTGACGCATCCGATCGTCAGCCAACCGGCCCAGGCGTTCGACGAGGATCGCGATCGAGATGCTTTCGACCGAGTCCAGGTTGACTGCCGAGCGAAGCGGCACCGGATCCTCCCCGGGTTCCAGGAGGACTTCGCTCGGCAGGTGTCGGATGGTGGTCGTGCACGGCGCGATCAGCGCGCGCCGATGGCGCGGAATCACGGCGTCACGAGAGAGCACGACCACGGGTCTCCGCCCGATTTCCGGCATCTCGCACCACCACACCTCCCCGCGTGCAGGTAGGTCGGTCACGAGGCCGCAACCGCACGCCGGAAGGAGGCCAAGTCCCCCCACACGTCTGGTTCGTCGAGCGGGTGCGCGTCGTAGGCGGCGTAGCTGACGTCCACCTCGGCGGCGCGATGCCGAGCCACCAAGGCAGCAAGCGCCTCGTCGATCAGCGCGGAGTCCGGCTTCCCGGACGCCTTCCGGGCAGTGTTCAGCAGATCCGCGTCCACCGTGGTGCTCAAGCGTGTGCGACTCATGCCACAATTATGCCACATCAGGGCGCCCGACTGGCGGCGGCCCCCTCTCGTCTGACCTCGGGAATGCTCGGCGAACTGATCCAGGACACCGACCCGGTCGCCCGGCCCGACGCACTCACCTTCAGCGCCCTGCAGCAGCAGTTCGACGAGGCGTTCGCGCGTCTGTCCGAACGGGAAGCCGCCATCATGCGGCTGCGGTTCGGCCTCGTGGATGGCCAGCCCCAGACGCTGGACGAGATCGGGAAGACGTACGGCCTCACCCGTGAGCGAATCCGGCAGGTGGAGTGCAAGGCCCTGTTCAAGCTCCGACACCCCGCCCACCAGAACGGCCTCAAGGACTTCCTCTAGAACAGGCCGAGGCGCTCCCGGCTGATCAGCATCAGCGCCACTGACCCGGTCCCCTCGATCAGGCTCGACCTCGTCCTGCACACCTACCGCCCCATCCACGTCCTCGGTGACGAACGGCGACCTTCGAAGGGATCGACGCCGCGCGCATAAGCCCCCTCTCTCGGATCCGTGTGCGTAACTACCACCCGCACGGCGCACCCTGGCGTCGCGTAGCGCGCGCCTTGGGGGCGGCGTCCCTGCCCCAATGGGGGACGGCATCAACGCACAGATCTGCATCAGTACTTGCCCGGGACGCCCTCCGCGTGTCGCGCCGGAAACCTGTCCAAGTCGGCTAACTCGGAGCAGGTTGAGTAGATCGTGCACCGAAGTACCGCGTTCTTCAAGCAGAGCTCGGTCCCGGTGCGGTGCTCGCGAGAGGGTTGACAACGGCGGAGATCTGCGGCTTTGTGGGGCGGGTGGCGGCGCTGGTCGCCAGAATCCGAGGTCAGAGCCCGTGGACGCATCTTCCGCCCAGCCCGTTGCCGGCCACGCCGTCCTGCAGGGCGCCGACAGCAACGACTACGCCTCGCTGAGGCGACGGCCCGTGACGCGCAAGGAGCGCTACCGCGTGGGGCGCAGGCTGCGGGGCTCGGTTCCGCGCTCCTCGCTCGGGCTATGGGAGTCCACCGAGGTCGGGCGCGACCCCGTCGCTCAGGTCATGGAGAGCCACCAGGGACGCCTGGACCGGCTCATCCCGGTGCGCGTAGGTCGGATGGCGGCCTCGCCGTACGGATTCCTGCGCGGGTCCGCCGTGGTGATGGCCAACGACCTCGCGGCGCTGCCGTCGACGGGCATCATGCCCGTCGTGTGCGGCGACTCCCACCTCGGCAACTTCGGCTTCTACGCCTCGCCCGAGCGCGACCTCGTGATCGACCTGAACGACTTCGACGAAGCCCATCCCGGAGCGTGGGAGTGGGACCTGCGCCGACTCGTCGCGAGCATCTGGGTCGCCGGTCGGCAGAACGGGGCGTCGGAAGACGCCTGCGAGTCCGCGGTCCGCTCGTGCAGCGCGGCCTACCGGGACGAGATCCGGCACCTGGCCGACCGGCCCCTGCTGAGCAGGTCGTTCGAGCGGCTGGACGTGGACCGTATCCACGAGCACGCGCCGAACGGTACCCTCGCCGCGGAGATCGACCGGACCATCAAACGAGCCCGCAACCGGACGAGCGACCGGGCCCTGCCGCGGTTCACCGGCAAGAAGGCCGGGCGCCGTCACATCCTCGAAGAGCCGCCGCTGATCACGCGTCTCAGCGATACCGAGGCCGAGCTCGTCGCTCAAGGGCTCGATGACTACCTCCAGACGCTCCCACCGCACTGGCGCCGGGCGCTAGGCGGCTACACACTGGTCGACGTTGCGCACAAGGTGGTCGGCGTCGGGTCCGTGGGGCTGCGCGCGTACATCGCGCTCCTGGAGGGATCGAGCCCCGACGACGTCATCTTCCTCCAGCTCAAGCAAGCCCGGCGCTCCGTGCTGGCCCCGCACGTGCACGGCGACAGCGCCTGGCACGCCCACCAGGGCCAACGCGTCGTCGAGTACCAGCAGGCCCTGCAGACCGTCAGCGATCCACTGCTCGGCTGGACGACGGTCGGCGGCCTGCAGTTCTACGTGCGACAGTTCCGCAACATGAAGGGCACGGTCGCCCTGGACGCGATCGACACCGTCGCGCTCGCGGACTACGCGGGCATCGTCGGGCACCTGCTCGCCAAGGGGCACGCTCGCACGAGTGGCGCGTCGATGATCTCCGGCTACGCAGGGAAATCGGGCAAGCTCGACGCGGCGATGGCACGGTTCGCGGTGGCGTATGCCGACCAGACCGAGGCGGACCACGCGGCGCTCGTCCACGCGGTCGCCGCCGGGCGGCTCCCGATCGAGCGGGGGGTCTAGTGTCCTGCGCCGTAAATTCGGGTGATAAGTCGTAGGGTCGGGTATGCCTCGTTCTGGACGCCCGAAGGCTGTGTTGGTGCTCACTGATGAGGAGGGTGAGCAGCTCTCGCGCTGGGCGCGGCTAGCCAAGTCCTCGCAGGCGCTGGCGTTGCGCTCGCGGATCGTGTTGGCGTGCGCCGATGGGGCGGACAACAAGTCGGTGGCCGGCCAGGTGGGGTGCGCGCCGGCGACGGTGGGCAAGTGGCGGGCCCGGTTCGTGGAGTACCGCTTGGATGGGCTGGTTGATGAGCCGCGGCCGGGGCGTCCGCCGACGATCACCGTCGATCAGGTCGAGGACGTGATCGTGGCCACGTTGGAGTCCACGCCGGCCAACGCCACGCACTGGTCCCGGGCGAAGATGGCGCAGCGGACTGGGTTGTCGAAGTCCTCGGTCGGGCGGATCTGGGCGGCGTTCGAGCTCAAGCCGCACCGCACGGACGGGTTCAAGCTGTCCACCGACCCACTGTTCGTGGAGAAGGTCCACGACGTCGTGGGTCTGTACGTGGACCCGCCCGAGTCCGCGGTCGTGCTCTGCGTGGACGAGAGATCCCAAGTCCAGGCCCTGACCCGCTCGCAGCCTGCGCTGCCGATGATGCCGGGCATGGGCGAGAAGCGAACCCACGACTACGTCCGGCATGGCACCACCAGCCTGTTCGCCGTGCTGAACGTCGCTGACGGCACCGTGTTCGCGGCCACCCACCGCCGGCACCGGGCCGTCGAGTTCCGCAAGTTCCTGGCCCGGGTCGACGCCGAGGTTCCCGAGGGCTTGGACGTGCACCTGGTCGCCGACAACTACTCCACCCAGAAGCACCCGATTATCGTCGGCTGGCTGGCCGCGCATCCCCGGTTCCAGATGCACTTCACCCCCACCTACTCGTCCTGGATCAACCAGGTCGAACGAATCTTCGCCTACGTCACCGCCGACCTGCTGCAACGCTCCGACCACCGCAGCGTCCAAGCCCTCGAAGCTGACCTGCGCGCCTGGATCAAGACCTGGAACGACGACCCGAAACCATTCGTGTGGACCAAGACCGCCGACCAGATCCTGCAATCCCTCGCCCAACTACTACAACGAACTTCCGGCGCAGGACACTAGGGGGTCGCAGATGAGAGTCGGATATGTCGTCCTGTACGTGAACGACGCGGAAGCCTGTCGCAGGTTCTGGGTCGACCAGATCGGGATGGTCGAGAAGCGGCGCATTGAGGCGGGCACGTTCACGATCGCGCAGGTCGGCTTCGCCGACCAGCCGTTCGCGTTCGAGCTCGTGCCGCTCGAACTGATGAAGGACAACCCGGACGGGCTTGACCTCGCAACACCCTCGATCGCCTTCGCGGTCGACGATCTCGATGGCACGCGCACCGTCCTGGTGGGGCGTGGTGTGCAGGCGAGCGAGGTAGGCGAGCACGGGGGCACGCAGAGCTTCGCATTCACCGACCCTGAGGGTCGCTGGTTCGCCGTCACGTCCGGCTGAGCACGGAATCGCCCCGCCGCTGACGACCCGGGCAGACCCGGGGCGGTTCCCGTGTTCACTTGTTGATCGCTGGACGGAGGAGGCACCCGACTCGGCCCCTGCGACATCGCCGTGGCTACCCCGCAGCACGTCACCACAGCCTCCCCTCAGTCCCGCCGACATGTCGGGGAGTTCCCCAACTCCGCGATGAGGGAGACGGGTGCGCGTCGCATCCGGCCCAGATCCACCAGGTTCGAGCCGGTGCGTCATTGAGAGGCGTAGAACGTCGGTTTCTCGCGTATGCCTTTCCGCCACGCTCGCCACACCCGCGCCGTCTGGCAGTACCGGCACGCGATGGCTGTGTCTGGGCTGCTCCCACCCGTCCCGGCACCTCCCGGAGCAGGCTGCCCCAGCTTCACCACCCCGCTGCGACGGGACGGCGGCGAAGGTCTCTCACCTCCTGCTCGATCAACAAGCGCCTCACGGCGCACCGGCGGAAAGGCGCAACTTGGCCACCATCAGCCGGATGGGGGGAGGCATAGCGTGTGCGGCGCGCGTCCTCGGGATCCTCGCGGAGGCTGCACTGGGGACCCCATGGCGATGCCTGGGGTGTACGGTGCTGGCGGACCCCCACAGTCATTAAGAGCGCCACACGGGCAGTGATCACGCACCTCGCGGAGCCCCTCGCTGAGGCGCCTACCTAGACATGGCGACGCTGAGTGGGTTCGTCGGGCGCGCGTGTTGGGAGGATCAACGGGACCAACGGGACCAACGGGGCATCGTGTCGGACCGGACCGCGACAGTCAGCGGCGTTCCCAGGCGCCGGGCTGGCTGAGCAGGGCTTGGGTCTCCTTTGGCAGGTCGCCGTCCACGAGGTCAGCCACGGTGATGTTCTCCAGGACGGAACGCAGCGCGGCGCGGGTGGCGACCCAGACCTCGCGCAGGTGAACCGCGGCGCCCTCGTAGGCAAGTTCCTCGGGGGCCACGCCGCGCACGGAGGCGATCGGGCCCTCCAGCGCACGGAACACGTCGGCCAGCGCGATCTCTTCGGCGGGTCGACCGAGCCTGAAGCCGCCTTCGGCTCCTCGCTTGCTTACCACCAGGCCCGCGCGGCGCAGCTGGGTCATGATCCCTTCCAGGAACTTGGTGGGAAGTTCCTGCTGGGCGGCCAGTTCTTCGCCGGTCGCCACACCGTCGGGGCCGCGGGAGGCAAGTTCGGCCAACGCTCTCATCCCGTAGTCGACCCGTGCCGAAACCTGCATGGTGATCATCCAAGCACCTCCGAGGCTGGTCAGCGCCCTGCAAGGCCCCAGCGTTGGCGGATGCGCCGTGACAGGGACGAGAAGACGCCGTCGACGAGCATGCCGAGGATCAGCACGACGAGCATTGTGGCCAGCAGTCGGTCGGCCTGGGAGAACTGCCGCGCAAACTCTAGGTTGGCGCCCAGCGATGGCCTGCCGGCGATGATGACCAGCAGTTCGCCGGCCATCAGGCTGCGCCAGGCGAAGGCCCATCCCTGGGTCAGGCCGGAGACGTAGGCCGGCAGCATGGCGGGCAGGGTGATGAAGCGGTACTGATCGACCGCGTTGGCGCCCAGGACCCGGCCGAGCCGGCTGTATGCGGGGGGGACGTGGTCGATCCCGGAGATCACGCCGTTGGCGATGCTGGGGGCGGCGCCCAGGACGACTACGAACATGATCGCTCGCTCGTTGAGTCCGAACAGCAGGATGGCCAGCGGGAACCATGAGATGGACGGCATCGTCTGCAGGCCGGTGATCAGCGCACCGACGGCTAGGCGCAGCGGTCGGCTGCGGGAGACCAAGATGCCTAGCAGGCTGCCCACCACCAGGGCGATGGAGAAGCCGATGACGGCCCGGGTCATGGTTGTGGCTACGGCCTGCCAGAACTTGGGGGTTCCGAGCATCTCGCCGAGGGTGACCAGCACTGTGCCCGGACTGGGCAGTACGTATTCCGGGCGCCACCCCAGCATCACTGCCGCCTGCCAAATTGCCAAGACCAGGCCGACCGCCAGCAGCTTCGGCCAGACCCACGCCCAGGTACGAGCGCCCACCCCGGCTCCGGCGGGGACCTCGACGGGAATCACGACAGGTGCGAGGGTGGTGGTCATTCGTGTGCCTGCGTTCCGGCCGCGCGCAGCCGCTCCGTGAGGTCCCGTGCCCGCAGGGCCACGTCCGTGGAGTCCATGACGCGGGGCCGCTCCAGGTCGACCTGCTGCTCGTGGACGATCCGCCCGTTGGCCATCAGGACCACGCGATCGGCCAGGCGAACAGCCTCACGCATGTTGTGGGTCACGAACAGGACGGTGAGCTGCTGCTCGGTGGCGACCCGCTCGATCTCGTCGTGCATGTGGTCGCGGGTCATCGCGTCCAACGCCCCGAGGGGTTCGTCCATCGCGACGATCGCGGTCCCTTGGGCCAGGCAGCGCGCCAGCGCGACTCGTTGGCGCATGCCGCCGGACAGTTCGTGGGGCCGGCGGTCCGCGGCTCCGTCGAGGCGCACCACGGCCAGGAGCCGCTCGGTCTCCGCGGCACGCCGACCCGGGGGTATCCCACGCAGCCGCAGCGCGAGCTCGATGTTGCCGCGGCCGGTCAGCCACGGCAACAGGGTTGCGTCCTGGAACATCAGGGCGACCCGGTCGTCTTGTTGCACTGATCCGGCCGACGGCTGGTCAAGTCCGGCGACGATGCTCAGCAGCGTGCTCTTGCCGCAGCCGGACGGACCCACCACGGCGACGAACTCGCCGGGGCTGATCTGCAGGTCCACACCGGTCAGGGCGTGCACGGTGCCCCGCGGGGTGCGGAAGAACTTCCCCACCCCGCGCAGGTCCAGGGCCCAGCCCGCACCCACCGGGTCGGGACGAGTCACCGTCAGGGTCGAGGGGTCGCTCATGGCGCCGTCACCTCGTTCGCGCCTGCTGCGGCCAGGGACTTGTTCAGCAGCGACAGGTCGTACAGGGTGCCGGGCAGACCCCCGGCGGCAGCGATCTTCGACTCATCGAGCAACCCCACTCCCATCGCATGTTCGGCTGACCCCTGCAGGGTCGCTGGCAGTGGATCGGCAGTGAACTCCACCTCACCGAAGGCCCTGGCCAGGATGTCCGAAGACAGCTCCGCGCCGGTCAGCGACTTCAGGCTGGCGTTGGCCGCCTCGGCGGCAGTTTCGGGGTGAGTCTCGATCTCCTGGAGCGCCGCGACGTGACCGTTGAGGAACGCCTCGACCACATCGGGGTGCTGCTCAAGGAACTCGGTGCGCACCAGGACATTCGTGGTGACGAATTTGCCTTCGGGCCACAGGTCCTTCTCATCGACCAGGACCTTCGCGCCGGCCTTGAGGTACTCGGAAACCCAGGGCTCGGGCACCCAGGCTCCATCGATCTGGCCGGTCGAGTAGGCCGCCAGCCCGGCAGAGTTGGCCTGCGGAACGATGGAGACATCACCCCCACCCTCGATGTCGGAGGTGAGGTCCTGCTCCCGCAGCCAGTAACGCAGCGCGACGTCCTGGGTGTTACCCAGCTGCGGTGTGGCCAGCTGCTTGCCCTTGAGGTTGGCCGCGGAGTTGATCTCGGGGCGAACGACCAGGGCAGCGCCGCCCGATGCGGCCCCTGCGATCACGCGCACCGCCTCGCCCTGTGACTCGGCGTAGGCGTTGATGGTGGGGTTCGGACCGATGTAGGCGATGTCCAACGAGTTTCCGAACAGGGCACTGACCGCGTCCGGGCCGGCGTTGAACGCCGTGGGTGTCACCGTGACGCCGAGTTCCTTGAGGTCCGCCGTGAACAGCCCGTCCTGCAGCCCAACGAGCGCGGGGGCGTGGGTGAGGTTCGGGAAGAACCCCAGTCGCAGGGTCTTCACGGGCTCGGCGGCGGATTGGGACGCCTGGGTCGAGGTGTTCGAGGTGCTCGGGGAGCACGCGGTCAGTGCAAGGACAGCCGCGACGACAACGGTCAGCAGCATTCGGGTGCGGGAGGCAGTGGAGGTCATCAGCAGCTTCTCTCTCAATTCCCTAGTATATCGCCCGGAAATATAGACCCTATCGACACAGTAGTCAATCAGCCCTTGCGTGGGCGCGTCATCCGCGTCATCCACGGGCTCTCAGTGGCGGCGTGATCGGGTGGTGGTCACGGCGAGCTGGTCGCCCTCGGATCGCCAAGTTCCACCAGCCCCGGCACGCGCGTGTCGCCGATGATGCGGCCCATGGGGGCGGCTGGTCACAGGTGCGCAGTGAGCGCCCGGCTGAGGTGACCGACCAGGGTGCCCGCCCCGTCCACGGGGCGGGCCCGGCCCGGTAGACGCAGGGCGCCGGGGTGGGGGGCAGCCCAGAGCCGGTCCAATTGGTCACCGACCTCGTCGGGGACCTCGAGGACGTCACCGTAGGTGCCTGCCCAGTTCACGGCAGGGGCCTGGTGGGCCATGCGTTCGCAGGGGATCCGCTCAGTGATCGGGAGTAGCCGATCCCACTCGATGAGCACATGGGTGCCCAGCGTGCCGGGGCGGTCGCTGGGCCCGGCCCGGAACGGCGCGCTGCGCACGGCCCCGCGGCCAACCAGCCCGCGGGTATGGCCCTGGAGTATCAACTGCACCCCGGTACCCGGTGCGGGCACCCGACCGATGCCCAGGTGCCACGGTGCAGCCATGTGGCCGGTGAGCGCCACCCCGGTCACAGCGTGCTCGTAGGGCGGCACCCAGCGAGTGCCGCGGTCGAGGTCCCACCCCAGGACTACCGTGCCCATATGTCCAGTGTGCCCGACCCGGGACCCTGGAACCACGATGGCATGGGCGATTGGGCCGTTCGTGGAGCCGGTGTGGGCAGTGTCACCTGGTTCGCGCCAACTGGAAGCCCACGCCCATTCCGACACATCGGCGGTCCAGGTTGCCCCGAGTGGGGCTGTTCCTGGATTGGTCACGCTGGGTGAGATGTGACAGATCAACGGCCGATCACAGTTGCGTCCATCGACGTCGTGAAACACCGCGTCGCACTGGGCCTCGACGCGGCGAAAGGGGCGCCCTCGATCATGCTCCTGTGTTGAGACGACAGCATGACATCGGGCCCTGTCGCGGTCTGGCAGCCCATCGAAAGCCGGGCGGGGAGGGGGTGCTGTAACGCGCTGGGTGTAGCGAATTGGGGGTCTGCGGCCATGGAAGGGTGAAAGCATCAGGCGGTGGGGGGGCGGTGATGGGGAACCTTCGAGGCTGCGAGGGGGCGGAGCAAGAATTCATGGCCTTGTTCGAGGCGTATCACCGGCAGGTAGTGGCGTATGCGGCGCGCCGGACCCGTCCCGCTGGCGACCTCGCCGTGGCACAGGACGTGGCCGCGGACGTGTTCACCATCGCTTGGCGGCACCTCTGCGCCCCGCGGCAGTCAGGCGACGTCGGCCCAGCGATCGGTCTGCCTTGGTTGCTGGTCACGGCGGGCCACGTGCTCAGTCAGCACGTCCGCGACGACACGCGCCGAGTGGCGCGGGAGGAGCGCGCGATGACTGACCGGGCGATGGCCCCGCACACCTCCCCGGACATCTTCGGTCCGGCCGAGGTCCAGGCCCTGAGCGCGCAGGTCGCCAAGGCGTTGGATCGGATGGCACCGGGTGACCGGGAGCTGCTGCTTCTGCGGGTGTGGGATGAGTTGTCCTTCGCCCAAGCCGCCGAGGTGCTCGGATGCTCGCCGGGGGCTGCGCGGGTGCGCTGGTTGCGCGCACGGCGCCGCTTCGCCGCAGCCCTGACCCTTGAAAGCGACCTCCACCCACTCGACCGGGCGGCATCCCTGCCCGGCCCAGTCCCGATCCCGGAAGGAGACCGGCGATGACCTCCACACGAAGCGCCATGGCCCAGCTGAGGGCCGCGAACCCGTCACGGCCTAGCTGGTACGTCGACTCGCCCACCGAGGTCGCCGAGGTCCTGTTCGGTGAACCTCCCGCCGACGCCACAGGGCCTGGTCAGACCTGGACCACCGACCTGGTCCCGAACGACACCGCGGGATCGTGGCAGGAACCCACCCAGGCATGGCTGGCCGGGTTGCCGCGCGACCCCGACCAGCTGCGCGACCAGCTCTACAAGGACACCAGCGGACGAGGCCGGTCCCACGACGGCGAGGTTCTGGTCAACATCGCTGATGCGCTGCGCTCCGGCGTGGTTCCAGCGGGCCTGCGAGCCGCCCTGTTCCGGGTGCTCGAGACCGTGCCGGGCGTAGACATCGTCCAACGCCACGCCGACGGCCAGATCTCGATCGGCCGGCTCGAGACCCGCGACGGGCAACGGGAGGAGATCATCATCGACCCGGCCACCGGCATCTACGTCGGCGAGCGCACCCTCCAGGTCCAGGAATTCGGGTCGATCCCGGCCGGAACCGTCATCGAGGACGTCGACGTCACCACGACCCTCGTCGACCAGATCCCGCAGCAGGTCCGCGACCATGCCGAACTCTGGACTTGCACCGCGGACGGGGTGTGCGGCCAGTAACAGAAGCGTTCCTCGGGCGCCATGCTGCGGGGAAGCTCGCCGTGCTTCCCCGCACGTGACGACGTCGCGAACCACCCGACGCAGCCACCCTGCAGCGACAGAACGCTCCGCACGAGGTACCCGCGTCCACAGGCGGCGCTGCGACGCACCAGCGCCACGCACTGTCGGTGCGTGAGGTGTTGCAGCCACCTCGCTATCGGGCCCGTTCGGCGGGATGATGAAGTCGGGTTGGATCGTGGGTCTGGCCCGTGGGAGTGATGATGGATGTCGTCGAGGTCCCCTCGTCCGGTTCCCGGGGTGCGAAGCCCGCGGGGTCGCCCCGCAGCGGCTGGCGGAGACCCGCCATAGCGGGAGCGGTTGCGTTCTGGTCGGCCAACCTCGTCATCTCGTTGACCCCGATCGCCGCCGCATACCGGTCCGCATTGTCGATTGCCTATGTGCCGATGCTCGTGGAGGCGGCAGTCGGTGGACTGCTCATCGCAAGCGTCGTGGCTCTGGTGCTCGTGCGATACCAGGAGCGGGTCCCGGGCAGCGGCCCGCTGAGCCGGGCCCTGTGGCTCAGCTCGGCCGCCCTCATCCTTCTCACCGTGGTCGTCGAGCTGCCCTCGAAGCTGCGATCGGGAGTGTCTGACCCCGGCCACTGGTTGCTCGTGGCGACGGTGTTCAACGTGATCCGCGTCATGGCCCTCGGACTGGCGGTCGGGCTGGTCACCCGCGCAGAGCAGACTGGAGCAGGTCCCCTCGCACAGGTGACCGAACGAGGGGGGCTGCCGTGATCGGGACGGAATGGCCGCGGACCGCGGTCGCTCGCTGGGCGGGCGGCCTGTACCTGGCCTACGTCCTGGCCAACGTGCTCGCCAGCCAACTCGGGCACATCGGGCTCAGCGACGCGGACACGCTGCGCGCGACCATCACCGGTGACGAGGTGCTGTTCCGGCTGGGGCTGGTCGCCGCGATCAGCTCAGCGCTGCTGTTCGTCCTCACCGCCTGGGCGCTCTACGTGCTCCTGCGGCCAGTCAACGAACCCCTTGCCCTGCTCCTGCTCATACTCAACGCGATCGGGGTGGCCGTGCAGTGCGCGAGCTACCTGCCACTGTTCGCCGTTCTCGCGCAGAGCGACGCCGTGGGACTCACCGGCCCGCAACTCGACGGCCTGGCGATGCTGTCAGTCACCACCCACCAGACCGGCTTCATCATGGCCCAGGTGTTCTTCTCCGCATGGCTGTTCCCCCTGGGCTGGCTCGTCCTGCGCTCGGGGTTCCTCCCCCGGTTCCTCGGCTGGCTCCTCCTCCTGGACGGCGTCGGGGTCCTCGTCTGGTTCCTCCAGGCACTCCTCGCACCCGGGTACCCCGCGATCAGCTACCCCTCCTGGGCGATCGGCTTCATCGCCGAGGTCAGCCTCGCGCTATGGCTCCTCATCAAGGGCGTACCCCCAGAGGAACCCACGCACTGACCAGTCATCGCCAGTCGCCGCCCAAGCTGAGCGGACGCCGGGGTGGTCGACTCGCGGCAATATGGGGCAGGTCAGTCGAGGTCCACTTCGCCGATCCCGCGTGCGGGGCCGCCCGAGTTCGCTGCCCGGGGATACCAGGACGCGCGCGACGCGGGGCCCTTGCCAGAGCGCCCGGCTGCCGGGTCGGCTATCCGGTGCTCAGTGCACCACCTTGAGGCCAACTACCCCGCCAATGATCATGACGAGGAAGGCGATCTTGGGTGCGGACACCGGCTCCAGGCCGGTGGCCATGGAGTAGACCACGGTGAGCGAGGCACCGATCCCCACCCAGACGGCGTAGGACGTGCCAACGGGGAGTTCCCGCATGGCGTAGGCGAGACCGCCCATGGAGACCACGAGAGCCACGCCGAACACCAGCGACGGCGCCAGGCGGGTGAACCCATCGGAACGGTCGAGCGCGACGGCCCACACCGCCTCAAGAACCCCGGACACGATGAGCACGATCCACGACACGCTTGTCTCCTCCGAGCGGTTGACACTCGCCGGGTACTGCACCCCTAGTCCGCGAGCCGCGCGGGGCGGCGCCAGCGTCGCACGCAGCGCGAGCGCCGGGCAAGCGTGCCCGCTCTGCGCGC